>NZ_CP082944.1:2662500-3862500 GCF_019933155.2 Metabacillus dongyingensis | reverse complement strand
GGAGGAAATGAGCGAAATCGCCAAAAAGAACCTTGCAAAGAAATATGAGCAATTAAATATCCGTTCATATGAAAAAGAAGAAATCCGCAAAGCGTTCCAGCTCGTTATCTTAAAAGGGCTGAAAGAAGGCGCTCATGCCAATCACCAAATGACTCCTGATACGGTTGGCTTGTTCACCGGATATCTAGTTAATAAATTTGCTTCAGATCAAAAGGAAATCTCCCTCCTCGATCCAGCTGTGGGGACTGGGAATTTATTAACAACTGTTCTAAATCACTTGAAACAAGAGCAAACAGAAAATTTTGGCGTAGAAGTAGATGACCTTCTTATAAAGCTTGCTTTTTTAAATGCAAATCTTGGAGAGCACTCCGTTCAGTTTTACAATCAGGATTCTCTGGAACCACTCTATGTTGATCCTGTTGATTATGTCATTTGTGATTTGCCGATCGGCTATTATCCGAATGATGTTGGTGCAGATAAATTTGAACTCAAGGCTGACAGCGGCCACTCTTATTCCCACCATCTCTTTATTGAGCAAAGCATTAAGTACACAAAAGCAGGAGGATATCTTTTCTTTATCGTGCCAAATCATTTATTTGAATCAAAAGAAGCACCAAAGCTAAAGGAATACTTAAAAGAGCATGTCATAGTACAAGGCCTTCTTCAGTTGCCAGAGTCTTTGTTCAAAGATAAACAGCATGCTAAAAGCATTTTTATCCTTCAGAAAAAGGGAGAAGGCGTCACTGCTCCTAAACACGCAATGCTTGCCGAACTTCCGAAGTTTTCAGATAAAGCAGGCATGCAGTCCATTATGAAACAGCTGGACAGCTGGTTTGCAGAAAATAAAAAGTGAGTTTAGGATGAAAAATTAAATTTACTGCTTCAATCAGCTTGGGAAAAAACGGGAAGACAGCAGATGTCTCCCCGTTTTTTTGCTTAGATGAGCACTTGTCTCAGATGTAAAAAAAGAATGATTGGACACATTTTAAAACTCTGCCTTTGTATTAATTTTAAATGACCTGAAAGGTTCATTTTCCTTTGAAATATCTGAATAAAATGAATATATCCTGCAAACGATTGCAAGCTGGAAATGTACTTGAAATGTCTGACATGCAATGTTTAAATGAGAAAGTCAGATAATATTCTGGTTCATTTGTAAAGAATAAGGAAGAGAACAATTTCTTATTAAATATGCAAAGTGCTTTATATAAAAAGGAGCGGTAAACATAATGGCAAAAGTAATTGCAATTAATGCAGGGAGCTCTTCTTTGAAGTTCCAATTATTCGAAATGCCGGCTGAGGACGTTTTAACGGCTGGTCTTGTAGAACGAATCGGTTTAGATCAAGCCGTATTTACGATTTCAGTAAACGGGGAAAAAATAACAGAGACAACAGATATTCCAGATCATGCTGTTGCTGTTAAAATCCTGCTTTCTAAATTAACAGAGCTTGGAATAATCGGTTCGTTGGATGAAATTGAAGGAATTGGCCACCGTGTTGTTCACGGCGGAGAAAAATTCGATGATTCCGTACTTATTACTCCTGAAACATTGAAAGAAATTGAAGAGCTATCAGAACTTGCTCCTCTTCATAATCCGGCTAACGTTGTCGGTATCAAAGCATTTAAAGAGGTTCTTCCAAACGTGCCTGCTGTAGCTGTTTTTGATACAGCTTTTCATCAGACAATGCCGGAACAATCTTTCTTATACAGCCTTCCATACGAGTATTATGAGAAATTCGGCATTCGTAAATACGGTTTCCACGGAACATCTCATAAGTACGTTTCAGAAAGAGCAGCTGAATTATTAGGCCGTCCGATTGAACAGCTTCGTCTTATTTCCTGTCATTTAGGGAACGGTGCAAGTATTGCTGCGATTGAAGGCGGAAAATCCATTGATACATCAATGGGCTTTACCCCGCTTGCTGGTGTAGCGATGGGAACTCGTTCAGGGAATATCGATCCTGCTTTAATTCCATTCATTATGGAGAAAACAGGTCATTCTGCTATTGAAGTATTGGACATTTTAAACAAAAAAAGCGGTCTGCTTGGAATTTCAGGATTATCATCCGACCTGCGCGACATTACAAAAGCTGCAGAAGGGGGAAATGATCGTGCAAGAACTTCATTAGAAGTATTTGCAAGCAGAATCCACAAATATATCGGTTCCTATGCAGCGCGCATGTCAGGTGTAGATGCTATCATCTTCACTGCTGGAATCGGGGAAAACAGCATCGATATTCGCGAACGTGTACTTCGCGGATTAGAATTCATGGGTGTATACTGGGATCCTGCACTTAATCAGGTTCGCGGCGAAGAGGCGTTCGTAAGCTATCCTCATTCACCAGTAAAAGTCATCATTATTCCAACAAATGAGGAAGTTATGATTGCGCGTGATGTTGAACGCATTGCTAAATAAAATGGAATGATAGAAAGGCAGTCATCATTGATGGCTGTCTTTTTTGAATTCTTCCTTATATGCAAACTAAATGCATTAGTGGAAATGCCATGTTTTTGGCACACTAATAAAAAAATGCATGAAAGGAAGGAGCAATCTGTTTGGAATACGCCTGGCTCTCACTTGTTCCGTTTTTAATTGTTATTGCACTATCTATATGGCTGAAAGAAATTTTGCCCGGACTCGTACTTGGTCTGCTTGCAGGTTCTTTTATTGTAAAGGCAGAACTTTTAGGAGGTCTGCAGCAAGTACTGAATTATGTTCTCGAAACGCTGGCGGATGATACAAATATGAAAATTATTGTTTTTTTGTATTTATTTGGCGGGTTAGTCGGAATGATGAAAATTTCCGGAGGAATTAAAGGGTTCTCAGAGTGGGTCGGAAAGAAAGTAAAGTCAGAACGGGGGCTGTTAAGCATTATTTGGCTGTCTTTGCCCTTTACCTTCATGATGCCGATGTTTCGGATTATGATGATCGGGCCAGTCATTAAGTCACTTATGGAAAAAACCGAACTGTCAAAACAAAAAGTTGGTTTTACAATGGATGTTTCAACTGCTTCTACAATTGTTTTATTGCCCGCAGGCACTGCATTTACTGGTTTTATGCTTTCATTGGTAGAGAGCGGAATTGAAAGAAATCACCTGGACCTCTATCCCTATCAAATTTACCTCTCAAGCATACCTTTTAATTTCTTTGCAATTGTCATGCTTTTTCTTGGACTGATCAGCACGTTCAGAAAATCTAAAAAACAGAGCAGGGCAAAAAAACAAAAGGCAGCGGCAGAAGAGCACCCCTATCATGGAATAGGGCTTAAGCAAGAGCTGGAAGAAGTAAAAGCTCAACCCTGGCATTTAATAGTCCCTTTATTTTTTCTTCTTGGACTATCAATGTTTCTGCTTTGGCAGGATGGCACTGAAAAGGGCGGAAATACAGTTTTTCAATCTTTTGCAAAAGCGGATGCAACCTTCGTTATGCTGCTTGCTGTCTTCTTGACATTGGTGATTACCTTTTTGTTTTACAGCATACGCCGAGTCCCGCTGAAAGAAACACTCTATCATTTTTATGACGGCGGCAATCAGATGATGCAAGCAATTATCCTTCTTATTTTAGTATGGGCCCTTTCCCTTTCAGCCGAGGATATTGGCTTTTCTGATTTCATCAGTTTGACGCTTGGGAACGTTCTGCCTGCTTCCTTAGTGCCGGCCATTATCTTTTTGCTTGGCTCTGCTGTCGGTTATTTTATCGGATCTTCCTGGGGGACGTGGGGATTATTTATGCCGCTTGGGATGACACTTGCGGTCGCTTCAGGTGCTTCCATACCGCTTACAGTGGGCGCGGTATTTGCAAGCGGGGCATTTGGCGCCATGACCTCACCGCTCGGAGATACTACCATTACTACAGCATCAATCCTCGAGATGCCTGTTGTAGAGTATGCCCGCTATAAATTGACTTTTACCGCAGTCGGCTGTGCAGCTGCAGCCATATTATATGTTGCCGCAGGTCTTTTATTAAATTGATTCGAGCTGAAAAGCAGCATGTGATCATCAATGAAACTAAATGATCCAATATGATATAATTAAATAAATAATGGAGATGTCTGGAAACGGGAGGAAGGAAAATGACGCTATCAAATCGGGAAAGTCAGTTGCTTGCAGAAATACAAGTGTGGGAACAGCGCTTGAGGGAGGATCTTCGCTCAGATTTTGGCCGCACGTATGACAAGTGGCTAAACCGAAAGCTTAACGGCATTCCAGAGCCGATCAAACGGAAATTCTTCGATAAGCTTGACGATATCCTCTTTCATTTGCATTCTTTCATTCAAAACTCACATGTGCAGCATGATGCAAGACAGCAGCTGCTCATGACAGCAAAAACATTTGATGAAGACATTCATCACATTTATGATTTAAAAAAACTCAGTGTAGATCAGCTGCATTACATATCAGATTTACAATTGTCCAAGCATCGTCTATATTCATTCGTTCAAGGCGGTTTAGCAGGGACAGGGGGATTCCTATTAATGGGAATTGATCTTCCAGCTCAAATGCTGTTAAACCTGCGTGCAGTACAAATGACAGCTCTAAGCTACGGCTATGAAGTGAATTCTCCTTTTGAAATGATGACATCTTTAAAAGTTTATCATGCTGCACTTCTTCCCAAGCATCTGCGCTATAAGCAATGGGTTGATCTGACAGATGACCTGAATAACAAAGAGGAAAATCCGTTTTTTTATGAGGGAGAAGACAAGCTTGCCAATCAGGCGAGCATTGATCATTTACTTAAACAGCTTTTAAAAGTATCAGCTATATCCATGCTGCGAAAAAAGATGATTGGCGGTATTCCATTGATAGGTATGGCTATTGGGGCTGGAATAAATTACCAGCTGACAAGGCAAATTACAGATTTTGCCCATCAATATTACCGCTACAGGCTGCTGCTTGAAAAAAAGGAGGCCGATTATGAGTTCAATTGAACATAAATTGCAGGCACCTTCAAAGGTATATTGCAAAATTATAACGGTCAGCGATACTAGAACGGCAGATACGGATAAAAGCGGTCAGCTAATCTCGGCGCTTATTAAAAAAGCAGGTCATGAGGTTGTTCAATATGAAATCATTCCTGATGAAGAAACGTTAATTAAAAGCGCTGTTAACAGCGGGTGCAAATCGAGTGAGGTTGACGTGATCCTCCTAAATGGAGGCACTGGAATTGCAAAAAGAGACGTAACAATTGAAGCAGTTCAGAGCTTGCTTGAAAAAGAGATTCCAGGCTTTGGAGAGCTGTTCAGAATGCTGAGCTACCAGGAGGACATTGGATCATCAGCCATCCTGAGCAGAGCTATAAGCGGCGTTTCAGATGATACAGTTATCTTCTCTATGCCAGGTTCTGCGGGTGCTGTTAAACTGGCAATGGAAAAGCTGATCATACCGGAATTGGGACATGTTGTAAGAGAAGTTAATAAAGATCTGAAATAATCATAAAAAAACATCACCGTCTCAGGTGATGTTTTTTTATGCATATTATCTTATTTCTATACTTTAATAATGCACACGTTCTGATACATGCTGATGAAGTCTGAACCACAGCCATAAATCATTGATAATAGATGCGTGCTCGGATATTTCGGCGTTAAGCCTGCAGGATTTTGAAAAATCCTCTTCATTGTTCAATTCATCCTGTTTCGCGTTAATCTGTTCTTCTATTTTTGCGATTTGGTCCGGTATGCTTCCCCGTATTTTTTCCCATTGCATCAGGATTGCTTCCTGTTCAAGGGGGTGAATCTTTTCCCACTCCATTTCGAGGTTTGGATAATAGATTCCAAGCCGCTCGCTAAAACGAAAATGTTTCATTGTCATTCCCCCGTGCGTAAGCTTTCCTTTATTCTACATGACACGTGCATAAAATTCACGATTATTTCATAAAAAGTTTTGAGAAACCTATTGAAAAACTATGAATAACTTGTTAAAGTAGTATTTATCAAATGAATATATATAAATCAAAATTAATATTTATACATCCGAGAGGGGAAATTAAGTTGAATATAAATAAAAAAGTAGTATTGGCTTATTCAGGCGGTTTAGATACATCAGTAGCAATCAAGTGGCTTCAGGATCAAGGGTATGAAGTGATTGCATGCTGTTTGGATGTCGGTGAAGGAAAAGACCTTGCATTTATTCAAAGCAAAGCTCTGCAGGTCGGAGCTTCTAAATCATACGTAATTGATGCTAAAACAGAATTTGCTGATGAATTTGCATTGGTTGCTCTTCAATCACATGCTTTATATGAAGGCAAATACCCGCTTATATCTGCCCTGTCACGTCCGTTGATAGCTAAAAAGCTTGTAGAGGTTGCTGAGCAGGAGAATGCCATCGCAGTTGCGCACGGCTGTACAGGAAAAGGCAATGATCAGGTTCGGTTTGAAGTATCTATTAAAGCTTTGAACCCTGACCTTGAAGTGCTTGCTCCAGTCCGCGAGTGGAGCTGGTCGCGTGAGGAAGAAATTCAATATGCACAGGAAAATAATATTCCGATTCCAATTAATCTAGGAAGTCCGTTTTCAATTGATCAGAACTTATGGGGCAGAAGCAATGAGTGCGGAGTTCTTGAAGATCCATGGGCAGCTCCTCCCGAAGAAGCATATGACCTGACAAATTCGATTGAGAATACACCTGATACACCTGACATGGTGGAAATCGAATTTGAACAGGGTGTGCCGGTTTCATTAAATGGTGCTTCTTATCCACTGTCAGAGTTAATTCTTCATTTAAATGCACTTGCAGGAAAGCATGGAGTCGGAAGAATTGATCATGTAGAAAACCGCCTTGTTGGGATTAAATCGCGTGAAGTATATGAATGTCCGGCTGCAATTACACTGCTTAAAGCTCATAAAGAATTAGAAGATCTGACTCTTGTAAAAGAAGTGGCACACTTTAAACCTGTTATTGAAATGAAGCTTACAGAGCTCATTTATAACGGTTTATGGTTTTCGCCGCTCAAGGATGCCCTGCTTGGTTTCCTGAAAGAGACACAAACATATGTAACAGGAACGGTTCGGGTAAAACTCTTTAAAGGTCATGCCATTGTTGAAGGAAGAAAATCTGCATACTCTCTTTATGATGAAAAGCTTGCAACATATACAACTGATGATTCGTTTGACCATCAGGCAGCAGTCGGTTTCATCTCTCTTTATGGACTTCCTACCAAAGTCAGCAGCATGGTACAGGGAAAAAAGAAGGTGAACGTATGAAAAAACTGTGGGGTGGCCGCTTTCAAAAAACACCTGAAAAATGGGTGGATGAATTTGGAGCTTCCATTTCATTCGATAAAGAACTCGTTCTAGAAGATCTTCAGGGAAGTCTTGCGCACGTTCATATGCTCGGACAATGCGGGATCATCGAACCTGCTGAAGCAGAGCAAATAAAGACAGGACTTCTACTCTTAAAAGAAAAGGCAGAAAACGGAGAACTCCAGTTTTCTGTTGATTATGAAGACATACATTTAAATATTGAAAAGCTGCTCATTGATGAAATCGGCCCTGTCGGAGGGAAACTGCATACCGGCAGAAGCCGAAACGATCAAGTTGCTACCGACATGCACCTTTATTTGAAAAATCATGTAAAGGAAATTACTCAGCTGATTAATGAATTTCAGCAAACGCTTTTAGAAAAGGCAAAAGAAAATGTAGAAACGATTTTACCGGGATATACTCATCTTCAGCGTGCACAGCCGATCTCGTTTGCTCATCACCTCTTAGCCTATTTCTGGATGCTTGAGCGGGATAAACAGCGCTTTGATGAATCCTTAAAGCGAATAAATATTTCGCCTCTCGGCTGCGGGGCGCTTGCAGGGACAACGTTTCCGATTGATCGTTACTTAACTGCTGAACTGCTTGAGTTCGAAGGGATTTATGAAAACAGCCTTGACGGAGTAAGCGACCGCGATTTTATCATTGAATTTCTAAGCAACAGTTCCCTGATGATGATGCACTTATCTCGCTTATGCGAAGAACTGATTTTATGGTGCAGCCAGGAATTTCAGTTTGTAGAGCTTGATGATACTTACGCAACGGGAAGCTCAATGATGCCGCAGAAGAAAAACCCGGACATGGCTGAATTAATCCGAGGTAAAACGGGACGGGTTTATGGCCATTTGTTTGCTTTGCTGACGACTTTGAAAGGATTGCCGCTCGCATATAACAAGGATATGCAGGAGGATAAAGAGGGAATGTTTGATACAGTCCGCACAGTAGAAGGAAGTCTGCAAATATTTATTGGCATGATCGGAACGCTGAAAGTGAAAAAAGAGAAAATGAAGAAAGCTACAACAGAAGACTTTTCAAATGCGACGGAGCTTGCTGATTATCTTGCGAAAAAAGGCATGCCTTTCAGAGAAGCACACGAAGTAGTTGGGAAACTTGTTTATACTTGCATTGAAAAAGGCATTTATTTAAAAGATCTTTCACTCGAAGAATATCAGGATGCATCTTCTTTATTTTCTTCAGATATATTCGAAACAATCGATCCATATACTGCTGTTGCAAAAAGAATCAGTGATGGCGGTACCGGTTTTTCAAAGGTTAATGAAGCGATAGCTAAAGCTGAAAATGCATTACTGTGAAATTTGAAGTTTTTACCATCGTAAACAGGTCCATTTTCACAAACGATAGTATAGACACACTATCTGAATACGAGGAGCTGATATCGATGGGAAAAGAAAAAGATCCGAAAAATCAATCTGCCTATTTTGATTATGAAGGTGAAAATGAAACGTCACAGCTGATTACAGACGCTTATTCAAGCGGGGTAGTTGAGCAGCAATACGAGCAAAATTTCCTTCAGGAAAATCTTCAGCCAAGAGAAGAAGAAACAGAATAGTGAAACTGTATAAAAACAAGAAAAAGTCATCAATCATGATGACTTTTTTTGTTTGTATTAGGATCCAGTAGAACATGCAAGAGGAAACCTGTGCTGTTTTTAAATAATTTTTAACTAATTCTGCGACGATAACAGCAGATAATGGAATAATCATGGATCCCATCAAAGAAATGAAATAAGAAGCTTCAGTGACAAATGCAGGTAATGTGCTCAAGCATACGGCACCAATCCCGAACAAAGCTGCACTTTTCAGCCTTCCAAGTGATGGGAATATATTCAGCAGGCTGAAGGCGCCTGTATTAGCATTGTTCAATTTAATGGAAAACATGGATATAAGTGAACAACGTAAAATAACCATCACGATTGGGATGGGATCGGTTAAAGAGCTTGCTGATATGAATGGATTCAGCTGGTTATAATAAAGGGCACTATAAGCACCAAAGCATGCTGACAGGAAAATTCCCAAAAAATTGCCGGTGTATAAGCCGAAAAAAGCCATGCTTAGGAGATTTTACGTATCTCCCCATATCAGCTGAAGCACTGATACCTTAAATATACTGAACAAAAACAAGGCTTGCATAAAGAGCCATTGTCAAAAATGCAAAATTTGTTTCTGCGGGCATATCAAATGCTGAAGGCGCTGCAGACCTTGTAGTAAAATACAAGTAGAGAATAAATCCTTATCCAGCAAGCAAAAAAGGCAGAAAAGATCTTGTGATTTTCTTTACAGCATCGAAGCCTGCAGCGGCAATTGCCGTCATGCCTGTACCTAGCAGCATAGCAAGGGAGCGAATCAGGTTCAGCCTGAAAGCAGCAATCATCATGGTACCTCCTATTGTTTGAAGGCAGAACAATACAGTGATGTAATGATTCACACCGGTGAAGAGAAAAAGCGCGCTCCTTTTATTCCATAAAAGATCTTATCGCATATTGTGCAGGAATTCCGTGAATTGAGCCAGAAAACGATAAACGGGCAGTTCCGCTTTTCGTAATGTCCAGCTCCACCGCCCAGCTCCTCGGCCAGAACAAATTCCCCCAAAAAGTCAAACCCGGACTTTTCGGGCGAATTCTTATCTGTCTGCCGGAGCTAAACGGGCGGTTCCGCTTTTCGTTATTGTAAGATCCTTTTCATTTCACTACAATGAAAAAGATAAAAAGTTTAATATATCCCGGTGCACCGAGGAGGATTTTAACGTTGAGACATGCCATCATAACAGCTGGTTCAAAAGGTTTAGGAAGAAAAGTGACGGAGCTGTTCCTGAATAAAGGCTACTCAGTCACAATTAATTACCGCAGTGATGAATCTGCCGCTGCGCAGCTAAAGAAACAATATGCACATCTTGAAGACCGCATGCTCTTTATTAAAGGGGACGTAACAAAAAAGGAAGACCTGCTTTATTTAGTTGATGAGGCATTCAAAAAGTTTGGCCGCATCGACTGTTTAATAAATAATGCCGGCCCTTACATATTTGAAAGAAAAAAACTGGCTGATTATCTGGATGAGGAATGGCATGAAATGATAGACGGCAATTTGACTGCTGTCTTTCATCTACTGAAAAAAGTGATTCCCATTATGCGAAAACAGCAATACGGGCGCATTATCACCTACGGATTTCAAGGAGCTGATTCATCATCCGGCTGGCTCCATCGTTCAGCCTTCAGCGCAGCAAAAACCGGGCTTGCTTCTCTAACAAAAACCATTGCCATTGAAGAAGCAGAATACGGCATTACAGCAAATATGATCTGTCCTGGAAATATCACAGGAGAGATGAAAGAAGCGACTATTTCTCAGGCAAGAGAGATACGAGATCCGGAGACGCCGATTGGCAGATCCGGTACGGGAGAAGATATTGGAAGACTGATTGCGTTTTTATGCAGTGAAAATTCAGATATGATAACAGGAGCCGTCATTGAGGCTACCGGAGCTGTAAATGTATTGAACCGAAGACCATAATGTTTACCTCTACTTAGCTGGGCTTTTTTTAAAAGATTGAGAAATCTATTTAAGAAAAACACACATTTCCTAGAATACATTTCCAATTTATATAAGTTTCCATATGATAAATTAAGGAAATACTAAAACAGTACCGGAATGAATTGGAAATGATACAGGAGGAAAAACGATGAAAATCGGCATACCTAAAGAAATTAAAAATAATGAGAACCGTGTGGCAATGACCCCTGCTGGCGTCATCCCCCTTATTCAGGCGGGTCATGAGGTTTATATTGAGCAAAACGCAGGGGAAGGATCTGGTTTTCCTGATCATCAGTATATTGAAGCAGGTGCAAGAATTGTAGCTTCACCAGAAGAAGCATGGGCGATGGACATGGTTATGAAGGTGAAGGAGCCCCTTCCCTCTGAATACCAGCATTTTCGTGAGGGCTTAATTTTATTCACCTATCTGCATCTTGCTGCTGAATCAGATCTTACACGTGCACTGATTGACCGGAAGGTAGTTGGAATAGCATATGAAACCGTTCAGCTTCCAAACCGATCACTGCCTCTATTAACACCGATGAGTGAAGTGGCAGGAAGAATGGCCTCGCAAATTGGAGCCCAATTTTTAGAAAAGCCAAAAGGCGGAATGGGTATTTTATTGTCAGGAGTTCCAGGAGTGAAGCGCGGGAAAGTGGCCATTATTGGAGGCGGTGTAGCCGGAACGAACGCTGCCAAAATTGCCGTCGGACTTGGAGCCGATGTTACCATGCTCGATGTGAATCCGGATCGTCTGCGCCAGCTGGATGATATTTTTGGAAAAGAAATCACCACGCTTATGTCAAATCCCTTTAACATTAGTTATGCTGTGAGCCAATCAGATCTTGTCATTGGAGCGGTGCTGATTCCGGGGGCAAGAGCGCCAAAGCTTGTATCCGAAGAAATGGTCCAAAGTATGACGGCAGGTTCAGTCATTGTTGATATTGCCATCGATCAGGGCGGTATTTTTGCTACTACAGACAGAATTACAACTCATGACAATCCTACGTATGTAAAGCATGGCGTCCTTCACTATGCTGTGGCCAATATGCCTGGAGCGGTACCGAGAACATCAACGATTGCCCTTACAAATGTAACTGTTCCTTATGCCGTGCAAATTGCGAATAAAGGGTATAAAAAAGCTTGCTTGGAGAATGAATCGCTTTTAAAAGGCCTCAATACATTAAATGGGTTTGTAACTTATGAAGCTGTTGCGGAATCTCATGGATTAGCCTATTCAGATGCAAAAGCACTGCTGGGCGAATAATGCAGAAAGAAAACATTAACAAGATGTTTGCTTTACTTGGGAAATCAGGTTTTGAAGAAGTTAAAGCTAGCTTGAAAAACACTTAGGGTTTTATGCTACTTTCCTTATTAGGTAATTGCTTAGTTCTCGGAGTATAAAAAGGGTGACTGACCACATTCCTTGCTAAAATGTGTTTCAGTCGGCCATATACTCCGGGAATTTTATTTATTGATTTGGCTCCCATTGATTTTGTAACATGGGAATAAATGTTTCCGGTAGTCATAAATCAGTTTCATGAAAGGGCATTTTTGTACTAAAATTTCTTTATAAATGGATCTGTTAAAGTTTAAGTGGTCATTTTCTTATGAACTCCCTCGGTTAGATAAGTTTTTCTTATAAATGTTCGCTAGAACTAACGGGGACCTTATGTTCAATTTGCTATCTTATGTAGAAAAGCCTCCTTGCATGGATTGCTACTTAGTAATGATTCATGCAAGAAGGTGTAAAAAATCAACTTATTAGGAAATACCTTAACAGAAATATCATAGAGATTTATTAACCAATTCTTTGAATTAGTAGAGAGGCAGCTAATACTGGACGAGAATCAATAGTATTGATCAAGGAATCGAGACTTCCTCCAATATTTACTAATGAAACATTAATAGGTGAAGTGACATTAATAATAGTAAAGCCAATAACTTGATTACTCTGACCAGCAGCACTAGTTGTTCCGTAGTTTGAAGCAAGTGCTTGACCCGTATCACTGCGGAAAATTGCATATGCACCGTTTTGGCTCAAAGATAGCGTCACTTCGTAGTCTATACGATATCGGCCAGGTGTGTTGATAGTAACAAAAGTACCACCAAAGGTGAAATTTGCTCCTGTGATTGTAGGGTTAACGCTATCGAAAGTTACAGGTGCTCCTGATGGTACTGTTAGAGGTGCACCGATTTTAAATACCTGTATAAATCCTGGCGGTGTTCCTGGTCCAGTAGCCCCAGTAGCGCCAGTAGCGCCAGTAGCGCCAGTAGCGCCAGTAGCGCCAGTAGCCCCAGTAGCCCCGGTAGCGCCAGTAGCGCCAGTAGCCCCGGTTGCTCCAGTAGCCCCGGTAGCCCCAGTAGCCCCTGTCGGTCCAGTAACACTTTCTATTGTTAGAAGAGCTACATCATCTACTATTACATCAGCAGATCCAGCTTGTGGCAATTTGTTAATTAAAACTAAAGCTTGTGTCGTTCCAAGTGGAGCTGGGGATGTTGTTTCATATACTTCTAACCAAGTTTCATCCTCAACGTTAGGTAAGCGGCTAGAAGGGATATTTGTAATTAAGCCGTATCCTAAAAACGAAAAAGATGCATTATAGTAAGCTACTGATAATGTTATGGGAGGACCTGAGAGGGTTCCTGCTTTTGCTAATGAAACTAGAAATTCAAATCTTTCGGCAGGATTTGCTTCTACGTATTGAAAGATATAGGAATTTACACTTCCACCTAATAAACGTGCTGAATAAAAACCACTATGAGAAAATTGAGTCGATATAGTAGCATTGAATGCAGACCATGGAGGAAATGAGCTTGTCTCAAATCCACCGTTTATTATTCTGTTTTCAATTGACAATATATTACCTCCAATCATATTTTTTTGCTTCACAGACAATCTTCTTAGAAGCATATGTTAGCTTATGAACTAGCTATATATAAGTGCTAGTGAACTTTCATCAATTATTTAACTTAAAGGAAAAACGTAGATTATTCACCTATTTTCTAAATAAGCCTGTCTTGGTTTTTGTCAAAGAAGAAATAGCAAATTCACAGAATCAAATTACAGCAGATGAAATGAATGGGATTGCGATATTAGAATTATCCAATCTAATATTTAGGTTCAAAAACCAGGTTCTAATCCTGTTGCAAAACCAGAAACAAGGGTCGGTACAAATTCATACTGGTGGAATAACTGCTGATTCTGTAAAAATAATTGCTGAATACTTCATTGCTAAGAAATGGTGGGGACAATTACAATTTGAAGCTCCAGGCAATCCTAGAATGCTATCTATCCGGTGAACTTAGTCCATCAATGAAAGCAGAATACGAATCTTGGTTAAATAAACGTGACTGGCATTATGAAGTGATAAAGAAATAAATTGAAGCAGAAAAAAGGAGACTGACTTTTTACGGTCAATCTCTAACATTTGGAGACGTATGTCAGAAGTGGCAAACTACATACGCCTTCTAAAGTATGTAGGTGTTGGAATAAGAATGAATTCCAATTGTTTACAATGTTATAAATGAAAAGTGAACTAACATACAATGATTTATAAGATTAGACTACATAAAAAACCCTTCTCTTTGTTGAGGAGGGCATTTTATGTTTTACAAAACCAATCTTTGTTAATGATTTTGAAATTATACTCGGAGTTTAAATGGAAGATGATACATTTTCTCGAAATTCAGCATTTGTCCAAACAAACGCAACTTTTCCACATAAAGTATTAGTAGCTTATATTGAGGGGAGGAATCTTAAATGAGTGATTATGGCAGAAGAGACAACAATTTTGCGTTAATCGTTGTGTTGTTTATTTTATTGATTATTGTAGGCGCTTCATTCTTTAATAGCTACTAATAGCTGTTTATTTTCCTCTCACAAATGGGGTATACCACCAGATATCTCATTTATTAAGCTGCAGATGAAAAATCGGCAGCTATATGTGACTGTCACAAATATTCGCTGTAGCCTAAAAAGTCCTTCTCTTAATTGAGAGGGCTTTTTTGCCTTGGTCAGTAATCTGAGTTAACTGCTTTAAAAGAGTATATGTGTGCTTCTAGTTGATGAAAGTGCACCAGTACTCAAAATATAGCAAGTACATAAGATATTATAAGCTTTAAAAGTTATGAAGCTAATTAAACAAGATTGGAGATAACCTAGTGACAATTGAAAATAAAATATCAAATGGCGGATTTGAAATAAGTACATTCTCACCTTGGATTTATACAAATGCAACTATTACGAGTGAATTTTGCCATAGTGGTTCTTTTACAGCACGGCTATCTGGTGGAAGTGTAAATAGCTATCTCATTCATTTTGTTGAAGTAAATCCTCCCGAGAGATTTGAATTTCTGGTTTCATTAGCAAAAGTAGGAACCAATCCAAGCCCGCCGCTATCATTATCGGTAGCTTACTATAATGCATCTTTTGTGTTTTTAGGATATGGCTTAATTATTAATATTCCAGCTAATCAATTACCCAACGTTGCCATGGAAACATGGTTAGAATTAAATCAAACAACTTCCCCAATCCCACTTGGAACTACACAAGCTCTAGTTTTAATTAACAAGCTACCCCTGGCTGGTTCAGCTGATGTAGTCGTGGATGACGTATCTTTTCTAACAATAGACAGCGTTATTGAACTAATGCGTACTACTGCTAGTGATAATTTGTCCTCTGGTTCTCTGCAAAATAATGGAATTAATATTGTAAATTTCTTTTTCCAATAAAAAGCCCTTCTCATCTGAGAGGGCTTCACTAACTTTTTACTACAGCAAGTCACTTTTATTAATTTCAAACAGTTCGCAGACTTTCGCAATTTGATCAGCAGTTAAATTTTTTTTATTTCTCTCAATGGAAATAAGTATTCTGACTGAAATATTTAGATATTTGGCTAATAGCCCTAGGGGGATACTGCGTTCTTCTCTAAGCTGCCGAAGTTTCGTACCAGCAATCATAGTAATCAGTCCTTTGAGCTTCTGTTATCTTTATAATCATCGGCAGAAAATCTGATATATACAGGAAAAGCCCTTCTCTTAATTGAGAGGGGCTTTTTTTATTTAACTTCCTGTTCCCGGGTCTTTATAGATTGCTCCGCCACCTGTACCTGGTCCTTTATGAATTGGGATACCGCCAACTCCTGGATCCTTCATGGAAATCAATTCAAACCAAAAGCGCATCTCCTAATGAAGTACGCCTTTTTATGAAGTAAGAATGTAATTTGGAGCAGGCACTACACGTCTCTTTTAATCACTACTTATGGTATCTTTTTTGTTTGTTGACTGTCGAAGCAAGTAACTGAAAATGTAAAAGGATTTGCGGGAAGACGACACCACTTGGAGAAAAAGGATTTTCAGGTCTCTTGGATATTACCTTATTTTCCTATTTCTTCACTTATTCAAAAACCGGATTTTCCGTTAGCCTTGAAAAAAAGCTCAGATAATTTTACCTGAGCCTTTTTAGTGGTATTTACTTATCCAATAATATACTTGTGTTCGTCTTCGTCTTTTTGTTTAACTAACCTTCCACCGTTAATTAAATAACTTAGAGCTTCAATTCACATTCTAATTTTTCAAGAATATGGACCTAACATAAAAAGAGCACAGTTCTTGCTGTAGAAAACGCCCTTTCGCTGAAGAAGGCCACGTCAGTTTATCATTAATTTTTCTTCTCTAATTCTAATTGATTAACAATGGAAGATACTAATGTATTCAATGGGTTAATAATAGTCTTAGATGTTTTATACTCAACTTGCCGAGATGCATCAACCATAGATAATTGAGCAACGGAGATAACTTTCTTTTCATCTTTAATGATTTGGTTTAAGAACTTGGAAATTTCTTGATTGTATTCTTCTTTTTGTCCTTGCATGATCAATTCAAAAGTATTATTTATAACAATAACCTCTATATCTAAAGATTTTTGATGGTTATTAGCATAATGGTTAAGACGTTTCACTGTACCTTCAACAGTTGCAGGATTTGTAAAAAGAATTGTCTGAGGTTGCTGTAAATTGCAGATGAAATCAAAGAAAGGTTCATCAATTTTAATAATTGGCACTGATATTGAGAGTTGGTCTTCTTGTAAAATTGCAATATAGTTTGTGCAAGTAATAAGGATAGCATCAACATTACATTGGGCAATCCACTCTATTTGCTCTTTAACTTTAATTTGAGCATCTGATTCTTGGAAATTTTCATCTGATGTAACTCGATACATTAATGCTGGGTCAACAAAGTGTATTAATTCAATGTTAAATAGGGAAAGTGCATTTTCTATATATTCTATATTCGAATAATGTGCGTGTAAGCATCCTAATCTTTTTCTCAATTCCATTCCACCTCTAATATATTTCTGATTATTCTATCAGTATGCGAATCCAATTGTCTATTATTATTGAGATGAGACCTTTCCTCATATTCCCATTAAATGGCCCGATTGCTGGTCAGAACAATTGAAACCACTCTTCAATTAAACTGCTCTTTACTTCAAGAATTAGAGGCGACACTTTGTTAAGCAATCGCCCCCGATTGTGAAAGATAATAATACTATTTAATGCTTTTGAAACCAGTGCTATATTACTCTCGTTATTTTGCAAAGTGCCTATGCATAAAACCTAATTTTACGTTTAATTTCTTTTAAGAATGAAGCACTAATTGACCTTGCTTTCTCTGCTCCATTGTTTAAAATTTCAACTAACGTTTCAGGGGAGGCCATAAGCTCAATATATTTCTCCCGTGGTATTTTCCTAGAATTGAGAGATGCCTTCACAAGCATTTTCTTATAAGTGGCAGGAACAAAAGTATCAAACCAGCAAAGGGAGGGCGTCTTTCCCTATAGAAAACGTTGATATAACAACGACTCCTAAAACCAAGAGTTTATTCTGACAAAACAAGGTCAACAATAGGGGTTATAAACATTGATGGGAAGTTAGACTATGGTAAATAATCTTAAAATTAATGCAAGACAATTTGCAATATTTGTTATTTTATATTCTATAGGCACCACCATCTTATTGGTTCCTGGAAGTCTTGCTCAAGAAGTAAAACAGGATGCTTGGATCGCAGCTTTAGTCGGTACAGGCGTAGGTTTATTACTGGTGGTTTTATACAATGCCGTAGGCAGGATGTTCCCTACGATGACAATAATCGAAATGAATGAAGTACTTCTTGGCAGTTGGATAGGTAAGGCCGTTTCTCTTACTTTTGTTTTCTTTTCACTTCTGTCCACGACAGAACTATTGCTTTATGTGGGAACTTTCATGACTACACAGGTCATGCCGGATACGCCAATCGAAGCTATCCATGTTATTTTCTCATGTTTTTTTATTCTTAATTCTAGTAGTTACAGTCTTAATAACTCCTGGACAAGTGAATTTTGAAAACATACAACCCGTATTGGAAACAGGAATAAAACCGATGATCCGTGCTGTTTATCTTTTTACAAGTTTTTTTTCTTTATCTTTAATTGTCTTATTAATGATTTTTCCTGTTTCAGTGAATCGACCAAAAGCAGCTGAAAAAACTTTTTATATCGGAATACTAATCGGGGGATTCTGTTTAAGCATCATTATTATTTTAGCTATTTTAGTTTTGGGCGCGGATAACTCAGCGAGGCAGATGTATCCGAGTTATGCTTTGGCTAAGAAGATAAGCGTAGGGAATTTTTTGCAACGGATAGAAGCCATAATGGCCTGCATGTGGTTTATCACGATTTATTTTAAAATGACTCTTTATTTTTACGCGTCCGTTATCGGTCTTGCACAAACGTTGAAATTAGACAATTATCGCCCACTTACGATACCTTTAGGGATGATCGTGGTTTCACTTACCTTAATTGTACATCCCAATGTGATCCACGGAGCCAAATTTGATAAAGAAATATGGCCACTATATGCCTCAACATACGGACTTGTTCTTCCTTTACTCTTATTAGCAGTCAATGCTTTAAGGAAAAAAATACATAAACATAAAAAAAGTAAAGTTTTTCAGTAAGCAATGCTCTAACTAAATAATTTAGTTACATTATGAATCTTAAATATGTAGATGAACTAAATTCAACTTTAAATATAAAGAAAATAGATATACATATAGGTAAGGATAAGGGTCAACAAGGAATTTTAATTCAGTTACCTGGATAGCTTCTTAGAAAGCTATTTAAATATGAAAGTGCCACTAAACAAAATGCTTGTCGGTTTTCATATTCAGATTATGCCATTGCTATTATTAAAAGAAGTTGGGGTCAGCATCTAAAAACAATCTTTTTGACCACATTATTGACCACATTTTACCCGAAAAAAATTGAAAATCTACAAATGGGCAAAACGTTATTTTAGAGAAATATTAAGTTGGATATATATATAGAAAAATAAAAGAACCTGATTTTCCAAGTTAATAATAAAAAGATGATGTTCGCTTTTCCTATTTTTATGGGAAGTTATAATGTGACATCATTGGTCATTTCTAGTACGATAAAATTATCAAAGGATTGGGAGTGAGAAAATGAAAGTTTCATACCATGGACATTCAGTTGTAAAAATTCAAACGGATAAACATACGATTGTCATTGATCCATTTATAAATGGAAATGGCCAGACAGACTTGAAGGTTGAAGATTTGAAAGTTGATGTTATTTTACTGACACATGGTCATAACGACCACGTCGGTGATACCATTCAGCTTGCGAAACAAAACAATGCCCTGGTTGTTGCTCCTTTTGAACTTGCTACATATTTAGGATGGAAAGGATTAAATGTTCATCCTATGCACATTGGCGGATCGCACAAATTTGATTTTGGAACGGTTAAATTAACACAGGCATTTCATGGTTCAAGCTATGAGGAAGAGGATCAAAAAATCATTTATACAGGCATGCCGGCTGGCATTCTCTTTAAAAAAGACGGGAAAACGGTTTATCATGCAGGGGATACAGGTCTCTATTCAGATATGAAACTACTTGGCGAATTTGAAGATATAGATCTTGCCTTTTTGCCGATCGGGGATAATTTTACAATGGGTCCTGAGGATGCGGCGATTGCAGCGAAGTGGATTAAAGCAAAGACAGTAGTTCCCATGCATTATAATACGTTTCCTGTCATTGAACAGGATCCAAAAGATTTTGTCAGCAGGCTCACAGGCAAAACCGGAAAAGTCATGGAAGCAGGAGAATCTATTAAACTATAAAAATGCAGGCGGGGGTTATTCCTCCGCTTTTTTCTATGTCTATTTTTCTCCTCTTAAAACCCGGGTGTTTTCGCATGAATGAGAGGACCGGCGCATAAAATGAAACAAGCTGTAAAAAGGAGTTGGTCAATGATGCGTATTCTTTATATCTTACTTGCGGGGGCTGTTGTCTATTTTGCTTTGCCCCATCTGGATTTTTCAAGCAGCAGTTCACTTGAAAGCTTGTTTTCTCTCGTTTGGCTGATGTTTGCTTTATTTGTGATAGGAGGCAATATGACGGGACTGATTTATACTCCTAAAAAACGTTTAACAAAACATTCAGCTGTAAGTAAATACCAGAAAAAAACAAAGCAGCGTGCAGCCGCTCGTTGATATAAAGCCTTCACACCCTTATAATGAAGTTGGAAGATTAGAATGGCTGATGAAAAAGGGTGAAGAAGCTTGGCAACGAAGCATGAACAAATACTGCAGCATATTGATTCCCTCCCAATCGGAGAAAAAATCTCGGTCCGTCAGATTGCAAAAGATATGAGCGTGAGCGAGGGTACAGCTTATCGTGCGATAAAAGAAGCAGAAAACAAAGGGTATGTCAGCACGATAGAGCGGGTGGGAACAATACGGATTGAAAAAAAGAAAAAAGAAAACATCGAAAAACTCACTTATGCTGAGGTTGTAAATATCGTTGATGGACAAGTACTGGGAGGCCGTGCGGGACTTCATAAAACGCTGAATAAGTTTGTCATCGGCGCAATGAAACTAGAAGCAATGATGCGTTATACAGGCGCCGGCAACCTGCTGATTGTAGGGAACCGCACGAATGCCCATCAGCTTGCAATTGAAGCGGGTGCTGCTGTGCTGATAACAGGCGGCTTTGACACGGACGAGCATGTCAAAAAAATTGCCGATGAGGCAGAGCTTCCGATTATTTCAACGAGCTATGACACCTTTACTGTTGCAACCATGATCAACAGGGCCATTTACGATCAGCTTATTAAAAAAGAAATTGTTCTTGTAGAAGACATCTTAACATCACTGGACAAGACCGTATGCCTGAAAACAACCGATCCAATTGAAGAATGGTACCAGAATAATTATAAAACAGGGCACGGCCGTTTTCCTGTTATCGATCATAATTTAAAAGTACAGGGAATGGTTACATCTAAAGATGTAATGGGGTATGAACGCCATGTCATTGTAGAAAAAGTGATGACGAAAAACCCGATTACCGTTATCGGAAAAACATCCGTGGCATCTGCAGCTCAAATGATGGTCTGGGAAGGCATCGAAGTATTGCCTGTTGTCGATCATAACAATCGTCTTGAAGGAATGATCAGCCGTCAGGATGTGCTCCAGGCGCTGCAGATGATTCAAAGACAACCTCAAATCGGCGAAAAACTGGATGATATTGTGACAAACCAATTTGTGGTGATTGCCGAGGATGCAAAAAAGGCAAATGTTTATCGCTTCCAGGTCAGTCCCCAAATGACCAATCATCTTGGCACGATTTCTTATGGAGTATTTACAACAGTCGTCACAGAAGCAACCAACCGCTATTTGCGTACACAAAAAAAAGGCGAAATTGTTGTTGAGAATATAACCATTTATTTTATGAAGCCTGTTCAGATGGATAGTATGCTTGAGGTTCACCCGAAAATACTTGAAGTCGGACGCAAGTTTGGAAAAATAGATGTTGAAGTGTTCAGCAATGGCGTTGTTGTCGGAAAAGCGATGATGATGGTTCAGCTTATTGAGAGAAGTTAATGCTGATATCTAAAAAAGGACGGAGAGCCGTCCTTTTTCTTTTTTAAGTAATAAGAAAGTATAACATTCTGCATTTTGATGGCAGGCGGCAGCGCCTAACTCCCCGGTCAGTGCAGGCTCTGCCATGCCTGCACTGACCAAGGCGCTTCCGCTTTTTTAATCAGCCTTGTTTGGATTCCTTGACGGCAAAAGGCAAATAATGTTTATAAGCTTTATATCCTGCCCAGCTGCTGGCGAGTCCGACGATCATAAAAATGATTCCAACGACTAATGATACAGTTGAATGAAAAAGAAATAATTGATTGAGTCCAAAGAAAAAGACGAAAATTCCAAGTGCAATGCTTGATTTTGCAGAGAGCCACTGCTTCTCCATAGGTTTTTTTGTTCTGTAGAATTTCACTTTATAGAAGAGATAAAAGGAAAATGCAAAGATGATCAGAATTACGAATACAGGCATTAAGTAAAACCTCCATATTAAACTTACATCCTCTATTTTAATCATTCTTGCAGTGAATTGCCATAACCAAAGAGAAGATTCGCTTTTCTGCACGGTGGTTTTTATGATTTAATTAGTCTATAAGCAGGTACGCAAAGGAGATTACATATGAAAAGTGAAATACTGTCAGCCATAAAAGAAAATCAAACGATCATTATTCACAGGCATGTGCGGCCTGATCCGGATGCATACGGATCACAGTGCGGATTAGCTGAAATCATTAAAGCATCATTTCCTGATAAGAAAGTTTTACTTGCGGGACTTGGGGAGCCGACTCTTGAATTTTTGTACAAAATGGACACCGTAACAGACCAGGATTTTGAGGGCGCTTTAGTGATTGTCTGTGATACAGCCAATCAGGAGCGTATTTGTGATCAGCGCTACCATACAGGCGCGAAATTAATTAAGATTGATCATCATCCTAATGAAGATCCGTATGGAGATCTATTATGGGTTGATACAAATGCAAGTTCTGTCAGTGAAATGATTTATGAATTTTATCTTTCAGGGAAAGAAGATGGACTTATTTTGCCTGATAAAGCAGCTCAGCTGATTTATGCAGGCATAGTGGGAGATACAGGCCGTTTTCTTTTTCCGAGCACAACGAAAAAAACGCTGAAATACGCAAGTGAGCTAGTCGAGTACAACTTTGCTTTCACTGAAATTTATGATGAGTTATATAAGACAAAGGTGAATGCTGCAAAGCTGAGCGGATACGTTCTGCAAAATTTCAAACTGTCATCTTCCGGTGCTGCCTCGATGATCCTGACAAAAGAAATTCTCGATAAATTTGAAGTAAGTGCTTCTGAGGCTTCACAATTGGTTGGTATGCTTGGCAATATTGAAGGTCTTCGGGCATGGGTCTTCTTTGTAGAGGAATCCGATCAAATTAGAGTACGATTAAGATCTAAAGGACCGATTATCAATGAATTGGCAAAGAAATACCGCGGCGGAGGTCACCCGCTTGCTTCCGGGGCATCGATTTATAATTGGGAAGAAGCAAAGCAGGTTCTAGCAGATCTCGAAAAGGTGTGTCAGGGTTAATCGCTTTATTTAACAGGAATAAACCAATATCCAAATTCTGTAGAATCTTCATGGAAGGTCAGTCCTTGTGAAAGCAGTTCTTTTTTAATTAATGAAGCGAGCTCCGCAGACTCTGCATAAGCGGAGAAACCTTCTTTCAGCCGTTCTGCTTTTTCGCGGGCCATCTTTTTGTGATTTAATACATACATCACATTCCCTCCTTCTTTATAGTGGGTGACCGGGTCTGATGCTATTACCATTTTACCCCAAAGACGCGAGGGAGTGCGATTTAATTAATTGAAATTTCAAAAAATAATTCAATTTATTTAGATATGTTTATACTTGAGCCATTTGTTCGGTTCGTTAAGTCCCGGTTTCTACTTTGCGAATGCTACTTTAAGCTCAATGAAAAGAGTGGTGTATATGAACATTTCCTCAATTTCTACCTTATACTGCTTGTCATCAATTTTATATACCTTATTTTCAATGGCTTTTTTCATCAGCTTCCGGCTTTTATAAACACTTTCCAAATCCTTTGCAATGACGTCAGAAATATCCTCTTTTACATGATCTTGGATCATATAGGTCATAAGTGACGTGAATTGATACCTTTCCCCATTGATCAGTGTCACATGGATGTTTTGGACCCTCAGTTTTTCCTGATTTATTTTATTAAGAGTCTCAATTTCTTCTTTATAGCTTATATTTGTTTTTTTTAATTCCTCAATTGTATATGCCTGATCTTCAATCTTGGTAATAAGCTCTTCCTGCCATTCCCCGTAAATAAAGAGAAAGATACACCAGCTGACGACGGCGCCGAGAACCATTCCTGCGAAAAGTCGCTGCCAGGAAGGTCTTTTGTATAAAGGCGGTATTCTCATTGAGGCTGCTCCTGTGTCAGCCATGAAATAAGAAGCCAGCCAGTCTGTGCCCCGCCCATTGCTGATATAATAAGCAGAATCTGCTTGATGACATCCCGTGTTTCACCTTCGAAAAATCCTCTTTCAAAGCTGTAAAACGTATCAAACGTACCGCCGATTGCAGCGACAAGCGCCCAAATTTTCAATCTGTTTGCAAGGCTGTAAATCGTTGACAGAGGAGGCTCTCCGGCTAAGTATGCTCCTACGCCGCCGATGATTGAACCGCCTAAGATTACTCCGAGCGCTATAAAATAACTATTAATAAAGGCTGGTATAAAAGCTTCTTTAACCTCCATTTTTCATCATCCCCTTACTAATGTATATGGACAAACAGTGGGAAGTATGTGATGAGAAAGCTTCAATTTGTGTCACTTTTCAAACAGGAATATAATATTACTATGGGATTGTTAGAAAAGCGGAGCCGTTCTGGCCAAGTAGTCAGGCGGTGGAGCTAGACATAGATGAACAAAATTTTATACAATTTATAGCTGTCAGAAAGGATGGGAACATAGATTGCCATTTGTTCACCTTCAAGTTCAAAGTGCCTACAGTCTGCTGAACAGTTCAGCAAGAATTAACAAGTTAATTGAAAAAGCTGAATCATTTCAATTAAAGGCTCTCGCTATTACAGATTTTCACACGATGTATGGAGCGATTGCTTTTTATAAACAATGCAAAAAACACGGCATAAAGCCAATTATCGGACTGACAGCTTCAGTCATTTTAGAGGAGACCGATGAAACTACAGGGTATCCCCTGGTATTGCTTGCTAAAAATAACGACGGCTACCGGAATCTATTGAAAATAAGCAGTGTTCTGCAAACAAAATCGCCTGAAGGAATTAAGAGCAGATGGCTGAAATCCTACAGCGGCGGTTTAATTGCGTTTACCCCTGGAAGAACTGGGCTTGCTGAAAAGTATATACAAGAGGGAAACAGTGAAGAAGCAGTCAAGATTTTAAAGATATACAGAAGCCTTTTTAATGAAGGAGACTTTTATTTATCTGCTCAAAAGCATTTCCTTCATGATGAACTTAAAATGGCTGAAGAACTGCTCCAAATAAGCATTCAGACAGGCCTTCCGCTTGTAGCAGCAAATGATGTTCATTATATAGAAAAAGAGGATGCCTTTGCACATAATTGTTTGCTGTCTATTAAAAATGGCTCAAAAATGGAAGATGACAGCGATTATGCATTGCCTTCGAATCAGTATTATTTTAAATCACCGTCTGAAATGGCTGAACTTTTTCAAGATTGTCCCGAAGCCTTGGAGAATACGCTGAAGATTGCAAAAGAATGTAATGTATCTCTTGAGCTTGGAAAAACACAGCTTCCGAAATACCCTGCACCAGGCGGCCAATCGCCTGATGAATATTTGGAGAGACTCTGCCTGCAAGGATTGAAACACCGTTTTTCAGAACCCAAAGATACATATTTTAAAAGGCTCGAGTATGAACTGGATGTTATTAAACAAATGAAGTTCAGTGATTATTTCTTAATCGTTTGGGACTTTATGAAGTATGCCCACGATCATCACATTTTGACGGGACCTGGGAGGGGGTCTGCTGCAGGATCCCTTGTAGCATACGTATTAAAGATTACAGATGTAGATCCGATAGAACACCATCTTTTATTTGAACGGTTTTTAAATCCGGAACGAATCAACATGCCCGATATAGACATTGATTTTCCTGATACAAAACGGGATGAAATGATTGCCTATGTTGCAGAAAAATACGGGTCCATGCATGTTGCTCAAATTGTGACATTCGGTACGCTTGCAGCTAAAGCTTCGCTTCGGGATGTCGGGAGAGTCATGGGAGCATCAGCAAAAGAATCAGATGTATTGGCCAAACTCATTCCTTCTAAACCAGGTACAACTTTAAAGCAGGCTTATTCAGAGTCCAAAGATCTGCAAAGCCTTCTTTCGGAATCGGATCTTTATAAGAAAATTTATGAAACGGCCATGAAGATAGAAGGGCTTCCGCGCCATACATCCACACATGCTGCCGGTGTAGTGCTCAGCAGCGAGCCGTTAACGGACATCATTCCCATTCAGGATGGGCACAACGGCATTTATTTAACTCAGTTTTCGATGGATTACCTTGAAGACCTCGGTTTGCTGAAAATGGATTTTCTTGGATTGAGAAACTTGACACTAATCGAAAAAATAACAGGTCTTATTGAACGGAATGAGAAAAAGAAAATCGATTTCTCCCAAATTTCATATAAGGATGAAGAAACATTTGAACTTCTCGGGCAAGGAGATACAACTGGGGTCTTTCAGCTGGAGTCTGATGGAATGCGGAGCGTTCTTAGACGGCTGAAACCAACTGATCTTGAAGATATAGTGGCCGTAAATGCCCTTTTTCGCCCGGGGCCAATGGAAAATATCCCTCTATTTATAAATCGGAAGCATCAGAGAGAAAAGATCGAATACCCGCACCCTGCTCTAGAGCCTATCTTAAAGACAACCAATGGGGTAATCGTGTATCAGGAGCAAATCATGGAAATAGCTTCGAAAATGGCTGGGTTTTCTTTGGGTGAAGCTGATTTATTGAGAAGAGCAGTAGGAAAAAAAATTAAAGAGATGCTTGATCAGGAAAGAGAACATTTTGTATCAGGCTGCATTAATAACGGCTATGATGAAGTTTCTGCAAACAGTATTTATGATTTAATTGTTAAATTTGCCAACTACGGATTTAACAGGAGCCATGCTGTTGCCTACAGCATGATTTCGTTTCAGCTTGCTTATTTAAAGGCCCATTACCCTGTTTATTTTATGGCGGCGCTTTTAACAAGTGTGATCGGCAATGATGAAAAAGTGGCTCAATATATTAGAGAGGCCAAGCAGCGAGGTGTTGCTGTCTTGCCGCCATCTATTAACAGGAGCGAATATCCTTTTATTGTAGAAAAGGGCAGCATCCGGTTTAGTCTGAATGCAATTAAAAATGTTGGAACAAATGCTGTTAAAGAAATATATCAGGCAAGAAAGAAAAGGGAGTTTGCCGATCTATTTGATTTTTGTGTGAGGGTATCAACGAAAATCGTCAACCGAAAAGTGATGGAATCTCTTATCTTTTCAGGTGCAATGGATGAGTTTGAAGTGGAAAGATCTACGCTCCTTGCGAGTCTTGATTTAGCTATCGAGCATGCAGCCCTTTTTTCTTCAGATGATGAAAATCAATATGATTTATTTTTAGAAGAGGAAGAATTTAGTATAAAGCCGAAATATATAGAAGTTGAACCGTTCAAAATTGAAGAAATGCTTAAATTCGAAAAGGAAGCACTGGGATTTTACTTTTCAAGTCATCCTGCATCAGCGCACTCATTTTTATTTAATAGGTATGGGATTGTAAAAATCAGTGATGCCCGGCAATTACTTCATCAAAAGGTGAAGATTGGGGTATTTATTACAGCAATACGCACAATCCGGACAAAAAAAGGTGAGGTTATGGCGTTTCTTGCATTAAGTGATGAGAGCGGGGAACTTGAAGCGGTGGCTTTTCCGTCTGTTTATACTAAAGCAGGTGAAATCTTTTCTCAAGGAAAAGTCGCTGTACTCAGCGGGAAGATTGAGAATCGCAACGATCGGATGCAGCTGATTATATCGGATGCAGAGACTACCCAGGATCTCGAGAAAAGAACGAAAACACTATTCCTTAAAATTGAAGAGACTCATCTGGCTGAAGGGAAACTGCAGACTGTACAAGATACTCTCAAACGTCATCGCGGCAGCACACCTGTTTTTCTCTATTATGAGAAGGACAAAAGAACCGTCCAGCTGCCAAGAGACTACTTTGTGGATGGGAATGACCGATGTTTATCTGAGCTGAAAGACCTTTTGGGCAATCAGAATGTTGCAGTGAAAGAATAAATCCGGCACATTTAAACGGTAAGTTATAAAATACAAGACTTTACAATAACTAAAAATATGTTATGATTTATTATTGGCTGGAGTGGTCAGACCACCTCCAATATGACCCTAAGGAGTGAGAAGATGTCATTGCGAGAAGAAGCATTACATATGCATCTAATTCATAAAGGAAAGCTAGAATCAAAATCAAAAGTACCAGTCAGAAATGCTAAAGACTTAAGCTTAGCTTATTCTCCAGGGGTCGCTGAACCTTGTAAGGAAATTTATGACGACAAAAATAAAGTGTACGATTATACAATGAAAGGCAACATGGTAGCAGTAGTATCAGATGGCACTGCCGTGCTTGGCCTTGGAAATATCGGGCCAGAGGCAGCACTCCCGGTAATGGAAGGCAAAGCGGTCCTATTCAAAAGCTTTGCGGGAGTTGATGCATTTCCGATTTGTTTGAATACGACAGATGTGGATAAAATTGTAGAAACGGTCAAATTGCTTGAGCCTACATTCGGAGGCATCAATCTTGAAGATATTGCAGCACCGAATTGTTTCGTTATTGAAGAGAGATTGAAGAAAGAAACAAACATTCCTGTTTTTCATGATGATCAGCACGGAACTGCTATTGTAACTGTTGCAGGACTTGTGAATGCACTTAAGCTTACAGGAAAACAAATGTCTAACATTAAAGTGGTTGCAAATGGAGCAGGTGCAGCAGGGATAGCAATTATCAAGCTTCTATACCGCTATGGCGTGCGCGATATCATTATGTGCGATTCAAAAGGTGCGATCTTTGAAGGACGTTCATTTGGCATGAATAATGTGAAGGCGGAAGTAGCAAAATTTACGAACCGTGACCGTGCTGAAGGCTCATTGGCAGATGTCATTAAAGATGCGGACGTATTTATTGGCGTTTCAGTTGAGGGTGCGTTAACAAAAGAAATGATTGCTGCCATGAAAAAGGATCCAATTATTTTCGCGATGGCGAATCCAGTGCCAGAAATCATGCCAAGTGATGCAAAAGAAGCAGGAGCGATGGTTATTGGCACAGGCCGTTCAGATTTCCCAAACCAAGTCAACAATGTTCTTGCGTTCCCGGGAATTTTCCGAGGTGCACTTGATGTTCGTGCTACACATATTAACGAACAAATGAAAATTGCCGCTGTAGAAGCGATTGCCTCATTAATAAGTGCAGAAGAATTGTCCGCTGATTATGTCATTCCGGCTCCATTCGATGCACGTGTTGCTCCTGCTGTAGCTGCAGCAGTAGCCAAAGCAGCGATGGAAACTGGTGTGGCAAGATTAAAGGCTGACCCAAATGAAATAGCTGAGAAGACTAAACAGTTAGCGATCATCGACACAAAGTGAGTGGTGTACAGTGACTGAACCGAAGTCGAAAGTGTATATTGAGATACTTCGTCAAATCAGGTCCTTTATCCACGAAGACGGTCTTTCAGCAGGAGATAAAATACCATCTGAACGAGAGCTCGCAGAACGTTTAAATGCAGGAAGATCATCAGTCAGAGAAGCACTTCGGGCGCTCGAGCTGCTTGGAATGATTGAAACAAGACGCGGTGATGGAACTTATATTAAGGATTTCCGCGAAAATGCTCTTGTTGAAATTCTCGGAACGTTTATTTTACAGGATAAGAATGCTATCGCCGATTTAATCGAAATGAACGTTCTTTTGGAATCAAATGCATTAAAGCTATTGCTTGAGAAAGATAATAATGGTGAAGAGTTAAAGAATCTCGCCATCGCTATTCAGAAGCAGAACCTGGGACATATGGAAATTATGGCTAAGTTCATGCAGCTGTCGGACAACTATCTTTTACTCAGGATATGGACTGTACTGAATGAGTATTTAAAAGTAATACAGACGGATCAGCATTCAGTCAGCGCCATTTTTTATGAAAAAATAATTGACGGACTTGCTTCAAAAGATGAAAAGATGGTTTTTGAATCTTTTTACACTCTAACAAGCAAGAAAAACTCAAGCGCCCTGGTCAGCTCCGACAGGCAGAAAAAGCTCTGACCGAAAAGTTAGGCAGATAGATGCTGGAATTAATGAATTCCGATAGGTTAAAGAAAATGTCGAATAGGACATGACACCTTTTTACAAAAAAATTGAAGATGGTTCGTTAAAGTAGATAGATATGGCTAAAAGAGATCATTTCTAAAGACACCGAATTATTTTCATAGAAAAGGAGGCAACGTTTTGTTAAAGGATTTGTTTTCGAAAAAGAAGAAATATGCATCCATTCCTTCTGAGCAGGCAAAGCATGATGTTCCAGAAGGAATAATGACAAAGTGTCCTAGCTGTAAAAAGATTATGTACTCTAAAGAATTGAATAAAAACTTGAGAGTGTGCATGAATTGCGGCCATCATCACACCATGAATGCCAGAGAAAGAATTAAAAGCTTATTTGATGAACATTCATTTTCAGAGTTCGATAAAGAAATGGTTTCAGAAAATCCGCTGGATTTTCCAGGTTATATGGAAAAAGTAGAAAAAGACCGCAAAAAAACAAATTTAAATGAAGCGGTTGTGACCGGAGAAGGCACGATAAACGGCAATAATACAGTCGTTGCCATCATGGATGCAAGCTTCAGGATGGGCAGCATGGGATCGGTTGTCGGCGAAAAGATTACTAGAGCGATAGAGCGTGCAAATGACCGGGAGCTGCCATTTATTATCTTTACAGCTTCGGGCGGTGCAAGAATGCAGGAAGGTGTTCTCAGTTTAATGCAAATGGCAAAGACGAGCTCTGCACTAAAAATGTTCAGCAATAACGGAGGTTTGATCATCTCTGTTATGACACATCCGACGACAGGCGGAGTTTCAGCAAGCTTTGCATCTCTTGGCGATTACAATTTTGCAGAACCCCGTGCATTGATTGGGTTTGCAGGAAGAAGAATTATTGAACAGACAATCAGAGAGGACCTGCCTGAAGATTTTCAGACGGCAGAATTTCTATTGAAACACGGCCAGCTTGATGCCGTTATTAATCGATTGGATATGAAAGAAACTCTTTCAAACATCCTCGAACTTCATACGTCAGGCGGTGGATCTTCATGGTAGGAGAACTGGAGTTTGAAAAACCTGTAACAGAGTTAAGGGGAAAAATTTCAGAGCTAAAAGAATTTACAAAAAATACCGATGTAGACCTTTCAGCTGAGATTGTGAAGCTTGAAGGCCGTCTGGAAAAGCTTGAAAAAGATATTTATACAAATTTGCAGCCTTGGGATCGAGTGCAAATTGCAAGACATCCTAACCGCCCGACAACTTTGGATTATATTGAAAAACTTTTTACGAATTTCTTTGAGATCCATGGTGACCGCTATTACGGCGACGATGAAGCTATTGTAGGGGGCATCGCAAAATACGACGGGCTTCCTGTAACGGTAATAGGACATCAGCGCGGCAAAGATACGAAAGAGAATATACGCCGGAACTTCGGAATGCCTCATCCGGAAGGCTACCGCAAAGCATTGCGGTTAATGCATCAGGCTGAAAAATTCAACCGTCCGATTATCTGCTTTATTGATACAAAAGGGGCTTATCCCGGCAAGGCAGCAGAAGAACGGGGCCAAAGCGAAGCCATCGCCAAAAACTTATTTGAAATGGCTGGATTATCAGTTCCGGTTATCTGTATTGTAATTGGGGAAGGCGGCAGCGGCGGAGCGCTGGCGCTGGGAGTTGGAAATCATATTCATATGCTTGAGAACTCCACTTACTCTGTTATATCGCCAGAAGGAGCAGCTGCTCTTTTATGGAAGGATGCAGGGCTTGCAAAAAAAGCCGCGGAAACAATGAAAATCACAGCACCTGATCTGAAGAAGCTTGGCGTCATCGATCAAATTATCAATGAAGTCAAAGGCGGCGCACACAAGGATGTATCTGAACAGGCAAAAAATATGGATAAAGTCCTTCATGCTTCCCTTAAAGAGCTGTTAAAGCTGGATGGACCTCAATTAATTCAGCATCGCTATGAAAAGTTTAAAAGAATCGGTCAAGTTTCGTTTGCAGGAGAAATACTTGGGGTAAAATAGATTAACGTGTAGCCTTCGAACCAGGAAGGCAGCACGTTTCTTTTTTTAAGGGAATATGACTAGTAAATGATGGTAATCGCAGACCCTTGAACTATTGAGATTTTTCGACAAATCAAAAAGGAAGCGTTTACTTTATTTAATTTTTAAAGATTCGCTGAAAACCCCTCAAAACAAGAGGTTTTATTGTATAATGAGAAAGGTTTAAATGTAACGTGAAAATTCGACATTTGTCGTTTCTTGTCTATTGTGTTGCCCATTTCTTCATGTTATTTTAATATCACATACTACTTTGGGGTGAGAAAAATGAAAAAAATCGGCGTATTAACTAGTGGAGGAGATTCGCCTGGTATGAACGCGGCCGTGCGCGCTGTTGTACGTAAAGCGATCTACCATGATGTAGAAGTGTACGGAATTTATCACGGTTATTCTGGATTAATTGCTGGACATATCGAAAAGCTTGAGCTTGGATCTGTAGGAGATATTATCCACCGCGGGGGTACAAAGCTCTATACTGCACGCTGTCCTGAATTTAGAACAGTTGAGGGACAATTAAAAGGAATCGAGCAATTAAAGAAACATGGAATAGAAGGCTTAGTTGTCATCGGCGGAGACGGTTCTTATATGGGAGCCAAAAAGCTGACTGAACATGGTTTTCCATGTGTAGGCGTTCCGGGAACCATTGATAATGACATTCCAGGCACTGATTTTACCATTGGATTTGATACTGCACTTAATACAGTAATTGATGCTATAGATAAAATTCGTGATACTGCAACATCACATGAACGTACATACGTGATTGAAGTCATGGGAAGACATGCTGGAGATCTTGCGTTATGGTCGGGTCTTGCAGGCGGAGCAGAAACCATTCTTATTCCGGAAGTTGACTATGACATGGAAGATATCCTTGCACGTTTAAAGCATGGAACAGACCGGGGCAAAAAACACAGTATTATCATCGTGGCTGAAGGCGTTGGAAGCGGAGTGGACTTTGGAAGGAAAATTGAAGAAGCTACAAAACTTGAAACACGCGTATCTGTTTTAGGGCATATACAGCGCGGAGGATCACCGACTGCGTTTGACCGTGTGCTTGCAAGCCGTCTTGGCGCTTATGCTGTAGAACTATTGCTTGAAGGAATAGGCGGACGTGCAGTTGGCATTCAAAGCAATAAACTGACAAACAATGATATCCTTGAGATTTTGGATACTCCGCATACAGTTGATAAGAACATGTACCAGCTTTCAAAAGAATTATCAATCTAAATGATATCTGTTTGGTATCGTTTTCATACCTATTAACAGGAGGAATATATCGAATGAGAAAAACGAAAATAGTCTGTACGATCGGCCCTGCAAGTGAAAGTGTTGAAAAGCTTACGCAATTAATGGAAGCCGGAATGAACGTTTCACGCTTGAACTTCTCACACGGAGATTTCGAAGAGCACGGAGCACGAATCAAAAACATCCGCGAGGCTTCAGGAAAGCTTAATAAGGATATCGCAATCCTATTGGATACTAAAGGACCTGAAATCCGCACACACTCCATGCAGGAAGGAGCAATCGAGCTTGTTGCAGGTTCAGAAGTGATCGTTTCAATGACTGAGGTGCTTGGAACTGCTGATAAGTTCTCTATCTCATACGAAGGACTAATTGATGATGTACATGCAGGCTCAATCATTTTGCTTGATGATGGACTGATCGGACTTGAAGTTCTTGAAATGAATAAAGAAGCGAAAGAAATCAGAACAAAGGTTTTAAACACAGGGACATTAAAAAATAAAAAAGGTGTGAATGTACCTGGCGTGAGCGTTAAGCTTCCAGGAATCACAGAAAAAGATGCAAATGATATTGTTTTTGGAATTGAGCAGGGAGTAGACTTCATCGCTGCGTCATTCGTACGTCGTGCAGCAGATGTTCTTGAAATTCGTGAATTGCTTGAAAAGCACGGTGCCGGCCATATTCAAATCATTCCTAAAATTGAAAATCAGGAAGGTGTCGACAACATCGACGAGATTCTTGAGGTTTCAGATGGTTTAATGGTTGCACGCGGTGACTTGGGTGTTGAAATTCCTGCTGAAGAAGTGCCATTGGTTCAAAAAGAACTAATTAAAAAGTGCAATGCTTTAGGCAAACCGGTCATTACAGCTACGCAAATGCTAGACAGCATGCAGCGCAACCCTCGTCCGACACGGGCAGAAGCAAGTGACGTTGCAAATGCTATTTTTGACGGTACAGATGCGATCATGCTATCAGGTGAAACGGCTGCAGGATCCTATCCGGTTGAAGCTGTTCAAACGATGAATAACATTGCTTCACGTGCAGAACAGGCGCTTGATTATAAGCAAATTCTTGCAAAACGAAGTGAACAAGCTGATATGACAATTACGGATGCAATTGGACAATCGGTTGCGCATACAGGCCTTAACTTGAAGGCTGCTGCTATTGTAGCAACAACTGAGAGCGGTCATACTGCCCGAATGATTTCTAAATACCGTCCTAAAGCTCCGATCGTTGCTGTTACTTCATGTGAGTCAGTATCCCGCAAGCTTGCTCTTGTTTGGGGAGTCTACCCGCGCAATGGTGAGAAAGCAGCATCAACAGATGAAATGCTTGACCAGGCAGTAGAAGAGTCATTACAGTCCGGAATTGTTAAACATGGTGATTTAATAGTCATCACTGCAGGCATTCCTATCGGCGAAACTGGTACAACGAACTTAATGAAAGTTCATGTTGTTGGCGATGTGATAGCTAAAGGACAGGGAATCGGCCGCAAAACAGCGTTTGGCAAAGTTGTCGTAGCAAGCTCTACTTCTGATGCTGAATCAAAAATGATTCAGGGTGCTATTTTAGTTTCTCAAAGTACAGATCGCGATATGATGGGTGCACTAGAGAAAGCTTCAGCACTAATTACAGAAGAAGGCGGATTAACAAGTCATGCTGCTGTAGTTGGTCTGAGCCTTGGAATTCCGGTTATCGTAGGAGTAGAAGATGCAACTTCTATCCTGAAAGATGGACAGGAAATTACAGTTGATGGATCACGCGGTGCCATTTATCAAGGACATGCAAGTGTTCTTTAAGAAAATACCGTAAAAAAGAGAAGGGCTTTTCCTTCTCTTTTTTGCATGCATTCCATATACTCTTTATATATGACAAAATGAGGTGCATTTAGATGAAATATTTGCTGCCGTTTTTAATTATCATCCCAGCATGTGAAATCGGCATCCTGCTTTTCTCAGGTAAAACGATCGGAATCATTCCAACTATCCTTATGATTATTGCTACTGGAATAGCTGGAGCATGGCTTGCAAAGAAGCAGGGAATGGAAGCAATCCGAAAAGTTCAGCGGGAAATAAGCTTTGGGAATATACCTGGTGATGCCATAATAGATGGTCTTTGTGTGCTTGTCGGGGGGCTGCTTCTATTATCACCCGGTTTCCTAACAGATTTAACTGGGTTTGTTTTATTAATACCGGCAACAAGGAAATTCGTAAAGCCGCTTCTCCAGAAATGGATCAGCAGGCTGATTGACCAAAATCGATTTACGATTATACGATAGAGCCGCTCTGAGCATATTGCATCAGCGGTTTTTTTAGCTTCCTATCATGATTTCCTGGCAGTGATAAATGTCCAAATATCTTCAAATACTCTTGCATTATGAAGGGCATTGAAAATGACTAAAGCCACAGGTCCCGCAATTAAACCGAGAAATCCAATCAGTTTAAATCCAACAAATAATGAAATCAGAGTAGCCAGAGGATCTAGCCCAATCGTTGAGGATAAAATCTTGGGCTCCATCATTTGACGCTGAATCAAGATAATCAGATATAAGACACCTAAACCAATTGCAAATGGCAGATCGCCGCTGAATGCCGAATAAACAATCCATGGAACAAAAACCAAGCCTGTTCCCAGATAGGGAAGCAAATCTACTGTTCCAATTAGCAAAGCAATCGTTATTGCATAATCCACCCTCAGAAAGAGTAACCCTATTAATACGATAATCGTTGTGATGCTGATTAAAATCAGCTGCGCTTTAATAAATCCAAGCAAAGCTTTTTTTAGATCATCAACCACCGTTCTCCCGCTTTTTCTTGCTTTAAGAGGAAGATACTTTCGCAGCAGTTTTTGAAATTTGTACCAGTCTTTGCTGATAAAAAAAGCAGCCAGCAAGGAGAAAATCGTTACTGTTGCGGCGTTCGGCAGCCAACTGATCAACAGAGGAATATTCTCAAGCAGCCCTTTTAAAAAATCGGCTGCATTCGATCCGATTTGTTCACCTGCATTTTGAATGTTGGCAAGTATCGTAGCCTGCTGACTTGAATCAAGCGTATTAAATAATGCAGCAATATCTTCATAGATGGGAAGCACACGATCCCCAATGAATGTCTCAATATAAACAACCAGAGTTTTGAAATGCTCAGGAACGGACGACGCCAGGTAGGTTGTTCCCGTTACGAGTTCTGCGATAAGCAATGTAATGATTCCTGCAAAAATGACAAACAGGAATGCGATTGAAATAAAAACCGCAGCACTTCGGACCATTTTTGTTTCAAGCACATTGACCATTGGATTAATAAGAATCGCAAGAACGAGACCTATAATAAACGGGTAAGTAAGAGCCGAAACATAATAGACAGAGGCGAGAGCAGCTGCAATGATACATACAACAGCAAGTGCTCTGGCAGCAACTTGTATTAAATATGCATTCAAATGTTTCCCTCCTGTTTTTCATTCAGAATTTTTATAGGATAAGAAAGGATATTAATTTCCATACTCGTGTCCAGCTCCACCGCCTAACTCCTCGGCCAGAACGGCTCCGCCAGCAAAGGTAAAAAGCACCTTTTCTGTCGGATCCTTATCTGTCTGCCTTAGCTAACCAGGCGGTTCCGCTTTTCAAGTTGTCCAGCTCCACCGCCTAACTCCTCGGCCAGAACGGCTCCGCCAGCAAAGGTAAAAAGCACCTTTTCTGTCGGATCCTTATCTGTCTGCCTTAGCTAACCAGGCGGTTCCGCTTTTCTAAGTAGATACATGTTTGAAAGGGTGTAAGAAAATGAATCAACCTGTCCTATTTTTAATCATATTATTGATAGTTGGATTTCTTGCCAAAAATCAGTCATTAATGTTTGCAGTCGGCTTTTTACTTGTTATCAAACTGACTGGGCTTGATACTAAATTGTTCCCGCATATCCAGGCAAAAGGAATCAATTGGGGCGTAACTGTTATTACGATTGCCGTTTTGGTGCCGATTGCGACCGGTGATATTGGATTTAAGCAGCTGACAGAGGCAATGCGATCATCCTACGCATGGATTGCTTTAGGAGCCGGGATTGCTGTTGCCCTTATTGCCAAAAATGGCTTGACGCTTCTTTCAGAAGATCCTCATATAACAACAGCTCTTGTCTTTGGAACTATTTTAGCGGTGTCTTTATTTGGTGGAGTTGCAGTCGGCCCGCTGATTGGTGCGGGTATTGCCTATTTAGTGATGCAAACAGTTAAATTTTTTGGTTAATATAATAAATTCTGATACAATAAGTGAGAAGGCGCCCTAAAAACTCATTATTCTTCTTTAATATCATTTTTCTGACAAATTTTTTGGTTCTGGAAATTCTTTTCGTTCACAAAAATCAGATAATTGTTTATAATGGGTATAGGCAGTTTAATTCCGCCTTCTTATTAATTAAAGTCACAATTGAAGATAACATTCGATGTGGCTATTATATTAGCTGCTTATGTAAGCATTTTCTTTTTAAAAAATGCTAGTGTATTGAGCAAGCGCTCGGTCGTTTAAACGATTGAAAGATTGGGCAAATAAAAAGAAAAAGACCAGTTTGTCGAATGCTATCTTTTATTGTTGACGAGAAGAGCGGATCAATGGGGATATTTTTGCAAAGGAGAGATTTACATGACAACAACACGGGGTCTAGAAGGAGTAGTTGCTACTACTTCATCTGTAAGTTCAATTATTGATGATACTCTTACATATGCGGGGTATAACATCGATGATTTAGCAGAGAATGCTAGTTTCGAAGAGGTTGTTTATTTATTGTGGCATAGAAAGCTTCCGACGAAAGATCAGCTTGCAGAAATTAAAAAAGAGCTTGCTGAAAATGCAGAAATACCGCAGGAGGTTATCGATCACTTTAAATCATACGATCTAAAATCTGTGCATCCGATGGCAGCTCTCCGTACAGCTGTTTCTCTTCTTGGATTATTTGACAGTGAAGCAGATGTAATGGATCCGGAAGCTAACTACCGCAAAGCGATCCGTCTTCAGGCAAAGCTGCCGACAATTGTTTCAGCATTTGCCCGCATCCGCAAAGGACTTGAGCCTATTAAACCAAAATCAGATGTTAGTTTAGCAGTGAATTTCCTGTATACTTTAACTGGGGAAGAGCCGAGCGGTGTTGCAGTGGAAGCTTTTAATAAAGCATTAGTCCTTCATGCCGATCATGAGCTGAATGCATCTACATTTACAGCACGCGTATGTGTAGCTACATTATCAGATGTTTATTCCGGCGTAACTGCAGCAATCGGTGCTCTTAAGGGACCTTTGCATGGCGGAGCAAATGAAGCGGTAATGAAAATGCTCAAAGAAATCGGCGACATTAATAACGTGGAGTCATACTTGCATGAAAAGTTCTCCCGAAAAGAAAAAATTATGGGCTTTGGACACCGTGTGTACCGCCAGGGAGATCCTAGAGCGAAACATCTGAAGGAAATGTCTGAAAAATTGACAAATCTTACAGGTGAGCCGAAATGGTTTGAAATTTCTACTAAAATTGAAGAAGTTGTAACAAGTGAAAAATCCATTCCGCCAAACGTAGATTTCTATTCTGCATCCATGTACCACAGCTTAGGCATTGATCATGATTTATTCACGCCTATCTTTGCTGTTAGCCGTGTATCAGGATGGCTCGCTCATATTCTCGAGCAATATGAGAACAACCGTCTGATCCGCCCGCGTGCAGATTACACAGGGCCGAATATGCAGAAATATGTGCCAATGGACAAGCGGGGCTGATCTCCCTTAATCACACAAGAGGCCCTTTTCGGTAAAACTGAAACGGCCTCTTATTGAAGAATCAGAAGCCCGCAGTTTTAGCTTTTCAAGTAGAGCCCATCGCCTGACTCCTCGGCCAGAACGGCTCCGCCAGCAAAGGTAAAAAGCGCCTTTTCTGCCGGATCCTTATCTGCCTGCTTGAGTTAACCAGGCGATTCCATTTTTATATTACATAACAGGAGGTCATTATTTTGACACAAGGACAAAAAATTACAGTTGCAGATGGAGTATTAAACGTACCTAACAATCCTATCATTCCATTTATCGAAGGGGACGGAATTGGTCCTGATATCTGGGCGGCTGCTTCACGCGTTTTAGAGGCAGCAGTTGATAAAGCATATAATAGTGAAAAGAAAATTGAGTGGAAAGAAGTTTTAGCTGGAGAAAAAGCATTTAACAAAACTGGAGAATGGCTCCCTGAAGAAACACTCGAAGTAATCCGCGAATATTTCATTGCTATTAAAGGACCTTTAACTACTCCAGTAGGCGGAGGAATCCGTTCATTGAATGTTGCTCTTCGTCAAGAGCTTGACTTGTTTACTTGTCTTCGTCCTGTACGCTATTTTAATGGAGTTCCTTCTCCAATTAAGCGTCCTGAAGATACAGACATGGTGATTTTCCGTGAAAATACGGAAGATATCTATGCAGGTATTGAGTATGCTAAAGGATCAGAAGAAGTAGAAAAATTGATTTCTTTCCTTAAAAATGAATTAGGCGTTAATAAAATCCGTTTCCCTGAAACTTCAGGCATCGGCATTAAACCTGTTTCTGAAGAGGGAACTCAGCGACTCGTGCGTGCAGCAATCAATTATGCAATTAAAGAAGGCCGCAAATCAGTTACACTTGTTCATAAAGGAAACATCATGAAATATACTGAAGGTGCTTTCAAGAACTGGGGCTATGAACTGGCTGAAAAAGAATTCGGAGATCAAGTATTTACTTGGGCTGAATACGACCGCATTGTAGAAAAAGACGGCAAGGATGCTGCAAACAAAGCACAGCAGGATGCAGAAGCTGCAGGCAAAATCATTGTAAAAGATTCGATTGCAGATATCTTCCTTCAGCAGATCTTAACTCGTCCGCGTGAATTTGACGTAGTTGCAACAATGAACTTAAACGGAGATTACATTTCTGATGCCCTTGCTGCTCAAGTTGGCGGAATCGGTATTGCTCCTGGAGCAAATATCAACTATGAAACTGGACATGCTATCTTCGAGGCTACTCATGGCACAGCTCCTAAATATGCGGGACTTGATAAAGTAAATCCATCATCTGTTATTCTGTCTGGTGTGTTAATGCTTGAGCACTTAGGCTGGAATGAAGCAGCTAAATTAGTTGTGGACGCAATGGAAAAATCAATCTCAGATAAAGTAGTAACGTATGACTTTGCCCGTTTAATGGACGGCGCTAAAGAAGTAAAATGCTCTGAATTCGCTGATGCTTTAATCAGCAAAATGTAAGTAAACAAGGTAAGGCTATTTTTCTTATAAGAAAAATAGCCTTACCATGTAAAGGAGATGTTTTAAATGGGAATGAAACGTAAAAAGGTATCAGTCATAGGCGCCGGCTTCACTGGTGCGACTACGGCATTTCTATTAGCTCAAAAAGAACTTTCAGATGTTGTATTAGTAGATATTCCGCAGCTTGAGAATCCTACTAAAGGAAAAGCTTTAGATATGCTTGAAGCAAGCCCTGTTCAAGGATTTGATGCAAATATTATTGGAACAAGCGATTATGCCGATACAGCTGATTCTGATATTGTCATCATTACAGCAGGCATCGCCCGCAAACCTGGAATGAGCCGAGATGATCTAGTTCAAACAAACCAAAAAATTATGAAGAGTGTTACAAAAGAAATTGTAAAATACTCTCCAAATACAATTATTATCGTATTAACTAATCCTGTTGATGCAATGACATACACTGTGTATAAAGAATCAGGGTTCCCGAAAAGCCGTGTTATCGGACAATCAGGAGTACTTGATACAGCGCGCTTCCGTACATTCGTTGCTCAAGAGCTGAATCTTTCGGTGAAGGATGTAACAGGTTTTGTACTAGGCGGACACGGAGACGATATGGTTCCGCTAGTACGCTACTCATATGCAGGCGGAATTCCGCTTGAAACACTGATCCCGAAAGACCGTTTAGAAGCAATCGTTGAGAGAACACGCAAAGGCGGCGGAGAAATTGTTAACTTATTAGGCAATGGCAGCGCGTATTACGCTCCAGCAGCTTCATTAGTTGAAATGTCAGAAGCGATCCTTAAAGATCAGCGCCGCGTAATCCCTGCGATTGTCTACTTAGAAGGCGAGTATGGCTATAAAGGAATTTACCTTGGCGTGCCAACTATCCTTGGCGGTAACGGGCTTGAGCAAATTATTGAACTTGAATTAACAATTGACGAAAAAGAAGCTTTAACAAAGTCTGCAGAATCTGTAAAAAGCGTAATGAAAGTTCTTTCGTAAAAAACTGAAGTTGGGGTGAAATCCCCAACTTCTTTACTAAACGAATTGTAAACGTTTTCAATTTTGGAGGTGACCCGAAAATGCTGCTTGGCAAAAAAAGAAAACTTGGGAGACAAATCGAAGAGATTACAACAGGCGAAAAATTAACGCTTACTGAAAAGATTGAAGATAAAGATCTGCTCCTGTATCTTGGACTGACGAATGACGCGAACCCGCTGTACATTCAGCATGACTATGCCTCTTTAACACCTTATGAAAAACCGATTGTACCAAGTATCATGCTGACAGGAATTATTACTTCTGCTGTTTCGAAATATTTGCCGGGACCAGGAAGCCATATTCTGCAGCAGAACCTCTCTTTTCCCCTGCCAGTCTATCATTACAGCATGATTCAGTTTTTCTTTGAAGTCACAGATGTAAATAAAACAGAGAATCAAATTACCTTGCGTGTAGAAGCGCTAAATGAAAAAGAAGTGACTGTTATCGAAGGAACGATCACTGTCGTACCGCCAGTTCAGCTTTCTTCAATGGACGGACATGCTCTTGAAAACTTTTAATCCTAAAATACCAGCGTCCTAAAGCGGATGCTGGTATTTTATTTTAATAAATATCCCTGATACATGTACTTTTCTACTTCTCCATTATGAATCCAATAGGAATTTGTCTGCTTTTTATTGGTCATTCTAATGAATAGGAACCTGCCTATTTTAAGCAGGATTTGCACGATCTGAAAGAAAACGTTTGTTCAATTGCATCTATCCTCTATAATGGAGATATAAAAAGAGATAAAGCAATTTGGATTGTTTGGGGTAAAACTATTTGGTGGAGGCTTATATGAGTAAGAAAATTCTGGTCGTAGATGATGAACAATCAATATTAACCCTGCTTCAATACAATCTTATTCAAGCGGGTTTTGAAGTCATTACAGCAATCGATGGAGAAGAAGGTCTTGAAAAGGGTTTAAATGAATCGCCTGATTTAATGGTGCTGGATCTCATGCTTCCCAAAATGGACGGCATAGAGGTATGCAAACAGCTTAGACAAAAGAAAATCATGGTGCCGATTCTTATGCTAACGGCTAAGGATGATGAATTTGATAAAGTTTTGGGTTTAGAACTGGGCGCAGATGATTATATGACAAAGCCTTTCAGTCCAAGAGAAGTAGTTGCGAGGGTAAAGGCTATCTTAAGAAGAACTCAGACTTCAGCAGATACAGAAATCAAAGAGCTCGATACTTCTGATAGAATGATGATTGGAGATCTGAAGATTCTCCCGGAACATTATGAGGCATATTACGGAGATGAACGTCTTGAGCTGACTCCCAAAGAATTCGAACTTCTTGTTTATTTAGCCAGACATAAGGGACGTGTGCTTACAAGGGACCAGCTGTTGAGCGCAGTATGGAACTATGATTTCGCCGGAGATACCCGAATCGTTGATGTTCATATCAGCCACTTGCGTGAAAAAATTGAACGAAACACAAAAAAACCGCTTTACATAAAAACGATAAGGGGACTGGGATACAAGCTCGAGGAGCCTAGAATGGATGAATAGGTTTCGCTCACGCCTGATATTTGCTATTATCACACTGATTATTGCTGTTTTAATTGGCCTCGGGCTGCTTCTTGGTCAAATATTCGGCAGTTATTATATGAATTCTTTTCAGGAGCGGATAAAAGAAGAGGCAAAAATAACTGAGCTTTTTATTCAGGAAAAAGGATTTGCGTCTCCTGATTTCGATTCGTTTCTTCAAAATTACAGTGATACAATCAATTCCCATATTACAATCTATGATCGAAACGGAAACGTTTTAAAGGATGCAGGACCTTTTCAGCAAGACCATGATGCCATTGCGAAAGAAATTCTGCTGAAACACCGCAATTCCAAAAAAGGATTCAAACTCAATATTGAAGAAGACAATCTTTATTTTTACGGTTTGCCTTACATTGAAAAGGATGTGAAGCAAGGATACATTGTCCTGAGTTCTACAGAAAACTCTTTAAAGAAAATCAATCAGCAGATCTGGATTCTTCTCATTGCAAGCCTTGGTTTGGCTCTTCTCGTTATTCTTCTGCTTGCGGTAAGAATTACGTCGCGCTATACGCGACCAATTGAATCTGCAACAAATGTGGCCATGGAGCTTGCAAAAGGCAACTATAAAGCGAGAACGTATGAAGACCATATGGATGAAACAGGCATGCTGAGTCAATCAATAAATATACTGGCAAGAAATCTTCAGGATATGAACCGTGCCCAGGAAATGCAGCAGGATCGTCTGCAGACTTTAATAGAAAATATGGGCAGCGGATTGATTTTGATTGATGGAAGAGGGTATATCAATCTTGTCAATCGTGCATACAAAGAATTATTTAATATTGAATCTACCGACTTTTTATATAAGCTGTACTATGAAGCATTCCAGCATAAAGAAATTGTGGATTTGGTCGAACACATCTTTATGACTGAAATTAAGGCGAGAAAACAGCTGCATCTTCCGCTGAAAATAGAGCGCAGGCATTTTGAAGTCTATGGTGCTCCGATTATTGGCACAAACGATGAATGGAAAGGCATCGTTCTGGTTTTTCATGATATTACGGAACTTAAAAAGCTTGAGCAAATGCGAAAAGACTTCGTTGCAAATGTATCTCACGAGCTGAAAACGCCAATCACATCCATAAAAGGCTTTACGGAGACCTTGCTTGATGGTGCACTTGAGGACAAGCAGACACTGGAGTATTTTCTGTCTATCATTTTAAAGGAAAGCGACAGACTGCAAACGCTGATTCAGGATTTGCTGGATTTATCGAAAATTGAACAGCAGGGCTTCAAGCTCAATCTTCAAAACTGCAATGCAAAGGAAATCCTTGAAGAGGTCATTATCATTCTTAAAAGCAAAGCAGATGAGAAAGAAATTGAGTTATCACTGCATGTAAATTCAGGCGAACTCTATGTGTATGGGGATGTGTATCGTCTGAAGCAAATCTTTATTAATCTCATAAGCAATGCTTTGAACTATACCCCTAAAGGCGGCAGAGTTCAGGTGTTTTTAAAAGACGGTGAAAGTTACGCAACTTTTATTGTCAGCGATACAGGCATTGGTATTGAAAAAGAAGAGATTCCGAGGATTTTTGAACGTTTTTACAGAGTAGATAAAGCGAGAAGCCGGAACTCAGGAGGAACGGGCCTTGGGCTTGCTATTGTGAAGCATTTAGTTGAAGCGCATAAGGGCCAGATTTTTGTAAACAGCACGGTAGGCGAAGGAACGACGTTCACAGTAAAACTAAATAAAAATCATCATTTAGATTAGTTTTACATTATATTTACATCACATTTAATTTTACTTAATAAAGTGCTGTTAATATAATAAGTGAAAACCCCTTCATCCAAGGAGCCAATCTTTTGGACGAGAACATTCCCTGTTCTCGTCCCTTTTTTTGTTCGTGTAGATAAAAATGCTTACAAATAAATGAAACCTTTTCTTGGGAATTGCGTAAATATTTATGAAGGGAAAAAGGGGGCGTAGAAATGATCAGCATCAAGCGCATTTATACAATAATCGGAGCTGTCTTATTAGTTATTGTTTTAGCTATTATCGCTTTTACAACCTGGTATACGGTCGATGAATCGGATCAGGCTGTTATTATTACATTTGGTGAAGTGGAAGAAGGCATAAGTGAACCTGGACTTCACTTTAAAATGCCGTGGCCAATTCAAAAAGTAGAAAAACTGTCAAAAGAAACATTCAGTCTTCAGTTTGGGTACACAGAAAAGGATGGAGATGTGAAGTCATTTCCAAAAGACACAAAAATGATCACGGGTGATGAAAATATTGTTTTGGCCGATATGGTTGTGCAATGGAAAATCACCAATCCTGAAAAATATTTATTTAACTCTGAGGATCCTCAGGAAATTTTATATGATGCTACATCTGCCTCATTAAGAAGTATTATCGGAAGTTCAATTATTGACGATGCACTGACATCCGGAAAAGTTGAAATCGAGGAAGATGTACAGGAGCTTTTAATTTCCCTCGTTGAAAAATATGATATCGGTATTTCGGTCCTTGCTGTGAAGCTGCAGGATGTTGATCTGCCGAATGATGAGGTTCGCAAAGCCTTTACAGATGTAACAAGTGCCCGTGAAACGATGAATACAAAAATAAATGAAGCAAAGAAATATTCAAATCAGCGTACTCAAGAGGCAGAAGGGGAAAAAAATGCATTAATCTCAAAAGCAGAAGGTGATAAAACCGCAAGAATTGAGAAAGCACGCGGTGAGGTGGCTACTTTCAATGCCGTTTTGAGTGAATATCAGAATGCAAAGGGAATCACTGAAAAACGCTTAATCCTTGAGACGATTGATCAAGTACTGCCGGGAGCAAGCATTTATTTCATGAAAGATGACGGAAACACAATGAAGTATTTCCCGATTGGAGAAATGCAAAAACAAACAGAGGCTATGCCTAAAGCAGCAGATGAAAAAGGAAGTGATAAAAATGGCCAATGATAATCTAGTCAAAATGAAAAATGAGCGCAGAGATTTCAGCGGATACCGGAAGTATATCCGCACGGCGATCTGGTTCATTTTAACGCTGATCCTTGCTGTTATGCTGCTGACAAATCTTTTCGTTGTTAAAGAAAATGAGTACAAAGTAATCCGCCAGTTTGGGGAAGTTGTTAAAATTATTGAAAAACCAGGTTTGCACATAAAAATACCATTTGTACAAACGGTATCTTCCATTCCAAAATACCAAATGACTTTTGATGTAGAAGAGGCGGAAATTAATACAAAAGATAAAAAGCGCATCTTGATAGATAACTATGCTGTGTGGAAAGTAGATGACCCCAAAAAATTGATTGCCAATGCAAGAACACTTGTCAATGCTGAAACAAAGATGGCTGAATTCACGTTCTCTACTGTTCGTTCTGAACTTGGGAAATTGAACTATGATGAGATCATCAACGATGAAAAATCTTCACGGGGAAGCATTAACGATAAAGTAACAGATATTGTGAATTCACTTCTTGAAAAAGATGAATACGGCATCAGTGTAACGGACGTCCGGATTAAACGAACAGATCTTCCTGAAGATAATGAGGAATCGGTTTACACCAGGATGATCTCAGAACGTCAGTCTACAGCCCAGGAGTATTTATCTATGGGAGATGCCCGGAAAAATACGATCATTGCAGAGACAGACCGGACTGTAAAAGAAATGCTTGCTAAAGCGGCTGCAGACGCAGACGTCATTCGAAGTCAAGGTGAAAAGGAAGCAGGTAAGGTATACAACAGTTCCTATTCAAAAGATCCTGAATTCTATGAACTGTATCGCACTCTGGAATCATACAAGAAAACAATCGGCAAGGAAACAGTCATCATTATGCCGTTTGACTCTGAGTATGCAAAAACATTGATGGGTGAGACGGAATAATCTTTAACACCTTTAAAGAAATAATAATCCCCCTTGATTTTCTTTCTATCTGCCTGTCATGGTAGAATAGAGAAAGATAATCATGGGTTTTTTTTATAAAAAAACATATTTTCAGGTGCAATTTTTACTACAGGAGGTTCATTTGGATGACAAAAAAACTTGTTCTCATTGACGGGAACAGCATTGCCTATCGCGCTTTTTTTGCATTGCCGCTGCTGAATAATGATAAAGGTGTACATACCAATGCTATATATGGATTTACTATGATACTTATGAAAATTCTTGAGGATGAAAAACCTTCCCATCTTCTAGTTGCATTTGATGCAGGGAAAACTACCTTCAGACATGAAACGTATAAAGAATATAAGGGCGGAAGACAAAAGACACCGCCAGAGCTGTCGGAGCAGTTTCCGTTTATCCGCGAGATGCTGGATGCCTACAGCATATCAAGATATGAACTTCCAAATTTTGAAGCGGACGACATAATAGGAACTCTATCAAGACAGGCCGAGAAGGATGGATTTGAAGTGAAAGTCATCTCCGGCGATAAAGATTTAACTCAGCTTGTTTCAGAGCATATCACTGTTGATATTACTAGAAAAGGAATTACTGACGTTGATTCATATACACCGGAGTTTGTTCAGGAGAAATATGGACTTGTTCCGGCTCAGATTGTGGATATGAAAGGGTTAATGGGTGATAGCTCGGATAATATCCCCGGAGTACCAGGAGTAGGAGAGAAGACAGCAATTAAGCTTCTTAAGGAGTACGAAACGCTTGAGCGGCTCCTTGAGTCACTTGATCAGGTAACCGGGAAAAAGTTAAAAGAGAAGCTCGAGGAAAATAAGGACCAGGCCATTATGAGCAAGGAGCTTGCAACAATCAACTGTGATGCACCGGTAGAAATCACATTGGATGATGTGCAGTACGGGGGCTACGATGTAAAGAGTGTAATAGGGATTTACAAAGAGCTTGGATTCAATTCGCTTCTCGATAAGCTTGGAGTGGAAGCAGACATTGAGGAACAGCCAATTGAGGATGTCCAATTTGAAATTGCAGAAGAAATAACAGATGACCTCCTTACAGATGAAGCTGTTCTAATCGTGGAAGTATTGGAAGAGAATTATCATAACAGCGACATTATCGGCCTTGCCATTATAAATGAGAACGGAAACTTTTATGTTCCGACCGATCTTGCTTTGAAATCTGAAAAGTTTTCAAAATGGGCATCAGATGATACGAAACGGAAAACCGTTTACGATGCTAAACAATCAATTGTGGCTCTTCATTGGCAGGGAATTGATCTGAATGCAGTTGAATTTGATGTTTTGCTTGCGGCATACATCCTCGATCCTTCACAAACGTTTGATGATGCTGCAAGTGTTGCCCGTCATAAAGGAATACATATCGTTCAGTCTAATGATACTGTATATGGAAAAGGGGCCAAGCGGAGGATTCCGGATACAGAAAGGCTTGCAGAGCATCTGGTCCGGAAAGGAAAAGCTCTTCAAACAGTCAGGGAAAAACTTCAGCTTGAACTGGAGGAGAATGAACAGCTTGCGCTTTATCAGGAACTTGAAATGCCGCTTTCGATCATTTTAGCTGATATGGAAGCAACAGGTGTAACGGTGGATGTGGACCGTTTAAATGATATGGGCCAGCAGCTGACTGAACGGTTAAAAACTCTTGAAGAAAATATCCATCGTTTAGCAGGGGAAGCATTCAACATTAATTCTCCGAAGCAGCTCGGCGTGATTTTATTTGATAAGCTTCAGCTTCCAGCTGTAAAGAAGACAAAAACAGGATATTCTACATCTGCAGATGTTCTTGAAAAACTTGCAGACAGGCATGAGATCGTTCAGGAAATCCTCCATTACCGTCAGCTTGGGAAGCTGCAGTCAACTTATATTGAAGGGCTGCTGAAAGTTGTTCACCGCGACACAAATAAAGTCCATACAAGATATGTTCAGACATTAACGCAGACAGGGCGTTTAAGCTCGACAGATCCAAATCTGCAGAACATACCAATCAGGTTAGAAGAAGGGCGTAAAATCCGCCAGGCCTTTGTCCCCTCTGAACCAGACTGGGTAATGTTTGCTGCAGACTATTCTCAAATTGAGCTGAGAGTTCTTGCCCATATAGCAGGAGACATCAATTTAATTGAAGCCTTCCAAAATGATCTGGACATTCATACGAAAACGGCAATGGATGTGTTTCATGTTGAAGCGGAAGCCGTGACATCCAATATGAGAAGACAGGCAAAAGCCGTAAACTTTGGTATTGTTTACGGCATAAGTGATTATGGTTTATCTCAAAGCTTAAATATCACCCGTAAAGAAGCGGGTGAATTTATTAAACGTTACCTGGAAAGCTTCGATGGTGTCAAAGAGTATATGGAAGAAATCGTTCAGGAAGCAAAGCAAAATGGCTATGTAAAAACACTGCTGCAGCGCCGCAGATACATTCCTGAGATTACAAGCAGAAATTTCAATGTGCGCAGTTTTGCCGAAAGAACGGCTATGAATACACCGATACAGGGAAGTGCAGCTGATATCATTAAAAAAGCGATGATAGATATGGCTGCACAGCTGAAAGAAAAGAACCTGAAAACACGATTATTGCTGCAGGTGCATGATGAACTGATCTTTGAAGCGCCTAAAAGTGAAATCGAAATTCTGGAAAAATTGGTTCCGCAAGTGATGGAGCATGCCGTTGAACTAAAGGTGCCGCTTAAAGTTGATTATTCATTCGGATCATCATGGTATGACGCAAAATAAGGAAGTGATAGGATGCCTGAACTGCCAGAGGTAGAAACCGTAAGACGGACACTTATTGAACTTGTAAAAGGAAAAACAATAGCAGCCGTTTATATTCATTGGCCTAAAATCATTAAAAGACCGGAAGTGACTGAGCAATTTCAGGATGCAGTCGCTGGTCAGACAATCCATGATGTAGGGAGAAGGGGAAAGTTCCTGAAATTTTTCCTTGATGACTATGTGCTCGTTTCACATCTGAGAATGGAAGGAAGATACGGCTTATATAAGGACTCTGACCCCATTGATAAACATACCCATGTTGTTTTTGCGATGACAGACGGTACAGAACTGAGATATAAAGATGTACGCAAGTTCGGAACAATGCATCTTTTCAAAAAGGGAGAGGAGGAACTCGATCTTCCCTTATCTCATTTAGGACCTGAGCCTTTTTCTGAGAATTTTACAGTGAGTTATCTAAGCGAAAAGCTCCAAAAAACAAATCGGAAAGTAAAAGTTGTCCTGCTTGATCAAAAAGTGATGGTCGGACTAGGGAATATATATGTTGATGAGGCTTTATTCCGGGCGGGCATTCACCCTGAACGCCCTTCAAACGAGTTATCAGATGAGGAAATCGTAAAGCTTCACAATGAGATTATTCTTACTTTAAGTGAGGCGGTTGAAAAAGGCGGCAGCACCATAAGATCCTATGTCAACACACAAGGGCAGATTGGTATGTTCCAGCTTGAACTGTTTGTTTACGGAAGAACGAATGAGCCGTGTAAAGTTTGCGGAAAAACGCTGATAAAAACAGCTGTAGGGGGCAGAGGAACACACTACTGCGAAAATTGCCAGCGATGAGACTTTAACAACTCATAGGCCATTGTCATATACTACCGTAGCTTTTTTGCGGAAGGGGCATGGTTTATGGTTGCAGCTGCATCACTCTTTTTATTAGCATTTGCAGTAAGTTTGGATAGTTTTTCAGTCGGGTTTACTTATGGATTAAGAAAAATGAGCATGCCATTTAAATCAATCGTTATTATTGCCTGCTGTTCGGCAGTGACTTTGCTTTTTGCTATGGGAGCAGGTCATCTGCTTACGTCATTTCTCCCCCATAGTCTGACTGGAAAACTTGGAGGCATGATCTTAATTGCCATTGGAGCGTGGGTTCTTTATCAGTTTTTTCGGCCTGTAAAAGAAATGACGCAGGAAGAATCGGAGAAAACACTGCTCAACTTAGAGATTAAATCTTTCGGAATTGTGATAAATATATTAAGCAGGCCTACTGCGGCGGATATTGATAAATCAGGAACTATTACAGGAGTAGAGGCGCTGCTGCTGGGTTTTGCGTTATCACTTGATGCATTTGGAGCTGGAATTGGAGCTGCTCTTTTAGGGTATTCGCCTATATTAACAAGCTTGCTGGTAGCTGTTATGAGCTCATTGTTTGTAGCGTTTGGGATAAAATCAGGCCATCTCTTTTCACGGTTTGCCTGGATGGATAGACTCACTTTTTTACCAGGTGTCCTGCTGATTATTTTAGGCGTCTGGAAGCTGTAGGGGAAGGAGGGTTCAAATTGACATTGGCGATTGGATTAACAGGAGGCATAGCCAGCGGAAAGAGCACAGTCTCAAACATGTTTAAGGATGCAAATATCCCGGTAATAGATGCAGATGTAATCGCCAAACAAGTAGTGGAAGCAGGAGAACCAGCTTACCATTTAGTGGTAGAAACATTTGGGCGCAGCATCTTAAAAGATGATGGTGCAATTGACCGTGAAAAGTTAGGCAGCATCGTCTTTCAAAATGAAACAGAGCGAAAAAAATTAAACGGCATCGTTCATCCTGCTGTCCGCAAGGAAATGCTGAAACAAAAAGAGGATGCCGAAAGAAGAAATGAGCCTGCGGTTGTGCTGGATATTCCTCTCTTATTTGAAAGCAATTTAGCACATATGGCAGACGTAACAGTTGTTGTATATGTAGATTCCCAGGTGCAGCTTGAGCGTCTGATGAACCGGAATCAATTGACAAAACAGGAAGCCGAGTGGCGGATACAGTCACAGCTGCCTCTGAAGGATAAGAAGGACAAAGCTGATGAAGTGATCGATAACAATGGCTCGCTTCAGTCTACGAAAAGACAATTTGAAGACTTAATGAAAAAATGGAATCTTGCTTCTAAATGAAGCTTGATTCTTTTTTTTTTGAAAAAAAACGAAATTAATCATCCTATTAGTGGTCAAATGTGATATACTATTTATGAAATTAAGCATATATTAGTATATCACATAATCCGGAAGGGGTAATGGTATGAAAGCGAAGATTGCCATTAACGGTTTTGGTCGCATTGGGAGAATGGTATTTAGAAAAGCAATCTTTGAAGAGGGTTTATCGATTGTAGCGATTAACGCCAGCTATCCGGCTGAGACGTTGGCGCACATGATAAAATATGATACAAATCATGGGAAATTCGAGGGAGAAGTTATTCCATTCGATGATTATTTACTTGTAAATGGACAAAAAATCCAACTGTTGAATTTCAGAGATCCCAGGGATTTGCCATGGGGATTGATGGATATTGATATCGTCATTGAAGCAACGGGTAAGTTCAATGACGGCGAAAAAGCTATGTACCATGTACAGGCAGGGGCTAAAAAAGTAGTCCTGACGGCACCTGGCAAAAACGAAGATGTAACAATTGTGATGGGAGTAAATGAAGAGGCTTACAATAATGAACAGCATATCATTATTTCAAATGCTTCCTGCACAACAAACTGTCTCGCGCCAGTTGTAAAAGTACTTGACGAGCAATTCGGAATTGAAAACGGATTAATGACGACAGTACATGCGTACACAAATGATCAAAAAAACATAGATAACCCTCATAAAGACCTTCGCAGAGCAAGAGCCTGCGGCCAGTCCATTATTCCAACAACTACAGGAGCAGCAAAGGCACTGTCACTCGTATTGCCGCATCTTAAGGGAAAACTGCATGGGATGGCGCTCAGAGTGCCGACACCAAATGTTTCACTGGTAGATCTTGTGGTGGATGTGAAGAGGGATGTAACGGTTGAAGAAGTAAGTTCTGCATTTATGACTGCAGCAAGCGGACCTTTACAAGGAGTGCTGGACTTCACGACAGAACCGCTTGTTTCTATAGATTTCAATACAAACCCCCACTCTGCTATCATTGATGGTTTATCAACAATTGTGATGGCGGGCCGTAAAATAAAAGTACTGGCCTGGTATGACAATGAATGGGGATATTCATGCAGAGTCGTTGACCTTGTTCAATTTGTTGCTTCAAAAATGAAGCGGCTGTCTGCAGTTTAATAGGATGATAAGATGAAAACAGGCTGCGCTGGCAGCCTGTTTTTTTTATGTCTAAGGAATCTGAGCTGGAGAATGTAAATAGATGGATTAACGGATGTACAGCATCTATGCGTTTAGATAATGTTATAAAACCGTCTTAAGCGGTTGAAACAAACGTTCTCAGTTTCATAAATTTAACCATCACCGCAAAAAAGAGGATAGTAAGAAAAAATGGGCTTCTCTAAAATCAGTTTTGGCGGGCTCTGCGGTTCATGTGAGAAACTGTGCTGTATTTTTTCAAAAAAAGTTTGTTGCAAAAACAAACTAAAGGAAGTATACTATTTTTCGTGAACTTCTTACTAAGCACGGCCTTGTGGCTACTTAAAGGGTTAGGACCTCTTTGGACTAACTTTCCCCCGTGGTAGTTGAACAAACCATTTGCGAAGAATTCATGTAAACTAATTTTGCTAAAGGGGGATCCATTAAAAATGGAAACAATGGGACGACACGTTATCTCAGAATTATGGGGATGCGACTTTGATAAGCTAAACGACATGGAATACATTGAAAAAACGTTTGTAAATGCTGCATTAAAATCAGGTGCCGAAGTACGAGAGGTTGCCTTTCATAAATTTGCTCCACAAGGTGTAAGCGGAGTTGTTATCATCTCTGAATCACATTTAACGATCCACAGCTTCCCTGAGCACGGATATGCAAGCATCGATGTATACACATGCGGTGACTTAAATCCAAATATTGCTGCTGACTACATTGCAGAAGCTCTTGGAGCACAAACTCGCGAGAATATTGAAATTCCGCGCGGCATGGGTCCTGTACAAGTTAAACAAGCTCAAGTAAAAGCTCTTTAATGATGAATCATTTTAATGTAAAATAAAAGAGGTGCAGCAGCACCTCTTTTTTCTTATGTTTCTGAAATGTTCTTTTATAATAAAAACCTGCACTTTTGTCTAAGAATTACAAGTTTACATATAGAAAACAATAAAAGGAGCTTTATCCGACTATGAGCATACTGCGAAAAATGAAGGTTTTTCTTTCTACAGGTCAAGAAACGTCCGAAAATCACTATGACGACGATTTAAAAAGCCATTATTATAAAACAACTGCAAAAAAGGCAATTGAAGCTGTTGAAAATACATTCAGCAAACAGCCCGGTGCGACGGTAACATCTGTTTCAGAAGACCGAGGCGAAATCAGCATTGTGATTGACAAGCCGAAAAAAGCGCTGATGATTATCACCATCGTTTCGGTGAGACCATATGAAACAGCCATTGATTTTAATGTATCAGCAGACACTAAATTGGCAAGCGATTTCGGATTCAGCCGGAAGCTGATTATTGATGCCTATGAAAAGCTGAACAAGGCACTGCCGTTTATTGGAACCGGACTGTATCCAAAGTGATTCTTGCAGCATGTCATTTATTTTCATGAAAAATAAAGAAACAACCCTGATGCTTTTGGATTGGAGCTGGTAGTATGAAATGTCCAACATGTCAGCATAATGGAACAAGAGTGCTTGACTCTCGGCCTGTGGATGAAGGGAAATCGATTCGAAGACGACGTGAATGCGAGGAATGCCAATATCGGTTTACAACCTTTGAAAAAGTGGAAGAAATTCCGCTGATTGTTGTAAAAAAAGAAGGCGTTAGAGAAGAGTTCAGCAAGGACAAAATCCTGCGGGGCTTGATTAAGGCTTGCGAAAAACGCCCTGTGCCCCTTACGAAATTAGAGGAAATCGTACAGGATATTGAAAAGGAATTAAGAAATCAAGGAATCTCAGAAGTAAACAGTGAAGATATCGGCGAGATGGTAATGGACAGACTTGCACACGTTGATGAAGTTGCATACGTCCGGTTTGCTTCAGTTTACCGTCAATTTAAAGATATCAATGTTTTCATTCAAGAGTTATCAGAACTGATTAAAAAGGTGAAATAAAGAGCTCGTGAAGGAATCGCTTCAGGCTCTTTTTTCAACTTATGAAATAGAGGGAAAGTAATGGACAAGCATTGGAATCAGTTATTGCCTGTTGATCGGTATTTGGTCAAAATGAATGGTGTCCTGCAGGATTTTGACAGGAAAGTTTTGACGCTGCTTTATCAGCCGCTATTAGGTGCAAAATGCTATGGTCTTTATATGACGCTTTGGGCGGAGCTTGAACAGGACCGGATGTGGAGCGAAGAAACGACACATCATGGGCTGATGTCCCTCATGCAAAGCAACCTGAGAGAAATCTATGAAGAGCGGATTAAACTTGAAGGCATCGGATTATTAAAAACGTATCAAAAGGAACAAAGTGACACTAAGCTGTACATCTACGAATTAATGCCTCCCCTGAAGCCTGCTGATTTTTTTCAGGATGGGGTATTAAACATTTATTTATATAATCGCGTTGGGAAAAACAAATACAATCAGCTGAAAAAGTTTTTTGCAGACAGCAGTCTGTCTCCTGATCTTGTTCAGATTACCAGACCGTTTAATGAGGTATTTAAATCTCTTCAGCCGAGTGAAATGATTTCCAGACTCACAGATGAGGTGCAGGAAGACCTTGAACTTGAAAAAGGATCAGAATTTTATCATTCAGGAGAAGCCGCATCGCCTCAGATGACAGATGAAGTGTTTGATTTTGATTTATTTTTTGCAGGGTTGTCAGAAGCTGTCATTCCCAGAAAATCCATAACAAAGAAAGTGAAAGAAACCATTAAAAAGCTTTCATACTTGTATGGCATTGGTGCAATGGAAATGAAGAATGTCGTGATGAATGCAATTGACGCAAATGAAACAATCCGGATCGACAGTTTGAGAAAAGCTGCAAGAGACTGGTATCAGTTTGAACACGGCGAAAAATTGCCTGCACTTGCCGATAAAATCCAGCCGGTTTTACTAAGATCTGAGACTTCCTCAAAAAAAGAACTGTCTCAGGAGGAAATGCTGATCAGACAGCTGGATTCAATATCGCCAAAGCAGTTTTTAATGGATCTTGCAGACGGTATTGAGCCATCAGCTGCAGATCTGCAGATCGTTGAAGAAGTAATGTTTAAGCAAAAGCTTCATCCTGGCGTCGTTAATGTTTTAATTTACTATGTAATGTTAAAAACAGATATGAAGCTATCGAAAACATATGTGCAAAAAATTGCAAGTCACTGGGCAAGAAAACAAGTATCCACTGTGAAATCGGCTATGGAGCTTGCAAAGCAGGAGCATCGACAATATCAGGAGTGGGCCGAAAAGAAAACCGTTTCTAAAACAGGCAGAAAGCTGATACGGAAAGAGAAGCTTCCTCAGTGGCTTAAAGAAGACCTGGAAAAACCTGATACCAAAGAAGAAGTCAGCCAAACAGAAGTGGATCTTGAGCGGAAAAGGCTTGAAGAAAAAATAAAACAATACAGACAGCAGCAGTCAGATTAACAATTGGAGGTGAATCCAAGTGGAATCGATTAATAAAACATTAAGCGGACTTGCGGGCCGTGAGGATTTTCAAAAACGGATGAGTGCGATGAAAGCACAAATTATGAAGAATCCCGATATTCAACAATTTCTGAGTGAACATCGTACAGAAATTAATGATGCGATGATTAACAGAAGTCTAATCAAGCTGTATGAATATATCGGCCAAAGCAAGCGGTGTGCAGATTGCCCAAGTCTGTCAGAGTGCAAGAATTTAGTTGAGGGATATCATCCCAAGCTCATTCTTCAGGGGAAAACGATTGATTTAAAATATGAGGTTTGTCCAATGAAGGAAGCGGAGGATGAACGGAAAAAACATCAGGCTTTAATTAAATCCATGTTTATTCCCCGTGATATTCTTAATGCGAAACTTGAAGATATTGACCTTAAAGAAGACAGCAGAATAAGAGTTGTCAATATGGTGCTTAGCTTCAGCGAAGAATATGAGGCAGGAAAACAGGTAAAGGGAATGTATCTATACGGTTCGTTTGGAGTCGGCAAAACCTATATACTTGGAGCCATTGCGAACGAGATCGCCAAGAAAAAAATCCCTTCCATGCTCGTCTATGTTCCCGAATTTATGAGAGAGCTGAAGAGCTCGCTCCATGACAATTCACTTGAAGACAAGATTGATGCCGTTAAAAAAGTGAAAGTGCTTATGCTCGATGACATTGGCGCAGAAGCGATGTCCAGCTGGATTCGGGATGATATATTAGGCTCTATTCTTCAATATCGCATGCTTGAAAATCTTCCGACATTTTTCACATCAAACTTCAGCATGAAAGATCTGCAGAGTCACTTAAGTGTTACGCAGCGCGGGGAAGAAGAACCTGTCAAATCAGCGCGGATCATGGAGAGAATTAAATATCTTGCCGATCCATATGAGTTAAAAGGACGAAATTGGCGGGAGAGATAAATATGCAGTGCCAGACACAGTTCTACAGGGACTGTGTTTTTTATTTATTTTAAAGTAAGTATAAAAATGCTGCGATTTGATTGCAATCGGACGCCCGGAACCTCGGGTCAGAACGGAAAGGAGCTTGCACGTTTCTAATTCCCTTTAAAAAAGAATTCTATTTAACGGTTCTCCGCCATATACATGAAATCAGGTATTGGCTAAAAAGGGGGGACAACCATGATCGAAATATTTTTCAATTCTCCGCATGAAGCAGAAACAGTCCACAATATGATTGATCATGAGCGTGATAAATGGAAAGCTGAGATTGTTAGAATAAAGGAACATGGAATCCAGATTGAAAGCAATGATCCAGGTGAGATGATTAACGTCCTTCTGATTCCGGTGATCGTCCGCTACATCCTGAAGTACAAAGAATCTCACATGATGCTGTCCATCCTCAAAGACAAATTCTTTTTCCAAGAGCCAGAGGAACAACAGCAAATTATACATATTGCCGAGGCGATTATTGAAGGAGAACGCAGCGAGATTCCAAACGTTGATCAGCTTCCGCAAAGGGAAACTCCCATCTATGAAGCTCTGGCCGATTTTATCAGGCCAGATCTGTCTTTTGCTCTTCCATCCTTTATAAAGTTCCGTCTTCACCAGTATGTGGAGCGTTTATATAAATATATTGAGGTTGCGATCGAAGAGTACAAGCTCGAGCAGGAATATCAGACTTTTATTCAAAGTTTAAGAGATTATGCCATGAACAGAGAAACGAAAGTGAACGTGCTTCACATCGTGCATGAAAAAGAGCTGACAGTTTACAATGAACATTTTGCTGAACTGAGCCAGGATGAGCTGATGAAGTATATTGACCGGTCTTTTATTCATCAGCATCCTATGTACATTGATGCCTCGCTTTTGGCGCCGCTGGTGTCAATTGCTCCAAACAAAATTCATTTATATACCGATTCACCTGACTTTGGCATGATACGGACGATACAGAATATCTTTTTGGAGCGGGTAAACATTTATCCCAGAAAAATGTCCGGTATTTAAGAAAAGCGGAAACGGCCATTTAGCCCAGGCATGACAGATAAGAATCAGGCAGAAAAGTTCGGGTTTGACTTTTTGGGCGGGATTTGTTCTGGCAAGGGAGCTGGGAGATGAAGCCAGTCACCAATGCTGATACTACCTTATCTTATAAAAAAAGCTGAATAATCTTGATTTCCCCTGGAAATGATTCTATAATACGTAGTAAATACATGATAAGTTATGATGAGGACATGAGGGTGTTATCACGGCGCAAAGAGAGGGAAGTCACGGCTGAGAGCTTCCTGGCATGAATAACTCGCTTACCACCTCTAAACTTCAGCTATGAAAGGCATGCTGCCCAGTAATTGCTGACGGGTATTCCCGTTACAGATTTTTTTGAGCCATTCACTGTATTTTGCGGATGGAAACAAGGGTGGAACCACGGCGAATAATCACTCGTCCCTTACTATAGGGACGAGTTTTTTATTTTTTAAAAAATTATATTTAAGGAGTGACAAGGATGTCAGACGCTGTAAAAATTTCATTTCCGGACGGAGCTGTAAAGGAATATCAGGCAGGCACAACAACTGAAGATATTGCGGCATCCATCAGCCCGGGGCTTAGAAAAAAATCATTGGCAGGTAAATTCAATGGTGAATTAATTGACTTGAAAACACCAATCAATCAAGATGGCAGCATAGAAATAGTCACATTGGACAGTTCTGATGCATTAGAGATTATCCGTCACAGTTCTGCACACGTACTCGCGCAGGCTATAAAAAGGATCTACAAAGATGTGAAGCTTGGAATTGGCCCGGTTATCGAGAATGGATTCTATTATGACATTGATATGGACCAATCGATTTCTGTTGAAGATCTTCCGGCAATAGAAAAAGAAATGAAAAAAATCATCAATGAAAACATTGAGGTTGTCCGCAAGGAAGTAACGCGGGAAGAAGCAAAAGCCATCTATGAAGAGATTGGAGATAACCTAAAACTAGAACTGCTTGATGCTATCCCTGAAGGCGAAAAGGTGACAATCTATGAACAGGGCGAATTTTTCGATCTTTGCCGCGGAATTCATGTTCCTTCAACTGGAAAATTAAAAGAGTTTAAACTTTTAAGTGTTGCTGGTGCGTACTGGCGCGGAGACAGCAACAATAAAATGCTGCAGCGCATTTATGGCACAGCTTTTATTAAAAAAGCCGACTTAGATGAGCATCTTCGTTTATTGGAAGAAGCGAAAGAGCGCGATCACCGCAAGCTGGGAAAAGAACTGAGCTTATTCACTACATCTCAAAAAGTAGGTCAGGGTCTGCCAATCTGGCTTCCAAAAGGTGCGACAATCCGGCGCATCGTCGAGCGCTACATTGTGGATAAAGAAGAGCGCTTGGGCTATCAGCACGTTTACACTCCTGTTTTGGGAAGTGTGGAGCTGTACAAAACATCAGGTCACTGGGATCATTACCAGGACGACATGTTCCCTGCAATGTCTATGGATAATGAGGATTTAGTTCTTCGTCCAATGAACTGTCCGCACCACATGATGGTTTACAAGCATGATATTCACAGTTACCGCGAGCTTCCGATCCGTGTAGCTGAGCTGGGCACAATGCACCGCTATGAAATGTCAGGTGCACTCAGCGGGCTTCAGCGCGTGCGTGCGATGACACTTAATGATGCACATATCTTTGTCCGTCCGGATCAAATTAAAGACGAGTTTATCCGCGTTGTGAGATTGATTGAAGAAGTATATAAAGATTTTGGAATCAATGATTATTCATTCCGTCTTTCTTACCGCGATCCAGAGGATAAGGAGAAATATTTTGATGATGATGCGATGTGGGAAAAAGCTCAAAGCATGCTGAAGTCAGCAATGGATGAGCTTCAGCTTGATTATTTTGAAGCAGACGGCGAAGCAGCTTTTTATGGTCCAAAGCTTGATGTGCAAGTCCGCACAGCGCTTGGAAAAGATGAAACGCTTTCTACCGTTCAGCTTGACTTCTTATTGCCTGAGCGTTTTGATTTAAATTATGTCGGTGAGGACGGCAAACAGCACCGCCCAGTTGTTATTCACCGCGGGGTAGTATCAACAATGGAACGCTTTGTTGCATTCTTGATTGAAGAATACAAAGGGGCTTTCCCGACTTGGCTCGCTCCGACACAAGTGCAGGTAATTCCGGTTTCACCTTCTGTGCACCTTGATTATGCAAAAAAAGTTCAAGAACTGCTGCAGGCTGAAGGAATCCGCGTAGAGCTTGACGCACGCGATGAGAAGATCGGCTATAAAATCCGTGAGGCGCAAATTCAGAAAACACCTTATATGCTTGTTGTCGGTGATAATGAAGCGGCTGAATCTGCCGTTAATGTCCGCAAATACGGGGAACAAAAATCAGAGACAATTGCTCTAAAAGAGTTTATCGAAGGTATCGTAAAAGAAGTGAAGAGATAAAATCTTCTCAAAAAAAAGTATTGCACATCCAGTAAATGTTTGATACAATTCATTTTGTTGCAATAAACCAGCATGACTTGACAGCGGAAAATTTTTCGTGATATAATTTGCAGGGTAATTGAATAGAAGTTTGTCTTGCAAGCAGAAGCACCCGCTTCTCACCTGATCGACGCATTATTGCAGTCTGCAGGTTTACGACTATATATACTTAGTATACTAAATCGTAGTGTGGGTGTTTTGTGCGCCCACACTTTTTTGTTTTTCAAGAAAGTGTAGCACAAACAATTCATCTGTTCAGTTAAAAATCCTTGGAGGTGGCTAATTATTAGCAAAGACATGATGGTAAACGATGGAATTCGCGCTCGTGAGGTTCGTCTGATTGGTGCAAATGGCGACCAGCTTGGAATTAAATCTCGCCAAGAGGCGCTTGAGATTGCTGCCAGATCGAATCTTGATTTAGTTTTAGTTGCTGCAAACGCGAAACCACCTGTATGTCGTATTATGGACTACGGCAAATTCCGTTTTGAGCAGCAAAAGAAAGATAAAGAAGCACGTAAAAATCAAAAGATCATCAGTATTAAAGAGGTTCGCTTCAGCCCGACAATTGATGAGCATGATTTTAACACAAAACTTAAGAATGCACGCAAGTTCCTTGAAAAAGGAGACAAAGTGAAAGCTTCTATCCGTTTTAAAGGCCGTGCAATCACTCATAAAGAAATTGGTCAACGTGTTTTAGACCGTTTTTCTAAAGCTTGTGAAGATTTAAGTACAATTGAGTCACATCCGAAAATGGATGGACGCAGCATGTTCTTGGTTCTAGCACCTAAAGTAGAAAAGTAAAGATACGAGGAGGAATACCTTATGCCAAAAATGAAAACTCATCGCGGCGCTGCAAAGCGTTTCAAAAAGACTGGATCAGGTAAATTAAAACGTTCACACGCTTATACTAGCCATTTATTTGCTAACAAATCTACAAAAGCAAAACGCAAACTTCGCAAAGGCACTTTAGTAAGCAAAGGCGACTTCAAACGCATCCGTCATTTATTAGATAATATTAAATAATTCGTTTTCACATAGGAGGGAATTGACATGCCAAGAGTAAAAGGCGGTACTGTCTCACGTCAAAGACGTAAAAAAGTTCTTAAATTAGCTAAAGGTTATTACGGTTCAAAACATACATTATACAAAGTTGCTAACCAGCAAGTAATGAAATCATTAATGTATGCTTACCGCGATCGCCGTCAGAAAAAACGCGATTTCCGTCAGCTTTGGATTACTCGTATCAACGCAGCTGCTCGCTTGAATGGTCTTTCTTACAGCCGTTTAATGCATGGCTTAAAGCTTGCTGGCATCGAAGTAAACCGCAAAATGCTTGCTGAGCTTGCTGTAACTGATGCTCAAGCATTTGCTCAATTAGCAGACGCTGCTAAAGCAAAATTAAACAGCTAATCGCTGCAGAAAGGTCATTCTCACCGTTTGAGAATGGCCTTTTTTCTCATTATTTTAAAATGGATAAGGAAGATAGAATTTTGCGCTTGGATGGCAAGCGGAAGCGCCTGACACCTCGGTCAGAACAATTCCGTCAATATAGTCAAACCCGGATTTTTCTGCCGGATTCTTATCTGTCATGACAGAGTTAAACGGGCACTTGCGCTTTTCTTATAGAAAGGATGAAGATGATGGCGCTTTTGATCAGTTATTACATATTGCTGAATATTTATGGCTTCTATTTAATGGGAGCAGATAAAAATAAAGCTAAAAAGGGACAATGGAGAATTAAAGAAAGCAATCTTTGGCTTATTGGCTTCATTGGGGGAGCGATCGGGCTGACAATTGGAATGAACGCTTTCAGACACAAAACGAAGCATCAATCTTTTGTTGTCGGTCTGCCTGCTTTGATGATTATTCATCTCTTCCTGTTGGGCTATTTTTTATTTAAGATGTCATAATACTGCTTTGAATTAGATACAATTTAGTACACACGATTCTCACAAAAAGTCATCTTATGAACTGCATGAAAGAGGTGAGGACAATCGATCTTGCAACTTCTGCAGTCGTTTCAACGGTTCAGTCAACAGGCTTTCTAGCTCCGCTTTTTTTTATCTTTATGCACATTTTAAGACAGTTTTTGTTCATTCCTGTAGTTGTCATCTGCATCATTGGCGGAATTTTATTTGGCACTCAATTTGGTACCTTTTATTCCATTATTGGCCTGACTGTCGCAAGCATAAGTTTTTATACCCTATCTAAACAATTTCCTTCTTTTTTGGAACGTTTTTCAGGATTAAAGAAAAAATGGCTTGGAAGCTATACGAGACTTTCTGTAGGGCAAATTATTGTACTCAGAATGATCCCGTTCGTTAACTTTTCCATTTTATCGTTATGTATCCTTGATCGGTCGACTTCATTTAAAGACTACGCAAAGCTTTCATTTTGGACTCATATACCTGCAGCTTTTTGTTTTACATCTTTTGGGGCATACTTTGGGAAATTCTCTCTTGTTACAACAATCGTATTAATTGGTACACTGATTTTATTTGTCTATTTGCTGAGAGAAAAAAGAGTTATTATAAAATGGCATGATTTTTTTGCAAAAACCATGCAAAAGCCGTGACCTATGTCACGGCTTTTGGGTTTTTAACAAGAATTCTTTCACGGGACTTTTCCAATCAAGAGCAGCATGAGGATATCGTTCCCTCACTTTTTCTTCTACAAATTCAAAATCAGAGAGGGAGAGCCCTTGAAGTTTACTTAGGCTGCCGGTCCAAATAAAGATGGATACAACCTCAAACGCCTGATCCGTTGTTCCAAGGTATTTCTCGCCTTCGAACAAAACACCCTTGTAAGTCAACAAGAAGTTTTTGCGCACGTTGTCACGCTCATCAAGCAGAAAAAACTGCTTTTTTTCCTGTGCAAGCTCAAGCTTCCGCTTGGGATTCAGCACATATTTTGCTAGGGAATAAAGGACAAAGACAATAAGAACAAGCAAAAGTAATCGTAACAGGATTACTATCATGGCAGTGCCTCCCAAACGTATTTTGTTACAATACGAATGAAGCATTCATAAGGTTTCAGTTTTTTTATATATGATTAAATTTTTTTGAAGTAAACAAGTGTAAGTGGTAAACTTGGCGGAGTATAGGAGTGATAAACAATGAATTTATTGAAATTATTTGAGATGCAGAAGGAACTTGATTCGAAAATTGAAAAACAGCACGGCCTGGAAGAGGAATCGCTGCTAGAAAAGAAAATTTTAGCTTTGCTTGTTGAAGTTGGCGAACTTGCCAATGAAACAAGGTGCTTTAAATTTTGGAGTTTAAAACCTCCAGCTGAAACTAGTGTCATTCTTGAGGAGTATGTGGATGGCATACATTTCATTTTATCGCTTGGAATTGAGATTGGCATGACAGAGAGTAATGAATTTGAACTGTTCGATGAAGGTGTTTCTTTAACAGCACATTTTGTTCATGTATATGAAAAGATTGCGCAGTTTGAAAAAAGCCATTCTGAAGAACACTATCTAGAACTGTTTCAGCAGTATCTTTTGCTTGGAAAAGTTCTTGGATTTTCAGCTGAAGAAATTGAGGCTGCTTATGTAAAAAAGAATGAAGTAAACCATGATCGTCAAAAACAGGGCTATTAAGATTTTGAATTACTTTCCAGTGTTTAGTATAATAGGAAATAGTAAAAGAGGGGGGTAAATGAATGGCGAAATTAGATGAAACACTGCAGATGCTGAAAGATTTAACAGATGCAAAAGGCATTCCCGGCAATGAAAGAGAGCCGAGAGAAGTCATGAAGAAATACATAACGGCATATGCCGATGAGGTAACAACAGACGGTCTTGGGAGCTTAATCGCCAAAAAAACAGGAAAAGAAGGCGGCCCGAAAATTATGGTTGCCGGCCACTTAGATGAGGTTGGCTTTATGGTCACTCAAATTGATGATAAAGGATTTCTTCGTTTTCAGACGGTAGGCGGATGGTGGTCACAGGTTATGCTTGCACAGCGTGTGACAATCACTACAAAAAAAGGAGATGTTACAGGTGTTATCGGTTCTAAACCGCCGCATATCCTTCCTCCTGAAATGAGAAAAAAACCGGTCGACATTAAAGATATGTTTATTGATATCGGGGCATCAAGCCGTGAAGAAGCAATGGAGTTCGGTGTATTGCCTGGAGATCAAATCGTCCCGTATTTTGAATTTACGGTTATGAACAATGAAAAGATGCTGCTTGCGAAAGCGTGGGATAACCGCATCGGCTGTGCAATTGCAATTGATGTCTTAAAAGGGCTGAAAGATGCTGAACATCCAAACGTTGTATATGGTGTGGGTACGATTCAAGAGGAAGTAGGGCTTCGCGGAGCACGTACGTCTGCACATGCTATACAGCCTGATATTGGATTTGCCGTTGATGTTGGAATCGCAGGTGATACACCAGGAATTTCAGAGAAGGAAGCATCAAGTAAAATGGGTGAAGGCCCGCAAATTATTCTTTATGACGCATCAATGGTGTCTCATAAAGGATTGCGTGATTTTGTTGTCGGTATTGCCGATGAACTCAGCATCCCATATCAATTTGACGCGATTGCAGGCGGAGGAACAGACTCAGGTGCAATCCATATGACAGCGAATGGCGTTCCTGCTCTTTCCATTACAATTGCTACTAGATATATCCATTCTCATGCTGCCATGCTGCATCGGGATGATTATGAAAATGCAGTGAAATTAATTACTGAGGTTATTAAACGTCTAGACGAAGAAACCGTTAAAACGATTACCTTTGATTAAATAACATAAAAATGCTGGGCAGTCTGCCCAGCATTTATTTCTTCTTTAAACCCTCTTCAAGAATCGTCAGCATTTCATTTTTCTCATCCTCGCTGGAATTCTGCCAGATTACTTCGAACAGAACGCCTAAGCCAGGAAGCATTTTTTCTTCGCCGTTTTGAATTGCATCTACAATCGTATCCTCAAGCTGACCTTGATCATTGCCTGATACATTTGAGATAATGGCATTTCTTAAATTTAAATCCATGATAATCACTCCACCTCTTATAATATTTACCTATCTATATCCTGCGTTATTTTGTGTTTTTTATGTATGTTTTATAAGATATAATATAGAAAAGTGAAAATGCCCGTTTAGCTCCGACAGACCGGAAAGGCTCCGCCATAAAAGCCCGGTTTTGACATTTATGGCGAAGCCGTTCTGGACAAGAAGTTGGGCGGTCAGCAGACAATAGTTAAAAGCAGAATATTAAGGTCCATTAATTATATAGAAGAAAAGCGGCTATAAAGGAGCAGTAATCGTGAAACGAATTGAATCTGTACAAAATCAAAAGGTAAAGCAATGGCGTAAATTACATACCAAAAAAGAACGTGACACAACGAATACATTTTTAATTGAAGGCTTGCATTTAGTAGAAGAAGCCTTAAAAGATAAATCAGTGATTAAAGAATTGATCATTTCAGAAGAAGCATCCATTCCATCACATTGGAATGCGGATGATCTGCCGATTATATATGTCACGAAAGAAATCATGAAAGCAATCTCTGAAACAGAATCCCCGCAGGGTGCAGCTGCAGTCTGTGTTCAATCAGAAAAGCACGAAATAAGTGCCTGGAAAAAGGTCGTGCTGATAGATGCCATTCAGGACCCGGGCAATCTGGGAACAATCATCAGGACTGCAGATGCAGCAGGGATGGATGGGGTCATACTTGGAGACGGAACCGTGGATGCATACAATTCAAAGGTTGTCCGTTCCAGTCAGGGATCAATCTTTCATATTCCAATCGTAAAAAGAAAATTGAATCAGGCAATCCCAGAGCTTAAACAGCAAAATGTCTCTATATATGGAACCTCGCTTCAAAATGGCGTTGATTATCGTAAAACCGAAGCAGCACCTTCATTTGGTCTGCTTATTGGCAATGAGGGAAGCGGAGTAAATAAAGAATATCTTCAGCAAACTGATCAAAATCTTTACATTCCGATTCTAGGAAAAGCAGAATCCTTAAATGCAGGAATTGCAGCGGGCATTCTAATGTATCATTGTATTGGGAATCAATAAAAATAGTGAAATTTTCTCAACTTTAAATTTACGGAGCTAATAAATTTGGAGTTTTTACAAAATAGAAAAGAAAACGGCTAAACAAAAATAAACGGCTAAATTAATTCCAGAATCCGCTAAATAAAACGGATGTTCCGCCAGTAAATATGAAGTTTTGGCTAATAAAATTTCATATTTGGCTAAATGTTCTGCCAATCTGAGCTTGGTTAGCAGTTTTATTAGAGATTTTAGAAGTCATGCCGCTTTTCGCTTTGCCTCCTAGCCCCTCGGTCAGGAACGCAATCCCCGATAAAGTCAAACCCGGACTTTTCCGGGGATTTTTTATCTGTCATGCCTGAGCTAACCAAGCGGTTCCGCTTTTCGGTGTTGTCCAGCTCCATCGCCCAGCTCCTCTGCCAGAACGGATCCGCCAGTAAAGGCAAAAAGCGCCTTTTCTGTCGGATCCTTATCTGTCATGCCTGAGCTAACCGGGCGATTCCGCTTTTCTAGTCTTGCATGAACATATTCTTTTCATTATAATAAGATACAGTTACATACTCTAACAGTGATGATAGAGAAGAGTAGTTTACGGGAGCGTCAATCAGGGAGAAAATGCCGGTGACTGAGAGCATTTTTTTGACAGCAGTAAATGAATTCACCTCTTTAGCTGGCATCAGGACCATTCGGTTTTTGAATGTAAAGATGTTCCGGATCAATTCCGTTATCTTAGAACGAAGTGAACAGCTGTTTCTTTTTGGGCTGTTAACAAGGGTGGTACCGCGATATTCAACTCGTCCCTTTTTTGGGCGGGTTTTTTATTTTGGAAAAAAATGAGCAATCATTTGAAATAAAGGAGGAAACAGCATGCAGGAGCAACTGAAACAGCTTCAGTTAGAAGCACTTGAAAAAATACAAACAGCTAATGATTTAAAAAGCCTGAATGACATCCGTGTCTCATACTTAGGCAAAAAAGGACCGATTACAGAAGCGCTTCGCGGTATGGGAAAACTATCTGCAGAAGAGCGTCCGTTAATGGGTGCCCTTGCAAATGAGGTCCGCGAAAGCATTGCAACAAGCATTGCAGCAAAACAGGAGGGACTGGAGGAAGCTGCGGTTGAGGAAAAATTGGCAGCAGAAACAATCGATGTAACACTTCCTGGGCGCCCGGTCCGATCAGGAAACCATCATCCTATTACAGCAGTTATTGAGGAAATTGAAGATCTTTTCCTCGGAATGGGTTATTCAGTTGAAGAAGGCCCTGAAGTTGAAACGGATTATTATAACTTTGAAGCATTGAACCTTCCTAAAGGACATCCTGCAAGGGATATGCAGGATTCATTCTACATTACTGATGAAACGCTGCTTCGTACACACACATCCCCGGTTCAGGCTAGAACGATGCAAAAGTATAAAGGGCAAGGTCCTGTTAAAATTATCTGTCCGGGTAAAGTGTACCGCCGCGACAACGACGATGCGACACATTCTCATCAATTCACTCAAATTGAAGGGTTAGTGATCGATGAAAACATCAGCATGAGCGATTTAAAAGGAACACTGGAAGCCTTTGCTAAAAAGATGTTTGGAGAGGACAGAGAAATTCGTTTGCGCCCAAGTTTCTTCCCATTTACGGAGCCTTCAGTCGAGATTGATGTTTCATGCTTTGCATGCGGAGGACATGGATGCAATGTATGTAAGGGAACTGGCTGGATTGAAATTTTAGGTGCAGGAATGGTTCATCCGAACGTGCTTGAAATGGCTGGATTTGACTCGAAAAAGTACAGTGGATTTGCATTTGGAATGGGACCTGAGCGCATTGCGATGCTGAAATACGGTATTGATGATATTCGCCACTATTACACCAATGATGTACGTTTCTTAAAACAATTTAAAAGAGCATAAAAGGAGGTTTACCGATGTTTGTTTCATATAAATGGCTGCAGAATTACGTTGATCTCAGCGGAATATCAGCAGAAGAACTGGCAGAAAAGATTACTAGAAGCGGGATTGAAGTAGAAGGTGTTGAAGCGCTGAACGAGGGTATGAGCGGTGTTGTCATCGGTCATGTACTTGAAAAAGAACAACACCCTAATGCAGATAAACTGAACAAATGTTTAGTCGATGTCGGGGGAGAACTGCCTGTACAAATCATTTGCGGTGCTGCAAATGTCGATAAAGGCCAAAAAGTAGCAGTTGCAACTGTGGGTGCAGTTCTTCCTGGAAACTTTAAGATTAAAAAAGCTAAGCTGCGCGGTGAAGAATCAAACGGAATGATCTGTTCTCTTCAGGAGCTCGGAATTGAGTCAAAGCTTGTGGCAAAAGAATTTTCTGAAGGGATTTTTGTATTCCCGAATGACGTTCAGCCAGGTGCAGATGCTCTAGCTGAACTGAGCCGAGATGATCAGATTCTTGAACTGGGGTTAACTCCGAACCGTTCAGATTGCTTAAGCATGCTTGGTGTCGCACACGAGGTAGCGGCGATTTTAGGAAGAAGTGTCACATATCCTGATCTTACACATGAGGAAGCTTCTGAAAAGGCATCTGATTTTATTACTGTAGCTGTAGAGGCTAAAGAAGAGAATCCTTTATATGTAGCTAAAGTGATCCGCAATGTACGAATTGCTCCATCACCTCTTTGGCTTCAAACAAGGTTAATGGCTGCAGGAATTCGTCCGCACAATAATGTTGTGGATATTACCAACTATGTATTAATCGAATACGGTCAGCCATTGCATGCATTTGACTATGACCGCTTAGGTTCAAAAGAAATTCTTGTTCGTCTTGCTGAAGCAGGGGAAGAAATCATCACACTAGATGGACAGAAACGTGTCCTTACGCATGAACATCTTGTTATCACAAATGGCAAAGAGCCTGTTGCTCTAGCAGGCGTGATGGGCGGAGAAAATTCTGAAGTTCATTCAGATACAACAACGATCCTGCTTGAGTCTGCGTACTTCAACGGTCAAACCGTCCGCAAAGCTTCCAAGGATCATGGGCTTCGCAGTGAAGCAAGTGCGCGTTTTGAAAAGGGCGTTGATCCAAACCGTGTCCGCGCTGCAGCAGAACGTGCAGCCCAATTAATGATGGAGCTTGCAGGCGGAGAAGTATTAAATGGATCTGCAGAAGTGAACTGTTTAGAAGCAGAGCCTGCTGTTGTCAGCATTCATGTGGATAAAATCAACAAAGTGCTCGGAATGAACATATCAGTCAATGAAATTCAGTCGATCTTCACTCGTCTTGGCTTTGAAATAAAGGAAGATAACGGAACGTTTACAGTTACTGTTCCGACAAGACGCGGAGACATTACGATTGAAGAAGATTTAATTGAAGAGGTAGCAAGACTGTATGGCTATGATAATATTCCATCAACATTCCCGGTCAGCGCATCTTCACCAGGCAGACTGACTGAATATCAGTCTAACCGCCGCAAAGCTCGCCGTTATCTGGAAGGAGCAGGCTTGTACCAGGCGATTACGTATTCTTTAACAAGTGAAGAAAAAGCATCTCAATTTGCTCTTGAAGCATCAGATTATACTCGTCTTGCTATGCCGATGAGCGAAGAGCGCAGCGTACTCCGCTTAAGCTTGGTTCCGCATTTGCTGGAAACACTGAAATACAATCTTGCTCGTCAAAATGACCAAGTAGCGCTTTATGAAATGAGTTCGGTTTTCATTTCAAATGGAGCAGGAGAACAGCCTGTTGAAAAAGAGCGACTAAGCGGTGCTGTTACTGGTTTGTGGCATTTAAATCAATGGCAGGGCGAAAAGAAGCCTGTTGATTTCTATGTAGTAAAAGGAATTCTTGATGGATTGTTTGATGTCCTTGGGCTGAAAGAGCAAATCACATACAAACAAGCTAAGCGAGATGGGCTGCATCCGGGACGTACCGCAGAAATCTTGCTAAATGGGATCACTGCAGGATTCATCGGCCAAGTTCATCCAAAGCTTCAAAAACAAATGGATCTAACTGAAACATATGTATTTGAACTTGCTTTACAGCAGCTGCTGGAGACGAATCTGGAAGAATTAAAGTTTTCCGTGATCCCTCGTTTCCCTTCAATGACAAGGGATATTGCCCTTGTTGTTGACAGAGAAATTGTCGCAGGAGATCTTAAAGAAACAATTTCTGAAGCAGGCGGAAAGCTTCTAAAAGAAGTGTCTGTATTCGATCTATATGAAGGGGATAAACTGGAAGAAAATAAAAAGTCGCTCGCCTTCTCTCTGCGCTATTTCGACCCGGAGCGCACATTAACTGATGAAGAAGTAACGAAGGCTCATGAAAAAGTGCTTCGTGCAGTTGAAGAGAAATACGCAGCTGTGCTGAGAGGTTAATGAATCATATGAAAAGCAGTGAAATCTAATGAGATTTCACTGCTTTTTTGCATTCAGTTTTTCTCTGTAACGTCTCTGATCGACTGATAAAGTATGGCAGTCATCTCTTCCAATTCCTCTTTTGCTGCTGCAAGCGGAGGCATAAATACAATGACATTTCCCAGAGGTCTGAGGAGCATGCCAAGCTCCCTTGCACGTCTGCAGACTTTAACTCCCACCCTGTCCTTCCAATCAAACGGCTCGGCTGTATCCTTATCCCTGACTAATTCAATCCCGATCATAAATCCTTTTTGCCGAATATCACCTACGTGGGCTAATTGCGAAAAAGCTGTTAATTGACTTGCCAGATATTCTGACATGATCTCCACTTCCTGTATTAAATTCCGCTTCTCTATTAATTCAAGATTTGCAATGGCAACAGCACACCCTAAAGGGTTTCCGGTGTAACTGTGGCCATGGAAAAACGTTTTTTGCTCCTCATAGTCTCCTAAAAATGCTTTGTAAATCTCTTCAGAAGCAACTGTAATTGCGACAGGAAGATACCCGCCTGTCAATCCTTTTCCAGCTGTTAAAAGATCAGGAGTGACATGCTCGTGCTCACATGCAAACATTTTCCCTGTTCTGCCAAACCCTGTAGCGACTTCATCCGCTATCATCAGAACCTCATATTTTGTACAAAGCTCTCTCACGCCTCTCAAGTAACCTTCAGGCATCACAATAATTCCGCTTGCACCTTGTACAATCGGTTCAATAATCAGCGCAGCAATTTCATCAGAACGCTGTGCCAATAGAGTCTCTAACTCTTTTAACGATTCATGAACGATGACAGTTTCAGAATTTCCGTATGGTGAGCGGTATACTGAAGGGTAAGGAATTTTAATGCAGTCAAAAAGCAGGGATGAATAGGCTTTATGAAAGAGGTCGATGGCTCCTACTGAAACCGCGCCAATCGTATCTCCATGATAAGCATCCTTCATAGTGATAAATTGTCTCTTAGTTTCTTTTCCTTTATGCTGCCAGTATTGGAAGGCCATTTTAACGGCAATCTCTACAGAAGTTGCACCTGAGTCTGAATAAAACACTTTGCTGAGACCTTCAGGCATAAGTTTAATGACTTTTTCTGCCAAAAGAATAGCAGGAACATTGGCCATTCCAAGCAGGGTAGAGTGTGCTACTTTATCCAGCTGCTGTTTGATGGCTTCATTTAATTCTCTTATATTGTGGCCGTGCACATTTAACCAGATGGAAGAGACGCCATCCCAATATTCTTTGCCGTTTACATCAATTAGTTTAAGGCCTTTTCCTTCAGCGATAATAACAGGCTGATCCTCTATGTAATCTTTCATTTGGGTAAAAGGATGCCAAATATATTGCTTGTTCTTTGCTGCCAGTTCTTCGTAGGTAATTTCAGCGAGTGCCGGACTTTTATACATGGTTTGCCCCCTTTAAAAATATTGTTATAACTCTATCGTATAGACAGCAATCAATATATGTCAACCAAAAATTAATTTAGTTGACATATATATTTTACTGTAGATAAAATGAAGACAAATAAAAGGAAAGGAAGAAAAAGAATGAAGCGTTCGCTGTCGGTTTATTCCATTTCAGTTGTATCAATGTTTGCAGCTTTAACAGCAGTAGGAGCATTTATAAAAATACCGATGCCGGTTATTCCATTTACATTGCAGATTCTATTTGTATACCTTGCAGGTGCTTTACTGGGCAGCAAGCTTGGAGCAATGAGTCAATGTCTTTATATTGCAATCGGACTTTCCGGACTGCCGGTATTTTCAAGCGGTGGCGGTCTTTCTTATATTTTCCAGCCGACATTCGGTTATTTAGTGGGATTTGCTGCCGCCAGTTTTGTCATTGGCTATATCCTTGAGAGGTGTAATCAGCCGAAGCTGAAGCATTTTCTGTACGCTCATTTTACCGGTCTTATCATTGTTTATTTGTTCGGTGTAGGCTATTTATATCTCTCGTTAAACACATGGATTGGAACAGGGATTTCTTTTGGTGCAGCATTTTACAGCGGTTTTTTGCTGAGTATATTCGGCGACTTGCTTCTTTGTTTTGGAGCTTCGCTATTAGCATTAAGATTGTATAAATCCGTGCGCAGGCCTTTAGAAAAAGGTCGAGTGTCCTATTCAGGGGCAGCTAAGGGATGAGCGGAATATTTGTTACCGGTACAGACACAGGCATTGGCAAAACGTTTGTAACGGCGTATTTACTTGGAATTCTTCAGCGTTCCGGGATAAAAGCCGTACCGTACAAACCAGTTCAAAGCGGCGGAAGGCTGGAGGAGGGTATTCTTGTCGCAGAAGATATTGAAGAATATCGTCTGGCTGCAAATCTTCCGTACCAGCAAGATGAGCTTTGTACATACTGTCTGGAAGACCCCGTTTCACCCCATTTAGCCGCAAAAATATCAGGTGTTAAAATCGACAAGAATCGTTTGGTCAATCAATATATCAAGCTTCAAAAAGAAAATGATCTTGTGATCGTAGAAGGTGCAGGCGGTCTCGCAGTTCCTCTTGCCGAAAATGAAGATGAAATCTATTTAACGAAAGATCTTATTAAAGAGCTAGACATTCCTGTCCTGATTGTCACTCATCCCTCACTTGGAACGATAAATCATTCATTGCTGACTGCAGAATATGCCAAAAAAAATGGTATAGCCATTCTTGGATTTATCATCAACAATGTGTCTGAGGAAGAGTCTTTAATGGAACAGGACAATGTGCGGATGATTGAAATTTTGAGCGGGGTGCCTGTGATTGGGAAAATTCCATACTCAAAAGGAAAATTTGAAAGTTTATTAAATAGAGAGTCTCTTATTTCCCTGGAACAAATCGTGAAAAAAAAGCGGCAAAATCATTAAGATTTTGCCGCTTTTTTTATTAGGTTTCATCTATCCTTTTTTCTTGCAGCCAATTTTTTTGCTTTGTCTGTATTGGCAAAATGAAACTTTGTTAAGCTTCTTAATGTGCTTTCTCCTTTTTTCGCAATTATTGCTGCTGCAGCTTCGTCAACCTTCGCTCCAGCACCTTTAGGAAGTGTCATGCCAGCTTTTTCAGACAGACGATCCATCTCCTTAAGAAAGGCGTATCTTGCCAAAATAGAAGCTGCTGCAACCGCAAGGTGTATTCCTTCTGCTTTTGTGCTGAAAAAAGTATTTTCTTTACGGTAGGAAATGCCGCTGAGATGCTTGAAATAGATGGAAGGCTCTGCGAATTGATCGATCAGCACAGCTTCCGGCACTTCCGGCTCAATTTTGTCGTAAAGTTTGTTGATTGCCTGATTATGAAGGATGGCCTTCATTTTCCCCTGGGACATTCCGGTGTTCTGGAGCTGATTGTATTTTTCATTATGCAGGACCAGCAGACTGTAGGGTACTATAGATAGAAGATTTTTGGCAATGACTGAAATTTGTTTATCATTCAAATGCTTTGAATCTTTTACACCTAATTCCTGAAGCAGCGGAATCTGATCTTTTTTCACATAGGCTGCAACCACAGTGATCGGGCCGAAGAAGTCACCCGTTCCGACTTCATCCGATCCTATGATGGAGAGAGTGGATATGTTTGCCGGCGGACTAAAAACAGTAAGTGGCTTCGAAGGTTTCTTAGTAGTCTTTTGCTCAGGCTTAGACCACTTTTCTGCTTCTTCCGCTGCCAGATTACCCTGAAACAGAACTTTTCCAGACTTATAGGCAGTAATGGTGCATCCATTTGATTTAGCAGTAAATACAGCACCCGGCGGAAGCTTTGAGCCCAAATCCGAAGAGTAATAGGATTTCATTTTCAGGATGGTCGGCTGATCGATTTTAATAACGGCATTGGACAAGAGATGACACCTCTTTTAAAATAATGATTGATACTAGATATTGATTGGCATTATCTTTCCATTATACTAGATATCATGTTATGATAAAGATTAGGATTCTCAAGAATGGAGGATTTTTCGTTGGATAACCACTCAAAAAAGAAAACGACAGTTGATATATATGGACAGCAATTTTCAATAGTAGGCACGGAGAGCACAAGTCATGTGCGCCTGGTGGCTTCTATTGTTGATGATAAAATGCGAGAAATCAGCAGCAAAAGTCCTAATCTTGATATTAATAAGCTGGCAGTCTTAACTGCAGTGAATGTTGTGCATGACTATTTAAAATTAAGAGATGAATTTGAAAAACTAGAGAAACAAATCATAGAAAAGGATTGACGCGGTAAATGCTTGATATTGCACTTTTTATCATCTTGGCAATGGGCCTATTAGTCGGATTAAAACGCGGCTTTATTCTTCAATTCATACATCTTACAGGGTTTATCATCGCCTATATTGTAGCATATAAATACTTTGGTGTTTTGGCGCCAAAGTTAGAGCTGTGGGTTCCATACCCAACGCTTGGCGAGAGCGGATCGGCTATTTCCTTTTTTACAGGCGGAAATCTTGAAGATGCATACTATAGAGCTGTAGCGTTTGTCATTTTATTTATCGGCACAAAGATCTTGCTGCAAGTAGTAGGATCTATGCTTGATTTTGTTACATACCTTCCAATCCTTAAACAGCTGAATAAATGGGCTGGCGCCATTTTAGGATTTCTTGAAATCTATTTAATTCTTTTTATCTTGCTGTTTATTGGCGGGCTGCTTCCGGTTCCGGAAGTCCAGTCAGCAATGGGGGATTCTGGACTTGCAAAAGTAATCGTTCATCACACGCCGTATTTTTCTGATAAAGTTCAGGAATTATGGCTGCAATATGCACCGAATTAACTTCTCCTCCAATTAGGAGAAGTTTTTTTGGTAAAAAGACCTTTATCTCTTCTGTTGTACTTTTGCAGAAAAAATTTGTATCATTTTAAATGAACCGCAATAGATGGAAAAACGACTTGACCCGAGGTGATGGAATAATGAGCGTACATAAAAAAGATGTGATTAAATTACTTGAATATATAGCAGTACACATGGAACTTAAAGGAGAAAATCCATTTAAGATAGCTGCTTTCCGAAAAGCTGCCAATGCACTCGAAACAGATGAGCGGAGCTTGTCTTCAATTGAAGATTTTACAAAAATCGCAGGAATCGGAAAAGGAACAGCTGCGGTTATCACTGAGTTTATTCAAGCAGGCAAATCTGAAACCCTGGAGCAGCTTCAGTCAGAAGTACCGCAAGGGCTGATTCCATTGTTGAAACTCCCAGGACTAGGCGGCAAAAAAATTGCAAAGCTTTATAAAGAGCTTGGGGTAACGGACGTTGAATCTCTTAAAAAAGCCTGTCTTGAAGAAAAGGTTCAGAATCTTGCCGGATTCGGGAAAAAAACAGAAGAAAAAATTCTTGCTGCGATTGATGAAATTGGAACCCGTCCAGAGAGGCTGCCGTTATCATTTGCTCTGCCGATTGCTGAAGAAATTGAGACGTATTTGGAATCGTGTGAAGAGGTTCAAAAGTACAGCAGGGCAGGCAGTCTCAGACGAATGAGAGAGACTGTCAAGGATTTGGATTTTATTATCGCAACGGAGCATCCCCAGTATGTCAGAGATCAGCTCATAAAAATCCCTAATATCTCTGAAATCATTGCAAACGGAGACACAAAGGTCTCTGTTCAGCTGCAATATGAATATGAAATTGGTGTAGATTTTCGTTTAGTTACTCTTGATGAATTTGCTACGACACTTCATCATTTTACCGGTTCAAAGGATCACAACGTTAAAATGCGGCAGCTTGCAAAGGAACGCGGCGAAAAAATAAGCGAATATGGTGTTGAAAATAGTGAGACAGGTGAAATCACCACTTTTTCATCAGAAGAAGAATTTTACGCTCACTTTGATCTTCCTTTCTTTCCTCCTGAAATCCGGGAAGACGGGACGGAAGTAGAAAAATACATGAAGGATACTAAGCTGATATCTGCCGATGATATAAAAGGCGATCTTCATATGCACTCAACATGGAGCGATGGAGCTTTTACAATCAGTGAAATGGCAGAAGCGTGCAGAATGCGCGGGTATGAGTATATGGCTATTACAGATCATTCCCAGTACCTTAAAGTGGCAAATGGCCTGACTCCTGAACGATTGAAAGCTCAGCGGGATGAGATTGACAAATTAAATGAACAATATGAGGATTTTAAAATTTTTGCCGGAGTAGAAATGGATATTCTGCCGGATGGCACTCTTGATTATGATGATGACGTATTAGAAGGCATGGACTTTGTCATTGCATCCATTCATTCCAGCTTTTCTCAATCACAGGATATCATTATGCAGCGTCTGAAAACGGCTCTTGAAAGCCATCATGTGGATATGATCGCACACCCTACAGGCAGGCTGATCGGCAAGAGAAACGGATATGAGCCGGATGTTGAGATGCTGATTCAGCTTGCAAAAGAAACGAATACTGTTTTAGAGCTGAATGCAAATCCGAACAGACTTGATTTGAGTGCTGAGCACATTAAAAAAGCACATGAATCAGGTGTAAAACTTGCAATCAATACAGATGCACATAATATAGACATGCTTGAAGATATGAATACAGGAGTTTCAACAGCAATTAAAGGATGGGTGAAAGCAGAAAACGTAATCAATACTTGGGATCTGAATCAACTGCAATCCTTTTTTAACAGGCATAATAAGTAGCCCAAACGACAGCAAGGAGGCTGTATACCGTGCAGCAGCGTGTGTTTAAAGTATTGGAATTCAATAAAGTTAAAGAACAGCTTTTAAAGCATATATCTTCTTCTTTAGCAAAGGAAAAAGTGGAGAGGCTTGTTCCATCCACTGATTATGATGAGGTAAGAAAATGGCAGGAGCAGACTGATGAGGCAGCAAAAGTCCTCAGGCTGAAAGGAAATGCTCCCCTAGGCGGTCTCGTTGATATTCGCCAAAGCATTAAACGGTCTCAAATCGGCGGAATGCTGAATCCGCATGAACTGATGGAGATTGCCGGAACTCTTTATGCAGGCAAGCACATGAAACGGTTTATTGAGGACATGGTGGAAAATGGAATTGACCTCCTTCATTTGGACGGATTCGCGGCTGAAATTCAGCCGCTGCAGGAGTTAGAACAGCACATTCTTCACTGTATTGGTGATAATGGAGAGGTTCTCGATGGAGCAAGCGATGCTCTTCGTTCAATCCGGACATCATTAAGAACAACAGAATCCAGGGTTAGAGAAAAGCTTGAGTCGATGATCCGGTCCTCATCTGCTCAAAAAATGCTTTCTGATGCAATTATAACCATACGAAATGACAGGTATGTGATTCCTGTTAAGCAGGAATACCGTTCTGCATACGGCGGTATTGTCCATGATCAGTCTTCATCAGGAGCGACATTATTTATTGAGCCTCAGGTAGTGGTTGACTTAAACAACACGCTTCAGCAGGCGCGCATGAAAGAGAAAATCGAAATTGACCGCATTTTAACAGAAATTACTGCGAAAGTGGCTGAAGAAGCTGATCCACTTTTGATTAATGTGGAAGCGCTGAGCGAAATGGATTTTATGTTTACGAAAGCAGCGTACGCGAAAAAAATAAAAGCTTCAAAGCCAGAAATGAATAACAGCGGAAGAATTAAGCTGTTCAAAGCAAGACATCCGCTTTTGAATGCCGAAGAAGTTGTCGCAAATGACATTGAACTTGGCAGTGAGTTTACGACAATTGTTATAACAGGTCCGAATACAGGCGGAAAAACAGTCACCCTTAAAACGGTCGGTCTGTTTACATTGATGGCGCAATCCGGCCTGCAGATTCCATCTCTTGACGGCTCTGAGATGGCAGTATTTGAAAATGTATATGCTGATATCGGAGACGAACAGTCAATTGAACAAAGCTTAAGTACGTTTTCTTCTCACATGGTAAACATTGTTGATATTTTAAAACGCGTTGACAATAACAGCCTTGTGCTATTCGATGAGCTGGGCGCAGGAACAGATCCGCAGGAAGGCGCTGCACTAGCCATCTCTATTTTAGATGAAGTTCATCATCGCGGGGCAAGAGTGATCGCCACAACGCATTATCCTGAACTCAAAGCATATGGATATAACCGTGAAGGTGTTGTCAATGCAAGTGTTGAATTCAATATTGAAACATTAAGCCCGACTTATAAGCTTTTAATCGGCGTACCCGGCCGAAGCAACGCATTTGAAATTTCAAAGCGGCTGGGTCTAATGCAAACAGTTATTGACCGGGCAAAATCTCATATGAGTGCTGAGAGCAATGAAGTAGATTCAATGATTGCCTCGCTCGAAGAGAGCAAAAAACGCTCTGACACAGAGCTTACTGAAGCAGAACAGCTGCGCAAAGACGCAGAAAAGCTTCATTCAGAGCTGCAAATTCAAATTCTTTCTTTTAACGAAGAGCGCGATAAGCTTTACGAACAGGCAGAGAAGAAAGCGGCAGAAAAAGTGGAAGCTGCAAAAGCAGAAGCAGACTCCATTATCCGTGAATTAAGAAAGATGCAAAAAGAACACCGGACTGGTATTAAAGAACATGAATTAATCGATGCCAAAAAACGACTTGAAGAAGCGGTGCCTGAGTTTGAAAAAAGCAGCAAGCAGCTGAAAAGCAAGCCGCAGAAGCATCAGTATGCAGAAGGCGATGAAGTGAAAGTCATCAGCTTCAACCAAAAAGGGCATCTGCTGTCAAAAGTAGGCGACCATGAATGGCAGGTGCAGATCGGCATTCTGAAAATGAAGGTAAAAGAAGATGATCTGCAGTACATCAGCAGACCTAAGCCTGTTGAAACCAAGCCCCTTGCTATGGTAAAAGGCAAGGACTATCACGTCTCCCTCGAACTTGATTTAAGGGGCGAACGGTATGAGAATGCTCTCCTCAGGGTAGAAAAATATATGGACGATGCTGTGCTCGCAGGCTATCCTAGAATTTCAATTATTCACGGCAAAGGGACCGGAGCACTTCGAACAGGCGTGCAGGAATACTTGAAAAAGCATAGAAATGTTAAAAGCACGCGGTACGGGGAATCCGGCGAGGGCGGTTCAGGTGTTACGATTGTTGAATTAAAATAATCGAAATATGGGAGATAAGAAATGAATCAATTTTGGGAGAATGAATTCGTTCAGACAGCAGCATATTTTAGCGTAGTCATCTTATGCATTGTTGTGTTTTTGACCATTTTTGAACTGGTGACCAAATATAATAACTGGGATGAAATTCAAAAAGGGAATCTTGCAGTGGCAATGACGACGGGCGGAAAGATATTTGGAATTGCCAATGTATTCCGTTTTTCAATTGGGCAGCATGATACGCTGCTTGAGATGGTTGGCTGGGGAATGTTTGGCTTCATATTATTGCTTTTAGGCTATTTTATCTATGAGTTTCTAACGCCTAAATTCAGAATAGATGATGAAATTCAAAATGACAATCGTGCGGTAGGCTTTATTTCAATGGTGATTTCAATTGGTCTATCCTACGTTATCGGCGCAGGCATTTAAGGGGAGAAAACAGTGGAAACATTAGCAAAAGTACTGCTTGGAGTATGCGGTTTGTTTATTGTAATAGGCATTATCTTTATGGTTTTTTTCGCTTGAAAAATTTAATATTATGAAGAATATCCGGAATTCATGACATGAATCCGGATATTTTTTAATAAGATAAGGATAAAGTTCTGCGCATTGATGGCAACTCGGATGCGCCCAGCTCCTCGGACAGAATAAATACGCAGGAAAAGTTAAACCCATACTTTCCTGTCGGATCTTACATGTCATGACTGAACTAAACGGCCGCTTGCGCTTTTCTTCATACATTTAAAATAATTCAAAAACAATCTATATTCTGAATATAACTTTGGTATACTTTCTTTATAAGCCTAAAGTCATATTGGCAACAAAGGGAGGAATTGAAATGGAAGTTCAAAAACCTTGGCTTCATCTATATCCTGAAGAAATACCTCATTATGCTGAAATTGACAACAAGCCTCTTCAATCTTATCTCGCGCAAGCAGCACAAGAATTTCCGACAAAAACAGCTATTCATTTTTTAGGCAAGGAACTGACTTTTACAGAGATTTATGAACAATCTTTAAAACTTGCAGCCTACCTCCAGGAACTTGGATTAAAGAAAGACGAAAGAGTATCCATTATGCTCCCGAATTGTCCACAGGCAGTGATTGCTTACTATGGTATCTTATTTGCTGGAGGTATTGTCGTCCAAACAAACCCTCTGTACATGGAAAGGGAGCTTGAGTATCAACTCAATGATTCTGATGCGAAATACATCATTACGCTTGATCTCCTTTACCCAAGAGTCTCTAAAATGAAAGCGCTGACAAGCATTGAGCATATTATTGCGACAAGCATTAAAGATTATCTCCCTTTCCCGAAAAATCTTCTGTACCCATTTGTGCAGAAAAAGCAAAATCAAATCGTGATAAAAATAGAGCACAGCGGACACACGCATTTATTCAAAGAAATCATGAAACGGCAGCACACGTCTATTGAGGAAATAGAAACAAATCCTAAAGAGGATATTGCCTTGCTGCAGTATACAGGAGGAACAACCGGTTTTCCAAAAGGAGTCATGCTGACACATGAAAATCTGGTTGCAAATACTTCCATGTGCTCATCCTGGATGTATAAATGCAAACGCGGAGAAGAATCCGTGCTCGGCATTTTGCCGTTTTTCCATGTTTACGGGATGACAGCGGTTATGAATCTATCAATTATGCAAGGCTTTAAAATGATTCTGCTTCCCAAATTCGATGCGACAGATACGCTTAAAGCGATTGATAAATTAAAACCGACACTGTTCCCTGGTGCTCCTACCATTTATATTGCACTACTAAATCATCCGGATCTGAAAAACTATGATCTTTCATCAGTGGAATCGTGTATAAGCGGATCAGCTCCTCTTCCGGCAGAAGTTCAGGAGAAATTCGAGCGTGAAACTGGCGGTAAGCTTGTGGAGGGATACGGCTTATCAGAAGCATCCCCTGTTACGCACGCCAACTTCCTCTGGTCGCACCGGAAAAAAGGAAGCATAGGTGTGCCATGGCCTAATACAGACTCTATTATTCTGTCATTTGAAACAGGCAAGCAGGCAGCTTACAATGAGCTTGGAGAAATTGCAGTGAGAGGTCCGCAGGTAATGAAAGGATATTGGAAAAAACAAGAGGAAACTGATGCCGTATTAAGAGAGGGCTGGCTTTTAACCGGTGACATTGGCTATATGGACGAAGAAGGATATTTCTATATCGTTGACCGGAAAAAAGATATGATTATCGCTGGGGGATTCAACATTTATCCGCGTGAAATCGAAGAGGTTTTATATGAGCACGAAAAAGTGCAGGAAGTGGTAGTAGCCGGCATTCCGGATCCTTACCGGGGAGAAACGGTGAAGGCATATATCGTTTTGAAAGAAGGGGCTGTGGCAACTGAGCAGGAATTTGATGAATTTGTCCGCAAGCATATGGCAGCTTACAAGATTCCAAGAATCTATGAATTCCGCAAAGAGCTGCCAAAAACAGCAGTCGGAAAAATTTTGAGGCGTTCACTTGTAGAAGAAGAAAAAGAAAAACTGAAAAATGCCAATTAATCAGAAAACCGTTTATTTAAATGGTCTTATTGAATAAAATGAAGAGCAATAAGAATAGAAAATATAAAAGAACCATCTCATCCTATTGCTGAGAAGGTTCTTTTCATCTATTATGATGAAGATAAAACCATCTTTCTTCTTGACAGATGGATGATGTAATTTTATGATTGGATTATGAATGATGATTCATTCAGTTTGAAGGGACGATTTGATATTGAAACAGAAAAGACCAAAATATCTCCAAATTATAGATGCAGCTGTCATTGTCATCGCTGAAAACGGCTATCATCATGCACAGGTTTCAAAGATTGCGAAGCAGGCAGGAGTCGCAGACGGAACCATTTATCTTTATTTTAAAAATAAAGAAGACATCCTGATTTCCTTGTTTCAGGAAAAAATGGGCGTATTTATCGAAAAAATTCAACAAGAAATAGCAGGAAAGGACACGGCGGCGGAGAAGTTATACATGTTGATAGAAAAACATTTTTCTCTTTTAGCCGAAGATCATCATCTTGCCATCGTTACCCAGCTTGAACTAAGGCAGTCAAATAAAGATTTGCGCCTGAGAATCAACGAGGTTCTGAAAGGATATTTAAATATTCTTGATTCGATTATTCAAACAGGAAAAGAAACATCCGAATTCAGTGAAGCCCTGGATATACGCTTAGCGAGGCAGATGATATTTGGAACCATTGATGAAACGGTGACAACATGGGTCATGAATGATCAGAAATTTGATTTGACTGCTCTTGCAGGAAGCGTTCATGAACTCATGATCAAAGGCTGCGGAAGGGTATAAGAAAACCATTCCTGACGTAATAGTTTAAATGCTTAAGGAGGCCTGAGCTGTGAGTTATTTTAATGTTAAAGTAGAAGATTATGTTGCGGTCGTAACCATTCACCAACCTCCCGCAAATGCCCTTTCATCTTATGTTTTGAAAGAGCTTTCATCCCTTATGGATGAGTTTGAAGCAAATAAAGAAGTCAGGGTCATTGTCATTAATGGCGAGGGACGATTCTTCTCTGCAGGTGCTGACATAAAGGAATTTGTATCAGTGCCGAATGGTGAAGAGTTCTCTAAGCTTGCTGCAAACGGACAGGAACTTTTTGAGAGAATTGAAACATTCTCAAAACCTGTCATCGCGTCAATTCATGGTGCTGCTCTAGGCGGGGGCCTTGAGCTTGCAATGAGCTGTCATGTCAGACTTGTCACTGAGAATGCAAAGCTTGGGCTGCCTGAGCTTCAGCTTGGACTTATTCCAGGCTTCGCAGGGTCGCAGCGTCTTCCCAAGTATGTTGGAGAAGCAAAAGCTCTTGAAATGCTGCTGACAAGTGAACCGATTTCAGGAGCAGAGGCAGCCAAGTACGGTCTTGCCAACCATGCTTTTGCAGAAGAGTCCTTATTAGATGAAACGATGAAGCTTGCAAAGAAATTTGCTGCGAAAAGTCCGATTTCCGTCAGTGCAGCCATCGATTTAATCAATGCTTCTAAAACCCTTCCTTATCATGATCGGGTGAAAAAAGAAGCGGGCTATTTCGGGACTGTATTTGAAAGCGCAGATGCAAAAGAAGGAATCAGTGCTTTTCTTGAGAAAAGACAGCCTCAGTTTAAAGGCAATTAAATTAATGATAAAACGTTCCTGACGTTTTTTCTATACAACTAAATTGAATGCTTAACGTAAATAGGGGGATGGACATGAATATTTATGTAATCATGAAGAAAACGTTTGATACGGAAGAAAAAATAACGCTTCAAAACGGCAAAATCAATGAAGATGGCGCAGAATTCATTATTAATCCTTATGATGAATATGCCATTGAAGAAGCGATTCAGATCCGCGATGCAAACAGCGGTGAAGTGACAATAGTGACAATCGGCGGCGAGGAATCTGAAAAAGAATTACGTACAGCACTTGCTATGGGGTGTGACAAGGCTGTGTTAATTAATACGGAAGATGATCTTGAAGATGGCGATCAATTTACAACATCCAAAATTCTTGCTGAATATTTCAAGGATAAAGACGCAGACCTTATCTTAGGAGGAAATGTGGCGATTGATGGCGGATCCGGACAAGTTGGCCCCCGTCTTGCTGAACTTCTGAATATTCCTTATGTAACAACGATTACTAAGCTTGAGATTGACGGAAACAAAGCAACAGTCGTCCGCGATGTTGAAGGTGATTCTGAAGTAATTGAAACAACATTGCCCTTGCTTGTAACAGCACAGCAGGGATTGAATGAGCCTCGCTATCCATCTTTGCCGGGTATTATGAAAGCAAAGAAAAAGCCTTTAGAAGAACTGGAACTGGATGATCTCGATCTTGAAGAAGATGACGTTGAACCAAAAACAAAGACAATCGAAATTTATATGCCGCCTAAAAAAGAAGCGGGTAAAGTACTTCAGGGCGATCTGGATGCACAAGTGAAGGAATTAGTATCACTTCTTCGCAACGAAGCAAAAGTAATCTAAGTATTTACCTAAAAGCAAATTTTTCAATCAAACGTATAACAGGGGGACTTTATAATGGCAAGAAAAGTACTGGTATTGGGAGAAGTACGCGATCAATCATTGCGCAATGTTTCTTTTGAAGCGATTGCTGCAGGTAAAACGATTTCTGAAGGCGGCGAGGTATCAGCTGTTTTAGTAGGAGACAGCGTAGCATCGTTAGCTGAAGAAATGATTCATTATGGCGCAGACCGTGTTATTACAGTTGAAGATGAGAAATTGAAAACGTATACACCTGACGGCTATTCACAGGCATTGCTTGCCGTTATCGAAGCTGAAAAACCGGAAGGTCTTGTTTTCGGTCATACAGCTCTTGGAAAAGACTTATCGCCAAAAATCGCTGCTAAGATTGGATCCGGTCTTATTTCAGATGCTACAGATTTAGAAGCAGCAGGCGGAAATGTCGTTTTCACCCGTCCGATCTATTCAGGAAAAGCTTTCGAGAAAAAGATTGTAACAGACGGAACAATTTTTGCTACAATCAGACCAAATAACATTGCTCCGCTTGAAAAGGATGAAACAAGAACGGGTGAAGTTTCTTCTGTTTCTGCAGAGATCAAAGATCTTCGAACAATCGTAAAAGAAGTGGTGCGCAAAGCAACAGAAGGCGTGGATCTTTCTGAAGCTAAAGTCATTGTAGCCGGCGGACGCGGAGTAAAAAGCACAGAAGGCTTTAACCCGCTGAAGGAACTATCAGATGTTCTTGGCGGAGCAGTTGGAGCTTCCCGCGGTGCCTGCGATGCTGATTATTGCGACTACTCCCTGCAAATCGGCCAAACCGGAAAAGTGGTAACTCCTGATCTATACATTGCATGCGGTATTTCTGGAGCAATCCAGCATTTAGCCGGAATGTCTAACTCAAAGATTATTGTTGCAATTAATAAAGATCCCGAAGCAAATATTTTCAAAGTAGCCGATTATGGAATTGTAGGAGATTTATTTGAAGTTGTGCCTATGTTAACAGAAGAGTTTAAAAAATTAAAAGTTCATTCATAATATCATTTTCATAAAAACACGCACTTAGCGGCGTGTTTTTAATTTGAATGAAAAGATGTTTTTCATCACAAAGTAAGGGAAAAGAAATAGTGAGCAAAAAATTAGCAGGTCACTTTCTTTAATGCTATACTTTAGGCATCACTTGAACAATTAGGAGGAAAATATAATGGCAATTACTAATGTAACAGATCAAACCTTTACAACTGAAACTAGTGAAGGTGTCGTACTGGCAGACTTTTGGGCTCCTTGGTGCGGACCTTGTAAAATGATTGCACCGGTTCTTGAAGAGCTTGATCAGGAACTAGGCGATAAAGTGAAAATCGTGAAGCTTGATGTTGATGAAAACCAAGAAACTGCAGGCAAATACGGTGTAATGAGTATTCCTACATTGCTTGTTTTCAAAAATGGAGAAGTTGTTGACAAAACAGTCGGCTTCCAGCCTAAAGAAGCATTAGCAGAACTATTAAATAAACACGCATAATAAAAATGAGATCCGGTTTATCCGGATCTTTTTTTTTCTCTTTGAGGTTAAGACAGCTGCTGAAAAAATTGTCAATTATTGCTCAGGAAATGATTTGGCGCCTTGGAGGTAAGGTGAGGCACCCATGGTTGTAATGAAAAGACTCCAGCGCTCTAAAATGATACAATAAAAGGAATAACTTATCGTTGATATATTTATTCTGCGCTAAACTTCAGGGAAACGGAGTGTCCGCTATGGAACAACTAATAAAAGAAAAGCTGGCACTTCTGCCAGATCAGCCGGGCTGTTATTTAATGAAAGACCGATTCGGAACCATTATCTATGTGGGTAAAGCAAAAGTGCTTAAAAACAGGGTACGGTCTTACTTTACCGGCTCACATGACGGTAAGACGCAAAGGCTTGTAAATGAAATCAGGGATTTTGAATATATCGTCACGTCTTCGAACATCGAGGCGCTGATCTTAGAATTAAATTTAATTAAAAAGCATGATCCTAAATATAACGTCATGCTAAAGGATGACAAAACGTATCCATTTATTAAAATTACAGCTGAACGGCATCCGCGTCTTATTGTCACCAGGAATGTCAAAAAAGATAATGGGAAATACTTTGGTCCATATCCTAACGTACAGGCTGCAAGAGAGACGAAAAAACTGCTGGACCGGCTTTATCCGCTTAGAAAATGTTCAACGCTTCCAGACCGTGTTTGCCTTTATTATCATATGGGGCAGTGTCTGGCACCGTGCGTCTATAAGGTAACACAAGAGCAAAACCGTCAAATGGTCGATGAGATGTCCCGTTTTTTAAGAGGCGGTTTCAAGCAGATTAAAGAAGAACTTTCAAAGAAGATGCTGGCTGCTGCTGAGAATCTGGATTTTGAACGGGCAAAGGAATATCGTGACTCCATCGCCCATATTGATGCAACCATGGAAAAACAGAAAATGGCGATGAACGATTTTGTCGATCGGGATGTGTTTGGCTATTCCTATGATAAAGGATGGATGTGCGTACAGGTTTTCTTCATCCGTCAGGGCAAATTGATAGAACGTGATATTGCCATGTTCCCGCTGTACCAGGAGCCGGATGAAGAATTTTTAACCTTTCTTGGCCAATTTTACTCCAAGAACAATCATATTCTGCCTAAAGAAATTCTGCTGCCTGAAAGCGTTGATAATGAAATGGCAGAACAGCTTCTTCACGTTTCAGCAATTCATCCTAAACGCGGAAAGAAAAAGGATCTGGTATTGCTTGCACATCAGAATGCCAAAATCGCTTTAAAAGAAAAATTCTCCCTCATTGAGCGTGATGAAGAAAGAACAATCAAAGCAATTGATCAGCTTGGTGAAAAAATGGGCATCTATACACCGGCAAGAATTGAAGCATTTGATAATTCAAACATACAAGGGACAGACCCTGTATCTGCGATGATTGTATTCATAGATGGTAAGCCTGCCAAAAAAGAGTACCGCAAGTACAAAATTAAAACAGTTCAGGGACCAGATGATTACGAGTCCATGCGTGAAGTTGTCCGCAGAAGATACACGCGCGTGCTAAAAGAGGAGCTGCCGCTTCCTGATTTGATTATCATTGACGGAGGCAAAGGGCATCTGGCTGCAGCTCAAGATGTACTGGAAAATGAACTCGGTTTATCCATCCCTGTCGCAGGACTAGTAAAGGATGAGAAACATCGGACTTCTAATTTAATGATCGGCAGCCCTCCGACTATTATTGAACTTGAACGCAACAGCCAGGAGTTTTATCTGCTGCAGCGAATCCAGGATGAAGTGCATCGCTTTGCGATTACTTTTCACAGGCAGACAAGAGGAAAAACGGCCTTTCAATCGATCTTGGATGATATACCTGGAGTCGGGGAAAAACGGCGCAAGACTCTGCTCAAGCATTTCGGTTCTGTTAAAAAAATGAAAGAAGCCACCCTGGAAGAGCTGATGGCCGCAGGGATTCCGGCAATCACGGCACAGCTTTTAGCAGAAAAATTGAAAGAATAGATTGCACAAAGACAAATTCTTTGCTACAATTCTAACTAATTTCATAACCAGATCGTTTAGTTCGTTAAATGATGGTAGAGGTGCGAACTTCAAGAGTAGCCCTTCTGAGGAAAATGGATTCCTTTGAAGATGGGTGAAAGGGGAGAGTCGCCGAAGCAAATAAAGAGCCATTTCTTTCTTTTGCTGGTTTTGCGTTTAATAGACGTAAAATTGTCAAGAAGATGTATTTTTCTTGGAGCGCTATCTCATTGTATGAATGAAGTTCCATTATTCGTTTATGCAAGCAATGAGATAGAGAATCTCATTGCTTTTTTGCGTTTTCTGAGATTCTCCCTTTTACCTGCTGACGATCAATATAATAGGAAAGGCGAGAGGCTGATATGGGTTTAGTTGTACAAAAATTTGGAGGTACATCTGTTGGATCTCCAGAAAAAATTATGAATGCTGCAAGAAGAGCAATCGAGGAAAAAAATAATGGGAATGATGTCGTAGTTGTTGTTTCAGCAATGGGGAAAACAACGGATCATTTAGTTTCCCTGGCAGCGGAAATCACTCAAAAACCAAGCAAACGCGAAATGGATATGCTGCTATCAACTGGTGAACAAGTAACGATCTCTCTTTTGACTATGGCTCTTCAGGCACAAGGATACGATGCTGTTTCATATACAGGCTGGCAAGCTGGCATAAAGACTGAAAATGTCCACAGCAATGCGAGAATTTCAGGGATTGATTCAGATAAAATCAATGAGCAGCTCCAAGCAGGAAAAGTTGTTGTCGTTGCAGGCTTTCAGGGACTTGCAGACGGACAGGAAATAACGACGCTCGGCCGCGGCGGTTCAGATACGACAGCTGTTGCACTGGCAGCTTCTCTTAAAGCAGATAAATGTGATATTTATACAGATGTAACAGGTGTATTTACGACAGATCCGCGTTTTGTAAAAAGTGCAAGAAAGTTAGACGGCATCTCATATGATGAAATGCTCGAGCTTGCCAATCTTGGCGCAGGTGTACTTCACCCCCGTGCTGTTGAATTTGCAAAAAATTACGGAGTTCCTTTGGAAGTCAGATCAAGCTCAGAAAAAGAAAGAGGCACTTTAATTGAGGAGGAAACAAAGATGGAACAGAATTTAGTTGTAAGAGGAATTGCGTTTGAAGATCAAGTATCACGAATCACGGTCAGCGGATTGCCAAGCGGCCTCAAAACCCTGTCTACTATTTTCAAGACACTTGCAAGCCACGGAATTAATGTGGATATTATTATTCAAAGTTCAACAGACAGCAGTTTGGCATCACTCTCCTTTTCTGTGAAAACAGGTGATGTGGAAGAAACCGTTCATGTACTTGAAACCTATCAATCCGAGCTTGGCTTTGAAAAAATAGAATCAGAAGGTGGTCTTTCAAAAGTTTCCATCGTCGGTTCTGGCATGGTCTCAAATCCGGGTGTGGCGGCAGAAATGTTCCATGTTCTTGCCGAAGAAGGTATTGAAGTGAAAATGGTCAGCACGTCTGAAATTAAAGTGTCAACTGTTATCAGCCATAATGATATGGTGAAGGCGGTAGAAGTGCTGCATGATGCCTTTGAATTATCACAGCAGCCTGCAAAAGTGCTGTAAATAAGATAAAAAAGGGGTGGGTATCATGAATACCCATCCCTTTAATCGTTGTCAAATTCCATGTCTTTGTAATCCCATTTCACTGTAAAGTGCACTTTATCCGCACGTTTTTTTACTTGTTCATAGGTTTCTGTTATCTGCTTGTTCATTCGCTGCACCTGCTGTGCCAGAAATCCCGCTTCAAGCTGAAAAGAAGGTTCTTTCATTGTTTTGAATCTTGTTTTGATCAGTTCGCCGTCAAGCTGAAATTCCATTTCATCTTTTTTCTTATGTACCAATGAAAGAGTTCCAAAGCCGGCTAATGAAAAGAAAGCAATAAGCTCCTCTATAGATTCTGCAGGATATTTGCGCGCAAGGCTTTTACCAGCCCAGTAAAGCATAGATGCGGACTCTCTCCCGAGAATATCCGGAATAAGAACCTCTCTTAACAGCTCATAGGCGAATGCGGGCACTTGCATATCCCTCAGCTGAGTTATATCGATTTGTTCGCTGTTTTTTTTCACATTCTTCCCCTCTTTCTGCCTTTATTATATATCAAGTTGGGCGGGTAAGAACATGAAATAAAAGTAAATTACAAGCTCTAAAACTGCTGTGAAAGTATTTCAGGAAAATAAAAATAGGTGGAAAATAAGACTTGTCACAAAATTAAAATTTATGAACGCGTTTTCTTGACGCTGTAACTCGTTGGGAGTACAATAAATTTGTCACATTTTATCATACAATGTTTATTTTTTTAAAAGGTTGCCGGGAATAGGAGAAACATTAAAAAAAAGATTTTAATATTAATAGGGGGTAATGTGAGATGGCTGGAAACAGAGAATATTTAAACCGCAGACTTCATTCTTTGCTTGGAGTTATCCCGGTTGGCGTCTTCTTAATTCAGCATCTTGTTGTAAATAACTTTGCAACAAGAGGAGAAGAAGCGTTTAATAATGCTGCACATTTTATGGAAAGCTTGCCATTTAGAGTTGTTCTGGAAACTTTTATTATATTCCTGCCGCTTTTATACCATGCGATCTATGGAATTTACATTGCGTTTACAGCTAAAAACAATGTAAGCAAATTTGGCTACTTCCGCAACTGGATGTTTATGCTTCAAAGGATTTCAGGCGTGATTACATTAATCTTTGTATCCTGGCATGTATGGGAAACAAGAATTGCAGCCGCATTTGGCGCCGAAGTGAATTTTGATATGATGGCCTCCATTTTCAGTAATCCATTCATGATTGTATTTTATGTTGTAGGTGTTGTTTCAACGATTTTCCACTTTGCAAACGGACTGTGGTCATTTGCTGTGAGCTGGGGAATTACTGTGACTCCAAGATCTCAGCTGATCTCAACTTATGTGACGATCGCACTTTTCCTAGCTTTATCTTACGTTGGAGTCAGTACTATTTTTGCATTTGTTTGATAGGTATTAGAATCAAAGGGAGTGGGCCAGATGAGTAAAGGTAGAATAATAGTCGTCGGTGGTGGCTTAGCGGGCCTAATGGCTACGATCAAAGCTGCAGAAACTGGCGTTCATGTAGATTTATTTTCTTTAGTTCCTGTTAAGCGCTCTCATTCCGTTTGTGCTCAGGGCGGAATTAACGGAGCAGTTAACACGAAAGGGGAAGGCGATTCTCCTTGGGAGCATTTCGATGATACTGTATACGGCGGGGACTTCCTTGCGAATCAGCCTCCTGTAAAAGCAATGTGCGAAGCTGCACCTTCCATTATCCACTTGCTTGACCGCATGGGAGTGATGTTCAACCGTACTCCAGAAGGGCTTCTTGACTTCCGCCGCTTCGGAGGAACACAGCATCACCGTACAGCATTTGCAGGTGCTACGACAGGACAGCAGCTTTTATATGCTTTGGATGAGCAAGTGCGCCGCTATGAGGTTGCTGGACTAGTTACGAAGTATGAAGGCTGGGAATTCCTTGGCGCTGTCATCGATGATGATGGAGTCTGCCGCGGAATTACCGGACAAGACTTAACAACAATGGAAATGAAATCATTCCGCTCGGATGCAGTTATTATGGCAACAGGCGGACCAGGAATCATTTTCGGAAAATCAACGAACTCTGTCATCAACACGGGGTCAGCTGCTTCAATCGTCTATCAGCAGGGTGTTCATTATGCAAATGGAGAATTTATTCAAATTCATCCAACGGCTATTCCCGGAGACGATAAGCTCCGCCTGATGAGTGAGTCAGCACGCGGGGAAGGCGGACGTGTCTGGACTTATAAAGACGGTAAGCCTTGGTATTTCCTAGAGGAAAAATATCCTGCATACGGAAACCTGGTTCCTCGTGATATTGCAACTCGCGAAATTTTTGATGTGTGTGTTTCACAAAAGCTTGGAATCAATGGAGAGAACATGGTTTACCTTGATCTTTCTCATAAAGATCCGAAAGAGCTTGATATCAAACTTGGCGGAATCATTGAAATCTATGAGAAATTCATGGGTGATGATCCCCGCAAGCTTCCAATGAAAATTTTCCCGGCTGTTCATTATTCAATGGGCGGACTATGGGTTGATTATGATCAAATGACGAATATCCCTGGTTTATTTGCTGCAGGCGAGTGTGATTACTCGATGCATGGAGCTAACCGGTTAGGTGCCAACTCATTATTGTCTGCTATCTACGGCGGTATGGTTGCCGGACCAAAAGCAGTTGAATATGTGAGCGGTCTTGATGTATCTGCTGAAGATCTTTCTTCTTCATTATTTGACGGTCATGTAAAGCAGGAAGAAGAAAAATGGCAAAATATCATGAACTTAAATGGCACTGAAAATGCATATGTCCTTCATAAAGAGCTTGGCGAATGGATGACTGACAATGTAACAGTTGTCCGTTACAATGATAAGCTTCTTAAAACAGATGAAAAAATTCAAGAGCTTCTTGAAAGATATGACAATATCAACATCAATGATACTGCGAAATGGAGCAATCAGGGTGCGACGTTTACGCGTCAATTGCAAAACATGCTTCAAATGTCCCGTGTTGTGACACTTGGTGCTTATAACCGCAATGAAAGCCGCGGTGCTCATTACAAACCGGACTTCCCTGAACGTAATGACGAAGAATTCCTAAAAACGACAATGGCCACTTTTGCCGGTCAAAAAGCTGCTCCTAAGTTCCACTATGAAGAAGTGGATGTAAGCTTAATTGAACCTCGTAAACGCGACTATTCGAAGAAGAAAAAGGGGGAATAAAAAATGAACAGTGAAAAGAAAGTAGTTCGTTTTATTATTACTCGCCAAGACCAGCCTGGAGCAGCCCCTTATGATGAAACGTTTGAGATTCCTTATCGTCCAAATATGAACGTGATTTCTGCTTTAATGGAGATCAGACGGAATCCAGTTAACTCACAAGGAAAAGAAACAACTCCGATTACTTGGGATATGAACTGTCTCGAAGAGGTGTGCGGAGCATGTTCTATGGTGATTAACGGCAAGCCGAGGCAGTCTTGTACAGCCCTTGTTGACCAGCTCGAGCAGCCAATTCGCCTCCAGCCGATGAGAACATTTCCTGTTGTCCGCGACCTTCAGGTTGACCGCAGCAGAATGTTTGATTCCCTGAAAAAAGTAAAGGCCTGGATTCCTATTGATGGAACCTATGACTTAGGCCCTGGCCCGCGTATGCCTGAGAAAAAACGTCAGTGGGCATATGAATTATCAAAATGCATGACTTGCGGTGTCTGCTTAGAGGCTTGTCCGAATGTAAACAGCAATTCAGATTTCATCGGCCCTGCTCCGCTTTCACAAGTACGCTTGTTTAATGCTCATCCAACCGGAGCATTAAATAAAGCAGAACGTCTGGAGTCCATTATGGGAGACGGAGGTCTTGCCAACTGCGGAAACTCTCAGAACTGTGTCCAGTCATGTCCTAAAGGCATTCCTTTAACGACTTCAATTGCTGCACTTAACAGAGATACAACGTTCCAGGCATTCCGTAATTTCTTCGGAAGCGATCAAGTTTAATACACAGATATCCATGAAAACATTTGAAATCATTTATTAAGAAAACACCTCTTCCTTTTGATGAAGAGGTGTTTTTTACTTAAAGCAGAAATGAGGAAACATGTCATGAAACAAATATCTTACATACAGCTGCCTTTCCAGGAATGGATAGATTCTTTTTCTTTTTACTATCCGATAAAAGTACGTTTTTCCGAAACAGATATGTTTGGACATATGAACAATACGGCTCCAATTTCATATTTTGAAGAAGCCCGCATTGATTACTTTAAGCACTCAGGACTTATGGAAAACTGGCTGAAAAAAGACGGGGAGCTGATTCCTGTCGTTGCAGATATTCATTGTGATTACGTGAAACAGGTCTTTTTTGATGAGAAAATCCGCCTTTATGTAAAAGTGGCATCAATCGGAAATTCATCGATGGATCTGCATTATTGTGCTGTGAATGAAAAAAATGAAGTTTGCTTTACAGGACGAGGCACCGTTGTGCAAATATCTAAATACAATGGAAAAAGTGTACCGTTTCTGGAAGTGGAGAAAAAGATCCTTACTCAGTCTGCCATATTTGCCACTTGAAAAATAGACACGGAATTTCCAGCTTTCTTCTGAGATTCCTGTCACCGCCATTACAGTGTGCACATACTATATGTTGACTAATCTTATACCCATTCGTTAGATCGGCTCGCACCTAGCAAGGAGGGTTACAATTCTTGAAAGAGAAAGAGTTTCAATCAAAGCCATTACTCACGAAAAGAGAGAGAGAAGTATTCGAATTATTAGTTCAAGACAAAACAACGAAAGAAATAGCGGGCGAGCTCTTTATTAGTGAAAAGACAGTTCGGAACCATATTTCCAATGCGATGCAAAAGCTTGGTGTTAAGGGGAGATCACAAGCTGTTGTTGAGCTCCTTCGTATGGGTGAACTTGAGCTCTAATACGTACCGGCTGACCTTGATTTTAAGGGTAGCCGGTTATTATTTCTGTGCAAAAAAAGCGGGGCTGCGCTAATCTGACTATGCTATTTCTTATTTTTCATATCGGTCAGCTAAAATATGAAACTTGCAATTTTTCATAAAAACATAGAAAATGGATATGATACGCACATTCCTACTGTTAAGTTTCATTCCGTGCGGTCAGATTGAATGAGTGAGGGTTGCTGATGACAGTTCATAATGATGTATTAAGTGATAAAATGGTAGCTGATATGGAGAAATCCCTTAGGCATATTTCTGTTATGGTCAAACAGAAGGGCAGGGAGATTCTTAATCAATTTCCGATTACACCGCCTCAATTCGTAGCGCTGCAATGGCTTTCAGAACATGGAGACATGACAGTCGGTGAATTATCTAATAAAATGTACCTTGCATGCAGCACCACAACAGATCTTGTTGACCGAATGGAGAAAAACAAACTGGTAGTAAGGATTAAAGACCCAAATGACCGAAGAGTTGTGAGGGTGCATCTTCTTGAAGAAGGGCAGCGCATCATTGAAGAAGTTATACAAAAGCGTCAACAATACTTAAAGAATGTAATCAAAAATTATGATATGCAGGAAATTATCCAGCTTGAAAGCTCATTAATGAAATTACATCTAGAAATGAGAGAAGAATGAGGCGATTTTTTGAACAGAGCAATTGGCGTCATTGATTCCGGTGTCGGCGGACTGACCGTTGCACGCGAAATCATGAGGCAGTTACCAAACGAAGACATCATCTACTTAGGTGATACGGCAAGATGTCCATATGGACCGAGACCGCTGGAAGAGGTGCGTTCATTTACTTGGCAAATGACGAATTATCTCTTATCAAATCATCATATAAAAATGCTTGTGATAGCCTGCAATACGGCAACAGCGATTGCTTTGCAGGAAATCCAGGAAGAACTTGATATCCCCGTAGTAGGGGTCGTTTTCCCTGGGGCCAGAACAGCGATTAAAGTCACCAGAAATAATCATATCGGTGTAATCGGAACCGTTAATACAGTTGCAAGCCGTGCATATGAGAAGGCTCTTAAAACGATTAAGAAGACAGTTGAAGTTGAGAGCTTGGCATGTCCGGCATTTGTGCCGCTTGTGGAAAGCGGAGATTACGAAAATGATTATGCCGTATCCATCGTACAGGAATCTCTTTTTCCTTTAAAAGATCAGCCAATTGATACGCTGATCCTGGGATGTACACATTATCCGGTCTTAAAGACGTTAATTGAGGATTATATGGGTCCCAAGGTGAAGATTATCAGCTCGGGTGATGAAACAGCCCGTGAAGTCAGTACCATCCTGTCTTATAAAGATGCCTTAAATGAGACACAGGAAGAAAATCATCATTTATTTTTAACGACTGGATCACAGGAGCTTTTCCAGAGAATTGCTTCTCAATTGTTTGAGCAGCCAGTTGAAAATGTTAAATCCATTACCTTATAAAAAAGAGGAGCCGATTGCGGTTCCTCTTTTTTTCATTCCGGCTATTGTGAATTGGCCGCGGAAGCATCATCTCTCTGATAATCAGCTGCTCTTTTTCTGCAAAACTCACAATTAGCTGTGCCTCTCTTATGTAAGACAGCCGAGAAAGAGGGCTGTCAAGCGGATAGTTAATAAATTCCTCAAATTGGCTATAAGAAATAGGATAACTGCAAATAACTTTTCCGAAACGATTGTCACTAATTGGTGATCGAGCATAATCCCTCTTTTACTTGGATAAATGATTTTTGCCTGTACAAAAATACTTTTCAAAATCGGTCTAATTCAATAAACAGCTCGTATACATAGTAGTACAAACTGCCTTAGGAGGGAATTGTATGTCTCAAAATAGAAACATGAAGATTGCTGCTACTGTTGTAACATCGACGCTGCTCTTGTCAGGATGCGGATTATTCGGCGGGGAAAAAGCAAAGGAAATTGATCCTCCCCAAGATGTTTCATATGTTGAAGATGCTGATAAAGGGAATGAAGAAACTTTGAAAGAAGAAAAAACAACAGCAGAAGGTAAAAAAGGTGAAGAGTCGGCTCAAACCTATTCCAGGCAGTTATATTTGATTGACAGCAACGGGCTTGTTGTTGCCCAGACATTTGATTTGCCTAAGGAAGAAGGCGTAGCCAAACAAGTGCTTGAATACCTTGTAGAGGGCGGGCCTGTCAGCAATATCCTTCCTGATGGCTTCAGAGCCGTTATCCCGCAGGATACTCAAGTTGCTGTGAATGTAAAAGATGGTACAGCCATCGTAGATTTCTCTAAAGAGTTTAAAAACTATCAAGCTGAAGATGAATTGAAAATTCTTCAGTCGATTACATGGACATTGACACAGTTCGATTCTGTGAAAACAGTCAAAATTATGATTAACGGTCATGAACAAAATGAAATGCCTGTCGGAGGCACTCCGATCAGCAGCGAGCTGAGCCGTGCTGACGGCATTAATCTTGATACAGCGGGCGTAATGGACATTACGAATACAAAACCTCTGACGGTCTACTATACAGCTCAGCATAATGATCAGACATACTATGTACCTGTTACAACCCGAGTCAGCAATGACGAAGAGGATCCAATTGCAGCAGTGGTGAAAAAATTAACTGAGGAACCTTCCATCTCACGTGCATTGTTAACCGATTTGGAGCAGGATGTAAAGCTGCTTGAAGAGCCTAAGCTTGAAGATGGCACTGTAACCCTTAATTTTAACGAATCTATCTATGGAAGTGCAGATGGAGACGAAAAAATGGTTTCGACACATGTTCTGAATTCTCTTGTTTTATCACTGACAGAACAGCCTGGAATTGAAAATGTCGTTTTGACCGTTGATGGGAAAGCAGAGCTTGTTAATGAAGAAGGCAAAAAGATTACAGAACCTGTCTCCCGTCCAGTCAATGTGAACACAGGTAGTTTTTAATCGCTGATTTTTGATATACTATATAGAGAAACTAAGAGGTGGTCATAAGCGCTGCCTCTTCTTTATTGTTTATACATAAGACAAAAGCTTAGGTCAGCAATAGGATTGATCGGAGGAATATGATGAGACATGATGGACGTAAACAAGATGAATTAAGACGAGTTGAAATTCTGACAGATTATGTGAAGCACCCTGAAGGTTCGGTGTTAATCAGTGTTGGCGATACAAAGGTGATTTGCAATGCAAGCATTGAGGATCGCGTGCCGCCATTTATGCGGGGAGAAGGTAAAGGATGGATCACAGCGGAATATTCAATGCTGCCGCGTGCTACCGAACAGCGGACGATCAGAGAATCGTCCAAAGGTAAAATTACTGGCCGGACAATGGAAATTCAGCGCTTGATCGGACGAGCTCTGCGTGCGGTTGTTGATCTTGAAAAGTTAGGGGAACGAACAATCTGGATTGATTGTGATGTGATCCAGGCAGATGGCGGGACCCGAACAGCTTCCATCACCGGAGCTTTTGTCGCTATGACATTAGCACTTGGAAAGCTGATGTCCCAAAAGAAATTAAGCACGCTGCCAATCACGGATTTCCTGGCTGCGACATCAGTCGGAATGGATTCAAAGCTTGGAGAGATCTTAGATTTAAACTATATTGAGGATTCATCAGCAGAAGTGGATATGAATGTCATCATGACGTCTTCAGGAAAATTCGTTGAGCTTCAGGGAACTGGAGAAGAAGCGACTTTTTCAAGAGAAGAACTGAATGAATTGCTTGATTTAGCTGAAAAAGGAATAAACTCGTTAATTTCTATTCAAATGGAGGCCCTTGGAGATTTAGCTCTAAAAATCATCGATCAAAAAGATGGAAAGGGATGAATCATTATGAAGGAAGTTATTATTGCAACGAAAAATGCAGGCAAATTAATTGAATTTCAATCAATCTTATCTCAGTATGATCTAAAGGCCATTTCATTACTGGACCTTGAAGATTCGCCAGAAGTTGAAGAAACTGGTTCAACGTTTGAAGAAAATGCCGTTTTAAAAGCGGAGGCTATTTCAAAACTTTACGGAAAAATGGCCATTGCGGATGATTCCGGACTATCAGTAGATTATCTTGGCGGTGAACCTGGGGTTTATTCAGCACGCTATGCAGGAGCTGAGAAAAGTGATGCAGCCAATATCGAAAAAGTGCTGCTGAAGCTGAAGGGTGTTTCAAAGGAAGAACGGAATGCAAGATTCCGGTGCGCTCTGGCACTCTCTGAACCTGGCCGTGAAACCGTCACAGTAGAAGGTTCAGTTGAGGGCTATATTACAGAGGAGCCTGTTGGCGGGAATGGATTCGGATACGATCCCATTTTCTTAGTGAAAGATAAAGCAAAAACGATGGCGCAATTAACAAAGGAAGAGAAAAATAAAATCAGCCATCGCGCAGTTGCGCTGCAAAAGCTTGCAAAATTGCTTAATGCCTGACGATGGGGAGTTTTAAACGTGAAAGTTTTAATAATCAGTGACAGCCATGGCTTAACGGATGAGCTTCAGGAGATCAGAAAACGCCATGAAGGGGAAACAGAAGCGATGTTTCATTGCGGGGATTCTGAACTTGAGGCAGATCATCCTGCCATGCAGGGGTATGCTTCTGTACGCGGAAACTGTGATTTAGAAGCAAGGTTTGCAAATGAAGTCATTGAAGATGTGGAAGGATATCGATTTTTTGTTGCTCATGGTCATATGCACAATGTAAAGTCGACACTTATGAATTTGAAGTACAGTGCTGCTGTGCATGGCGCGAAGATTGTCTGCTTTGGTCACTCGCATATGGCGGGAGCGGAATATGTCGATGATATCCTCTTTATTAACCCTGGCAGCATTAGACTTCCGCGGATGCGAACTGAAAAAACATATGTTATATTAGAAATACAAAATCATTCTGCACAAGTTACCTTTTTTGAGTTGGACGGATCTCCTGTACCCGGCCTCTCACAAAGGTTTGAGCTGGCTTTATCATGAAAGAGGGATATTTTTCCCTCTTTCATAAAATTTTAGAAAAAGTTATTGACTTTTTATCTAATGGATCATATAATAAAAAATGTCGCTGATACATAATCAACGATGTTAACAAAAAACATGTCCCAGTAGCTCAGTGGATAGAGCAACGGCCTTCTAAGCCGTTGGTCGGGAGTTCGAATCTCTCCTGGGACGCCATACTTTATACATACAACTTCTTTCGGGTTTATCGAAAGAAGTTTTTTGTTGATTTTAAAAACCTAATCGCTCAGGAAAAAGTTTGTAATATTCTGGCAGGCTGAAAATCGCTTTTTAAATCCTTTTTTTTCTAACAAATTTCATTCTGATATGATAAAAAATCCTATAAAAAATAAGTTCAAAAATTTTTTTCTCCCCTATTTACCCCTTATAAAATCAGCCAAAACCTTGTAAGACAATCTCACAGAAAAAAACTTTAAAAAAACTTCAAAAAATTGAATTTCCTTTTATGACAGGCATGTAAGCGTATACAAATTCACAAACAAATCTAAATTATCTAACAATTCGAAAAAAGACTGTTGACACCGCTATTTAATGGGCGTAATATAGGCTCAAATATAAGTTACATGAACATGTGAGGTTCTTAAAAGAGTCCATAACAATCGTTATACGGATTTTTTTTACACACTAGAATTCAACTGATTAACGCGTTTAGACTTTAAAAGAAAGGTGTGCTCTTTATGGGTGACCAATGGATTTTTCTGAATAATGAATTTGTAAAAAAAGAAGATGCGAAAATTTCGGTGTATGATCACGGATTCCTTTACGGAGATGGTATTTTCGAAGGAATCAGAGTATACAGCGGCAACATCTTCAGATTAAATGAGCACATGAAGAGATTGTATGAGTCAGCGAGATCCATATTACTCAACATGCCTTATACGCAAGAGGAAATGACGGATTTAACGGTAAAGACCGTTGAGAAAAACGGTTTAGATGACGCTTATATCAGACTTGTTGTCTCAAGAGGAGTCGGTGATCTTGGGCTTGATCCATATAAATGCAAGCAAGCAAATGTTGTCATTATTGTAGAACCCCTGTCAATCTTCCCTAAACATCTGTATGAAACAGGAATTGATATTGTGACAGTTCCTACAAGGCGGAATAGACCGGACGTCTTAAGTCCTAAAGTAAAATCATTGAACTATCTTAACAACGTGCTTGTAAAAATTGAAGCACATCTCGCAAATGTAAGCGAAGCGCTGATGCTGAATGATCAAGGCTACGTCGCAGAGGGATCTGCTGATAACGTCTTTATCTATAAAAACAAAAGACTTCTTACCCCGCCTGGTTACTTGGGAGCACTCGAAGGAGTCACCCGAAATGTCATCATCGAAATAGCTGAAGAACTTGGCTACGATGTGCGTGAAGAACCTTTCACAAGACATGATGTTTATACAGCGGATGAAGTTTTCCTGACTGGAACTGCCGCTGAAGTCATTGCTGTAGTAAAGGTAGACGGCAGGGAAATTGGTGATGGGCAGCCTGGAGAGCATACGAATCGTCTGCTCGAGTGTTTCAGAGAAAAAGTAATCACAGATGGTGTAAAAGTAAAAGGAAGCAGTTCAAGCCTGAGTGTAAGCTAATAAAAACATAAAAACTATAATCTAAAACGCTGAAGAGGAAAAGTAGCTTAGAAAACAAGGATCTAAAGAGAGCTGGTGGAGCTGAGAACCGGTGGTCCCTTTTTAAGTGAACTCGCCTCTGAGTGCTGATTTGAAGTTTAGTAGAATCAGCCGGGTGTCTTTTACACAGCACTCGTTATTAAAAGAAAGCCATGAGCTTTCATAAGGTGGTCTAATGCAGACCATGAATAAGGGTGGTACCGCGAAAAGTGTTTTCAAACCTTCTCGCCCCTTTGACTCACATTACACGTGGGCAATATTGGGGCGGGGAGGTTTTTTATTTTGAAATAATCAGATGAAAAAATAAGGCTTTAGGTGATAGCGGGAAAAAAGGAGGCAATAATCAATGAGTATGAAGGTACAATTGGATGCAAATTCTGCCAAGTGTACGAAAACGATGTCCGGGGCCATGATGATGATTGAAGCTTTAAAACGGGAGAAAGTAGAGATGATTTTTGGTTATCCGGGAGGGGCTGTTCTTCCAATCTATGACAAACTCTATAACTCTGGCATGTATCACATTTTAACAAGGCATGAGCAAGGCGGAATTCATGCAGCTGAGGGCTATGCGAGAGTTTCAGGCAAACCTGGAGTCGTCATTGCAACCTCAGGGCCAGGCGCAACGAACCTGATTACTGGACTTACGGATGCTATGATTGATTCCCTGCCGCTGGTTGTATTTACAGGTCAGGTTGCATCTTCCGTCATTGGAACAGATGCTTTCCAGGAAGCGGATGTAATTGGAATCACAATGCCGATTACTAAGCATAATTATCAAGTCCGGGATGTAAATGATTTTCCGCGCATCATCAAGGAAGCTTTTCATATCGCAACAACAGGAAGACCCGGTCCGGTACTCATCGATGTTCCAAAGGATATCGCAGTAGCGGAAGGGATTTTCAACTACGACACTCCCGTTCATCTTCCGGGATACCAGCCAAAAACGGAACCGAATTATCTTCAAATCAGAAAGCTTGTCGAAGCAGTCAGCAGTGCTAAAAAGCCGGTCATTTTAGCCGGAGCAGGAGTGCTTCATGCTAAAGGAAGCGAGCTGCTGAAAGAATACGCCGAACAGCAGCACATACCAGTCGCAAACACACTGCTTGGTCTGGGAAGTTTTCCTGCAGATCATCCTCTCTTTCTCGGAATGGCCGGAATGCACGGTACATATACCGCAAACATGGCGTTATATGAATGTGATTTATTAATCAGTGTCGGTGCACGGTTTGATGACAGGGTAACAGGGAACTTAAATCATTTTGCCAAAAATGCAACGATTGCCCATATTGATATCGATCCTGCTGAAATCGGCAAAGTGGTTGAAACCAAAATTCCAGTTGTTGGCGATGCAAAGCTTGTTCTTGAAAATCTCATTCATCAAAACGGCAAACGAAGCCAGCATGATGAATGGTATACAGCCTTACAGAATAATAAAAAGTCCTTGCCATTATGGTACAAAAAATCAGATGAAGAGCTTAAACCTCAGCATATGATTGAACTCATTCATGAATGGACAAATGGTGAGGCGATTATTACTACAGATGTCGGTCAGCATCAAATGTGGGCAGCGCAGTACTACCGCCTGCAGCAGCCGAATCGCTGGGTTACATCCGGGGGGCTCGGCACAATGGGATTCGGATTGCCGGCAGCTATTGGAGCCCAGCTTGCTGAAAAGGATGCTAATGTTATCGCAATCCTTGGAGACGGCGGTTTCCAAATGACTCTTCAGGAACTATCTGTTATCCACGAACTTAATTTGCCGGTTAAAGTGATTTTACTGAACAACGGAGTGCTTGGAATGGTCAGACAGTGGCAGGAAATCTTCTATGAAGAAAGATATTCGCAATCTGTTTTTCAATCGCAGCCTGATTTCGTGAAATTAGCGGAAGCATACGGAATGAAGGGACTGAAAATTCAGACTGAAGAAGATTTTCCGGCTTTCAAACAGGCTCTTTTATCGAATGAACCTGTTCTGTTTAACGTAAATGTAAGCCAGATGGAAAATGTATACCCGATGATTGCTCCAGGAAAAGGATTACATGAAATGGTGGGTGTTAAACCGTGAAGCGAATTCTTACGCTTACAGTCAACAATCGCTCAGGGGTCCTTAACAGGATTACCGGTTTATTTACAAAAAGACATTACAATATTGAAAGCATCACAGTCGGGCATGCAGAAATTGAAGGAATCTCAAGAATGACCTTTGTCATTCACGTTGAAGACGAAAAGGAAGTTGAACAGATTACAAAACAGCTGAATAAACAGATTGATGTTTTAAAAGTGCAGGATATAACAAATCAATCGATTGTCGCCAGAGAGCTCGCCCTCATAAAAGTAATCGCACCTCCAGCGACAAGAATGGAAGTTCAGGGTGTGATTGAGCCTTTCAGGGCAACAGTTATTGATGTAAGCCGTGACAGTGTAGTTGTTCAGGTTACTGGCGAAGCAGAAAAAATTGAAGCAATCATTGATCTATTAAGGCCTTATGGCATCAAAGAAATTGCCAGAACCGGCACAACTGCTTTCACTAGAGGAACACAGCGTTCTGCAAATAGCGCTAAAACATATTCAATCGTCTAACTAATTGACATTAAAAGGAGAGAATGGACATGGTAAAAGTATATTATAACGGTGATGTTAAAGAGGAAGTATTAGCAGGTAAAAAGGTTGCAGTGATCGGTTACGGCTCACAGGGGCATGCTCATGCACTGAACTTGAAAGACAGCGGAATTGATGTAGTAGTCGGCGTTCGCAAAGGAAATTCATTTAACAAGGCTGCTTCAGACGGAGTAGAAGTTACAACGGTTAAAGAAGCAGCAGCTCAAGCAGATGTAGTGATGGTGCTCTTGCCTGACGAACAGCAGCAAAAAGTATATGAAGCAGAAATCAAAGACCAGCTGCAGCCAGGAAATGCATTAGTATTTGCACACGGATTTAACGTTCACTTTAATCAGATTGTTCCCCCTGAATTTGTAGACGTATTTTTAGTTGCTCCTAAAGGTCCGGGACATCTTGTCAGAAGAACGTTTGAGGACGGTGCCGGTGTTCCTGCATTATTCGCAGTCCATCAGGATGTAACAGGCGAGGCAAAGGATCTTGCATTAGCCTATGCAAAAGCAATCGGAGGAGCTCGAGCAGGAGTGCTTGAAACTACCTTTAAAGAAGAGACGGAAACAGACCTTTTCGGAGAGCAGGCAGTTTTATGCGGAGGATTAACATCTCTTGTAAAAGCTGGATTTGAAACATTAGTAGAAGCGGGATACCAGCCAGAGCTTGCATACTTTGAGTGTCTGCACGAGCTGAAGCTGATTGTTGACCTTATGTATGAAGATGGAATGGCGGGAATGAGATATTCAATTTCAGATACAGCACAATGGGGAGACTTCGTATCTGGACCAAGAGTTGTAGATGAAAGAGTAAAAGAATCAATGAAGGAAGTCTTGCATGATATTCAATCCGGTAAATTTGCAAAAGACTGGATCATTGAAAACCAAGTCAATCGTCCTCAGTTCAACGCAATCAACAATCGTGAAAATGAACATCAAATTGAGGTAGTGGGGAGAAAGCTTCGTGAAATGATGCCATTTGTTAAGCCAAAACGGAAAGAAGTGGTCGCAAGTGCGAAAAATTAACTTATTTGATACAACGCTAAGAGATGGCGAACAATCAGCAGGAGTCAATTTAAATGCAAAAGAAAAACTGCAGATTGCTTTTCAGCTTGAACGTCTTGGTGTTGATATTATGGAGGCCGGGTTTCCGGCTTCCTCAAAAGGAGATTTTTCAGCTGTACAGGAGATTGCAAGAAGCATTAAAAATTGTTCTGTTACAGGACTTGCAAGATCATTGAAAACGGATATCGATGCAGCATGGGATGCATTGAAGGATGGTGCACACCCGAGGCTTCATGTATTCCTTGCGACATCGCCCATTCATATGCAATATAAATTAAAGCAGTCTCCGGAGCAGGTAATTAAAACAGCAGTTGAATCCGTTAAATATGCATCGAAGTTCTTTCCGCTTATTCAATGGTCTGCAGAAGATGCATGCAGAAGCGAGCTTCCATTTTTGGCGAAAATCGTTGAAGAAGTGATTGCAGCTGGTGCAAATGTGATTAATATTCCGGATACGGTGGGCTACATTAACCCAAAAGAATACGGAGAGATTTTTCAGTATTTGAAATCAAATGTCAAGGGCATTGAGAACGTCATCTTATCAGCACATTGCCATGATGATCTTGGAATGGCTGTTGCGAATTCCTTGGCAGCCATTGAAAATGGAGCAGGGCAAATTGAAGGTACGATTAATGGAATAGGTGAACGTGCAGGGAATGCATCACTTGAGGAAATCGGCGTTGCCCTCCATATTCGTTCAGATTACTTTGGTGCAAAAACCAATATGAAGCTGGATGAGATCAAGAAAACAAGCGATTTAGTAAGCAAGCTGACAGGAATGATGATTCCGCCGAATAAAGCTGTTGTCGGAAAAAACGCCTTTGCCCATGAATCAGGTATTCACCAGGATGGTGTACTGAAGGAAAAAACGACATACGAAATTATTTCTCCGGAGCTTGTAGGAGTCGGCACTAATTCAATGGTTCTTGGAAAGCATTCAGGACGTCACGCATTTAAAAGCAAGCTGATCGAGCTTGGCTTCAATGTAACGGAAGAAGAATCACATAAAATCTTTAAAACGTTCAAAACACTGTCTGAGAAGAAGAAAGAATTCACAGACGAAGATATTGCCGCACTTGTAATAGAGGAAAAAGTTGAAAGAAGCGAGGATATGTTTGAACTAGTATCCCTTCAGGTCCAGTACGGAACAACCCAGGTCCCTACTGCTACAGTTACTTTGAAAAACCAGGAGCAGCAGCTTGTACAGGAAGCAGCTACTGGCGGAGGCAGTGTAGAAGCCATCTACAATACTCTTGAAAGGTGCACAGGTTTTTCTATTAAACTTCAGGACTATCGGATTCAATCAAACAGCAGCGGCCGGGATGCTTTTGCTCAAGTCTTTGTAAAAGTCATGGTCGGAGGCGTTGAATCAAGCGGCAGGGGAATGGCGCAAGATGTTCTTGAAGCCTCTGCGAAAGCCTATTTGAACGCTGTAAATCGAATTCTTATTTTAAAGGCTCAGGCCCGGGAAAGTCTAAAAGCTACTGTTTAATAAAATCATGAAGGAGGCAGAGATAAATGGAGAAGAAAATTGCATTATTGCCGGGCGACGGTATTGGAAAAGAAGTTATGGATGGTGCAGTGGAAATTTTAAAAGCGATTGAAGAACATTACTATCATCGTTTTCATTTTCAATATGGATTAATTGGAGGAGCGGCGATCGATGAAATGAATTCTCCGCTTCCGCAGGAAACGCTGCAAATGTGCAGAGAATCTGACGCAGTTCTGCTTGGTTCAGTAGGAGGGCCGAAATGGGATAAGAATCCGTCTCATTTAAGACCTGAAAAAGGGCTGCTTGCTCTTCGGAAGGAGCTTGATTTGTACGCTAATCTCCGGCCTGTTGAAACAGTTGAGAGCCTGCTCGATTCCTCTCCTCTTAAACGGGAGTATGTGGAAGGCGTCGACTTCATGATTGTCAGAGAATTAACAGGCGGTCTTTATTTTGGAAAACCAAGCGAACGGTATGTGAAAAACGGGGAGCACACGGTAGTGGATACTCTGTTTTATAAGCGGGATGAAATGGAACGCATCATTGAAAGAGCCTTTCAGCTAGCGCAGGGAAGGAAAAAGAAAGTGACTTCTGTTGATAAAGCGAATGTTTTAGAATCAAGCCGAATGTGGAGGGAAGTTGCTGAAGAAGTTGCAATGAAATTCCCTGATGTAGAGCTTCAGCATATGCTAGTCGATCATGCAGCGATGGCGCTTATTCATAATCCAAAACAATTTGATGTGATTGTAACGGAAAATATGTTTGGCGATATTTTAAGCGACGAGGCTTCCATGCTAACCGGATCCCTTGGAATGCTGCCATCAGCTAGCTTGAGTGCAACTGGACTCCATCTTTATGAGCCCGTTCATGGCTCGGCACCTGATATTGCGGGTGAAGACAAAGCAAATCCTGTCGCCATGATTTTGTCAGCAGCTATGATGCTGAGACACTCCTTCCAAATGGAAGAAGAGGCGGAAGCGATCGAAAATGCTGTCAAACATGTACTGGATTCCGGCAAAAGAACGGCGGATTTAACAAGAAAAGGAGAAACACCGCTTTCTACTACCAAGCTTATTGAAGAAATTAAAGAAGCACTTGCGGATGATCATGCCATTTTAAACATTATGGAAGCTTATGCATAACTTTTACGGCGCTTTTCATCTATATGAAAAGCGCCAATCTTTTAAACTTTAAAGGGGGTATTCATTTGAAAGCCAGAACAATAGTAGAAAAAATATGGGATGATCATGTTGTCTATCGGAAAGACGATCAGCCAGATCTTCTGTATATAGATCTGCATCTGATTCATGAGGTCACCTCCCCGCAGGCGTTTGAAGGTTTAAGGCAGAACGGAAGAAAGGTAAGAAGGCCTGCAAATACGTTCGCTACCATGGATCATAATATTCCAACGGTTAACCGATTTGAGATTAAAGATGAAGTTGCAAAACTTCAGGTAAGCGCACTTGAGGCCAATTGCCGTGAATTTGGAATCAGGCTTGCTGACCTTAGCAGTACAGATCAGGGAATTGTGCATGTAATCGGACCTGAGCTTGGACTTACGCTGCCTGGTAAAACAATTGTTTGCGGAGATAGTCATACATCTACACATGGTGCCTTTGGGGCACTGGCATTTGGAATTGGAACTAGTGAAGTAGAACATGTGCTGGCAACACAAACACTGTGGCAGCAAAAACCGAAAACATTAAACATCCATATAAACGGCTCCTTGAAAAAAGGGGTAACAGCAAAAGATGTTATTTTATATATAATCGGTTCATTCGGGGTGCGTTTTGGAACTGGATATGTCATTGAATTTACAGGTGAAGCGATTGAAAAGATGTCGATGGACGAACGGATGACGGTCTGCAATATGTCAATTGAAGCAGGAGCTCGTGCTGGACTCATTGCTCCTGATGAAACAACTTTTGCATATATTGAAGGCAGGGAATTTGCACCAAAGGGAGAAGACTTGAAGGAGGCAATTGCCTATTGGCAAAACCTGAAAAGTGATCCAGGGGCAGAATATGACGATAAAATCGCCATTGAAGCTGCCGATATATCTCCAATGGTTACCTGGGGGACGAATCCGGGCATGGCTGTAGCTGTTGATCAAAAAGTGCCGAACACAAGCATGTTCAATAAGGTGGAAGAGAAACAGGAAGCGGAGAGAGCTTATTTCTATATGGGTCTTGAACCAGATACCAGGGTACAGGATATTGAAATAGATTATGTGTTTATCGGATCCTGCACAAATTCCAGAATAACAGATCTGCGCCAGGCTGCAGATGTTATTAAGGATAGACAGGTAAATCCATCTGTAAGAGCGATCGTCGTTCCCGGTTCTCAAAAAGTGAAGCTTCAGGCAGAAGAAGAAGGCCTTCATCATATTTTTATTAACGCAGGATTTGAATGGCGTGAATCAGGCTGCAGCATGTGTTTGAGCATGAATGATGATATTGTGCCTGAAGGGAAACGCTGTGCTTCAACGTCAAATCGAAATTTTGAGGGCAGACAGGGAAAAGGGGCAAGAACGCATCTTGTCAGTCCGGCCATGGCTGCAGCGGCAGCGATTTACGGCAGATTTGTAGATGTCAGAGAACTAACAGGAGGGATTGCAAGTGGAAGCATTTCAAGTGCACAAAGGTAAACTTGCTGTTTTAAACAGGTCGAATGTCGATACAGATCAAATTATTCCGAAGCAGTTCTTAAAAAGGATTGAACGGACCGGATATGGGAGATTTGCTTTTTTTGACTGGAGATATTTAAATGACGGCACAGAAAATCCTGAATTCGAACTGAATAAGCCTGAAGCAGCAGGTGCAAGCATCTTAGTTGCAGGAGAGAATTTCGGCTGCGGATCATCCAGAGAGCATGCTCCTTGGGCACTTGGGGATTATGGATTCAAAGTCATCATTGCCCCTTCTTTTGCAGATATTTTTCATCAAAATTGCCTGAAAAATGGATTGCTTCCTATTAGAATAGAAGAACATTTTCATCAGCAGTTAATTGAGAAGAGCTCAAATCCTCAATTTGAGTGCACGATTGACCTTGAAAAACAAGAAATTCGCGAAGGAGAAACAGTTCTTTATACGTTCACGGTCGATCCATACTGGAAAGATATGCTGCTGAACGGACATGATGAAATTTCCCTTACTTTCATGTATGAAGAACATATTGCGGATTATGAAAAATCAAGAAGAGTCTGGATGCCGTAAATCCGGGCTCTTCTTTTCTTGTTTTCTAAACCGTCCATTGGTACACTTGTAGGCAAATAGCAAGCCGGAGATGATCCTATAATGATGGATGGAAAAAAACAGAGAAAAGTTATTCCCTTTCCTAACTTAAGCGAGCGGTTAGTTGATAAAGGATTGGAAGCCCTGAAAAATAAACAGTTTAAAGAAGCACTCTCCCTCTTTTATGAAGTACTGGAGCTTGGAGAAGAAAGGGCTGAGATTCATCTCGGAATCGCATTATGCCTGATGGAGCTTGGAGAGCTTGAAGAAGCAAAGTCCGTTTGCCGGAAAATGCTCCACGAAGATATCGGAGACTATTTTACCGTGCTGCAGGTTTATTTGACGGTCCTTATTCAGCTCAGACAATACAGCGAAGTGCAGCAGACCATAGAGGCTGTGCTTCAGGAAAATCAGCTGCCGCATGATCAGGCCGAGCATTTTTACAAGCTTCTTGATTTCAGCAGGAAGATGACGGAGGACGATGATTTTCCGATTGATGATGACGAGGAAGATGAAAGCTATACAGAACCGAGGAATTTGCTTGATACGATTAATCAGCAGGTTGCCTATGTTCAATCCTTAAAAGACCGCAATGTATCAAGACACATGCAGCAGCTTCAATCCATCTTAAAGAATGCAGGCAGCCATCCTGTTGTTCAATCAATGATTCTCCATTTGCTTATGGAGAATGAGGTGGCAAAAGAAGTGAAAATTGTTAAGTTCGGCAAAACGATGTCGCTGATTCCTGCAGAGCTTGAAGACTTATCAGAGCTTCCGTTTACCAAGAAAGTACTGAATGTGCTGGATGATATTCTTGGTCAGGAGAATCCTGCGCTGTTTGAAGCAGTAAAAGAAGTATGGATCCGCCATTTGTATGTGTTATTTCCATTTTTGCCTGAACCTGCCGAAGCGAGGCTGTGGGCAGCTGCTCTTCATTATGCCGGCTATGAAATGCACGGCATTGCCGCACCTGCAGAAGAGGTCAGCTATTTATATGAAGTAAAAGAAAATAGGCTGATTGAAGCATCAAGAAAAATTTATGAAATAGAAGAAATTTCTTATTTGCAAATCTAACGTAAATGTTGAAAGGAATTTTTTCTATGTTATAATAAAATGGTTGTAAAATGATGATCCGCCGTACATAAAGGAATGTACCCTTATGCGTGCAGACATCATACACTACACTGGCCGATTTAGTAAATCATCTACATAAGGGTATAACAAAGGAAGCACTTGTTTAAAATGGACAAGGCATACTTTGCCAAACCTAACCTAGATTATGTCACTATTTCAATAGATTTTTTGGAGGGAAACATATGTCTGCAAAATGGGAAAAGTTAGAGGGTAATCAAGGCGTTCTGACAGTAGAAGTTGATGCGGAAACGTTCAGCAATGCCCTTGATGAAGCATTCAAAAAAGTATCAAAGCAAGTAAATATTCCAGGATTCCGCAAAGGTAAAGTACCACGCGGAATGTTCGAACAGCGTTTTGGCGTAGAGTCACTTTATCAAGATGCTTTAGATATCCTTCTTCCTGAAGTATATCCTCAAGCAGTTGAAGAAGCTGGCATCGATCCAATCGACCGTCCTGAAATCGATGTTGAACAAATCGAAAAAGGCAAAAACTTAATTTTCACTGCTAAAGTTGTTGTAAAACCAGAAGTGAAATTAGGCGAATACAAAGGCCTTGAAGTAGAAAAATTGAATGCAGAAGTATCTGAAGAAGATGTGGATGCTGAAATTAAAACATTGCAGGAGCGTCATGCTGAACTGGTTGTTAAAGAAGAAGGCGCTGTTGAAAATGGCGATACAGTCGTAATCGATTTCGAAGGATTCGTCGACGGCGAAGCATTCGAAGGCGGAACAGCTGAAAACTATACACTTGAAATCGGTTCTGGCTCTTTCATCCCTGGCTTTGAAGATCAGCTTGTAGGCCTAGAGGCTGGCGGAGAAAAAGACGTTGAAGTAACATTCCCTGAAGAGTACCATGCTGAAAACCTTGCTGGAAAGCCGGCAACTTTCAAAGTGAAGCTTCATGAAATCAAAGCAAAAGAACTTCCTGCTTTAGATGATGAATTTGCTAAAGACGTAGATGAAGAAGTGGAAAGTCTTGAAGCTTTAAAAGCTAAAACAAGAACTCGCCTGGAAGAAACTAGAAAAGCTGAAGCGGAAAACACACTTCGTGACTCACTTGTAGACAAAGCTTCTGACAATGCAGAAGTTGATATTCCTCAAGTATTAATCGAAAACGAAGTTAGCCGCATGATGCAGGAATTCGAACAGCGTCTTCAAGCACAAGGCATGAATCTTGAGTTATACTTCCAATTCTCTGGTCAAGATGAAGATGCATTAAAAGAGCAAATGAAAGAAGATGCTTCTAAACGCGTGAAGTACAATTTGACTCTTGAAGCAATTGCTAAAGCAGAAAACATCGAAGTTACTGATGAAGAAGTAGATGCTGAGATTGCTAAAATGGCTGAAATGTACAACATGCCTGTTGAAAACATCAAGCAAGCTCTTGGATCTTTAGAAGGATTAAAAGAAGATCTTAAAGTGCGCAAAGCAATCGACTTCCTTGTTGAAAACAGCAAAGAAGCTGCATAATAAATAGGAAAGAAACAAGGCGCGAAATGATTCGTGCCTTGTTTTGCAAAATAGATTTATTTTTAATCGCATTGGGTACTATATAATTACCGGATGCTACATACATATAAGGTTAAGAAAAAGATTCATTTTTTTGCGGGAGCAAGGATTTTAAAGCCAAAGAGCGAATTATAATATACAAACACTCTAATCTGCACAGGCAGAGTGGTTTTATTTCCTGTACTCTACATACTTATGGTACAATGCAATACATACCAATTTTTCAGGCTTTAACCGCTTCGGACCAGCGGATAAGGTAAGTTGCGTGATATTCATTCCCATTACCTTTATACTTAGGAATAAGAAAGATAATCCATCCAGAGCAGCTTCTCCTATAGATGAAGATGTATGGGTACTTTGATGATACAAAGATATAAGGGGTGAAAACATGTTTAAATTTAATGACGAAAAAGGTCAGCTGAAATGTTCGTTTTGCGGTAAAACTCAAGACCAGGTTCGTAAATTAGTTGCTGGACCAGGTGTCTATATATGTGACGAGTGCATTGAATTATGCACAGAGATCGTTGAAGAAGAACTGGGAACAGAAGAAGAAGTTGAATTTAAAGATGTTCCTAAGCCGAAAGAAATTCGCGAAATATTAGACGAATATGTCATTGGGCAGGAACAAGCCAAAAAGAGCCTTGCTGTAGCTGTTTATAACCACTACAAACGCATTAATTCCAACAGCAAGATTGATGAAGTAGAGTTATCTAAGAGTAACATCGCGATGATCGGGCCGACAGGAAGCGGAAAAACGCTCCTTGCTCAAACATTAGCACGCATTTTGAATGTTCCTTTTGCTATTGCTGATGCTACATCTTTAACGGAAGCCGGATATGTTGGGGAAGATGTTGAAAACATTCTTTTAAAATTAATCCAAGCTGCTGATTATGATGTAGAAAAAGCTGAAAAAGGCATTATATACATCGATGAAATTGATAAAGTTGCCCGCAAGTCTGAAAATCCGTCGATTACACGTGATGTTTCAGGTGAAGGTGTGCAGCAGGCACTTCTTAAAATTCTTGAAGGTACGGTTGCAAGTGTTCCACCGCAGGGCGGACGGAAACACCCGCATCAAGAATTCATTCAAATTGATACTACAAACATCTTATTTATTTGCGGCGGTGCCTTTGACGGCATCGAACAAATTGTTAAGCGCCGCTTAGGCCAAAAGGTTATCGGCTTCGGCTCTGACAAAAAAGATGATGAACTTGACCAAAAAATGCTTCTTTCAAAAGTACTTCCTGAAGATCTTCTGCGTTTCGGACTTATTCCGGAATTCATTGGCCGTCTGCCGATTATCGCAAGCCTTCAGCCATTAGATGAAGAAGCACTGATTGAAATTCTGACAAAACCTAAGAATGCTCTTGTTAAGCAGTATCAAAAAATGCTTGATTTAGATGGCGTAGAACTTGAGTTTGAAGAAAATGCGCTGATGGAAATTTCTAAAAAAGCAATTGAGCGCAAAACAGGTGCACGCGGACTTCGTTCTATTATTGAAGGACTCATGCTTGAAGTTATGTTTGAGCTTCCATCACGTGATGATATTACAAAATGCATCATTACTCCGGAAACAGTCACAGATAAAGTACCGCCTAAGTTAATACTGACTGATGGCACGGTTATTGAAGAAGATACGAAAACTTCTGCTTAATATTGAAAGCCTTGCGGGATTATCCCGCAAGGTTTTTTTGTATATTTTTCATTTGAAAGATTACGTGTTTTTATACATCAATATCTAAATTATAGTTAATTTATTCACGTTTATTCCGCAACACCCTCGGAGATACTAGCTTATAAACATGACATCGCAGTAGGAGGGACCACTATGAGCTGGACTGGAATTGCATTATTTGTGCAACTGTTTTTCGGGGTCATTATTGGCTTGTACTTTTGGAACTTATTAAAAAATCAGCGTACACAAAAGGTATCAATCGACCGCGAATCACGGAAAGAGATGGAGCAATTAAAAAAGATGAGATCGATTAAATTATCTGAGCCTCTGGCAGAAAGAGTTCGCCCTAAAAGCTTTTCAGATATTGTAGGCCAGGAAGACGGAATCAAGGCGCTTAAAGCAGCTTTATGCGGGCCCAATCCTCAGCATGTAATCATATATGGTCCTCCAGGAGTGGGCAAGACTGCGGCTGCAAGACTTGTGCTTGAGGAAGCGAAAAGAAATATGAAGTCACCATTTAAACCTGCAGCGGTTTTTATCGAATTAGATGCAACAACAGCACGGTTCGATGAAAGAGGCATTGCCGATCCTCTGATTGGTTCTGTACATGATCCTATTTATCAGGGGGCAGGCGCGATGGGCCAGGCCGGTATTCCCCAGCCCAAGCAGGGGGCTGTAACAAATGCGCACGGAGGCGTACTTTTCATAGATGAAATAGGAGAACTGCATCCGATACAGATGAACAAGCTGCTGAAAGTTTTAGAGGACCGTAAAGTCTTTTTAGAAAGTGCCTATTATAGTGAAGAGAATACTCAGATTCCAAACCACATTCATGATATTTTTCAAAATGGACTGCCTGCAGATTTTCGTTTAATCGGTGCAACGACCAGAACGCCAAACGAAATTCCCCCAGCAATCCGCTCACGGTGTCTGGAAGTCTTCTTCAGAGATTTGGAGCAGGCTGAGCTTGCGGTTGTAGCAAGAAAAGCAGCAGTCAAAGTTAATATGAAAGTAAGCGAGCCGAGCATAGCAACTTTAACTTCATATGTAAGAAACGGACGCGAGGTTGTTAACATGATGCAGATCGCAGCAGGCATGGCAATGACAGAAGACCGATCAGAAATCACGATGCAGGATATTGAATGGGTGGTAAGTTCAAGCCAGCTTACACCGAGATATGATAAAAAGATCTATGCGGATGCAAAAATAGGTCTCGTTAATGGACTTGCTGTTCACGGGCCGAATTCAGGTTCCCTGCTTGAAATTGAAGTGACGGTCATTCATGCCAAAGATAAAGGAAACATTAATATCACAGGAATTGTAGAAGAAGAAAGCATCGGAGACAGAGGCAAATCGGTCAGAAGAAAAAGCATGGCTAAAGGTTCAATTGAAAATGTCATAACTGTCTTGCGGTCAATGGGCATTAAAGCAGATGATTATGATATCCATGTAAACTTCCCAGGAGGCATACCTGTAGATGGGCCATCAGCGGGAATTGCGATGGCAACAGGCATTTTTTCGGCTATTCACAAAATTCCGGTTGATCATACTGTAGCCATGACGGGAGAGATCAGCATTCATGGCAGCGTAAAACCGATTGGCGGGGTTGTGCCGAAGATAAAAGCAGCTAAGCTTGCAGGTGCGAAAACAGTTATTATTCCGGCTGAGAATATGCAGTCGATACTAAAAACGGTTGAAGGCATACATATCATCCCGGTTACGAATTTGCAGGAAGTGTTCGATGCAGCTCTGCTTAATCCTCCAACCGAAGTGCCTGCGCCGATTACATCGTTAATAAAACAAGACCTCGGGTAATCTCGAGGTTTTTTAAGTGATAAAGGAAGTATAAAATTTTTGCTCATAAACACGGATTTTTCTGCCGGATTCTTATTTGTCTTCCTGCTCCTGAACGGATGATTACGCTTTTTTGATACACGGAAGTAATTTCTTTAGTCTTCTGAACGAGGAAAGGGTATACTACATAAGGTAACACTATATGATTTACAAATAGACACAATTTTGACGATGAGCTAGAATTGTACAAGAATGAACTCATTATATTATAATGATTGATACTATAGTCATGGAGGTGTATGAAAGTTGGCGAAAAAAGAAGATAAAATCGTCCCCCTCCTACCTCTTAGAGGATTGTTAGTGTACCCGACAATGGTACTTCACCTTGATGTAGGACGCGAAAAATCCGTACAGGCGCTAGAGAAAGCGATGATGGATGATCATATAATCTTTTTAACAACTCAACGTGATATTTCAATTGATGAACCAACCGAAGGCGATATCTTTTCAGTGGGAACATTAACGAAAATTAAACAAATGCTGAAGCTGCCTAATGGAACAATCCGTGTCCTTGTAGAAGGCATGCAGCGGGGGAAAATTACAAAATATGTAGATGAAGGTGACTACTTTTCAGTAGGTGCAGCCTCCTTAGAAGAGAGCACAGAAAAAGACGCTGAAGATGAAGCGCTCATGAGAACGCTGCTCGATCACTTTGATCAATACATAAAACTTTCAAAGAAAATTTCAGGCGAAACGCTTTCAACCGTTACAGATATTGATGAGCCCGGCAGAATGGCAGACATAATCGCTTCCCACCTGCCGCTTAAATTGAAAGAAAAACAGGAAGTGCTTGAAACTCTTGATATTAAAGAGCGGTTAAACCGTGTCATTGAAATCATTCACAATGAAAAAGAAGTCCTTCAGCTTGAAAAGAAAATCGGACAGCGTGTGAAACGGTCAATGGAGAGAACGCAGAAGGAATACTATCTCCGCGAACAAATGAAGGCCATTCAAAAAGAACTTGGCGATAAAGAAGGCAAAACGGGTGAAGTGGATGTTCTGAGCGAAAAGATTGAGAATGCCGGCATGCCGGATCATATCAAACTTACTGCTTTGAAAGAACTGGAACGCTTTGAAAAAGTACCATCAACCTCAGCTGAGAGTTCTGTCGTACGAAATTATCTGGAATGGCTTATCTCATTGCCGTGGTCTAATGCAACTGTTGACCGTCTTGATTTAAAACGTGCTGAAACGATTTTGGACGAAGATCACTACGGGCTTGAAAAAGTAAAAGACCGTGTGCTTGAATACCTGGCTGTTCAAAAACTGACAAACTCACTGAAAGGACCGATTTTATGCTTATCAGGACCTCCAGGAGTAGGGAAAACATCTCTTGCCCGTTCGGTTGCTAAATCTTTAGACAGGAACTTCGTGCGAATCTCGCTTGGAGGAGTAAGAGATGAATCTGAAATCCGCGGTCACCGCCGAACTTATGTCGGTGCAATGCCTGGACGCATTATTCAGGGCATGAAAAAAGCAGGAACCATTAACCCGGTTTTTTTACTGGATGAAATAGATAAAATGTCTAATGATTTCAGAGGAGATCCTTCTTCTGCCTTGCTCGAGGTGCTTGACCCTGAACAAAATCATACATTCAGTGATCATTATATTGAAGAGACCTATGATTTATCTAAAGTCATGTTTATTGCTACCGCCAATAACTTGTCAACAATTCCTGGACCACTGCGTGACCGAATGGAGATCATCACGATTGCAGGCTACACCGAAATTGAAAAAATCCATATTGCCAAGGATCATCTGCTGCCTAAACAGCTGAAAGATCATGGTTTGAAAAAATCGCACCTGCAAATCCGCGAGTCAGCCTTACAAAATATTGTTCGCTATCATACCCGCGAAGCAGGTGTCAGAAGTCTTGAGAGACAGCTTGCAGCGATCTGCCGAAAAGCAGCCAAACAAATTGTTTCAGAAGAACGCAAGAAAATTATTATTACAGATAAAAATCTTGCTGATTATTTAGGAAAGAACAAGTTCCGTTACGGTCAGGCTGAACTAGAGGATCAAATCGGAGTTGCAACCGGCCTGGCCTATACCACAGTAGGCGGGGACACTCTCTCAATTGAAGTTTCTTTATCACCTGGAAAAGGCAAACTGATTTTAACCGGAAAACTTGGCGATGTCATGAAAGAATCTGCTCAGGCAGCGTTCAGCTTTATCCGTTCACGGGCAAAAGAGCTGAATATTGATGAGAATTTCCATGAAAAACATGACATTCATATTCATGTTCCAGAGGGCGCCGTGCCAAAAGATGGTCCTTCAGCAGGAATTACCATGGCCACAGCGCTGATTTCAGCGCTGACAGGTAGGCCGGTAAGAAAAGAAGTCGGCATGACCGGAGAAATCACATTAAGAGGAAGAGTTCTGCCAATCGGCGGATTAAAAGAAAAAACGCTGAGTGCGCACCGGGCAGGATTAACAAAAATCATTATGCCAAAAGACAATGAAAAAGATATTGAAGATATCCCTGAAAGTGTCCGCAATGATTTAACATTTGTGCCTGTATCACATTTGGATGAAGTGCTGCAGCATGCGTTAGTAGGAGAGAATGAATGAAAGTAACAAGTTCCGAGATTGTCATTAGTGCAGTAAAACCCGAGCAATATCCAGATCTGGATTTGCCGGAAATTGCTCTTGCCGGACGATCAAACGTAGGAAAATCGTCGTTTATCAACAAATTGCTGAACCGGAAAAACCTGGCGCGGACATCATCCAAGCCAGGCAAAACCCAAACCTTAAATTTCTATATTATTAATGAAGTGCTTCATTTTGTCGATGTGCCGGGCTATGGCTATGCAAAAGTTTCTAAATCGGAGCGGGATGCATGGGGGAAAATGATTGAAACGTATTTCACAAAGCGCAGACAGCTTTGTGCGGCTGTTTTACTTGTAGACCTTCGCCATGCGCCTTCAAAAGATGATGTCATGATGTACGAGTTTCTCAAGCACCATGATATCCCGACAATTGTAGTTGCCACAAAAGCCGATAAAATTCCTAAAGGCAAATGGCAAAAGCATATGAAAGTTGTAAGAGAAACACTTGATAAGGATCCGAACGATCCGCTGATTTGCTTCTCTTCAGAAACTGGACAGGGTAAAGTAGAAGCGTGGTCTGCAATTGAGCATTATACAAATTTAAAGAAATAAGATTGAACCGGCCTCGCGGCTGGTTCTTTTTATAGGGAAAAGAAAACCAGCCGCAAGCTGCGGCTGGAAGTTCATCATTTAAATTCCTGGTCTTACATAATTTACTTTCTTTTAATAAATAATAAGTAAAAACCTCCAAGAATTAGCAGAACAGGCCAAAATTTCTGGATGACCTGCATCCCTTGTTCAACCCAGCCGAGCCCGTTTATAATCGAGTCAAATGAGTGGAGAAAAACGGCAAGCAGGAGTAAAATGAATCCTTGAAAATAGCCTGATTTGGTTTTTACTGCCCGCAGCAGCATGCCGAGTCCGATTATTAAGGTAATGGCAGGCGCGTGCTCGGGCCAATTTGGAAAACGTTCAATGCTATGAAAATGAATCCCGAGTCCCAGTAAGAGTATGCCGGGCAGGATGGCGCTGTCATCTTGATCGAAGTGACCGCCAATCAGAAACACCAGTCCAAACAGGATGAGCAATGTTTGCCAGGACTGCTGATTTTCAAACAGCTCGATTTGAAAGGTTTGCAGAAAGTAGTAAAATCCGATAGCAAGCAGTGCGAGAGCAGAGAAATTTGTCGATTTTTTCATTGATTTTCACCTCTAAATAGAACGATTTCCTTGATTGTAAGCACTTTTTTTGGTATTGTTCAAGGTGGACGAATATGTAACAGCTTTTGCTTTTAAATAGTATCATACCATAGACGAACAAGCTTTCAAGAACTGTTCACATTTAAAAAAAGAGAAAAATGCATGTCATGGTATAATGGTAATAGTATTCTTGTATGTGGGGTGTATAGGATCATGCATATTTTAGTTGTTGGCTTAAATTATAAAACTGCCCCTGTCGAAATTCGCGAAAAACTAACGTTTAATCCGAATGAGCTCGGAGATGCGATGAAAGCTCTGAAAGACAAAAAGAGCATCTTAGAGAATATCATTGTTTCGACTTGTAATCGGACAGAAATTTATACCATTGTGGACCAGCTTCATACTGGCCGTTATTATATTAAAGCATTTTTATCAGAGTGGTTTGGAATCGACAAAGATTCTTTTTCACCCTTTTTAACTATGTATGAAAATGATGGAGCAATCGATCATTTATTCAACGTTTCGTGCGGACTCGATTCTATGGTTCTTGGTGAAACCCAGATACTTGGACAAGTCCGGTCAAGCTTCTTGCTTGGTCAAACGGAAGACACAATAGGAACGGTTTTTCAGCACCTATTTAAACAAGCCATTACTCTTGCCAAAAAGGCACATTCAGAAACAGATATCGGTGCAAATGCTGTTTCAGTCAGCTATGCTGCAGTTGAGCTTGCAAAGAAAATCTTTGGTGATTTATCTAATAAGCATGTTCTTATTCTCGGTGCAGGCAAAATGGGAGAGCTCGCTGTGCAGAATCTTCACGGAAGCGGTGTGCGCAAAGTGACAGTCATGAACCGTACACTTGAAAAAGCGGAGAATCTGGCGATGAAATTCAGCGGCAGTGCGAAAAGCATGAGTGAATTGCAATGTGCTCTAGTAGAAGCAGATATTTTAATCAGCTCCACAGGCTCAAAAGATTTTGTTGTGACAAAAGACATGATGGCCGGAGTTGAGAAGATGAGAAAAGGCAAACCATTGTTCATGGTTGACATTGCGGTGCCCCGTGATCTTGATCCGGGACTGGATGAGCTTGAAAGTGTCTTCTTATATGATATTGATGATCTGCAGGGAATTGTGGATGCCAATCTTCAAGAAAGACAAAAAGCAGCTGAAGAGATTGGAATTATGGTTGAAGGTGAAATTGTTGCCTTTAAACAGTGGCTCAGCACACTTGGCGTTGTACCGGTTATTTCCGCTCTTCGACAAAAAGCTCTTGGTATACAGGCAGAAACAATGCAAAGCCTTGAACGGAAAATGCCAAACCTGACTGAACGTGAATTAAAACTTTTAAACAAACATACGAAAAGCATCATCAATCAAATGCTCCGTGATCCGATCTTGAAGGTGAAAGAATTGTCTGCAGATCCTGATGCAGATCACACGCTTGATCTCTTCATGAAAATCTTTGATATTGAAGAAGCGGTAGAAGAGCAAAAACGAAAAGAAAACTCAATTTCTTTAAGCAGCTCAAGAGCACCGATTGAGCAAGGAAAAGCTTCACTTCAATCGTAAGTGAGAGGAATTTGATTTATGCCAGAGATGAGTTTAACAAGAATCAATGAATTAATCATTATAATATATGCGTTTAGCGTTCTCTTTTTTTTCATAGATTTTATTCATAACAACCGGAAGGCAAACAAGACTGCCTTCTGGTTGCTTTCTATTGTTTGGCTGCTGCAAACAATTTTTTTGTTTTATCAAATGTTTACAACCGGAAGATTTCCAATTTTAAATATTTCTGAAGGCTTATACTTTTATTCGTGGGTGCTTGTTACACTTTCAGTTGTATTAAACCGTTTTTTGAGAGTAGATTTTATTATCTTTTTTACAAATGTTTTAGGGTTTATTATGCTCTCTATACATACATTTGCTCCTTCACAGTATGAATCTGCGGCTGTTTCGGGTCAGTTGATCTCTGAACTGCTGTTTATTCACATTACGATGGCGATCCTTTCATATGGCGCATTCACGCTGTCTTTCGTTTTTTCGCTGCTTTACTTGATTCAATTCAACCTGCTGAAAAAGAAGAAGTGGGGAAAGCAGTTACTTAGAATCGATGATTTAACAAAGCTTGATCATATGTCATATGTATTAAATGTCATTGGAGTACCGATGCTGTTATTAAGCTTAATTTTAGGGGTTATTTGGGCGTATTTAAAACTTCCAAATTTTCACTGGTACGATGCAAAAGTGCTTGGATCCTTTATGATGCTTCTCGTTTACAGCTTTTATTTATACAGCCGCATTGTCAAAGAGTGGCAGGGTAAACAGGTTGCTTACTTGAATGCAGCATCCTTTTTAATTTTATTGATTAATTTCTTTTTATTTGGAAGTTTATCCCGGTTTCATATATGGGATTCATAATAAATGCACCATACATCAGGCTGAAAGTTGGAGGTACTCATTATGCGCAAAATAATTGTAGGTTCTAGACGCAGTAAATTGGCTTTAACTCAAACGAACTGGGTGATCGATCAGTTAAAAAACTTAGGGCTGCCTTTTGATTTTGAAGTGCGTGAAATTGTGACAAAAGGCGATCAGATATTAGATGTGACACTGTCAAAGGTTGGCGGAAAAGGTCTTTTTGTTAAAGAAATTGAGCAAGCCATGTTTGACAGGGAAATTGATATGGCTGTACATAGCATGAAAGACATGCCCGCTGTACTGCCAGACGGGCTGACAATCGGCTGCATTCCTTTCCGTGAGGATCCGAGAGATGCGTTCATTTCAAAAAACCATGTAAAACTTTCAGAGCTTCCTGCCGGCGCAATTGTTGGTACGAGCAGTTTAAGAAGAAGCGCCCAGCTGCTTGCGATGAGACCGGACCTTGAGATTAAGTGGATTCGGGGAAATATTGATACACGTCTTGCAAAGCTTCAGCATGAAGAATATGACGCGATCATTTTAGCTGCAGCTGGTTTGGCCAGAATGGGATGGAGTCAGGATGTTGTAACAGAATTCTTAGATGCCAATGATTGTGTACCAGCAGTTGGACAAGGTGCACTTTCAATTGAATGCAGAGAAGATGATCACGAGCTGCTTGAACTCTTGTCTCATTTTACGGATGAAGCAACCAAGCTCGCTGTTTTGGCAGAGAGAACATTCCTCCACGTCATGGAAGGCGGATGTCAGGTTCCGATTGCAGGCTATGCTACAGTTGCTTTTGATAACGAAATCTCTCTTACTGCTTTAATTGCCTCACCTGACGGAAAAGAGATTTATAAAGAAAGAATCGTTGGAAAAGATCCAGAGGCTATCGGCAAAGAAGTATCAGACCGCCTGATTCAGCAGGGGGCAAAAGCCCTGATTGACCGAGTGAAAGAGGAGCTCGATCTATAATGGCTCCTGACCTCTCCGGAAAGAAAATTTTAATTACGAGAGAGCATACACAGGCGACCACTTTTGCCGAGAAAATTAAAAACGCCGGCGGAGTTCCCATTGTAACTCCGCTTATCCGTTTTGAAAAGGCAAAGAATGAAAAACAAATCCGTGAGATCATTGACCGCATAAGACCGAAGGACTGTCTTGTTTTTACAAGTACAAATGGTGTTGCTTACTTTTTTGACTTTCTGACAGAACATAAAATACATATAAGCAAATTTTCAGATTGCACCTTTGCCGCAGTCGGCAGAAAAACAAAGAAATTAATAGAAGACAGAGGCTTCCCGGTCACCATCATTCCAAAAGAATATGTGGCAGAGCAATTAGCCGAGGAAATTGCAGCTAAGACTGGTACAGAACAGCATATTTTCCTGTTCAGGGGAAATCTGGCCCGTGAAATATTAATCAAGAAGCTTACTCAGAAGGGCTTCTCCGTGACAGATGCCGCTCTGTATGAAACAATACATAATGTAAAAGATGGACAAACAATCGAGCGTTTACTGAAGCAAAATGAGCTCGATTATATTACATTTACAAGCTCATCAACCGTAGATGCTTTTATGAAAGTAATGAAAAACAGGGATCTGGATTCGCTGCTATATGGGGTTACTTTGGTAAGCATCGGACCAATCACGCATCAGACCCTGTCCAATTATGGATTTAATGGGATTGTATGTAATACATACACAATCGATGCCATGATAAATAGAATGAGAACTCATATTCAATCTGAAAGGAAATGAATAACTATGGATCTTCAATTTACAAGACACCGCAGACTCCGCACCACCAGCAGCATGAGATCAATTGTCCGTGAAACTCACCTGCATGCAGAAGACTTCATCTATCCAATCTTTGTAATAGAAGGAGAAAAGAAGAGAAATGAAGTAAAATCAATGCCTGGCGTTGAACAGATTTCACTTGATTATTTGGATGCAGAAATGCAGGAAGTATCTGATCTGGGCATTAAATCGGTTATCGTGTTTGGTGTTCCTGATGAAAAAGACGAGGTCGGTTCACAAGCCTATCATGATCAGGGGATTGTTCAGAGAGCGATTACTCAAATTAAAGAAAACTTCCCCGATTTAGTTGTCATCGCTGATACTTGTTTATGTCAGTTCACTGACCACGGGCATTGCGGCATTGTCAAAGAAGGCAAAGTATTAAATGATCCTACACTTGATCTGCTTGCGCGTACAGCTGTAAGCCAGGCAAAAGCAGGGGCTGACATTATCGCACCATCTAACATGATGGATGGATTTGTAGCAGCAATCCGCCACGGATTAGACGAAGCAGGCTTTGAAGATGTGCCGGTTATGTCATATGGAATCAAATATTCAAGTGCCTTTTACGGCCCATTCCGTGATGCTGCCCACAGCACACCGCAATTTGGCGATCGCAAGACGTACCAAATGGATCCGGCTAACCGCATGGAAGCTCTCAGAGAAGCAGAATCCGATTTAATGGAAGGCGCAGACTTTTTAATTGTGAAGCCTGCTTTATCGTATCTTGATATTATCCGTGATGTGAAAAACAACTTCAATGTTCCAATTGTTGCTTATAACGTAAGCGGAGAATATGCCATGATCAAAGCGGCTGCACAAAATGGCTGGGTTGATGAAAAAGCGATCGTGATGGAAATGATGATCAGCATGAAACGCGCGGGCGTTGATATGATTTTGACTTATCATGCAAAAGATGCTGCCCGCTGGCTTAAGGAACAACACTAATCGTAAGGGAGAATTCTTATGCGCAATTATGAAAAATCAAAGCAGGCATTTAAAGAAGCGCAAGGTTTGATGCCAGGCGGTGTAAACAGCCCGGTGCGCGCATTTAAATCGGTTGCGATGGATCCTATCTTCATGGAACGCGGTAAAGGCTCCAAGATATATGATATCGATGGAAACGAATATATTGATTATGTTTTATCATGGGGACCGCTTATTTTAGGTCATACAAATGATGAAGTGGTTGAATCGATAAAAAAGGTGACTGAATCCGGCACAAGCTTCGGTGCTCCTACATTAATCGAAAATGAACTGGCAAAGCTTGTGATCGAGCGCGTCCCTTCAATTGAAGTGATTCGGATGGTAAGCTCAGGAACAGAAGCAACCATGAGTGCATTGCGCCTTGCGCGCGGTTTTACCGGCCGAAACAAAATTCTCAAATTTGAAGGCTGCTACCACGGACATGGTGATTCTTTATTAATCAAAGCAGGGTCAGGTGTTGCAACACTCGGTCTGCCGGATAGTCCAGGGGTGCCGGAGGGGATTGCGAAAAACACGATCACGGTTCCTTACAATGATTTGGAAAGCGTCAAATACGCATTTGAACAATTCGGAGACGATATTGCAGGTGTGATTGTCGAACCTGTAGCAGGAAATATGGGAGTCGTGCCGCCGCTGTCAGGATTCTTGGAAAACCTGAGAGCAATCACAACTCAATACGGCTCTTTGCTTATTTTTGATGAAGTGATGACGGGATTCCGTGTGGATTATGGCTGTGCACAAGGATACTTCGGTGTAACTCCTGATATTACATGTCTTGGAAAAGTCATTGGCGGAGGATTGCCTGTTGGAGCGTATGGCGGACGTGCAGACATTATGAAGCAGATAGCACCAAGCGGACCAATTTATCAGGCAGGTACATTATCCGGAAATCCGCTTGCTATGACTGCAGGATATGCAACTTTAAAACAGCTGACACCAGATTCATATAAAGAATTTGGCCGCAAAGCAGATATTCTCGAAGAAGGCTTAACGGCTGCAGCGAAAAAGCATGATATTCCAATCACATTCAACAGAGCCGGCTCAATGATCGGTTTCTTCTTTACGAATGAAAAAGTAACAAATTTTGAGACTGCCAAAACATCTAATTTAGACTTTTTCTCGAAATTCTACCGTGAAATGGCAAATGAAGGTGTATTCCTTCCGCCGTCTCAATTTGAAGGTCTATTCTTATCTACAGCCCATACAGATGAAGATTTGAATAAGACGATTGATGCTGCAGAAAAAGCCTTTTCTAAATTAAAGTAAGAAAGTGAAACCTCTGAAGAAGACAGAGTGTTTGCTTAGAGGTGCAAATAAAAATATCATGCACACTTCATTTCATAGTTGAAAAGAAGTGTGCATTTTTAATGTCATTTCATATAAGAAAATCTTATGGAATAATGGATAACCGGAAGTTTTAGGGATTGCTGTGTCTGCGCGGTGCTTTACCGAAAAGCGGATAAAAAGATAAATGGCTTGGAGATAAACTCCAAGCCATTTTTCATAAATAATTGCCAAATTACTGTGTCCACCTCACAGGTGAAGCCGTTTAAGAAAATATAGGCGGTAGTTTTTATTTCTCTTTATAACCGGATTTCCGGCTTAACCACTTACTTGAAAAAATAATGGCGAGACCGATTAAGCCGACTGCAGCCATCAGCCAATCATCGACTATATTGAACCATAAAGGAATTTGAAGTAAAAAGATCAAACCAATGATAATAAAAAATAAGGGTTTCATAGAATCTCCTGTGTTTTTTCCTTTAGTATAGCAGTTATTTCATGAAATAAAAAAGAGAACCGGCTTTGGCCCGGCACTCTTTATGTACATTAATAACGGTGTGAATCTTCCTTCGCTTTTCCTGCAGCTTCTTGAATGCTGCCTTTCAGCTTATCTTTTTTGCCTTCCCGCTGCATGTTCGGATTGTCTGTTGCATTGCCGACCTGGTCCTTCACTTCACCTTTGGCCTGGTTTACCTTGCCTTTTACTTTATCGCTTAAACCTTGATCTTTTGACATTACAGATCACTCCTTTTTTATGTTACAGACTATTTTCCCGGTCAGCGGTCAGTTAAAACACTGATTTTTAGATTCAATATCCCATTATAGAAATAAGTCATATTCTAAAAATCACTCATAATCTTTGAATCTTGAACATAAACCTTTAATGTCATAGCTTATTAGGTTAGGCCATTGAAAGGAGGAGTTCAAGTTGTCACAGGATCAACAATCATCATTACGGTTTTCTGTTGAAGAATCCGTTTGGTTTCAAAAGGGACAGGAAGTAGGTGAGCTGTTATCCATCTCATTAGATCCAGACATCACCATCCAGGAATTTGACCAGTACATCTCCATTCGGGGTGCACTGCAGTTAACGGGTGAGTACAAAATAGATGAGGATTATAACGAAGAGGAATTTGAATATGCCAATCTCCGGTTTGTAAACAGTGTTGAAACCCGGGAGGAGGATGGCATATCACAGCTTGTTCACCGGTTCCCAGTGGATATTACGATCCCCAGAAATAGAATTGGAGATTTAGAAGAAGTATATGTGACGATTGAATCATTTGACTATGATCTATCTGAAAGCAGAAATCTTAAGCTTGTTGCAGATTTAGAAATAAGCGGAATTTCAAGTCAGGATTCATTTGAAGAAGTTCAGGAAGTGGAAGTGGAAGAGAAAGAGGAAGAGCAAACATATAATCACTCAACTAAAGAAGAGCTTGAGCCGCTTTACCGTTCTTCTCAGGCTTTGCTCCATGAAGAGGAGACTCAGGAAGCATATTCAGAAAGCTTTGATGCAGTCCTTGCAGAGAACAGCGACACTCCTGAAAAAGAAGAGTTTTATCAGCCTTTTGATGTAGAAGTCAGAAAGCAGGCAATAGAAGAAGAAGTCACACAGTCTTTTGATGTAGAAGTCAGAAAGCAGGCAATAGAAGAAGAAATCACACAGCCTGAAATTCATTATAGTGCAGGAAGGCCTGCAGAAGCAGAGGTCGAATCTTACTCAGCACCGCCTAAACAAAGTCCAAAAAGCCGAAAAGAAGAAGCGAAAAAACAGGAGCAGCCGAAGGAGACGGAAAACTCTCTTTATTTAACAAAGCTTTTTGGCCGTGAGGATGAAGAGGAGTTTTCAAAACTTAAAATCTGCATCGTTCAGCAGGGGGATACAATTGACAGCATATGCGACCGTTATAATATCACGGTCCAGCAGCTGCACAGGGTGAACCAATTCAGCTCAACTGCTGATGTGCATGAAGGGCAGACTTTATATATTCCGGTTTATGCAAACACGCATTAAGATGGACAGAACAGCTTGAGGAGGAGTATTCCTCAGCTGTTTTTTTTGTAAGAATCAATATTCTTCTCAGAAAGAAAACAGGTTAAAATCGTTCACTTATTCCTTCATAAAGGAAGGTGAGTTATAGAGTGGTGAGAGAAATTATGGATAAGCTAGTGCCTGTAATCAGCCAATATGATTTAACTTGCGAGTACGCGGAGTCAATCAGTGACAAGCTGACCAAAATCTATGCAAGCTCTGGAGCATCATATGCATTAAAAAGAGTCACAGCAAACCGAAATGGCCATTTTATTGAAACACTTCATACGGCTCATCAAAAAGGATTTTCCGGCTATGTGCCGATTTTCAGAAATAAACACCGCCAATTTTTCACCTCAGATGGAGAGTACTGGTATTACATCATGCCATGGCTTCACAATGAACCTGAAGAGGAGAGAGATGAGCGTCATAAAAACATGTTCAGGGAACTTGCTGTGCTCCATCAGAAAACAGCCGCCGCGGAAAAATTGAATCAGGATGCACTTAAAGTTCATTATGATACATTATCCAGGCAGTGGGATGAAAACAAAGCCGCTTACGAAAAATATGTGGAAGAATGCGAAAAAAAATGGTACTTGTCCCCTTTTGAACTGCAGGCGGTTACTTATTATTTTGAAACAGCAAGAGCGACTGATTTTGCGCGGAAGAAACTTGATGAATGGTACGAAATGATGAAGGAAAAAGAAGATGCCCGCCAGGTTATTATTCATGGGAGAGCATCCATTCATCACTTTTTATACGATGAACAGGGAACTGGATTTTTAACAAATTTTGAACAATCCAGATACTCATCACCCATTGACGATTTGCTTCTCTTTTATCATCGAACATTCCATACGTATCCATTTGCAGATGATGATTGTGTGGATTGGCTCTATACGTATCAGCAGCATTTTCCGTTCCGGGAAGAAGAAATGCTTTTATTTACTTGCTACCTATCATACCCGGATATTATCTACAGAAATTTGAAAAAGCATATGAACCAGTCAAGCCGGAGTGTCCCTCAGCTCAAACGGAATCAGGATCTCACCAAATCCTACTGGACTTTTAAAAACATTGAATATTTTGTTATGAAAGTGACGCAAATTGAAGAGAATAAAAAAATAGCGGCAGAGCAATCATCATAAAAAATCCCAATCATCTCTCTGATTGGGTTTTTAAATCCACTCCATGTGAAGAGCTACTCCAAGCAATATCAACAGTGATAAAAGAACAAGATCAACTGGAGTTGGGAAGATCAAGGTCCGTATCGTCTGGAAAATCGTAATCGGAACGATGAACTGGCCTGCGATTACTTTGAATTGCTTTACCCATGGTGACATATTGTAGTAATTAACTTTTCTTCGCATACAAATTCTCCTAACCTGATGATTCATGCTAACAAGATATGTGCATTTACCCAAATTTGTGATTCGTGTGAATAAAGGGCATGAAAATTGGAGAAGATGATTGACGTAAAATGATAAGATTGTATACAATAATACATATATGCTTTTATTGAATAAAAGAACATACATTGACAGGGAAGAGTAAAGCCGAAAGCTGTTTTTAGAGAGAGAAATCATTTGCTGAAAGATTTCTTAAACAAGCTCGCTTGAAGGTCGCCCTTGAGTAATTCTCTTGAACTTGAAGTAGAGAGAATCGGCATGAACGCCGTTATCCCATTTGAGAGCATAGGCTTATTTTTGCCTGTGAAAAAAGGTGGCACCGCGAAATCAACTCCTTTCGTCCTTTTATTGGATGAAAGGAGTTTTTTTATTGTTTCATACCGGTATTTTTTTAAGGAGGAAGAAAAATGGAGAACAATGAACAAACACTCTCTACAAAATATGATCCGCAGGGTATCGAGCGTAACCGCTATGAGTTCTGGCTGAAGGGCAAATACTTTGAAGCGACAAATGACCAGGAAAAACAGCCTTATACTATCGTTATTCCGCCGCCTAACGTTACAGGCAAGCTTCATCTTGGGCACGCGTGGGATACAACGCTTCAAGACATTGTAACCCGCATGAAAAGAATGCAGGGCTATGACGTGCTATGGCTTCCGGGCATGGACCATGCAGGAATCGCCACTCAGGCAAAAGTAGAAGGCAAGCTGCGCGAGGAAGGCAAATCACGCTATGATCTTGGACGGGAAAAATTCGTTGAAGAAACATGGAAGTGGAAAGAAGAGTATGCATCACATATTCGTACTCAATGGTCTAAGCTTGGGCTTGGACTTGATTACTCCAGAGAGCGGTTTACTTTAGATGAAGGTTTATCAAAAGCGGTAAATGAAGTATTTGTATCTCTATATAAAAAGGGACTTATTTACCGCGGTGAATATATTATCAACTGGGATCCGCAAACGAAAACTGCTTTATCGGACATTGAAGTTATCTACAAAGATGTACAAGGCGCTTTTTACCATATGCGCTATCCTCTTTCTGATGGTTCAGGGCATATTGAAATCGCTACAACCCGTCCTGAAACAATGCTTGGCGATACAGCGGTTGCCGTTCATCCGGAAGATGACCGCTACAAGCATTTGATCGGAAAGACAGTTGTTCTGCCAATCGTTGGCCGTGAGATACCGATTGTCGGCGACGACTATGTGGATATGGAATTTGGATCAGGGGCAGTTAAAATTACGCCTGCACATGATCCGAACGATTTTGAAATCGGAAACCGCCACGGCTTGGAACGTGTTCTTGTTATGAATGAAGACGGAACAATGAATGCTAACGCAGGGAAATACAATGGTCTTGACCGTTTTGACTGCCGCAAGCAAATCGTAAAAGACCTTCAAGATATGGATGTTTTATTCAAAATTGAAGAGCATCTTCATTCTGTAGGGCACAGTGAACGAAGCGGTGCAGTTGTTGAACCATATCTTTCAACACAATGGTTTGTTAAAATGCAGCCGCTTGCTGATGCAGCAATCGAGCTTCAAGGCAAGGAAGAGAAAGTAAACTTTGTGCCAAACCGATTTGAAAATACGTATATGCGCTGGATGGAAAATATCCGTGACTGGTGTATTTCAAGACAGCTTTGGTGGGGACACAGAATTCCGGCGTGGTATAACAAAGAAACAGGTGAGGTTCATGTTGATCACTCACCGCCTGCAGATATTGAAAACTGGGAGCAGGATACAGATGTTCTTGATACGTGGTTCAGTTCCGCGCTATGGCCGTTCTCGACAATGGGCTGGCCTGATACAGAATCGATCGATTATCAGCGCTTCTATCCGACAGATGTGCTTGTAACAGGATATGATATTATCTTCTTCTGGGTTTCGCGCATGATTTTCCAGGGTCTTGAATTTACAGGTCAGCGTCCATTTAAAGATGTGCTGATTCACGGGCTAGTCCGCGATGAGCAAGGCCGCAAAATGAGTAAATCTCTTGGAAACGGCGTCGATCCAATGGAAGTAATCGAGAAATATGGCGCAGATTCATTGCGTTACTTCCTGTCTACAGGAAGCTCTCCAGGCCAGGACTTGCGATTCAGCTATGAAAAGGTAGAAGCGACTTGGAACTTTGCAAATAAGATCTGGAATGCTTCACGTTTTGCTTTAATGAACATGGATGGCCTGAAATATGAAGAGATCGATATCAGCGGAGAAAAATCAGTAGCTGACAAATGGATACTTACTCGATTAAACGAAACAATTGAACATGTGACCAAGCTTGCTGATAAATATGAATTCGGTGAAGTAGGCCGCCTTCTTTATAACTTCATCTGGGATGATTTCTGTGACTGGTATATCGAAATGGCGAAGCTTCCTCTATATGGGGACAATGAAGAAGCAAAGAAAACAACTCGTTCCATTCTTGCATATGTGCTTGATAACACAATGAGACTTCTTCACCCATTCATGCCTTTCATTACAGAGGAAATATGGCAGAATCTTCCTCACAACGGGGAATCCATTACAATTGCAAAATGGCCTGAAGTGAATGCTTCATTAACGGACGAAAAAGCTGCTGCAGATATGAAATTGCTAGTTGAAGTAATCCGTTCAGTAAGAAATGTCCGAGCTGAGGTAAATACACCGATGAGCAAGCAGATTCCAATGCTGATTAAAGCGAAAAATGCGGATGTTGGGCAACAGCTTGACGATAACCGTGCATACATTGAGCGTTTCTGCAACACAAGCAGCCTTTCAATCAGCACGGATGCAGAATCAGGCGAAAAAGCGATGACTTCTGTCGTAACGGGAGCTGAGCTTATTTTCCCGCTTGAAGGCTTAATCAATATTAATGAAGAAATCTCACGTCTTCAAAAAGAGCTTGATAAATTGAATAAAGAAGTCGAACGTGTTCAAAAGAAACTGAGCAACGAAGGCTTTGTGAAAAAAGCACCTGAAAAAGTTATTGAGGAAGAACGTGCGAAAGAAAGCGATTATGTAGAGAAAAGAGAAGCTGTTCTTTCTAGAATCAGTGAATTAAAAGGGTAAGCTTTTTAATAGGCTCGGGTTGTGATTGGCAGAATCACACCCGAGTTTTCATGTAAATAGAGAGAAAAGGGGTATATGATATGTTTCAAACTTATGAGGAAGCGGTAGACTGGATTCATTCGCGTCTAAGATTCGGCATTAAACCCGGATTGAAGCGGATGACCTGGATGATGGAAAAATTAAATAATCCCCATAAACAAATTCGCGCCATTCATGTTGCAGGCACAAATGGCAAAGGGTCAACCATTGCATATATGCGCAATGTTCTTCAAGAAGCAGGGTACACGACAGGTACATTCACCTCTCCGTTCCTGGAAACATTCAACGAGAGAATCAGCATGAACGGCAAACCTATATCTGATGAAGAAATGCTGTTTTTAGTTAATATGATCAGTCCGCTTGCAGATGAACTTGAAGACACTGAGCTTGGCGGACCGACTGAATTTGAAGTAATCACAGCCATGGCTTTCTATTATTTTGGGAGACATGAAAAAACAGATATTTTGCTGCTGGAAACCGGTCTTGGCGGCACATATGATTCAACCAATATTGCAGAGCCGATCTTAACAATGATTACAAGCATCGGTTTTGATCACATGAATATTCTTGGCAATACAATAGAAGAAATCGCCGGTGAAAAAGCAGGAATCATCAAGGAGGGCATTCCTATGCTGACATCTGTTACAGATGAACGGGCATTAAATGTAATAAACCAAAAGGCAAAAGACATGAACGCTGCCGTTTACCATGATACTTTTCCGGTTTTGAATCATCAGCCCCTTCCAAGAGGAGAAAGGTTCGAAATGAAGACTCCTTTCAGCTATTATAAGAACCTTGAAATATCAATGCGCGGAGAGCATCAAGTTCAGAATGCGGCTCTTGCAGTAATGGCACTTGATTATTTGCGTTCGAAGGAATTATTTCATATTGATGAGCAGCATGTGATTAAAGGACTTTTGCAGACCAGCTGGAACGGCAGATTTGAACAGCTATCAGAGTACCCAGCGGTCATTGTGGACGGGGCTCATAATAAAGAGGGCGTAGAGAGTCTTACTGCTGCGATGAAGCGCCATTATCACGGCAAAAAGATTCATATTCTCTTTTCGGCTTTAAAAGATAAGGAATACACTCCGATGATTGATATCCTCTCATCTATTGCAGATAGTATGCATTTTACGACTTTTGATTTTCCAAGAGCTGCTTCGGCAGAAGAGCTTTTTCAGGCATGCAGACATGGAAAAAAGGATTTTGAAGATGATTGGAAAGCTGCTTTTCTAAAAATGATGGAAGCAGGCGAATTAAAAGATGTTTTCCTAGTGACCGGTTCTCTTTACTTTATCTCAGAAGTTAGGCCTTTTTGTCGAAATTTCTTATCGAAAGATTAGGTTGATAGTCCTAATAACAAATGACAGATATCTGAATTTTTGTTAAAATATAAAAATAATAAATTTAAAGATAGAGAGAGGGGGACAGTACATGGAAAAAAATCTTAAGATTGTATTATGGGTGTCGTGGGCCATTCTATTTCCGGCAGCTTTATGTGCAGCTTATTATTTTTGGCCGCCGATGATAGCGGGTAATGAACTGGCTATTGCAACATTCCTGTTATTAATGTGTATTGTTTCCATCTTTCCTATTATCGTGAACGAAACTCCTGTTTTTTTCGCTCAGGGTGTTTCAATTTCCGTCTTCCTGCTTTTCGGGCCATTAGTTGAAATGATACTAATGCAGATTTCCCTTACAGTTCTTCTTATCAAGCTTCGCGTAGGTTTAAGAGAAATCCACCGCTATCCTACAAATTCATTGATGTTTCTAATCGTCTCTGTTGCAGGGGCTGCTGTCTACTATGCCATTGGCGGAACACATGGACAAACAGAATTCACTCTTGAGTTCTTAACTAAAGTTATCATATATGCGTTCACAATTTGCCTGACAAATCACTTTTTTCTTCAGCATGTGATCAGAGGTTTTTTCTATAAAAACAAAGAAAAATTCTTTTCAAAGGATTTTTTATGGGAGATTTTCACGACGCTCATGTTCCTGCCGGTGGGAATAATGCTGTTCATATTATATGAAGATTTAGGCTTAGAAGCTCTGTTCTATGTGGGAATACCATTCGTTGGAATCTCCTTTATCCTGCTCCTGCTGTCCAATAGCCAGCGATTGAATTCATATCTGCAGCAAGCAAGTGAGATCGGGCATCAGCTTACAGAAAGACTGGAAGTAAAAGAAGTCTTGGATGTCTATATTGATAAACTGACATCCATGATCAATGCGGATTATGCTTACATCATTGATGTCGTGAATGATTACGAGCTCAAAGTTATCAGAAAGCTTGAAAATGGACAGATAGTAACTGGTACGAAAGAAACGATCTCTGTCCATCATGGAATCAGCGGATTAGTGTATGCAAAAAAGAAAAGCGTCCTCTACAAAAAAAGGGAACATTGGGCAAAGCTTGAGAAAACGCTGCTGCCTGAAACTATTGAAAGCTTGATTGGCGTCCCCATTGTCAGAAACCAAAAGGTCGTAGGCATTGTCGTTCTTGCCTCTAACAAAAAACGGTCCTACGACTATTCACAGCTGATGATTGTTGATTTATTAACTGCCTATCTCGGTGTTGCGATTGACAATGCAAGAAGCTATGAGGAAACGAAAAAACAAAGTGAACGCTGTGCGCTCACAGGTCTCTTTAACTATCGGTACATGGAGAAGCTGCTTGAATCGGAGTATTTTAAACTTGGCAGCACTCAGCTGAACCATTTATCTCTCATTCTGCTCGACATTGATCACTTCAAAAAAGTGAATGATACGTATGGTCATCAGGCCGGAAATGAAATCCTGATCGCACTCGCAGACCGGCTTGTAAAGTTTATCGGAGAACGGGGCACTGTTGCGCGGTATGGGGGAGAAGAGTTTGTCATTCTCCTGCCGAACGTGGACAAGATGGCATGCTTTGCCTTCGCTGAAGGAATTCGAAAAACCATTGCAAACCGGCCTTTCATGATTGACCAGGACATTCAGACCTTCGGCAAGCGACATTCCATCTCGATTACTGCAAGCATAGGATACGCAACTGCTCCTTATGATGCAGAGGGACCGCTTGACCTCATCAGACATGCTGACCGTGCCATGTATATTGGAGCCAAACAGGCAGGACGGAACCGTGTGGCGGAGTATGTGAAATAGAAAACCAGCATCCTTAATGGGTGCTGGTTTTTGGTTTTATTCGATTTTTTGATCAATTGTTTCTAAGGCGTGAATTTAGTGCAAAATCATTTTGATTTTTGGAGAAGTACAAACTTCAAATATGATTTTAGTTGCCGGGTCAAGTATGTATTCACACTCTCCCATAACCAGCCAATCCACACACAAACAAACCCTTAGGGTATCCCGGGTGTCTCCTTTTGTCGCATTTAAAATAACATTTGATCCGTATACTCCACCTTTAATTTTAATATTGAATCCTATACCATACATTTCTAGAGTTTGGTTTGAATATAGAAAGGCATCAATCACTTTTGGTTCTGTTCTGAATTCATTATTATTTGCTGCAAGCATACCGCTGTCCGCCTCGCCCACATAACTTTTAGTTCTTTGTTTTCAAGTTCAGTTCAGATATAGCAGGCTATCTCCATTGTTGAAAATATCTTGGAAAATGAAGTGATTTCAAGAGAAGGAATCACGAAACGCGCTGGAAAAGGAAACTCGTTAACAGAATCAATGAAAGATCATTGGTTTTTTCCGCCTCTTGTGACCCGTATGACCGCAATAGGAGAAGGATAGGGTTTACTTAATGAAATGTATTCTAAAATGGCCGATTTTTGTGAAGGCGAAGCCGAACAGGCAGCAGATAGATTGAAATCTCTGATCGAACCGCTAATAATTGTTTTCTTGCAGGGAATTGTAGGAGGAGTAGTGAGTTTCATCTAGTACCATTGTCAGTTATATTCAACAATAATAATTAAATCTCAACAAAAAATTAACAATTTAACCCAGTTTTACATGCTATAATGACTACGTTCTATATAAAGTGATATATTGCTAATTTACTAGTTGAAGGAGAGAAAGATATGTTTAAAAAGGTGTTAAAGAACGAACGAGGATTAACCCTGATCGAGCTTATTGAGGTTGTTGTTATTTTGGGGATTATCGCTGCTAATGCTGTGCCTGGTATTGGGAATGTAATACAAAATTCGTGCGAAGATGCAGGTAAAGCTGAAGCTGCAAATATATTAAATGTTGCAAGACTATATTCTTCTACTGATGAAGTTCGAGCTGATGGAATCTTAGAAGATGGTGACCTGGGAGGTAATTTGGAAAACGTAAATTTCATAGTGGATTTTTCTGTAAAAGCAAATTTAAATTCAATGACTTTATCAGGTAATGCAAATGTAAATGACGGAACAATTACATTTACTAACAGTACATTAGAAGCTATTAGTAACCTTGATGATATAGATAATCCACCTAATACAATTTCTGTATATGGATAATTTCGGAATAATAAAAATGGCTAATATTTTTTTATTCTTCTACGGTCTCCTACTAGGGTCCTTCTTCAACGTAGTCGGTATCCGTGTACCAAATAAAGAATCCATTGCTGCGCCCCGTTCAGCTTGTCCGGGGTGTCATCATACTTTAACAGCAGGTGAGCTTATTCCTGTTATTTCTTATCTTTTACAGGGCGGAAAATGCCGGAAGTGCAGGATGCGGATATCTCCGCTTTATCCGTTTGTGGAGCTGAAGACGGCAATTCTTTTTGCGATATCACCTCTGCTGGCGGGATGGTCAAAAGAATTGGTTATTGCATTAACTCTGATCTCTCTGTTCATGATAATTTTCGTTTCGGATATGAAATATATGATTATTCCAGATAAAGTTCTTTTGTTTTTTGCCGGGTTGTTTGTTATAGAGAGGATCTTCATTCCGCTGACACCATGGTGGAATCCGCTGATTGGCGCTGTTGCCGGTTTCATTTTGCTTTATGGAATCGCCATATTGAGTAAAGGGAAGGGTATGGGCGGAGGAGATATTAAACTGTTTGCAGTACTTGGTCTTGCAATCGGCTGGAAGCTCGTTCTGCTATCCTTCTTTTTATCTTGTGTTGTTGGTTCCATCATTGGAGTACTTGCGATTATGACGGGTAAAGTGAAGCGTAAGCAGCCGATTCCTTTTGGTCCGTCAATTATGGTTGGAACCATCGCAGCTTATTTTTACGGGCAAGAGCTGCTTCAGTGGTATTTCAAAATAATCGGTTATTAGGCTTGGAAGTAAAGTAATGGATATATGTTCATTTTTGTTAAGTAAAAACAATAATTTCACAATTAAGGATGAGGTTATCCGGTAGTTGAAATGAATCAGGCAAGTCCTTTTATACCCCAGTTTTTGCAGGAGCGTTTTCTGCTGGAATGGGCTTATTCGAACGGTGTCATTCAGGATTTTAAGACTCTATCCCTTATTTTGGATGAACTTTCGGTGTAAGAAGACTTGAAGGATAATTAAATAAGAGGACACTATATATAACTGAAGGAGAAAAAACAGAAAAAGTCTGAGTCGATGGAGTGCGTGAAAGTGATTCTGGGGAACAAAGAATCCCAATTATCCTTTTGATTGCAGCTGTCCTTCAACTTGTTGCCTGTATGCAGGCGTCTATTTTTAGTAATCAACAGACACTGGTTTCTTCAAGAAAAATGCAGCTAATACAGTTTTCACTATTAACAAGCGGCAAGACTTCGACAGAAAGCATGCCTGGTGTAAATTCTGTAGAATTACAGCGAATGGTCCCTGTCCCTATGGTGGAGCAGCTCAGCTGCTTCTTGTGTCTGTCCGTTTTTGATGCTTCCGGCTGGTTTCTGCAGCAGTTTCAACGGAAGCAGCAGGCGGCAGCAAAGCATCTTCACTTTCGGCAAATGTCACATTCTTTATCCTGCTGTTTGACACGCTTTCTGCTTTTTTCCAAGTCAGAATGCAGGTTTCAGCTTTTTATGCAGATGGTTTGCAGGATCTATACGAGGAAACCCCTAAGGTGGCTGCTCCGCAGCCAAGCAATAAATATCCCACTTACTCCGTCGCTTGCAACTGAGGATGACGAATAGGGTGATTATTTGACGAAAACCTTTCTGAACAAGACGACAAATGTCTTGTTCTTTTTTTATTTTCGTATGCTAGCATGGAATTCAGATATGAGAATCGTTTCAGATGGGGGGTGTTAAATTGGACAAGCAGCAGGCAAATGCTATTAAGATCAAGATCAATGGAGAAGAACGCAACCTGAAAAGTGTGAAACAGCAGAAAAAGAAGTCGGACGAAAAAGACCAAGAAGGGGTCTCTTTGGATTTTCCTGTTCTAAGCTGGGATGAGAAAGTAATGGCTGAAAAAGAAGTAGCGGCTTCCGATGCCAAGAAAGAGGATGATTTTTCCTGGGTTTTGCCTGAGGATGACGGTGAAGTGTTTCAGGATGATCCAAAAGTAGTCGCTCCTAAAAAGACAGCATCTAAAGGGAAGGGCTCACCTTACTTCGGCACTGGCATAAAGAATCCATTAAGCTCTTATCCATTTAAGCAATATGCGGTTACCATCATACTGGCGATTGTGCTTGGTGTGAGCTTCGGATTTGTTGCATTGAATTTTATTTCAAATGAGGATTTGCCGGCAGCACTGCAGCAGGCCGGTGCAGGCGCTGAGACAGACCAAGCGGCTGCTCAAGCCGATTCAAAAGAAGCAGGTGCAGGTTCTGGCAGTTCTTCAGCAGACATTCAGCTGTACTTCGCGCAAATTGGAAAATTTTCATCTAAAGAAGGTGCAGAAACAACAGCGGCTGACATGAAAAGCAATGGGTTTCCCGCTATAACAGTTGAGGAAGACGGCTCATACTTTGTATATGGGGGAGTCGGAAACGCAAAACAGGAAACAGATGGTTTGAGCAATGTTTACCAATCAAGCGCCATCGAGCCGTGGAGCGGGAAAAGTGCTGTATTTTCAATGAAAACGAATGAAGACGCAAGTGCCCTTATCAATCATTTTAAATCGTTGGTCACATTATCTTCATCAGCAGTCACAGGCAAGGCAAATGATGTTGACACGAAATCTGATGCTATCCTGACAGAACTGAACAAATTAAAACTGAAAGATGAGAATCTTGTTGCCGTCAAAAAGGATCTAACAGATATATCCATGCTTCTTAAAGAAGATGTTAGTGAAAAGACAGGGTGGGAAGCACAGCAAAAGCTTATGGATCTCTTAGTTTCATTAAAATGAAGGTTGTCCTCATGAGGGCAATTTTTTTTGTTTTTTAGTAACGCCTAAACCCGAAAATTTGATTATTCCTATTTGTGTATCCCTGCAGGGTTTGCTACGATACGAATGTATCTCCCTTTTAAACCGAGTGAAAGGATGTTGAAGGATGCAGCAGCACCTTATTTTGGCATCAGGTTCTCCGCGCAGAAAAGAACTGCTTGAGAATGTACATGTGCCTTTTGAAGTTGTAATCAGTGATGTAGAAGAAGTTGTGGATCCATTGCTCGCGCCTCCTGATATTGTGATGTCGCTTGCAGAGCAAAAAGCTGCAGCAGTAGCGGAGCGTTTCACTGAATCGTTTGTGCTTGGAGCAGACACAGTTGTTGTCTATAAGGATGAAATTTTAGGCAAGCCGGCCAATACAGAAGAAGCAAAGCAGATGCTTGCTAAATTATCAGGCAATACCCACCAGGTCTTAACGGGGGTTGCCATTTTATTTCAAGAAGAGAAAATTGTGTTTTATGAACAGACAGATGTAACTTTCTGGCCAATTTCAGAAGAAGAAATTGAAGATTACATTGATACTGAGGAGCCGATGGATAAAGCAGGATCATATGGAATTCAAGAGCTCGGTTCGTTATTTGTAAAAGAAATAAAAGGCGACTACTTTTCTGTTGTCGGATTGCCTGTTGCTCGTACAATCAGAGAGCTGAAGAAGGCAGGGTTTTCACTTAAATAAAAGAGCAGAAGCAGAGAGGACAAATAGGAGGAGACGGCGATTGGAAGTCTTAAAAATCCATGATTTCCCTGAAGAAGACAGGCCGCGTGAAAGATTAATTCATGACGGTCCTGGAAGTCTTGCAAATCACGAGCTGCTTGCTATATTGCTTAGAACAGGTTCAAAAAAGGAATCTGTTCTCCAGCTTTCAAACAGGCTGCTCAATCATTTTGAAGGATTAAGGTTTCTTAAAGAAGCATCTGCTGCGGAACTGACAAGCATCTCTGGAATCGGGGAAGCGAAGGCCGTGCAGATCCTCGCTTCACTTGAGCTGGGCAGAAGAATTAACCGCCTCACATACGAAGACAGATATGTCATCAAGTCTCCTCAAGACGGTGCGAATTATGTAATGGAAGAAATGCGCTTTTTATCACAGGAGCATTTCGTTTGCCTCTATTTAAATACGAAAAACCAAGTGCTTCATAAACAAACTGTTTTTATCGGCAGCCTCAATGCCTCAATTGTCCATCCCCGCGAAGTGTACAAAGAAGCTTTGAAACGATCGGCCGCTTCAATTATTTGCATCCATAATCACCCCTCGGGAGACCCGACTCCAAGCCGTGAAGACATTGAAGTTACAAAAAGATTAACAGAGTGTGGTAAAATGTTGGGGATAGAGCTTTTGGACCATCTTATTATCGGTGAGCAAAAATATGTGAGTTTAAAAGAAAAAGGATATTTGTAACACTTTTATTTTTGCGTAATTACGCTATAATAATGTTTATGAGTTTTTTTAGTTCTCATATGACATTTGAAAATAAATAGTAGAAAGTAATTCGGTTTTTAGAAAGGGAGATACATCTGATGTTTGGAATTGGGACAAGAGACCTTGGTATAGATTTGGGTACAGCAAATACCCTTGTTTTCGTTAAAGGAAAAGGAATTGTGGTTCGCGAGCCTTCGGTTGTAGCGATGCAGACAGACACTAAGTCTATCGTAGCCGTAGGAAATGACGCAAAAAATATGATTGGACGCACACCTGGAAATGTTGTAGCGCTCCGCCCGATGAAAGATGGCGTAATTGCCGATTATGAAACAACTGCATCAATGATGAAGTATTACATAAAACAAGCAACAAAAGGTAAAGGTGTTTTCTCCAGTAAGCCATATGTTATGGTCTGTGTTCCTTCCGGCATTACAGCAGTAGAAGAGCGTGCAGTCATTGATGCGACAAGACAAGCAGGCGCACGCGATGCTTATACGATTGAAGAGCCGTTTGCAGCTGCAATCGGTGCGAATCTTCCTGTCTGGGAACCAACTGGAAGCATGGTAGTTGATATTGGCGGAGGTACGACAGAAGTGGCCATTATTTCTCTTGGAGGAATTGTTACGTCTCAATCCATCCGCGTTGCCGGTGACGAAATGGACGATGCCATTGTCAACTATATCCGCAAAACATATAACTTAATGATTGGCGACCGTACTTCAGAATCTATTAAAATGGAAATTGGTTCTGCAGGATCAGCTGAAGGTGTCGATAATATGGACATTCGCGGCCGTGATTTACTCACAGGCCTTCCAAAGACAATTGAAATTACGGCTAAGGAAATTGCAGAAGCTTTGCGCGATACGGTCAACTCGATTGTTGATTCTGTTAAAAACACACTTGAAAAAACACCGCCTGAGCTTGCGGCTGATATTATGGACCGCGGCATCGTTCTTACTGGGGGCGGAGCTTTGCTTCGCAACATTGATAAAGTGATCAGCGAAGAAACAAACATGCCTGTTTTAATTGCAGAAAACCCGCTTGATTGTGTTGCAATCGGTACAGGGAAAGCTCTTGAGCATATTCATTTGTTCAAAACAAAAGCAAGAGACAGCCGCTAATTGTGAAATAAACATTAAGAGGGTGTAAAAGTCACATGCCACAGTTTTTCTTGAATAAACGTCTTATATTGTTGCTGGTTAGTATCATCTTTTTAGTGGCATTGATTGGGTATTCTTTAAAAGAAGACAGACAGCTAACATGGCCAGAACAATTTGTTAAAGATTCAACAGGATTATTCCAAACTGTATTTCATAAGCCCGCACAATATGTAGCGGGCTTCTTTGAGAATGTCGGCGATTTGAAAAATACATATGAAGAAAATAAATTGCTTAAAAGCAAAATTGACGAGCATATGAAAATCGAGACCGAGCTTCAGGAGCTGAAACGAGATAACGAAAAGCTTCGGGCTGAAATCGGTGCCGAAGAATCACTTAGAGAATACAATCCAATCGTTGCCACTTTGATTGCACGAAATCCAGATCCGGGCCGCTGGTTTGACCTGATTACCATTGATAAGGGATCACAGCACGGCATTCAGAAGGATATGGCCGTAATCACGGATAAAGGATTAATCGGAAAAATAAAAAATACATCAAAATTCAATTCAACTGTTCAGCTATTAAGCTCTCCGGACCGCAAAAACCGGATTGCAGCTGAAATACAGGGCAAGGACGGGCAGCCAAATATTTTCGGATTGATCGAAGGATATGATGAGAAGAAAAAAGCGCTGCTGCTCAAAAAAATTGAATCGGATGTTAAAATCGAAAAAGGGCAGAAGGTAGTCACGTCAGGGAGCAGCGGAATATTCCCTGAAGGTCTTGTTATTGGTGAAGTAATGGAGGTAGAGCCGGATTCCTACGGACTTTCACAAATGGCCTATATCAAACCTGAAGCTGATCTTTATAATATTGACCGTGTTTTTGTAACAGAACGCGTGAAAGAAACGATTGATATCGATAATATGGATCCAGAGGAGGAGGAAGAATAATGAATCGTATTCTCCTTCCTCTTTTAATCTTATTTATTTTCATTTCCGAAAGCACCTTTGTTGTTTTGATTGAGCTTCCATTCACAAATGACAACCAAGTCATTATCCCGCGCTTTGTCATGCTCGCGATTGTTTATATTACGGCATATTACAGTCAAAAATCAGGGCTGATTTACGGCATGGTTTTTGGACTGCTGCATGACATTGTATACACAGAAATACTTGGCATTTATTTATTTGCCTATCCATTGTTCGCTTATTTAATTTCAAAAGCTTTAAAAGCACTGCAGGGAAATATGCTCGTTGTGCTTTTCTTGTCGTTGCTTGCTGTTACACTTTTGGAATTCTACTCGTATGGCATTCAAATGCTGATCGGCTACTCCAATCTGTCATTCTATGATTTTACTAATTTGAGACTTTTGCCTACACTTGCTGCTAATTCTGTCGGGGCAATCGTCCTGATTTACCCAATGAGCCGCTTTATATCGAAAGTAAAAATGGATTATCTGGATGATTAGCGTTTATTGATGAATCACATTCTGGCAGACTACTATCGTTGCGGCAGACATGTTGGATCATCAGCCGGTTTTCTATCAAAATTCTCTTATAAAAAAGAGGGAGATTGCATCTATCTGTCGAAATAGTATAGTCGTTGAGGTGAACGTCATGAAGGCTCAGAAACAGCAATTTGTCACAATAAAAGGTACAAAAGATGGATTAACGCTGCATCTCGATGATTCATGTTCTTTTGAAGAGCTGCTGAATGAACTTGAGCAAATGTTGTCCTTAAAGCAATACATTCATGAAGATGGGCCATATATCACCGTTAACGTCAAAGCGGGTAACCGTCTGCTTCATAAAAAACAGCAGGATCAAATTGAAGCTGTTATACAAAAAAAACGAAATCTGGTTGTTGAAACATTTGAAAGCAATGTTGTTACAAAGGATCATGCCCTGCAAATGAAAAAAGAAGCAGAAGTGGTCTCTGTTGCTAAAATGATTCGCTCCGGACAGGTTCTTAAAGTTGAAGGCGATTTGCTCCTGATCGGAGATGTTAACCCGGGAGGCACTGTTATTGCCCGCGGAAACATCTTTATTATGGGGACGCTTAGAGGCATTGCGCATGCTGGATATAACGGGAACAAATCTGCTGTCATCGCCGCATCGGTGATGAAGCCGTCGCAAATCAGAATTTGTGACATCGTAAACCGTGCCCCTGATTATATTCAGACAGAAAAGCACGAGATGGAATGTGCTTACATAGATGAAAATGAATCTATCATCATTGATCGACTTCAGCAGTTGACTCATTTACGACCTAACTTGACAAGGTTTGAAGGGGGAATTTGACCGTGGGTGAGGCTATCGTTATTACCTCTGGCAAAGGCGGAGTTGGAAAGACAACAACTTCTGCTAATTTAGGAACATCTTTAGCGATTTTAGGAAAACGGGTATGTCTCATTGATACAGACATCGGCCTGCGCAACCTCGATGTTGTAATGGGGCTTGAAAACCGCATCATTTACGATTTGGTGGATGTTGTTGATGGCCGATGTAAAATTCATCAGGCGCTTGTAAAAGATAAACGTTTTGAAGACAGGCTTTATTTGCTCCCTGCTGCGCAGACGAGCGATAAATCAGCTGTTAATCCTGAGCAGATGAAAAAGCTGGTGGAGGAGCTGAAACAGGACTATGACTATATTGTAATTGATTGTCCTGCCGGCATCGAGCAAGGCTTTAAAAACGCTATTGCAGGAGCTGACAAGGCCATCGTCGTGACGACTCCTGAAATATCAGCCGTACGCGATGCAGACCGCATTATCGGCCTGCTTGAAAAAGAAGAGGCCATTGAGCCTCCGAAGCTAGTTATCAATCGAATCCGCAATCATTTAGTGAAAAATGGGGATATGCTGGATGTGGATGAAATTGTTACGCACCTATCAATTGATTTAATCGGAATTGTAGCAGATGATGACGATGTCATTAAAGCTTCAAATAACGGTGAGCCGATCGCCATGGATTCAAACAACCGCGCATCCATTGCATACCGGAACATTGCCCGCCGCATCCTTGGCGAATCGATTCCTCTGCAATCATTAGAAGATGCTAATCCAGGTGTTATTACAAAAATTAAACGCTTTTTCGGCGTTAGAGTATAAGTATTAAAGCAGCCTTTGAATATTCAGAGGCTGTTTTTTTGTTTTGAGATTTTTCTGCTGCTCATTTAAACGCAATGATCCTGTTCTTTTAGGCTTGTCATATTCCTTGAGGACAAGGCATAAAATTGAGTAAATGTGATCCGAGGGGATGGGTGTGGCAATGGGGAATCGAGCGGATGATTTGCGCAGGAGAATGGCAAAAAGAAAACGGGACCGCAGTTTAGGAGCTGAGAGGATGGAACCTCAAAAACAGCTGCCCAATCTGTCATTCACAGATGATGAAGAAAAATATGGAGGCTCCGCTTATCACACATATGATCCGGGGGGAGAAGGAGGCGGCTCCCATCCATTATTTAAACCGGATGTGTTTATGTTTAAACTGCTGATTGGAGCATGTTTAGTTCTCGCGGCCGCGATTGTTTTTAAGAATGATTCGCCGCCTTTTGAAAAGGTTCAGAGTGTGGTCACTAGCACATTTGAAGAGGATTTTCAGTTTGCGATGATTTCAAAGTGGTACGGAGATCAGTTTGGAGACCCGCTGGCCCTGATAAAAACTTCCGATCAGGCTCCTAAGCCTGAAGATACCGAATTTACGGCTCCGGCTTCAGGAAAAGTGCTTGAGACGTTTAAAGATAATGGCCAGGGTGTAATGGTTGAGACGAGCAGCAATCTTGTTGAAGCAATGAATGAAGGAATTGTGGTTGAGATTGGGAAGAAAGAGGGATCTGGCTTGACGGTGGTTGTACAGCACGATGATTCAACTGAGAGCTGGTACGGCAACCTTGAAGAAGTGAAGGTGTCACTTTATGATTTTGTAGAAAGCGGAAAAGAAATCGGCAAAATCAAAGCGGCAGAAGATCAAAAAGGGACGTATTATTTCGCTATTAAAAAGGGTGATCAATTTATCGACCCAATTCAGGTGATATCCTTTGACTAAATATTTATCTGTTTTACTGCACATTCATATTCACCCTATTCTGTGGTTAATCATGGGGATTTCGATTATGACGGCTCATTTTCAGTCACTGCTGATCCTGCTGTCGATTATTCTCATTCATGAACTGGGCCATGCCATGACAGCCAGACATTTCAACTGGCGCCTGAAATCCATTGTTCTCCTGCCTTTTGGGGGTGTGGCTGAAGTGGAGGAGCACGGCAATAGACCATTGAAGGAAGAGCTGCTGACGATTGCTGCCGGTCCCCTGCAGCATATTCCTCTTCAGGGAGCAGCTTATCTTTTACAGGCTTCAGGATTATTTAGTTATGAGACGTATCAGCTCTTCACCTTTTATAATGTCATGATTCTCTTGTTCAATCTGTTGCCTATCTGGCCGCTTGACGGAGGGAAATTGCTGTTTTTGCTTGTGTCCATGAAACGGTCTTATCAGGATGCACACCAGACAATGCTTTTGGTTTCTGCTATGTGCTTAGGTCTGTATCTGCTCATTTTTCTTGTTTTTTACCCGCAGCAGCTTAACGTGTGGGTAATCGGGGGTTTCCTTATTTATTCCATATATATGGAATATAAACACCGCAGTTTTGTGAGCATGAGGTTTTTGCTCGAGAGGTATTATGGAAACCAGCAGGATCCAGGGACCTTAAAGCCGATTATTGTAGATGAAGGAGAGTCCATCTATCAAACGCTGCTGAAATTCAGAAGAGGGTGCAAGCACCCTATTATTGTTGAACGAAATGGAAAAAAGCTGTTTGAGCTGGATGAAAATGAGCTTCTTCATGCCTTTTTTGCTGATAAGCGAACACAGTCGACTGTCGGCGAGCTGAATTATGATTATTGACGGGGGTCTGATAAAATGAGTAAATATGAGAAAGCACATCTATAGAAAAGAGGATGATCATTGCGTACGTTAGTTTTAAATGCAAAAGGCAGTCAAAATCGCTGCGTGCTGCTTGAAGGAAATCTTGTTCAAGAAATTCACATCCACCATATAAATGAAACGGCCGGCAGCATTTATGCGGGCCGTGTTTTGAATGTTCTTCAGGGAATGCAGGCTGCATTCATCGATATCGGGGAGGAAAAGAACGGATATCTTTCAGTAAATGATCTCCCTCCTGAATTAAAGTCAGCCAAGCTTAGAGAAGGACAGCAGATTTTGGTTCAGGTTGCAAAAGAAGCAACTGAACATAAGGGGCCAAAACTGACAGCAAACCTTGAATTTGGCGGACAATATCTCGTATATATGCCGACTTCCGGCTATACCGCTGTTTCAAAAAAAATAGAGGATCCATCTGAAAGGGAGCGGCTCCAATTCATTGGATCTCATTTTTGCGAAGAAAATGAAGGACTTGTTTTCAGGACTGCTGCAAGCGGACAGACAGAAGAAACCCTGCATAAAGAATTTTGTTATTTGAAGAAAAAATATGCGGCTTTGCTTCATGCAAATACGAAGGCTCCTGCTCTTTTAACAGAAGGCACGCCTTTCTTTGACCGGATAATACGGGAAATCAATCCTGATACGCTTCATCAGATCGTTTGTGATGACAGCGATCTTGCGCGGGATTTGAAAAGCAGGTATGAGACCCTGGAAGTGCTTTTTCATCAATCAAAACAGCCTGTTTTTGATGCGTACAAAATTGAACAGGAAATAGAAAAAGCGCTGAAACGGATTGTCTGGCTGAAAAATGGCGCCTACTTGGTTATTGATCAGACAGAAGCATTAACAGCTATTGATGTGAATACAGGAAAATTTTCTGGGAAGTCCTCCCTGCAGGATACGGTGATAAAGACGAATTTAGAAGCGGCTAGAGAAGCAGCAAGACAGATCAGACTGCGCAATTTGAGCGGAATGATTATCATTGATTTCATTGATATGCCCCGGCAGGAGGACAGGCAGGCCATCTTGCATGAAATGCTCAGGGAATCAAAGAGTGACAGAGTTCAAACTAGAATGCTCGGTTTTTCCCAAATGAACATTTTTCAAATGACCCGAAAACGCGTGCGTCCCGATTTGGCATCGCTTATCACGTGTCATTGTCCGTTCTGCAGCGGGACAGGACACGTGCTGTCGCCTGAAACAATCGCTTTTAAAATTGAACGGGAGTTATGGGAACTGCAGTACATGGAGCAAGAGGCTGCTTTAATAGAACTTCCTTCTGATGCTGCAGTAGCATTCAGAGGCAAAAATGATGAGCATCTTAAACGGTTAGAAAAGGCCCTGCACTTTGAGATCTTTTTGACAGAGAAGACAGAATGGAGCGATCAATATCAAATTGTGCAGCTTGGAGACCGCGAAATGATTCAACGCCTAATAAAAAATAAAGATAAAATATAATTGACATTCATAACCCTATTTTGATAGTATTGTTATGTTATTGATTGTAGCACCCGTGCTACAACCGCACAGATGCAGGTATAAAGTTTTTCGGATTGCTCCGGATCACCTGTTTGCTGGCGAGTCTGAGTCTAATTAGGAGGTGCATAGGAATGTACGCAATTATTGAAACTGGTGGAAAACAAATCAAAGTAGAAGCTGGTCAAGCGATCTACGTTGAAAAGCTTGCTGGTGAACAAGGCGACACTGTTACTTTTGACAGAGTTTTATTCATTGGCGGAGATGACGTGAAAGTTGGTAGCCCGATCGTTGATGGTGCGACTGTTACAGCGAAAGTTGAAAAACAAGGCCGCGCTAAAAAGATCACTGTATTCAAATACAAAGCTAAGAAAAACTACCGCAAAAAACAAGGTCATCGTCAACCATACACGAAACTTGTTATTGACGCAATCAACGCTTAAGGCCTTTTAAGATGATAAAAGCAGTCATTAACCGCAACAGCAGCGGTTTAATTGAATCCTTTACATTATCTGGACATGCCGATTTCGATGTACATGGAAAGGATATTGTCTGTGCCGGAGCATCTGCTGTCACATTTGGCGCTGTTAATGCGATACATAAGTTAACAGGAATAACGCCGATTATCGAGCAGGGAGGAGACGGAGGATTTCTTTCGTTTCAGCTGCCTCATGAACCCGGGCATAAAGCGGGCGAACAGGCTCAGCTGCTGCTTGAAGGCATGCTCGTATCGCTGCAGTCAATTGAATTGAACTATGGACATTTCATAAAAATAACGATAAATAACAATCAGCAGGAGGTGGACTAGAATGTTTTTAAATTTAGATCTTCAGTTCTTCGCTTCTAAAAAAGGAGTAGGTTCTACCAAGAACGGTCGTGATTCAATCTCAAAGCGCCTTGGTGCTAAAAGTGCGGATGGCGAATTCGTAAGCGGTGGTTCTATCCTTTTCCGTCAACGCGGAACGAAAATTTACCCAGGTGAAAACGTTGGCCGCGGCGGTGACGACACTCTTTTCGCGAAAGTGGACGGAGTTGTACGTTTCGAGCGTTTCGGACGTGACCGTAAAAAAGTTAGCGTATATCCTGTAGCACAAGAAGCATAATTTCTTTTAGGAAAACTCTAGCCTCTGGTTAGAGTTTTTCTTTATTTTAGAACGCTGTTTTTAGCCCCCTTTTTTTAAGCGGGGATGATAACGAAATAATGCGGACTGATTCACATACGCAAAGCGGCAACCCTAGTGAAAACAGTCATTATTATCAGGAAAACCTCCCCATATCATTGATTTCCTCTTGCTTTTTTCAAATTGCACTTATTTTCCCCCGGATAGTTTGTTATAATTTAGTACGACATTCAGTTTCCAAGTCTTGAAGCTCCTAGAGAAAAGAATAGAGAAAAGGGAGTAGGAGTGCCGACATGAAAAAAACAAATGAAGAGTGGAATATTGTCGATGTGTTAAGTCATTCACGTCACGATTGGATGAATAAACTGCAATTAATCAAAGGAAACTTATCATTAAATAGACACGATCGCGTACAGCAGATTATTGAAGAAATCGTCATCGAAACACAAAGCGAATCGAAGCTTTGCAATTTAAAAATGCTGTCATTTGCAAGCCTCTTAATGACGTTCAACTGGAAAAGGCATCACTATTCTCTGGAGTATGAAGTCCTTGGGGCCATTAGTGACTTGTCGGAATACGATCTGAAGGTTACCGAGTGGTGTAAGCAGTTCTTTCAGATTCTTGATGATTCCGTTGACAGGTGTACAGAGAATCATTTGAGCATCACAATAGAAACAGAAGCCAATCAGGGACAAGTTCGATTCTTTTTTGATTTTAATGGCATAATAACAGAGAAAGCTTTGTTATTAAATTGGTTAAAATCAAATGAAAAAAATCAAGTGTCAGTAATGCATTATGAACTTTCCCCGGATGAACTGACCGTTGCGGTCGGTGTCGCATAATTGGCTTGGAGCGGAGGATTACCATGTTTATAGATCAGGTGAAAATATATGTAAAAGGCGGCGACGGAGGAAACGGGCTTGTTGCGTTCCGCCGCGAGAAATATGTACCAAAGGGCGGTCCTGCAGGAGGCGATGGCGGTAAAGGCGCTGACGTTATTTTTGAAGTTGAAGAAGGCCTGCGCACATTAATGGATTTCCGCTATCAGCGTCATTTCAAAGCAGACCGCGGACAGCACGGCATGTCGAAAAATCAGCATGGCAGAAATGCAACGCCGATGGTTGTTAAAGTTCCGCCGGGCACAGTGGTTATGGAAGAAGAAACAAGAACGGTTATTGCTGACCTGACTGAGCATGGACAGCAGGCTGTTATTGCAAAAGGCGGACGCGGAGGACGCGGAAACAGCCGTTTTGCAACACCTTCAAACCCTGCTCCTGAGCTTTCTGAGAATGGAGAACCGGGACAGGAACGAAACATTATCATGGAGCTTAAGCTTCTTGCAGATGTTGGCTTAGTCGGATTCCCCAGTGTTGGAAAATCAACGCTGCTGTCTGTAGTAAGCTCGGCAAAACCGAAAATTGCCGAATACCATTTTACAACGCTTGTACCGAACCTTGGTGTTGTTGAAACCGGAGATGGCCGCAGCTTCGTTATGGCGGATCTGCCTGGATTAATTGAAGGTGCACATGAAGGAGTGGGTCTTGGTCATCAATTCCTGCGCCATATTGAAAGAACACGCGTCATCGTTCATGTGATTGATATGTCAAGCGGCGAGGGCCGTGATCCTTATGAAGATTATCTGACTATCAATGCTGAGCTTAAAGAATACAATCTCCGTCTCACAGAAAGACCGCAAATCATTGTTGCAAATAAAATGGACATGCCGGAATCAGAAGAAAACCTTGCAGCTTTTAAAGAAAAGCTTGAAGATGATCTTCCAATTTTCCCTGTCTCTGCTATTACCCGTGAGGGCGTTCGCGAACTTTTATTTGAAATCATGAACACAATTGAAAAGACACCTGAATTCCCGCTTTATGAGGAAGAGGATCTTTCCGATCACCGTGTTCTTTATAAATTCGATAAAGAAGCAGCAGAATTTGAAATTACCCGTGACAGTGACGGAACATTTGTCGTATCAGGAGAGAAAGTGGAGTATCTCTTTAAGATGACAAACTTCCTGCGCGAAGAGTCAATCAGACGCTTCTCAAGACAGCTGCGCGGAATGGGTGTCGACGAAGCGCTTCGTCAAAGAGGAGCAAAAGACGGCGATATTGTACGATTGCTTGAATTCGAATTTGAATTTGTTGAGTAGCCAAAAGAAGAAGAGCCTTAATCCGCTCTTCTTTTTTCACAGGCAGATGGAGAAAAGGAGAAGGTCATGAAGGAAGAAACCTTTTTTTTAGTGCGGGAAGACGTTCTGCCTGAGGCAATGAGAAAAACGCTTGAGGTTAAAAAACTGATTGAACGGAAAAAAGCAGATTCTGTTGCTGATGCTGTTCAGCGGGTAGATATGAGCAGAAGCGCTTATTATAAATACCGTGATGCCGTTTTTCCATTTCACACAATGGTAAACGAACGCATTATCACGCTCTTTTTTCACCTTGAAGACAGATCAGGCACATTATCACAGCTGCTTGCTGTTGTTGCAACAGCTGGCTGCAATGTACTGACCATTCATCAGACGATTCCGCTGCAGGGTCGGGCAAATGTAACGCTTTCATTAAATACTAATGGAATGAAAGAAGATATTAACAGCGTCATGGCCAAGCTGAAACGACTTGAATTTGTAGAGAAAGTAGAGATATTAGGATCTGGAGCTTAGGGGAGAGGATTTCTTATGACATATAAAATTGGTTATTTAGGTCCAGCAGCAACATTTACACATCTTGCTGTTACAAAGTTTTTCGAAGATCATGCTGAGCATGTTCCATTTCTGAACATCCCGCAGTGCATGGATGCAGTAGCTGAGGGAAAAATTGACGTAGCTGTTGTCCCGCTCGAAAATGCGTTAGAGGGATCTGTTAACTTAACCATTGATTACCTCGTTCATGAACAGCCGCTTTCCATCATTGGGGAAATTGTGGCGCCTATTCAGCAGCACTTGATGGTTCATCCATCCAGGGAAGACTCGTGGGGAGATGCAGAGAGGGTCTACTCTCATTCCCATGCGATTGCACAATGTCATAAATTTCTTCATCATCATCTGCCTAAAGCAAAGTACGAGTACGCGACATCTACAGGTGCAGCTGCAAAATACATCCAGGAGCATCCAGAGGAAAATATGGCGGCTGTTGCAAATGAATTAGCAGCACAAGAATATAATCTCAAAATTGTCCGCAAAAATATTCATGATTATACCCATAATCATACACGGTTTGCGGTGCTGCATCCGAACCAGCATACATATATCAAGACCAAAACAAATAAGATAACTGACAGGACAACTCTGATGATTACACTGCCTTCAGATCGGTCTGGGGCTCTTCACCAGGTTCTATCTGCTTTTTCGTGGAGAAAACTGAATTTATCAAAAATTGAATCAAGACCAATGAAAACGGGTCTTGGAAACTACTTTTTCATCATTGACATTGATATGAAAATGGATGATGTCCTTATTCCCGGGGCAATGGCAGAGCTTGAAGCTTTGGGCTGCGGTGTTCGGACTCTCGGAACGTACAGCGCATATTTGATCTGAAAAATAACCGGCTCGCAAATGCGAGCCGGTTTTAATCTTTTTAATCTTCTTCACTAACAAGATATCCTGCTGCTTTTAAAGCAGTACACACTTCTGCTAATTTTTCCTCACGGTCCGCTACTAATGTATGCAAGTGCAAACCTTCTGTAAGCTGTGATAAATAGGCTGCCTTTGTTTCCTCAATTTTTTCGATAAAATCCCGCACTTCCTTGCGATTGCTCACCATGATGGATGCTGTCAATTCCCCGTAGACAGGATGTTCAATAATGACATCTTTGACGGTTACCCCGTAATCGACAATGATATTCAGTTCTTCAGCCGTTGCTTCCGGGTTATGGCTGCTGGCGATGATGCGCTTAAATGCAGGCATTTCATCATTTTCCTGTTTCATATACACATAGCCCTGGCTTGTTGCAAGAATCGGTTCGTTTTGTGCTTTTAACAAAGAAATATCCTGAACAATCACTTGCCTGCTGACATTTGTTTTTTTTGCCATTTCGCTCCCTTTCATAGGCGCGTTCGTTTCTTTCAGCCAATTCAGGATTAATTCTCTTCTTTTCGTTCCAGGAATTTTACCTTCGTTCATAATGACCCTCCGTCATGTCCCTATATTTCTCGCTGATTGCTTTTCCAATGATGCCAGCCATTTTATCAAGATCTTCTGCTTTTGTATGTTTTCCGGTTGAAATGCGGATGTACTGCAGGGCTTCATCATTAGTCAGCCCAACAGCAGTCAGTGCCTTTGAGGGAATCTGCATGCCAATTTGACAGGCTGTACCTGTGGAAATGGCTACACCTCTGCGATTACTCTCCAGCAGCATATATTGCCCCTCAATTCCCCTAATAATAAGGCCGATAATGGTCGGAAGCTGATCATCTAAATCTTTATTAATAATGTGAACATGATCACTGTAGTGGGTGAGCATTGCAAAAAAACTTTTTTTCAATGATTCAAGTCTATTGAATTCAGTGTTCATGACAGAACATGCTGCTGCGGCGGCAGATGTAAATGCGGCAATTCCCGGCACATTCACCGTTCCTGCTCTATAGCCGTTTTCATGTGTGCCTCCGGGTATAACAGGATTAAAATGTTCGCGCGGATTCAAATAGAGACAGCCGACACCTTTTGGTCCATACACCTTATGGCTGGAAAGTGAAATGGCATCCGCTTTCCATTCATCCGCTTTGATGGGGATCTTTCCAAACGACTGAACACAGTCGCTGTGAAAATAAACCAGCTTATCATGTAAAAAATGACCGATTTTCTCTAAATTTTGAATGCAGCCTATTTCAGAATTTGCGTGTTGAATGGAAACAAGCGCGGTTTTATCTCTGACGGCATCTCTTATTTCTTCTACATGTAGTTTACCATGTTTGTCCGGCAATAAAAATGTTACCTCAAATCCTGTTTGCTCAAGGGTTTTTAAATAATTATAGATAGAAGAATGCTCTAGTGCAGAGGCAATAATATGATTTTTATGTTTTCCTGCATTTTTAAGGAGTGTTTCAATGGCAAGCACATTGGATTCACTGCCTCCACTTGTAAAGCAAATCCCTGAAGCAGTACCGCCAATCAGCAATGCAATCTTCCTGCGGCAAGCTTCTAAGATCGTTCTGGCGGCATCCCCTTCATCATGCAGGCTATTGCTGTTTGCGAACGCTTTTCTTGAAGCCTCGGCGAATACAAGAAGTGCTTCATCGCTTATAGGTGCTGTAGCTGCATAATCTAAATAGATCAAAATTCAGGTCTCCTCTCTGGGTAAAAAAATCTCTTGTCATTATTTTAGTTTTGTGTAAATATAAGTGTCAAGACACTTGTAAAGAATAGGGGGTTATTTTGTGCCTCAAACGGATGTATTAATTATTGGAAGCGGAATTGCAGCGCTGTCTGCAGCCTTTCAGCTTCAATCTTCTAAAAAAGTAACCATTCTGACAAAATCAACTAAATACGAGAGCAATTCTATGCTGGCCCAAGGAGGAATCGCAGCAGCTGTGGATAAATATGACAGCTGGCAGGGTCATTTCGAAGATACAATGACGGCGGGATCCCATCATAATGATCCTCTTGCTGCTGAACTGCTTGTTAGACAAGGGACGAAGGAAGTCCTCACCCTTATAAATGATGGATTTCAATTTGACAAGGATTCAAACGGGAAATTATTGCTTGGCCAGGAGGGTGCACACAGATTCAGCAGAATCCTCCATGCAGGCGGAGATGCCACAGGAAAAGCAGTTGTACATTTTTTATTATCACAGCTTGGTAAAAACATAGAAATTATAGAAGATGAAATGGCGCTTGATCTTATCATCAGCAGGGGAGTTTGCAGGGGGGTATTTACTCGGAATGCAAAAGGCGACATTCAGCAGCATTTTGCCGGACATACCATTCTCGCTACCGGCGGCTGCGGCAGCCTCTACAAACATACTTCCAATTCAAGCGTTATAACAGGTGACGGACTTGCAATGGCATTTCGGGCAGGTGCTGTCCTCACCGATATGGAATTTACTCAATTTCATCCGACGATGCTACTGATTAATGGTCAATGTGTAGGGCTTATATCTGAAGCAGTAAGAGGAGAGGGAGCCTTTCTTCAAAATGAGAATGGAATCCGGTTCATGGAAGGTGTTCATGCATTTGGAGATCTTGCTCCAAGAGATATCGTGGCAAGAACTATTTTTTCACAGATAAAAAAAGGACATCGCATTTTCCTTAACATCTCGTCCATTACAGCCTTTGAAAGCCGCTTTCCAACGATTTCAGCTATGTGCAAAAAATATGGTGTCAGTATAGATGAAGGCTTAATCCCTGTAGCCCCGGGAATGCATTTTCTAATGGGCGGCATAAAAACTGATGTAGATGGAAAAACCTCGGTCAGCCAGTTATATGCTGTAGGAGAGGCTGCTTGTACAGGAGTTCACGGTGCAAACAGGCTGGCGAGCAATTCGCTTCTTGAAGGCCTTGTGTTTGGCAGCCGTTTAGGTGTGCATATCTTGAATTTTTCTCAAAATGCAATTGAAAAAACTGAAAAAGTGAAAATCAGGACCAGCAGGAAAAGGGATGTTATGTTACCTTCCAAAGAGGAAATAAAATGGATGATGACAAACCATGCTGCCATTGAGCGTTCTGAAGAAGGACTTTTAATTGCGAAATGCTGGTTTGAAAAATTCTTATGGCCAATCTCTTTTTGGGATATCAATGTGAATAACTTCACAAATAATGAATATGAAAAAATGAATATGCTGACAGCCGGCTGGCTTATAGTGACTTCCGCCCTGCAGAGAACAGAAAGCAGGGGAGGTCACTTTAGAACAGATCATCCCTATAAAGATGACCGATTATGGCTAAAAAAACAAATTCTACTTTCTAAATATGATACAGAATTAAAGAATGATTCAGAGGTGATGGAAATTGAATTTACTTAAACTGAAAAAACAATTAGATGCTTTCTTTATTGAAGATATTGGTGATCATGACGCTACGAGCTCGTATATTTTTACAAAAGCTCAGCGGGGAAAAGCCACTATTACAGCTAAGGAAAATGGAATTTTTGCGGGTGCCGATGTAATCAAAACCGGATATGAAATTTTGGATCAAAGCGTAGCAGTTAAATTGCTGAAACGTGATGGCGAACAGATAAATAAAGGCGAACATGCAGCTGTTATTGAAGGTCCAATCGCTTCCCTGCTTACTGGAGAAAGAGTCATTTTAAACTTGCTTCAGAGAATGAGCGGAATAGCTACATTGACAAATCAGGCAGTAAAAGGCCTGAATTCTGCTCATACAAAGATTTGTGATACAAGGAAAACGACACCTGGTTTGAGAATGATCGAAAAATATGCCGTCCGGTGCGGCGGCGGATATAATCACAGATTTGGCTTGTATGATGGAATCATGCTTAAAGATAACCATATTGCAAGCACCGGTTCTATTTTTGAAGCTGTAAAAAAGGTCAGGGCTCATGCAGGGCACATGATTAAAGTTGAAGTTGAAATTGAATCTGAAGAGCAGCTGCTGGAGGCAATAGAAGCAAAGGCGGACATCATCATGTTTGATAACAGGACCCCTGAAGAAGTTAAAGCTTTTGCAAGTCTTACACCGCCGTCAATTATTACAGAAGCTTCGGGAGGAATTACCCTTCAAAATCTGGCTGAATACGGTGACACCGGAGTGGACTTTATTTCACTTGGAATGCTTACTCATTCCGCCAAATCTCTTGATCTCAGCATGAATGCAGAATAAGGAGGAAATTACAATGAACGTATTGGATATGCTTCAATTTGAAACAAATGAAAAAATGCCGCCTCATTATAAAGAACTTTCAGAAGAGGAAATGATTGAAAGGGTAATACGGATTAAAGAAAAGCTCGGCCGCCGTTTGCTGATACCAGGCCATCATTATCAAAAAGATGAGGTTATTCAGTTTGCTGATATAACTGGGGATTCCCTGCAGCTTGCACAGGCAGCTGCTGAAAATAACGAGGCAGAATACATTGTTTTTTGCGGAGTGCATTTTATGGCCGAAACTGCAGACATGCTCACGAGTGAAGGTCAAAATGTGCTGCTGCCGGATATGAGAGCAGGGTGCTCAATGGCTGATATGGCGGATATCGAGCAGACTGAACGGGCTTGGACAAAGCTTCAGGCAATGTATGGAGATACAATTCTGCCTTTGACTTATGTAAATTCTACAGCGGCCATTAAAGCATTTGTCGGGAAAAATGGGGGTGCAACCGTCACTTCCTCAAATGCAGAGAAAATGCTGCGCTGGTCCTTTGAACAGAAACAGCGAATCTTATTTTTGCCTGATCAGCATTTAGGCAGAAATACGGCTTTTAACTTAGGTGTTCCGCTTGATAAAATGGCGATTTGGAATCCAATGACAAACGAGATTGAATATGATGGAAATCCAGAGGATGTAATTGTGATCTTATGGAAAGGCCATTGTTCTGTTCATGAAAAATTCACAGTGAAAAATATAGATGATTTACGCGATGCCAAGCCTGATATGAAAATCATCGTCCATCCGGAATGCAGCAGAGAAGTTGTAGCTGCAAGTGATCTGGCAGGATCTACGAAATATATTATCGATACGATTGAATCCGCTCCTGCAGGAAGCAAATGGGCCATCGGAACAGAAATGAACCTTGTAAAACGGATCATTGACCAGCATCCGGACAAAGAAATTGTATCGCTAAATCCATTTATGTGTCCATGTTTAACGATGAACAGAATTGATCTCCCGCATTTATTATGGTCACTCGAAGGACTTGAAGAAGGAAAGATTATCAATCAAATAAAAGTTGACCCAAAAACAACAGAGCATGCTGTCCTCGCTTTAGAGCGCATGCTTGCACACGTATAAATTTGAACTGACAAAATAAGATGTAATAAGTGCAGTCTCAAGCTGCCTTCATCTTAAGTTTGTCAGTTTTTTTATTGTGCGTGAAACATATATTTGTCTTCTAAAGCATAAGTTGTGATGAAGAAGAATGGCATAATTGCCTGCTGATCATATGCGATAAAGTTTCAAGCATAGGAGGGGGAAAGGTTGAAAATCCACATTGTTCAAAAAGGCGATACGCTTTGGAAAATTGCCAAAAAATATGGGGTAGATTTTGAAGAATTGAAAAAAATGAACTCTCAGCTAAGCAACCCTGACTTAATCATGCCTGGTATGAAAATAAAAGTTCCAAGCAGCGGAGTTCCTGTTAAAAATGAAACAAAGGTTAGCTTTTCAGGGAAAAAGGAAATGCCGAAATCTGAGCATCCTTTTGCAAAAGAAAAACCTAAACAAGTGATGGATGTAACAGATACCAAACCGAAGGAAGTGCCGAAAGAAAAGCCATCGGTGCCATATGTTCCGCCTGTGCCTGACATTAAACAGCCAGCATATCCAGAACTTGATATTAATAACTACTATATGCTGAATATGGCGATGATGCCTCAGGCTCCACAGCCGCAGCTTCCGCCAAAGCCATCTAATGTTCTGCCGGAGATGATGAAGCCGGCTGAAAAGCCAGCTCAAAAACCGGCTGAAAAGCCAAAATCAGTTTCACCTGCTAAGAAAGAGGAGGCTACAAAGGATATGGAAAACAAGCCGAGCATGCCGCAGCAAGGGGTGATGGGGGCTTATGAAGGCGGTCCCGGACCACAAGGTTTTCCAGGTGGCCAGGGCGGGGCTCCTTATCAGAACCAGGGTGCTGTAGCCGGAGCGCAGGATCAGGCACCTGAAGGTTTCGGTCTCGGTCCTGTCGGAGATGATTGTTACCCTGTTTCACCAGTCATGCCAGGTGCTGGATTCGGACCAGGGTTCGGAGGCCCGGGATTTGGGGGTCCAGGATTCGGAGGCCCGCAAATGCAGCCATATGGCATGCCGTATCAGCAGGCTCCATTTGGAGGAATGCCGCAGCAGCCTAATCAGCAAATGCCTTTTGATTATGACGATGACGACGACGACGACGACGTAATGGGAGCATATATGCCTCAACAGCAAATGCATATGCCATATGGGCAGCAAGGATATGGCGGTCCAGGATATGGCGGTCCAGGATTTGGCAGCCCAGGATTTTGGGGTCCAGGGTTTGGAGGCCCAGGAGGATATCCGCCGGGCTGTTACCCAGTGTCTCCGCCGATGCCGGGTTACGGCTTTCCTCCGATGCCGGGTTATGGCTTTCCGCCGCAAGTGCAGGGAGCATTTAGCGGAGGCCCAAACATGCCGCATGGTGTAGCTGGTGCATGGGATCAGGGAATGAATAATCAGCCGCCGGCAATCAGCCCGGCTATGGATAAAGAAGATTGCGGATGCGGAGGTCCAGCCAAAGGACTCGGCGGACACCAAGGCTATGGAGGAATGCCTGGTCAGTTTGGTCAGGGAGGCCAATTTGGAGGAATGCCTGGTCAGTTTGGTCAGGGAGGCCAATTTGGAGGAATGCCTGGTCAGTTTGGTCAGGGAGGCCAATTTGGAGGAATGCCTGGTCAGTTTGGTCAGGGAGGCCAATTTGGAGGAATGCCTGGTCAGTTTGATCAGGGAGGCCAATTTGGAGGAATGCCTGGTCAGTTTGGTCAGGGAGGCCAATTTGGAGGAATGCCTGGTCAGTTTGATCAGGGAGGCCAATTTGGAGGAATGCCTGGTCAGTTTGATCAGGGAGGCCAATTTGGAGGAATGCCTGGACAGTCTGGTCAGGGAGGCCAGTTTGGGGGAATGCCTGAACAGTCTGGCCAGGGCGGCCAGTTCGGAGGAATGCCTGGTCAATATGGTCAGGACAGCCAATTTGGGATGCCGAGATTTGATGATGAAGACGACGACGATTAATATAGATGTAAGAGACGAGACATATAGTTCGTCTCTTTTTTTAGTTTAGGCTATGTTATTTCCTGATATTGATAATTGAATATTCTGAACAATTAAGTGCGCAATAGAAGATATAATGATGTGATTCGGAGATGATTTAACGTCTAGTTAAAGGAAATAAAGAAGCTCGCTGACGCATTAGATGAAGGTGGTAAACAGGAACTTGTATATTTCTTACAGTCTCGAATGAAACCCCTGTCGGCTCCTATTCGTGCAATTGATGAAATCCAAGAACAAAAGCATATAGGTGGTCTTGTCTTGTCCACTTCCGAAAGTCATTCTGTTGTACGATTTGGAAAATACGTTATTAAGACGCGTGCTGGAGAGGTGAAACGGCAGCGTTACCGCTGTAAATTCTGCCGTCAAACTTTTAACGACCTCACAAACACGCCGCTTCAGCGCACCAGAAGACCTCATCTTTGGGTTCGATTCATCGAATGCATGATTGAAGGTTTTTCGCTGAGAAAATGTGCCGAGAAATTGGGTGAAGAAGTGACATATGTAACCTTGTTTTACTGGCGGCATAAAATTCTTTCCGCTCTGAAGCAAATCCCAACCGAAGCGTTCCAAGGCATCGTCGAAATGGACGAGACCTATTTCTTGTACTCTGAGAAAGGCAAAAGAAACATTTCTGAACGCAAATCCCGTAAACGCGGCGGCAAAGCTAAATTTCGTGGTATCAGCAACGACCAAATATGCGTATTAGTTGCTCGACCGTCAGAAAATGACTTTCTCTGGCGTTCTTGGTCGTGGGCGTATTCGGACAACGAAATTGGGTGAAGCGATTGGCGGTCAGTTATCCGATTCAAACGTGCTTTGTACCGTTTCATGGCAGGCATTCAGTTCCTATGTCAATTCAAAAGGTTTAGACCATAGCCGACTCAAACGCTGGATTGACCGCTTCAACGGTGTAGCAACCAAGTATCTTCAAAATTACTTGGCTTGGTTTCGCTGCTTAGACAGCAAGGAATATGAGAACACAACGTCGAATAAGAAAAATATGATGGTCGCCTCTTGTCTGTTTACATAAATGAAACAAACAGTAAACTTCAACGAACGGCTTCTTATTGATGGACTAATCGGTAAAATTATGAAATTTTATATATGATGTAATGAGTTCTGGAGGGAGGTGTATCATGCAAAAGGCAATCGTAGTTTATTATCTAACCGATAAGAAGAATAACTTAAGTGATTTAAATCAACTTTTGCAAGAGGGATGGAAGGTTGTCTCTCAGAGTGCTATGTCAGGTGCAGGTGGTGGTGGAGCAGTTTATTCACTTGTTACATTAGAGAAAAATTAGGAAACAATGCTTCGGGATTCATTGCCGCTAACGGGAAACGATAGTTTAATTAACCGCCTTTTCAAAGGGCGGTTTTCTTTTGGGGTAAAACAACATTAAGATTTAACATAGCCTTAGTTTAAAAAAGGAATAATAATTTACCCATTGATGTAAGGGATGCGCCAAAATCCTCTTTGGCCAGCTGTTAAAAAGTGGACTTTAAAATCCCTGATTTATTTTGCCCCGATATAGAAGGAATTAAATGAACGATTAAAACGAGTCAGCTCAAATACAAAACCTCCTCCATTATTTTAAGAACTTACCGTTAACTAACAGATTAATGCTTCTTTGAACGAGCAACCTATACAAGAGCGGGATTTGCTCGCGATAGAAAAATCAGGGGGGTTTTAATATTGAGGCATAAAGTTACTGCAATTGCTGCAATTGCTATAGCTGCAACTGGACTTGCAGGGTGCAACAATAATGAAGGCGCACTTGACACAAGATATGATGATTCCACAAGACCGATCGGTTATTATTCAGATGAGCACCGAAACGATAATAATGATGTGGATAACGTGGATAACGATGGACCATTGACAGAAATGATGGAAGGCGACATGAATGATAATTACTTCACAAAAGTAAATAATCGCGATGATGCTTTTCATAATGGAAGAATGGATAATCCAACAGCCCCGCTATCTAATGAAGACGGCACGCTTGAAAAAGATAACCGTTTCAGCAGAACAGATGAGAACTACCATGGCCAAGTGAAGCAAGTAAATTATTACAGCGATAAAGAAGAAGCCATTGCTAAAAATGTTTCTGAAAAAGCTTCAGATGTCAAAGAAGTGGATGATGTCCGCACTGTTGTAAATGGAGATCAGGTGCTTGTGGCGATTGACACAGATGATAAAAACGACAAAAATGTTAAAGATGCTGTTTTAAATGCTGTGCGTCCAGCTGCAAAGGGTAAAGAAGTTCAGGTTGTCACAGATGAAGGAACCTTTTCTCGCGTGAGAACAATTAATGACAATATTGAGAACGGACAGCCGAAAAAAACAATTGATACCGATATCAGAGACCTTTTCGATGATATGGGCAATGTGATGAGAGAACCATTTCAACAGGCCAGATAAATAATGAAGGGGGTTATCTGTAAAGATGCCCCTTTTTATGTTTTTCCCAATTACTGCATAATCAAAAGAAAAAAATCATCAAAGGTTAAAATTTCTATTTTTGGTCAAACTAGAAATGACGAATAATTACCTATATGGTAAATAGCTCATGATATGGGGTGTATGTGATGATGTCGTCTCATCGTTTACTGATTGGTGCCTTTGCCTGCGTCATAGTCACATTGTTTTTCATCATTCCTTCTTTCCATAAGGATGAATCCAGTGCATCGGAGAATGCGGCGGAAAAGAAAAATGAAGTCTATGAGGTAAGCGGTCCGCTGACCGTTACAGTGGTGCTCGAACGAATCTATTTGGATGGGGAAATCAGTGAAGAAGTGAAAACAGAAACCATCTTGGCAATGGAAGATTTCTGGGCAAAATATGAAGGTTGGCAATTAATTGATCAGGACGATAATCAGATTATTTTTCAAAAAGAAATGGATGATATCTCCCCTTTACTAAAAGCAAACGGGTATTTCGGCATATCATCGGAAGGTGTCTTTTCTATTTTTAATGGAAGGCCGGACGATGCTTCGGAAATTATTCAGTCATTCTTTCAGATTGATGTCAGAAAACTTGAAACACGAAAGCATGATGAATTAAGGCAAGGAATCCGCATACAATCAAAAGATCAATACTTAGAGGTCATTCAGTCATATAAAGCATATTCTTCACCCGCAGATGTGAAATAAAGAAAGCTAGTGCAAAAGCGCTGGCTTTTTCTGTTTTTTAATGATTATTACTACAGGCAAAAGAAAAAATTATGATACAATGAGATACAGTTATAAAGAGGTGAATATCGTTTTGATTGAATTTATTAAAGGCTATATTGATTTTGTTACCCCAGAATATATTGTCATTGACCATGGTGGAATCGGTTATCAGGTGCACACTCCAAATCCATTCAGCTATCAGCGCAATCGCTCTTCAGAAGTGACGATTTTTACATATCAGCATGTCAGAGAAGATATCCTCGCCTTATATGGTTTTCATACAAGAGAAGAAAAAGCTTTATTTATGAAGCTCCTGAACGTTACAGGAATCGGGCCAAAAGGAGCTCTCGCCATACTTGCTTCAGGAAACCCTTCGCAAGTAGTCGGTGCGATTGAAAATGAGGACGAGAAGTTCCTTATTAAGTTTCCCGGTGTAGGAAAGAAGACTGCCAGACAGATAATTCTTGATTTAAAAGGGAAACTTGCCGATGTAGCAGGGGAGCTTGCTCCGGACTTGTTTACCCATGAAGAGCACGAACAAAAAGAAACAGCCTCAAAAGCGCTGAACGAAGCGCTTGAAGCTCTGAAGGTGCTCGGCTATGCTGAACGAGAAATAAATAAGGTCGTTCCATCCCTGATGGAAGAAGATTTATCGACAGATCAGTATGTGAAAAAAGCTTTGCAAAAGCTATTAAAGTAAGGTGAAAAGACATGGATGAACGTCTTGTATCAAGTGAAGCGGACTTAGATGAAGGTGCAATCGAGCTAAGCTTAAGACCTCAGACTTTATCTCAATATATCGGCCAGGATAAAGTAAAAGAAAACCTGAAAGTCTTTATTGAAGCGGCAAAACTTAGAAGCGAAACACTGGATCACGTCCTTTTATATGGTCCTCCGGGCCTTGGGAAAACAACGCTTGCAACAATTATTGCAAATGAAATGGGCGTAAATATCCGCACAACATCTGGACCAGCTATTGAAAGGCCGGGTGACCTCGCTGCGATTTTAACAGCGCTTGAGCCTGGTGATGTGTTATTTATTGATGAGATACATCGTCTTCAGCGCTCTATTGAAGAAGTGCTGTATCCTGCAATGGAAGATTTTTGTCTTGATATTGTGATTGGAAAGGGTCCATCGGCCCGGTCTGTCCGTCTGGATTTGCCCCCGTTTACACTTATTGGAGCCACAACTCGTGTCGGCTTGCTCACGGCTCCGCTGAGAGATCGGTTTGGAGTTCTCAGCAGACTTGAATATTATAATGAACAGCAGCTGTCTCTTATTGTTGAACGGACCGGAGATATTTTAGGAATTGGCATGGAAAAAGAAGCTTCGCTCGAGCTTGCAAGAAGATCGAGGGGGACTCCGCGAATTGCCAACAGATTACTAAGACGGGTGAGGGACTTTGCCCAGGTGCTTGGAGAGTCAACTGTATCGGGAAAGCTTGCTAAGGATGCACTGGAAAAACTTCAGGTCGACAGACTGGGCCTCGATCATATTGATCATAAGTTTTTAATGGGAATAATTGAGAAATATAAGGGCGGACCAGTTGGAATTGATACGATTTCAGCTACAATTGGAGAAGAATCCCATACAATTGAAGACGTATATGAACCATATCTTTTACAAATCGGTTTTATACAACGCACTCCAAGGGGTAGAATGGTAACGGAAGCAGTTTACCATCACTTTCAAATGGAGGCCCCTGAAAAATGACCCAATTTCCTAAAATCCTGATGATGATAGGTGCCGTTCTTTTTTTCGCAGGATTATTTATGCAGCTCATTGGAAGGCTGCCTGGAGATTTTGTATTCAAAAAAGGAAATACGACTTTTTATTTTCCGATTGTTACATCAATTGTGATCAGTATCTTACTGACAATCTTGTTTAATGTTTTCGGACGGTTCAAATAATAGAAAAGGTGAAAAACAATGAAAGTAGATTTATTTGATTTTAACTTGCCTGAGGAACTAATTGCACAAGTGCCGCTTATTGAACGCGATGCTTCTAAACTCATGGTCCTTGATAAAGAAACAGGTTCGATTCACCATGAACAATTCAGAACAATCATTGATTATTTCCATAAGGGAGACTGTCTTGTTCTTAATAATACCCGCGTGCTGCCTGCCCGTTTAATTGGGGAGAAAAAAGATACGGGGGCAAAAATTGAACTGCTTTTGCTGAAGCAAGAGCAAGGAGATGTCTGGGAAGTTCTGGCGAAGCCGGCAAAACGTGTGAAAATTGGCACGGAACTAGTATTTGGAGACGGCGTTCTGCATGCAGTATGCACTGGCGAGTCTGAACACGGCGGGAGATTGCTTGAGTTCAAATATGATGGGATTTTTTATGAGGCTTTAGATGCTTTGGGTAAAATGCCGCTGCCTCCGTATATCAAAGAACAGCTGGATGACCAGGAGCGGTACCAGACAGTTTTCTCAAGAGAGAGAGGATCAGCTGCAGCCCCAACGGCAGGACTTCATTTTACGGAGCAGATCTTAGATCAATTGAAAGATAAAGGGGTTCATATTGCGTTTATCACTCTTCACGTTGGTTTGGGAACATTCCGGCCTGTAAACGCTGAAGTAGTAGAAGAACATGAAATGCATGCTGAATTTTATCAAATGAGTGCAGGAACAGCTCAGCTGCTCAATCAAGTGCGCTCTGAAGGCGGACGGATTATCTCGGTTGGGACAACTTCAACACGCACTCTTGAGACAATAGCTTCGAAAAATGAAGGAAAATTCATTGAAGACAGCGGATGGACAAATATTTTTATCTATCCCGGCTATGAATTCCGTGCTATTGACGGTATGGTTACAAACTTCCACTTGCCAAAATCATCTTTGATTATGCTTGTAAGTGCGTTAGCAACAAGAGAGCATGTAATGAATGCCTATGAAACGGCAGTCAAGGAAAAATACCGATTTTTCAGCTTTGGCGATGCCATGCTTATCATCTAAAGAAAAAACAGCCTTGAAGGAGGAAAAAAGGTGTCATCATCACCAATACGTTATGAATTGATTAAAACTTGTAAACAAACCGGTGCAAGACTCGGCATTGTTCATACCCCTCACGGGTCGTTTGAAACGCCAGTATTTATGCCGGTTGGAACACTTGCTACTGTAAAGACAATGTCGCCGGAAGAGCTAGTGCAGATGGGTGCTGGAATCATCTTGAGCAATACGTATCATTTATGGCTGCGCCCTGGCCATGAAATTGTAAAGGAAGCTGGCGGTCTTCATAAATTTATGAACTGGGACCGTGCCATTTTAACGGATTCCGGCGGCTTCCAGGTCTTCAGTTTAAGTGAATTCCGGAAAATAGAAGAAGAAGGCGTTCATTTCAGAAATCATCTGAACGGCGACAAACTGTTTCTTTCGCCGGAAAAGGCGATGCAAATTCAAAATGCGCTCGGTTCTGATATTATGATGGCATTTGATGAATGCCCTCCGTTCCCGGCTGAATATGACTACATGAAAAAATCTGTAGAGCGGACAAGCAGATGGGCAGAGCGCTGCTTGAATGCGCATGAGCGTCCGCACGATCAGGGATTATTCGGGATTGTACAGGGCGGAGAATATGAGGAATTAAGAAAGCAAAGTGCAAGAGATTTAGTTTCACTCGATTTCCCGGGCTATGCTGTCGGGGGCCTTTCCGTTGGAGAACCAAAAGACATAATGAACCGTGTGCTTGAATCGACAACGCCTTTGCTTCCGGCCGATAAACCCCGGTACCTGATGGGTGTTGGCTCTCCTGATTCATTGATTGACGGGGCGGTTAGAGGAATTGATATGTTTGACTGCGTCCTCCCAACGAGAATTGCGAGAAATGGCACATTAATGACAAGCAGCGGCCGTTTAGTAGTGAAAAATGCTAAATATGCCCGTGACTTCGGTCCGATTGATGAAAATTGCGACTGCTACACTTGCCGCAATTACAGCCGCGCTTATATCCGTCATTTAATGAAGTGTGACGAGACATTCGGCATTCGATTAACTTCTTACCATAACCTTCATTTTCTGTTAAAATTAATGGAGCAAGTAAGACAGGCAATCCGTGAAGACCGATTAGGCGATTTCAGAGATGAATTCTTTGAACAATATGGTTTTAACAAGCCGAATGCTAAAAACTTTTAAGATTTGAAAGGGGTGAAAAAAATGGAATTATTGACTACGGTTGGACCGTTAATCTTAATGTTTGCGATCTTTTACTTTTTATTGATCCGTCCTCAGCAGAAACAGCAGAAGAAAGTGCGTGAAATGCAGGAGAGTCTGTCAAAAGGCGACAAAGTCGTAACGATTGGCGGTATGCATGGCATCGTTGATTCAATCGATGAAGAAAAAGTAATCATCAAAGCTGGTGATGGCTCGCGCCTGACATTTGACCGCCGCGCTGTTCGCGACGTTGTTGAGCAAAAAGGCATCACAATGGAAAAGGCCTAAATACATAGGGCATAACCAAAAAGAAGCGCTATTTAATGCGCTTCTTTTTAGTTTCCATTTATAGAACGAACGCATCAAGATGTCTATTTAGACGAGCCGGACAAGTTTACTCCCATTACCCCGCCCAGCATAGCAATCGCAAGGAAGCCCCCATGATACATGGTCTGCTCCATTGTAAATGTTTTCCCGTAGCCTAAAAATTGAAATAAAAAAATAATTAATGTATAGAGGATTGCGGTTGTGCCTCCGATCAGCCATCCGCGCTCTTTTCCTTTTCCTCCGGCAATAAATCCGCCAATGAAAACGGCTAAAAATGAGAGTCCCAGTATAAACCATTTAATAGAATCTTCCGTCAAAGCCGTAAATTTAAGCAGCAATGAAAAAAGTAAGCTTGTTGCAAGTGCTGCCATTAAAATACTGGATAATCCGTAAAGAATGGCTTTACTCCATCTTCGCGTTTCGATTGCAATCTCCCCCTTAGTCCAGTCAGCTTGTTTTTGCTCGTCTTATTACCATCCTATTCACATCAAATGAAAATAGAATCAATTTGCTTTACATGAAAATGATTTATCCGCTCAAAATAAACGTAACTGTGTAAGCAAAGGGGGCAATTTGGTGGAAGAGGCTATAATCATAATGGCACGGACGATTTTTTTATATGTAATGATCGTTATTATCTTCAGACTGATGGGAAAACGGGAAATTGGCGAATTAAGCATTCTGGATCTTGTTGTCTTTTTAATGATCGCAGAAATGGGAGTTATGGCCATCGAAAATACGGAGGATCCATTGATACATACCGTCATTCCCATGTTTCTGCTGCTTGGCATCCAGATTGGCCTTGCCTATCTGTCGCTAAAAAATCAGAAAGTAAGAAAACTGCTGGACGGAAAGCCGACAATCATCATAGATAGAGGCAAAATCAATGAACATGCCATGAAAACGCAGCGCTATAATTTTGATGATCTCCTCATCCAGCTCAGGGAGAAGGAGATTAACGATATCAGCGAAGTGGATTTTGCCATCCTTGAACCATCAGGAAAGCTATCTGTTATAAAAAAAGAACATGAACATGAACATGAACATCAGGAACTGCAGCTGCCATTGATTATTGACGGATTGATTCAAGAAGAAAATTTATTCAGGATCGGCAAGACTAACTTGTGGCTAAGGCAGCAGCTTAGAGATCTTGGCTACATCGATTTAAAGAATATTTCCTTGTGTACACATAATAAGGGGGCTTTTTTTATCGACCTGACAGATGAAAAATAAATATTAACGCCGCGGTACCAGCTTAGAAAGTGTGTTTCCTACATATGGAATTCTTTGCAATTCTTCCTTAAGAACTAAGCGTAATGCGATCAGAAGGATGCAATAAATCGTGAAAGTAAAGGTGACAGAAATGATTAAATTAATACTCATGCTTAGTGAGAGCATTTGATAGAAATAATAACCCGCTATTCCTGAGAGAATCATGGTCAAAAAGCACTTGGCATATTCCCCAATCCGAATGGTCAGGGAGACCACCTTCAGGACTGTTGCTAAATGAAGCAGCGTGACAAGCATGATTCCTGCTACAATGGCAAGGGCAGCTCCCATAATACCGAGTGATGGGCGGGTTGCTAATAGGAAAATCAAGGCTGTTTTAATGGCTGAACCGACAAAACTGTTGATCATTGCCGCTTTTGCCAGGTTAAGCGCCTGCAGAACTGCCTGAAGAGGACCCTGGAAATAGTAAAAGATGAAAAAGGGAGCCATGACCTGAACAAAGATCGCAGCGTGGCTGCTTCCGTACATGACCGTCATCATTGGATTAGCATAGATATATAAAATAACGACGGCGAAACCGCCTGTCACTAAAGATAGTCTGAATGCCTGCTGAAGTCTGTGCTGAACAAGGTGCAGCTTTTTTTGAGCCATGGCTTCGCTGATTGCCGGGACAAGTGCGGTAGATAAGGAGTATGTAATAAATGACGGCAGCATAAGGAGCGGAAGGGCGTACCCTGTCAATTCACCGTACTGTTTTGTTGCCATGGCTGCTGTAAATCCTGCAATGGCCAAGCTTTGTGCAACAACAATCGGTTCAAAAAACCAGGCAATGGAACCGATCATGCGGCTTCCTGTTGTTGGGAGTGCAATGCTCATTAAGTTTTGAAACGTATCCTTACCGTCCTGCAATGATTTGAAGAACTTTCTTCTGATTTTGAATTTCTTTTTCATCTTAAACATCGAGAATAAGTAAAGCAGAGAAATCAGTTCTCCGATGACGGCTGACGCCATGGCCCCTGCTGCAGCATATTCAATCCCGTACGGAAGGAACGTTTTTGTAAAAACAGCAATTAAAGATATCCGGACAATTTGTTCAAGCACCTGTGATAACGCAGCTGGCCTCATGTTTTGCTTTCCTTGAAAATAACCCCTGAGAACAGATGAAATCGCAATAATGGGAACGACTGGAGTAATCGCAAGCAGCGGATACAGCGTTCTTGGGTCTGTCAGCAATGAGTTTGACAAGTAGGGAGCAAGAAGAATGATGGCCGGAGTGAATAAAAGACTAAGTGACCCTGTAATCGCAAGAGAGACGATCAGGATTTTTTTGATTTTCCGCTGATTTCCTTCGGCTTCAGCTTCTGCAACTAATTTTGATATTGCAACAGGCAGCCCGAACTGGGTAATCGTAATAATTAGGACAAGCGTGGGCATCGCCATCATGTATAATCCAACGCCTTCTTCCCCTATAAAGCGCGCCACAACAATTCGGTTTATAAACCCCAGAACCCTGGTAATCAGACCGGCAGCTATCAATATTAATGTTCCCTGTAAAAATGTTTGCTTGGACATTGGCTTTCCCTGCCTTCTCAAATAGCTTGTAATCATATACAATTACTATATGCGCTATGATTGGCCAAGCATGACAAGTATGTTCAAGCAAAGGCTTATTCAAGATAAATTATCCCGCAAATGATCAGGTGAAGGAGCGTGTCATGATGGAAAAAGACGAAATTGAAAAATATCGCCATCACGTAAAGCCGGCGCTAGTCAGCAAAGCAGAGGAATTTAAAATCCTCGATTATGGCGAGGTCACAGAAGCAGAGCTTTGGAATTTCCTAAGAAATAAAAAATGGAAGAAAAAAAATGAGCTCATGGTGTATGAAATGGTAGCTGATATTATGGCCATCAAACCAAATGAATTCATGACATTCGCAACGATTGAATCTTATAAGGCGGGCAGCTGGTTTGAAAGTGAAGAAGGCAAAAAACTCGGCATCAATGAAAGTTAATACATATTGAATGGTTTTTTTCTAAGGAGGAAACAACATGGTGAAAAAAGGACGCATTATCGGTTTTTTCTTACTCGTCCTTTGCGTAGGCAGTTTGATTGGAGTTTTTGGAAACAAAGCTGCAGATAATATCTTGCTTGGACTTGATCTTCAGGGCGGCTTTGAAATCCTATATGATGTAGAGCCTGCAAATAAAGGCGATAAGATCGACCGCAATGCACTGGTAAGTACAGTGAATGCTCTTCAAAAGAGAGCGAATGTGCTTGGTGTCAGTGAACCTAACATCCAAATCGAAGGAGAAAACAGAATCAGAGTTCAGCTTGCAGGAGTAAAGGACCAAAGCCAGGCAAGGGAAATTCTCTCCACTCAGGCAGAGCTCACATTTCGGGATGTAAATGATAAAGTCATGATGAATGGCTCGGATCTTGTGGAAGGCGCATCAAAACAGACCTTTGATCCAGATACACAAGAACCGATCGTGGCAGTTAAACTTAAGGATGCCGCGAAGTTTAAAAACGTAACAGAGCAAATCGTGGCGATGCAGCCTGAAAATCAGCTTGTTATTTGGCTTGATTACGAAGAAGGCGACTCATATAAAGAAGAAGTCACAAAAGAATCACCGAAATTTTTATCAAATCCAAACGTCGGAGAAGTTTTTAATACAACCGATGTGACGATTACAGGCCAGTTCACAGTTGAAGAAGCTAAAGATCTTGCCAATCTTCTAAATGCTGGATCACTTCCTGTTAAACTCGATGAAACCTATTCTACTTCAGTAGGAGCGCAGTTTGGTGAAGAAGCGCTGCAGAAAACGGTTCTAGCGGGAGTTATCGGGATCAGCTTTATTTTCTTATTTATGCTCTACTTCTATCGATTGCCGGGGATCATTGCAATCGTAACTATAAGTGCATACCTTTATCTTGTCCTTCAAGTTTTTGATTGGATGAATGCTGTTTTAACACTCCCGGGTATAGCAGCCCTGATTTTGGGAGTCGGGATGGCAGTTGATGCCAATATCATTACATACGAGAGAATTAAAGAGGAAATCAAGCTTGGCAAGTCCATAAGATCAGCGTACAGAGCTGGAAACCGCCGTTCCTTTGCCACTATTTTCGATGCGAATATCACAACGATGCTTGCAGGCGGAGTTCTGTTTTTCTTCGGGACCAGTGCGGTCAAAGGATTTGCAACGAGTCTTGTATTAAGTATACTTGTGAGCTTTTTAACATCTGTTTTCTTAAGCAGAATCCTGCTTGGATTATTGGTGGAAAGCAAGTGGCTTGATAAAAAGCCAGGGTATTTTGGAGTGAATAAGAAAGACATTATAGATTTGAGCAAATCAACAGAAGATGTTGATGCTCCTACAAAGTTTGATAAGGTAGACTTTGTTAAGCACCGGAAAAAATTCTTTGCCGCATCAGGAATATTGCTTGCTGCCGGAGTGATTCTCATTCTTGTGTTCAGATTGAATCTTGGGATTGATTTTTCAAGCGGAACCCGGATAGAGATTGGAGCGGAAAAGACCTTAACAGCTGAAGAAGTTGAAGATGAGCTTGCGAATCTTGACCTTGAGGCGAAGGATATCGTTTTATCCGGCAACCAAAATCAAACCGCGGTAGCCAGATTTATCGGAGTACTTGATAAAGATGAGATCGCTGAAGTAAAAGAGTATTTCAATGAAAAATATGGAAAGGAACCAAGTGTCAGCACGGTTTCGCCTACAGTTGGGAAAGAGTTGGCGAGAAATGCGATGTATGGTGTTTTAATCGCTTCACTTGGGATCATCATCTATGTTTCCTTGCGATTTGAATATAAAATGGCAATCGCTTCTGTTATTGCCCTGCTCTATGACGCATTTTTCATTATCGCCGTTTTCAGTATTACCCGCCTGGAAGTGGATGTTACGTTCATAGCAGCGGTTCTGACTATCGTGGGCTATTCTATTAATGACACGATCGTAACCTTTGACAGGATTCGGGAGCTATATAAAAAGACAAAAGTCAAAACGTATGATGATCTAAAAAGTATTGTAAACAGAAGCTTGCAGCAGACATTCACACGATCAGTAAATACGGTATTGACAGTCGTATTCTGTGTTATTGCTTTGTTGATATTAGGAAGCGAATCGATTCGGAATTTCTCAATAGCCCTGCTTATCGGATTAATTTCCGGCACTTACTCCTCATTATTTATAGCAGCACAGCTATGGATGATCTGGAAATGGAAAGAGATTAAGAAAAAAAGCACGATAAAAAAAGTTCAGGAAAATGACGAACCAGTCATTTAAAAAGAGAAACCGCGAGCAACCGCGGTTTTTTAATTTTAACTGTATCTGGATAAGATATTATTAGGCCAAAGAACATCCCTTTACTCGTAATTGTTTGAATGAATTTAAGAAAAGGGTATAAAGAAGAGAGATTTTCAGAAGGGGGAAAGAAAATGAAGAGACAATGGAGTTTTATTTTTGCGATTCTTTTTGCACTTATTGTTGCGGTTTTTGCTGTCATAAATGTGGATCCTGTTGAAGTTGACTATTTATTCGGTCAAGCAAAATGGCCGCTTATTCTGATTGTTCTGGGTTCCGTTCTGCTTGGAGGGCTTATGATTGCTTCTGCAGGACTGACAAGAATTTACGCTCTTCAGCGCAAAGTGAAAGTTCTGGAAAAGGAAAAGGCAGAGCTTATAAATGAAAACGAAGCGCTTAAAAAAGATCCGTTTGTTCATGAAACAACAAGCAGTGCGCACGGAGCTAAGCAAATCGGCCAGACATCAGACGAATTATAATTTCCAGTTTGTCACCCCTTACCCACTCTAGTATAATAGTGAGGTTAAGGGGTGATTTTTTTGCTGAAAGCGAAGACTAGATGGGATGTTTCTAACCACCATCCGGATAAGGCTGATGAATTGATAAATACGATGAAAGTTACGCCTCTGGTAGCTTCCCTGTTAATAAATCGCGGAATTGAAACTGCTGAGCAGGCCGACCAATTCCTGAATATTGAAAAGCATGGTTTTTTGGATCCATTCATGCTCCTTGGAATGGACAAAACTGTTAAGCGTATTAACGATGCGATTACTAATCAAGAAAAGATTTTGATTTTTGGAGATTATGATGCAGATGGAGTGAGCTCTACGACTGTTTTGCTCGAAACGCTTACCTCACTCGGAGCTAATGCTGATTTTTATATACCTAATCGTTTTACTGAAGGATATGGTCCAAATGAGATGGCTTTCCGCCATGCTCATGATGAAGGTTTTTCTTTAATCATTACGGTTGATACAGGGATCTCGGCTGTGAATGAAGCAGCTCTTGCAAAAGAGCTGGGCGTTGATCTGATCATAACCGATCATCATGAACCAGGACCGGTTCTTCCTGATGCTTATGCGATTATCCATCCAAAGCAGCCTGATTGCCAATATCCTTTCAAAGAGTTAGCCGGTGTGGGCGTAGCTTTTAAGCTTGCCCATGCACTGCTTGGCAAAGCACCAGAGCATTTGCTTGAAATTGCCGCAATAGGAACCATCGCGGACCTTGTTCCGCTTCACGGCGAGAATCGGCTGATTGCACGCCTTGGCATTCAGCAATTAAAACGTACAGAACGAAAAGGGTTAAAAGCGCTGCTTAAAGCAGCAGGAGCTGATGGAAAAGATGTAAATGAAGAGACGATTGGATTTGCCATCGGTCCGCGGATCAATGCCGTAGGGAGGCTGGAATCTGCTGATCCGGCCGTTCATCTCCTTATGTCAGAAGATGATGATGAGGCACAAAGTCTTGCAAAAGACATTGACTTGCTCAATAAAGAAAGACAGAAAATCGTCTCGCAAATTACGGAAGAGGCAATCGAACAAGTAGAATCCATGTATCCGATTGAAGAAAATCCGGTTCTTGTTCTAGCAAAAGAAGATTGGAACCCCGGCGTTGTCGGAATTGTAGCTTCGAGAATGGTAGAGAAATATTATAGACCTACGATTATCTTAAGCATTGACCACGGCAAGAAAATGGCTAAAGGATCTGCAAGAAGCATTGCGGGTTTTGATTTATTTGCTAATTTGTCAACATGCCGGGACATTCTGCCGCATTTCGGAGGACATCCAATGGCAGCTGGAATGACACTTGATATTGATGATGTTGACCAATTGAGACAGCGATTGAATGCCCTTGCGGCTGAGAGGCTGACTGACAAAGATTTCATACCCATCAAAACGATTGATGCGGAATGTACTCTTGCTGAAATCACTACGGACTCCATCGAAGAAATTGGGCTGCTCGCTCCGTTTGGCATGAGCAACCCGAAGCCTCTCTTCCTGCTTGACTCCGTTCAATTAGGGTCAATGAGGAAGATAGGGTCAGATCAAACACATTTGAAACTGGCGGTTGAACAAAATCATCAGCAGCTCGATTGTATCGGATTCGGATTTGGGCATCTTCATGATCATATGGCTCCTCTTGCAAAAGTGTCAATGGTTGGTGAATTATCTATTAATGAATGGAATAACTTCCGGAAGCCGCAATTCATGATCCAGGATCTCGCTGTCAATGAGTGGCAGCTGTTTGATGCAAGAGGAACCCGCAATCTTCAAAAAGCGATTGAAAAAATAAATGATGAAAAAAATGTCCATATCGTTTTCCAAAAAGAAACGCTCTCTATGCTTGAAGGCTCGGATCTCAATATTCTATTTTTGGAAAGCGGCCATGCTTCGGGCGACTTGGATTTAAAAGATAAATATGTCACATTCATTGACACGCCATCTTCTATAGAACATCTGAATGCCCTTTTTGCAGGAGCGCGCCCGGACCGGATCTATGCAATTTTTCATCAGCATACGGAACATTTTTTTGCCACAATACCAACGAGGGAACACTTCAAATGGTATTATGGATTTTTGAAACAAAAAGGGTCATTTGACTTAAAAAAACATGCAGAAGCGCTTGCCCGGCATAAAGGCTGGTCAAAAGAAACAATAGATTTCATGTCACAGGTGTTTTTTGACCTGGAATTTGCTACAATAGAGAATGGCATTATTTCTGTCAATCATCATCCGCCAAAAAGAGATCTAGCCGAATCTACTGCGTATGCTTCTAAGCTTCAGCAATTAGAGCTTGAAAATACGCTACTATATTCGTCATACCAGGATTTAAAAATATGGTTTGATGAAAGAATGAAAATATCGTCAACGCTTGTCAATGCATGAGGAGGACAAACTTAATATGGATTTAAAGAAGTATGTAACAGTGGTTCCAGATTATCCGAAGCCGGGTATTCAGTTTAAAGATATTACAACACTAATGGACAACGGTGAAGCTTACCGCTATGCAACAGATCAAATTGTTGAATATGCGCGTAAACAAAACGTTGATATAATTGTAGGACCGGAAGCCCGCGGATTTATCATCGGCTGTCCTGTAGCTTATTCACTTGGAGTAGGCTTTGCGCCAGTCCGCAAAGAAGGCAAGCTTCCTCGCGAGGTTGTACGCGTAGAGTATGGACTTGAGTATGGCAAAGATGTGCTAACAATGCATAAAGATGCCATCAAACCAGGTCAGCGCGTGTTAATCACAGATGATTTGCTTGCTACAGGCGGAACGATTGAAGCATCAATCAAATTGGTAGAAGAGCTTGGCGGAGTTGTAGCCGGCATCGCTTTCTTAATCGAATTAAGCTACCTTGACGGCCGCAGCAAATTGGATGATTACGATATTTTGACACTGATGAAGTTTTAATCACATAGCGAAAAGCACTCGGGAATGGGTGCTTTTTCTATATTAAGGCAGGTACCAGCCATTAATTGGACATAGAAAAGACTGTATATCTCTTTACATCTTCTGTGTTTTTAATGATAATAGGTACAATAAAGTTTTCATTGTAAAGGTGATTCCATGGCTAATGAACAAGTACTGACTGCTGAGCAGGTCATAGAGAAGGCAAAACAATATTTAACGGATGAAGACTTGCTTTTCATTCAGAAAGCCTATGATTTTGCAGAAGAGGCGCATCGTGAACAATACCGAAAATCGGGTGAACCATATATTATTCATCCTATACAGGTCGCAGGGATTTTAGTTGATTTGGACATGGATCCGTCGACTATCGCGGGTGGATTTTTACATGACGTCGTAGAAGATACGGACGTGACACTTGATGACTTGAAACAAACATTTAATGATGAAGTCGCCATGCTAGTGGACGGAGTTACAAAGCTAGGAAAAATTAAATATAAATCTCACGAAGAACAACAGGCTGAAAATCATCGTAAAATGTTTGTCGCAATGGCACAGGACATTCGTGTGATATTAATTAAACTTGCTGACCGTCTTCACAATATGCGCACACTTAAGCACTTGCCGCAAGAAAAGCAGCGGAGAATCTCTAATGAAACCCTTGAAATTTTTGCGCCGCTTGCACACCGGTTGGGGATTTCAAAGATAAAGTGGGAGCTTGAAGACACAGCTCTGCGCTATTTGAATCCGCAGCAGTATTACCGCATTGTAAATTTAATGAAGAAAAAGCGTGCAGAACGCGAGCTTTATTTAGAAGAAGTCATTGATGAAGTGAAAAACCGTGTTCATGAAGTAAATATAAAAGCCGATTTCTCAGGCCGCCCAAAACATATTTACAGCATCTACCGGAAAATGGCACTTCAGAACAAGCAGTTTAATGAAATCTATGATTTATTGGCCGTTCGGATTATCGTAAACAGCATTAAAGACTGCTATGCCGTTCTCGGCATTATTCACACATGCTGGAAGCCGATGCCGGGAAGATTCAAAGATTATATAGCCATGCCAAAACCTAATATGTATCAATCCCTGCATACAACAGTGATCGGCCCAAAAGGCGATCCTCTGGAAGTTCAGATCCGCACAAATGACATGCACACGATTGCAGAATACGGGATTGCTGCTCACTGGGCATACAAAGAAGGCAAAGAGGCCGAAGAGCAATCAACTCTTGAACAAAAATTAACATGGTTCCGGGAAATTCTGGAGTTCCAGAATGATACAACCAATGCAGAAGAGTTTATGGAATCATTAAAAATCGACCTATTTTCAGATATGGTATTTATTTTCACGCCTAAAGGCGATGTGATCGAAATGCCTTCAGGCTCTGTTCCGATTGACTTTGCATACCGCATCCATTCAGAGATCGGCAACAAGACGATCGGTGCAAAAGTAAACGGCAAAATCGTCACCCTGGACTATAAATTAAAAACAGGCGACATCATTGAAATCATGACTTCCAAACATTCCTATGGACCTAGTCAGGATTGGCTAAAGCTTGCCCAAACGTCTCAGGCGAAAAATAAAATCCGCCAATTCTTCAAAAAGCAGCGCCGTGAGGAAAATGTTGACAAAGGCAAAGAAATGGTTGAGAAAGAAATTAAAAATCTCGACTTTGAATTAAAAGAGGTCTTAACGAGCGATAATTTAAAGCGTGTCTCTGAAAAATTCAATTTCTCAAACGATGAGGACATGTATGCTGCTGTAGGTTATAACGGCATCACAGCAGCCCAGGTTGCAAATCGGTTAACTGAAAAATGGCGCAAAAAACGTGATATGGAACAAGAGAAAGATATTTCAGAAGTGATTTCTGAGGTTCGTCCTTATTCCTCAAAAAAACGTGACAGCGGGGTCCGTGTTAAAGGAATTGACAATCTGCTGATCCGTTTATCAAAATGCTGCAATCCTGTACCAGGTGATGAAATTGTCGGTTTTATCACAAAAGGACGCGGGGTTTCTGTTCATCGGGACGATTGCCCTAATGTGCATACCGACGAGGCACAGGCCCGTCTTATACCTGTTGAATGGGAAACACAGCTTGATGGCCGCAAAGAGTACAACGTTGAAATCGAGATTCTCGGCTATGACCGCAGAGGGCTCCTTAACGAAGTCCTTCAGGCTGTCAACGAAACAAAGACAAACATTTCATCTGTTGCAGGCAAATCTGACCGGAACAAAGTAGCTACGATAAACATGGCGATTGCTATTTCCAACATAAGTCATCTTCACAAAGTAGTGGAGCGGATTAAGCAAATTTCTGATATTTATTCTGTAAGAAGAATCATGAATTAGAAAGGGTTTTTCTGTCTTGAAAATAGTTGTACAGCGTGCCAGACATGCAGAAGTAAAAGTAAATAACGAAACTGTCGGCAAAATTTCTGAAGGATTCATGCTTTTAGTGGGGGTCACCCATGAGGATTCTGAACAGGATGCTGATTATCTTGCAGATAAAATTGCCAATCTGAGAGTTTTTGAAGACGAAGAGCAAAAAATGAACCTTTCCCTGATGGATGTGGGGGGACAAGTCTTATCTATTTCGCAGTTTACTCTCTACGGAGATTGCAGAAAAGGAAGAAGACCAAATTTTATGGCAGCTGCTAAACCTGATCAAGCACAGCCTTTATATGATTACTTCAATGCAAAGCTTCGTGAAAAAGGAATTACAGTACAAACAGGTGAGTTTGGCGCAATGATGGATGTATCGTTCACAAATGTCGGTCCTGTTACCCTGATTCTCGAATCACAAGCGAATTAAGAAGACCGCCGGGCACTGTGCCTGGCGGTTTTTCTTTTTGTTTGGGAAAATATAAAATAATTGTTTTGTGGAAAAATATGGATGTAAAAAAGCGGTATTAGAAATTAATTACTTAAAGACCATATCGATAGGTATTGGGTGTTCCACTGATTAAGTTGATATTATTCAATCGCTATGCCCGGATAAAGTGCGTCAAAGCGAGTATATGAAACAGAAAAAACATCTCCATCCAGAAAAAAGTGCGTCAAAGCGAGTGTATGGAGCAGAAAAAACGCCTCCATCCAGAAAAAAGTGCGTCAAAGCGGGTATATGAAACAGAAAAAACATCTCCATCCAGAAAAAAGTGCGTCAAAGCGGGTATATGGAACAGAAAAAACATCTCCATCCAGAAAAAAGTGCGTCAAGGCGGGTATATGAAACAGAAAAAACATCTCCATCCAGAAGAAAGTGCGTCAAAGCGAGTGTATGGAACAGAAAAACATCCCCATCCAGAAAAAAGTGCGTCAACATCCTTACCGTATAAGATCACAACCAAACCCGCATTAAAAAAAACACTCAGGCCAGAGCCCGAGTGTTTTCGCATACTTATTTAAAATACTGTGCCAGTCCATAATAAACCCCTTGTGCAACTCTTTCCTGATAAGTGCTTGAACGGACAGTCAATTCTTCGGTGCTGTTGCTGACATACCCCAGTTCCAGGAGAATGGCAGGCTGATTATTTTCACGGATAACATGATAATCTCCAAATTTCGTTCCGCGGTCTTTTAACTTTGTTTGTCTCATTAATTCAGAATGTACAGGTGATGCCAGCGGCTTATCTTTAGATCCGCTGTAATAATAAGTCGTCATTCCATTGACGCTCCTATTATCAATGCTGTCAAAATGGAAACTTATAAAAGCATCTGCATTTCTGTAGTGGGATGTGCTTACCCGTGAGCTTAAGCTGATGTAGCTGTCAGAGCTGCGCGTCAAATGCACGTCTGCCCCAGAAGCTTTCAGTTTATCAAAGACGAGTTTGGCAGTAGACATCGTCAGGTTCTTCTCAAGGGTTCCTCGGGTGCCGATTGCTCCGCCATCACGTCCGCCATGGCCAGGATCTAAAACAACGGTTTTATTTTTTAAGTATGAGGTAACATCTCCGCCAGGCCTTGTAACAGAACTTCCTTCACCTGATTGTGATACCACCCATCCTGCCACATATCCGGAGGTATTGCCGGAGAGCTGGATTTTAAACCAATCTCCTTCTTTGCTGATAACAGAAAATTGCTCACCTGCATTAGCACGTCTCAGAATACTTTGATTTGTAGCTGGACCTTTTCGAATATTAGTGCCATCTTGCAAAATACTGACTTTAGATTGACTTGGTTTTTCATTGCCAGTATTTCCTTGCCCGTTAACAATTGAAATAAAGGAACTGGAAACCCAGCCTTTTTTATTTCCAGAGTATTGAATATGATGCCAGCTGTTTTTAGATTCAAGAATCATGACTTCTGCATTTTTTAAGATGGAACCGACTACAGAGCCGTTTAAGCTGCCGACGCTGCGGACGTTAAGTGAGCTTGCTGTTACTTTTCCTTTTTTGGAGCTTCCCACAGGCGATTGAACGGAACCAGTGGAAATAAAATCACTATGTACCCAGCCCTTTTGGCCTTTAAATTGAATTTCGTGCCATTTATCCTGTGTCTTTGTGATTGAAACAGAAGCATTCTTTTTCAAGCTTCCAATGGTGTCGGCTGATGTTGAAGGCTTGTTGCGTACATTCAGTGAAGTGGCAATAACCTTGCCGCTCGTTGCACCGGATGAAGCAGGTGCTTTGGATTGTTCCTTCTTTAGAAAAATAACAAACTGACTGGAAACCCAGCCCCTTTTTCCTTTATAAGAGATCTCAACCCAATTTGAGTTTTGCTGGACAAATGATGCCGTTTGTCCCTTGTCAAATGTGCCTGTTACCTGAAAGCTTGTTCCAGGACCGCTGCGTATTCTCAAGTCTTCAGCAGTTGATTTGACCTTGTCCGAAGTGCTGCCTGAGCTTGTTTTGGGGGCTTCGGAAGATTGCTGAAGGGTTACTAGCCATGAGGCTACCCAGCCCTTGTTATTACCAGATAATTGAATTTGATACCAATCATTTTTCTGGTCTGTGATGCTGTATACAGCCCCTTTTTTTACACTGGCGATGACGGAATAGCTTAATCCAGGGCCGCTTCTGATGTTTAATCCGTCCGCTGCGATAACTGCTTTTTTTGTTTCAGCTGATGCAGGCTTTGGCATCATTTGAAGCTGGCTTATTATAAGCAGTGTGCAAATGATGGAAAAGAGTAATTTTCGAAACAATGACCGATCCTCCTTTTTCATAGATAACTTATAGTACATTCGCTTTTTATATCGGCTATCCCTTGTGACATTTGATATATTTTTTCAGGAAAAAGGAAATGCTAAAGGATAGACAGCTAAAAAGGAGCAATGACGATGAGGCACAGTGATAAAGGCGAGACAACTCATTATAACAATAATGATGTATTTGGAGTTAATTTTCATGAATTTGCGGAAAAAGAACAGAATTCTAATTTGTTTGAGCTTGCAAGTGAATATGGTTTAAGTTTGAGAGAAGTGAAGAAATTAAAAAAACAATTAAATCGCTCTTGACACAAAGCCTGAATCATTCGTATGATAGTATATAAATCTTAGCAAGAACTACATAATTTTGAACCATTGATGGAGAAGAGTAGTCAAGATGACACATGATAAGAGAGGAAAAGCCGTGGCTGAAAGCTTTTCGCATGATGACTTGATGAAGAGAACACTCCTTAGGTTTCCCTCTGAACGATACTGGCTGTATTTAATAGGAGGAGGACGTGACAGGCGTTAACTGTCTGAGTGGGAGCATTTTTTGCTTCAACTAGGGTGGCACCACGGGATCTAACTCTCGTCCCTACATTTTTATGTAGGGACGGGAGTTTTTTTATTTTCAAAAATTATGATGGTTAATGTAAATTGGAGGAGTAAAATATGTCATTTCAAATTCCGAGAGGCACACAGGATATCCTTCCTGGAGATGTTGAACGCTGGCAATATATTGAAAACACAGCACGTGAAATCTGCAGATTATATCAATATAAAGAAATCCGCACACCAATCTTTGAACACACTGAGCTTTTTCAAAGAGGAGTAGGTGAATCAACAGATATCGTTCAAAAAGAAATGTATACCTTCCAGGACCGCAAAGGAAGAAGCTTGACCCTTCGCCCTGAAGGAACGGCTTCAACGGTTCGTGCATTTGTTGAAAAGAAATTGTACGCTCAGCCGGCACAGCCGACAAAGCTTTACTATATCGGACCAATGTTCCGTTATGAGCGTCCGCAGACGGGACGCTTCCGCCAATTCGTTCAGTTTGGGGTTGAGGCGCTTGGAAGCAACAGTCCTGCAATCGATGCAGAAGTCATATCTCTTGCAATGGAACTTTATAGCGCTGTTGGATTGAAGAAGCTGAAGCTGATTATCAATAGTCTTGGCGATGCAGACAGCAGGAAAGCTCACAGGGAAGCATTAATTGCTCATTTTGAACCAAGAATCGGTGAATTTTGTTCGGATTGCCAGAAACGATTACAGCAAAATCCGCTTCGAATCCTGGATTGCAAAGTAGACCGGAATCATGAGCTTATGGGAACAGCCCCTTCGATCATGGATTACCTAAACGACGAGTCAAAAGCTTATTTCAATAAAGTTCAGCAATACTTAACGGATTTGAATATTGAGTTTACTGTAGATCCTAATCTAGTACGAGGATTAGATTACTACAATCACACGGCATTTGAGATCATGAGCGACGCAGAAGGATTTGGAGCGATCACAACACTTTGCGGCGGCGGAAGATACAACGGCCTTGTGGAAGACGTTGGCGGCCCTGAAACACCAGGGATCGGATTTGGTCTCAGCATCGAACGATTTCTTGCTGCCCTCGATGCAGAAAACGTGGAGCTTCCAATTGAACAATCGATCGATTGCTTCGTCGTAGCGCTTGGGGATAAAGCGAAAGACCGCTCTGTATCACTCGTATATGAACTCAGAAAAGCAGGATTGACTGCAGAAAAAGATTATGAGGACAAAAAAATGAAAGCTCAATTTAAGGCAGCGGATCGCTTTAAGGCTAAATTTGTTGCTGTATTGGGTGACGATGAGATTGAAAAGAACATCATATCTGTAAAAAACATGGAAACAGGCAGCCAAGTAGAAGTGGCATTAGATGAACTTACAGCCTATATAAAAGGATAGTCAAAAGGAGAGAGACAAACATGTTTGGACGAACATATTATTGCGGTGAAGTCACAGAAGCAGCAATTGGAGAAAAAGTAGTATTAAAAGGGTGGGTGCAAAAACGCCGCGATCTTGGCGGGCTCATTTTCATCGATCTAAGAGACAGAACAGGAATTGTTCAAGTTGTGATCAATCCTGAGGTTTCTGAGGATGCGCTCAAAATTGCAGAAAAAATCCGCAGCGAATATGTATTGGATATTGAAGGCACAGTAGTCGGACGTACAGAAGGAACAGTAAACCCTATTCTTGCGACTGGGAAAATCGAAGTGAAGGCAGAAAATGTAACAATTATCAATGCTGCCAAGAATCCGCCTTTCCTGATTGAAGATCGATCTGAAGAAGTTTCAGAAGATGTGCGTTTAAAATACCGTTATTTAGACTTAAGAAGACCCGCTTTGCTTGAAACATTCAAAATGCGGCACAATGTTTCAAAATCCATCCGCAATTTCCTTGATGAAAAAGGATTTTTAGATGTAGAAACACCTATTTTAACGAAAAGCACTCCGGAGGGAGCACGTGACTATTTGGTGCCGAGCCGTGTGCATGAAGGTGAATTCTATGCGCTTCCTCAATCTCCGCAAATTTTCAAACAGCTGCTTATGGTATCGGGTTTTGACCGTTATTACCAAATTGCACGCTGCTTTAGAGACGAGGATCTGCGTGCTGATCGTCAGCCTGAATTTACCCAGGTGGATATTGAAATGTCATTTATGAGCCAAGATGAGATCATGTCATTAATGGAAGAAATGATGACGCGCATTATGAAAGAAACAAAAGGTGTGGATTTAACTCTTCCTCTTCCACGCATGACCTTTGACGAAGCAATGAGCCGCTATGGTTCTGATAAGCCTGATACACGATTCGGACTAGAGCTCATCAATGTTTCCGAACTCGTGAAAGTCAGCGGCTTTAAAGTGTTCAGCGGTGCTGTGCAAAACGGCGGAGAAGTAAAAGTGATTAACGTTAAAGGAGCAGCTGCTTCTTATTCAAGAAAAGATATTGATGCATTAACCGAGTTTGTTTCTCAATATGGAGCAAAAGGTCTTGCATGGCTGAAAGTAGAGGAGCAGGAGCTTAAAGGCCCTATTTCTAAGTTTTTCCCTTCTGAAGAACAGTCAAGCTTAAAAACAGTGACTGAAGCAGAACCAGGCGACTTATTACTGTTTGTTGCAGACAAAAAGCAAGTAGTGGCGGATGCACTTGGTGCTTTACGTCTAAAACTTGGAAAAGAATTAGGGTTAATTGACGAAAGCAAATTCAATTTCCTTTGGGTAGTTGACTGGCCTCTAGTTGAATATGACGAAGAAGCGGGACGCTACTTTGCAGCGCATCATCCATTTACAATGCCTGCACGCGAGGATCTTGAGCTGTTTGAAACAAACCCAGGCGGAATGAAAGCTCAGGCCTATGACCTTGTTTTAAATGGATACGAGCTTGGCGGGGGATCCATTCGTATTTTCGAAAAAGAGATACAGCATAAAATGTTTAAGCTGCTTGGTTTCTCTGAGGAAGAAGCGGTGGAACAGTTTGGCTTCCTGTTAGAAGCTTTCGAATACGGCACCCCTCCACATGGCGGAATTGCTCTTGGACTTGACCGTTTAGTCATGCTTTTGGCAGGAAGAACGAACTTGCGGGATACGATTGCATTCCCTAAAACGGCGAGTGCAAGCGACCTTCTGACACATGCTCCAAGTGAGGTCAGCACAGCACAATTAACGGATCTTCATCTTGCATTAAACCTGAAAAAGAGTGAATAATACCCAGTATGATTTACTTGAAAACCGCACCTTGTTGTGGTAATCTTTTTACAAGATAAAAAGAAGTCCTGATGTGTACGTCGTACACTTAGTTTTGATCCAACATTACTTGATCCGGGAGTTCACGTTTTCATCGTTATGTAAATGCCTCATCATACGATCAGAGGACTTGTCATACATGAAACAGGACACCCACCTGCTGTGAGCGGGTTCAAAACCAAGATAGCAGCGACGGCACAATTGGGACTACTTGACGAACGAGAATTCAGCCTGCATAAGCTTTCTGCTTATGCAGGTTTTTATATGAATGAAATTCTGATTAAATAGGGAGCAGCACTTGTTTTTCATGAAAAGTATGATATATTCATTTTCAGGTAAAATACAGACATGAATTAACTAAATGGAGTTGAGAGTTTTGCTGAATCAATTTTCCCGCAATGAACTTGCGATAGGCAAAGAAGGCATTGAAATTTTGAAAAACAGCACAGTTGCAGTCCTTGGAATTGGCGGAGTAGGTTCTTTCTCTGCGGAAGCACTTGCTCGTTCAGGTGTAGGACGAATTTTGCTTGTAGATAAAGATGATGTGGATATCACAAATGTAAACCGCCAAATTCATGCACTCGTATCAACTGTAGGCAAGCCAAAAGCTGATTTGATGAGAGACCGCATTAAAGAGATTAACCCGGATTGCGATGTCATTGCACTGAAAATGTTTTACACGGAAGAAACATATGAGGAATTTTTCAGCTACGGCCTTGATTATGTTATTGATGCATCTGATACGATCTCATATAAAATCCATCTTATGAAAGAATGCTTAAATAGAGGCATTCCGATTATTTCAAGCATGGGTGCAGCGAATAAGACAGATCCGACAAGATTTCAAATTGCGGATATTTCCAAAACACATACAGATCCGATTGCCAAAGTGGTCAGGACCCGTCTTCGCAAAGAAGGAATCAGAAAAGGCATTCAGGTTGTTTTCTCTGATGAAAGCCCGATTGTCATTCGCGAAGATGTACGTATGAAGGTAGGCAATGATGCTGCGCAGATCCGCAAAGCGAAAATGCCGCCATCATCTAATGCGTGGGTACCTTCTGTAGCAGGTTTGATTATGGGCGGACATGTTATTATGGAGCTTTTAAAAGATATTAAAATTACACGTGTAAACGACTGAATAATAAGAAAAGCGGCATGATTTCACATCATGCCGCTTTTCTTATTGTCAGCTCAACAATTCTAGTCACTTTGCCTGAACAAATTCCAGCATAAAGTTGAACCCGGACTTTTTGCTGGAATTTTCATCTGTCTGCCGGGTTGAACAGGTATTTCTTCTTAACACATTGTCCAGCTCCATCACCCAGCTCCTCGGCCAGAACGTCTCAGCCTGAAAAGTCAAAACCGGACTTTCCAGTCTGAGCCTTATCTGTCTGTCGGAGCTAAACGGGTGATTCCGCATTTCGATTGTCCAGCTCCATCACCCAGCTCCTCGGCCAGAACGGATCCGTCAATAAAGGCAAAAAGCGCCTTTTCTGCCGGATCCTTATCTGTCTGTCAGAGCTAAACGGGTGATTCCGCTTTTCGTTATTGCTGCTTCATCAGCTTTTCATAAATTTGTGAAAGGGAAAGTTCGAATTTCCCTGTTTGTTTAGGGTCATAGTACTTTTTCTTTTTTAGTGAATTCGGCAAATATTGCTGCTTTACCCAGCCATTCTCGAAGTCATGGGGATATTGATAGTCAATGCCTCTCCCGAGCTTTTCTGCTCCCTTGTAATGTGCATCTTTCAGGTGTGCAGGAATTTCACCGCTTTTCCCGGAACGAATATCTGCTATCGCAGCATCCAGTGCTTTGTATGCGCTATTGGATTTTGGTGATAAACAAAGCTCAATAACTGCATTTGCAAGCGGGATTCGCGCTTCCGGCAATCCTAGTCTTTCGGTCGCTTCAATGGCGGCCAATGTTCTTGCTCCAGCCTGAGGACTTGCAAGACCTATGTCTTCATATGCGATAACTAACAGCCTGCGGTTGATGCTTATTAGATCTCCAGCTTCTATCAATCTGCCAAGATAATGAAGAGCTGCATTCACGTCAGAACCCCGTATTGATTTTTGAAACGCAGAAAGGACGTCATAGTGGGCATCGCCGTCTTTATCATGGACAAAGCTCTTTTTTTGCAGACATTCTTCTGCTGTATCAAGTGTTACGTGTATTTCGCCATTTTCACCCGGATCTGTTGAGATGACCGCAAGCTCCAGAGCATTCAGAGCAGACCGGACGTCACCTGCACAGCTTGAAGCAAAGTGCATGAGAGCTTCCTTGGAAATTACGGTCCGGTATTTGCCAAGTCCTTTCTTTTCATCCTTTAAAGCTCTTTCAAGTGCTGTTTTTATATCATCAGCTTCAAGCGGCTTTAATTCAAAAATCTGGCATCTGCTTCTGATTGCAGGATTGATGGCATGATAGGGGTTGCTTGTTGTTGCTCCTATTAAAATGATTTTTCCATCCTCCAAATAAGGAAGAAGAAAATCCTGTTTTGCTTTATCCAGACGATGGACTTCATCAAGAATTAAAATGACCTTGCCGGACATTTTCGCTTCTTCTGCAACAATCTCCATATCTTTTTTATTATTCACAACCGCATTAAGCTTTCGGAAAGCTGTTTTTGTGCTTCCTGCAATCGCTGTTGCGATGGATGTTTTTCCTATTCCGGGAGGGCCGTACAAAATCATGGAGCTCAAATGTTTTGCTTTTACCATACGCTCAATCATTTTTCCTTTGCCGACTAAATGTTCCTGCCCGATGATTTCATCAATATTTTCTGGTCTCATTCGAAATGCCAGAGGTTTCATGTTCTCCCTCCTTAGGGCAAAGCACTAATCTTATTTTAACTAAGCTTATCATGACTTTCCCGCTTAGTCATAAGAATTGATATATACCTTATAGGAAAACGATAAGTCAATTTGAATGCTCTGATGCAGGATAATATGCTATAATGGCATAGGTTCATTTATGAAATAGCAATTATTAACAGCGAAACAATAATTGTTTCAGATTTTTAAACGATGAAAGGCGGAGTGAAGAAAGATGGGCGCTTTCCGCAGTAAAAAGAATCAAGAGCTAGGTATTAGGTGGAGCATTTATTTCATAGGCCTGCTCATCATGTCTTTAGGCATCGTCCTTACAATAAAAGCAGAACTTGGCACATCTCCGTGGGATGTGCTTCATATAGGTTTATATTACCAGTTTGGTTTAACGATTGGATCTTGGGCAATTATTGTAGGAGGAACTATTCTTCTTTTGTCATCAATTTTCACAAAAAAGCTGCCTCAGGCAGGTGCGTTTGTCAATATGCTGACTGTAGGTTTGTTTATAGATTTATACTTGCTTTTGCCTTTTATACAGACCCCATCCGGCTATGCCGGAAAAGCACTGATGCTTTTGCTTGGAATTATTGTGATGGGATATGGAATTGGCTTGTATATTTCTGCAGGATGCGGTGCTGGTCCCCGGGATACTTTAATGCTAGCTTTGGTTGAAAAGACCGGCATAAAGGTGTCAAGGATACGCGGAGCCATTGAATTGATTGTTCTTTTTTTCGGATGGATCCTTGGCGGCCCGGTCTTTATCGGAACAATCGTCTGCACACTATCTATTGGGTACATCATTGGATTTACCCTTCCTCAATGTCAGAAGACAACGAATGCAATGCTTGAAAAGACAGTCAGAAAAGAACCGCATGTTCACCAAGTTAGCTAGAATTATAGGGGTGTTAATATGAAAATTTCAACTAAAGGCCGTTATGGTCTTACAATTATGATAGAGCTTGCAAAGAAACACGGGGAAGGGCCAACCTCCTTAAAAAGCATCGCTCAGACGCATGATTTATCTGAACACTATTTAGAGCAATTAATTGCACCGCTCCGTAATGCCGGTTTAGTCAAGAGTATTCGCGGAGCATACGGGGGATATGTTCTCGGAAATGAACCTGATGCCATTACTGCAGGTGATATTATCAGAGTTCTTGAAGGACCGATCAGCCCTGTAGAAGTACTTGAAGATGAAGAGCCTGCTAAGCGCCATTTATGGATTCGCATACGCGATGCAGTGAAAGATGTACTGGATAATACAACTCTTGAAGATTTAGCGAACTACACAGATGGCGAGCAGGAATCTTATATGTTTTATATTTAAAAAGGAGGGTGTAAAATGGAGCGAATTTATTTGGACCATGCCGCTACATCCCCCATGCATCCGGAAGTGATTAACCAAATGCTTCCTCACATGCAGGATGTATTCGGAAATCCCTCAAGCATTCATTCGTTCGGAAGAGAAAGCAGAAGACTGCTGGATGAGGCGAGAGCGGTTATTTCCAGGAGTCTTCATGCAAAACCGAAGGAAATTATTTTTACGAGCGGAGGAACAGAGGCTGATAATTTAGCCATAATCGGCTCTGCACATGCAAATCAGCATAAAGGCAGGCATATCATTACGACGCAGATTGAGCATCATGCTGTTTTAAATACATGCAAGCATCTGGAGAAACAGGGATTTCAGGTCACCTATTTGCCGGTTGATCAAAATGGAACTGTTTCAATTAAAGATCTGAAAAGAGAATTAACGTCTGAAACAATATTGGTCACAATCATGTACGGGAACAATGAAACTGGTTCGATTCAGCCGATTAAGGAGATCGGCAAGGCTCTGAAGGATCATCAGGCTCTCTTCCATACAGATGCTGTACAGGCTTTCGGAATACTTGATTTGAATGTTAAAGAGAGCTATATAGATATGCTCTCTGCTTCTGGCCACAAGATTAATGGACCAAAAGGAACCGGTTTTCTATATGTTAAAGAAGGAATCTCGCTTAAACAGCATTCTCACGGCGGAGAACAAGAGCTGAAACGGCGTGCAGGAACGGAAAATGTACCCGGCATTGCCGGGCTGAAATCCGCAGTCCAGCTTGCACTTGAAACCAGAGAGCAAAAAACTGTACTTTACAAAGGGTTTAAAGATAAAATAATTGATATTTTAAAGACTGAAGATGTTTCCTTTGAAATTAATGGAGAAATGGAAAGCAGCCTTCCGCATGTTTTGAATCTTTATTTTCCTGGTACAAATGTGGAGTCAATGCTTGTGAACATGGATATAGCAGGGATTGCTGTATCGAGCGGATCAGCATGCACGGCAGGGTCAATTGAGCCTTCACATGTTCTGACTGCCATGTACGGAAAGGGTGCTGAACGGACAAAAGCTTCCATTCGCTTTAGTTTTGGTCTTGGAAATACGATGGATCAAGTTGAGAAAACGGCTTTGGAAACCGCACGAATTGTAAAACGTTTAACAGCTTAGATAGATGGACACTGGAGGTGGAAAAGATGCAAAAAGCACCTAAAGACACACGCGTTGTTGTTGGAATGTCAGGAGGGGTAGATTCCTCTGTTGCGGCACTACTTTTAAAACAGCAGGGCTATGATGTGATCGGCATCTTTATGAAAAACTGGGATGATACGGATGAGAACGGAGTCTGTACAGCTACTGAAGACTATGATGATGTGATTCAGGTCTGCAATCAAATCGGAATCCCCTATTATGCAGTAAACTTTGAAAAACAATATTGGGACAAAGTGTTCACTTATTTTTTAGATGAATATAAAGCAGGGAGAACCCCGAATCCTGATGTAATGTGCAATAAAGAAATTAAATTTAAAGCATTTTTAGAGCATGCAATATCTCTTGGCGCAGATTACCTGGCTACAGGGCACTATGCACAAGTTGAGTACCGTGACGGAGAATACAAAATGCTCAGAGGCGCTGATGAAAATAAAGATCAAACGTATTTCCTAAATCAGCTGACCCAAGAACAATTATCAAAAGTCATGTTCCCAATCGGAAATATTCCGAAGTCAAAAGTACGCGAGATTGCAAAAGAAGCAAATCTTGCGACCGCAGCGAAAAAAGACAGTACAGGCATATGCTTTATAGGAGAACGGAATTTCAAAGAATTTTTAAGCGGCTACCTTCCTGCACAGCCTGGTATAATGCAGACTCTATCAGGAGAAGTAAAAGGCAAGCACGACGGCCTGATGTATTACACCATCGGACAGCGTCATGGACTGGGGATTGGCGGCAGCGGCGATCCTTGGTTTGTGGTAGGGAAGGACCTTGAAAAGAATGTGTTATACGTGGATCAGGGCTTTGACAATGATCTGCTCTATTCGGATTCGATTACAGCTACAAACATCAGCTGGGTTTCGGACAAACTCCCTGAAGGAGAAGTTGTCTGCACGGCAAAATTCAGATATCGTCAGGAAGATCATGCAATCACAGTGAAAATGGTGGATGAAACGACTGCCCAAGTGATTTTTGACAAACCGATCCGCGCCATTACACCTGGACAGGCTGTTGTTTTCTACAAAGATGACGAATGTCTTGGCGGCGGAACTATCGATGAAGTATTTAAAAAGAACGATAAAATCTGGTATGTTGGTTAATGATGCAGCCTTTGTTAAAACCTCAACGTCGGTTGAGGTTTTTTCTTTAAATATATGTTACCGGGAGTGTTACTGATTATGAGTGATAAAAGTACATTAGGAATAGAAGCCATGCAAAAAGGCGATTTTGAAAAAGCGGCAGGATATTTTTCAGAGGCTATTGAAGAAAATCCAAAGGATGCTGTTTGCTATGTGAATTTCGGAAATTTACTGGCAGCAGTAGGAGAATTTGAAAAAGCCATTACGTTTTTTGAAAAAGCGCTGGAACTTGATGCTAACACGACAACTGCCTACTACGGAGCAGGAAATGTGTATTACAATAGCGAGCAATTTCAATCAGCCCAAAAAATGTTTTTAAAAGCGATTCAAAAAGGGATGGATCATTCAGATGTCTTTTTCATGCTTGGAATGAGCTATGTTCAAATGGAACAGCCGCTGCCTGCCCTTCCATATCTTCAAAGAGCTGTAGAATTAAATGAAGAGGACACGGAAGCGCGCTTTCAATATGGATTATGTTTAGCTCAGCAGGAATCGCTGAATGAAGCCATTCGCCAATTTCAAATTGTAGTGGAGCAGGACCCAAATCATGCGGACGCATACTATAATTTAGGTGTAGGCTACGCATTTAAAGAGGATGCAAAAAAAGCGATGGACATGCTGGATCAAGCTTTGAGCATTCAGCCGGACCATGATATGGCGGCTAATTTGAAGCAGCTGATGCAAACGCTGTAAGAATCAGGCAATAAAGGGGAGGAGATCTTGTGCAGCAAAAGGCGGACCTGTTTCAAGAGCAGGAACGGTTTTTAAAAGGAAAGATCATCACGGTTATTTATCAGAATGACCAAAACCATTATACCGTCTTAAAGACGGAGGTTCTTGAAACGAGCGAAAATTATGATCAAAAAGAAATAACCGTGACAGGCTATTTTCCTCTTCTGCATGAAGATGAAACATATACATTCTTTGGGATGCTGACACAGCATCCCAAATTTGGCCAGCAATTTCAGGCTGAGCATTACCGGAAAGAAATTCCCAAAACGCGCGACGGTGTAATACAATACCTTTCAAGCGACCTGTTTAAAGGGATAGGCAGGAAAACAGCTGAAGCGATAGTGGATGTACTTGGAGAAGGCGCAATTTCGAAAATGATGGAAGATCCTTCTGTGCTTGATAAAGTGCCGAAGCTCGGCAAAGACAAAGCAAAACAGCTGCTTGATCAGCTGAAGGAGCATCAGGGTCTAGAGCAGGCCATGATTAGTTTAAATCAGCTTGGCTTCGGCCCTCAGCTTTCTATGAAAATTTACCAGGCCTATCAGGAAAGAACGATCCAAGTGATTCAGGAAAATCCTTTTCAGCTAGTTAAAGATATCGAGGGAATTGGCTTCGTGCGCGCTGATGAGCTTGGAGGACAAATGGGCCTCGGCGGAAACCATCCTGAGAGGATTAAAGCGGCTTGCTTTTATACAATTGAACATCTTTGCCTGCAAGAAGGCCATACATATGTTTCACTGGAGCAGTTAATTATAAAATCAATGGAATTGCTGAATTCATCGAAGAGTTCAGGAATCATTGAAACAGATATCTCAGAGCAAGTGATCAAACTTGCAGAAGATAAAGGAATTATTATTGAAGAAGACAGAGCTTATCTGCCGTCTCTGTTTTTTGCTGAACAGGGACTTGTGAAAAGTATCCAGCGTGTCCTTTTGCAGACAGAATATGAGAGCATTTTTCCTGAATCAGAGTTTTTGCTTTCACTCGGGAAACTGGAAGAGAGAATGAAAGTGCAGTACGCCCCGACTCAAAAAGAAGCCATCCAAACGGCTCTGATGTCTCCTATGCTTCTGCTTACGGGAGGACCTGGTACAGGCAAGACGACCGTTATAAAAGGGATTGTTGAGCTTTACGCAGATTTGCATGGCTGTTCTCTTGAGCAAAAAGACTATAAAAAAGAAGAGCCTTTTCCAATCTCATTAGTTGCTCCGACAGGACGGGCAGCAAAAAGAATGACAGAAGCAACAGGCCTGCCGGCTGTAACGATTCACCGGCTGTTAAAGTGGAACGGTGCAGAAGGATTTGACCACGGTGAGGATAACCCGATCGGTGCAAAACTGCTGATTGTTGATGAAATGTCGATGGTGGACACTTGGATTGCAAATCAGCTGTTTAAAGCTCTGCCTGAACATATTCAGGTCATAATGGTTGGAGATGAAGATCAGCTGCCCTCTGTAGGACCTGGTCAAGTACTGCGTGATTTGCTTGAGTCTGAGGCAGTTCCCGTCGTAAGACTTACGGATATTTATAGACAGGCAGAGGGTTCATCCATAATAGAGCTTGCACATGATATTAAAAAAGGAAGGCTGCCTGATAATCTGGCTGCACCTACTAAAGACAGATCCTTTATCCGGTGCAGCGGTGCACAAGTAAAAGAAGTGGTTGAGAAAGTCATATCAAACGCCATCAAAAAAGGATATACAGCCCGAGATGTTCAGGTGCTTGCTCCCATGTACCGCGGGCCTGCTGGCATAGATCAGCTTAATATTATGCTGCAGCAGCTGTTTAATCCTAAAGCTGAAAACAAAAGGGAAATGAAGTTCGGCGAGACTGTATACAGATCGGGTGACAAAGTTCTTCAGCTCGTTAATCAGCCTGAGAGCAATGTTTATAATGGCGATATTGGCGAGATTGTGTCCATTTTTTATGCAAAGGAAAACACTGAAAAAGAAGATATGATTGTCATCTCTTTTGATGGCAATGAGGTCACATATACAAAATCAGATTTCAATCAATTTACGCATGCTTTTTGCTGCTCGATCCACAAATCTCAGGGCAGCGAATTTCCGATTGTTGTTGTGCCTGTCGTCAAAAGCTATTACAGAATGCTTAGAAGAAACTTAATTTATACGGCCATTACAAGAAGCAAGCAGTTTTTAATCCTTTGCGGGGAACAAGATGCCCTTTTGCGGGGTATTGAAAACAGAGATCATTTAAGCCGGCAGACCTCTTTAAAAATGAAGCTTTCAGAAAAACAGCATATGATTGAAGAGCTTACAGAGGAGCTTCCTTTTGATCTTGCTGATGCCATGATCGGAATGGAAGGCATTACCCCGTATGACTTTATGGAAGACAACAAAATCTAAGAATGTTCGGAAAGGGGGAGTTTCTCCTGCGGACATTTACAGAGCTCAGAGGAATGCCGGTAGTAGATGTTGAAGACGGATCAATTGCTGGGTTTGTATCTGATGCTTGTTTTGATGCAAATGGCTCTTTTATAGGGCTGTTAATAAATGAAAAAGGGATATTCAGAAAAGGGCGCATCGTTCCGGCAGAGACGATTTGTACAATTGGCAAGGACGGGATTATGGTTAACGGCAGAAGCAGCCTGAAATCGATGTCTGAATTTAGAAAGGCTTATTTCCTGCAATCACACCGGAGGATCCAGTACAAAGCGGTCTATTCTACAGAAGGCGAGAAGCTTGGGCTTCTTGCTGATGTATACTTTTCTGAACAAGTGGGCACCATTGTAGCATATGAACTGACGGACGGATTCTTTGCAGATATGATGGAGGGAAAACGAAAGCTTGATCCTCCTGGGTCTTTAACCATTAGCAAAGATGCAATCGTCATGGATTTTATTCATTAGCGAGGTGCACCGCATTGTTAAAATGCCCGAATTGTAAAAGTAAGGATATTGGGAAGATTGGCGTGAATCAGTATTATTGCTGGGGCTGCTTTATTGAGCTGTCCATATCAAAGGGCCAAATCTTTACCCATCAAGTGGAAGAGGACGGTTCTTTAAGTTCTCTAGATGATCTTTTTACAGATGATGATCGGACAATCAGCATGTAGACATAATGAAGGAGGAACCAGCGATGAACCGCAAAATGTCCTCAATGCTTTCAGATCTGATTGGACGCATTCCGATGTCCAAACGTTCCATGAAAAAAATGCGAAAACGAATGATGAAAAGGTTTTAATGCCGTATCCCCTGCTGTGAATAAAGCAGGGGATTTTTCATTGTTTAAAAATAAAAATAAGCGTTTAGCGGCCCTTATCAATTCGCATTGTCCTGGAAAAAGCGCGTACAAGGCAGGTGAATGCAGCAAAAAAATCGTCTTCATCCATGAAAAAAGTGCATGATTGAATATCAACATAACTAGTAAATTCTCCATCCCCTACATTAAGGAATTTTTTGAATAGGTCTTTTATTTTTCATCTTGCCACACGAACCGACGCCGAAAAAGTCAAACCTGGACTTTTCCGCCGGTTTCTTATCTTCCTCAGGAGCAGAACTAGGCGATTTCGATATTAAAATTTCAATGCATATTTCGCCCTCTCCTCCCCAAACTAAAGATGAGGAGTGATGCATTTTGAAGGAACGCTATTTTAAATGGCTGATGCGAATCGGTATTTTTCTTTTATGTTTGTTATCTGTTTATCTATTTTTGAAGCTCCGTGTCCTTTGGGATCCTTTTTTTATTATCATCAAAGCTATCCTTCTTCCATTTTTGATCGCCGGGTTTATTACCTATTTGCTGCACCCGGTTATTGAGAAACTGCATTCCACCGGAGTTCCGCGCACACTCTCGATCTTAATTATCTACACTCTTTTCTTTGGCGGGATCGGATATGGCTTTTACAAGGGGATTCCAGTCATGATTGAACAGCTTAAGGATCTTTCTGAAAGCTTTCCGGTATTTGAGAAAAAATATCAGGGATGGCTGTCCACGATCCATAATCAGACTGACCGGTTTCCTGAAGAGGTTCACGCTAGAATTGAATCTGCTTTTCAAAATATAGAAGCCTGGTTTTCCTATTGGATTGACAGAATCTTAAATAGCATAGGAAGGGTTTTCGATTACGTATTAATTATCGCTCTCATTCCTTTTCTGGTATTCTATATGCTGAAGGATTATGAGCAAATTAAAAAAGCAGCCTGGTATTTAACTCCCAAGCGATGGAGACCTGAGGCAGTCATTTTTGTCCGGGATGTCGATCAGTCATTGGGAAGTTACATAAGAGGGCAGCTTCTTGTTTGTTTCATAATTGGTTTTCTGGCATTTATATCACTTTGGTTTTTCGATATTAAATATCCTTTAGTCATTGGCATTTTAATTGGAGTAACGAATGTCATTCCATACTTCGGACCGATTATTGGAGCCGTTCCGGCTGTCATTATAGCAGCATCCATGTCTCTTGATACTGTCCTGATTGTGATCATTATTATCTTTTCCCTGCAATTTATCGAGGGGAATATCCTTGGTCCTTTAATCGTTGGAAGAAGTCTTCACATGCATCCCATTGTCATTATGCTGGCCCTTCTGGCAGGAGGAGAAATTGCAGGGATTATCGGGATGATTTTAGCAGTTCCTGTATTAGCTGTTTTAAAAGTGACTTTGATGCATCTCGTACAATTGAGAAGACAGCATTGACATCGTCATATCCTATGAACTATAATTCTGCGTATACACTGCATATATTTTATAAAATCGATGAAGGAACGAGTACGTTTCAGACCATCTGAAAAGAGAGGAATTTCCAAGGCTGAGAGGAATTCCGGGATGAAGGGAAACAGAAGGCTATTCCAGAGTGCAGGCAAACCCTGCCGTCTTAACCCCGTTACGGTTGAATGAAGCTGATGGACATTAAGTCCATAATCAGGGTGGTACCGCGAGCAATCTCTCGTCCCTGTGAAAATCTCAATGATTTTCACAGGGACGGGAGTTTTTTATTTTGTTAAAAGGCTTTTTTAAGAAAGGTGTATGCAAGATACAGCTATCTTTATGTAAACAGCCGCAATAAAGGAGGAAAAAAGATGAAAAACCTAACTTCAGCACAAGTTCGTCAAATGTTTTTAGATTTCTTCAAGGAAAAAGGCCATGCAGTGGAACCAAGTGCTTCTCTGGTTCCTCATGAAGATCCGTCCCTGCTTTGGATCAACAGCGGCGTTGCGACATTGAAAAAATATTTCGATGGCCGTGTCATCCCGGCAAATCCAAGAATTTGCAATGCACAAAAATCAATCCGGACAAATGATATTGAAAATGTCGGCAAAACAGCCCGTCATCATACATTTTTTGAGATGCTTGGAAACTTTTCAATCGGTGATTATTTTAAAGTAGAAGCAATCGATTGGGCATGGGAATTCTTAACGAGTAAAGAGTGGATTGGCTTTGATCCAGAAAAACTGTCCGTTACCATTCATCCGGAAGATGATGAAGCTTTCTTAATCTGGAAAGATAAAATTGGTGTGCCTGAAGAGCGGATTATCCGTCTGGAAGGAAACTTCTGGGATATCGGCGAGGGACCAAGCGGACCGAATACAGAAATTTTCTATGACCGCGGCGAAGTTTATGGAAACGACCCTAAAGACCCTGAGTTATACCCAGGCGGAGAAAATGAGCGATACCTGGAAGTATGGAACCTCGTCTTCTCAGAGTTCAATCATAATTCAGACGGTACATATACCCCGCTGCCAAAGAAAAACATTGATACAGGAATGGGACTTGAGCGGATGGTATCTGTCATTCAGGATGTTCCGACCAACTTCGATACAGATTTGTTTATGCCGATCATCGAATCAACTGAAACGATTTCAGGCGAGAAATACGGCACTGATCATGAAAAAGATGAAGCCTTCAAGGTTGTAGCTGATCATATTCGCACGGTTACATTTGCTGTTGGAGATGGTGCCCTTCCATCAAACGAAGGACGCGGATACGTGTTGCGCCGTCTATTGCGCAGAGCAGTAAGATATGCAAAGAAACTCAATATCAACCGCCCGTTTATGTATGAGCTTGTACCGGTTGTAGGGGAAATTATGGTTGACTTCTACCCTGAGGTAAAAGCAAAAACAGAGTTTATTCAAAAAGTCATAAAAAATGAAGAAGAGCGCTTCCACGAAACCTTAAATGACGGATTGTCCATTTTGGCTGAAGTTGTAAACATGCAAAAAGCTAAAGGAAGCAGCATCATTCCTGGAACGGACGTTTTCCGTCTTTATGATACATACGGATTCCCTGTTGAACTTACAGAAGAGTATGCACAGGAAGAGCAAATGGAAATCGACCATGAAGGCTTCAAAAAAGAGATGGAAGGCCAGCGGGAGCGTGCACGTGCTGCTAGGCAGGATGTTGATTCTATGCAGGTGCAGGGCGGAGTACTTGGCGAAATTAAAGCCGACAGCACGTTCGTCGGATACACTCAGCTTACAGCGAAAGCTTCAGTGTCTGTTCTTCTGAAAGACGGGGAGCTGACAGACAATGCAATTGCTGGAGATGAAGTGCAGCTTATTTTAAATGAAACTCCTTTTTATGCTGAGAGCGGCGGTCAAATTGCGGATGAAGGCACAATTGAAAATGATGCAGTGAAATTGCAAGTAAAGCATGTACAAAAGGCTCCAAATGGACAAAACCTTCACACTGCAGTTGTGATCAGCGGCACAGTAAAAACAAATGATGAAGTAACTGCAGCTGTTAATGAAACAACTAGAAGTGCGGTCATTAAAAACCATACTGCGACACATCTCTTGCATCAGGCTCTTAAAGATGTTCTTGGTGGACATGTCAATCAGGCAGGGTCACTTGTAACATCTGAAAGACTCCGATTTGACTTTTCACATTTTGGTCAAGTGCAGCCAGAAGAGCTTGAACAGATTGAGCAAATTGTAAACGAGCAAATCTGGAAGAGCATCGGAGTCAATATCGAGCTTAAACCAATTGCTGAAGCGAAGGAAATGGGAGCTATGGCTCTTTTCGGCGAAAAATACGGAGATATTGTCAGAGTTGTTCAAGTAGGAGATTACAGCCTTGAACTGTGCGGAGGCTGCCATGTTGACAATACCGCTTCAATCGGCCTGTTTAAGATTGTAGCTGAAACAGGAATCGGTGCAGGCACACGCAGAATTGAAGCAGTTACCGGACAAGGCGCTTATCAGCTGATAAAAGACCAGCTATCCATTCTATCTGAGGTTTCATCAAAACTGAAATCAAATCCTAAAGATGCAGCAAGCCGTGTAGAAGCGCTACTCAGTGATGTTCGCTCTCTTCAAAGGGAAAATGAATCATTAACAGCTAAATTGGGTAATGTAGAAGCTGGAAGCTTATTGGGCAGCGCTGTACAAATTGATGGTGTAACCCTTCTTTCAAGCAAAGTAAATGCAAAAGACATGAATAGTCTGAGAACAATGGTCGATGAATTAAAGCAAAAATTAGGATCAGCCATTGTCATTCTTGGAGCAGCTCATGACGAAAAAGTAAGTCTTGCAGCAGGAATTACAAGCGATTTAGTCGAAAAGGGTTATCACTCAGGGAAATTAATTAAAGAGGTAGCTGTAAGATGCGGAGGAAGCGGAGGCGGCCGTCCTGATATGGCACAGGCTGGCGGCAAGGATCCTGAAAAACTTGAAGAAGCTTTGAAGTATGCATTAGAATGGGTTAAAACTATCTAATATAAGGATCAATGAATTTGTTGCTTTCTGGCGGAATTTCTCTAAAGATTTCACCAGAAAGTGAAATCCGTTTTATAATTTCAATAGTTAGTGTAGAATGGTAGTATGAATGGACAAGCAGATTCCACAGGTGAATCTGGGAAAGAGGTGCGAGTGATGAGTTCCTTTGATAAAACGATGAAGTTTAACTTTTCTGAGGAAGCAGTGGAAACAAATGTGAATGAAGTTCTGTTCACTGTATACGATGCTTTGAAAGAAAAAGGCTATAATCCGATTAACCAAATCGTTGGATACCTGCTCTCTGGAGATCCTGCATATATCCCCCGTCATCGCGATGCAAGAAATTTAATCCGCAAGCTTGAACGGGATGAACTCATTGAGGAATTGGTAAAATCGTACTTACACCATCATAGAGAGGATTAATATGCGAATTATTGGTTTGGATTTTGGCTCCAAAACCCTTGGAGTTGCTGTCAGCGATGAATTTGGCTGGACAGCACAGGGGCTTGAGACGATTAAAATTGATGAAGCCGGCGGTAACTTCGGGCTGGTGCGTCTCACGCAGATTGTGAATGAGCATCAAGCAGAAAAAATCGTTCTCGGATTCCCAAAGAACATGAATGGAACGGTTGGACCAAGAGGTGAAGCAAGCCAGTCATTTGCTTTAAAGCTTGAGAAAAAATTTGGGATTCCGGTTATACTATGGGATGAAAGATTGTCTACCATGGCGGCTGAACGAGTATTGATTTCAGCAGATGTCAGCAGAAAGAAAAGAAAAAAAGTAATTGATAAAATGGCTGCAGTGATGATTTTGCAAGGATACCTGGATAGCCTGAATTAAACTGACAGCAAACTATAGATGAGGTGACTGCAATGGAACACGGAGAAAAACAAATTACAGTAGTAGACGAAAATGGAAATGAACAGCTTTGTGAAATTCTTTTCACATTTGCATCTGAAGAATTTGGAAAATCATATGTGCTTTACTACCCTCTTGGCGAGCAGGATGATGAAGAGGAAATTGAAATTCATGCATCAAGCTTCGAACCGACAGCAGACGGGATAGACGGAGAATTAGCACCGATTGAAACAGAAGAAGAGTGGGATCTTGTAGAAGAGATGCTGAATACATTCCTTGATAACGAAGAGGAAGAAAAGTAAGAAACCGTCTTATGACGGTTTTTTTTTTTGCCTGAATAAGAAAATGTCAATCATCCGGAGATAATAGTTCTATGGTAGGATTGCCAAACATAGATCGATAATGTGAATTTTCTTTCTTAAAGTGACCTTTCCTTAAAAATATGCTGGAATTTGGCGAAAAAACAATGATTATGTAGTATAATCATTTTGATGAAAGGGGGACACATTTTATAATGTCAGAAGCTGATTCGAACAAACATTCCATCCAAAATAAACTCCTTGAAAAACAGCAGGAAGCTAAAGTCATCCGAAAAATCGTCCTTGTGATTTTTGTTGTTATAGTCATTTTAATGACAGGATTAATCGGTGGCGGCTATTTATATATAAAGTCTGCGCTGCAGCCTGTAGATGAAAAGGACAAAAATGCAATTAATGTAAACATTCCAATAGGATCATCCGTTTCCACAATTGCAGCAATTTTAGAAGAAAAGAAAATCATTAAGGATAAAAGAGTATTTAAATACTATGTGAAATTTAAAAATGAGTCAGGTTTTCAGGCGGGAAACTACAAATTAACACCCTCAATGGAAATCGAAGATATTGTGGCAAGTCTTAAATCCGGTAAAGTGATTACGGATGTTGTATTCCAAATTTCAGTTCCCGAGGGAATCCAAATAAGGGACATTGCTAAATCGATAGCCAAACATTCAGGGTTTACCGAAAAAGAAGTTCTCAGCAGGATGAATAATAAAGAGTTCATAGCTATGATGCAAAAGAAATATCCGGAAACCATAACGAAAGATATATATGGACAGCATATTAAATATCCTCTTGAAGGCTATTTTTATCCTGCGACATATCCTTTTTATGAAAAAAAGCCTTCCCTTGATTTTATTTTAGAAGAGATGATTAAAAAGACGCATACTGTTGTATTCCCTTATCTTCCTCAGCTTGAAGAGAAGAAATTATCGGTCCATCAATTTCTTACAATGGCATCTCTGATTGAAGAAGAAGCTACAAAATCAGTTGACCGGAATAAAATATCAAGTGTATTTTACAACCGGATTGAAAAGGAAATGCCCCTTCAGACAGATCCTACTGTGCTGTATGCACTTGGGGAACATAAGGACAGAGTGTATTATAAAGATCTTGAAGTGAAATCACCCTATAATACGTATAAGGTGAAAGGACTGCCTCCCGGACCAATTGCAAATCCCGGAGATCAATCCATGAAAGCGGCATTGGAGCCTGAAAAAACAGATTTTCTTTATTTCCTGGCAACAAAAAAAGGTGAAGTCATTTTCACAAAAACACTTGAAGAGCACAACAAAGCTAAAGCAGAGCATATTACCAATAAATAAAGAACAGAGGGGAACGTGAAAATATTCGCATTCCCTTTTCTGTTGTGGTAAAATATATCGAGTTGTGTAGAGAAAGATAAACAAAATAACAAATAATGACAAGAGTTCTCCGAAAGAACTCTTATTTTCATGACTTAAGACACACTTTAACGGTGAATACGCACCGTTTGAAGGAGAAGACAATGGAAAATGACACGATTTTATCATATATAGAGAGCCTTCTTCCTGATCAAGACGAAGCAGTCAGACAGATGGAGCAATACGCGCTTGAACACGCCGTTCCCATTATGGAAAAGACAGGAATAGAAGTTCTCATTAGTCTGCTTGTGCTGAAACAGCCAAAAAAGATTTTAGAAATCGGCACCGCAATCGGCTATTCTGCGATACGGATGTGCAAAGCGCTCCCTGAAACAGAAATCGTAACGGCTGAAAGAAATGCAGAGCGATTTAAGCAAGCAGCCATAAATATTGAAGCAAATGCGTTAGCAGACCGAATTACGGTTCTGCAGGGAGATGCATTGGAGCTTAAAGAACAAATAGAAGAAAAAGGTCCTTATGACGTGATTTTTATTGATGCAGCAAAGGGTCAGTATATGCGGTTCTTTGAAATGTACGAACCAATGCTTTCAGATAACGGCTGCATAATTACAGACAACGTTTTATTCAAAGGATTAGTTGCATCTGAAGAAGAAGATATGTCCTTTCATCGGAGACGGCGCGCGCTTTTAAGAAAAATAAGGACATACAATGAATGGCTGATGTCAAACAAAGCCTATCACACAGCGATTTTCCCGGTTGGTGATGGAATGGCTGTAAGTATAAAACGAGGTGAAAAAGATGAATAAACCAGAATTAATTGTTACACCGACAAAAGTTGAAGATATTCTCCCTCTTGCTGAAGCAGGAGCTACTGCGGTAGTTATTGGAGAACAGCATTACGGCCTGCGTCTTGCAGGAGAATTTAACCGAGATCAAATGAAAGAAGCTACAGCTCTTGCTCATACAAAAAACATTAAAGTATATGCTGCAATGAATGCTATTTTTCATAATGAGAAAATTGAAGAATTGTATGATTACCTTCGGTTCTTAAGCGAGATTAAAGTCGATGCGGTCGTCTTTGGTGATCCGGCTGTTTTAATGGCTGCAAGAGAAGCAGCTCCTGAAATGAAGCTTCATTGGAATACAGAAACGACAGCAACCAACTGGTATACGTGCAATTACTGGGGCAGAAAAGGCGCTAAACGCGCTGTTTTAGCACGGGAATTAAGCATGGAATCGATTATTGAAACAAAAGAAAATGCAGAAGTGGAGATTGAAGTGCAGGTTCATGGCATGACATGCATGTTCCAATCAAAACGCTCCCTGATCGGAAACTACTATGAATACCAAGGAAAAGCTATGAAAATTGAGAGCATCCAAGATGAAAAAACGATGTTCCTCCATGATAAAGAGCGCAGCAATAAGTACCCGATTTATGAAGATGCAAACGGCACCCACATCATGAGTCCAAACGATATGTGCATTATTGATGAGCTTTCAGATATGATTGATGGCGGAATTGACTCGTTTAAAATCGATGGTGTCCTGCAGACATCTGAGTATTTGATTGAGGTTACAAAAAAATACCGCCAAGCTATTGATTTATGTATTGAGGACCGTGAACAGTATGAAGATGTAAAAGATCAGCTGCTTGCGGACATAGAAGAAATTCAGCCTGAAAACCGGCCTTTAGATACAGGGTTTTTCTTTAAGGAAACAGTTTACTGAAAAATATGAAATGAAGGAGGAAATAGGATGGTAACTGTTAAAGATAACATCTCACAAATTATTGACGGCAAACGCGTCATTACGAAAAAACCTGAATTGCTGGCCCCAGCCGGAAATTTAGAAAAGCTTAAAATTGCCGTTCATTACGGGGCTGACGCTGTTTTTATCGGCGGAAAAGAATTTGGCCTGCGCTCAAATGCAGACAACTTTTCACAAGAAGAAATGGCTGAAGGTGTTCAATTTGCAAACAAGTATGGCGCAAGAATTTATGTAACGACAAACATTTTTGCACATAATGAAAACATGGACGGTCTTGAAGAATATTTAATGGGTCTGCAGGATGCAGGAGTAGCAGGCATCATTGTAGCCGATCCGATGATTATTGAGACATGCCGCAAAGTAGCGCCAAAGCTTGAGGTTCACCTAAGCACCCAGCAATCTCTTTCAAACTGGAAAGCTGTTCAGTTCTGGAAAGAGGAAGGTCTCGAGCGCGTGGTGCTTGCCCGCGAAACGAGCGCTGAAGAAATTAAAGAAATGAAAGAAAAAGTGGATATCGAAATTGAAACGTTCATCCATGGTGCAATGTGCATTGCCTATTCCGGACGCTGTGTACTCAGCAACCATATGACTGCAAGGGATTCAAACCGCGGAGGCTGCTGTCAGTCATGCCGCTGGGATTATGATCTTTATAAACTTGCTGATAACGGTGAAGAAGCTTTGTTTGGCGCGGATGATGCGGCATTTGCGATGAGCCCGAAAGATTTAAATTTAATTCAATCCATTCCAAAAATGATTGAGCTTGGCATCGACAGCCTGAAAATTGAAGGGCGCATGAAATCCATTCACTACGTAGCAACAGTTGTCAGTGTGTATCGCAAGGTCATTGACGCATACTGTGCGGATCCTGAGAACTTCGTCATTCAAAAAGAGTGGCTTGAAGAGCTTGATAAATGTGCCAATCGTGACACTGCGCCAGCATTCTTTGAAGGTGTTCCAGGTACGGAGGAGCAAATGTTTGGAGTTCATGGAAAGAAAACGACTTTTGACTTTGCAGGACTTGTCCTTGATTACAACGAGGAAACAGGTATGGTTACCCTTCAGCAGCGCAATTTCTTCAAACCAGGGGATGAAGTCGAATTCTTTGGTCCTGAAATTTCGAACTTTACGCAAACCATTGATAAACTATGGGACGAAGAAGGCAATGAGCTTGATGCAGCCCGTCATCCACTGCAAATTGTGAAGTTTAAAGCGAATCAAAAAGTCTTCCCAAATAACATGATGCGAAAGGGGAAGTGATTATGGGGGAAAAGCCCATAGTAATCGGAGTTGCCGGCGGCTCCGGCTCAGGTAAAACAAGCGTTACAAAATCCATTTACGAGCATTTCAAAGGACATTCCATTCTGATGCTTGAACAGGATTTCTATTATAAGGATCAAAGTCACTTACCCTACGAAGAGAGACTGAATACAAATTATGATCATCCGCTTGCTTTTGATAACACGCTTTTAATTGAGCACATTAAACAGCTTCTGAATTACGAAGCTATTGAGAAGCCTGTATATGATTATAAGCTTCATACTCGTTCAGAGGATGTTATCTTAGTAGAACCTAAAGATGTGATTATTCTTGAAGGCATCTTGGTCCTAGAAGACGAGAGACTCCGCAACTTGATGGATATGAAGCTTTATGTAGATACAGATGCAGACATCCGCATTATCAGAAGAATGCTCCGTGATATTAAAGAACGCGGAAGAACAATTGATTCAGTGATTGAGCAGTATGTTTCGGTTGTAAGGCCGATGCACAATCAGTTCATTGAGCCTACTAAGCGTTATGCGGATATCATCATACCAGAAGGCGGTCAAAATCACGTAGCGATTGACCTTATGGTTACAAAAATTCAAACAATTCTTGAACTAAATGCAATTTTGTAATAACATAGCATAGATAAAGATTACTGTGACCATATTATGTATAGGCTGTTAAAGTTTCTCAGGGTTCATCATTGACTGAGTAAAAATTCTCATTTAAAGTAAACTTGAGCATTGTATGCTCTATGAGGAAAGCAAGCCGCAGGCTTGCTTTTAAGCTACATTAAAGGCTATTCCTCACAAGATCACCTGAAAAGTTCAGCATATGCATATTGCAGTGTGAGGGCATAAAGTTTTGCCCTCCCCATTATCACAGTGCATTTTTTACATACCTAATTTTTTTGGGGGACAGTTATACTAGAAGGAGTGAGATCATGGCACAAGAAAAAGTATTTCCTATGACAACTGAAGGTAAAGAAAAGCTTGAGCAGGAATTGGAATATTTAAAATCCGTTAAGCGTAAAGAAGTAGTTGAAAGAATCAAGATTGCCCGCAGCTTTGGGGATCTTTCAGAAAACTCCGAATATGATTCAGCGAAAGAAGAGCAGGCTTTTGTTGAAGGACGAGTGACTACGCTTGAGAACATGATCCGCAATGCGAAGATCATTGTAGAAGATGCCGATACAAATGTTGTAACACTTGGAAAAACCATTTCATTTGTTGAACTTCCAAATGGCGATGAAGAAACATATACAATCGTAGGAAGCGCTGAAGCAGATCCATTTGAAGGAAAAATCTCAAATGATTCTCCGATTGCAAAGAGCCTGATGGGCCGTCAAGTTGGAGATGAAGTCAATGTGCAGACTCCTGGCGGAGAAATGCATGTGAAAATTACAAACGTTAAATAATATAGGTTTAATAAAAAAACACCTCGTCGACACTAATTACAGACGAGGTGTTTTTCTATGAAAACAAGAAAAAGAATGAAAATAATTGCGATTTGCATTTTTTTATCTATGCTTGCTTTAATTTTGAGACTTGCAGATATCCAGATGATTCACACAGAATCTTTTACAGACAGAAACATAAATTTGATTGAGGAAAGCGTCGGTCAGCGGACACAGGAAGTCATGATTGATGATGGACGAGGTCGTTTTGCAGATAGAAATGGAAGCCCTCTTGGACACGAACAGGAGGCCAAGCTTGTATTGTTTCCGTTTCTGAATAAGATTGACTGGCCAATCAGTAAACTATCAGCAATTGTCAATGTTCCAGGTTTCAAAGTGGAGAGATTATTAGAAGAAGCGGATAAACCGCTGCTCTTAGGATCAAAAGAAGGGTTCGAGCTGAATGAATCCGCCATAAAAGAAATCAATGATTTGGAGATCCCAGGTGTATTTGCCATTTATCAGCAAACAAAAAAGAAAGGGCAGGCAGCAGATCATTATATCGGTATAACTGGGGAAAATGCTGAAGTGCTTAGAGAAAAATATCCCGAAAAGAAAAATTTATCTTCGAAAACTCAGATTGGGATTACAGGACTCGAAAAAGCATTTGATGAATTTCTGCTTCCAGACGCCGAAACGAAACTAATGTACCACGTTGACGGGGACGGAAATCCGCTGTTTGGCATTAATGTTAAATATATTGCTGATGCTAATCCCTTTTATCCTGTAAGTGTTAAAACAACGATAGACAGTTCTATGCAGGATATGACGAATCATGTTATGAACCGGTATAACGTGAAAAAAGGGGGAATCGTGCTGCTGGATGCAGAGACAAGCGAAGTACTTGCCATGGTCAGCAAACCTGAAATGAACCGATCTGAGCATGAAACCTATGCGAATCTGATGCTCACTCCAATTGCACCCGGTTCAGTGTTTAAAACAGTCATTGCTGCAGCTGGGATTGAAAACGGAATTGATAAGAACAGAATATATGACTGCAGTCTGAATATGTACGGTGAACCTGATGAAGAAAACGATAAAGGCAATTTAAATTTAGAAAGAAGTTTTGCTCAAAGCTGCAACTATACATTTACATCAATAGCTAACGAGTTAATGGAAAAAGACCCAGATACAATAGATGAATATGCCGGAAAACTGGGATTAACCGAAAAAGCAGGCTGGAGCGGCCCGGTTTATCATTATGAAGATTTTAAGCAATTTCCTGAAGAGAAAAGTCCGCATTTATGGGGAGATAAGACGGACAAAACTGCAGAACGGGCAATTGCTCAAACAGCAATCGGACAAAAAAATGTCCGGGTCACACCGCTGTCAGTGGCTAACATGATGGCTGCAATTGCTCGGGGCGGCGAAAAAAAACAGGTGAAAATTGCAGATAGTATCTTATATAAAAATGGCACTACCATGTTTAAGTTTCCGGATAAAGAACCGGAAAGCGACAATATTTCACCCTATACAGCTGCAAAGCTTCAGCACCTGCTTCGATTAGTCGTAACTGATCAAGAAGGGACCGGCAGAAGGTTTCAAAGCTTGCCATTTGAGGTATCAGGTAAATCCGGGACTGCAGAAACAGGAAAGGGTACAGTACATAAATGGTTCGCAGGATTTTTCCCTTCACATCAGCCTAAATATGCCTTGGTTGTAGTAGAACTTGATACACATAGTGCCCAATCTTCAGCAAATAGTATTTTTTATGACATGGCAAATGAATTGGCCCGGCTAGAAAATGCTGCTACTAGATAGAAATTCATTCTAATGATAGAATAAAACAGAATGTAAAGGGATAAAGGAGTGTAATGCACTTGAGCAAACTAAGTAAAGGATCACGTTTTGAAAATCGTGATAAGCGCCGAAAAGCAAATGTTGTCCTGAACATTTTAATTGGCATCGTCGTCATCCTTATTCTTGTTATTGGATCGCAGCTGATGCTTGGCGGAGATGACAGTGAACAGGCGTCAAAAGATACGGAAGAAGAAACGGGTTCAAATCAAATCGAAAACGAAAAAAATAAAGAAGAAAAAGATAAAGAACAAACAGCGAAAGAAGACGCTGAAGCAGATCAAGACGGCAGCGAAGAAGAGGATGCCGCAAAAGAAGAAGAGAATGCTGAAGAACAGCCTGAAGAATCAGAAGCCGGGGAAGAAGTGGTCACAGAAGGAGATCCAAACTCCAATGTTGATCAGATTATAGAAAATCCGGGCTGGAAACCAGTAGGCACTTCACAATCTGGAACTCATACTGCTCAGTATGACAAGAATTCACAGGACTGGGCTGAAATGATTAAAGCGATGAGCTATGCTACCGGCTTAAGTGAATCAGATATGACAATCTGGTTTATCGGCAATAACGGAAGTCCAAATGATGCCAAAGGAACCATTTCATCCAAGGATAAAACACAGAACTACAAAGTAGAAATTACCTGGGTGGAAAATGAGGGCTGGAAGCCAGTTAAAGTGGAAAAATTAAAGCAAACAGAAACAAGGTAATGTAAAAAGGTGATACCCGGTTTATACGGATATCACCTTTTTTTGCGTTTTAATGTCTAGCTCCATAGCCCAGCTCCCCAGCCAGATCAAATCGGGCAAAAAAGACAAACCCGGACTTTTCTGCGGGATCATTATCTTCCCTGCCTGAGCTATACAGGCGCTTGCACTTGTCTCATTTATTTAGCTTTAAAATGCACAGCAGCACTATAGAACCTTCTGCCTTCCTCTGTCACATGCATTTGATGCGCAACAGAATGAAGCTCAAGCAAAATAGCTTTATTAACCTCAATTTGCTCATTGATCTTTCTTTCTAAATCTGTAATTTTCTCTGCCTCAAAAAATTCTACTTTATCTTTTATAAACTCCAATTTAAACATTAGGCAATCCTCCATTCTTATGCCCTATTATTTTACCAAAGTAACCGATGGAAAGTCTTTTCATTGCTTTAATGAAAAGGATTATGGTAAATTAAGAACAGTTCAATTTTTAATTCATAGTATACAGATAGGAATTATTAAATTTACAGCATATAATGGAGTGTGGCATAAATGGGCAGAGAATTTGTAGAGTTATTTGAGGATTGGGCACATTCGTATGATTCAACTGTCGGTGGACATGATGAAGAATATAAAGAAGTTTTTGCAGGCTATGATCAAATTCTAAAAGCTGTCACACAGCTATCTGGAAAAACGATTCTTGAATTTGGTGTAGGTACCGGTAATTTAACGAATGAGCTTTTGAATACAGGGAAAATAGTATATGGAATTGAACCATCGAAAACAATGCGTGAAAAGGCTGCAGAAAAGCTTGGCAGCGCAGTGCAAATCAGCGACGGAGATTTTTTGACATTTCCGGTTCCTGAGAAACAGATTGAAACGATTGTGAGCACATATGCTTTTCATCATTTAACAGATGAAGAAAAGGAGAAAGCTGTCCGAATCTATGGCAGTCTTCTTGGAAAAGGTGGTAAAATAGTTTTTGCTGACACTGTTTTTACCGATCAGAAGGCGCATCAAGCCATGATCGAAAAATCGAAAAAGCAGCATTTCTTAAACTTGGCAAAGGACCTTGAAACAGAATATTACCCAACACATTCTGTCATGCGCCGTATTTTTGAAAGCAACTCTTTTGAAGTTACCTTTACACAAATGAATGAATTTGTCTGGTTAATGGAAGCAGTGAAACAATAATTCGCCTTTTGGAAAGGATTTGACTAAATGATGAAAGCAGCAATTATCGGAGCAATGGAAGAGGAAGTATCTATATTAAGAGAACAGCTTGAAAATCCTTCTTCAGAAACAATTGCAGGCAGTGAATTTACAACAGGAACATACAAAGGAATTGATGTGATTTTATTAAAATCAGGGATCGGAAAGGTAAACGCGGCAGTGAGCACAACCCTTTTACTTGACCGATATAAGCCTGATTATGTAATCAATACAGGATCAGCAGGAGGTTTTCATCAATCATTGAATGTAGGGGATGTAGTCATTTCTTCTGAAGTGAGACACCATGATGTTGATGTTACAGCATTCAATTACGAATACGGGCAGGTGCCGGGAATGCCGCCAGCCTTTTTGCCGGATCCAAGGCTGGTTGAAATTGCAGCCCAACAGGCAGAAGGGCAAACAGGCATTCAAGTTGTAAAAGGACTGATTGCAACGGGTGACTCATTTATGAATGATCCGGAAAAAGTGGCATATATCCGCACTAAATTTGACAGCCTTTATGCAGTAGAAATGGAAGCAGCAGCTATTGCTCAAGTATCGCATCAATTTGGTGTACCTTTTGTCATTATTAGATCATTATCCGATATTGCCGGCAAAGAATCGGATGTTTCATTTGAGCAGTATCTTGATACAGCTGCAAAGAACTCTGCACAGCTGGTTTTAAGTATTGTGAGTGCTTTAAAAAGCTAATAGACGGGGTGATCCCTCTTTTTAATTCTTGGGAGTGAATAAAATGAAAGTTGTAAAGGGCATTGAAGAACTTATTGGGCATACACCGCTGATGGAGATTACACAATTTGAACTGCCTGCAGGAGTGCGCCTTTTTGCAAAACTTGAGTTTTTTAACCCTGGCGGCAGCATTAAAGACCGTCTTGGAGTTGAATTGATAGATGAAGCGATTAAAACCGGCAAAATAAGAGAGGGCGGAACCATTATCGAGCCTACAGCAGGCAATACCGGAATCGGTCTTGCCCTTGCTGCGATTCACCGCAAAGTCAATGTGGTCGTGTGCGTTCCTGAGAAATTCAGCATGGAAAAGCAGGATATTATGCGGGCACTTGGAGCAAAGGTGGTCAATACTCCAACCGGTGAAGGAATTAAGGGAGCTATTAAAAAAGCACAGGAACTTCTTGAAGAGATCCCTGGTTCTTATTGTCCGCAGCAATTTGCCAATCCTGTGAATCCCCTTACTTATTACAAAACGCTCGGTCCCGAGCTTTGGGAGCAGCTGGGCGGCCGCATTGATATTTTTGTGGCCGGTGCGGGCACAGGCGGTACCTTCATGGGCACAGCCCAATATTTAAAAGAAAAGAACGAAAATATCAGGACTGCCATCGTTGAGCCAGAAGGCTCCATCTTAAATGGCGGTGAACCCGGCCCGCATAAAACAGAAGGAATAGGCATGGAATTTCTGCCTGGTTATATGGACGAGTCATATTTTAATAGCATTCATACCGTTTTAGATATAGATGCGTTTAACCGTGTAAAGGAGCTTGCTATAAAAGAAGGTCTTTTAGTCGGGAGCTCATCAGGAGCAGCCCTTCACGCAGCACTGATAGAGGCAGAAAAAGCTAAACCGGGAACAAACATTGTAACCATTTTCGCTGACAGCAGTGAACGTTACTTAAGCAAAAAAATTTATGAAGGAGGAATATAGGATGAAACGCAAAACAAAGATGATTCATGGTGGTATTGTCGGAGATCCTCATACAGGAGCCGTATCAACGCCAATCTATCAAGTCAGCACATACAAACAGGATGGAGTCGGCAATCATAAAGGATTTGAGTACTCACGTACCGGTAATCCAACAAGACACGCATTGGAAGAGCTGATTAAGGATCTTGAAGAAGGACACGCCGGCTTTGCTTTTGGTTCAGGTATGGCTGCGATAACAGGAGTTATGATGCTTTTTAACAGCGGAGATCATGTTATTTTAACAGATGACGTTTACGGCGGAACATACCGCGTTATGACTAAAGTGTTAAACCGTCTTGGCATTGATTCTACATTTGTTGATACAAGCGATCTATCAAACATTGAAGGGGCGGTTAAAGAAAATACAAGAGCGCTATTTATCGAAACACCTACAAATCCGCTGCTTAAAATTACAGATGTAGAAGCCGCAGCCTCTCTTGCTAAAAAACATGGGCTGCTTACGATTGTAGATAATACATTCAGCACACCGTACTGGCAGACTCCTCTTTTAATGGGAGCAGATATTGTCCTTCATAGTGCAACAAAATACATCGGCGGCCACAGTGACGTTGTAGGAGGGCTTGTTGTCGTTAACTCTGAGGAGCTGGCTGAACAGCTTCACTTTGTCCAAAACTCCACTGGAGGAGTTCTGGGGCCTCAAGATTCATGGCTGCTCATTCGCGGCATTAAGACTCTTGCGCTGCGTATGGAGGCACATGAAAGAAATACTGCTGCAATCGTCCAGTTTCTTGATCATCATCCAGCTGTTAACAAGGTGTTTTATCCAGGTCTTGCTGATCATCCAAACCATGAAATTGCCAAAAAACAGGCATCAGGCTTCGGCGGAATGGTTTCATTTGATGTAGGAAGCGAAAAGAAAGCAGAAGAAGTCTTGTCAAAAGTTAAGTATTTTACATTGGCTGAAAGCTTAGGTGCTGTTGAGAGCTTAATTTCCATGCCTGCTAAAATGACGCATGCTTCGATTCCTGCAGAACGCCGCATGGAGCTTGGCATAACAGATGGTTTACTAAGAATTTCTGTAGGTATAGAAGATTCAGAGGATTTAATTGAAGACTTAAAAAATGCTTTAAAGTAAATTCCTCTTTTGCCGGAATTTACATGCATAAATCACCGCTGTTATATGTTATCGTTTTATTAGAGACACATTTATGGCAGGTGAAAAGGAAAATGAATAAAAAACATGTTCAGCACCTAATGACTGATTACAAGAGATACGCATTTGTGCTGCTTGCAGTCAGTGTCTTTTTATATATAGGCATGCTGATTCCCGCACAGGGCCAAGAACCCAGCGCAATAAAAGAATATGTGATGATGGGGACGACTTCAGTCTTCTTGGCAGCAGCCTTTTTCTGTTTTAAACGTTCCATCACATATAAGAAGCGTTTAGATGAGCAGGAAGATGCTTAAAGAAGGAACATGCAGGCTTTCTGCCTGTAATTTTCATATAAAAAAGAACCCATTCCAGTCTGAGAATGGGTTCTTTTATTTAGAATTGAGCACTTTGCTCTCAAGGATGGATAAATAAATCAGTTCTGCTCCCTGTGGCGTCATATGATTGCCTGATGGATCGATGATACCTGAATTTAATAAAGCTTCATCCGAATCTCCGCCGGCAAACTTCACCATATTTGTCCAGTTATCTATCAGAGTGACATCATTTTTATATGCGACTTCGCGGGTAATATCGTTGTATGAGTTATGCCAGTTCCTGGCTCCATCAGTATGAGCATAAAGCTTCTTCGGATAGCGGGTGTAGTATAGTTTGTCATTGCCGTTTCCTTCTACAATCGGCAAACAGGTCATAAGGACGGGGGTGCCGCCGGCATGCCTTACTTCTCGCACGTAATAGAGAAGATTTTCTTTAAAACGTGCACGGTCTACTTTTGGTTTCCCATTCGGCAAAATGACTGCATCATTTGTTCCAAACATGATGAAAACCAAATCCGGATCCATTTTCAGCACATCACGCTTAAAGCGTTTCCTTGCATCCTCAGTGGTTTCACCGCCAACCCCGGCATTATGGATCAAAGCCTGCCCGTTATTCACAGGCAAAGTGGATTTCATTAAATTTACCCATTTATCTGTATCCTGATAATTGCGGATGGTCCAGTTGGCGCCGCGTGTATTGCTGTCGCCAAAGGCCACAATCGTATATCTTTCTGAGCGGTTTCCGCAGCTCATTAATAGTAAAATCACAAGAAAAGCGGCAAGAGACAAATACTTTTTCAAAAAAGCACCTCCAAATCACTAAAATCCATTATTGATCAAATAAATGGAAGAATCAATAGGGTTCTCAAAAGTGTCACAATGTATGCGCTTTAATTCTAAATAAATACAGGATAATTCCGTACAATCTTTCTTAGTACAGACACAAACAGGCCCCGCTTTACATACAAATGTTTTATAGGCTAAAGCCTACATTCTGTACGTGGAGGTGGGTCAATGTCAGGGGTTTTAGCAGCTTTAGGATACTTATTAAAGGAATTAGTCTTTCTAGTATCATATGTCAAAAACAATGCCTTCCCTCAGCCTTTGTCAGCAAATGATGAAAAGAAGTATCTCAGGCTTATGGCGACTGGGGATGAACATGCCCGCAACATGCTGATTGAACATAATCTGCGGCTTGTAGCACATATTGTCAAGAAATTTGAAAACACCGGCGAGGACTCAGAGGATCTTATTTCTATCGGGACAATCGGCCTGATAAAAGCCATTGAAAGCTACTCAGAAGGAAAAGGAACAAAACTTGCCACCTATGCTGCAAGGTGTATTGAAAATGAAATCCTCATGCACCTGAGAGCACTTAAGAAAACAAAGAAAGATGTTTCCCTGCATGATCCTATCGGACAGGATAAAGAAGGAAACGAGATAAGCCTGATAGATGTCTTAAAGTCAGAATCAGAGGATGTCATTGATACCATTCAGCTGAATATGGAGCTTGAAAAAGTGAAAGAATTCATTGATATTCTGGATGAACGGGAGAAAGAAGTAATTGTCGGAAGGTTCGGGCTAGATCTTCAGAAGGAAAAAACACAGCGGGAAATTGCGAAGGAGCTTGGGATCTCAAGGAGTTATGTTTCAAGAATCGAGAAAAGGGCCTTAATGAAGATGTTTCATGAATTTTACCGGGCAGAAAAAGAAAAGAAAAACCAGCAAAAAAGCAAAGGATAAAAAAGCGAAGAACCTGTGAGGTTTCTTCGCTTTTTTTTGATAATAAATGAAATGATGGATGCAGCGGATGTATGGATGGTACGCCTATGCAGTATCCTTCTCCACATTGAGGTGCATTCTTAAAACCATTTGAATCATCATTTTAACTCTCTCCTTTCTATTTATGGTTGTGGTGAAAATATAGATTAGTTGCCGTTGTACATTTGAAAGCATTTGTTCATCATTGCTTCATATGACTTGAAAACTTGTTCTTCATGCTGCACTTGATCAATTGATTTATGCTTTCGTTTAATTGTTAAAGTAACAAATAATAAGTGGATGGTCATACCTATCACCTCCTTTAAATATTTTCCTTAAAATGTAAAACGCCACAGGACATACCTGTGGCGTGATACGTTTATATGAAAATAAGCATAAAAACGCCACAGGCAGATACTACTCAACCTGTGGCGGTAAGGACAATACTAAATTAGGATTATGCACCAGTTCGGTCGAATAGAGAGATATTTAATTGGTTCATTTCTAATTGACTGATCAACATTGGATTCGACCTCCCTTTTCATAAATTTGATTACATTGGTAATTATATCCACGATAGAAGATATTGTAAACCCTTTTTTCACAAAATAGGCACAATTTTTTTGAAAACCAGGTGAAAACGCTGTAATGGATGGCAGCTGCCTATACAAAGCAGATGCATGTCACATATTTTATCAGTAAAGTCAGATAAAGGAGGTCATTCTAATGCGCTCGTGTTCACCCTTTTATGGACCGCCAGCTTTATATCCGTACCCATATCCTTATGCACCATACACCGGTTTTGGCTACTGGTATGCCTTTATTGTGGTTCTGCTGATTCTCCTCCTTGTTCTTGGAGGAGGCTATTACTACAATAACTACTGCAAATAGCCAAAAAAAACACCTCATCGAATGAGGTGTTTCTACATTTTTTTGACTTTGAATGAAGCAATCATACAAAATGATAAAATCATAAGCAAAAAGATGTAATTGGAAGCCGGCATGAAATCCTTCCATAGATAGCTTAACGTCAGTATACACCCTGCTGCTGTAATTGGAAGCCCATTGAAGAAGCCGCAGTTGTCTGATATGTTAAACCTTGCCAGTCTGAAAGCGCCGCATCCAATGTATAAGACGATAAAAAATGCGCCTGGTGCACCCAACTCAAAAAGAATTCCTTTATAAAGAAGTAGTGCGGGGGCTACACCAAATGATATAATATCACTCATTGAATCCAATTGCTTACCGAGTTCGGATTCAATATTAAACTTTCTGGCAACCATCCCATCAAACCGGTCTGCAAGTGCTGCGAGAAAAATAAGCAATAGACTTAAGTTTAAGACATCATTTATTGTATACAGAATCGCAAAACCGCCAAGGCCGAGATTTACGAGGGTAAGCAGATTAGCAGTATTTGCTTTTATTTTTTTTACTGTTGCGTCTACATAACTTATAAAAAACATAATTGCACTTCCTTATAATTGCATAAATGACCAATAAATCCTACTTTTATTCTATGCATCAAAATCAATGTAGTAAAGTAATTTTTTTTGGAGGACTAAATTGAAAAGAAAACTGTACCAATATCTAATTGAATTAACAAACTCTCTTCCGGTTTCAAAGTTTATCATGAAATTTGCTGAATCATCCCGCAGCCGTTTTATTATTCCGTCTTATGCAAAGATTTATCAAGTCAACGTAAATGAAGCTAAAAAGCAGATGGATGCCTATCCGTCTCTGCATGATTTTTTTATTCGGGAATTAAAAGAAAATGCAAGAACATTTGATAATAACCAAAATCATATCATAAGTCCTGTTGATGCCGTCATTGAACAATTTGGCACTATTTCTTCACATGATGCCATTATTGTCAAAGATCAGCCTTATTCTATTCATGATATGCTTGAAGATCCTGCTTTAGCAGAAAAATATATAAATGGTTCGTTTATTGTTCTGTATTTGAGTCCGAGCCATTATCACCGCATACATAGTCCGGCTTCGGGAACGGTTGTTAAACAGTATGAGCTGGGGAATAAATCTTATCCCGTTAACAGCTGGGGTTTAATGTACGGAAAATCACCACTGTCAAAGAATTTCCGGACTATAACAGAAATTAAAGAAGAAGATCATAATCATCTTGCGGTTGTAAAAGTAGGTGCGATGTTTATAAATACGATTCAATTAACTCATGCTAATGAAAAGGTGCAAAAAGGAGAAGAACTGGCTTATTTTTCTTTTGGATCTACAGTTGTTCTGCTGTTTGAAAAACACAAAACTGATTTTGCAGATTCAGTTGCACTGAAGAAGGAAGTAAAAGCAGGAGAGGTATTGGCTGTGAAAAAATGAAAAGAGGGGACTTCACGCTTTAAAAGCTAGCTGGACGCTTTTAAAACGTGAGTCAGAGAGCGGCGTTTAATTTCAATTTTAATCAATTCAATAAAATCTTCGCTTAAATTCATCTCTGTTGCTTTAAAATACGATTCAATCAATAGTTCATCAGATAGTTTACGCATCACTTTTCGCCGAATTTCCGGCTTGCACCTCCAATTATGGATAAGGTAAGGGTTCTATATATCAACACCATGCATATACTAATATGTTATTTTCTGCTAGTAAATTAAATCTAACATGAATTAAAAAATAGAACAATCGTTCTCTTATCCACAGAAGATGGTGGATAAGCTGTTAATATCTTGTTTATAATTTCTTAAGTAGAGGATTTTATATGAGTGTATAATGTGCATAATCTTATCCACAGGTGTTGATTTTTTACAAATTTTGTCGAAAAATTTATTGAATACTACCAATTGATTTCCTCGGATGTCAAGTTTCTTTTGAAAGAACGTGTAAAATCAGATATGATGTAATTTGGCCAAAAAATGTTCGATGAGGTGTTTATATAATGTTAAAACTATTCCTGCCCGGTGAATATGTAAAAAATATCTTTGAAATATCGCCAACTGCTCTAAAAGAGCGCGGAGTGAAAGGGATTATTACAGACTTGGATAATACCCTTGTGGAGTGGGACCGTCCTAGCGCTACACCAAAGCTGATTGAATGGTTTAAAGATGTGAAAGATCATGGAATCGCTGTAACCATTGTCTCTAATAATGTAGAAAAACGGGTGAAATCATTTTCAGACCCGCTAAACATTCCATTTATATATAAAGCGAGAAAGCCTATGGGCAAAGCATTCAGACGAGCTGTGAAGAATATGAATTTGGAAAAAAAAGATGTGGTTGTCATTGGTGACCAGCTTTTAACAGACGTTCTCGGAGGAAACCGCAATGGTTTTCATACCATTTTAGTTGTGCCAGTTGCTTCTACGGATGGTCTTGTAACAAGGTTTAACCGTAAAATTGAACGCAGAATTTTAGCTGCTCTTAAAAGAAAAGGCTTAATTCAATGGGAGGATTAAACTAGTGATAGAAGAACAATTTGTTTGCATTGGCTGCGGTGTAAAGATTCAAACGGGAAATCAAGACGAGCTTGGATATGCGCCTGAGAGTGCCCTGCAAAAGGAAGTTATTATTTGCCAAAGATGCTTTCGTCTGAAAAATTACAATGAAATACAAGATGTTTCATTAACTGATGAAGATTTCCTGAAGATTCTGCACGGTATAGGAGATACAAATGCTCTTGTCGTGAAAATCGTGGATATTTTTGATTTCAACGGAAGCTGGCTGAATGGTCTTCAGCGTTTCGTTGGAGGAAATCCAATTTTGCTTGTTGGAAATAAAGCGGATATCTTGCCAAAATCCGTTAAGAAGCAAAAATTAATCAGCTGGATGAAGCGTGAAGCGAAGGAATTTGGATTAAATCCTGTTGATGTTTTTCTGATCAGTTCTGCGAGAGGACAGGGCATTCCGGAAGTAACCGATGCGATTGAGCAATACCGCGAAGGTCAGGATGTATATGTAGTGGGCTGTACGAATGTTGGAAAATCTACTTTTATTAACCGGATTATTAAAGAGGTATCGGGAGAAAAAGACGTTATTACGACCTCTCACTTCCCAGGTACTACTCTCGATTTAATTGAGATTCCGCTTGATGACGGGTCATCATTATATGATACACCTGGAATCATTAATCATCATCAAATGGCTCATTTCGTGGATAAAAACGACCTCAGGCTTTTGTCTCCCAAGAAGGAAGTCAAGCCAAAGGTTTTTCAATTAAATGAAATGCAGACTTTATTCTTCGGCGGACTTGCACGCCTGGATTATATAAGCGGCGGAAGAACTTCTTTGACATGCTATGTCCCTTCCGAACTGAATATACATCGGACGAAACAGGAAAATGCAGATGATCTGTACAAAAGGCACGCAGGCGATATGCTTACGCCTCCAAGAATGGAGCAGCTGGAAGAATTCCCTGAACTTACTGCACATGAATTTACAATCAAGGAAGATAAAACAGATATTGTTTTCTCCGGACTTGGCTGGGTGACGGTAAACGAAGGGAACAAGAAAGTAACGGCGTATGCCCCTAAAGGTGTAAATGTTACATTAAGACCATCATTAATCTGATTGGGTGTGACTTTATGAATAGAGTATATGGACTGATTGGATGTCCTGTCGGGCATTCCATGTCACCGCTTATACACAATGATGCTTTTTTGCAAAAAAAGATAAAAGCTTCCTATCATGCTTTTCATGTTGAGAAAGATGATTTACAGGCTGCGATAGCAGGAATGAAGGCTTTAGGAATAGCAGGTTTTAATGTGACAATTCCGCATAAGGTTTCTATTATCCCATTTTTAGATAAGCTTGATAAGAGTGCTGAACTCCTCGGAGCGGTTAATACCGTTCTGAATAAAGATGGCTGTTTAGTTGGGTATAATACAGATGGTCAGGGATATTTACAGTCTTTAAAACCTCTTATGAACAAACCTCTGCACGAGCAGAGGTATTTAATTATTGGCGCAGGCGGAGCGGCAAGAGCGATTTACTTCACTCTGGCTGCTGAGGGCTGCGGGAACATTGATCTTGCCAACAGAACCCTTACAAAAGCAGAGCAGCTTATGGAGGAGTGTCCTGCTGGAAGTGCCGGAAGTGTTCTTTCGCTCAGCGAGTCAGAGAAAAGACTTTCAAACTTTGATGTCATCATTCAGACAACTTCGATCGGGATGCACCCGAATACTTCGCAGAAGCCGTTTGAGGTGACAAACCTTAAAAAAGGTTCTATTGTGAGTGACATCGTCTATAATCCTGTGAAGACAGCCCTTTTAAAGGAAGCAGAAGTGGCCGGAGCAAAAACATTGAATGGAGTCGGGATGTTTGTTCATCAGGCGGCTCTTTCATTTGAAATATGGACCGGTGAAAAGCCGGATACAGCAAGAATGAGTGAATTAGTTTACGAACAATTAGGAGGATTTACATGTTAACTGGTAAACAGAAACGTTTTTTACGTGCAGAAGCACATCATTTAAACCCGATTTTCCAAGTGGGCAAGGGCGGGGTTAATGAAAATATGATCCAGCAGATCGCCGATGTGCTTGAAGTCAGAGAATTGATTAAGGTCAGTATTCTTCAGAACTGTGAAGAGGATCGCGATTCAGTAGCAGAAGCGCTGTCAAAAGGGGCAAAAGCTGAGCTTGTTCAAGTGATCGGCAATACAATTGTTTTATATAAAGAATCAAAAGAAAATAAACAACTTAAGCTGCCTAGATAAATAGAGAGGTGGAGATGATGAGGAAAATCGGAATATTTGGAGGTACATTTGATCCTCCCCATTTTGGGCACTTATTAATGGCAAGTGAAGTATTGCATTCTCTTCATCTTCATGAAATTTGGTTTATGCCAAACCAAAATCCGCCCCACAAGGACAGTGAAGTCACAACTGACAGCATACATAGGCTGCACATGCTTCAGTTGTGTACAGAAAAGCGGCCAGGATTTAAGGTGCAGAGCATTGAATTTGAGAGAAATGGCCCGTCGTACACATACGATACAATTATATTGCTGAAAAACCAATATCCAGACTGCTCGTTTTACTTTATTATTGGAGCAGACATGATAGAGTTTCTGCCCAAATGGCATAAAATTGATCAGCTGATTGAACTTGTTCAATTTGTTGGCGTTAAACGTGCAGGCTTTGAATCAGATACAGAATATCCAGTCATTGAAGTCGATGCGCCAATCTTTGAAGTATCTTCTACTATGCTTAGAGAGCGGATAAGACACGGACATACGACAGATTATTTACTGCCGGATGAAGTGAGAGGCTATATTGAGGAGAATCACTTATATGGAACGTGAAAAAGCATTAGCACTAGTGAAGGAACATTTAACAGATCACAGATATGAGCATACAATCGGGGTAATGGAAACGGCAATTGTACTCGCAAGGCTATATGGAGCGGATGTGAAAAAAGCCGAGACAGCTGCCATTTTTCATGACTATGCAAAGTTTCGCAGTAAAGATGAGATGAAACAAATCATTATCGAGCAGAATATGACTAAGGAATTGTTGATTCACAGTCCGGAACTTTGGCATGCTCCTGTTGGTGCTTATCTTGCAGAAAAAGAAGCAGGAATTAAGGATAAAGAAATTCTGGATGCAATCAGGTATCATACATCAGGAAGAGAAAATATGACATTGCTTGATAAAGTTATATACGTAGCAGATTATATTGAACCGGGCAGAATCTTTCCCGGTGCAGATGAAGTAAGAGAACTTGCAAAGAACGATTTAAACAAAGCGCTGATAGTGTCGATGAAAAATACGATTTTATTTTTGCTGAAAAAAAATCAGCCAATCTATCCGCAGACTCTGCAATCTTATAATTTTTTGGTTTTTGAAGAAAAAGGAGGAACATTATATTGACTGGTAAAGAAACGTTGGAAATTGTAGCAAAAGCAGCAGATGACAAAAGAGGAGAAGATATCGTAGCTCTGAAAATGGAAGGAATCTCATTAATTGCTGATTACTTCTTAATTTGTCACGGAAATTCAGACAAACAAGTGCAGGCAATTGCACGAGAGATGAAGGATCAGGCGGGAAAAAACGGCATTGAAGTGAAACGTCTGGAAGGGTTTGATGAAGCACGATGGGTGCTGATTGACATGGGTGATGTAGTTGCACACGTCTTCCATAAAGACGAGCGCAACTATTACAAGCTTGAAAAGCTTTGGGGAGATGCACCTTCTGAAAATCTGGAGAGTGTCCTTTCACAATGATTTATAAAGGGTTTGCCGAGATTTATGATGAACTGATGAAAGAGGCTCCTTATACGCGTTGGACAGAATTTCTTCATGAAAGGATGTCCAAGTTCGGAAATGGCGGCACCAATGTGCTTGATTTAGGCTGCGGAACTGGAGAAATTTCCATCAGGCTGAAACAAAAAGGTTACCATGTTACAGGTATGGATATCAGTGAAGAAATGCTTTCGATTGCCTTTCAGAAAACGGCTGAATTGGGATTAAGCATTCCTTATTTTCAGCATGATATGAGATTCCCGGGTGAACTTGGACAATTATTTGACGGCATCTTCATATGCTGTGATTCACTTAATTACCTTCAGTCGGAAGAAGATGTTCATGCTGCATTGCATGCTGTATTTGATCAGCTTGCTCCAGACGGGATTCTTGTTTTTGATGTGCATTCATTATACAAAATACATGAAATATTTAATGAAGCAACATTTGCTGATAATAACGATGAAGTCAGCTATATATGGAACAGCTTTATTGGAGATGCGCCGGACAGCATTGAACATGATTTGTCCTTTTTTGTAAGAAGGGGCTCAATGTATGAACGATTCGATGAATATCATACTCAAAGAACTTATTCTGTTAAGCAATATGAAGAAATGCTTGTTCAAGCTGGATTTACTTTGCTTGAGGTCAGTGCAGATTTTAAAAATCAGCCTCCTGAACAACAATCTGAGAGAATCTTTTTTGTTGCTGCAAAGAAATAAAAATCATCGGATTTTTTTAGGGGTTTACCTTCAGAGGTGCAAACATTAAATAACAAAGGAAAACGCACGGAATTTCGCATTGAAATTCACCGTGCGTTTTTTGTTGAGTTAAAAGTATTCTTTCATAAAATATGCATATTTTCACACATGAATTTGTACAAGATTTATCGTATATAGTAACAATTATTGGAGTTTATGTGAATTTAATTTTGAACAAGTTTTAAATTGGATAGGTTTATGTTATTGAGCATTTCTGTGAAATGAGGAAAGCTTTTTATTATTGTCTAAAATTAAAAGTGTTTTTATAGCAATAAAAATATACTGAAAATGAATAATGTTTTATTGTAAAACGATAAAATATGTGTTAGTGTCAAATTGACAATAAATAAGTGAGGTGCTTTTTATGAAACGAGTGTCAACACTCTTTTTAAAGATAGCTGTTATTCTTATTGGAGTTCCGATTCTTGCTTTGTGCATCTTTGTGGTGCCTGAGATAGCGAAGTTTGCAGAAGAATTGTTTCCAAATATTTCTTATATGAAATATCTCGTTTTAATCTATTTGTATGTAACGGCGATACCTTTTTACTTTGCTCTATTTCAAGCTTTTAAACTTTTAAGCTATATTGACAAGAACAAAGCTTTCTCGGAATTATCTGTAGGAGCTTTAAAAAATATAAAATACTGTGCAATCACAATCAGTATCTTGTATGTGGCAGGCATGCCGCTCTTTTATCTCATGGCGGAGATAGACGACGCCCCAGGTATCATATTAATCGGATTGGTCGTTATTTTTGCTTCAATGGTGATTGCAGTCTTTGCTGCTGTTCTTCAAAGCCTATTAAAAAATGCTATAGATATAAAATCAGAAAATGATTTAACGGTCTGAGGTGAATGACATGGCAATTATAATCAATATTGATGTGATGCTGGCTAAAAGGAAAATGAGCGTTACAGAACTATCGGAGAGGGTTGGAATAACGATGGCGAATCTTTCTATATTGAAAAATGGAAAGGCAAAAGCGATTCGGTTATCAACTTTAGAGGCAGTTTGTAAGGCTTTAGAATGTCAGCCAGGAGATCTTTTAGAATACAAAAGTGACGAAGATATTAAAGGGAAATAAAGTTACTTAAATAAAAAAAAGATAGCAAGAAATGAAAAAGAGCTTGGTAAAATATCCAAGCTCTTTTTTGTGAATTGTATTGTGAATTTACTCTTGTATTATCTGCGATTTGTGCTGAATAAAATAATATTATTATACAAGTCAACACGTTAAGATTTTTCCGATGGTTTTTTTATTGGCAGGAAGGAAAATATAATTTGAATGGAGAATTCCTTAGGTATCACTCATACCTTTCGAATTGTTCTTTTACCTCTCTTAAGTCTTCATTGTATTTCCTGTGGGTTCTCTGAAATAAGTGTTCAAACACCTCACCAATCTCTGCTTCCATTACACTGATGCCTTCGCCTGTTACTCCTCCTTTTACACATACCTTCTCCTGTAATGTTGGAAGTGTATACAGTTCGCTCTCTAAAAGCTTTCCAAGCCCTATTACCATTTCACTCGTTAATTGGACAGCCTGATGTTTTGTAATTTCCGTTTCTCTGACTGCCGCATCAATAAATCTTTGGAGAAGATAGCTGAAAAAGGCCGGACCGCAGCTGACAATATCGGATGAAACTCTTGTTATGTGATCTTCAATTGTAAAAGGGTTTGAAATGGCCTGAAATAATTCTTCGATTGACCTCCGCATAGATGGACTGCAGTTTCCATAAGTAAGTAAAGAAACACCTGATAGAGCCCGGTTTGTAATGCTTGGTATGGCACGGGCGACCTGACAATTAACAATAGACTGAAGCTGCTCAACATTAATGGGACTGGTTATCGAGATAATGCACTGATCTTTTCGTAAGTAGGGTGATAATTTAACTAAAAGGGGGTGAATGTCAAGCGGCTTTACGCATATAAAAATAAGCTCAGATTGCCGAGCGATTTCTTCAGGTGTTAAATATAAGTTAATTCTTGGATACTGTTTTTTCAGGTTTGCAGCTTTCTCAAACGTACGATTCGTAATATGAATGGCTGAGGGCTTAAGTGCATTCGATTCAATAAACGCTTCAATTAATATTTTCCCCATATTCCCTGTTCCAATAAAGCCTGCGTTCAATGTTTCATCCCCTCCTTTAACATACTTTCTCCTACACTTTATGAAATAAGTTGAACAAATATGAATCACATGAAGGAGTAATGAATGGAAATTCTAAAAAAATATAAATACTTGCTTGGTTTAATAGGAATTGCTGCAGCGCTGTTTCTGTATCAAACGCAGCAAAACTCAATTCCTGCCGTACAAAGCTCTCAAATGGACGAAGATGAAGCTGCTTTATTAACCGGAGAACAGGTTTTAGAAGACGAGCCTGATTCAGATGCTGCCAATGAAGAGCAGACAGTCATTGTTGATGTAAAAGGGGAAGTTCAAAAGCCTGGTGTATATGAAATGAAGAATGGAGAAAGGTTTCATCATGTTATTGAAAAAGCTGGCGGCTTAACGAAAGCTGCGGATGCCGTCCAAATCAATCTTGCAGCGATGCTTGAAGACGGAATGGTTGTCTATATCCCAAAACGCGGAGAGACAGCAGAAGATAACGTTCTGCTGCCTGCAGCAGCTGGAGTTGACGCGGGAGAACAGAAGGTCAATCTAAATAAAGCAACAGCAGAAGAGCTCCAAACGCTTACAGGAATTGGCCCGGCAAAGGCGGAAGCCATTCTTTCTTACCGGGAAGAAGCGGGGGGATTTAAAACGATTGAGGATCTCAAGAACGTTACAGGAATAGGAGAAAAATCATTCGAAAAATTAAAAGACAGTATTACTGTAAAATGAATTGACGGGCTTTTCCTTCTATCGATACACTAAAGGAAGAGCAATAGCTACTACTATAAATGGGGGATAACATGAACAGAATTTCCTGGAATCAGTATTTTATGGCGCAAAGTCATCTGCTTGCCCTAAGAAGCACATGTACACGCCTTGCAGTAGGAGCAACAATCGTCAGGGACAAGCGCATTATTGCCGGAGGATATAACGGTTCGATTGCAGGAGGTGTCCATTGCATTGATGAGGGATGCTATGTCATCGATAATCACTGTGTGAGAACCATTCATGCAGAAATGAATGCTTTACTGCAATGTGCTAAATTTGGCGTGCCGACCGAAGGAGCAGAAATATATGTGACACATTTTCCTTGTCTGCAATGCTGCAAAGCCCTTATTCAAAGCGGCATCAAAAAGGTCTATTTTGCTGAAAGCTACAAAAATCACCCGTATGCAGCCGAGCTGTTTGAACATGCAGGTGTTCATGTAGAGCAGGTTGAGGCGAATTCGGACCCTTTAGCTTCTGAACAGAGAAAATTTATTGATGAATTGCTTGGAAAATTAAATGATGACGCTGACCGGAATACGCTTTTAGAAAAAGCAAAAAAGCTGTTCAAAAGCAACGTATAATTTCGGCATGACTAAAATAAGCTATCAAGGAAAGCTCATCTATTTTGCGGCAGCAGCCGGTTTAGCCGTTGCTGCTGCAAAATTTCCATTCCACCCGATTTCCCTCTTCATTATTCTTCTCTTTTATGCACATCTTCTTTTACGCAAAAAAATGACTTTGCTGATTGGCTGTATGGCCATTTTCACTCTCTTCATTCTTCATTTTTCCGCAGTAGAAAAAGGCAATGTTTCAGGATTCGCTGAGGGCAGAATTACCGTTCAAGGCAAATTCGCTGAATTTCCGGAAATAGACGGGAATCAATTGAAAGGGGTTATAAATGTAAACAAAGAAAGGATAATTGCCGTATACTATTTCAGATCAGAGGAAGAGAAAAACAGGTTCAAGCTATTGGAAATCAGTACATCCTGTACATTTAAGGGGGAATTAAAGCCCCCTAAACATGCAACGAACCCGAATGCTTTTGATTATTCAGATTATCTAAAATACAATCGAATCCATTGGGTGCTGACTGCCGATTCTATTCATCTATGCAGGAATCCAGAAAAAACATTATTAGAAAAATTGAAAGAATACAGACAAGATGGTATTCAATTTATTTCTGATGTTTTTCCGGAGGAATCCAAAGGGATTGTACAAGCTCTTTTGTACGGGGAACGTTCTCAAATTTCCGAGGATATAAACAAGGCATATCAGGAGCTGGGCATCGTCCATTTGCTTGCAATCTCCGGTCTCCATGTCGGAATTTTAGTTTCCGGGCTCTACTATATCTTGATCAGAACAGGAATGACGCATGAAAAAACGAAACTTCTTTTAATCCTGTCGCTGCCGGTTTACTGCATAATCGCTGGAGGAGCGCCCTCTGTTCTCAGGGCTGCAGGGATGAGCATGCTTTATCTTGCATCAAAACAAATGAGGCTGCAGCTTTCCACGATTGATGTTATTTCTGTTACGTTTCTTGTTCTGCTAGCTGCTGATCCATATTATTTATTTAATGTTGGATTTCAATTGTCCTTTTCTGTAAGTATTGCTCTTATCCTGTCAGCAAAGACTTTATCAAAAATCACAATCCGCTTTTATCAGCTGCTGGCAGTTTCTTCAGTAGCCCTGTTCGCATCCCTTCCAATTATTTTGTACAGTTTTTATCAAATTTCCCTTTTAAGCCTGCCAATGAATATTCTATTTGTGCCGTTTTACTCTGTCGTCATTCTCCCTTTATCACTGGCCTCAGTGTTTGGGATGCATATTTTTTCTCCATTAGGCTCATTCCTCATCGCCGTAACGGATTTTTTGCTGAAAATAAGCAATAACATAGTTCTGTTTATCAACAGCTTGCCTTCCTTCATGCTTCTGTTTGGCAAGCCATCTTTTCCGTTTCTTTTTCTTTTCATCGTTTTCCTATGCCTGGCTTTTATCGTTTACGAGAAGTCAAATCGATTGAAAGAAATGCGGCTATTCGTTTTATTCATTGTTCTTCTCCTTTTTTATCAGCACGAATCGGAGTATTTCGTAAGGACAGGCGAGATCGTGATGCTTGATGTCGGTCAGGGTGATTCCATTTATCTCTCAGCACCGCATAATCAGGGGACATACTTAATTGATACGGGCGGAATCCTCTCATTTAATCAGGAAAAATGGAAAGAAAAAAGCAATCCATATTCGATTTCTGAAGATACCCTTATTCCTTTCCTGAAATCAAAAGGCAAAAGAACACTTGATAAATTGATTTTGACTCATGGAGATGCAGATCATGCGGGAGAGGTTACCAAACTTCTTGATGAAATTCGTGTCATAGAGTTGATTGTGCCATTAGGTTTTTTAAGAGGAGAATTTGAGCAGAAAATCATTGATAAAGCGAAAAGTACAGGAACGGAGGTATCCGTATTGAAAAGCGGGGACGCTGTATCTGACTCATTTTTCAAATTGAACATCTTATCTCCAATCAATTTGTCAGAGAGTGAAAATAACGATTCACTCGTTATATTTGCTAAGATTGGGGGCTTAAAGTGGCTGTTTACGGGTGATCTTGAGCACGAAGGAGAAAAGCGTATTTTAGAAAAATATAAAGGATTAAAAACCGATGTATTAAAGATTGGACATCATGGAAGCAAGGGGTCTACTTCAGATTTGTTTTTAAAGCAGCTTCAGCCTAGGATTGCTTTGATTTCAGCAGGGGAGAACAACCGGTATAATCATCCTCATAATGAAGTGATCGGGCTGCTTCAGAAATACGGGATGGAAATTCTTCAAACGAAGGATCATGGTTCGATTACTTTTAAATTTAATGGAGATAGTGGAACGTTTTCCGTTCAGCCTCCATACGATAGCGTATCAGATAAATGATTTTTGCAATAAAAAAACGGCAGCTATGTGAGGCAGATCCGTTCTGAAAGAGAAGTCAGGTGCTAGAGCTAGACAATGAAAAAGAGACTGCTCTGCAGTCTCTATGTAAGGGTTGTCATGAACCGATTAACTTAATAACTGTCGCTAATACGAAAATAGTGGCAAAAAAGCCAAAAGAAACGACAAATCCTACTCCTGAGTCTACTGCATCGTTGCGTTTGCTTTGAACATTCTTTTCAAATTCATTCACAATTTACCCCTCCTATATGCCTTATAGTATAAGCCAAATCATTTAAAAAATCTATCATTTTCCAATCAGGTTTTGACAACACTTTACACATATATTAACCGATCAGAGTGAGAAAAATATATACAACATATTGATCGCTTACCTGCACATGTATCCTGGGGCATATGCGGTGGCGTTTATATATATGGGAACCGGCTGAGCCTGTTCCCTATTCATTTTGCCCATTTATATAATCCGCACTTGCTAAACAGGCAGGGTACCGATACGATTAGAAAAGAATGATTGAAACTGGGTGATAAAATGATATCAAATGTCTGGAAAGATATAAAAAATAAACAGCTGAAGCCGGCATACCTGCTTCTTGGAAAGGAATCTTACCTTATTCAGGAAACCGTTCAGCTTATTATTGAAGCTGCACTGGATCCTTCAGAGATTGATTTTAATCTTGCGCAGTATGACCTGTCAGAGGTCCCATTGGAGTCCGCCATTGAGGATGCAGAAACACTTCCTTTTCTAGGTGAAAAAAGAGTGGTTATTCTTAAGAATCCTCAATTTTTAACGAGTGAAAAGAAGAAAGAAAAAATAGAACACCGCATTGATAAATTAGAGGAATATTTAAAAAGTCCTGCTCCATATACCATTTTGGTTATTGTGGCCCCATTTGAAAAGCTTGATGAACGAAAAAAAATTACAAAAGCTGTCAAAAAAATGACAGAAGCTGTAGAGATGAATGGATTTTCTGAGCATGAAACAAAGAAATGGATGAATGAACTGGCAGATGCAAATGCCATTGCACTTGAAAATTCAGCAAGAGATCAGCTTTATATGCTGACAGCCGGAAACTTAATGGCCATCTCACAAGAAATGAAAAAGTTGAGTACATATACGGGTGAAGGCGGAATAATAAGGGAGGACATTGTTTCTGCACTTGTTTCAAGAACACTTGAGCAGAATATTTTTGAATTGATTGAGAAGGTTATCCGCAAAGACAGAACTCGTGCCATGCAGATTTTTTATGATTTGCTGAAAGCAAACGAGGAACCGATAAAAATATTATCTTTGCTGATTAATCAATTCAGACTGATTCTTCAAGTGAAAGAACTGTCTGTTCTGGGATATGGACAGCAGCAAATTGCGGGAAACCTCAAGGTGCACCCATTCCGTGTGAAACTAGCCATGCAGCAGGCGCAGCTTTTTCAAACCTCAGAACTGACATCGATCATGAAACAGCTTGGTGAGGCAGACTATGAAATGAAAACCGGAAAAATGGACAAAAGACTTGCTGTTGAATTATTTTTACTCCGCTTATTCAAATAAAGTCCATAAAAAAAATCCTCTTCTCGGGAAGAGGATTTTTTTATTATGCTGAAAGACCGTTTACAGATTTCGTTAAACGAGATTTGTAACGAGCAGCAGCGTTTTTGTGGATTAGACCACTTTGAGCAGCTTTGTCAATTCTTTTAGAAGCTACAGCTAGTGCAGCTTTTGCATTGTCAGCATCATTGTTAACAACTAGAGCTTCTACTCTTTTAATAGCAGTACGCATTGCAGATTTGATTGTAACATTGTGTGCATTGCGCTCAGCGTTAGTTTTTGTGCGTTTGATTGCAGATTTGATGTTTGGCATTCGTTTCACCTCCTAAAAAGCATTCGAGATCTATTATACTCGACATTTTCATCAATAATAAGAACAAGTGATATTTTATCAAACGGACATATAGATTGCAATATAATTGTAAAGGAAATTATCACGGCTTATATCTGTCAAGAATGAAACCTGCAAATTAAGGCAAAAATACAGAATAAGAAAGACTATGCAGCCAGGAGGTTATGATAGTGAAAGAACCTTTAGATTTGAGTATGTATTCAGTCAGAACAGATTTGGCCATTGAAGCACGTGATATGGCATCTGAATCTAAAACATCTGAGCCCGAAAAGAAATCACCCGAGATTGAAGGCGTTATTGTCAAAGAGCGGGACGATAATGGAGTTAAAATAACATCTCTTCAAATTACAGAAAAGGGTGCAGAGCTTACGGGAAAGAAGCCGGGAAATTACTTGACACTTGAAGTGCAGGGGATTCGCCAAAAAGATACAGCATTGCAAAATCAGGTTGTCGACATATTTGCAAAAGAATTCAGCAGTTTTATGGATGGTCTGAAGATTCCAAAGGATGCAAGCTGTTTAGTTGTGGGACTCGGCAACTGGAATGTAACACCAGATTCGCTTGGTCCCCGTGTTGTCGAAAACCTTCTTGTTACACGTCATTTATTTCAGCTTCAGCCTGAAAATGTGCAGGAAGGCTTCAGGCCGGTAAGCGCTATTTCACCTGGAGTAATGGGAATTACCGGGATTGAAACAAGTGATATTATTACCGGCATTATTGAAAAAAGCAAACCGGATTTTGTCATTGCCATTGATGCGCTGGCTGCAAGATCGATAGAGCGTGTAAATACAACTATTCAAATTTCAGACACCGGCATTCATCCCGGATCTGGCGTTGGAAACAAACGGAAAGAGTTGAGCATGGACACTTTGGGCATACCTGTTATTGCGCTTGGTATTCCGACGGTTGTAGATGCGGTATCAATCACAAGTGATACGATTGACTTTATCTTAAAGCACTTCGGAAGAGAGATGAAGGAAGGAGACCGCCCTTCTAAGTCGCTCACTCCCGCCGGGATGTCATTTGGAGAAAAGAGGGTGCTTTCTGATGAAGATCTTCCTTCTGATGAACATAGACAGCAGTTCCTTGGGATTATTGGAACTCTTGAAGATGAAGAAAAAAGAAGACTGATTCATGAAGTTCTATCTCCGCTTGGACATAATTTAATGGTGACTCCAAAAGAAGTGGATACATTTATTGAAGACATGGCAACTGTAGTTGCAAATGGACTGAATGAGGCACTTCATCAGCAGGTGGACAGCAGCAACGCGAGGTCATATACCCATTAAAATATAGTCTACTTTCTCCGGCTCCTGCATATAGTTAAGCAGGCAAGCTTTGAAGGAGGAAAGAAGATGAAGCATTCTCGGAATAATCGCGGAATAATAGTGACTCTGAATGGGACAAGCTTGAAAAAAGGATTTGCACTCAGCTTTATCGGGTTTATGCTCGTATTTTTGCTTTCAGGCGCGCTTACTTCCCTAAAACCTGAATATAGGATCACATCTAAATCAATTAATGAATTAACAAATAATATTACAGGTGATTCTTTTATTCATCTGCTTGGTTTTGAAAATCGCTATTTTGTTCAGGATTTGCCTAAAGAGGCTAAACCTCCAAGTTTTTCTTCGTTATTTTTTAAAGCGGCTACAAGCATTAATCCAGAGGATCCGCGGAGTCTCCTTGGAAGGGAACTCCCCGGATTCACCCTGTTTGACAGCGAAATCGTAGTTGCAGGAGAAGGTACGGATTATACAACGATGCCTATTGAATCACCGCCGCCGACAGAGGTGCTGTTAGAGGAGCGGGAAGCATCAATCGCTGACTTAAAAGGGGCAGACGATCAGCCCGATCAGTCCAAAACACCGCCAATAGCGACAACAGGCGAACGCAAAGTTGTTTATATTTACCATACACATACAACAGAATCCTATTTGCCTATGTTAAAAGATGTGAAAAATGCAAACAGTGCTTATCATTCTGAAGCAAATGTAACTCTCGTTGGAGACAGGCTCGGAAAATCGCTTGAAGATCAGGGAATAGGAACAAACGTTGATAAAACCAATTTCATGAAGAAGCTGAATGAAAAAGGCTGGTCTTTTACAAAAGCCTACTCTATGTCCAGGCCGACGGTCGAAACGGCGATGGCAGGGAATAAAGAGCTGGAGTATGTAATCGATATCCACCGTGATTCTCAGCGGTATAAAGTTACAACAGCTGATATTAACGGGAAAAAATATGCCAAGGTGGCATTTGTCATCGGAGGAAAGAATCCGCTGCATGACAAAAACAAACAGCTGGCATCAGAGCTTCATAATAGAATAGAAGCGAAATACCCAGGACTCAGCAGAGGAGTTTTTCTTAAGGATTCACCAGGATCAAACAGCCTGTATAATCAGGACCTGACTCAAAACGCCATGTTAATTGAATTCGGCGGAATTGATAATAACCTTGATGAATTGAATCGAACAGCAGACGCAGTAGCGGATATTTTCAGCGAATATTACTGGCAGGCTGAAAAAGCGAATGCAGATTCAGCTGCTGAAAAAAAATAAGGTAAATAGATTAGAGGGAAGTATGATGATGAAATTCATGCTAAAGTGCTTTGTCCTAAGCTCAATATTGCTGCTTGGTGTTCTGTTTGGAATGCAGCAGGCCAATCAAGGTCTTGTAAAAATGAAGGGGTATGAAGACCCGAATTTGAGCAGCGCTTTTGAAGTGAAAAATGATTCATCAGGAGAATTGGAAGCTTCCGTATTAGGCGTCAGCCATAATCTCGAAGAAAAACAGGAAAAACTTGAAGAAATGGAAGCATTCAATTTCTTTTCCCAGCTGGGCAAAAAATTTGCTGCTCTTGCAAATGCAGTCATAACTGGCTTTATCACATTTTTAGCGGGTTTGGTTGAAAGCCTGTTTCAATAATGGATCCATTGAATATACTTAAGGGAAGTCCGTTTTAGGGCTTCCCATATTTGTTTAGCGGATAAACCTGCTTCGGTTAAATAACTCCTGGCCCCTCATGCCAGAACAAATTTCCTCAGGATAGTCAAACCAGGATTTTTCGGGTGAATTCTTATCTGTCTGCCCGAGTCTGAACAGTCGGTTCCGTTTTTCTCATTGTCCAGCTCCACCGCCCAACTCGCTCGGCCAGAACGGCTCCGCCAGTAAAGGCAAAAAGCGCCTTTTCTGTCGGATCCTTATCTGTCATGCCTGAGCTAAACGGGCGGTTCCGCTTTTCCCATTGTCGAGCTCCACCGCCCAACTCCTCGGCCAGAACGGCTCCGCCAGTAAAGGCAAAAAGCGCCTTTTCTGTCGGATCCTTATCTGTCTGTCGGAGCTAAACGGGCCGTTCCGCTTTTCCCTGTTGAATGTTACTTCCCCTATTGATATAATTAAATTTAGTGCATTGGCCAGTTTAGTAGGAGTGATAGAACGATTATGAAGAATAAAGAAGATAAATTAAATAGACAATCCAAAATACGAAATTTCTCGATTATTGCCCATATTGACCACGGCAAATCAACGCTTGCGGATCGGATCCTTGAAAAAACGTCCGCGTTGACTCAAAGGGAAATGAAAAATCAGCTTCTTGACTCAATGGATCTTGAGAGAGAACGCGGAATAACAATTAAATTAAATGCCGTTCAATTAAGATATAAAGCAAAAGATGGAGAAGAATATATTTTCCATTTGATTGATACACCGGGACATGTCGATTTTACATACGAGGTTTCCCGCAGTCTGGCTGCATGTGAAGGGGCTGTATTGGTAGTTGATGCTGCTCAGGGAATTGAGGCGCAAACCCTTGCGAATGTTTATTTGGCTCTTGATAATGATCTGGAAATACTGCCAATTATCAACAAAATCGACCTTCCAAGTGCTGATCCTGAACGTGTTCGCCAGGAAATTGAAGATGTAATCGGTCTTGATGCTTCAGAAGCTGTTCTCGCTTCTGCTAAAGCTGGCATCGGAATTGAAGAAATTTTGGAACAGGTTGTTGAAAAGGTGCCTGCTCCTCAAGGTGATCCTGATGCGCCGCTTAAAGCGCTTATCTTCGACTCCTTATATGACGCATACCGCGGTGTAGTAGCATATATTCGAGTGGTAGAGGGCTCAGTTAAAGTCGGACAGAAAATCAAGATGATGGCAACCGGCAAGGAATTTGAAGTAACAGAGGTGGGTGTTTTTACACCTAAAGCTCTTTTGCTTGATGAATTAAATGTAGGTGATGTTGGATTTTTAACAGCTGCCATTAAAAATGTCGGCGATACAAGAGTCGGGGACACGATTACGGATGCGAAAAATGGTGCAACAGAGGCGCTTCCAGGCTACCGTAAATTAAACCCAATGGTGTATTGCGGTCTATATCCAATTGATACTGCAAGATACAACGATCTTCGCGAGGCATTAGAAAGATTGGAGCTGAATGATTCTGCGCTTCAATATGAACCGGAAACATCTCAGGCTCTTGGTTTTGGCTTCCGCTGCGGATTCCTTGGTCTCCTGCACATGGAAATTATCCAGGAACGGATTGAACGTGAATTTAAAATCGATTTAATTACAACGGCCCCAAGTGTTATTTACAATGTCTTTTTAACAGATGGAAGCGAAGTCCGCATTGATAATCCATCAAATCTTCCTGATCCGCAAAAGATTGACCGGATTGAAGAGCCATACGTGAAAGCCACGGTTATGGTACCAAACGATTATGTAGGTGCAGTGATGGAGCTTTGCCAAAATAAACGAGGCAACTTTATCGACATGCAATATTTGGATGAAAACAGAGTAAGCATCGTTTATGAACTTCCATTATCTGAAATTGTATATGATTTCTTTGACCAATTAAAATCAAACACAAAAGGGTATGCATCATTTGATTATGAGCTGATTGGATATAAAACATCCCAGCTTGTGAAAATGGATATCCTGCTCAACAATGAGAAAATTGATGCCTTGTCATTTATTGTTCACAGAGATTCAGCCTATGACCGCGGTAAAATCATTGTAGAGAAGTTAAAAGAATTGATTCCCCGCCAGCAATTTGAGGTTCCTATTCAGGCTGCAATCGGCCAAAAAGTTGTTGCTCGATCTACGATCAAAGCTATGCGCAAAAACGTTCTTGCCAAATGCTACGGAGGAGATATTTCCCGTAAACGCAAACTTCTTGAGAAACAAAAAGAAGGAAAGAAACGAATGAAAACAGTTGGTTCTGTAGAAGTTCCTCAGGAAGCCTTCATGGCTGTTCTGAAAATGGATGACAATTAATTCAGGATCGTTTACATTCAAACTTAAACTATGATAACGTAAGAAAAAACATTTGCCGCAGTCAACGCACTGCGGCTTCTTTATTAGAAGGTGAGAAAAATGGTCAAAGCTGCATATCTTCACATTCCTTTTTGTGAACAAATCTGTCATTATTGCGACTTTAACAAGGTCTTTTTGAAAAATCAGCCTGTTGATGAGTACCTTGACAGCATGCAAATGGAAATGAGAAACACTCTTTTAAAATACCCGGCGGAATCCCTTGAAACGATTTTTATTGGGGGAGGAACGCCTACTGCTTTAAACGAAAAACAAATGGAAAAGCTCCTGAAAGCTATAAATGAAGAATTTAAGCCACTCCCTTCTTTACATGAATTTGCAGTAGAAGCTAATCCGGGCGACCTTTCATATGAAAAGCTTAAAGTGATGAGAGACCTTGGAGTAAACCGCCTGAGCTTCGGCGTGCAGACATTTAACGATGGGCTGCTTGAAAAAATTGGCCGCACACACCGTTCGGCTGATGTTATGAAAAGTATTGAGCTTGCAAAAAAAGCAGGCTTTGACAATATAAGCATTGACCTGATGTACGGGCTGCCGGGGCAGACAATCAGCGACTTCAAAGATTCGCTTAAGATCGGATTTGGTCTGGATGTCCAGCATTATTCTTCGTATTCTCTTATTGTTGAGCCCAAAACGGTCTTTTATAATTTAATGTCTAAAGGAAGACTGACTCTTCCTCCTCAGGAAGAAGAAGCCATCATGTATGAATATCTAATGGAAGTTATGGAGCAGCACGGTTTCCATCAATATGAAATCAGCAATTTTGCGCTTCCCGGTTATGAAAGCAGACATAATCTTACTTATTGGAATAATGATGAGTACTACGGAATCGGAGCGGGAGCGCACAGTTACACAGGCAATATCCGGCGTGCAAATGCAGGTCCTTTAAAAAAATATATGCAGCTGATTGAAGATACAGGTTTTCCTTATCAGAATGAGCATCAAGTAACTGAAGCTGAAAAGATGGAGGAAGAACTTTTTCTTGGCTTGCGTAAATCTGCTGGAGTGAGCAAAAAGAAATTTGACGATAAGTTTGGCATGCCTTTATCAAAAGTGTTTGGTTTGCAGATCAAGGAACAAACAGAAAAAGGCCTATTAAATGATCATCAAGATTCAATTTCCCTTACACATAAAGGGAAATTGCTTGGAAATGAAGTTTTTCAGGCATTTTTAGGTGTTGTACCTTCTGAATAGGGTAAATAGAAAAGACGGCGTTTTTGCGTGTGTCTTTTTGTTTGACTTTCTTTAGTTGATTAAACATAAACTATAGGGGAATTTAATCTAAATAATTGACAATTATCGTTTGATTTGATACTTTTTATTATAGATTTAGCACTCGCGCATACAGAGTGCTAACAGAGGTGATGATAATGTTAACAGATCGTCAGCTTTTAATCCTTCAGGTCATTGTTGATGATTTTATTCAATCTGCTCAGCCGGTAGGGTCAAGAACATTGTCTAAGAAGGAATCGATCACATTCAGTTCTGCAACAATCCGAAATGAAATGGCAGATCTTGAAGAAATGGGCTTCATTGAAAAGACTCACAGTTCATCAGGCAGAGTTCCTTCGGAGAAAGGATACCGCTATTATGTGGATCACTTGCTTGCTCCGCAGAAACTGACGAATATGGATGTTGTTACAATTAAATCTGTCTTTACAGAACGTATATTTGAACTTGAAAAAGTAGTGCAGAAGTCCGCTCAGATTCTTTCGGATTTAACGAATTATACGTCCATTATTCTTGGTCCTAAAGTAAACGAAAATCGGCTGAAACGAATTCAGATCGTTCCAATCAGTGAAGATACAGCTGTTGCAATTATTGTGACAAATACGGGCCATGTTGAAAATAGAACTATTTCTTTTCCAGGTACAATTGATCCGCAGGATATTGAAAAAATGGTTAACATATTAAATGAGCGATTATTTAATGTTCCGATTGTCGAATTGCATGACAAAATATACAAAGAAATTGTAAACTTGCTTAGGAACCATATTCAAAACTATGATTCCATCATGAAAGTTCTATCCGGAACATTTACGATGAACGCAAATGAAAAAATATATTTCGGCGGGAAAACAAATATGTTAAGCCAGCCGGAATTCAATGATATCTCACGTGTCAGAACGCTTTTGACAATGATTGAAGAAGAGCAGGAATTATATAATATTCTGCAGGCCTATGATTCAGGGATTACAATTAAGATTGGCAAAGAAAATCAGAACATTGCCATGGAAAATTGCAGTCTGATCACTGCAACCTATTCAGTTGATAATAAACAAATAGGGCGGATTGCGGTTCTTGGTCCGACAAGAATGGAGTACTCCCGTGTTATCAGTCTGCTCCAGAGAGTCACAAAAGATATGTCCAAAGCCTTAACTAATCTGTATCACTCATAAAAACATTGTCCATATTGTAAGAGAGCGGAAAATTGCTTTCCGCTCCCTTTCCATGGCTTTGCACTTTAAGGGAGGTGAAAGAAATTGACTAACGACGCAAAAGAAACCTTAAAAGAAAATGGAACAGCTTCTGAACAAGAAGAAACATTGGTAAACCAAGAAGGCGAATCAATGGATTCTGAAACACAAGCTGAACAAGCGCAGGAATCTGATGAGTTATCTGCAGCCAAAGCTAAGATTGAAGAGCTTGAAGCAAAGCTTAGTGAAACTGAAAATCGCATGTACCGCGTACAGGCAGATCTAGATAACTTCAGAAGAAGAGCAAGGCTTGATCTTGAGGCTGCTCAAAAATATCGTTCTCAAAATCTGATTACCGAAATACTGCCAGCTCTTGATAATTTTGAAAGAGCGTTAAAAATAGATACGGATGACGAAAAAACACAATCCTTATTACAGGGGATGGATATGGTTTATCGCCAGCTGGTGCAGGCTCTGCAAAATGAAGGAATTGAAGCCATTCAAGCAGAAGGCCAGCCGTTTGACCCGCATCTTCATCAGGCAGTCATGCAGGTAGAAGATGATCAATATGAATCCAATGTTGTCATTGAAGAATTCCAAAAAGGCTACAAATTAAAAGACCGCATTATCAGACCAGCTATGGTTAAAGTAAATCAATAACTTACATATTAGGAGGTTTCTACGATGGGGAAAATTATCGGCATTGATTTAGGTACAACAAACTCATGTGTTGCAGTATTAGAAGGCGGAGAACCTAAGGTTATCCCAAATGCAGAAGGCAACCGCACAACTCCTTCTGTAGTAGCATTTAAAAATGGCGAGCGCCAGGTTGGTGAAGTTGCAAAACGCCAGGCTATTACAAATCCAAACACAATTATGTCCATCAAGCGACATATGGGAACGGACTATAAAGTAGAGGTAGAAGGCAAGGAGAATACTCCTCAGCAAATCTCTGCAATCATCCTTCAGCACTTAAAAGCATATGCAGAAGACTATTTAGGCGAGCCTGTTACAAAAGCTGTTATCACAGTTCCAGCATACTTCAATGATGCTGAGCGTCAGGCAACTAAAGATGCAGGTAAAATTGCAGGACTTGAAGTTGAGCGTATTATCAACGAACCAACTGCAGCAGCACTTGCTTACGGTTTAGATAAAACAGATCAAGATCAAACAATTCTTGTTTACGATTTAGGCGGCGGCACATTTGACGTATCCGTTTTAGAACTTGGAGACGGAGTATTCGAAGTTCGTTCAACTGCTGGAGACAACCGTCTTGGCGGAGATGATTTTGACCAAGTAATCATTGATTATCTTGTTTCAGAATTCAAAAAAGATAACGGCATCGACCTTTCAAAAGACAAAATGGCTCTTCAGCGCTTGAAAGATGCTGCTGAAAAAGCTAAGAAAGATCTTTCAGGTGTATCTTCAACACAGATTTCATTGCCGTTCATTACAGCTGGAGAAGCTGGACCTCTTCACTTGGAAGTGACATTGTCACGTGCTAAATTTGAAGAGCTTTCATCTAATTTAGTTGAAAGAACAATGGGTCCTGTTCGCCAGGCACTTAAAGATGCAGGTCTTTCTAAAAATGAAATTGATAAAGTAATCCTTGTTGGCGGATCTACTCGTATCCCTGCTGTTGTAGAAACAATCAAAAAAGAGCTTGGCCAAGAGCCATCAAAAGGTGTTAACCCGGACGAAGTTGTAGCACTTGGAGCAGCAATTCAAGGCGGCGTTATCACAGGTGACGTCAAAGACGTTGTTTTACTTGACGTAACACCACTTTCACTTGGAATTGAAACAATGGGCGGCGTGTTCACGAAGTTAATTGAGCGCAACACAACGATTCCAACAAGCAAATCACAAGTGTTCTCAACGGCTGCTGACAGCCAAACAGCTGTAGACATCCATGTTCTTCAAGGTGAGCGTCCAATGTCTGCAGATAATAAAACATTAGGCCGTTTCCAATTAACGGATATTCCTCCGGCTCCGCGTGGAGTTCCGCAAATTGAGGTATCATTCGATATTGATAAAAACGGTATCGTAAATGTTCGTGCAAAAGATTTAGGCACAAACAAAGAACAAACAATCACAATTAAATCTTCAACAGGTTTAAGTGATGAAGAAATCGAACGCATGGTAAAAGAAGCAGAAGAAAATGCAGATGCAGATAAAGCGCGCAAAGAAGAAGTTGAACTTCGCAATGAAGCAGATCAGCTAGTGTTCACAACTGAAAAGACTCTTAAAGATCTTGAAGGTAAAGTAGACGAAGCTGACGTTGCAAAAGCGAACGAAGCGAAAGATGCATTAAAAGCTGCTATTGAGAAAAATGAGCTTGAAGAAATCAGAACGAAAAAAGATGAGCTTCAAGAAATCGTTCAGCAATTATCTATGAAATTGTATGAAGAAGCTGCAAAACAGCAACAAGGTGCTGAAGGTGCAGCAGGCGCTAAACAAGATGACAATGTAGTTGATGCTGAATATGAAGAAGTAAACGACGATAAAAAATAATACTGAGCGGAAATGAGTGACTTCATCCCGCAAAAGGAAAGTCAAAGTCAGGCTTGTCTTGACTTTGACTTTTTTTCATGAGTAAAGAAATGACCTATCAGAAAAGATTGAATAGATTACGGGTATGGAAACACCTTCTATACTTAAACAATATGTTGCAATCAGGCTAAATCGAGTGATACAATTTACTTTATGTGAGAATTCGGGAGTGAGAAATTATGAGCAAGCGTGATTACTATGAAGTGCTTGGAGTAAGTAAGAGCGCAACAAAGGATGAAATGAAAAAAGCGTACCGCAAGCTTTCTAAACAATATCATCCTGATATCAACAAGGATGCGGATGCAACCGATAAATTTAAAGAAATTTCAGAGGCTTACGAGGTCCTGACCGATGATCAGAAGCGTGCACAGTATGATCAATTTGGACATACTGATCCAAATCAGGGATTTGGGGGATCTGATTTTGGCGGAGGATTCGGTTTTGACGATATTTTCAGTTCGATCTTTGGAGGCGGCAGAAGACGAGATCCAAATGCGCCAAGACAAGGTGCAGACCTTCAATATACGATGACTTTGTCTTTTGAAGATGCAGTATTCGGCAAGGATACAACAATTGAAATTCCGCGTGAGGAAACATGTGATACATGTGACGGCTCTGGAGCAAAGCCTGGAACTAAGCCTGAAACATGTAAACATTGTAACGGATCCGGACAGCTGAATGTTGAACAAAACACGCCATTCGGCAGAATTGTTAACCGCCGCGTTTGTCATCATTGCAGCGGAACGGGCAAAATGATTAAACATAAATGTTCAACGTGCGGAGGAGCCGGCAAAGTTCAAAAGCGTAAAAAGATTTCTGTTAAAATTCCAGCAGGAGTCGATGATGGCCAGCAGCTAAGAGTTTCCGGACAAGGTGAACCCGGATTTAACGGAGGGCCAAGCGGTGATTTATATGTTGTATTCCAAGTGAGATCTCATGAGTTCTTTGAGAGAGACGGGGACGATATCTATTGTGAAATGCCGCTTACATTTGCGCAGGCAGCTTTAGGTGATGAAATTGAAGTGCCTACTCTGCACGGTAAAGTGAAGCTGAAGGTTCCGGCCGGAACGCAAACGGGCACTAAATTCCGCATGAAGGGAAAAGGTGTCGCCAATGTGAGAGGCTACGGACAGGGTGATCAGCACATTATCGTTCGTGTATTAACGCCTACAAATATTACAGAAAAACAAAAAGAGCTCCTTCGCGATTTTGCTGAAATGAGCGGGGGAAGACCAGATGAGCACGAAGAAAGCTTTTTTGATAAAGTGAAGCGTGCATTCAAGGGTGAATAAACAGAAGTGGAGCTGGTAGAATGAAATGGTCCGAATTAAGTATTCATACAACACAAGAAGCGGTAGAACCAATTTCGAATATTTTGCATGAGGCCGGAGCAAGCGGTGTCGTCATTGAAGATCAAATGGATCTATTAAAAGAGCGCGAAAGTGTGTATGGAGAAATCTACCACCTCAATTCTGATGATTATCCTGATGAAGGTGTTATTATTAAAGCATACCTGCCGGTAAACAGTTTCCTTGGTGAAACAGTTGAAGAGATTAAAGAAGCTGTAAATAACCTGCTTATTCATGATATCGATTTAGGGAAGAATGATATCTCAATCAGTGAAGTTAATGATGAAGAGTGGGCGACTGCGTGGAAGAAGTATTATCATCCCGTAAAGATTTCGGAGCGATTTACGATCGTTCCGACATGGGAAACTTATACACCTGTCCATTCTGATGAACTGATTATTGAGCTTGATCCGGGTATGGCTTTTGGCACAGGGACTCATCCTACAACTGTTCTTTGTATTCAGGCGCTAGAACGCTCTGTAAAAGAACACGATTTAGTAGTAGATGTCGGCACAGGATCAGGAGTATTAAGCATTGCCTCTGCAATGCTTGGAGCAAAGCAGGTTCAGGCACTGGATTTAGATCCTGTTGCTGTAGAAAGCGCACGTTTAAATACAAAATTAAATAAAGTGCACCAGGCAGTCACAGTATCTCAAAATAATTTGCTGAACGGAATTCAAGGTCCTGTAGACGTAGTCGTTGCTAATATTTTGGCTGAAGTCATTCTGCGATTTGTCCACGATGCAAATCAGATTCTGAAACAAGGCGGTTTATTCATCACATCTGGAATCATTCTCAATAAAAAGGCAGAGGTTAAAAACGGTTTAATCGAGGCTGGATTTGAGATTGAAGAAACAGTTGTTATGGAAGACTGGGTGGCCTTTATCGCAAGAAAGAAATAAGAGGTGCTCATCTGTGCAGCGTTATTTTATAAGTGAGGAAAAAGAAAATTTAACATCCAGAATGACAATCACGGGAGACGATGTTCATCACATCTCCCGTGTTATGCGTATGAAGCCCGGCAGCAAACTGATTTGCTGTACTTCAGATGGACAGGCAGCGCTTTGTGAAATAGAAGAAGTAAATGATGATGCAGCAGTATGCAGGATTATTGAATGGCAGACTGCTGATCATGAACTTCCAGTATCAGTCACGATTGCGAGCGGGCTGCCTAAAGGGGATAAGCTGGAATGGATACTTCAAAAGGGCACAGAACTTGGTGCTGCTTCGTTTATCCCTTTTAATGCTGCTCGTTCCGTTGTAAAGCTTGATGCAAAGAAAGCAGTTAAAAAAGTGGAGCGCTGGAGAAAGATTGTGAAAGAGGCTTCTGAACAATCCTACCGCAACTTAATCCCGGACGTCTTTGAGCCATGCAGCTGGAAGGAACTTATTCATCGTTCTGCTTCATATGATCTGAAAATCGTGGCATATGAAGAATCAGCTAAAAGCGGGGAACTTTCCAATCTTGCGAAAGCATTAAATGAAAGTAATCCAGGTCAATCCATTCTGGTAGTATTCGGACCAGAAGGCGGATTAACGGAAGAAGAAATAGAACAGCTGACAAATGCAGGTTTTAAAGCCTGCGGACTCGGGCCGAGAATCTTACGGACGGAAACGGCTCCGCTATATGTTTTATCTGCCGTTTCTTATTATTTTGAATTATCGAGGTGATTACCATGCCAACCGTAGCATTTCATACACTTGGCTGTAAAGTAAACCATTATGAAACAGAAGCTATCTGGCAGTTATTCAAGGACGCAGGCTATGATCGTTCTGAATATGAAAGTAAAGCTGATGTTTATGTCATAAATACATGTACAGTAACGAATACAGGCGATAAAAAAAGCCGTCAGGTCATTCGCCGTGCAATTAGAAAAAATCCGGACGGGGTTATTTGTGTAACAGGCTGTTACGCTCAAACGTCTCCTGCTGAAATTATGGCGATTCCGGGTGTTGATATAGTAGTAGGTACGTCTGACCGTGTTAAAATGCTTGACTATATTGAGCAATTTAAGAACGAAAGACAGCCCATCAATGGCGTCAGCAATATTATGAAGGCCAGAGTTTATGAAGAACTTGATGTACCGGCATTTACAGACCGTACTCGTGCATCATTGAAGATCCAGGAAGGCTGCAACAACTTCTGCACGTTCTGCATCATTCCGTGGGCACGCGGCTTAATGCGCTCCCGTGACCCCAAAGAAGTCATTAAACAGGCTCAGCAGCTTGTTGATGCAGGCTACAAAGAAATTGTATTAACAGGAATTCATACAGGAGGATACGGCGAAGACATGAAGGATTACAACTTCGCTATGCTGCTTCGTGATCTGGACACTCAGGTTCATGGTTTAAAGCGCATCAGAATCTCGTCCATTGAGGCAAGTCAAATTACAGACGAAGTCATTGAAGTGCTTGATCAGTCAGATAAGATTGTCCGCCATTTGCATATCCCGATTCAATCAGCTTCAAATACTGTATTGAAAAGAATGCGACGTAAATACACAATGGAATTCTTTGCTGAGCGTTTAGCACGCCTGAAACAAGCTTTGCCAGGGCTTGCTGTAACTTCTGACGTTATCGTTGGTTTCCCTGGTGAAACGGATGAAGAATTCATGGAAACATATAACTTTATTAAAGAACACAAATTCTCAGAGCTTCATGTTTTCCCTTACTCCAAACGGACAGGCACACCTGCTGCAAGAATGGATGACCAAGTGGATGAGGAAATTAAAAATGAACGTGTTCATCAGCTGATTGCCCTATCCGATCAGCTTGCCAAAGAATACGCATCTGTTTATGAAGACGAAGTTCTTGAGGTTATCCCTGAGGAACTATATAAAGAAGATCCTGAAAGCGGTCTTTATGTCGGATATACGGATAATTATTTGAAAGTTGTTTTCCCTGCAACAGAAGAAATGGTCGGGAAAATTGTGAAGGTGAAAATGACTAAAGCTGGCTATCCGTACTCGGAAGGACAGTTTGTACGTGTCATGGAAGATGAACCGGCAGCTGAAAGTATGCGAAATATCTCTTAACCTGGTCGATAAAGACCGGGTTTTTTATTTTTATATTTAAACAGAGGGAATGCACTTTTCTTTTAAAACAGGTTTAGAATTATTTTACTGGTGTAAATTAAGTTTGTACTCGTATTTTTTTGGGGGAAATGTTAAGATGTAAGAGGTCAGACGACTAATTAAATGGAAAAGGGGTACTACATATGTCAGTAAATATTGGCAGTATGATTGACCATACAGCGTTAAAGCCAGAAACAACAAAGGCTCAAATTGAAACATTATGCGCAGAAGCAAAGGAATATAAATTCGCATCTGTCTGTGTAAATCCAACTTGGATTGAAACAGCGGCTGCTCTGCTAAAAGGAACAGACGTAAAAGTTTGTACTGTAATCGGTTTCCCTCTCGGAGCGACTACAGTTGAAACAAAAGCATTTGAAACAAAAGATGCAATTGCAAAAGGTGCTACAGAAGTTGATATGGTAATCAACATCGGCGCATTAAAAGATAAAAATGATGAGCTTGTTGAGCGCGATATCCGTGCTGTTGTAGAAGCAGCTAAAGGAAAAGCGCTTACTAAAGTAATTATTGAATCATGTCTTTTAACAGATGAAGAAAAAGTAAGAGCCTGCGAATTATCAGTTAAAGCCGGAGCGGATTTTGTTAAAACTTCTACTGGTTTTTCAACTGGCGGAGCAACTGTCGAGGATATCGCTCTTATGCGCAAAACAGTTGGACCTGATGTTGGAGTGAAAGCTTCAGGCGGCGTTCGTGACCGCGCAGGAGCGCTCGCAATGGTGGAAGCTGGCGCAACTCGCATCGGTGCTAGTGCTGGAATTTCAATTGTTAAAGGTGAAGTTTCAAACTCTGATTATTAATTCCTGACTATAAAAGACTGCTGAATTTTTTTCGGCAGTCTTTATTTATTTCTCTCTAAAAAAAGTTGAAAATGAAACAACGAAACTGCCGAATGCATTTGCAAAAGGCAGCAATGCAAGTGAACTGATGACATTAAAAATCAGACTGAAGTGTGCCAGCTGCATATCAGGCTGTGAAGATAAAGTTTGAACAGCCGCACTGCAATGTGAAATGAAAGGATAAAATGCGGCTACACCGATTACATTTACCCATACATGTGCATAGGCGGTCAGCTTTGCTTCTTGATTGGCTCCGGCTGCTGCCATCATGCCTGTAATACAAGTGCCGATATTAGCTCCAAGAACATAAGCAATGCCTGCACTGAGCGTAAGAATATCGGCATTTAAAAAACTCATAATAATGCCCACAGTGGCTGCACTTGAATGAATAATTGCTGTTAAAACCGTCCCGCTTAGAACTCCTGCAAAAGAGTGTTCATTTGTGTACAGCAATAACTCTTTAACTAGATTCAGCTCGGATAGCGGATAAGCAAGCCGGCCAAACCCTGCCATCGCTGAAAAAAGTGCGCCTAGCCCCATAAAAACAGCACAAATTCGCATCAGCGCTTCTTTTTTAAAGACAGCTCCCAGTAAAAGACATAGAAATCCTATAATGAAAAGGGGAAGAATCAAAGATCCAATATCCAAAGCGATTAATTGTGTAGTGAAAGTAGAGCCGATATTTGTTCCAAGAATAATTCCAATCGTCTGTTTAAACGAGATGACTCCAGCTGAAACAAGGCCTATAACAATTACCATCACAGCTGAACTGCTTTGCAGAATGCCCGTGAATATGATTCCAGCTATAAAAGCTTTGACAGGATGATTAATACAAGTATATATCCAGTTTCTCATTGCATGTCCGGATAGAATGGACAGACCTTTTTTCAGCAAATGCATACCTGCTAAAAAAACAATTAAGTAAAGCAAGAAAAAGCCTGCAGCCCCCATCAAATCACCTCTTATTAAAAAATATATGGACAAGCGCCCTGCTGCATGACTGAAATTTAGGGGGGGAATGCACGAAGTTAAGAACTTTTTTTTATATAAGTTGACCTCGGCGAAACGTTATATTATAATTGCAAAGTACATGTTTTCTTTAAACATGTTTATTAAACAGATGATGTCGATTGGTTGTATTCGGAGGGAGGGAATAAGAATGTCAAAAACGGTCGTTCGTAAAAACGAGTCGCTTGAGGACGCTCTTCGTCGCTTCAAACGTACAGTATCAAAAAGCGGTACTATACAAGAAGCAAGAAAGCGCGAATTCTATGAAAAACCTAGCGTAAAACGTAAGAAAAAGTCTGAAGCTGCTAGAAAACGCAAATTCTAAAGAGGGTGGATTTATGAGTCTTCTTGAGCGTTTGAATCAAGATATGAAACAAGCGATGAAGAACAAAGAGAAGGACAAACTGGCTGTTATCCGCATGGTGAAAGCCTCATTACAAAATGAAGGCATCAAGCTGGGTAAACAGGAGTTGTCTGCTGAAGAGGAACTGACTGTGTTTTCTCGCGAATTAAAGCAACGTAAAGACTCCCTCCAGGAATTCAGTAAAGCTGATCGCTTAGATTTAGTTGAAAAGACACAGGCTGAACTTGATATTTTAACTGTATACATGCCAAAACAGCTTTCGGAAGAAGAGCTTCAAGCTATTGTGAAAGAAACAATTGCAGAAGTAAATGCAACTTCTAAAGCAGACATGGGTAAAGTTATGGCTGCGATCATGCCTAAGGTAAAAGGTAAGGCAGATGGCGCGCTTGTCAATAAAACTGTAGCTGGACAGCTATCATAAAAAGACGGAAAGCACCTTGTTCATTTGAACAAGGTGTTTTTTATGGTTTAAATGAAAAAAACAGATCGTATCAAATTTAGCTGAAAAAAGATCATTTAAGCCAAATGCAAAAAAAGTGGATAAATAAGAAAAGCAGCTAAACGGGGCGCTTCCGCTTTTCCCATTGTCCAGCTCCACCGCCCAATTCCTCGGCCAGAACGTCTCAGCCTGAAAAGTCAAACCCGGACTTTCCACTGAGCCTCTTCTGACTGTCGGAGCTAAACGGGCGCTTCCGCTTTCTGTATTGTCCAGTTCCACCTCCTTGCCCCTCGGCCAGGCTCTGAATAGTCGGTTCCACATTTCTAATGAGAATTTTTCATAAAAACGAAACCTATACTTAAGATGAAACGTATTACAAATACACCTTACGATTGAAAGGGGGCTTTCGATTCAATTGATAAGCAATCATAACCGTTTGTTTCATATATTATTTGGATTTGTTTTGTTTCTTTCCCTGTTTGGCAGTTCGTATATGCCCGCTGCAGATAATGCTTCTGAAAAAGTAGCGGTCATACCAATTGAAGAAACCGTTGAAAAAGGCTTATCACAATTTATTAAAAGATCTTTTAAGGAAGCAAGAGCAGAAAATGCCGACCACATTATTCTCGATATAAATACTCCGGGCGGAGCGGTTGATGCTGCACTTGAAATTGCGGACACAATTAGAGCATCAGATATTCCTGTAACCGCTTTTATTGATAAAAGGGCATTGTCTGCCGGAGCTTACATCGCTTTGAATGCTGATCAAATTTACATGGTTCCGGGAGCTAAGATGGGCTCTGCTGCTATTATTGATTTAGAAGGCAATACGGCTGATAAGAAAGCAGAATCCCTCTGGCTGGCTGAAATGAAAGAATCAGCAGAACAAAATAACAGAGATTCAAAATACGCACTTGCTATGGCTGATCCTGATGTGGACCTTCCTGAGTATGGAGCAGGCAAGGGTGATCTATTGACTCTGACCGCAGAGCAGGCGGTAGAGGTAAATTATGCAGAAGGCATTGCTGAAAACCTGGACAGTTTGTTAAATGCACTACACTTAGGTTCTGCCGAAGTGATTGGAATGGAGGTTAGCTTTGCTGAGAAAGTTGCAAGATTTGTGACCAATCCAATTGTGATACCAATCCTGCTTTCAATTGGAAGTCTTGGACTTATCGTTGAATTATACAGTCCTGGTTTTGGTCTTCCGGGCTTTATGGGCTTATCATCCCTCTTTCTTTTCTTTTACGGGCATTATATAGCAGGGCTTGCCGGACTCGAAACCGTAATTTTGTTTATCGTTGGCTTAATTCTTGTGGCCGCTGAGTTTTTTGTTCCCGGCGGCATTATAGGCTTTATTGGATTTGGAGCCATCCTATTGAGCTTTTTTATAGCAACTGATGATATTGCATATATGGCATTTTCATTAGTTGTGGCATTACTCGTTGCCGTAACGGCAGCCATCATATTTGTAAAGGTGTTTGGAAAACGTATGAATATATTTAAGAAACTAATCTTGCGTGATTCTACAAATACTGAAAGCGGGTATGTTTCAAATCGGAATCGTTTGGAGCTGATCGGGAAAACTGGTATAGCTCTCACATCCATGAGACCATCAGGAACAGCCCTCATAGATGATGAACGAATCGATGTTGTTACAGAAGGAATGTATATAGCAAAAGATCAAAAGATTAAGATTGTTAAAGTTGAAGGGTCACGTGTTGTCGTGAGAGAAATCCTTTAATACAAGGAGGAGTATAATGGATCCGTCATTGCTTTTAACGTTAGGGTTAATTGTTATTGGAGTTATATTAATAGGTGTTTTATTTACTTTTGTACCGATTACTCTGTGGATTTCAGCACTTGCTGCGGGAGTTCGAATCAGCATCTTTACTCTTATTGGAATGAGGCTTCGCCGTGTAAGCCCAAATCGAATTATCAATCCGTTAATTAAAGCTCATAAAGCTGGACTTGGTGTGACGATTAATCAGCTTGAGAGTCATTATTTAGCGGGCGGTAATGTAGACCGGGTAGTTAATGCCTTAATTGCCGCAGAGCGTGCGAATATTGAGCTTTCTTTTGAGCGCTGCGCAGCGATTGACCTTGCAGGGCGTGATGTATTAGAAGCCGTTCAGATGAGTGTAAATCCTAAGGTTATTGAAACGCCGTTTATCGCCGGTGTAGCAATGGATGGAATTGAAGTAAAGGCCAAAGCACGTATTACGGTCCGTGCAAATATTGAGCGGTTAGTCGGGGGAGCCGGCGAAGAAACGATTATTGCCCGTGTAGGTGAAGGCATTGTAAGTACAATCGGTTCTTCAAGCAATCATAAAAAAGTCCTTGAAAATCCTGATATGATTTCTCAGACAGTGTTGAATAAAGGCTTAGATTCCGGAACTGCTTTTGAAATTCTTTCGATTGATATTGCAGATGTTGATATCGGCAAAAATATCGGAGCTATCCTTCAAACAGATCAAGCTGAGGCTGATAAGAAAATTGCCCAGGCAAAAGCTGAAGAACGCCGTGCTATGGCAGTAGCCCTAGAGCAGGAAATGAATGCAAAAACACAGGAAATGAGAGCGAAAGTAGTGGAAGCGGAAGCGACAGTCCCGCTTGCAATGGCTGAAGCTTTGCGAAATGGGAAAATTGGCGTCATGGACTATATGAATTTTGAAAACATCAATGCAGATACAGATATGAGAGATTCAATCGGAAAGTTATCAAAAGATCAGCCGGATCATGATAATAAATAGGGAAAGCTCGATAAAGGAGGTGCTGACGAATGGACTTAGTTGAATTTATTCTTAGCAATCCATTAGTTATTGCAGGCCTTATCTTTGTTTTATCATCCTTATTCGGCAAAAAAAAGAAGGGAAAACAACAGCGAAGGCAAAAGGAAAACCCAGCAACTGCCGCATCTGTCCCTGTACCGTCAATTGAACAGACCGAAACTAAGCCGGAAGCTAAAGAACGAATGAAAGAAGCGATTGATACAATAGAAACAAGATATCACTCAGTAAAAAGTGAAATGAGCGAACTTGGAAATGAAATTGGCTCAGCGGCAGATGAAATTCAAGCGGAAATTCAGACTGACTCGAAAAACAGTCAGAATGAGCGCACGAAAGCAAACCCTGTCATAAATAAGGATAACGTTGTGCAAGGAATTATTTGGAGCGAAATTCTCGGTTCACCAAGGTCTAAAAAGCCGCACGCCTCTGCCAAACGCCGAGTTTAAAAAAGAAGTGTTAGAACCCCCTTTCAACTCATACATATGAGATGAGAGGGGGTTCTTTTTTATGGCGAAAAGATGGCGACAGCATGTAGCGAAATGGATCTCACGAACAGTAGAAATACCCCAGGATGTCATGATGGATCTTCCCCGCATCACGATGATCGGCCAAATACATATTTATATTGAAAATCATAGAGGGCTGCTCACTTTTACAGATAATGAACTTCGGCTTTTACTCAAACAGGGACAGCTTCAGATTAAGGGTGAAGCTTTTGTTATAAAAACGATTTTGCCGGAAGAAATCCTTCTGCAGGGAAAAATCGACCAAGTTAATTATTTAGAACAATCTTGAATATAGGAGGATAACAATGAAAAACCAATGGACCCATTTCTTTTACGGCGTCATTAAAGTGACAATCACAGGCAGAGGCACTGAAAGATTTATTAACGACTGCATCAGGAAGGACGTACCTGTATGGAATGTAAGAAGAGAAGAGGGGGCGGTCTCTTTTTTTATTCGTCTGAAAGATGTACATGCCATTCGGGCTGCGGCGCGCAAAAATGAATGCAAATGTTCATTGAAGAAAGTGTCCGGCTTGCCTTTTCTAATTCAGAAATCCTTGAAAAACAGTGGTTTTGTCATTGGATTCGCACTATTTTTTACCGTTATTCTTCTTTTATCCAACATGATCTGGGGAATTGATATAAAAGGAGCAAAGCCCAGCACTGAACATCTTATAAAAAAAGAGCTTGATGCAATGGGTGTGAAGGTTGGGAAACTGCAGTTCTTTACTCTTGATCCTGATTCCATACAAAAAAACCTGACAAACAATATCAAAGAGCTTACATGGGTTGGAGTTGAACTGAAGGGCACAAATTATCATTTTGAGGTTGTCGAGAAAAATGAACCGGAAAAAATCATGTATTCAAGTCCACAGAATATCGTTGCAAGAAAAAAAGCGGTTATAACTAAAATGTACGTTGAAAAAGGACAGCCTGCGGTATCTATTAATGAGCATGTGAAGAAAGGGCAGCTGCTTGTTTCGGGAATAATAGGCAATGATAATAATAAGCAGAAAGTGGCAGCGAAAGCAGAGATACTGGGAGAGACATGGTACCGCTCTGAAGTGGCAGTGCCTATTCATACTACATTTAATGTTTTTTCTGGAGATGACAAACGCAAGTATTACTTAGAACTTGGGTCATGGGAGCTTCAGGTTTGGGGATTTAAGCAGGACATGTTTAAAGAATTTGAAGTGGAGAAAGACATAAGATCTGTTAAATTTCTGAATTGGAACTTGCCGATTGGATACGGTAAAAAAATCTACCGCGAAAAAGAAGTTGTTAAACGCAGTTACACAAGTGAGGAAGCACGGACAGCTGCCCTTGAACTCGGCAAAAAAGAATTATTAAATGAATTGGGAGAAGAAGCGGAAATAAAGGGTCAAAAAGTTTTGCACCAGACGAACGAGAATGGTAAAGTAAAACTAACAGTGCTCTACCAAGTTATAGAAAATATCGTAAAAACTACACCAATTGTTCAGGGAGATTAAATAATGCCAGAAGAACTAGTTACGATAAATCAGCAAGTAGAAAACCCAAATGAAGCGGTTGCTCTGTTTGGAAATAATGATGCACATTTAAAGCGTATGGAAGATGAACTGAACGTCTCCATTGTAACGAGAGGCGAAGCAGTTTACGTATCCGGGGACCCTGACAGTGTTCAGACTGTTACTGATGTATTGAAGTCGCTGTTAGTCCTGATCCGCAAAGGAATCACGATCAGTGAACGGGACGTTTTATACGGAATTGAAATGGCAAAACGCTTAAAACTTGATGAATTTGAAGCATTATATGTAGATGAGATCAGCAAAGACGCCCGCGGGAAATCAATCAGAGTTAAAACTCTTGGACAAAGACATTATATCTCTTCTATCAGGAATAAAGATCTCGTCTTTGGAATTGGCCCTGCAGGTACAGGAAAAACATATTTAGCCGTTGTCATGGCAGTGAGTGCCTTAAAGAATAACAGCGTTAAAAAAATTATTTTAACCAGACCTGCGGTAGAAGCAGGAGAAAGCCTTGGATTCCTTCCAGGGGATCTTAAAGAAAAAGTTGATCCTTATTTGCGTCCTCTTTACGATGCTTTGCATGATGTGCTTGGAATGGAGCACACGCAAAGATTAATTGAAAGAGGAACAATAGAAATTGCTCCTCTAGCCTACATGAGAGGCAGAACGCTTGATGATGCTTTTGTTATTTTAGATGAGGCACAGAATACGACACCTGCGCAAATGAAAATGTTTTTGACGAGGCTTGGGTTTGGTTCAAAAATGGTCATTACAGGAGACATTACTCAGGTTGACTTGCCAAAAGGCGTTAAATCAGGACTTGCTGCCGCAAAAGAAACATTAAGTTCTGTCAGCGGCATTGCTTTTAACGAACTGCAGCAATCAGATGTTGTTCGCCACCCGCTGGTTGCGAAAATCATCGAAGCATATGATCAGACGAAGTGACCCGACAGCCCGATTTCGGGTCACTTTTTTCATGATTGCAGAGGGGAGCAGGGGGTGAGGTTATGAAAACGAAGCAAAAGCCTAAATTTAGTCAGTTAATCGAAAAAGTAAAGAATTATAAATTTATACATATATCGATGTATGTCATGCTTGCCGCTGTTATTTTTGTCTCGCTTTACAGCAATGTAAAGCCGGAAACGATTGATGTAGAACTGTTCACTTATTCCGATCAGACGATCATTGCCCCTACACAGGCAGATGATACCTATGAAACGGACAACAAGCGCCAGGAAGCCTATGACGCAGTTGAAGATGAATATGTTTTAAGAAAAGACTATGTCGTAAATAGAGTAGAAGTCATAACATCCATTTTTGATTTTGTAAAAGAAACGAATAAAGAGGCAGCAGATGAAATAAAACTACAGAATGAAAATGTCACAGAGGGTGAAGAAGCCTATTCTATTTCTGCAGATGAAAAACTTAAACGTTTAAAGGACAAGCTTACTTCCGATATTAGAGAAAAAATTCCTGATGATGCCTTCAGAGCGCTGCTGGACTCTTCAGACAATGAATTGGCTATTGCAAAAGATTCAATCATTACGGCCGTTAATCGCGTAATGAGCGATGAAATTCCTCTTCAGAAACAGGATGAAGCAAAGGATCTTGTCGAAGAAGATCTTAAGTCTTCTACACTGAGGGCTGACTTATCAAATGCAGCTGTTCAGCTTGGAAGATATGCGGTGATTGCAAACTATGTATTTGATCTTGATGCAACGGAAGAAAAAAAGCAGCAGGCATATGATGATGTGAAAGAAGTGCAGATTAAACAAGGCCAGATTCTCGTTGAAGAAGGCGGTTACATCAGCAGAGACATCTACCGCAAGCTTGATCTAGTCGGGCTTCTCGATAATCAGCTGGCACTAAAGCCGTTTGCAGGACTAATGCTGATTATTCTTTTAATTATTGCGACGCTCATTTATTATTTTGAAGCACCTGATAAGCCTTCAGAGAGAAAGAATCACTCTCTTATTCTTTACGTTTTAATTTTCAGCATTACGATCCTGCTCATTAAAATCATCAGTTTCTTTCAGGAAATTGATTATTCGAATGTAGGATATCTGGTTCCGGTTGCAATGGGCGCTATGCTTATTAAGCTTCTTCTTCACGAGAGGCTTGCCATTTTAACGAGTATAATTTTTGCCGTCTGCGGCAGTATTATCTTTAATGAAGGCGTTACGGGTACCTTCAATTTTACCATCGGCGTGTATTTCCTGTTTGGAAGTATAGCGGGAGTCTTATTTCTGAATGAGCAAAATGTCCGTTCCAGAATTCTTCAGACTGGATTATTTGTAGCCTTGATTAATATCCTTATCATCACTTCTATCCTATTAATGCAAAATGGAAGCTATTCAAACATTGAGCTCGGTTCATACTTTATCATGGCCCTTGCGTCTGGACTTGTTTCTTCTGTTTTGACTATCGGATTTATGCCGTTTTTTGAAACGGGGTTTGGAATACTGTCTACTATGAAATTAATTGAATTATCGAATCCAAATCATCCGCTTCTCCGCAAAATATTAACTGAAACACCGGGCACATATCATCATAGTGTCATGGTTGCCAACTTGTCTGAGGCAGCTTGTGAAGCAATTGGTGCGAATGGCCTTCTTGCTCGTGTGGGAGCGTATTACCATGATATTGGAAAAACAAAACGGCCTCAGTATTTTATCGAAAATCAGATGAATATTGAAAATCCGCATGATAAATTGTCACCGCAGTTAAGCAAGAATGTTATTATTTCTCATGTGTCAGATGGTGCAGAGCTACTCCGCAGGCATAAAATGCCAAAGGAGTTTGTTGATATAGCCGAACAGCATCACGGAACAACGTTATTGAAGTTTTTCTATCATAAGGCAAAACAAAATCATCCTGATATTTATGAAGAAGAGTTTCGTTACCCGGGACCTAAACCACAGACCAAAGAGATTGCGATTATCTCAATAGCTGACAGTGTTGAAGCTGCAGTGAGATCCATGTCGAGTCCAACTCCTGATAAAATTGAAAAGCTTATTCGCGGTATTATTACAGACAGACTTCAGGATCATCAGCTAAACGAATGTGATTTAACGCTCAGAGAGCTGGATATTATTGCAAAATCATTCAGTGAAACATTAAAAGGTATTTTTCATTCCAGAATCGAATATCCGGAAATTTCAAAACAGAAGGTGAAACAAGCATGACTAGAATGATTATTGATATGATTGATGAAACAGAATTGCTGACAGAAGAACAGCTTGAAATGGTTGAAACACTGCTTCAGCACGCAGCTGAAGCTGAACGCGTTGCACAGGACGCTGAGCTGTCTGTTACATTTGTCGATAATGAAAAAATTAAAGAAATCAATCGGGTTTATCGCAGCAAAGATCAGGTTACAGATGTCATTTCTTTCGCCATGGAAGAACAGGGGAAAGGTGAAGTTTCAATTGTAGGGGTGGACATGCCTCCAGTTTTAGGAGATATTATTATATCTGTCCCCCGTGCATCTGAACAGGCTGAGGAATATGGTCATTCCTTTACAAGAGAGCTTGGCTTCCTGGCTGTTCACGGTCTGCTTCATTTGCTTGGCTATGATCATATGACAGAGGAAGATGAGAAAAAAATGTTTGGAAAACAAAAAGAAATCCTGGATGCATATGGGCTCAAAAGGGAGATCTGAGCGGGAACGTTTCATTAGAAGCTTTTCCTATGCGTGGGATGGGATAAAGAGCACATTTAGATCTGAACGTAATTTTCAAATACATACCGTCATTTGTATTCTTGTTGCCGCTGCAGCTTTCTTTTATCATATCACGCTCACTGAATGGCTTATCATCCTTTTTTTAATAGGGGGAATGCTGTCGCTTGAGCTGATGAACACGGCCGTAGAACGGCTTGTGGACCTTGTCACGGCAGAATATCATCCGCTTGCAAAAGCAGCTAAAGATGCTGCAGCAGGTGCTGTTTTGATTTATGCAGTGCTAGCAGTTATTATAGGGTTAATCATCTTTATCCCTAAAATTTTATAAGTTATGAGAAAATTCTTACAATTAAATTACATTTGCGGCATCTGCGTGAAATTTCACCTCATTTTAGGTAAAATAGAAATACATGGTGTCGCCAAAACAGAAAGGGAGTAGAGCTTTGAACTCTGAACAACTCATCAAAGAAGCAAAAGCAGCACGCGAAATGGCATATGTTCCTTATTCCAAATTCCAAGTTGGGGCTGCTCTATTAACGAAAGACGGAAAAGTATACAGAGGCTGCAACATTGAAAACGCCTCATACGGCATGACAAATTGTGCTGAACGGACAGCGTTGTTTAAAGCTGTTTCAGAAGGCGACAAAGAGTTTGCAGCCATCGCAATTGTTGCTGATACAGAAGGTCCTGTTTCACCGTGCGGAGCCTGCAGACAGGTGATTTCTGAACTTTGTCCAAAGGACATGAAGGTCATCCTGACAAATCTGAATGGTGATGTAAAAGAATGGACAGTGGCAGATTTATTGCCCGGGGCATTTTCAGCGGAGGATCTTCATGAATAGAAATGAACCTGAATACAAATCCGGCTTTGTTTCCATCATTGGAAGACCAAATGTAGGGAAATCAACGTTCCTTAATCGGGTGATTGGCCAAAAGATTGCGATTATGAGTGACAAACCTCAGACTACACGCAATAAAATACAAGGCGTATACACAACAAATGAATCTCAAATTGTTTTCATAGATACACCAGGAATACACAAACCAAAGCACAAGCTCGGTGACTTCATGATGAAAGTAGCGCAAAACACGTTAAAAGAAGTAGATGTTGTTTTGTTCATGATTAATGCTGAAGAAGGATACGGCCGCGGTGATGAATTTATTATTGAAAAACTGCAGCACACAAAAACACCTGTATTTTTGATTATCAATAAAATCGATCAGATCCATCCTGATCAATTGCTTCCATTAATTGATCAATATCGAGCTTATTATCCATTTAAAGAAATCATTCCAATCTCTGCGCTGCAGGGGAACAATGTCGATACGCTGCTTGAACAGATTGAATCCTATTTGCCTGCAGGTCCTCAATACTATCCTGCAGATCAAGTAACAGATCATCCTGAGAGATTTATTATTTCTGAATTGATCCGCGAGAAGGTGCTGCATTTAACCCGGGAAGAAATTCCTCATTCAGTTGCCGTTGTTATTGATGCTATTGAGAGACGGGACAATAACCAGTCTATTTATGTCAGCGCAACGGTAATTGTTGAACGTGATTCACAAAAAGGTATTGTCATCGGCAAGCAGGGGAAAATGCTGAAAGAAGTGGGACAGAGAGCCCGTGTCGACATTGAGGCGCTGCTTGGCACTAAAGTCTTTCTCGAGCTGTGGGTAAAAGTTCAAAAGGATTGGCGCAATAAAATGACCCAGCTTCGGGATTTCGGATTTAGAGAAGATGAATATTAAGCTTTTTAACAAAATTTGTTTAACATGAAACGAAGGATCTCAGGTCAAGATAACGATATAGAAATTGGATTATAGCTTGCTTGTCTTAACGACAGAAAGGTGGGGGTTTACATGTTGGATTTTACCTGGAAAGTCTTTATTCAAACAGGTAATATTGATACCTATCTTCTTTTTAAGGAACTGGAAAAAGATACTGGTGACGGACCCGATTCACAAGATCATGAGCTGGCGGAAGCTGACTTTCCAATTTCGTGATCTGACCAAATCCTTCTGGATGGTGAGAAAGATTGCTTCAAAAGTGTGAAGGCATTGTCATTAGAACAAATGATTACGGTGAAACAAATAAAATTGTGACAATCTATACCCGTGAACTTGGGAAGGTGGGGGTAATGGCCAGAGGGGCAAAAAAGCCTAATAGCCGGTTAACCTCTTCCACTCAGTTATTCACATACGGGTATTTCTTATTTCAGAAGTCTTCCGGACTAGGAGGGCTGCAGCAGGGCGAGACCATTTCTTCTATGAGGGGGATTAGGGAAGATATCTTTCTGACGGCATATGCTTCATATACAGCAGAATTGCTTGATAAAAGCACAGAGCAAAATGAGCCTAATCCCTTTCTTTTTGAATTATTCAATCAGACCCTTCAGCTCCTGAACGAAGGCGTTGATCCTGATGTCCTGCTTTATATTTTTGAGATGAAAATCGTGAATGTTCTTGGGTTATATCCGCAGCTTGATTCATGCGTAAACTGCAGCAGCAAGGATGGAACCTTTCATTTCTCAATAAGAGAAAACGGTTTTATCTGTCACAGATGCTTCGAGGTCGATCCGTACAGACTGCCGATTTCCCAGGCTACCGCTAAATTATTGCGTTTATTTTATTATTTTGATTTAGAAAGGCTGGGGAAAGTAACTGTAAAGCCGGAAACAAAAGCTGAACTTAAATTGGTGATTGATTCCTATTACAGTGAATACTCAGGAATATTTCTAAAGTCAAAAAAATTTTTAGATCAGATGGAATCATTAAAAGGGAAACTGACTTAATTTATACATATTGACTTTATCTTCTGTTTCTATTATGATGCTTGTAAATTAATATGTTGCTGTGAAGGAAAAAGAGTATTTGCATGACGTTATGAAAAGCGACCTTAGGATAGTGCGAGCTAAGGGATAACCGGCAAAGAAAGGCGTTTCTTGAGCGACTTTACCGGAAAGAGGCTGATGCATAATATGCATTGGCAATTAGGGTGGAACCGCGGGTTAACTCTCGTCCCTATGCTGCTATCAGACAGCATAGAGACGGGAGTTTTTTGTTTTATTTAAGATATTTGGAGGTGCTTGGTTTGAATATTCAAGACATGATAGTAACATTGCAAAAGCATTGGTCAGATCACGGCTGTATTTTAATGCAGGCCTATGATACTGAAAAAGGAGCAGGGACGATGAGTCCATACACGTTCCTGAAGGCGATAGGTCCTGAACCGTGGAGAGTGGCTTATGTAGAGCCATCCCGCCGTCCTGCTGATGGCCGCTACGGGGAAAACCCAAACCGCCTTTATCAGCATCATCAATTCCAGGTTATCATAAAGCCGTCTCCTGACAATATTCAGGAATTGTATTTGGATTCATTAAAAGCTTTGGGAATTGATCCGCTGAAACATGATATCCGTTTCGTTGAAGATAACTGGGAGAACCCTTCACTTGGCTGTGCTGGACTTGGCTGGGAGGTCTGGCTTGATGGAATGGAAATTACTCAGTTTACCTATTTCCAGCAAGTGGGCGGAATTGAGTGCAAACCCGTATCTGTTGAGATCACATATGGCATTGAACGCCTTGCTTCCTATATCCAGGATAAAGAAAATGTATTTGACTTAGAATGGACAGATGGATTTACCGTTCGCGATATTTTCTTGATGCCTGAATATGAGCATTCAAAATATACATTTGAAACGTCAGACGCTGATATGCTGTTTAATCTATTTTCGATCTATGAAAAAGAAGCGCATCGGCAAATGGACGAAGGACTCGTACATCCCGCTTATGACTATGTTTTGAAATGCTCCCATACATTCAACCTCCTTGATGCAAGAGGAGCCATTTCTGTAACAGAGAGAACGGGATACATTGGACGTGTAAGAAACTTAGCAAGAAAAGTGGCAAAAACGTTTTATGAGGAAAGAGAAAAACTAGGATTTCCAATGCTGAAAAAAGAGGAGGCTAAAACAGATGAGTAAACATGATTTGCTGCTTGAACTCGGACTTGAGGAATTGCCTGCAAGATTTGTAACGGATGCAATGAATCAGCTTTCTCTAAAAGTAACGAACTGGCTGAAAGAGAAAAATATCACTTTTGGTGAAGTAAATGTTTTTTCAACACCAAGAAGACTTGCGGTGCAAATCGAGGGTGTTGCTGCTAAACAGGATGATATCGAGGAAGAAGCTAAGGGACCTGCCAAGAAAATTGCGCTTGATGGAGACGGAAACTGGTCAAAAGCTGCTGTCGGATTTTCTAGAGGACAGGGAGCAAGTGTTGAAGATATTTTCTTTAAAGAAATTGGCGGCATTGAATATGCTCATGTCCATAAGTTCATAAAAGGAAAAGAAACGAATGAGCTCTTAGCAGATATAAAAGAGATCATTACCGGCCTTACGTTTCCTAAAAATATGCGCTGGGGATCTCAGGACCTGAGATTTGCAAGACCGATAAAATGGATGATCGCTCTGTACGGCCAGGAAGTGATTCCTTTTAACATTACTGGCGTGCAAACAGGAAAAGAAACAAGAGGACACCGTTTTTTAGGCTCAGATCAAATCATTGATCATCCATCTGAGTATGAAAAGGCTCTTCTTTCACAGTTTGTCATTGCTTCTCCTGTAAAAAGAAAAGAAGCTATTCTAACTCAGCTGCATCATATTGAAGAAGAAAATAAGTGGAACATTCCAATCGACAAAGATTTATTAGAAGAAGTGACAAATCTGGTTGAGTATCCTACTGCTTTATTTGGAAAATTTGAAGAAGAATACCTGTCTCTTCCGGAAGAAGTGCTTGTGACAACGATGAAAGAACATCAGCGTTATTTTCCTGTAAAAAATGCGGAAGGACAATTGCTTCCTTATTTTGTAACAGTAAGAAATGGTGACCACAATCATATTGAAAATGTGGCAAGAGGAAATGAAAAAGTCTTGCGCGCACGTTTGTCAGACGCAGCATTCTTTTACAATGAAGACCAAAAGCTTGTGATTTCGGATAATGTGAAAAAACTTGATAAAATTGTTTTCCATGAAGAGCTTGGATCTACTGGAGATAAAGTCAGAAGAATGACTGCCCTGTCAAAAACTCTAGCTGAGCGATTTAATGTTTCCTCCGAAGAAAAAATACATGCCTTGCGGGCAGCTGAGATTTGCAAATTTGACCTTGTTACTCACATGGTTTATGAATTTCCTGAATTGCAGGGGATAATTGGTGAAAAGTACGCCAAGGCATTTGGTGAAGCAGAAGAAGTTGCTGCGGCTGTGAATGAGCATTACATGCCGCGGCATGCTGAAGATTCAGCACCTGCAACAACTGCAGGTGCGATCGTGGCATTAGCAGATAAACTTGATACGATTGCAGGTTTCTTCTCTATCGGCGTCATTCCGACTGGTTCACAGGATCCCTACGCCCTTAGACGCCAGGCAAGCGGTATTGTTCAAATCCTTTTAGCGAAAAAGTGGACTATTTCTTTAGAAGAATTATTTGACATTGCTCTTGCGCCTTTTAATGAAATTGATCAAAATAAAGTAAAAAATGAACTCCTCGCATTTTTCAAAATGAGAGTAAAGCATGTTCTTGATGAGAAGAAAATCAGATATGATATTATTGATGCAGTGCTTGGCGCAGGCCAAATGGAACTGACAGCCATCATGAACAAAGCAGCAGTTTTAGAAAATGCAGCTAAAGATGAAAGCTTTAAGGGTATTATGGAAGCTTTTGCGAGAGTTCAAAATATCTCGAAAAAAGCAATCGGGGAAGCTGTTAATCCAGAGCTCTTTAAAAATAAAGAGGAGCAGGAGCTATATGATCAATATTTGCAGGTGAAAGAGGAGTATGAAACACATTCAGCCGTCGGTGAGTACAATTCTGCATTTGCATCCCTCCGTACATTGCAGCCATTTATCGAATCATATTTTAACGAAACAATGGTTATGGCTGAAGACGATGCTTTGAAAAATAATCGTCTTGCACAAATGAAAAATCTTGCTGTATTGATTGAATCCTTTGCTAATATGGATGCTGTCATTGTAAAGTGATAAAGTCAGACGGTTGCCTGAAAGAGGGCAATCGTCTGCTTCATTTTATAAAGATTGAATTTTAATAAGTAAAAATGATAGGCATTCTCTTGCGTCTTAGCGGTCGGTTCCGCATTTCTTGTTGTCCAGCTTCACCTCCCAGCCCCTCGGCCAGAACGGCTCCGCCAGTAAAGGCAAAAAGCGCCTTTTCTGTCGGATCCTTATCTGTCTGCCGGGTCTAAACGGTCGGTTCCGCATTTCTTTTTCCAAAGGTTCTTTTCAATCCGTCCAAATAGTATATAATATTTTTATATAGTATAACCTATTTAACCATCGGGAATTAGAACGCGGATACATGTATTGGAACCTTAAGGCGGTGAGTACAATCGAACTTAATAAAAGACAGGAACACATTCTGCAAATTGTAAAAGACAATGGACCGATTACTGGTGAACATATTGCCGATCAGCTGAATTTAACAAGAGCGACTCTTCGGCCTGATCTCGCTATACTGACTATGGCGGGGTATCTTGAAGCGAGGCCGAGAGTTGGGTATTTTTATACAGGCAAAACAGGAGCCGGACTTCTGTCAGATAAACTGAAAAAACTGCAGGTTAAAGATTTTCAATCAATCCCTGTCGTAGTAAATGAAAATGTATCGGTTTATGATGCAATCGTTACGATGTTCCTGGAGGATGTCGGAACTTTATTTGTAGTGGATCAGGGGTCTATTCTCGTTGGAGTATTGTCCAGAAAAGATTTGCTCAGAGCAAGCATCGGAAAGCAGGAACTTGCATCCATACCTGTGAATATTATTATGACAAGAATGCCGAACATTACAATGTGCAGGCGCGAGGATTACATCATGGATGTCGCGAAGTTTTTAATAAACAAGCAAATAGATGCCATTCCAGTCATTAAAGAGACGGAAAAAGGATTTGAAGTAACGGGCAGAATTACAAAAACAAATATGACGAAGATATTGGTCGGACTAGCTGAGAATGAAATCATCTAACTGGGGGAGGGGAATGGTATGAACAATCGTTATGTCTATGTTGTATCAGATTCTGTAGGCGAAACTGCTGAACTGGTTATAAAAGCAGCTATCAGCCAATTTAACGGCTATGCAGCTGACACAAAAATTAAACGAATTCCTTACGTTGAAGATTTAGGCACAATTAAAGAAGTGGTGGCACTGGCCAAATTGGAGCAGGCAATTGTGTGCTTTACACTTGTCGTTCCTGAGCTCAGGCAGGGACTGATTGAAGAAGCAAATTCACAAGGTGTTGTCTACTATGATATCATCGGCCCATTAATAGACAAAATGGAATCTGCTTATGGGATTAATGCAAAATATGAACCGGGAAGAGTCCGTAAACTTGATGAAGATTACTTCAAAAAGGTAGAGGCCATTGAGTTTGCTGTAAAATATGATGACGGCCGTGATCCGCGAGGCATCATGAAAGCAGACATTATTCTTGTGGGAGTATCCAGAACATCTAAAACACCGCTGTCTCAGTATTTGGCTCATAAGCGCTTTAAGGTTGCGAATGTGCCGATTGTTCCTGAAGTCGAACCTCCAGAGGAACTATTTAAAGTTTCTCCAAAAAAATGCATCGGACTTAAAATCAGCCCTGATAAATTAAATGACATTAGAAAAGAAAGATTAATTTCACTTGGACTTAATGATAAAGCTATTTATGCTAATATCGACAGAATCAAAGTGGAGCTTGAATACTTTGAAAAGGTTATTGATAAAATTGGCTGTCAGGTAATTGATGTATCTAATAAAGCAGTTGAGGAAACGGCAAACATGATCCAAAATATCATGAATGGATATAACTGAAGATCAGTGCACTAATAATGAACTCAGAGAAACAAAAGCTCTGAGTTTTATATATGTCCTGAAATTAACAAATTAAGTTCATGAAAAAGAATGGAAAAATGAAAGACTTTGTATTATAATAAAAAATTGTGATAAAATTACTTATTTTAGGTTTAGACTTGACTAAGAACGAATAAACTATTTATTGTGATCTGTCAAGTGAAGAAGTGAAAAATAATTCGACAAATTCAGTCTTGTTTTCCTCACGATCTTTTCTAAAAGGTTAAGAAGGAATCTATCGGAGTGATGTAGAATAGTGAAAGATGACGAAAAAAAGATGCAGATAATTGTCGATGCAGATGCCTGTCCTGTTAAACAGGAAATTGCTGATCTAGCTGCCCATTATCAAATCAACGTCCTGTTTGTTGCGTCTTATAACCATAAAACATCAAATACATACGGATATGATTGGGTTTATGTGGACACCGGCAAGGAATCTGCTGATTTATACATCGTTAATCATTCTTATCGTCATGATCTGGTTGTGACGCAGGATATTGGTCTTGCAGGTCTGCTTCTGAAAAAAGGGGTTATAGTCATGACACCTCGGGGTAAACAGTATACAGAAGAAAATATTGAGATGGCGCTTGAGTTCAGGTATCTTTCTGCGAAAGAACGCCGAGGCGGAAAGCATACAAAAGGCCCCAAAAAGTTTACCCAATCAGACAGAGACAGTTTTATTTTCACACTGGAAAAGATTTTGTCGAAAGATGCAGGAATTAGTGGTTAAATCGCGAATATTTGTATCACGGAGTTGTTGGTATGGGAAATCGAATTCCCGATGAAATAATCGATAAAATTCAGCAATCGGCAGACATCGTTGATGTTGTCAGTGAATATGTTCAATTAAAGAAGCAGGGAAGAAATCATTTTGGGCTTTGCCCATTTCATGGCGAAAAATCACCATCGTTCTCCGTTTCACATGATAAGCAGATCTACCATTGCTTTGGATGTGGCTCCGGCGGGAACGTCTTTTCATTCTTGATGCAAATTGAAGGCTATTCATTTGTTGAAGCAGCTTCGGCACTCGCTGATAAACTGCATATTGATCTTCCGGATCAGCTTAACGCAGTTCAGCCAAAAGATGCAAACAGCGATGATGAAAAAATGATCGAAGCACATGAACTGCTGAAGAAGTTTTATCATCATTTACTAGTAAACACAAAAGAAGGGCAAGCTGCCTTCGATTATTTAACAGCAAGAGGGTTTACCAAAGAAACAATTGAACAGTTTGAAATTGGCTATGCTCTTGATTCCTGGGATTTCGTCGCCAAGTTTTTGACTAAACGGGGTTACAATCCTGAGATGATGGAAAAAGCAGGGCTGCTTGTTAAGAAAAACTCCTCTGATGGATATCTGGACCGTTTTCGCAATCGGATTATGTTTCCTATTCTGGATCATATCGGCCGGACCATTGCATTTTCAGGGAGGGTGCTTGGAAAAGAACAGCCTAAATTCCTTAATAGTCCCGAAACACCTATTTTTAACAAAAGCAAAGTTCTTTATAATTTTCATCAAGCTAGAGTACATATACGAAAAAATCAGCAAGTTGTCTTATTTGAAGGTTTTGCAGATGTTATTTCTGCTGTACGTTCAGATGTGCAGCATTCGATTGCAACGATGGGAACATCACTGACAGAAGCTCAGGCAAAAATCATCAAAAGAAACGCCGGAGATGTTATAATCTGTTATGATTCTGATTCTGCAGGACTTGAAGCAACATTAAGAGCTTCTAAAACACTTGCTGCTGCCGGCTGCAAAATGAGAGTTGCCGCGCTGCCTGATGGAACTGACCCTGATGACTACATCCGTACATTCGGTGCAGAAAAGTTCAAAAAAGATGTAATAGGGGCAAGCATTACGTTAATGGCTTTTAAAATGCAGGTTTTCCGCAAAGGAAAAAATCTTCAAGATGAAGGACAAAGACTGCAGTATATAGAAGACATACTGAAAGAACTCAGCCTCCTTGAAAATCCAGTGGAAATCGAACTGTATTTAAAACAGCTGTCCGGAGAATTTTCATTATCGATGGATGTTCTGAAGAGTCAAATCCAGGATAAAAGAACAGGCCAAAAGCCTGAGCGAAAAAAGGAGCAGCAGAGCGCTCCTGTCCAGCATGTGATGAAACCTGCGCAAAGAAGGCTTCTGCCGGCATTTCATAATGCTGAAAGACTTCTTATAGCGCATATGCTGCGCAATAGGGACATTGCACAAAAAGTGCTTGACCGTATAGGACTTCAATTCAATATAGAAGAGCACAGAGCGATCATTACGTACTTATATGCTTATTACGAAGATGGAAATGAAGCAAATGTCAGCTCGTTTCTTAGAAAACTGCCTGACAATCAGCTTCATCAGTTTGTTTCAGATATAGCTATGCTCTCGGTAAATGAAGAAATATCTGAACGGGAGCTGTCAGATTATATTAAACAGGTGTTGAATCACCAAAATTGGTTAATGATAAAAGAAAAAGAAGCTGAAAAGCATGAAGCAGAGCGCCAAAAGGATTTCGTCAAAGCTGCCAATATCGCCATGGAAGTCATAAGGCTTAAGCGCGATCTTAAATGAGGGCTGACGAATGACTGCGCAACACGTAGAGATTCATTGAGGCTAATCGGTTTCATAAATCATTTAGCACATTCACATAAATCATTAATTGCAAGAGTTTGGAAGGAGGGGATCCAATGGCTGATAAACAAACCCATGATTCTGAATTGACATTGGAACAAGCAAAAGACCAATTAACTGAAATCGGAAAAAAACGTGGAGTTTTAACATACGAAGAGATTGCTGAGCGCATGTCTGGCTTCGAAATTGAATCAGACCAAATGGATGAGTATTATGAATACCTTGGCGAGCAGGGCGTTGAATTAGTTGGTGATAATGAATCGACTGATGATCCTAATATACAGCAGCTGGCGAAGGAAGAAGAATTTGATCTAAATGATTTAAGCGTGCCTCCAGGTGTTAAGATTAATGATCCTGTCCGTATGTATCTGAAAGAAATTGGCCGGGTAGATCTTTTAACCGCAGATGAGGAAATTAAGCTTGCAAACCGCATTGAAGAAGGCGATGAAGAAGCGAAGAGAAGACTCGCAGAAGCAAACCTTCGTCTTGTTGTAAGTATCGCTAAAAGATATGTCGGCCGTGGTATGCTGTTTTTGGATCTTATCCAAGAAGGCAATATGGGCTTAATGAAAGCTGTAGAGAAGTTCGATTACCGCAAAGGATTTAAATTCAGTACCTATGCTACTTGGTGGATTCGCCAGGCTATAACAAGAGCCATAGCTGATCAGGCAAGAACCATTCGTATTCCGGTTCACATGGTTGAGACAATTAATAAATTAATTCGTGTTCAGCGTCAGCTTCTTCAGGATTTAGGACGTGAACCATCTCCGGAAGAAATTGCAGAAGATATGGATTTAACTCCTGATAAAGTAAGAGAAATTCTAAAAATTGCTCAAGAACCGGTATCTCTTGAAACACCAATTGGTGAAGAAGATGATTCACATCTTGGAGATTTTATTGAGGATCAAGATGCAACTTCTCCTTCCGAACATGCTGCTTACGAGCTGTTAAAAGAACAGCTTGAAGATGTACTGGATACATTGACTGACCGTGAAGAAAACGTTCTGCGTCTTCGTTTCGGACTGGATGACGGCCGTACAAGAACACTTGAAGAAGTAGGGAAAGTATTTGGCGTTACTAGAGAACGTATCCGTCAAATTGAAGCAAAGGCACTTCGTAAGCTGCGCCACCCAAGCAGAAGCAAACGATTAAAAGATTTCTTAGAATAGAAAGCGGACTTTTAGTTCGCTTTTTTTGTTTATTTATTTTTGACAGCGTTAACAACAAATTTCATATTACATCATCTTTTCATTTATTTTACTTAATTGTTATTTAATTTGCAAATCACCCTCATAAAATTTTACGCCTAACTTTGCACCATTTCCGTCATTTTATCTTCAGAATTTTATGCATAATTCCTTTCTTTTTCTTAGAAAAAACCTTGAAATTACTGACAAATACATAAGAATGTATTCAAAATAAGGGGAAGCTTTTTACAAAACAAAGTAGAACAAAAATATTTTTTCATTAAATAAAAAATTTAAAAAGTTGTGAAAATAGACCATTTCACTTTATAATTTAATATGTAAGCGTATTCAAAACGGAGGGATAAAATGAATTTTGAACTATCACAAGAACAGCGCATGATTCAGAAAACCATTAAAGAATTTGCAGAAGAAGTAGTTGAACCAGGAGCTTATGAAAGAGATAAAACAAAGCAATTTCCAGCAGAAATTTTTCAGCAGCTTGGTGAAATGGGAATGCTTGGTCTGCCATTTTCGGAAGAATACGGCGGAAGCGGCGCAGATACGATCAGTTTCGCGATTGTAACGGAAGAACTAAGCAAAGCATGCGGTTCAACCGGCATTACATATTCAGCACACATTTCATTAGGCGGATCTCCGATTAATATGTTTGGTACAGAAGAGCAAAAAAGAAAGTATCTTTCAAAAATCTGCTCGGGAGAATCAATGGGCGCTTTTGGTCTGACTGAGCCAAATGCAGGGTCGGATGCAGGGGGCACACTGACAGAAGCTGTTGAGAGGGATGGGCAGTTTACTATAAATGGTAACAAGTGTTACATTACGAATGCATCTTACGCAAAATTTCTGGCTCTGACGGCTATCACGGATCGCGCAGAAGGTAAAAAGGAGATAAGCGCCATTATTGTCCCAACTGATGCACCGGGGTTCAAAGTAATAGATAATTATGAAAAGATGGGACTTAATGCATCTAATACAACTGAATTGATATTAGAAGATGTTGTCGTTCCAGCAGAGAATCTTCTTGGTAAAAAGGGGAATGGCTTCAGGCAGTTCCTCATGACATTAGATGGAGGAAGAATAGGAATTGGTGCTATGGCAGTCGGAATAGCACAGGCAGCTTTTGAAAAAGCATTAGCTTACTCAAAAGAAAGAAAACAATTCGGAAAAACACTAAGTGAGTTCCAGGCCATTCAATTCAAGCTTGCAGATATGGCAATGAAAATCGATTTGGCACGTACAATGGTTTATAAAGCCGCCTGGTTAAAGGATCAGGGAAAGCCATTTACGAAAGAAGCCTCTTTTTGCAAGCTGTTTGCATCCGAGATGTGTACAGAAGTGACAAATCAGGCCATTCAAATTCACGGCGGCTATGGCTATATGAAAGAATATCATGTTGAACGATATTTGCGTGATGCTAAATTGCTTGAAATCGGCGAAGGCACTAGTGAAGTTCAGCGGATGGTTATTGCAAGACAGATTGGCTGCTGACGATTAAAAAAGGAACTTCATCTTTATTGATGAGGTTTTTTTGACTAATTTTTGAAAAATAGTCCAACTTATACAATAAGTCTTTTACTTCCTCAAATTTTGAAGTAAAATAGAGATTGTTTAAATCTATCGTTTACCTGCATTTCAAGATTTTTACATAAGGGAGGTTACATAATGAATCGCAATCCACTTATTCCATTTGCTTTAGTTGCCGTAATCGGAATCGGCCTTATGTTTTTCTTATCTATTAAAGGGCTCGGCGATATGAAAGAAATGGCTGGAGAAGGTAAAGAGGAAGATAAATCGGAAGAAGTTGCAAACGCTTCACCAGAGGAAATCTACCAGCAAAGCTGTATTTCTTGTCATGGCGAGAATTACGAAGGCGGTGCTGGTCCAGCTCTTAAAGGAGCTGGGGACAGGCTCGGCGTTGACGGAATTAAAGAAACGATTAAAAATGGCCGGGGAAACATGCCTGCCGGTTTAGTTCCTGATGAAAAACTGGACGAAATGGCAGAATGGGTTTCTAAAGTCAAATAGTTCTTAAACAAAAGAGTTAAAATGATCCGTTCCTTTTGAACGAAAAAGAAAAGTCCTTTGCATCTGCGGAGGACTTTTCTTATTATATAGAGAGATCTAATTAAAAGTACATAAGAATGTGGTGGTTTAAAATGAATGATGTTAATTTATCAAAAAGGCTGAAAACAGTAGCTGATTATATACCTAAAAACGCTGTGCTGGCAGACATCGGCTCAGATCATGCTTACTTGCCCTGCTATGCGATCTTAAACGGACTGGCAGCTTCTGCTGTTGCAGGTGAAGTAGTCCAGGGACCGTTTCAGTCTGCAAAGAAGCAAGTCCAAAAAAGCGGACTGGAGGACGTCATATCCGTGCGGTTAGGAAGCGGGCTCGATGTCATTGATCCTAATGAAGCAACGTGCATAACGATTGCAGGAATGGGCGGGGCATTAATTGAAAAGATTCTTGAAGCCGGAAAGGAAAAATTAGCAGGAGTCAAGCGTCTGATTCTCCAGCCTAATATTCATGCACATCATGTAAGAAGATGGCTGCTTGAAAACGGATGGGAACTGGTAAATGAAGAAATATTAGAGGAAGACGGCAAGATCTATGAGGTTCTTATTGCTGAAAAGGGTGAGCCGAAAGCTCCTTACCAGCATACTTCACTGCAAAAAGGTTTACTTGTGGGTCCTTTTTTGATGAAAGATAAAACAAAACCGTTTATAAAAAAATGGACCCAGGAGATCGAACATTTCAAAAGGATATTAACAAGTATAGAAAGTGCGGCAGTGAGCCCCGGGAATGAAGGGAAGAAAAGAGAGCTTCACGATTTGATTGCAATGCTTGAGGAGGTTACCAGAAAATGAGTAAAATACCTAACGGATACGAAATCATCCAACTGTTTGAATCGTTTTCAAAAAAAGAATATGCCATGGAAGGCGATAAGATCGGCCTGCAAATTGGAACGCTGAATAAACCGGTTCACGGTGTATTAGTCGCCCTCGATGTTCTCGATGAAGTAGTGGATGAAGCAATAGAAAAAAATGCGAATTTAATTATCGCCCATCATCCGCCAATATTCCGTCCTCTTAAAAATTTAGCAACGGATCAGCCAGGCGGAGCACTGCTTGAAAAATGCATTAAACATAATATTGCTGTATATGCGGCACATACCAACTTAGATGTTGCAGCCGGAGGAGTCAATGATTTACTTGCAGAGGCACTTCAATTAACGGACACAGAGGTTCTCGCTGACACCTATCTGGAGGAAATGAAGAAGCTGGTCGTCTATGTACCTAAAGACCATGCGGACGAAATAAGGGCTGTTCTGGGACAATCAGGTGCAGGCCATATTGGTATGTACAGTCATTGCACATTTTCATCAAATGGAACAGGAAGCTTTCTGCCTCTTGAGGGAACAGATCCTTATATAGGACAATCAGGAAAAATTGAGTTTGTGGAAGAAGAAAGAATTGAAACGATCATTCCGGGAAGTAAGCAGCGAAAGATTGTTTCTGCTATGCTAAAAGCTCATCCATATGAGGAACCTGCATTTGATATTTATCCAGTTGAAGGGCAGGGCAAAGCTTTAGGATTGGGACGCATAGGCATACTTGGGCATGACATGACATTGTCTGAATTTGCCCGGCATGTGAAAGAAGCGCTCGATGTTCCTTGTGTAAGAATGGTAGGAAATAAGGATGCAAAGATACGGAAAGTTGCTGTGCTCGGGGGTGATGGAAATAAATACATCCATCAGGCAAAGCGTAAGGGGGCTGATGTCTATGTTACCGGGGATCTTTATTATCACGTAGCGCACGATGCCATGATGATGGGCTTAAATGTGATTGATCCAGGACACAATGTAGAGAAAGTCATGAAAAAAGGGGTAACAGATTTGCTTCTTTCTATGTGTGAGGAAAAGAAATTTGAAGTAAGTATTTTCCCTTCAGAGATTCATACAGATCCATTTACATTTGTTTAATTAATAAACCGCTGGTGTTGATCCCCAGCGGTTTTGTTTTTCTTTATTTGACTGCTTTTACTTTAGGCAGGATTTTTTGAAGAGGAACATTATGTTCAATGTTCCATGTCAGACTATTTTCCGGATCGTACTTTTCAAGGAATTGAATGACTTCTTTTGTAATTGGTGTAGGAGTTGAGGCTCCTGCAGTAATCGCGACTTTTTTAACACCTTCAAACCATGTTAGTTTTATTTCGCTTATATCTGATACTCTGTATGCTTTTGTTCCGGCAATTTCTTCAGAAACCTGTGCAAGACGGTTTGAATTGTTGCTCTTCGGATCTCCAACGACAATTGTCAGGTCAGCATCTTTTGCCTGCTCTGCAACAGCCTCCTGCCTTACTTGAGTAGCCAGGCAGATTTCCTGATGATATTCTACATGAGGATACTTTTCTTTCACACGCTCCATAATGTCATATACATCCCATTGACTCATTGTTGTCTGGTTTGTGACGACAATTTTATCATTTTGGAAAGTAAGAGCATCAACATCTTCTTCTGTTTCTACTAAATGGACAATATCAGGTGCTACACCGACAGCTCCTTCAGGTTCTGGATGCGACTTTTTCCCAATGTAGATCACATGATAGCCCAAAGCTTTCTTTTCCCGGATTAAATCATGGGTCTTTGTAACATCAGGGCATGTTGCATCAAGAGTGACAAGGCCTTTTTCAGAAGCGATCTTCCTCACTTCTGGAGAAACGCCGTGAGCTGTAAAAATAACGGTGCCGTTTTCAACTTTTTCCAATATTTCCATACGGTTGCTGCCATCCAAAGTAATAATGCCTTCTTCTTCAAAAGCGTCTGTTACGTGTTTATTGTGAACAATCATGCCTAATATATAGATAGGCCTTGGCAAAGTTTTATCTAAAGCGGCATTCTTTGCAATAACCATGGCATCAACGACACCATAGCAATATCCCCGCGGTGCAATCTTAATAACTTCCATTGAAGGGTCCTCCTAGAGAGAAGTTCGAGAGAGAATATAAAAAAGCCAAAGAAAAAGGCTTTTGGCTCTCGTAATCTCTTATTATTATAGCGGAGACTGCAGTAGAATACAAAGAAGAATGTCAAATATACAGCTTTGGAGCAGATACGCCTTTTACAGGAGCTGCTTTCTCCATTCCTTCTTTTACTGTCTTCTTAGGTGATTCAATAACAGCTGTGTCTGCATCAGACTGTGCTGAAGCGGAAACGTCGGACGCGGTATTTGATTCATCAGATCCATCTGATCCTGTGCTTTCTTCAACGCTTGACCCTCCGCCTTTTAATTCACTGTAAATTTTAATCATGGCAGGCAGATTTCTGACAAGCGGGCCATATTGCTGAACCATAGGGGTGACCTGCTGAGCCATGCCGAGAACTTTCTGTACGTTTCCAAGCATGCTTGATAAATTGGCGGGATTGGTTATTCCCTGCAGACCCTGAGCTGCATTTGCAGCACCTTGGCCGCCTCCAGGCAAAAATCTTGAGAGAATGCCTTTGATGCCGCCGCCTCTTCCCATTGCCTGCTGTCCAAATTGCTGACCGCCAAATCCAGGCGGTCCAAACTGTGATGAAAAAGGTCCCATTTGCTGCCCAAACGGCTGGAAAGAACGAGTTGGTCCAAATCCCCTTGCTTGCTGATTTCCAAAAGGCTGGTTTGAAAACGGCTGACCGCCCATTTGCATTCTTCGAGGCTGGAATCCTCTAGAAGGCATTGGAGGCATAGGTCTTTGCTGAAACATGATGATCCTCCTTTAAACTAACGTGTATACTACCTACACAATATGCAGAATCTGCTTAAAGGTTTGCATGGTTTTAAGAATAGGCGGAATCGATTGGAGTTTTTCTCTCAAATCGTATATAATGTTTTGATGGACAACCGTGTCTTATTTTTTGGCTGTTATCGCAAGAATTGCTGCTCTTCATAAAAAGATGAATTTGAACATCCTTTATTAGGAAATCGTGCTCTTTTCTAATAAGGTGTATAAATGAAAACAGCAACAACTTAAAATGAAGCCTTTTATTAACTTACTCATCAAGGAGATGATGAACATGGAACAAACAAAGTTCAATCAGTTTCCATTTAAGCCTTTTATTATAGATGCTGTCAAAGCGCTGGGTTTTTATGAACCGACTGAAATACAAGCTCGCTTATTCCCTTCACTTTTAAAAGGGGAAACAGCTATAGGACAATCACAGACAGGCACAGGAAAAACGCATGCTTATTTATTGCCTCTTATTCAAAGGATTGATCCCTCAAATGAAAACGTACAAGTTGTTATTACTGCCCCTACAAGAGAACTAGCCAATCAAATCTACCAGGATGCTCTGCATGTTCTTAAATTTGCACCGGAAAATGAAACGATTTCTGCTAAATGTTTTATTGGCGGTACAGACAAGCAGCGGACAATTGATAAACTGAAAAGCCAGCCTCAGCTTGTCATCGGAACACCGGGCAGAATTAAGGATTTAATTGCCGAAAAAGCTCTTTTCGTTCATCAGGCAAAAGCATTAGTTGTTGATGAAGCGGATCTCATGCTTGATATGGGATTCATTGAAGATGTTGATAAAATTGGCGGCAATATGCCTGAAAAACTGCAAATTCTTGTTTTTTCTGCAACGATTCCCGAGAAATTAAAACCTTTCCTGAAAAAATATATGGAAAACCCTAAATTTACTCACGTTGCACCAAAGCAGGCAACTGCCAAGAAAATTAAACACGTGCTGGTGCCGCTGCGCCACCGTAATAAAACAAATCTTTTATTTGAAATGCTGAAAAACTACAATCCTTATTTAGCTATTGTCTTTACAAACACAAAGAAAAAAGCGGATGAGGTAGCGGACGGACTGATTGCAAAAGGCCTCAAAGTTGGACGCATTCACGGCGATTTATCACCAAGAGACCGCAAAAAAATGATGAAGCAAATCAATGATCTTGATTATCAGTATGTCGTAGCGACAGATTTGGCTTCAAGAGGCATTGATATTGACGGAGTAAGCCATGTCATCAATTTTGAGCTTCCAAGTGATCTCGACTTTTACATTCACCGTGTTGGACGTACGGGACGTGCAGACTATTCAGGTATTGCAGCGACGATCTATGAGCCGGAAAATGAAGATGCGTTAATAACCCTCGAAAAATTAGGGATAGAATTTGAAAATCAGGATCTCGTTGACGGCGAGTGGAAAAAAGTTGAGGACCGCAAACGAAGACAAAAACGCGTAAGGCCATCAGATGGCGTTGACCAAATGGCGAAAAGCAAGGTTAAAAAGCCAAAAGGTGTAAAACCTGGATACAAAAAGAAAATGACGAGAGAAATGGATGAAATTAAAAAACGTCAAAGAAGATTAAATCAAAAGCGCAAGTAGGAGGAGAATAGATGCTGAAAATAGGATCACATGTATCAATGAGCGGAAAGAAAATGCTGCTTGCTGCAAGTGAGGAAGCAGTATCTTACGGTGCGAATACGTTCATGATCTATACAGGAGCACCTCAGAATACTAGACGTAAAAAGATTGAGGAACTGAATATTGAAGCCGGACAGGCTCATATGAGGGAAAATGGGATAATTGATATAGTTGTTCATGCACCTTATATCATCAATATCGGCAATACAACAAATCCGGCAACATTTGAACTAGGCGTGCAATTTTTGCGATCTGAAATTGACCGGTCTCACGCACTTGGAGCAAAACAAATTGTGCTTCATCCAGGTGCTCATGTTGGAGCTGGATCAGAAGCAGGCATAAAAAAAATCATCGAAGGTCTCAATGAAGTTCTTGATAGAGAAGAAAATGTTCAAATCGCTCTTGAGACAATGGCCGGAAAAGGCTCTGAGTGCGGCCGTTCATTTGAAGAACTCGCACAGATCATTGAGGGTGTCACTCATAATGAGCATCTTTCAGTATGCTTTGATACGTGCCATACACATGATGCAGGATATGATATCATCAATGATTTTGATGGAGTCCTGCAGCAATTTGATTCCATTATCGGCCTGGATCGATTGAAGGTGCTTCATATTAATGACAGCAAAAATATTTCTGGAGCCCGGAAGGACCGTCATGAGAATATCGGATTTGGCCATATCGGATTTAAGGCATTGAATGAAATCGTTCATCATCCGCAGCTTGCAGATGTGCCTAAAATTCTTGAAACTCCTTATGTAGGTGAAGAAAAGAAAGATAAAAAACCGCCATACCGTTTTGAAATTGAAATGCTGCGGGGGAAAGAATTCAATTCTGATCTGCTGGAACGAATCCGAAATCAGGCATAAAAAAGAAAGCTGTCGGAGTAATCGACAGCTTTTTAGCCTATAAACTGCTGAAACAATTGGTTCACTTGCTGTGCAGTGGCAGGCGAAGTAATCGCAGCCACCTTTTTTAATAGGCTGATGCGCTCTGCATCATTAAAGATATTAATGTTTTTGCCGCGGATGATTTTCACGATTTCCTGAGCCTGTGCTCTTTTGATTGAAAGGCTGTTCTGTTTGGCAAGCTGAAGCAATCCATCTGTATCCAATGAATTGAGTTTCTGGTTAACGATCTTTTGAAATAAAATCACGTACATACCTCCTTCACCATTCAATGTATGGTGAAGATTTAGGAAAAGTGCCTATTTTTTTAGTAATTGAATAGGATAAAATTTTTTAGCTTTAATGGCAAGGGGAAGCACAAGACACTTCTGTATGATCCTTATCATCTTAAATGATAAAATAGTATAAAATTTCGCGCATTGATGTTCAGCTCCTGCGCCTAAACTCCTCGGTCAGAACGGTTCAGCTATTCGGAGCTGAACAAGGCGCCTGCGCTTTTCTTTATGAGAGGGGAATCATTCAAATGACAAAAAAGCAGCATAAAAAAGAAAGTACAGGACGATTATTAACAAGACTGATTTTGATTATTATCGGTGCAGCGCTTTCAGCTGTTTCAATTGAACTCTTCCTTATTCCGAATCAGATTATTGATGGAGGGATAATCGGCATATCGCTGATTGTCGACCACATCACACCTGACAGTCTTTCGTTCATCAATTTTGGAACACTGGTCGTCATTTTAAATTTGCCGTTTATGTATTATGGTTATAAACAGATAGGAAAAACATTTATGTTATCATCGATTTTTGGTATAGTCTTTCTGGCAATCATAGAAAGCATGCTGCACCATGTTGAAGCGTTCACGGCAGAGCCGATTTTAGCTACTGTTTTTGGAGGGCTGATCCTTGGTGTGGGTGTAGGGCTGGTCATACGAAACGGCGGATCAATGGACGGAACAGAAATTTTAGGCATATTGCTTACAAAAAAACTGCCGTTTTCAGTAGGGGAATTTGTCATGTTTATTAATATTTTCATCTTTGCCTGGGCAGCATTTGTATTTGGAGCAGAGCAAGCTATGTATTCGGTGATGGCCTACTATATTGCTTTTAAAACGATTGATACTGTCATTCAGGGATTAGACGAAACAAAGGCAGTGATCATTGTTTCTGATTATTACGAAGATGTATCTGATGCTATCCTTCAAAGACTTGGTCGCGGAACTACAAAATTAAAAGGCAAAGGCGGCTATACAGATGACGAAAAGGAAGTCATCTATGTAGTTGTAACAAGACTCGAAGTGACAAAACTAAAATCAATTGTTCATGAAATCGATACAAATGCATTTATTACAATAATGAATACACAAGAAACAAAAGGGACAAATTTCAAGTCAGCAATTCATTAAACTTTTTTAGACTTTAAACATGTTTCTTGCTCTTTTCTATACAATCTTGTATAATCTCTATGTTAAAGATCAGACATTGGTTTCTGATCTTTTTTTACGAATTTAAATCGGAACGATTCTTAAACTAGAAGGTGAAACGAATGAATCAGCCTATTATTGATATCCGTCATTTATCATTCACATATGACCGTACTAAAGTGCTTGAAGATATACATTTTAAAGTAAGAGAGGGCGACTTTCTGGGATTAGTCGGACCAAACGGATCAGGGAAGACAACACTGCTGAAATGTCTTCTCGGTCTATTAAAACCTGATGAGGGAGAAATTTTGCTTTTCGGTGAAGACATCCGCAAATTTAAAGAGTGGTATAAAATCGGCTTTGTTTCACAAAAAGCTAATAGCTTTAATACAGGCTTTCCGGCATCTGTGTACGAAGTAGTTGCAAGCGGTCTGACATCTAAATTGGGTTTATTTAAAATGCTGAAACCGGCGCATCATCAAAAAGTAAAAGCTGCTATTAAGGCTGTTGGCTTAGATCAGCTGGCAAAACGAAATATCGGTGAACTATCAGGAGGTCAGCAGCAGCGGACATTTATTGCAAGGGCGCTTGTAAGTGATCCGAAATTGCTTATACTTGATGAGCCGACAGTAGGAGTTGATGCTCAAACAGTTCAGAGCTTCTACGAAATGCTGAAAAATTTAAACACTGAAATGGGGATTACTTTAATTCTTGTCACACATGATGTAGGGACAATTACAGATAAAGTAACACACGTAGCCTGTTTAAATAAACATTTGCATTTCCACGGAAATACACAGGAATTTGAAAGCCTGCAAAACTCTGATATGTCTGACTTTTATGGTCATTCTGTTCATGTATTAACTCACGATCACCATGGTCATGGGGGAAGGTAAAATGATAAATAGTATTCTTAATTATGAATTTTTACAAAATGCATTCATGGCAGGAATTCTCATCGGCCTGATTGCTCCGCTTCTTGGAGTTTTTGTAGTCGTTAGAAGACTTTCTTTAATAGCTGATGCCCTGAGTCATGTGACTTTGGCAGGAATCGCAGCAAGCTTGCTGCTTGAGAAAAAAGTACTTGGCATGTCGGGGCTGAATCCGATTTATTTAGGAATGGGATTTTCTGTGGCAGGGTCGTTATTTATAGAAAAGCTGAGAGCTGTCTATAAGCATTTTCAGGAGCTCGCAATACCGATAATTCTTTCGGCAGGAGTAGGGCTGAGCGTTATTTTTATTTCTCTTGCTGATGGATTTAATACGGATTTATTTAATTATCTTTTTGGAAGTGTCAGTGCGGTAACGAGAACAGATCTATGGGTGATTGCTGCCATTTCAGTTTTTGTCCTGATAGTTATTTTTGCCTTATTTAAGGAACTTTTTTTGCTGTCCTTTGATGAAGAACATGCAGCGGCATCAGGCATTCATTCTAAGTGGATTCACTTTATTTTCATTTTAACGGTTGCACTTGTGATAGCTGCTTCCATGAGAATCGTCGGCATTTTATTAGTATCTTCTCTGATGACGCTGCCGGTTGCAGCAAGTATCCGGATTGCCAAAGGGTTTAAGCAGGCAATATTCTTTTCTGTACTCTTTGGAGAAATCTCTGTTATTATTGGATTAGTGCTGGCCTATCAATTAGATCTAGCACCAGGAGGCACGATCGTTATGCTTTCAGTCGTCATCCTGATACTGTCGATACTATGGACCAAAATAAAAAGGGGTCAGTAAGATGAATGTTCAAGAAGCTCTTCTCCTTATGAAGGAAAAAGGATATAAGTACACAAGTAAACGTGAGGAAATGCTCGAATTATTTGCTCAATCAAATAAATATTTAACAGCAAGAGATGTTTTGGACAAAATGAAGGCTGACTATCCGGGATTAAGCTTTGATACCATTTACCGCAATCTTTCTTTGTTTGCTGAAATGGGTATTCTCGAAACAACAGAGCTGTCAGGGGAAAAGCATTTTCGATTTACATGTTCGACGAAACATCATCATCATCACTTTATTTGCCTGAATTGCGGCAAGACGAAAGAAATTGCCTCGTGCCCAATGGAAAAATTAAAAGAAAATTTAAGCGGATATGAAATCAGCGGACATAAATTTGAGATTTATGGCACTTGTCCTGAGTGCCATGTACAGATTGTTTAAGCTGTATAAAAAAAGCTTGCGAACGTGTTTCGCAAGCTTTTTTATTCTATTACCGGAGTACTGTACGTTTCTGGTAGGCATTGACCCAATCCCTTGCTTCAAGCCAATTTTTCACACGGATAACTCCTTTTGGGATAGGATCCTGATTATATGGGGTATTAAATAAAATAACGGGTATGTTAAATTCCTCGCTGATCATGCAGGCATTATCATGCTTGTCCTCAAAAAAAACATCAATATTGTTTTTTCTGACAGCGCCAAGTTTATCATGAGTGCCAATCAATTCAATCTGATGATAAAATAATTCATTGCGCTTAAACCAGTCAAATGTCACATCCTGCAAATGGCTTCTCCGTGCACTTATAAATAAAAGTTTATGGGTTTTCTTCCATTCATCCAGCACTAATTTTGCATCTGGCGCCATAGGTGCTTCTTGATAAATCAGCGGTTCTTGCTCATCCATCCATTTCCAAAAGTCCTCTTCAGAAATGTTAAGTAATTTAGTTAAATCATATTCCTTCATATCATCAAGCGTAATGTTTATGCCGAATGATTTGTTTAAATATGGAACGAATGTTTCAGGCGAAGTGACGGTTCCATCGATATCAATCCCTAATTGCAGCATCATGTACTCTCTCCCTTGCTGTCTGAACTATACTAGTTAGTGTATCATAATCCGTGCTTACAATCACAGTAATCTTTGACAGTTATACTCAAGGGATGTGCGGCTCATACTATAAATGTTCCTTTACTATATGAATGGAGGGATCACGCATGGCAGATGAGAAAAATTATGATTATCACGGAAATATTAAAGAATATGACCTCCGTGAAGATGAAGTTGGCTACAACAGACCAGATATGCGCGATGATTACAAAGAAGAAACAGCGGCTGAAATTGCAGCACCTGCAACATTGAGAAGAGATGCAGACCATGATCGTCGCGATGAAAAGGACGGGACAGTTGATGACGGACGAAGAATGGGCTATTTGGCCATCGTCCTCTCAGTCATTTCATTATTTATTTTCCCTGTTATTTTAGGAGCAGCAGGGATTATTGTAGGATTTATTGCACGCCGCAGAGGAGCAGAAGGGTTAGGCGGATGGGCGATTGGTATTGGTATCGTCGCATTAATTCTTGGAATATTTATTCTGCCCTTCTTTTAAGGAAATAATAAAACAAGCTTGGCATAAAATGCCAAGCTTGTTTTATTGAATTTCTGCAGCTGCTTTTTCAGCTTCCTGTTTTGCATAATATTCTGCCGCGATTTTATCAATTTCTTTTTTCAATTCTTCAACCATTGTTTCTTCAGGCACTTTTCGGACAATTTGCCCTTTCATAAAAAGTAGCCCTTCTTTCCTTGCACCCGCAATTCCAATGTCGGCTTCCCGTGCTTCTCCAGGTCCATTAACCGCACAGCCTAAAACCGCAACTTTGATTGGGGCCTTAATCGTTGAAATATACTCTTCAACTTCATTTGCAATGCTGATTAAATCAATTTCAATCCGTCCGCAGGTAGGACATGAAATAAGTGTTGCTGCGTTCGAGGACAGTCCAAAGGATTTTAATAACTCTCTTGCAACTTTTACCTCTTCTACAGGATCAGCGCTAAGCGAGATGCGCAGAGTATTTCCGATGCCTTTGCTTAGGATGGCGCCAAGGCCTGCAGCACTCTTTACAGTGCCTGAAAAAAGGGTGCCCGACTCTGTAATGCCTAAGTGAAGCGGATAATCGAAAGCTTTTGCAGCTTTTTCATATGCTTCAATCGCAAGGTTCACATCAGATGCTTTCATCGATACGATAATATCGTGAAAATCCAAATCTTCAAGAATTTTAATATGATGAAGGGCACTTTCAACCATGCCGTCTGCTGTCGGATAACCGTATTTCTCAATAATACGCTTTTCTAATGAACCGGCATTAACCCCAATGCGGATTGGAATACCTTTTTCTTTTGCAGCTTTTACAACGGCTTCTACTTTTTCGCGTCTGCCGATGTTGCCTGGGTTGATTCTGATTTTATCTGCTCCGCCCTCAATTGCTTTAAGCGCAAGCTTATAATCAAAATGAATATCTACAACAAGTGGAATGTTAATGCGTTTCTTTATTTCTGCTATAGCATCAGCTGCACGTTCATCCGGACAGGCGACACGAACAATTTGACAGCCTGCTTCTTCTAATCGCAGGATTTCAGCGACCGTAGCTTCCACATCGTGTGTTTTCGTTGTTGTCATACTTTGGATGACTAATTCATTGTTTCCGCCAATTGTTAAATTCCCAACTTTAACAGGACGGGTTTTGGTACGATGTATGATTTCACTCACGTGTAAATCGCTCCTTAAATTAATAATCATGGTTCTATATTATCATGTTAACCATTTTTATCGATCAATGCGAGAAATTGTGCTTTCCCTCACATATTGTAACAGTGGATGCTTAATATTGACAAGAATTATGAAGCAACTTCTTTTTCATAAAGTGGAAATTTATATGTTTTTCCTACTTGAATCGTGTCAGCTTTTACACTTGGATTAAGCTTTTCAAAATCTTTCCTGATTTGATCAATGGGGACTGGAAATTGCTTATGAAGCTGTTCGACAATTGTAAGAACGGTTTCTCCCTGACTGATCTTTTTTTCGGTGTATGGCTTGGAACCTGAGGATTTTGTTTCTGCAGCAGGAGCTTCTATTGCCGCAAGAGGAGAGTTTATGGCAATCGTACCGCTGTTCATATCATAGTAGACGATATAGATCAGAAATATAAATAAAATGAAGATCATAAGACGCTTCAACAAAATCATCTCCCAGTAAATTCACGATAGTTATTTTTATGCTTGTCCCATTCAAATATGTCCTTTTTTTAGTGGAAAGAGGTAAAAAGTCCCCAGTTCCTTCTATAATATAGGTATTTTTTCATTAAATTAATGGCAGCTTTACATTTGCTTAATACTTATTTGGGATAATTTTCATAGATCTATGGGAAGGATGAAACAAATTGAAATTATCATTTATAAAATTAAAAGTTACTGAACCTCTTTTTTCTAAAATCAGTCTGCAGACGAGACTGCTGATACTTGTCCTGTCCTTATTGATTGCCTCTGTTGTGGCAGTGGGCTACACATCTTACGTAAAATCAGAAGCTGCGACTATGAATATTATTGAAGACCGCCTGCACCGGGAGGTAAAGACAACTGGTGAAATTGCAGGTAATTTAATGTTTGCCTATCTTGGGGAAGATGAAGAATTTTTAGAGAGATTTAACAAAGTTGTGCTTACGAATCAATCTTCAGAGCTCATTCAGGATGGACTGAGTGCTGACTTTTTTTTAGTTAAAGAAAATGAGGCAGCCCCATTTTCAGTTAGTGAAAATTCAAAAGTTGCTTTTTCTGATCAGCTGATCAGCGACATTATGGAAAAAGATAATGGGATTTTTCACAAAGTGATAAACGGAATAGACTATACATTGTCATTTAAACAAGTTCAAGAATTAAAAGGACAGTTTTTAATAGCGGTTCCTACACAAACATATATGAAAACAACAAGAGAACTTGCCGCTTTTACTGCTTGGACAGTTCTTTTAAGTGCAGTTATTACAACTGCCGTGCTTATTTTCGCGATTCGCAGTTTGACTAAACCCTTAGCAATGTTAAGAAAAACGATCAGGGAAGTAAGAGAGGGAGATTTAACAAAACATATCCATGTAGAAACATCGATTCCTGAAATAAATTCACTTATGAAAAGCTTTAACCAAATGATGACGCAAATGCAGAAGATGGTAGGAAACATAAATAATACTACAGGGGATTTGTCAGTAACGGGGGAGCAGCTCAGAGAAGCCACTGATGATGTGATCGTACATAATAGTCAGCTTGTTGAGGCGATAAAGATAGTAAGAGCTGGAGCTGTGCAGACAGCATCAAGCTCAGATCACAGCATTCATGCATTTGGCCAAATGAGAGACGAGCTAAAGGTTGTTTTTCAGGGTATGGAATTTTTATTCAGCAGCGCCGCTGACATGAACCAGTCAGCATATCGCGGTGAAAAAAATATATCTCATATGATTCAGACAATGAATTCATTCGAACAGGAATTTGAAAAGATGACAAATACAATCAGGGGGGTAAAGGAGCACTCTTTATCTATTGCAAATGTAGTAATTATTATTCAAACCATTGCTGAACAGACTAAGCTTCTTGCTTTAAATGCAACGATTGAAGCAGCTCGGGCTGGCGAAGCTGGAAATGGATTCGCCGTGGTCGCAGGTGAAGTTAAAAAACTTGCTGAACAGTCATCAAAGGCGACAGAAGACATTACTAAATCGATCTTATCAATGGAGAATATATCTTCAAAAGCATCAAAGGAATTTGAACATATGCTCTCTAACATTCATTCCCATCTTGATGTGGCCGCCCAATCCAGAATATCATTTGATGAATTAATGATGGAGATTGATATCGTGAACAGCAGGCTGTCCGGCATGAAAAAGCATATTCAGCATCTAAACGGTTCTCTTCCTTTAATGGAAAAATCGGCAGAAAGCTTTGCATCTGTTTCTCAGGAAACCCTTGCGAGTGCTGAACAGATGCTCGCAGCTTCAGAAGAGCAAATTGCTCAGATGAACAGGACTCATCAAATAGGGCAAAAATTAACGGATTTATCCAGAAATCTTTCAAGTACCACAAAAGAATACAAAGTGAGTTAAAAAGCGAACCCCTTTGATAAAGGGGTTCGCTTTTTAAGTGTTTCATTTTTTTCTGGCTGCAGGAATTTCTTTTAAAGCAAGATACAGCATGATCAGGTTAACAAACCAGTTAACGAAAATTCCGCTCGGCACGGAAACTTGAAGAAACTCCATGATAAAAAAGAAAACAGTGGCAAGAGTAACAGCATATGCCGACATGACCCAAAGTTGTTTAAAATTAACGTTTCGCTTCAAACTATTTTTAAAAAGAATGCTGACTATAGCTAAAAAAGTAATTTCAATAAATTTAGAAGCTGCTGTAAATAGGAACAGCATGACAATGACAACACTCAAAACAATTGGAAGTACATTTTCAAATTGAGAGGAGTACTGGGATAAGTCTTCTTTTGTTAAAGTCATAGTATTCAGCATGGAATAATCATAGCTTTGAGCTTGGCCCGCAACTGCATAAACAAATTCATTTTTTAGAAGGCCAATTCCGTTTTGCTTATTTTCAATCTCGCTTGCTGTAAAGGCCCCAGTTGGATCGAAAACAATAAATAAATCATCTTTTTTAAATTCAAGCGGTTCTGCTGTTTCTGCAATTAGGGTGCCTTCCTCTATTTTAAAGTCAGGAAGGTCTTCCTGCAGGGTAGAATCCAATCCTTTCAACAGCCCTGAAATGCCGGTAGACATGTAGACCGCCATGGGGAGAGTCGCAAGAAGGGTTAGTAAAAACACATAAAGAATGGTTTTGCCTATTCCTTGAAATCTAAACATGGAAATCGACTTTGGAGAGTATAAACTTTTAGCAAACTGTTTAAAAATGTTCATTTATTACACTTCCTTCATTATAATCCAGCTTTCATTTTATACATCCCAGCAGAAAGAAACAAGGCTAAAGGTACAGTGTCTAAATTAATATTAAGAAATTGTAAATATTTAAGAAAATATGGCTAAAAACCTTTACATGTAATCCACAATTCGATAATAATTGGGGAGGTTCTAGAAATGGATTATGTTGTCGATTAAAGATGCTGGGGGTTGAAATAGGTTGGATTTAGATATACAGAAAATGATATTTGAATTTGTTGGCGGTCTGGGAATTTTCTTATTTGGTATTAAATTCATGGGAGACGGCCTGCAAAAATCAGCAGGTGACCAACTTCGGGATGTTCTAGATAAATTTACAACAAATCCAATTATGGGTGTTCTTGCAGGTATATTTGTTACCATCCTCATTCAGTCAAGCAGCGGAACGACTGTTATTACAATAGGTCTCGTCAGTGCAGGCTTTATGAGTTTAAGACAGGCAATCGGTGTGATAATGGGAGCAAACATTGGTACTACAGTCACGGCATTTATTATCGGTATTAAAATTTCTGAGTACGCGCTTCCTGTCCTATTTACAGGGGCTGTATTACTTTTCTTTTTTAAAAATAAAAAAATTCACAATATTGGTCAAATTATATTTGGTTTTGGAGCTCTTTTCTTTGGATTGGAACTTATGGGAGACGGCATGAAGCCTTTGCGTTATTTAGAAGCATTTCAAGAATTGACAGTAAGCATGAGCGATAATCCGCTTCTTGGTGTAGTAATCGGAACTGTATTATCAGTAATCGTCCAAAGTTCCAGTGCAACCATTGGAATTCTGCAGGAATTGTATAGCTTGGGGCTGATTGATATTAACGCTGCGCTGCCTGTGCTGTTTGGAGATAATATCGGTACAACTATAACTGCAGTTCTTGCTTCAATTGGTGCTACAGTAGCTGCAAGACGGGCTGCGTTAACACATGTACTTTTCAACATAATAGGTACGGCAATCTTTTTAGTGATCTTGCCTTCTTTTACAACTTTTATAGGAATGCTGAAAATGAATTTAGGATTGAATCCAGAAATGACCATTGCATTTGCCCATGGAACTTTCAATATTACAAATACTATAATCCAGCTGCCGTTTATCGGTGGGCTTGTATACATAGTTACAAAGCTGATTCCCGGAGAAGATCCAATGATGGAATACAAAGCAAAGCATCTAGATCCTCTTTTTATTGAACAATCTTCATCAATAGCACTCGGACAGGCTAAAGAGGAAATTCTGCGAATGGGTCAGTTCGCAGCTTTAGGACTTGAAGAAGCAAATCAATATCTAAAAACCCAACAGCAAAAACATTCAGATACTGCTTATCAAATCGAGGATGCAATCAATAATCTTGACCGCAAAATTACAGATTATCTTGTACTCATTTCAAGAGCAGAAATGTCAGCATATGAATCTGAAGAACACTCTGCATTAATGGATGCTGTAAGAGATATTGAGCGCGTGGGTGATCATTTCGAAAATATCGTTGAGCTTGTTGATTATCAATTAACAAATAAAGTGAAACTGACAGATTCTGCATATGCAGATCTGGAGGAAATGTTTGCATTAACCATTCAAACAATAAAAGATGCCATATCGGCATTAGATGACAAAGACACATCTTTAGCAGCAAAGGTTATGAAGTCTGAAGAACAAATTGATAAAATGGAGCGCATGCTCCGCAAAAAACACATACTCCGCATTAATGAAGGAAGCTGTACTGGTCAAGCAGGCATTGTGTTTGTAGATATTATCAGCAATCTTGAAAGAATCGGTGATCATTCTGTAAACATTGCAGAGGCAGTTTTAGGCTATCGTAAATAATGTTTAAAAAAGAATGATTCAGTTATAATGAAAGCAAGGGCTTTTGCTCTTGCTTTTTTTACATCAGTTTTATAAGAGATCATGGAATGGTGGTGGATGGCAGTGGAGATTATTTACTGGGCACTGATTATTTTAATGTTTATCATTGCATTTGCCGGATTGATCTATCCAATTATACCCAGCGTCATTTTTATAGTTGGAGGATTTCTTCTCTATGGTGCATTTTTTGGCTTTCAGGAATACGGATACCAATTCTGGTTGATTGAAGGCGTGTTTGTTGCGGTTTTATTTGCGGCGGACTATGTGTCAAACTTAATGGGGATCAAACGAGTCGGCGGCAGCAAGGCTGCTATCTGGGGAAGTACAATAGGCTTATTGATAGGTCCGTTTCTTATTCCGGTTGCAGGAATTATTATTGGACCATTCATTGGTGCAGTTATTGCAGAGCTTCTTGTTCATAAAAAGGATATGAAAGAATCAGTTAAAATAGGTCTTGGATCACTGATCGGATTTATATCCGGTGTGTTTGCAAAAACAATCATTCAGCTGATTATGATTGGTTATTTTTTATTCGTGGTTCTATAAAGAAGATATAAAACGCAAACAAAACATATTTAATGCTTTTAAATTGAAACAATCGGACAATTTTGGTAATCTTAAAGTGAAAGGCTTATGAAAAAATAAGCTTCATCATTTACATACAATTTAAGGAGGAGATTTAAATGGCTTACGAACTACCGCAATTGCCTTATGCTTACGATGCATTAGAACCTCATATTGATAAGGAAACAATGAACATTCATCACACGAAACATCATAACACGTATATCACAAACGTAAACGCAGCATTAGAAGGCCAGGATGATCTTCTCAGCAAAAGCGTTGAAGAACTGGTATCAAACTTGGATGCAGTTCCTGAAGCAGCACGTACGGCAGTCCGCAACAATGGCGGCGGACATGCAAACCACAGCCTTTTCTGGACAATTCTTTCCCCAAATGGAGGAGGAGCTCCGTCTGGTGAGCTTGCCGATAAAATCAACAGCAAATTTGGAAGCTTTGAAACATTCAAAGAAGAATTTGCAAAAGCAGGAGCAACTCGCTTTGGATCTGGCTGGGCTTGGCTGGTTGTCAATAACGGCGAATTAGAAGTAACAAGCACTCCTAATCAGGATTCTCCTTTAATGGAAGGCAAAACGCCTATTCTTGGACTTGACGTTTGGGAGCATGCATACTACCTGAATTACCAAAACCGCCGACCTGATTACATTTCTTCATTCTGGAATGTAGTCAATTGGGAAGAAGTAACAAGACGCTACGAAGAAGCAAAGTAATTTTTTTTCGCAAATGAAAGCAGGGGATCTATTAAGATCTCCTGCTTTTTTCTGTTAAATTTAGGATACATAACTCCACCTCATAAAGACAGACTAATGGTTAGCTAATAAAGGGGAGTTTTAAAGTATGTCAAAGTTGCAAAAATTATTTGGAGATGTAGAAGTCAATAAGGAACTAATCCTTTTGCTGATTATTGGAGGATTATATTCTTTGGGAATCGCCCTTTCTAACGCTTTTGTCAATGTATATCTTTGGAAACAGTCAGGCAGTTTTCTGGATTTGGGTATTTATAATTTGTCCATTGCAATTATGCAGCCAGTCACGTTTGTTATTGCAGGAAGATGGGCAAAAAAAATTGATCGTGTAATAGTTTTCAGGCTTGGTGTTGCTTTTTTAGCTGTATTTTATTTATCGGTCCTTTTAATAGGGAATGATGCAGCGGATAATATCATCTTGCTTGGAGGGCTGCTTGGGATTGGATCGGGGTTTTACTGGCTGTCTTTTAATGTGCTTACATTTGAAATTACAGAACCTGAGACAAGAGATTTTTTTAACGGATTTTTAGGAATCATGTCATCCTCTGCTGGAATGATCGGTCCTATTGTCGCAGGTTTTGTGATCTCAAGATTTGCAGGTGATATTGGGTATAAGTCAATCTTTTCTATTTCACTCGGATTATTTTTTTGTGCCGTTATATTAAGCCTTTTTTTAAAGAGAAGACATGCACACGGCAGGTATTTGCTGCTTGAAGTATTGAAGGAAAGAAAACGGAATGTCAATTGGAGAATGATTACAAACGCCCACTTTTTTCAGGGTATTAGGGAAGGAACATTCATTTTCGTCATTGGCGTCCTTGTATTTATTACTACCGGAAGCGAGTTTGCTCTTGGTAAATATGGCCTGATTAACTCTGCTGTAGCCTTTGTTTTTTACTATTTGGCAACACGGCTGATTACAAAGAAAATGAGAAAAAAATCTATTTTAATCGGGGGAATATTATTATACGCTTCCATCTTTTTGCTTTTGTTTGACCTTACATATCCAAAGCTGATTATGTATGCTATTTCAATTGCGATTGCATATCCCATGCTGCTGGTTCCTTATATCTCCCTGACTTACGATGTGATTGGACGGTCGTGGAATGCAGCTGAAGCGAGAATTGAATATATCGTCGTAAGAGAAATATTTTTAAACTTGGGCAGAATCTCATCCATTCTTTTATTCATTCTTGCCGTCACTCTCTTTGATGAAAAGCAGAGTATTCCCATTCTGCTTGCGGTTATTGGCTCTGGACACAGCTTTATTTATTTCTTTATCCGAAAAGTGACTTTATTGGAATCTAATGAGCCCATAAATGATAACGGTCAAAAAAATATGCCCGAACCGAATCTTGTAGATGGAGAAAGCAGTTAGCATCACATATGACAATCATGTTACAAGTGTCGAATTTGATAGAAATTCGTCGGTTTTTTTCATAAACTATAACAATAGACACCTTAAAATGGTGTCTATTGTGTTTTTTAATGAAAATAAGGCGGTGCTATATGTCAAAGAAAAAGAAAAGAACAGTTCCGCTTCGCCTTAACATTTTGTTTTTCCTAGTTTTTTTAGTTTTTTCAGGAATGATATTAAGGCTTGGAATTGTTCAAATTGTATACGGAGAGGATTACCGCAAGGAAGTTGAACGGAATGAGGAAGTGAATATCAGCACTTCAGTTCCGAGAGGGAAAATCTTTGACCGAAACTACAATACAATTGTCGATAATAAACCTATTAATGCCATTACATACACCAGGTCAAATACTACTTCACAAGAAGAACGTTTAGAAGTTGCAGCAAGACTTGCAAAGATTTTTGACCAGGACAGAACGGACTCTAAAGAAGATCAGGAGCTACTAAAACAAGAGTTAGAAAAAATCACTCTCAGAGATAAAAAAGATTATTGGATTTTAACACGTCCAAAAGAAGCAGAAAAGAAAATTACAAAAGCGGATAGACAAAAAGTGCTTGATGGAGCCATGAGCGATGATGACCTCTACGATCTTCAGCTCGAGCGGATAACAGAAAAAGATTTACAGGAGATATCGATCGATGAATTAAAAATACTTTCGATAAAAAGAGAAATGGACAGCGGGTATGCATTAGCGCCGCAAATTATTAAAAAAGACAATATTTCAGAACAGGAATTTGCCTATATAAGCGAGCATCTGGAAGATTTACCAGGAGTGGATATTACAACGGACTGGGAACGCCAATACGTTTTTGACAAAACTTTAAGAACGCTGATTGGGAGCATCTCCTCTTCAGAAGAAGGCATTCCAGAGGATCGTTTGGATTATTTTACATCCCGTGATTACAGCAGAAATGACCGGGTGGGGAAAAGCTACTTAGAATATCAATATGAAGATATTCTTCAAGGACAAAAAGCAAAAGCCCGTAATATTACTGATAAGTCCGGCAATATTCTTGAAACAGAGATTATATCTGAAGGAAAAAGCGGCAAGGACCTGATCATGACAATCGATGTACAGCTTCAGCAGGAGGTTGAGAAGATTATTGAGGAAGAACTGCTTGCTGCTAAGAAAAAATCAGGTACAGCTTTACTTGACCGCGCATTTGTCGTAATGATGGATCCCAGGAATGGCGAAATGCTGTCAATGGCTGGAAAGCAAATTAAAAAAGATGAAAACGGAAAAACGGTTCTTGAAGATTATGCATTAGGAGCAATGACCAGCTCATATACAATGGGATCTGCAGTTAAAGGAGCTACAGTACTTTCCGGCTTTGAGTCCGGTGCCATTAAACCCGGAACTGTCCAGCTTGATGAACCTTTATATATTAAAGGATCTCCTCCCAAAAAATCGTATCGCACTATGGGGAATATTGATGATCTTGAAGCTCTGCAGCGATCATCCAATGTGTATATGTTTAAAACTGCGATAGCAATGGCAAACGGGGAATACAGAAGAAACAAATCATTGCCCCTTGATACGTCTGCTTTCTCGGTGCTCCGTAATTATTATAGTCAGTTCGGATTAGGGGTAAAAACGGGTATAGACCTTCCTAATGAAGCAACCGGCTTTAAAGGCCAGGACCTGACGCCTGGATTATTGCTTGATTTGTCCATTGGACAATATGATACGTATACGCCGCTGCAAATGGCACAATACGTTTCAACAATAGCAAATGGCGGATACCGCATGAAACCTCAGCTTGTAAAAGAGATCAGGGAGCCGTCGCCTAAAGATAATCTTGGTTCTGTCATTCAATCAATAAACCCTGAAATTTTAAACCGGCTTGATATGAAGAGTGAGTACATTGAGAGGGTACAGGAAGGGTTCAGGCGTGTAACGCAGGAGAAAAATGGCACAGCCTACAGTTATTTTTCAGGGGCAGATTATTTTCCTGCAGGAAAAACAGGGACGGCACAGGCTTTTTATGATGGGCCCAATAAAGACAAATTTCTGTCTCCTACCTACAACTTAACACTTGTAGGATATGCCCCCCACAATAATCCGGAGGTTGCATTTGCTGTAGTAGTGCCATGGGCTTATGATTCAGCCAAAAATTCACATCCTATTAATAATCTGATCGGAAGAAGGGTTATGGATAAATACTATGAGCTGAAAAGCGAACAAAGCAAAGAAGGCATTCAGGAAGGTGTAGGACAGCCGGAGAATGCAAGGGTGATTGAAGAAGAAGAAAATGAATAGATAGCCATTCAAAGGAAAATAATAAAAGCACTCTTAATAGAGTGCTTTTTATTATGTATAAATCATTCTACAAAAGGCGACACAATTATTCATGCATTTACAAAACCTTAACATTCGATTAAAACCATGTTAACACTTTAGCGTTATTCTATTACTTGTAGGACAAAAACACCACTTTTTAGGGGGAATTAAGAAATATGAAAAGCTTCAAATTTTTAGCCATGACAATTATGATTTCATCATTGCTTGCATTCGCAGCAGCTTGTGGAAATGGTGAAAGTTCAGAAGGCAACGGTTCAGAAACTGGATCTTCTGAAGAAGCAGCTCAATTAGAAGGTGAAGTTGGAATTGACGGCTCATCAACTGTTGCTCCTATCGGTGAAGCAGTATCTGAAGAATTCGCTATGGAAAATAAAGATGTTAAAGCTCCAATCGGCGTATCAGGAACTGGCGGCGGCTTTGAAAAATTCGTAGCTGGTGAAACAGATATTTCTCAAGCATCACGTCCGATTAAAGATGAAGAAGCTAAAGCAGCGAAAGACGCTGGAATTGAATATACAGAATTACAAGTTGCATTTGACGGTTTATCAGTAGTAGTTAATAAAGAAAATGATTTCATTAAAGAATTAACTGTAGAAGACTTGAAAAAGATCTGGGTTGAAGACGGCAAAGAAAAAATGTGGTCTGACATTAACCCTGAATGGCCTAAAGAAAAAATTACATTATTCTCACCTGGTACAGATTCTGGGACATATGATTACTTCGATGAAGTAATTCTTAACGAAGAGCCTGTTGCCAAAGCAGCTACTCTTTCTGAAGATGACAATGTTTTAGTTAAAGGTGTACAAAGCAATAAAAATGCAATGGGTTACTTTGGTTATGCTTACTACCTAGAAAATAAAGATACATTGAAAGTAGTTCCTATCGTGAACGAAGAAGGCAAAGCTGTTGAACCAACAAACGAATCAGTTGAGTCTGGCGAGTACAACCCGCTTTCACGCCCGCTTTACATCTATGTAAATAACGCATCTATGAAAGAAAAGCCACAAGTTGCCGGGTTTGTTAAATTCTACTTGGAAAACGCTGGCGCATTAGCTGAGGAAGTTGGCTATGTAAGCCTTCCAGATGAAAAGTATACAGAACAGCTTAAAACAATCGAAGGTTTAAAATAATTTCAAAATCTAATAGATGAGAAGCATAACTGCTTCTCATCTTCCCATGTTTTGGAAAGGGGTTTTCACAATATGGCAACTGAAACTAGCCGCTCTGTCAGTGAACTGATCAGAGAAAAAAAAGAGAAAAAATCTTGGATAAGATATACAGAGAAAATGGTTCCTGCTTTTTTACTGCTGACAGCCATTATATCCATCCTTACTACGGTAGGAATCGTTTTTACACTGATCGTTGAAACATTTACCTTTTTTAGCCAGGTTCCGATTATTGACTTTATTACACAAAAAGATTGGTACCCATTCTTTGCAAGCGATCCGTCATATGGAATTATTGCTTTAATTTCAGGAACCCTTCTTGTAGCTGTAATAGCTATGGTAGTGGCTTTACCGATAGGATTAGCTTCTGCTATATATTTGAGTGAATATGCTTCAGATCGAGTAAGAAGAATTATTAAACCGATATTAGAAGTATTAGCTGGTATTCCGACGATTGTGTATGGCTTCTTCGCTCTTACATTTGTGACGCCATTGCTGCAGTCAATGATGCCAGACTTAGGTTTTTTCAATGCGCTTAGTCCGGGTATTGTTGTAGGAATCATGATTATTCCAATGATTGCATCTCTTTCTGAAGATGCAATGACTTCTGTCCCTAAATCAATGCGGGAAGGTGCCTTAGCACTGGGTTCTACTAAATTTGAGGTAGCGATAAAAGTTGTTCTTCCAGCTGCTGTATCAGGTGTTGTCGCATCATTTGTATTAGCTATTTCAAGAGCAATCGGTGAAACAATGATTGTTACTCTTGCAGGCGGAGCTACACCTAAGCTGACATTTGATCCGACAGAATCCATTCAGACGATGACTGCTTATATTGTTCAAGTAAGTTCAGGGGATGCAGGTTATGGCACAACTATCTACTATAGTATATACGCTGTCGGAATGACGCTGTTCCTCTTTACATTGCTGATGAATTTACTGGCGCAGTTCATTTCTCGCCGCTTTAGGGAGGAATATTAAAATGAACTACATCAATAAAGATACAGTCGCAAAGAAAATGAGGAGCAGATTGGCCGTTAATGGTATCTATAAAGGTATTTTCCTATTAGCGACAAGCTTTGCTCTAATTGTACTGGCGATTCTTTTATATCGGATATTCACTCAAGGATTTAGTTATTTAACTCCGGAATTCTTTCAAAACTTTGCTTCTAGAAGACCTAATGCATCTGGAATAAAAGCTGCATTAGCAGGGTCGTTATGGGTGATGGCTGTCGTCATTCCAACTGGATTAATATTGGGAGTAGGGACGGCACTATATATGGAAGAGTATGCAAAGAAAAATAAATTTACAAATTTCCTTCAAATTAACATTGCCAACCTTGCTGGTGTGCCTTCCATTGTTTTCGGATTATTGGGCCTAACGGTTTTTGTGCGTTTCTTTGACCTCGGAAGAAGCATTCTCGCAGGTGGATTCACCATGGCTCTGCTTGTTCTTCCAGTTATTGTTGTTGCATCACAAGAAGCCATCCGTGCTGTTCCAAAAGAGATGCGCGAAGCATCTTATGGAATGGGGGCTACTAAGTGGCAGACCATCCGTCAAGTTGTTTTGCCGGCTGCTATACCAGGTATATTAACAGGGAGTATTCTTGCTTTCTCAAGAGCAATTGGCGAAACTGCACCTCTGCTTGTGGTTGGGGCATTTGCATTTGTAAATTACCTTCCGGAAAGTTTCATGAGCACATTTACAGCCATACCAATTCAAATATTTAACTGGGCTTCAAGGCCTCAGGCTGACTTTCAGAATGTTGCTGCTGCAGGAATTATCGTATTGTTTATTTTCTTGATCGTTATGAACTCAATTGCCGTGTTAATACGCAACAAGTTCCAAAAACGCTACTAAGATTTTTTGAAATGGATGAAGGAGGTTTCACAAAATGGAAATGACAAAAAATGTTGTGAAAGAGCGAGAGGAAAACGAAGAATTTGAAACGAATGCAAAAAAAGATAAAAGCATCGTTTACAAAACAGATAATCTCAACCTTTGGTACGGAAACGATCAGGCATTAAAAAATATTGATCTGGATATCTATGAAAATGAAGTTACGGCGATTATAGGACCGTCTGGCTGCGGGAAGTCTACTTACATTAAAACGTTAAATCGCATGGTAGAGCTGATTCCTACGGTCCGTACATCTGGAAAAATCATTTACCGGGGCAAAAATATCTTTGATAAAGGCTATGGAGTGGAAGATTTGCGCACAAGAGTCGGCATGGTGTTCCAAAAACCAAATCCTTTTCCAAAATCCATTTATGACAATGTTGCATACGGTCCAAGAATCCATGGGATCCGCGATAAAAAGACTCTTGATGCAATCGTTGAAAAGAGTTTAAAAGGAGCTGCCATCTGGGACGAAGTAAAAGATCGCCTTAAAGAAAATGCTTTCGGTTTATCAGGCGGTCAGCAGCAGCGTCTATGCATCGCCCGCTGTCTTGCGATTGAGCCGGATGTTATTTTAATGGATGAACCTACATCTGCTCTTGATCCAATTTCAACATTAAAAGTAGAAGAGCTGGTTCAGGAATTGAAAAAACAGTACAGCATCGTGATCGTTACTCACAATATGCAGCAGGCTGCACGTATTTCTGATCGGACAGCGTTCTTCTTAAATGGTGAAGTTGTTGAGTATTCAGAAACAGACCGTTTATTCTCGAATCCTTCAGATAAACGAACAGAAGACTATATTACTGGACGTTTCGGATAATATTTAGAGGAATAAGTCGTGCAAATGAAAACTTGCACGACTTATTCCCATATAGTTAAGCAATCATATTTCATAAAAAAACAGACGGAAATTTGGAGGGAATTAAACATGGTGGTTAGAGAGAAATTTGAATACGATTTAAAATTACTGCGTGATAAATTAAATGAAATTGCACAACTCACTGAGCAGGCTTTAACAGAAGCTATCCAGGCCCTAGAAACAAAAAACGTAGAAGCAGCGCTCGAAATCATTGAAAACGATGAGCGCATTGATGATTTGGATGAGGAAATCAATGATTTGGCGATTCTTCTTATTGCAAAACAGCAGCCTGTTGCGATTGATTTAAGACGTATTATCGTTGCCATTAAAATTTCTAATGATATCGAAAGAATGGCTGACTTTGCTGTTAATATTGCTAAATCAACGATTCGAATCGGTGATGAACCTTTATTCAAACCTATTGAAACAATAAAAAAAATGCATGCGCTTGCTGTAGAAATGCTTTCTCTTTCTGTTAAGGCATACAACGATGAAGATGTCCTATTAGCTAAGAGAGTTGCTGATATGGACGATCAAGTAGATGATTATTATGGACAAACAATCAGAGAGCTTCTCGAAATCATGCCTGAGCGCAAAGAGCTTATGCAGCAGATTACTCAATTAATGTTTGTCTGCAGATATATTGAGCGTACGGCAGATCATGCAACCAATATTTCTGAAAGTGTATTATATCTAGTTAAAGGCAGAAGATATGATTTAAATGCATAAACGAAAAGAGCTTGTCACCCATGAGTGACAAGCTCTTTTCTAAGTTTTAAGACAGTATTAATTTTCTGCGCTTTTTTTATTATTTAACAAGTACATTGACAATTTCGCTGAAGCTCATGCCTTTAGTAAGTTCAAAAGTTCCCATGCGCACCTTTGTGTGATAATTCCCATTAATGACAAATTTGTTAAAATCCTTTGCAGAGGCAATGACGCCTTCTTGTTCAAGGATGTCAGAAACATCACCTGTATTCATGCCTTCTACAATTTTTAACGTGTACTTTTCATTTTGAGGCTTTTCTTCAATAGGGGCTTCGGCTTGCTTTTGTTTTTCAATAAGCGTTGTTTCTTTAAACGCAATAAGCTCGTCATACTCTTTTGTATCGATCGCTGTCTGTCCGCTTTTTATTAAAAATTCTTTAATATCATTCTCGGAAACTGCATTGTTTACAGGAGCAGCTGTTTTTTCATTGCTGTTACTTATGAAATATGTAGCTGCAAGAACAGAAGTAGACAAAATCATTCCGGCTGCGAATGATTGTAATCCTTTTTTGCTCATGTTAAGACCCTCTCATTCTTTCTAAGAATGGTTCCGATCTCTTCTTCGCTTAAGTATTCAGATCTTGCAATTGCTTCAGTGGATAAGCCTTGATTATGTTTCAAAATGATACGCTGAAGCGTCTGAGGGTCAATCGAATCATTATCAGTTAGCTCCAGATCATTTTGAAGAATTTCTTCTTCAAGCACTCTGACTTTTTTCTTCAGCTTGTATATTTCTTGCATAGAAGAAACCGACAGGTGTTCAACTTCCTGTTCAATATCTTTTAAGTGATCTCTCTGAAAGAAAGAGATGCCAATTAAAAGAATGCTGACTACAAACAGGGCAATGATCATAATCTCCATATTTATTCACCTTCTAATATTTTTTCCCTTTTTCTTTATATCATAGATTTGAAACATTCTAAAGGATAATATGTAAATTGTCGAAAAATGTCTTAATTTAAGCGATTTTCTCATAGATTATACTTATGTCATAATAATAACAGCAATGAACGATGAAAGGGATGAAGCCCCTTGATAAATCAGCCCTCAATGGATCAAATAAACCATCTGCATGGAGATGCAATGACTCTTATAATGAAAAATCCATCTGTTTTGTATTTACAGTGGAATGTAGGGTTTAAAACTGAAATTGCCCTCTCCATTTTATGCAGGGAGCCTTTTTCTTCTCTAAAAAAAACGTTAAGACTTTATCAAAAAAAGAATGGCACTCTTTTCTATAAAGATTTTGATATCACAGATGAACAAACTTATCTTTTTATTAAAGGCATAGGAGCAGCTGCCAGCTACTATACTGAATTAATTTTGCAAACATCTGAAAATGTTAAACTGACTGTTCTGAAGTCAAATGAATTGAAAATGACGGATACTGATGGCAGAGATGCTGACTGGACAGCCTATAAAGAGGAATCTGAATCCTGGGAAAAGCAATTCTCAGCTTATACGGTATATGACAAATAGAAGGAGTATCAGCACATGGTGAAAAACAGCATGATCATTCTTCATGCCCACTTGCCTTTCATAACTGACTATACAAATACAGAATATGAACAGCTCTGGCTTTTTGAAGCTCTGTCAGAATCCTATATTCCAATGCTTTGGAGTTTAAACGGTTTGGACAATCCGTCCATCACTATCTCTTTTTCCCCTACTCTTATGGAAATGCTGACCGATAAGAAGACCCAGGAAAAATACCGCTGTCACTTGGATAAAATGATTTTGTTAATCAGATCAGAATTCAGCAGGGCAACTAATGAGGAGCGATCAGTATTACACTTTTATCTATCTCATTACAATAAGATCATCCAAACCTTTGAAGAATTTAAGGGCAATATTTTAAAAGGATATATTGATCTATTTAAAAAAAGAAAAATTGAGGCTATCACTACATGTGCAACACATGCAATTCTCCCTTTTCATTGCACGGATGAAGGCATGAAAATGCAAGTGGAAACAGGAATGAAAGTGTTTGAACACCATTTCGGAACAGCTCCAAAAGGGTTTTGGCTGCCGGAGATGGCGATAAATGACCAGACCGTGCAGATTCTCACTCAACAAGGAATTACATACACGTTTGCCGATTCACCTGAAATAAATGGCCCTGCTTTGAACTATAAGGGCCTCACAATTTTTAAACGGAACAGAGAAAAAGCTAACGCTGTATGGGATAAGCATAGGGGATACCCTGCACATCATGTATATCGGGAATATTACCGGGATGTCGGGTTGACTAGGAATTGGGAAGATATTAAAGAGTTTGCATTTCTTAAAAAGACAAGAATCAATACCGGACTGAAACTTTGGAGTATAACTGGAAAGACAGAGGATAAAAAGATTTATAATGATGAAATGGCATTTGAACAAGCTGGAAATGATGCACATAATTTTTTGGAGAGGCTGCGTCCTGCAACAGAGCTTATTGTGCTTCCATTTGATTTTGAGTTATTCGGCCATTGGTGGTTTGAGGGTCCTGCCTTTCTTTCTGAGCTGTTAAAGAAGGAAAACCCGTTTGTTCTCCCTTCTGATTGGCTGGGAAACAAAAATAATGTCAGCGGCCACGACGGCTTAGCTTTTTCTACATGGGGAAGAAATGGGTACGGTGATATATGGCTGAATGAAAAAACAGCGGAATACTTTCAGCACTTTCATTTAATCGAGAAACAGTTATTCAACCCTTCTGTAAATTCCCGGGAAATGAATACAAGGAAAAAATGGTGCCTAATTAAGGAATGGATGCTTGCCGCAAGCAGTGACTGGACATTCATGATTGGAAACGGCACTTCTGCTGATTATGGACATTATCGTATTAAAAAGCACCTAAATAATTATTACGAACTGAGCGGACGATCGGATGAAGAATTAGAAACCTATAACCCGGAACCAGATTTATTTACATTTCTTCCATTGAAAAGAAACACATCTGAGTTACAAGCGTTTGCTGACAGGCCAAGAATACTGATGGTGTCTACAGAATATCCCCCAAATCTAGTCGGGGGGCTTGGAAGGCATGTAGATAAGCTGACAAATGCACTTGCTGGACAAAATTATGAAGTTGCGCTTCTTACAATAGCTTCTGATGAAGAACTCCCATTATATGAGAATCCAGTTCCCAACCTGCATATATACCGCATACAGTCTATTCAGCAAAAGCATCAGTCGCTCTCTGAGTGGGCAATAAATTACAATAGTGCATTTGTTCAATTTCTAATAAAGAATAGTCACATCAAATATGATTTAGTGCATGTTCATGATTGGCTGACAGCAGGGGCGGGAAGATCTATACAAAAGCTGTTTAAAGTGCCGCTGATTGCAACGATTCATGCGACAGAACTGGGAAGGAACGGCGAGATCGTGACCCCTCTGCAGAAGTATATACAAAGGGAAGAATGCCTGCTGGTGCAAGCTGCAGATCAGGTGATTGTGTGCAGTGACTATATGTTGAAAGAGGTCAAGGAGCAATTTCACATACCTTCTGAAAAACTAACTGTAATCCCTAATGGAATAAATCTTTTAAAAAATAATATGTATGTTAAAAATTCACAAAAGCGCAATGATCTATCATTGACTGGGCAGCCGTATCTTTTCTCGATGGGAAGACTTGTCGCAGAAAAAGGTTTTGATGTGCTGTTATCCGCCATACCGGGTATTTTGAAGCGTTTTCCTAAAATCCGCATTGTAATAGCAGGAGATGGACCGCATCGCAACGAATATGAGAAAAAAGCGAAAGAATTGAACGTTCATGAAAATGTAACATTCCTTGGTTTTATAGATGAAGACCTTATACATATACTCCTTACGCACTGTGAGATGAATATCATTCCGAGCTATTATGAACCATTTGGAATTGTTGCACTGGAGAGCATGGCAGCGAAAAAACTGACAATTGCTGCAAATACCGGCGGGTTAAAAGAGATTATCAAGCACAATGAAAATGGCCTCCTATTTGAGCGGGGAAATTCAAAAGCTTTGGCATCAGCTATCCTAGAGGCACTCCAACATAAAGAGCGGGCAGACCGTCTGGCTCAACAGGGATATAAAGAAATTTTGAGCCGATTTGCCTATGAACATATCGTGAAAAAAATTATTCAAGAGTATGAAGTGCTTTATCATAAAAGATAAGGAGCTGAAAAATGTGAAAGCTGTGATCCTCGCAGGCGGAGAAGGCTGCAGGCTTAGACCTCTTACAAATCATTGTCCAAAACCAATGGTCCCTATATTAAACAAGCCTGTCATGGAATATAGCATTGAGTTATTAAAAAGACATGGAATCACTGATATTATTATGACTGTGCATTATTTGTCATCTTCTATCCGGTCCCATTTTGGGGACGGTTCTAAATGGGGTGTCACCATTACTTACAGTGAAGACGGAATGCCTCTCGGTACAGCAGGAAGTGTAAAACTGGCAGAGCAAATGCTGACGGAATCATTTCTTGTTATAAGCGGAGATATTCTGACTGATTTTGATTTGAGTGCAGGAATACAGCATCATGAGGACCAGCTTGCAGCAGCGACAATCTTTACAAAACCGCTGGATTTGCCAATCGAATATGGAGTGCTTTTGTCCGCAGATAAAAAAATGGATAAGATGTTCGAAAAGCCAAACTGGAGCGACCTCACTAAACATTCTATTAATACGGGGATTTATATTCTTGACCCAAAGATATTTACCTATCTCGAAGATTTCACTCATTATGACTTCAGTAAAGATGTGTTTCCTGCAATCTTAAAGCATAATGAGAAAATCAGTATTTTTGAAGCTGAGGGATATTGGTCTGATATTGGGACACTAGCAACATATCGCGAGGCTCAGTTTGATATGCTCCATCATAAAGTCAATCTTCCTTCTAAGGGCAAAGAGATAGCTAAAGGCATCTGGATGGAGGATGGTGTGACCATTCATGATGATGTGACATTAAAAGGACCGATCTATATAAGCAGGAACACGATTATTCATGAAGGCGCTATAGTAGGTCCGCAGACGGTTCTCTCAGAGTCTGCTATTATCCATGAAAAATCGGAAATTACCCATTCGATTTTATGGGAAAATAGCTATGTGGGAAAGTCCTGCAGCTTAGGCGGGATGATTGGCCACTGTCAGATTCAGGATCATTCAGCGCTCGCAGATATGAATGATGAGACGGTTAATGCCTGGAGAGAATATACGAAAAGGGATTCTTAACTCTCTTCTTTTCATAGATTGAAGAAAAAAATAAAATAATGTGGAATTTCTTTTTTAAAAATGCTATTATAGTTAAGTCTGATTTAGTATAAGTTTTTTAGTTTGGAGGGAAATCAACATGCGCGTTAATCTTACATTAGCTTGCACAGAGTGCGGCGAACGTAATTACATTTCTAAAAAGAATAAACGTAATAACCCGGATCGTATGGAGCTTAAAAAATATTGCTCTAGAGAGAAAAAGGTTACATTACACCGCGAAACAAAGTAAGCAGCAGGAATTTATTTCCTTGCTGTTTTTTTTATACATACAAATATTGTTCAAGGAGAGAGTTATTGGCATGCTGAAAACAGAACTTAGAAATGACGTAAAACGCAAGCTCGAATCTTTAGACTTCGATACATACAAAAAGAATTGCGAACGTATAAATAAAAGACTTTTTAAGCAATCCTTCTGGCAGCAGAGCAAGACAATAGCCATTACCATTTCAAATGGAAAAGAAGTGGACACGAGCCTGATCATTCAAGAGGCCTTAAAGCAAAATAAGAGAGTGGCAATTCCTAAATGCTATCCAGGGCAAAAGAAAATGGAATTTCGGACGTTTCAATCAATCGAGCAGCTTGAAACTGTTTATTTTGGCTTAAAAGAGCCTGTTGTTTCAAAAACAGACCCAGTTTCCCCTGATGAAATCGATCTTCTTTTAGTTCCTGGGATATGCTATGACAAAAATGGCTATAGAATTGGCTATGGCGGGGGTTATTATGACAGGTACTTGACACAATACAGCGGTTTAACGGTTTCACTGGCTTTTGAAGCTCAATTGGTTTCATGTATTCCTGCTGAAGCACATGATGTGCCTGTCCATCAAATTTTGACGGAAAATGAGGTGATTATAACAAGTGAGTGATCATTTTCTTGCCATATCCTTTATTCTCCTGATTTCATTTGCAGGACTGAAGATGAAGTCTTTAACATTCAGCGGAGCTGTTGCTGCATGCTTTATTGGTATTTCTATTTTTGCAGGCTTCGGCTATCCTGGATTGATTTTACTCGGGATTTTCTTTGGAAGCTCAAGTTTTTGGAGCAAGTTTAAGCGTGATCAAAAAAAGAGTGTAGACGATTTACTTGTAAAAGGGGATCAGAGAGACGCCATCCAAGTGTTGGCAAATGGAGGTGTTTCTGCATTCATCAGCATAGTAAATGCTTTTATGCCATTTGACGGGAGTTTCACGGTTTACGGCGTTTCTATCGCTGCAGCAAACGCAGATACATGGGCATCTGAAATAGGAACGCTCAGCAAAAAAATGCCAAGAATGATTTTTACTTTGAAGCAGGTAAAGAAAGGAACATCAGGAGCAGTAAGTACTCTTGGAACTGCATCAGCACTCTCCGGTGCATGCCTGATAGGAGTTTCAGCTTATTTGGTTCTTTCAATTCAAGCTGTGGATTTACTGCTTATCATTTTGCTTGGATTCATGGGCAATTTGATAGATACGGTGCTTGGGGCTTCTATTCAGGTGCAATATCAATGTCCTGCCTGCGGGAAAAAAACAGAACGATACTCGCATTGTCAGCAACAGGGCAATAAAATAAAAGGATTATTAAACAATGATGCAGTTAATTTTTCAGCAATTCTTGCGGCTTCTTTGTTAGCGGTCCTTATATACTGAAAGAAAATACGGATAAAAAAAGGGATCCCGGCAAAAAGTATCACTAGGAGGGATGAAGATGCGAAAATTAAATTCTATACTTCTTATGGTGCTCGGAATGCTTGCTTTTTACCAGTATCGCTACCGTCTGATGAACGTTGTGCTCAGTCAGCCGAATATTCGCCACTTTTTTATTCAGCTGTCTATGAGAATTCCATTTATCAGGGAAAAATTTATGTTTCGTGCTTTTCGTTAACGCTCACCTGTTTGGTAAACAGGTGTTTTTTTATTTGAAAAGCACAATTCTTTAACAACATCCATTTTAGTTGATATACTATTGATAAAAAGTTCGGAGAGAAGAATATGGGAATTAAGCAGGATGAGCTTTTCTGGAAGTTAATCCATGATGTTGTCACGAAGCATGATTATCAGATGATCCGTTTATCAGATGATGAGCAGGAAGTCTTGCTTGGTCCATACAACAATAAAGAGTTTCAAATTGTTCGCTTTATTAGAAAGGACCTTGATTGGGGCAGTCAGCTGCAGCAGGATATTGAAAGAATAGCGATGCACATAGACCGCATCCGCAAACAGTCCTGGAAGCATCCCATACAATTATTAAATGTGTATATTTCTGCTTATCCTCCGGTAGATCATTGGGAGTTTCGAATTGAAAAACCTTATCATGAGGGACAAACCACTTTAAAATCAGTTGTCGTTCATAAAGATAATGAAGAGGAGATCCTCTTTTACCTTGAAAAGCTGCTTGGAGTAAGCCTATCTGTTAAAACATCAGATACAATTCACACTGCCATTTTAAAAAGTGAAGCCATTTCACACTCAAATCGCAGAATAAAGGAAGAAAAACAAATTTTCAATTTTGGAAAACCAATTTTCACCTACACGTTTACTGCGGTCCAAATCTTTATGTTTATGCTTTTAGAAGCAGCAGGCGGAAGTCAAAACACACAAACCTTAATTCAGTTTGGCGCTAAATACAACCCCTCTATTATTAGCGGTGAATGGTGGCGTTTCTTTACCCCAATTATTCTCCACATTGGCATGCTTCATCTCTTGATGAACACGCTGGCATTAATTTATATTGGCAGCGCAGTTGAGAAAATGTACGGTTCTGTTAAATTTTTAGTCATTTACTTATTTGCAGGTGCAGCAGGTACGCTTGCAAGCTTTGCTCTGAGTCCTTCCATATCTGCAGGAGCTTCAGGAGCCATCTTTGGATGTTTCGGTGCATTGCTTTATTTAGGAATTAGTAATCCAAAGCTGTTTTTCAGAACGATTGGCTCAAATTTAATTTTCATAATTGTGCTGAATCTTCTTTTTGGATTTGCTGTGCCGAATATTGATAATGCAGGTCATCTTGGAGGATTGTTTGGGGGCTTTTTAGCTGCGCTGATTGTTCAGCTGCCAAAACAGCACAAATGGGGACTGAGGCTGATTGGAGCCTTACTGTCCATTCTGTTTGTGGTTTTTGCCTACTTTTATGGATTCTATAATGGACAGGTATACTAAAAAACTTCAGGAGGGCAGGAAACTGCTCTTTTTCACATTAATAAACCTCCTAATTTTTTCTATCATTACGGATATTTCCTTTTTTACAGATAATTCTCTTGACGCACTACGACATTCCTTTATACTTTAATGTAGTTAGATTAAGTTTCAAATGAGTAGGTGGGAAAGTGAAAACAATCTATGATATTCAGCAGCTTTTAAAAAAGTACGGAACAATCATATACATTGGAGATCGTTCAGCTGATTTAGAACTTATGGAAATGGAAGTCAGACAGCTGTTTGACTCAAATCTTATCGAAGTTCAGGATTATCAGATGGCTGTGCTGCTTTTAAGACAAGAGGGCCAGCGCGTGAGGAAAAAAAGTTAAAGCAAACCGTTCAATGAATTGTGCAAGCGGTTTCTTAGAATAATATAAACAAAGGATGACAGAGACAATGACAGATAAATGGCTAGTAGGAATTGACTTAGGCGGCACAACAATTAAGATGGCGTTTATCAGCCATTATGGCGAAATGCTCGAAAAATGGGAAATACCGACAGATAAAAGCGGGAAAACGATAACAACAGATATTGCAAAAGCAATCGATGCTAAACTTGCCGAACTCGGACAAACGAAGTCAAAACTTGCCGGAATCGGCATGGGAGCCCCAGGTCCTGTGAATTTAGAAACAGGCCTTGTTTATGAAACAGTAAACTTAGGCTGGAAGAACTACCCGCTAAAGCATCATCTTGAAATCGAAACAGGTTTACAAGCGGTGATCGACAATGATGCAAATATTGCTGCTATCGGAGAAATGTGGAAAGGTGCCGGCGACGGAGCGAAAGATGTTATATGTGTAACTTTAGGTACAGGAGTAGGCGGAGGCATCATTTCAAATGGCATTGTCGTGCATGGTGTGAATGGAGCTGGCGGTGAGATCGGCCATATAACTTCTGTAGTAGAGGGAGGGGCCCCTTGTAATTGCGGCAAAGAAGGATGTCTTGAAACAATTGCTTCTGCAACCGGAATTGTAAGGCTTGCTGTAGAAAAGCTGAATGAGAGCGATTCACCTAGTACTCTTAGAAAATTATATGAGGAAAATGGAACTATTTCGTCAAGAGATGTTTTTGAAGCATCTGAACAAGGCGATTTAGTTGCTTCAGAGGTTGTTGAGTATATTACAAAACAACTGGGACTTGCTCTTGCCAATTTATCCAACGGTTTAAACCCGGAGAAGATTGTCATTGGCGGAGGTGTTTCAAAAGCGGGCGAACATTTAAGAAAAAGTACAGAAAAATATTTTAAGCGTTTTGCTTTTCCCCGCGTGGCAGAGGGAGCTTCCATTTCAATTGCTACTTTAGGCAATGATGCAGGAGTCATCGGCGGAGCTTGGCTTGTGAAAACAAAGCTTTCAACAGTGTGATGCACATATAAATAATATAATAAGTCATAATATAAAGGAGCTTTATCTTTGTGAGATAAGGCTCCTTTATTATTCCTGAATATTCTAAATAATTTTATTTCGGCAAATTTGAAACTTTTTTAGGTTTTATACGTCTAACTATAGGGTAAAAGGAATAAGCTGAACATTATTATTCTATCATCCTATTGTAAGGGCAATGTTAAAAACGATTGATTTTTTGTTAAAGAAGTATTAAGATATGATTTAGTTGTTTCATATCAGCCTAATTTATGGAAAATAAATAAATGGAATATAATCGTTACGCAGGTTCTAACGTATGAGGAGGTTATGAAATGCGTATTAAATCACTTTCTAAAATTTCATTTTTACTAATTGCGACATTGTTACTGTGGGTGAAAACATACATTGTCTACAAAACTAGCTTTGACATTAAAATTGAAAACTTCACACAGGAATTTATCCTCTTCATAAACCCATTAAGCTTTCTGCTGTTCATTTTTGGTTTTGGACTGTTTATGAAAGAGAAGAATCGAAACAGGTACATTTTGGGGGCAAGCATCATTGTTACGGCTGTCCTTATTGCCAATATTGTTTTCTACCGATTCTTTAATGATTTCTTAACAATTCCTGTATTATTTCAGACCAGCAATATGGGGGATCTTGGAAGCAGTATTTCTTCACTGTTTGAACCAATTGATTTATTGCTTTTAGTTGATATTGTCATTCTTTTTTGGCTTATGAAGCGTCCAAGATTCCAAACTCAGGCAGCTGTGACAAGAAAAGAAAAAACAGCTTTCTATCTACTAGTAGCTGGTGTCTTTTTCTTCAACCTTGGACTTGCTGAAACAGAGCGTCCGCAGCTATTAACACGATCTTTCGATAGAGAAATGCTTGTTAAAAATATCAGTGTTTATAACTTCCATATTTACGACGGGGTTCTGCAGTCGAAAACGTCTGCTCAGCGTGCACTCGCTGACAGCAACAGTCTTACTGAAATTGAAAACTATGTAAAAGCTAATAAAAAAGAGCCTAATGATGAAATGTTCGGCATTGCTGAAGGCCGAAATGTGATTATGGTTTCATTAGAATCTACACAGAGCTTTGTCATCAATGAAAAAATTAATGGAAAAGAGATTACACCATTCCTTAATGACTTTATTGGAGAAAGCTACAATTTTGATAATTTCTATCATCAGACTGGCCAGGGGAAAACATCGGATTCAGAGTTTATCGTGGATAACTCCCTTTACCCTCTTGGACGCGGTGCAGTTTTTTTCACAAACAGCAATAACGAATATGTAGCTACTCCGGAATTATTGAAAAATAAAGGCTACTACTCGGCTGTCTTCCATGCAAACAATAAAAGCTTCTGGAATCGTGATATCATGTATCAGGCTTTAGGATATGACAGATTCTTTGATGTGAATGATTACGAAGTAAACGCAGAAAATTCTGTCGGCTGGGGACTTAAAGACAAGGAATTCTTTGAACAATCTGTTGATCATATGAAAGAGTTGCCGCAGCCATTTTACAGCAAGCATATTACACTTACAAATCACTTCCCATTCGAACTGAATGAAGAAGACAAAATGGTAGATGAATTTAATTCAAATAGCAAAACATTGAATAACTACTTCCCGACTGTCCGTTATCAGGACGAAGCTTTGAAAAATTTCATTCAAAAGCTTAAAGATGAAGGGTTATATGAAAACTCTATCATTGTTTTATACGGTGATCACTATGGAATTTCAGAAAACCATAATGCTGCAATGGGTCAGTTTTTAGGAAAAGAAGTAACGCCTTTTGATGAAATCCAGCTGCAGAGAGTTCCGTTTGTTGTTCATATTCCAGGTGTAACAGATAAAAATCCTGAAACAATTTCAGATGTCTCAGGTCAAATAGACATTCGTCCAACACTTATGCATTTATTAGGAATTGAGACGAATGATGAAATTGAATTCGGCAAAGATTTATTCTCAAAAGACAAATTGCCTTTTACCGTACTGCGTGATGGAAGCTTCATTACAGACAAATTCGTATATACGAGCGGAACATGCTACGATAAATCAACCGGCGAACCGGCTGAAGATAATAAAGCATGTGAGCCGTATATGGAAAAAGCGAAGCAGGAATTAAATTACTCAGATAAAATCATCTATGGAGATTTATTGCGTTTCTATGATGAAATGAAAAATGGAAAAGATGAGAAAGAAACTCAGGAAGAAACAAATAAATAAATGATCAAAAGCTTTGGCCTTTAGGCCAAAGCTTTTTTTGTCAGTCTTTCTGACTGTTTTAATGCGTTTAACAAGAATAGGGAAGTTGAATCATATGCTAATAATAACCAAACATCAGGGAGGAATCAGGATGAAAGTCAGAGCAGAAAAAAACACAAATCTAAAAGAACTGTCAAATATATTGAACGTTCATGAGCAGCTGCTTTATGATTCAAATCCCCTTTTGAAATCAACGTTCATAAAGTCTGGTGAAACATTCAATATTCCTTATACTGAAAAATTGAAATGTCACATATCGTCCACTTCCAATAAGGCCCCGGTTAGGAATATAATAGACTTTTATGAGAGTAATGACTGTCTGCAAAAAACATCCGAGTTTATCCAAAAAAAACGGGCATATGATTACAATGTTCTTCTTGAAGATCTGGAAAAAGTAACGGAAGCTTTTCCGTTTATAGAGAAGCGGCCGATCGGACAAAGTGTACTCGGTCTTCCTATTTTTGAACTTCTGATTGGAACCGGCACAAAAAAGGTTCACATGAATGGATCATTTCATGCTAATGAATGGATTACAACATCCGTATTAATGTGCTGGCTTCATGAGTACCTGGAAGCAGTAGTAGATGGGGGTACATTTGAAGGGCATTCTGCGATGGATCTGTATCAAAATACGACTTTATCTTTTGTTCCAATGGTTAATCCTGATGGGGTCCAGCTGGTGATTAATGGACTGCCGCCAGAGCATTCCCATTACCAATCTGTTATGTTTATTAATAACAACAGTTTAGATTTTGAGCAATGGAAAGCCAATATTAATGGAGTAGATCTGAATAATCAGTATCCTGCATTCTGGGAAATAGAAAAGGAAAGAAAGATCCCTAAATTTCCTGCCTCGAGAGATTATCCTGGAGATGCTCCCCTTACCGAACCGGAATCTATTGCAATGGCTAAACTTGCTGATGCTGGAAAATTTGACCTCATAGTGGCTGTACATACCCAGGGTGAGGAGATCTATTGGGGGTACATGAACTGTGAACCGGAGGAAGCATTGTCCATTGTGACTGAATACAGCCGCCTCAGCGGATATAAAGCTATAAAGAATTTAGACAGTCATGCGGGTTTCCGGGATTGGTTTATTTATGAAAAGAAAAAATGCGGTTTCACCATAGAACTTGGCATTGGTGTCAATCCGCTGCCGCTAAATCAATTTGATGAGATATATGAAAAGAGCAGAGGGATTTTCTGGGCTTCATTATATTCTTTAAAATGATGAAACAATTTGATTGAATAAAACGTAATACAAGTTGTGAGACAGTAGAGGGGAGCATTCGTTGATGAGATTCAGAGTAACACTATTAGCAATCATAACGGCAATATTAATCACTGGCTGTTCGCAGCAATCTCATCAACCTCATGGTGTTTCTGAACTTGCAGAGTTAAGAAAGCCAGGAATAGAAGAACGGTATATCTCTGTTGATTTTCTTGAGGAAAAAAACCTTATTCCTTTATCGGATGAGGATTTCTTTTCAGTTGAAGGCTGGCTTGATAACCAGCATATACTTTACTTGAGCGAAAATGCGGAAAAATCAACGGCTTATAAATATAATCTCTTTACAGGTGAAAAAGAAATACTTTTTGAATCATCAGCTTCTATCGTGCAGCTCGAATTGAATCCTGAAAAAAATTTAATTCTTGTTCACGCCAGTCCATCAAGCTTTGAAGCAGAAATTACGATTATCGATCCAATGGGAAATGTGAAAACGAAACGGACAATTCCCTCTTCTGAGCTTACATTTTCATGGAGTCCGACAGGGGAACGATTATTTTTGACCTCTTTTGATGAAAACTGGACGTTTCAAACCTTCATATTGAATATGAGTGATTTTTCATTAGATAAAAATCCTGTGGAAATTCCATTTATACAGTGGCTGTCTGATGGGGAAGTAACGTATCTAAAATGGAATGAAGCCGAACCGCAATTAACAGCTCCTTTATATAAGCATTCATTAGTAAGTAAGAAGAAAGTTTTGATTGAAGAACATATTATTTCTCACGCGAATTTTAAAGATTATTCATTTGCTGTTCAGGTTGAGAATGAAGAAGAATCAATAGGTTCTTATACTTTTTATAATGGAAATTATGAGGATATTATTTATTCTTTTGATGTGGAGCTGCTGCCACTATACTCGGAATGGCTTGTACCTGAATTTGATTATTCCAGCAGAAGCGGTTTATTCTATACCTTTGTTCCTGGAACTGTGGAAAATAAATTCAATTTAACAGCTGTCGATCCTAAAAGCAAAAAAACGGAAGCCGTGTTAGAAAATATTGATAACAGCGAAATTAAAGTGTCTCCAAATGGGGAACTTGCCTTATATGGATCCTATTTAGAAAATGTGATTAACTTGAAAGACTACAAAATTAAAGGTATTGTAAAGTGAAAACATCTTAAAAGGCGGTAAGAATATATGGCAATTGCAGACGTAACCATTATCCCGATAGGCACCGAAACAGCAAGTGTAAGTGAATATGTAGCCGCAGTTCAATCAATTCTAAAAGAATATGAACGCGAGGGCAAAATTAAATTTCAGCTGACTCCAATGAATACAATAATTGAGGGTGAGTTATCAACCTTGCTTGACGTTATTAAAACCATTCATGAATCACCGTTTGAGAAGGGGATTAAGCGTGTGGCCACAAATATCCGCATCGATGACCGCAGAGATAAAACTTCAACGATGGAAAGCAAATTGAACAGTGTAAATCTTCACTCAAGGTAATAGTTAATTTCAAAAAAAGAAAAAGCGGCTGAATCTATTTCTGCTTACGCAGACAGACTCTCGCCGCTTTTTCCTATTTTAGGTTATAGGTGTATAAGATTTGGAGCAATCATTTCAAGCAATGCGCCAAACTCCAGGTCAGAAATGATCAGCCAAAAAAGTCAAACCAGGACCTTTCTGGCTGATTCTTATCTGCTTACGGAGCTGAACAAGGCCCCTTGAGCTTTTCTTATTAATGCGCAGTAGGAAATCCATGATGGATGATTGTCATAACGGTGAACCATCCAAATACTGCAAGAGTACCTCCGGCAAAGACAATGCCAAGTACGTTTTTGCCTTTAAACGAGCGGTAAAGTCCGTATACAGACAGTAATGTAACTAGAGCGAATATAATAACTAATCCCATTTTGAAGCCCCCTGACGTATGTAAGTCTTTTTTTAAGTCGAAATGTAAACTGAGAATGAAAAACAAAATATTCCTTTTAATATTTTAAACGTTTTCATTCTTTTTGTCGAGGTCGATTTCTGCCGTTACATCATATGATTCAGCAATTTTTCGAACAAGCTCGGAGTCGTTTCTGTCCGCATAAAATGTTTTATCACTGACAGCGATTAAATGTTCCTCAAGCTGCAGCATACACATCTTCATCTGCGTGAAGTCAGTTGACTTGAGGTGAAAATGACAAACCATATCCTTGAATAGGTAGTGATTCCCTGAATCTGCAATGATTCCGTAGTCTGTATAAGAGCCATATAACTCTGTGGGGTGCAAAAGAATTAATTGGTGCATGTCCTCAAAGATCTTTTTGGAGATAAAGTTATTTTTTAAGAGGCTTGCCTGCTTGAAACAATCTGTTATCAGTATACTGTTATCTTTATCACAGTATTCATAATCGGTAATGATGTCATTAACATCCGCGTCTGAGTGCCATTCGATTCCATAATACACCTTCAACCCACTTTTCACTCCCATATCATTTAGTTCATGATAAGTTTAGTGTAGAATAGAAAGAAAAAACATGCAATCGGGGTGTTCATATGAAATGGGAGCAGATGCCTTTAGGACCTCTCCAAACAAATTGTTATCTAATTGCGAATTCTATAAAAGAATGTCTTGTCATTGATCCTGGCAGTGAAGGCGGAAAGTTAATTCATCATATTAGAAAAAGAGGATTAAAGCCAATCGCTATTCTGCTGACACATGCACACTTTGATCATATCGGCGCAGTCGATGATGTACGCGATCAATTTAATATACCTGTATACATTCACCGTAAAGAAAAGAAATGGCTTGCAAATCCGGCGATGAACGGTTCGATAGCTTTTATGTCACAGTCCATTTCTGCACGTGATGCAGATCACTTAATTGACCAGGAAGACAGGCTCACGGTTGGCTCTTTTTCGTGTCAAATATACGAAACGCCTGGACATTCACCAGGCAGCATTTCTTATTATTTTAAGGAAAGCGGCTTTGTTGTCTCAGGGGATGCTTTATTCGCAGGCAGCATTGGCAGAACAGATTTGCCGCAGGGTGACCATGGGCAGTTAATAAAAAGCATTCATCAAAAGCTGCTTACTCTGCCGGAGGATACAATTGTTCTGCCTGGACATGGACAAGAAACGACAATAGAAACTGAAATGGAAAGCAATCCATATTTAAATGGTTTCTAATGTTATTGATTATATACATAAACAAGGCAGAGCCATTACCTACTCAGAATACATGAATCTTGTCCTTTATCATCCGGAGATCGGGTATTATTCAAAGCATGAACAGAAAATCGGCAAAGATGGGGACTTCTATACTTCAAGCAATGTTTCTGATGTCTTTGCAAAAGTATTTGCCAAACTGTTTTCACGGCTGGTTAAAAGCGGAGCTGCTGAGCCTGCCTTTTGTGAATTGGGTGGAGGAACTGGAAGATTTTTATCAGCCATGCTCCATGAATGGCAGGATTTATCTCCTGAAACATTTAAAATACTGAATGTCTATTCCGCTGAAAAAAGCGGATTTCACAGAGAACTTCAATTAAGCGGCATTAAGCTGCATCGCCATACATCTGTTTCGTCCATACACGAGCTTCCAAAGCCATACAGAGGCATTCTATTTTCAAATGAATTGTTCGATGCCTTTCCTGTGGAAGTCATTGAAAAAAGACATAACCAATTGTTTGAAGTGTATATTTCTGTTAATCAAGAAAGTGGACTTGTTGAAAAGCTTGAACCCTTAAAAAATGATAAAATAAGAAATTACTTAGATTGGCAGAATATCCAGCTCAGCGAAGGACAGCGCTTTGAGATTCCACTAGCGATGCTCGAATATTTAGATGAGATAAATGCTTTAGCTGAGCAGGCAGTCATTGTTACAATTGACTATGGATATTCTAATAAAGAATGGCAGCATCCTGCAAGATTTGAAGGAAGCCTGCGGGGGTACTTCCGGCATAAAATGATGACTCCGCTGGAACGCCCATTTGAAATGGACCTGACTGCGCACATCCATTTCGATGCACTGGAAAAAAAAGCAGAGGAGTTAGGCTGGACTTTGCTGAAGAGAGAGAGACAGGATCTTTTTTTAGTGAATGCAGGAATCCTTTCTTATCTAAAGGAAAATGGAGAACTCAATCCCTTTGGGGAAGCGGCGAAACAAAATAGAGCAATTCGAAGTTTAATTATGCCTGATGGGATGAGTTCTTCTTTTCAAGTATATATACATGAAAAGGGAACAAACCTTCATGGAAAAGATATCTATTAAAAAAGGGTGAGCTGCCACTGGCAGCTCACCCTTTTTTAATTATTAATGCCCGCCCTGTCCAGGCACCATCATAAACGTCGTCCAATATGTAAAGCCAACAAAGAAAACAGTTAAATATGCTCCAAAAATGTAAATATACATCCGTTCAGATAATTTTAAATAAGATAAAAGCACGAAAAATCCAGTCTGTCCGAAGAATAATAATGAAGTCGTTTTCATATCTCCCAAATAAAACATGACAGCAAAGATGCCAGTCCAAAAGCCTAATACTCGGAACATGCGATCCATATGTCAATCCCTCCTTTGTTTAGTCCCTAAGTCCATCACTTTTTTTATTATAATGTACGTCCAATACCATTGTAAATAGCGTTTACATTCTAGAAGTGCCATTTATGTAACAAAGTGTAAACTTTTTATAAAAAAATGATTGTTTTTAGAGTGGTTATTTCTGTACAAAAGTTAAACAAATGCTGTACAATAAAATTAAATATTAAGAATTGCTGGGATCTGAAAGTTATTTTTAAACAAACCTTATACAAAAATGGGAGATGAAGAACAATGAATGAGTTAATTTTTTATAGTTATCCAAGCTGTACATCATGCAGAAAAACGAAGCATTGGTTAAAAGCACATAACATCGATTTCAGTGAAAAGCATTTGTTTCGTGAAACTCCTTCTTATACAGAACTTCAGAAAATTCTCCAGCTTACAACAGATGGCATGGATGAGATCTTAGCTACCCGCAGCCAAACGTATAAAGACTTAAATTTAAATATTGATGATCTTCCGTTGTCAGATGTAATAAAATTAATCATTGAAGAACCGAAGCTTTTAAGAAGACCGATTATAACAGACGGAAAAAAGCTTGTTGTAGGTTATAATCCCCAGTCACTTACAAAACTTGCAAAGAAAAAGGAAATTCATAAATCCGTTTCATGATTTATTAAGAACGATTTGTTCTTTATAGGAAACGTAATTCTATGAAAAATAGAGTAATCTTCAGAAATACTAAGTAAAGGTGATATATATGAGAAAATCACCCATTTTTAGAAATTTTCTTTCCGCCATTTTATTTGTATAGTGAATAGAAATAATTCATTATAAAGAACGAAAAGGTGGAGCAAAAATGACAGAAATTCAATTCTTTTTAGAGGGCATTGGCAATCGAAACGTTGCAACAGATTATTCAAGTCCAAATTACATTTCCGGTGAGATGAGCATTGAGAAAGCATCAAAGGAATTCGCTAAAAAGAACAAATTGAAATACATTGATCATGAAATCTTAAACAGCGGTTACCGGGTATATTATATAAAACCTTCATTACTCAAATCCAAGCGTAAACCATATATTTATTACGCCAAAAGAGAAGCATAGAAAAAACCTGCGAAGTTTCGCAGGTTTTTTCTATTTAATGAACTGGGCTAGCTGGATTCGAACCAGCGCATGACGGAGTCAAAGTCCGTTGCCTTACCGCTTGGCTATAGCCCAATGAAAATCTCTATACATTATTGACAGAAGATGAAAAATTATGCAGTTCGGTCCGTAATTATTTATTTCCTATAAAAGATAATGAAATTTTCAGGCGGAAAAGCAGTTAAAATGGATGATAAAACTTCATTTTAAGGATGTGCGTTTTGAAAGAAATTCAAGTACGCTGTGTATAACTGATCAGAAAGGAGGATGTCATGAATTCAATCGAACTACTAAGTGAAAGAATTGTGGAAGAAGCGTGTTCATTAAATGCATCAGATATCCATTTTGTCCCGAGAGAACGGGATGCGGTCATTCAATATCGTATAGATGATGACCTCGTGGAAAATCGAACCATTAGAAAAGAAGTATGTGAACGGATCATCGCACATTTTAAATTTTTGGCATCAATGGATATCGGAGAAAGAAGGAGGCCGCAAAATGGAGCATTAGCCCTTTCAAATGAAACAATTGATGTTCAGCTTCGCTTGTCTACCCTGCCAACAATCTTTGAAGAAAGTCTTGTTATCCGCATACTTCCAAACGAAGTCATTCCGTCACTTGCGCACCTCTCCCTGTTTCCACAGTCAGCAAATAAGCTTCTCTCCTTTATCAACCACTCTCATGGTCTGATGGTATTTACCGGTCCGACCGGCTCAGGAAAAACGACCACCTTATATTCATTGATTCATTATGCGAAAAAAAATTTTAACCGCAGTATTATTACCCTTGAAGATCCTGTAGAAACGAAAAGCTCTGAAGTCCTGCAGGTACAGGTAAATGAAAAGGCTGGAATTACTTATGCAGTGGGGTTAAAAGCCATTCTAAGGCATGATCCGGACATTATAATGGTAGGTGAAATCAGGGACAGGGAAACTGCGCAAATTGCCATAAGAGCAGCTCTGACAGGACACTTGGTGTTATCAACTATGCATACAAGAGATGCAAAGGGAGCAATTTACAGAATGCTTGAATTTGATGTCAGTCTTTCTGAAATTGAACAAACATTTTTAGCTATTGTGGCACAAAGGCTTGTAGCAATGAAATGCCCTTATTGCTCAAATGAATGCTCTCCTCACTGCAAAAAGATGAGAAAGTCCAGACGTCTTGGAGTTTTCGAGATGCTTTATGGAAAAAATCTGACCCTTGCCTTAAAAGAAGCCCAGGGAGAGGAAGTGGATTGTGACTATATAACCTTAAAAGATGTTATTAAAAAAGGAATTGCTTTAGGCTATTTATCCAATCAGTCAATGCATAAATGGATTTATCAATATGAAGATTAAAAAAAAGTGGTTAATCAAAGATCAGGCAATGTTCTTAAACAGACTCAGCGATCTTTTGGAGAAAGGATATACGCTGAATGAAGCAATGAAGTTCACTTCAATTGATTTAAATGAGGAAAAGAAACAAGCTGTTTTCTTTTGCTTGAGGGAATTATCTAAAGGAGTACCTGTCCGCACAGCATTTGAAAAGCTGCGCTTCCATAATGAAGTGATAAGTTATTTGTACTTCGCAGAAAGGCATGGAGATCTTGAAATTGCTCTTAGAGAAGGGGGGGAAATGCTGAACCGGAAGCTTGTGCAGCACGAAAAAATGAAAAAAGTTCTGCAATATCCTCTTTTCCTCTTTTTCACGATTGGTATTCTTCTGTATATCTCTCAGTCAGTTATTGCTCCGCAGTTTCAGCAAATCTATTATTCAATGAATATTAAGCCAAGTATACTAACTGAAATTCTTTTTATGATCTTTCAGGGCACTAAGTTATTCCTCATTTTTATCCTCGTGCTTTTTGTTCTTGGCAGCATTTTTTACATGAGCTATTTTAAAAAGCTTCTGCCGCAGGAAAAAATGAGAATTGCAATAAAAATTCCGCTCTGGAAGAAATTTGTGATCCTCATTAACAGTTATTACTTTTCTTTGCAGTTAAGCAATTTACTGAAAGGCGGATTATCTATATATGAAAGCCTGACTGTCTTTGAAAATCAAAACTTGCTCCCATTCTACAGGGATGAAGCTTCCTGGTTTATTGATCATCTAAAGAAAGGAGAACGTTTTGAAGGTTTAGTTGCGCGAAACTTATTTTATGAGAAGGAGCTGACTCAGGTAATCGGTCATGGACAAGCAAATGGTCATTTAGCGAGGGAGTTATATACTTACAGTCAATTTGTTCTAGAACGGCTTGAAAACAAATTAATGAAATGCATTGTGCTGATACAGCCCGCAGCTTATTTTGCAGTCGGCATGACGGTCTTAATGATGTATTTATCAATGATTTTGCCAATGTATCATATGATGGAAGCTTTATAAAATCAGTCAAAAAGAGGGGACCGCCATGGTTAAAAATGAGAAAGGTTTTACTTTAATAGAAATGCTGATTGTATTGCTTGTGATTTCTGTCCTGCTTTTGATTACCATTCCAAACATTACGAAGCATCACTCGAATATTCAGGCAAAAGGATGCGAAGGGCTGAAAAATACAGTACAGGCCCAGTCAACTGCCTATCAAATTGAACAAAAAGCAGTACCCACTATAGAGGATCTTAAGACTGAGAAATATATTGAGGAATCCCCTGTTTGCCCGAATGGAACGGAGCTGATTATTGATGGTGATGGCAAGGTTGCTGAAAAGACAGAAGAATGAATCAGGCTATACATTGTTAGAAACGATTATGGTGATGAGCATTATGTCTGTTCTGATGGTGATAACGATGCTTTTTATTCAGCCCTTTCAAAGTCAAAAAAAAGCAGACTTGTTTTTTGAAGCGCTCGAAAGAGATGTCCTGTATGCTCAGCAGTATGCCATCTCAAATAAAATAGGTGTGATGATTCTATTTGACACGGCCAAAAATCAATACATCGGTGTAGAGGGAGGTATACCTGCGAAAAGGTTATTTACTGTTAAGTATGATTCGGGGATTCAAATGTCTCCCTTAACAATGGATGCCCGCGTCCAGTTTAATAGTGAAGGCGGAATATTATCAAGCGGATCGATGAGTGTGACCTTTCACAATAAGAAGTACAAGATGATCTTTTATATGGGAATGGGGAGAATGAAAATTGAAGGACAGTAAAGGCTTTACTATGGCTGAAACACTTATGGCCTTCAGCATTTGGTCGATGATTTCTCTTATATTGCTTCCTGCATCGGTCTATTTAAAAAAAGAGCGGGAAGAAAGCAAGGTTTACCATGAAGCCTTAGTTCTCCTGAAAGAGCACATTGAATTCTCAAATTTTGAAAATCTTGAAAAAGAGAACGTTAACCTTTTCATTAAAAATCAAGAGTTTAAGATAACATGGAGCAAGGAGGAAGAAATTGATCAAGCTTGCATCAAGTGGGAAAGCCATGAGGCTGCGAAGGAGGAATGCATGTATTCTTTTAGAGAATAAAGGATTTACATTTCTTAATATGATGTTCTCTTTAAGCATAGTCCTAATTATTGTTTCCTCTTCGGCCATCCTTATCCCTTACATTTATGGTATATCTGACAGGAAAAATGATTTGAATCTTCTTGAATGGGAAGTTTTTCTGCAGCAGACAGTTATTGAAATGCGGGAAGGAACGAATTTGAGTGTTGAGCCTCAAAGAATTTCTTTCACATCAAAATCAGGAAGAATCATTGAATATGAAAAATACGGCTATCTTATTCGCAGACAAGTGGATGGAACTGGCCATATCATCTGTCTCAGAAATGTCAAAAATATAAAATTTGAGCCAATTGCAGGCGGCGCATCCCTTACAGTTACCAGCATGACGGATAATGAATACCGCAGCAGCCTCAGAAGTTTTCATGAACTGAAGGTCATGAAATGAAAAACGAAAATGGATATATTCTGCCTTCCGTATCGATATTGGCTCTATTTTTCCTTATGGTTATCTTTCATCATACCGCTTTATATTTAACAGAAAAAAAGTTCTATCATGAAAGGAGCCAGACCGTTTTATTAGAAAATCTTATGCTGTATGGGGTTAAGCACTCCTTAAATCAGATTACTCAAGAAGATCATGCGGCACAGCAGCTCATTAAATTAAAAAACGGGACAATTGTTTATAATGTCTCGAAAAATGATTCAGAACATATTTATGTAGAACTATCCTGTGAAACAGAAAATAAGAACTTTACTTCAGCTAAATATAAATACAGTTTAATCCAAGAGGAAATTGTTTATTGGACTGTGTATTAAAGGATAGTTGAAAATCAGCTCCCATTATGAGCAAATCTGTGTTAAAGTTATGAAAAAAATGCGGAGTGAGTGTTTGTGAAAGCTATTTTTTTAACAGGCTTTATGGGAACTGGAAAAACCACAATCGGAAAAGCATTGGCTGAAAAACTGAAATTACCTGTTTATGATATTGATGAATTCATTGCAGAAAAGACTGGAAAACAAGTGAAGACAATCTTTAAAGAACAGGGAGAGGGAGTATTCAGAGATCTGGAAACAAAATACATTCAGTTGCTCCCTCTGAAGGATGTTGTTATTACAACTGGAGGCGGGCTTCCTGTCCGCACAGAAAACCGAAAGTATATGATGGAGAATGGAACTGTCGTTTTTTTGCATACTGATCTGGATGTCATTTTTGAACGGCTAAAGCAGGATGAAAATCGGCCGCTTGCTTTACATGCTTCAAAAGATGAGCTTACTGAATTATTTTTATCCCGCAAAACAGCTTATGAGGATTGTTCATTTATGATAAATACGACAGGAAAATCAATTAATGATATTACTGAAGAAATTATTGGGAGACTAGAAAGACAAGACACTGGCTATACTGAATAAAAAAGTGTACATGAGGTGTTTGTTTTGTCTACAAATGATTATGTGAAATATATGACTCAGCAATTAGTTCGTTACATGGATACACCAAAGGAAGAACGAAAAGCAAAAAAGTCAATCCGTAAAACAGAACGGAGCCCTTTGGCAAACAGATGGTTCGGAATTTTGCCATTTGCTGTCATGTTTTTCATGAGGAAGAAAAGGTAAAGTGCTTGCAGTACAGCACTTTTTTTTTGAATTCAATGTTTAGTAGGCGATACAAAAATGTTTGCTCAATCTTACAATACAAATATGAACATTAGAAGACGGACTATGTGATCCTGAAAATAGAGAGAAGGAAATGCGTGGAAGGTTTGACTTTACTCAGGAAATTCTTGCAGCACAAAAGACAGAACAGGTTTTGTTTTAGCTTTGATTCAGCTTCTGGCAGGTGCATCTATTAATGATGTAACCGATCAATTTCTTTTATCAAACGGGTTTATTGGGCCGCGCATGAAAAAGAGTGAGCGCTTTATTAGATACTTTAGCTTGTTCCGTGTGTCGTCTGAACAATTAAAGCCTGTATTAGAAGTGAGATGGGAATATTTACTTGAAGTGGATGAGGAAATCTTAAAAAAGTACGGAACAATTGAAAATTATGCTGGAATGGTTTGCGGGCTTAATCAGGATCATATAGAGAAGCTAAAACAAAATCTGCTTGATTAACCAGAAAAGGTACCCTTTGGGTACCTTTTCTGGTTTTTATCAGGATGTTCGTGTCATTTATTACTGTTCGGTCAAATCGTTCCTGTATGCTCTAATCTGCCTCTTCTAGCACTTGTATTTTTTTCACTTTTTCTGATTTGGCATCATAAGAGATCGTTACAAAAACACCAATGTCTTTCATTCCTTCACGTACAGTAACCTTATATTGTTTTACTGTTTGATTCTTTTTGGTATTATCCCAAATCTTCTGTGCAAATAGAACCTGTGACAAAGGATAACGCTTTTTCGTCTCTTTGACAGCAAAGTCTTTCCAATCTGTGTGCTGTGAGGCAGAAACAGTACTGGAAATTGAAACCATTGAGGGAGTAAATCCGTATATAAAGAGAAGAAGCAATAAAACAATCGATTTTTTCAAACGTATCACCTTCCTTTTTAGTTATTTTTACCAAAACAGGAGCAGGTATTCAAAAAGAGTTTATTATCTGAAGGGGGCAATAAAATGGTATTCGTGATTATTTTCTTTTTTATTTTATTTATTGCTGCAATTATTACAGACGGGTATAGAAGTAATAAAAGGCGCAGAGGCTCTGATTCCTCCGCTATATTTCCTTTTGCAGGATCAGATTCGGATGATCGTCATCACACGGACTCTAGCTTTTTTGACTGGGGAGGCGGAGGAGATTCAGGCGGCAGTGACGGCGGAGGAGGAGGGGGAGATTAACCGGAGTAAGGCCGTTACTGAGCGGCTTTATTCTTTTTTTTATTTGTACGAAAAAAGGAGATATCAGAAAAAACGTTCTTTATAAAGTAATGAAAAAGTAAGAAAAAGAGAGGGAATAGCAGATAATCCATGAAAAATGTTCTTTAAAACGAAAAAATGACGGTATTTGATAATATATTATTTGCCTTTAACGGCATATAATTTAATAGATCTATTTAAAAATACTTCTCGAAAGTAAATGATGCAATAGATTATTAGTAATCAATTACTGCCAAAATGTTCTTAATAAAGAATACTATTCAGTAAACCATAAAGGGGATGTCTCCCTTGAAACAGGCTTTCATATTTTTGGCTGTTGTCAATGCATTAGATGCAGTGCTTACTGTTATTGGCCTTCACTACAATTTAATAGCTGAAGCTAATCCATTTATGAAGTTGCTTTATGAGATACATCCCCTGCTATTTGCAGGCTTTAAACTATCTTTTTCCATTTTCCTGTATTTATTTATTACAGGTGCTTGCCGTCGTCATTGGCAGTAAAATTCATTGCTTATACGGCTTTTTTTGCTTATGGGATTATTTTAGCGATGCATGTTTATTGGATTCATTTAATTTTCATATAAAGCGGGGGACAGTTTTATGTATAAAAAACTTTGCAATCGCTGTTATCAGCCGTCATTCAGCAGCTGTCCGGCAGAACGATGGATTTGTCCAATCTGCACAAATGATCTAACAAAAATAAAAGCGAATCGAGCGTTGAATTTGCCGAGTCCTAAACCGGAAAAGTATTTATCAAAGAACGGAACAAAATTAGCCCCGCATTTTAATAAATACGCATAATTAAAACGCTCTGGGAATATGCCAGAACGCCTACTTAATGTATGGATTAGTTATCTTAATCTAAATAAAATTACAGAACGAAAAAAGTACACAAGCTTTCTATTTATCTTGGTTCATTTTCCACCGGTTAAATTCAAGAAATTCACGAAATTGATCCTTCGTTACACCAGAATCCATCGCTTCTTTAACAAGGTTTGCCCATTCATTATCAAGATTATCTTTTTTTGTCTCATAAATTGATTCGTCTAATATTAGGGTATTCATGGATACTCCCAGTACGGATGAGACTTTTTCAAGAAATTGAACAGAAGGATTAGACTGCAGATTCCGTTCAATTGAACTTAAATATGATTTAGCAACACCAGCGCGATCGGCAAGCTCTGATAGAGAAAGTCCTCGTTCTTTACGGTATTTACGGATGCGTTCACCAATCATATGATCACCTTCCCAGAGTCATTATAGCATATAACGAAGGAGGTGTTATATATATAGAACGATTTTTACAAAAAAATATGTACAATTTCTGTTTGTCAATTTTTAAGTGTTTGCGTTTTCAAAAATTCTCTTATTTCTTCTTTGCTGATTCCCATTTGCAAAGCTGACAGTATTAAATCTTTCCATTCTTGATCCATCTTTTCTACTTCCTTCATTAACATCTCCATTTTTTCTCCTCCTAAAATACGTCTCTGTATTTCAGGCAGTCCAGCCATCATAGTTAATTACGAACCTTAGATCTGTGACTTTGCGTCCTTGCTTTTCAGCAAGTTTGCCTTTGTCTGATTATGTGCAATAGTAGAGTCTGCAAAATCAAATATTTGTTTCTTTAGTCCTTAAGGTATATATATCTTATTTACTACTATTATAAAAAATGGTTTTTACTTTTTGTGCTGAAATGTGTCGATTGCAAAAAAAATTTCAATTATTAGAAAATATTAGAATTAATTGGGTGTAACTTCCTTTATTGTAGGCATTTTGATGGACTTTGATTTTATGATACGACAGAAAATTTTACGAAAAATAACAAACTGCAAAAACTTATTTTCTCTTTTGAAAATAAGTTTTTGCAGTTTTTCGACATTAATAGAACGCATTTTGCGACAAATAAAAAATTCCGCCATTTACAATCGAAACATTTATTTGCGGATCATATAATTCTTTTAATGCTGCTTTTTCTAATTGGTAGGATTCCGGTTTCTCATCAAGATCTTCATAAAAATGACTGAGCAGCATCATATCAGAGTTCCAGCGCTGTCTTGCATCGTCTGCCCATGAGTGGTCATCCTTCTCAATAATAGATTGGATATAGTTCTGAATGCGATTTAACCCGCTTTGTTCCTTAATCATTGGGGATGTTGTAAAGCAAAGATCAGGAATTCGCGGTGTTAAGGTCATTTTTTCTAAATGATCCTGAAAATTTTCCAGGATTGCTCCGCTGATCAAATGGAGACCGATTGAATATAAATGGTCCTTCTTTTTGTCGCTCTGATAAGATACCATGACATTTACTCCGAGCCATGGGTGCAGTGATTGCGAGCTTCCTTTATTCGGAGAGTTTTCATAAAGGCGGATGTGACTTCCAAGTTTTTTGCTCGTCTGGTAAATCTGATGGAGTCTTGGTGCTCCGAAATGCATAATTTCTCCTTTTAAATCTTCAGGAGCCTGTTTGGCATCTGTAAGAAATGTCACCTGCATAGGATTTGGAACACCGCCGGTTTTTTCAAGATAGGTCCAGTAAAAAGGACGGTTCATCAGCTCTTTATCCATTTCGATTGTTAACTGCACAGTCATATATCCTGGGTGTTTATCAGTGATTTGACACGAATTTGCTGTAAAAAAACTTTCTAAAAATTGACTGATCTCTTGCTGCAGCATTTCTCTGAAGCCTCCTTGCCTATCCTTATTTTCCATTCGCTGCTTTTTTTTCAGTGTGTTCGAGCTCGGCAGAATGAAGGATGGATGTTAAGTTTTCCATTTTGATTTTCATTTCGCCTTCACTTTTTGATTGAAAGAGAATATCCTGCAAATGATCTTCAAAATTTGAAATATCCAATCTGGTTAAAATTTCATCAAGCTCACCGATTACTTTTTCGAATAGATTAATTTTTTCATAAAGCAATTTTAATATATGCTCTTCAACCGTATTTTTTGTAGCCATATTGTAAATATAAACGTCTTTTTCCTGGCCGAGGCGATGAATCCGGCCGATTCTTTGTTCAAGCCGCATCGGGTTCCATGGCAGGTCATAATTGATGATGTGATTGCAAAATTGCAGGTTTATGCCTTCGCCCCCAGCTTCTGTTGCAATCAGTACTTGAACACGGTTTTTAAATAAATCTTTCATCCAATCTTTTTTCCCCCGTTTAAATCCTCCCCTGAAAGGGACAGAAGAAATACCGTGCTGCTGCAAAAACCATTGCAGATAAAATTGAGTGGCACGATATTCAGTAAAGATAATGACTTTATCATCAATTCTTTTAATAAGCTCCACTGCTTTTTGTGCTTTCGTGTTTCCGTCAACCTCATCAATGCACTGCATCAATTCCCTGATGATTGGTTCAGGCAGAGGGGAGGCCTCACCTGCAGGCCGATCGATCATTTTTTTTAGTGTCATATAAACGGCTTCCCTGCTTGAGCATGCTTCTCTTTGGAGTGTCATAATGGAAAACATGCTTGCAGCAACAGTTCCGAATGATTTAAGTCTTGATATAGCTGTGTACAGATTTCGTTCAGTTGGAGAGAGTTCAATCGGAACCGTTTCAACATGGCGTTTTGGCCAGTCAATTCCAGTATCGCCGCGGCGGTTTCGGATCATTACTTTGTTGACAAGCTCCTGCAGATGCTCATGATGTTCAAGAGACCGATTTTTAGCTGAGAAAACTTCTGAAAAATAAGCTTCGTTTCCAAGGTGACCGGGTTTGAGAAGAGAGACAAGATTGAAAATCTCTTCAACACGATTTTGGATCGGAGTTGCTGTCAGAAGAAGGCAGTATTTCTTTTTCAGGCTCTGAACAAATTCATAGTTTTTTGTTTTATTATTTTTAAGTTTATGAGCCTCATCGATAATGACTAAATCATATTGCTGGGCAAGGACTATTTCCCTGTGCGGGCTTCGTTTTGCAGTGTCGATAGATGAAACCACCACATCACATGCTTCCCAAACGTAGCTTTTCTTCTGCTCAACAGCAGGTATATAAAATTTTTCATGCAGTTCTCTTGCCCATTGTGAAACTAAAGAGGCCGGCACGAGAATTAAGATCTTTTTGGCAAGGCCGCGGATCATGTATTCTTTTATTATCAATCCGGCTTCAATCGTTTTTCCAAGGCCCACTTCATCTGCCAGTATCGCTTTGCCGTTCATATGCTCAACTACCTGTCTTGCAACCTCTAATTGGTGCGGCAGGGGAGTAAAGTCTGTCAGATGATTTGGAGCCTGCAAGCCTTCAAACGAAGGAACAATTAAATGTTTTTGTACTTCACAGGCGAGTTTGTAATTTTCCCAACTTGCCCAAGGCCCATCATTTTCTAATTTTTTAAAAAAAGTATCTTGCCAGGAGGAATCAAAGTTGATTTTCACATTCATAAATGACAGCCCTTTCAAGCAAAGGTATTGTTATAGTGAATCGTTCATTTTAAGGTGTGAATTGGTAGCATATTATGATAAAATACAAATAAATCAGCTTAAACACGAACATTAAACTAAAATATATGTTTAATATTTGTGTAAAAATAGATTGATGAATGCTGTTCATAATGGTAGGATGTTAATAAGTAAGAAAGTTGCTAACATACTTACTTTTCAGTTAGCATGCTTCTTTTGTCAAAAATGTCAAAATGTCAAAGAATATTATCTCTTAGTATGACCAGTTTTACAGAAAATATGAGCGAATGAGAGCAAGGGGAGAGACTGCCGGCGGCTCTATTAAATGAAACCGCAAAAGCAGCGCCGAAGGAGCAAACAACTGTGAATCTCTCAGGCAAAAGAACTCTTGTTTGACGCAACTCTGGAGAGAGTTTGTGAAAGCAGCAAACCACCAAAGGGGAAAGCTTTGCTTATTTTTGGCAAGGTAAACTTTCAGGTGCAGGGACAGAGACTTCCTTTTTTACATTAAAGGGGGGTCTCTGTCCTTTTTTTATACTTTTTTGGGGAGGCGATTTGATTATGGCAGATTTAAAGCGAACACCATTATTTGATGTTTATAAAGAACTTGGTGCAAAGACAATTGATTTTGGCGGTTGGGATCTTCCCGTTCAATTTTCTTCTATTAAAGAGGAACACGAGGCAGTTCGGGAAAGAGCTGGCTTATTCGATGTTTCGCATATGGGTGAAATTGAAGTAACAGGTACAGACAGTCTTGCATTCCTTCAAAAGACAATGACGAATGATGTTTCCCTTTTGAAAGACGGCGGAGCCCAGTACACGGCGATGTGCTATGAAGATGGGGGAACAGTAGACGATTTATTAATTTATAAAAAATCAGATACTCACTTTTTATTAGTCGTGAATGCTTCAAATATTGAAAAAGATTATGAGTGGCTCATCTCGCACAAATTCGGAGACACAAAGCTTCATAATATTTCATCAGATGTTGCCCAACTGGCCATTCAGGGGCCACAAGCTGAATCTATCCTTCAAAAATTAACAGAAACAGATTTAAGTGAAATCAAGTTTTTTAAATTTAAAGATGACGTTGTAATCGATGATGTAAAAGCTCTTGTCTCAAGAACAGGCTATACAGGCGAAGACGGCTTTGAAATCTATTGCCCATCTTCAGAAGCGTCTTCCCTTTGGAAAGCAATTTTAGAAGCAGGCAAAAATGAAGGAATTCTTCCGTGCGGATTAGGCGCACGCGACACATTGCGCTTTGAAGCAAATCTGCCTTTATATGGTCAGGAACTTACCAAAGAAATTACTCCGATTGAGGCGGGAATCGGTTTTGCTGTAAAACCGAATAAAGAGGCAGACTTCATCGGAAAAGATATTTTAAAAGAACAAAAAGAAAACGGAACAGCAAGAAAGCTTGTCGGTCTTGAGATGATTGACAAGGGAATACCCCGACATGGTTATGAAGTATACCATGGAGACGAACAAATCGGCGAAGTAACGACTGGCACACAATCTCCTACATTAAAGAAAAATATCGGCTGGGCTCTGCTGAAAAAGGAATTTGCAGAACCAGGCACTGAAGTGATTGTGCAAGTGCGCAAGAAACGCTTAAAAGCAGTTACAGTTTCAACACCTTTTTATAAACGACCAAAAAAATGAGCTAGTTTGAAAGGGGAACACATCCATGAAACATCGTTATTTGCCGATGACAGAACAAGATCAGCAGGAAATGCTTGATACTGTCGGAGTATCTCATATAGGTGAGCTTTTCTCAGACATTCCCGAGAGCGTGCGTTTTCAGGGGGAATATAAGATCAAGAAAGCAAAATCTGAAACAGAACTTGTTAAGGAGCTGAGTGAGCTAGCTTCTAAAAACAAGGATTTAAGAAGCAATGCTTCTTTCCTTGGTGCAGGTGTATACGATCATTACATGCCGATCATAGTAGATCATGTTATTTCACGCTCAGAATTTTATACAGCATACACTCCGTATCAGCCGGAAATTTCTCAGGGCGAGCTTCAGGCCATCTTTGAATTTCAAACAATGATCGCTGAGCTTACTGGAATGGACGTGGCGAACTCATCCATGTACGACGGCGGAACTTCTTTAGCTGAAGCAGCCATGCTTGCTGCAGGTCAAACAAAAAAGAAAAAAGTCATCGTTTCAAAAGCCGTTCACCCGGAAAGCAGAGATGTGCTGAAAACATATGCAAAAGGACAGTACATTGAAGTAGTAGAAGTCCCTGTGAAAAATGGCGTCACTGACCTTGAAGCTTTAAAGGCGGAAATGTCAGACGATGTTGCGGCTGTCGTTGTGCAATATCCAAACTTCTTCGGGCAAGTCGAGCCGCTTAAAGAGATTGAACCAATTGCTCATACAGGTAAGAGCATGTTTATCGTATCTTCCAATCCGCTTGCTCTTGGAGCTTTAACACCTCCTGGGAAATTCGGGGCAGACATAGTGGCAGGCGATGCTCAGCCATTTGGTATTCCGACTGCTTTTGGCGGTCCTCACTGCGGTTACTTTGCTGTAACTCAGAAATTGCTCCGCAAAGTACCGGGACGATTGGTCGGACAGACGACAGATGAACAGGGCAGACGCGGGTTTGTATTAACCCTGCAGGCGCGTGAGCAGCATATAAGACGTGATAAAGCGACTTCTAATATATGTTCAAATCAGGCGTTAAACGCTTTGGCAGCCTCAGTTGCCATGACGGCACTCGGGAAAAAAGGCGTAAAAGAAATGGCCTTTCAAAATATCCAAAAAGCAAACTACGCTAAAAAAGCATTTGCACAAAATGGGATTGAGGTTCCATTTGAAGGGGCTATTTTTAACGAATTCGTCATTAAATTAAACAAACCGATTAAAGAGATAAATGCAAAGCTTATTCAAAAGGGCATCATTGGCGGTTTTGATTTAGGCAGAGTATACCCGGAGCTTGAAAACCATATGCTTGTAGCTGTAACTGAATTGCGTACAAAAGAAGAAATTGACCTATTTGTAAATGAATTGGGGGATGGACATGAATAAGCAGGATCAGCCATTAATATTTGAACTGACAAAACCAGGACGAACAGGCTACAGTTTGCCTTCAATGGATATCCCTGAAATCGCTGCAGATGAATTAATTCCAAGTGAATATTTGCGTACAGATGAAGCTGAACTGCCGGAAGTCTCCGAACTTGATATTATGAGACATTATACAGCTCTTTCCAAAAGGAACCATGGAGTAGATTCCGGGTTTTATCCACTTGGATCCTGTACGATGAAATACAATCCTAAAATCAATGAAAATGTAGCGCGTATGGCAGGTTTAGCCCATATCCATCCTTTGCAGGATGAAAGCACAGTTCAGGGTGCCCTTGAGCTTATGTATGATCTTCAAGAGCATCTCATTGAAATTACCGGAATGGATGAGGTTACACTGCAGCCTGCAGCAGGCGCGCATGGCGAATGGACTGGCCTGATGATGATCCGTGCTTATCATGAAGCCAACAACGATTTTAACCGGACAAAAGTGATTGTTCCTGACTCAGCTCATGGCACAAATCCAGCGTCAGCTACTGTAGCGGGATTTGAAACAATTACGGTTAAATCAAACGAACAGGGCCTTGTAGATCTTGAAGATTTAAAACGTGTGGTAGGGGAAGATACAGCTGCTCTTATGCTGACGAATCCTAATACCCTAGGACTTTTTGAAGAAAATATTTTAGAAATGGCGAAAATCGTACATGATGCAGGAGGCAAGCTTTATTACGACGGTGCAAATTTAAATGCCGTATTAAGCAAGGCACGTCCAGGCGATATGGGATTTGATGTCGTTCATTTAAATCTTCATAAAACATTTACCGGTCCTCACGGAGGCGGAGGCCCTGGATCTGGCCCGGTTGGAGTAAAAGCTGATCTGATTCCGTACCTGCCAAAACCTGTATTAGTTAAAAGAGATAATAAATATACGTTTGATTATGATCGTCCGCAGTCCATCGGCCGGGTGAAGCCATTCTACGGAAACTTCGGAATTAACGTCCGTGCTTATACGTATATTCGGACAATGGGACCTGACGGGTTAAAAGCGGTGACAGAGTATGCCGTTTTAAATGCAAACTACATGATGAGAAGACTTTCAGAAGCCTATGATCTGCCATTTGACAGGCACTGCAAGCATGAATTTGTTCTTTCGGGCAAACGTCAGAAAAAATTAGGGGTGCGGACGCTTGACATCGCAAAAAGGCTGCTTGATTTCGGCTATCATCCGCCTACCATCTACTTCCCATTAAACGTGGAAGAATGCATCATGATTGAGCCGACTGAAACAGAATCAAAAGAAACGCTGGATTCATTTATTGACGCAATGCTCCAGATCGCAAAAGAAGCAGAAGAAAATCCTGAAATTGTACAGGAAGCACCGCATACGACAGTTGTCAGCCGCTTAGATGAGACTACAGCAGCAAGAAAACCGATCTTGCGTTATCAAAAGCAATAAAAGACAGACAAAAAGGATTCGCATTTCATGCGGATCCTTTTTTCTATTTATACATAAAAAAGTCTGCAGAACAGACTGCAGACTTTCTCTTATTTCTTTGCTTTTATTTTACCGCCCCAGCCCTTAAAGCCGCCTTTTAGGGTGTATAGATCGTTATAGCCTTTTCTTTTCAGCATTTGAGCTGTGCGTCCGCTTCTGACAGTGTTTTGACAGTAAATGTAGACAGGCTGATCTTTGCGGATTTCCTTATGTCTTTGTCTCATTTGGGATAAAGGAATATTTCTTGCTCCAAGAATATGTCCGCCGTCAAACTCATTTGGCTCACGAACATCAATTAACTGAGCTTTTCTGTATCCAGCACGGAATTCTTCTTCCGTTAATGTTTTCATGATTTTACGCTGATAAAAATAAGAGTAAATCGTGTAGGCTGCTAGTGCACCTAATAGAATCACTAAAAAAATCCATGTTGTCAAGCTGACCCGACTCCTTTATAAGCAACTTTTCTTAGACAAGTTCAAATGATCTTTAATAAATATTGGACAAATACTATTATATAAGAGCAGGATCAAATTGTCATCTATGAATAAGACATAATTATTTTCAACCTTGCCTTATTTTTGATAGACTATGAAAGGCACAGAAAATGAAATACATACTTATCATGGAAAATGGGGTATGAAGATGGCAAAGGAAACATGGAGATTTATTGATTCAGGGAATTGTTCCCCGTCCTATAATATGGCGTTAGATGAAGCGCTGCTAGACTGGAACAGTCAGGGGATCTTCCCGCCGGTGATTCGCTTTTACGGATGGGACCCGGCCACTCTTTCAGTAGGATACTTTCAGAAGGTCGAAAAAGAAATTGATCTTGATGCCGTTAAAAAGTATGGGCTGGGCTTTGTGCGCAGACCGACAGGAGGCAGAGGTGTTCTGCATGACAAGGAGCTGACATACAGCGTCATAGTGGCAGAAGAGCATCCTGAAATGCCGAAGACAGTAACAGAGGCATATCGAGTCATTTCAGAAGGTATTCTTCAGGGTTTCAGAGAGCTGGGACTTGATGCATATTTCGCCGTACCGAGAACGGAGGAAGAGAAACAGGGACTTAAGAATCCGCGGTCGGCCGTTTGTTTTGACGCACCATCATGGTATGAACTTGTGGTAGAAGGACGCAAGGTGGCCGGGAGCGCACAAACTCGCCAAAAAGGAGTCATTCTTCAGCACGGCTCCATTTTGCTCGATATAGATGAAGAAATGCTTTTTAATCTGTTTAAGTACCCAAGCGAGCGGGTAAAAGAACGAATGAAGAAAAATTTCAAAAGTAAGGCAGTTGCTGTCAATGCATTGCGTGAGACTCCTGTTACAGTGGAGGAAGCAAAGAATGCGTTTAAAAAGGGCTTTGAGATAGGTCTGAATATCTCACTCGAACCTTATACCTTGACAGCTGAAGAACATGCTTTTGTAGAGAAAATAGCAATGGAAAAATATAATACCGATGACTGGAATTATAAACGATAAGCGGCTTGAACATTAGTCGCTTTTGTTTATTTTTTCTGGAGATTTCTAATTATTTCAAATCATTCCTTATTTTTCTAACTTCGTGTTCTCTTCCGATTTTGCAAGCGACAAAATCCTTCAAAAAAAGTGATTATGAAGTTCCTATCTTCTTTTTTCTCATTATTTCTGCCTCGTTTATGCAGTTTTTAATTTGACAAAATAAATTAGGTTTGCCTGTTTATCCATATATAGTATTACTGAACAAAAATATAATACTATATATTGATAAAAAGGTGGCACTATGATAAATTAAATCAAGTACAAGATATATAGGGGAGTTGTTTGAATGACCGTTGCACTTAATGAAAATTTAAAACTTGATGTAGACAAGCTGAACCACGATATTTCCTTGTTTCCCCAAGTTCACCCAATAACTGATGATATGAAATTGACCCACAAAGGTGTATCCCGTTTAGTCATGCTTGACCGATATACATTTAAAGACACCGAAAAGCTGACTCTGTCTAAAGGGGACTTCGTTGTTCTGACAATTAAAGAAGATCCTAAATTCCCTGCAAGAGGACTGGGCTATATTTTAGAAATAGACTGGCAGAAGAAAATGGCAACTGTACAGGTCGAAGAAGAGTACCGCCATTCTCTTGAAAAGCCTGAAGAGGTTGAAACGGGTGTAATTTATCGCTCGCTAGATGTCATTGAAAAGCCGCTTGAAGTATATTATGAGCAAATCGCAAAACGAAATGCAACAGGACTTGCCTCTGTTGAAAAGACAGAAGAGAAGCGGAATGAATGGTTCCAGAAGTTCTACAAAGAATTAGTCGGATTGAACTTTGTGCCGGCAGGACGTGTATTGTACGGAGCTGGGGCAGGTACGGACGTTACTTACTTCAATTGCTACGTCATGCCATTTGTACAGGATTCCCGTGAAGGCATCTCCGAGCATCGGAAGCAGGTAATGGAAATAATGAGCAGAGGCGGCGGAGTTGGAACAAACGGTTCAACACTGCGCCCAAGAAATACACTAGCACGCGGTGTGAACGGCAAATCGTCAGGTTCTGTATCATGGCTTGATGATATCGCGAAGCTGACGCACTTAGTTGAGCAAGGCGGGTCGCGCAGGGGCGCTCAAATGATCATGCTTGCCGACTGGCATCCTGATATTATCGAATTTATCATTTCTAAAATGCAAAATCCCCGTATTTTACGGTACTTAATTGAAAATACGAATGACGAGACAATTAAGAAATATGCGCAGGAAAAACTAAAGTTCAAGCCTCTGACAGAGGATGAAAAAGCGATGTATCAGAGCATTGTGAACTATAAGCAAATTCCTGGCTTCGGCGGATTTAACGAAAAAATTATAAAAGATGCAGAACTGAAGCTGGTTACAGGTGGAACATACAGCGTTCATAATTCTGAATTCCTTACAGGCGCCAACATTTCAGTTACGTTAACGAAGGATTTCATGGATGCTGTTGAAAGTGATGCAGATTATGAGCTTCGCTTCCCTGATGTGGAAAGCTATAATGAAGAGCAAATGAAAGCCTATAACGAAGAGTGGCACAATCATGGCGATGTCCGCGAATGGGAAAAGCTTGGCTACAAAGTCCGCACATACCGCACAATTAAAGCTAAAGAACTATGGAACTTAATCAATATTTGTGCGACATATTCAGCAGAGCCTGGAATCTTCTTTATCGACAATGCAAACGATATGACGAATGCTAAAGCTTATGGACAAAAAGTAGTAGCAACAAATCCATGCGGCGAACAGCCTCTCGCACCTTATTCTGTCTGCAATCTTGCTGCAGTCAATCTTGCTGAAATGGCAGACAAAGAAAGCAAGACAGTCAACTTTGAAAAGCTGAAAACAACGGTTGAAGTCGGTGTCCGCATGCAGGATAACGTTATCGATGCAACACCTTATTTCTTAGAAGATAATAAGAAGCAGGCATTGGGCGAACGCCGTGTAGGTCTTGGCGTAATGGGTTTGCATGATCTGCTGATCTACTGTGAAACAGAGTATGGTTCAGAAGAAGGCAATCAGTTAATTGACCAAGTCTTTGAAACCATCGCAACAACTGCTTATAAAGCTTCTGTTGAGCTTGCAAAAGAAAAAGGAAGCTTCCCATTCTTGACTGGTGAAACAGAAAAAGAAACAAACCGTTTACGTGATGCATTCACAAAGACAGGTTTTATGAGCAAAATGCCGGCTGATCTTTTAGACGACATTAAAGAATACGGTATTCGAAACTCACATTTATTAACTGTAGCTCCAACAGGCAGCACAGGGACAATGGTTGGCGTCTCCACTGGTTTAGAGCCTTACTTCTCTTTCTCTTATTACAGAAGCGGAAGATTAGGTAAGTTCATTGAAGTTAAAGCGGATATCGTGCAGGAATATCTGGATCAGCATCCAGAAGCAGATCCAGCCAATCTGCCTAAATGGTTTATTTCAGCAATGGAGCTTAGCGCAGAAGCTCACGCGGATGCACAGTGTGTGATTCAGCGCTGGATTGACAGTTCAATCAGCAAAACTGTCAATGCACCAAGAGGATATACGGTTGATAAAGTTCAAAAAGTATATGAACGTTTATATAAAGGCGGAGCAAAAGGCGGCACGGTTTACGTTGACGGCAGCCGTGACACGCAGGTTCTGACGTTAAAAGCAGAAGAAAACACATTCTCTGAGAGTGAAGAAGCACCAGCAAAAGAAAAAGGAAAAGTTGTGCTTGTTGATACAATACAGGCTTTAAGATCTACAAATGTCACGATAGGCAATGAAGTAGGAAATACATGCCCGGTATGCCGCGAGGGTACGGTTGAAGACATAGGCGGCTGTAATACATGCACTAGCTGCGGAGCACAATTAAAGTGTGGTTTATAAGATAAAGAGCTGGATTTCCAGCTCTTTTCTTTTCGCGATAAGAATCAAAGCTTCCTTGTCATCACCCTTAAACTAGTGTACACTTGTAATGATTTCCTATGTTTTGAACGTTTTTTTGGAGGGGACCACATGCCAACACCAAGTATGGAAGATTATATTGAACAAATTTACTTATTAATAGAAGAAAAGGGATATGCCCGCGTTTCAGATATTGCGGAAGCACTATCCGTTCATCCCTCCTCAGTAACAAAAATGGTCCAAAAACTAGACAAAGATGAATATCTCATATATGAAAAATACCGTGGACTCATACTAACGCCAAAAGGCAAAAAAATTGGAAAGCGTCTTGTTTACCGTCATGAACTTCTGGAGCAGTTCATGAGGCTGATCGGCGTGGATGAAGAAAAAATTTACAATGATGTTGAAGGCATCGAGCATCATCTCAGCTGGAATGCAATTGACCGCATCGGCGATCTTGTCCAATTCTTTGAAGGTGATGAAGCTCGAGTAGAAACACTGCGTGCTATACAAAAACAGAACGAACAGGACAGCGACTCATAAAAAGACGGAAGCATTCGCTTCCGTCTTTTTATCTGCGTAAATTTGATATAAGGCTGCTGAATCATAAGCTGATGCGTAAAGGAATAAGGAAAGAGTGCTGCCATTAACATGTACAGAAGGTCTATTTCCCGCCACTGCAACTTACAATGTAAGAATGGGAGAAGGGGGGAGGAACTTCTGTGTATATTGATGGCGTCTTCTCTGGCGGGGGAATTAAAGGGTTTGCTCTGATTGGATCTTATCAGGCTATCGAGCAGAGGGGTCTGCAATTTGTAAGGGTAGCAGGAACCAGTGCAGGTTCCATTATTGCTTCTTTCATTGCTGCGGGATATCGGAGTGATGAAATTATTTCCATGATGGATGACATGGATCTTGGAAAGTTTTTAGAACGAAATCCATCCATCCTTCCATTTAAATTTATGAAATGGCTGAATATTTATTGGCGGCTTGGTCTTTATAAAGGCGGCAAGCTTGAAGAATGGATAGCGGGCAAGCTAAAGGAAAGAGGGGTATCAACCTTTGGTGATTTAAGGCACGGCTCCCTTAAAATCGTTGCTTCTGACCTGACCAATGGCAGAATTATTGTGCTGCCTGATGACCTCCCAAGGTATGGACTTGTACCAGAACGTTTTTCTGTTGCGAGAGCCGTTCTTATGAGCTGCAGCCTTCCGTATTTTTTTGAACCGGTCAAACTGACTTCTGCCGAAGGGACCAATATTGTTGTAGACGGTGGAGTTTTAAGCAACTTTCCAATTTGGCTATTTAAAGAAAAGAAGACCATACAAGCGCGACCGGTTCTTGGTATAAAATTGAGTCCAAGTGAAGAGGAGAGGCCTAGGAACAATATTCGTAATGCGATCGAAATGTATGGTGCTCTTTTTGAAACAATGAAAGATGCACATGATGCCAGACATATTTCCAGCAGGCATGAAAAGAATATTATTTTTCTGCCAGTTGAGAGTATCTTAAAGACTGAATTTAACTTAACTGAACAAAAAAAACTAGCTCTAATTGAGCTAGGAAGAAGCCGCACTGAACTATTTTTAAAAAAATGGACGTATTAACAGCAGGTTAAAAAAATGCCCTGCTTTTCTTTTTGCCTTTTTTGCCTTCAATCACTGTTAAGTGAGAGGCTTGCTTCTTTTTAAGGGCAGTAGATGTTTTGCTGTTCTTTTTCTGGGTTGAAACGCTTTTCAAATGGGAACTGCTTTGATTGCGATCGCTGAAACGTTTTTTAGATTGTTTAGCAGCTTTAGAGTAAGAAGAAGAGTCTTTTCCCATTCTTTGTTTGGTAAAGTAACGGACAACAAAATAGATGATGGCTAGAACAATAACGTAGATCAGCATTTCTCTTAAGAGGAATCCTGGTCTGGTTAATAGTGTAACCAGAAATCCGATGCCTCCAAGAGCTAACACAATCATCACAAATGGATTCACACGATTTTTCATGAGTCCACCTCCCAAGATGAAAATGAATTAATGAAGTTCAGCTTATACAATTTGTTCAGTTTTTATACCTTCTGCAGTTTCCTTTTCCATTCGCAGCAATTCATTAAAGCTTGCGATGGCAACTTCCACCTGTTCATTGTCAGGTTCTTTCGTTGTCAGCAGCTGAAGACTTAAGCCGGGATATCCGAGCCATTTTAAAACAGGTACGTCTCTAAGTTTATTTGTAAACTGAAGAACTTCAAAAGAAATGCCAATCACGACAGGAATTAATGCCAGTCTGTTTAGGACTCGCACATAAAGCGGTTCTGTTGGAACGAGCATATAGACAAATACTCCGACAATGACAGTAAATAACAGAAAACTGCTTCCGCATCGATAGTGAAGACGGCTTTGCTTCTGAACATTTTCTATCGTCAGCGGCAGAGCATTTTCATAGCAATTAATGACTTTATGCTCTGCCCCGTGATATTGAAAGACACGCTTGATCAGCGGAGTGAATGATATTGCATAGATATAGATTAAAAGAAGAATTAATTTGAAGAGTCCTTCAATTAAAATTTGTGCAAGATCTGATGGGAAAATGGGCCTTGTCAGCTCAGCCAAAAATAGAGGCACTAAAGTGAAAATGAATTTCCCGAAGAGAAAGGAAAGGACACCTATTGCTGCAACTCCGAGAATCATGGTCAATTTTGATTCTTTTTTAGGCTGATTGAGTTTTTCATCTTCCTCAGGATCCAGATCGTACCTGTCAGTTGAAAAATTCAGGTGCTTCGTTCCATTTGCGCTTGCTTCTATTATAGCTGCGATGCCGCGAATAAATGGAATCTTTTTAATGCTAGACATCATACTGCTTGATTTTCGCGGTAACCGGAAATAGTCGATTTCTTTGTTTTTGCGCCTGATGGCTGTCACATAATGATGCTTTCCGCCGAACATGACGCCCTCTACCACTGCTTGCCCGCCATATGCAGGCTTATTCTGCTTTGACATTTTTCACCAACCTACCTATCTATTCTCTTTTTGGACTGATTTTAAACAAAGCTGCAGAGAATGTTATGTTTATATTCTACATAAAAACAGGATAAACCTCTAGGCAGTTGTATTTAATTCTTTTTGATTTGACATATTTTCAGAAAAAGTTCAGAATACATCTTCCTGCAGGTGCTGAACAGGCGATTCAGCTTTCTTAGTAGTATAACCTCACATCCCTTTGCTAGACATCTGTTTGCATCCTTTTTGCATGATGCAGCAGAAATTCTGCACATACTAAGAAACAGGAGGTGTACATATGACAGATGATTTTCAATCAAATTCTGTTGGTGAACAAAGAAATGATCCTGATAAACCGGGTGAATCGATTCCTTTTATAGGAAGAGTTATGATTACAGGTTTTACAGGCGGAGTGTTTTGGAGTTTACTTGGTTATTTAGCATATGTTCTGAACTTAACAGAAATAAGTCCGAATTTATTGCTTCAGCCCTTTATTTTAGGGGAATGGAAAAATGGTGCAATGGGCAACTTTGTCGCTGTATTCTGTATAGGTTTTCTTTCCATTGGAACGGCTCTTCTGTATTACCTTGTTCTGAAAAGATTCTCATCTATGTTTGTTGGCCTTGCTTATGGTCTGGCCTTATGGGCGCTCGTGTTCTTCCTTTTAAATCCGATTTTTCCTAATTTAAAATCAGTATTTGAACTTGAAAGGCTGACTACCATTACGACGATATGTCTATATATTTTATATGGAGTATTTGTCGGCTATACCATTTCGTTTGAACATAATGAACTCTTAAGCAAAAAAAGCAAAAAAAATGCACAGGCGTCCCCTCAACATTAAGGAAACTAATCGGTGATTATGGTAGAATGTTCATAAATTGAACATTCTATTTTTTTAAGCTTATTTAAGCAAGGAGTTTTTATTATGAGACATTTCTTGATCATTAATGGTCCAAATCTCAACCGTCTTGGTTTGCGGGAGCCTGATGTGTACGGCAGCAAAACACTTACAGACCTGGAACGTGAATTAATGCTTTTTGCAGAGAAACAGGGATTCCAGATAACTTGCTTTCAATCAAATCATGAAGGAGACTTGATTGATGCGATTCATGAGGCAGACGAGCAGTATAATGGAGTTGTGCTTAATCCCGGTGCATTTACTCATTACAGTTACGCAATAAGAGATGCGATTGCAAGCGTTTCCCTTCCTGTCATCGAGGTTCATATATCCAATGTACATAGCCGCGAACCATTCAGACACCAGTCTGTAACGGCGCCAGTTACAGCAGGGCAAATAATCGGCCTTGGTTTTGAGGGGTATCAATATGCTTTACTCGCATTACATAAAAAGATGGGGGAGAAAAAAGATGAAGCTTGAGAAAATGAGAAACAGGTTAAAAGAACTGGATGTTGAAGCAATTCTTATTACGAGCAGCTACAACCGCCGTTATATGACTGGCTTTACTGGCTCGTCGGGTGTTGCGGTCATTACAGATTCACATGCTGTATTTATTACAGATTTCAGATACACAGAGCAGGCAGCAAAACAAATTGAGGGCTTTGAGATCGTTCAGCATAAAGGACCGATTCTAGAAGAGGTGGCAGCCCAAGCCGCTAAGCTATCGATTAAACGTCTAGGTTTTGAACAGGATGATTTATCCTTCGCAGCTTACTCTGCTTATAAGGCTGAATTAAAAGAGATTGAGTTTGTTCCTGTCTCGGAAGCGGTAGAAAAGTTACGCTTGATTAAGTCTGCAGCAGAGATTAAGATATTAAAGGAAGCTGCGGAGATTGCAGATGCTGCATTTAAGCACATTTTGACATTCATTCGTCCAGGAATGAAGGAAATTGAAGTCGCAAATGAACTTGAGTTTTTCATGCGGAAACAAGGCGCTGTTTCTTCTTCATTCGATATTATTGCTGCATCAGGATATCGCTCTGCACTGCCGCACGGTGTAGCTAGTGAAAAAGAAATTGAAAAAGGCGATTTTGTAACACTTGATTTTGGCGCATACTACAAAGGATATTGTTCAGATATTACAAGAACGATAGCAGTTGGAGATCCAAGTGATGAGCTGAAGAAGATTTATTCCATTGTACTCGAAGCACAGCTGCGGGGAATGAATGGGATAAAAGCCGGCATGACGGGAAAAGAAGCAGATGCTCTTACAAGAGACTACATTTCCGAAAATGGCTATGGTGAATATTTTGGCCATTCAACAGGTCATGGTCTAGGTATGGAAGTTCATGAGGGGCCGTCACTATCTGTCAAATCTGAAACGGTTCTTGAACCCGGCATGATCGTAACTGTCGAGCCTGGCATCTATATACCAAAGCTTGGCGGAGTGCGCATCGAGGATGACACAGTTGTTAAAGAGGGCGGTAATGAGTCGCTTACCCATTCCCCAAAAGAGCTTATTATTTTATAATAAAAGCTTCCAAACGTTAAAAAAGCAACATTTACATAGGAGGAACATAAATGATTTCAGTTAATGATTTTCGTACAGGCTTAACGATCGAAGTAGATAATGGCATATGGCGCGTAATGGATTTCCAGCACGTAAAGCCAGGTAAAGGAGCAGCATTTGTCCGCTCTAAACTTCGCAACCTGCGTACAGGAGCCGTACAGGAGAAAACATTCCGCGCTGGTGAAAAGGTTGCGAAAGCTCAAATTGAAAACCGAAAAATGCAATATTTGTATGCAAATGGTGATCAGCATGTTTTCATGGATAATGAATCATACGATCAAGTGGAACTTCCAGAAGCATCTATTGAATACGAATTGAAATTCTTAAAAGAAAACATGGAAGTTTCCATCATGATGTTTGGAAGCGAAACTCTGGGAGTTGAACTTCCAAACACAGTTGAGCTTGAAGTTGTTGAAACGGAGCCAGGCATCAAAGGAGATACTGCTTCAGGCGGAACGAAGCCTGCAAAAGTACAGACTGGCCTGATTGTCAACGTTCCTTTCTTCGTAAATGAAGGAGACGTTCTTATTATTAATACTACTGACAGCTCATACGTATCAAGAGCTTAGTCACAAAAAACTCCATCTTTTCAGATGGAGTTTTTTGTATCCTCTAAAATTGGCTGCGTCTGGAAGGCTTTTCCCTTATCCTCTTTCTTTTTACCCGCTCTGAAAAGAAGTGCTGCCGGTATGAAAATATAAATCATCATTCCAATGAACCATTGTAAATAATTATATAATTCATAAGCTTCCACTCCAAATTCCATGACACATCCCCCTTTATACCTATTATTATTAATTCTGAAAATTCTGTCAAGAATTCTTTTGTCTAAACATGCTTCATCTTTCATAGGTTTTAATAATAACCATGGAGGAGGACAAGATGAAACACTACCTCGCTAATTTAGATCCGGCAGTAAGATCAATGGCTCTCTTAAGATTTTTATCAGCAAGTATTGAAATGACGGCAGCTATATTGATGCTCGTTTTCAACGATGTGCGCAAAGCTGTATTAATTAATTCCCTACTGGCCATAGTCGGTCCGATTATTTTTATTTTAACCATGACAATAGGAATCTTTCAGATTGCAGAGCAGCTTTCTTATGCAAAACTGATATTTATCGCAATCGGAGTGTCTTTTATATTAATTGGAGTCTATAAGTAACATAGAAGTCATATTGTGTCCAAGCCTGCATAAACATGAGAGTATCAAGAGACTATGCAAGGAGGAAGCCAATTGAACGAGATTACAGAGATGCTTCCTGAAACAATAAGAAAACACGTGCTGAACCTGCCCCGGGAAGCGCTTGAAAAAATGGAAGAGATCCGCATTAGGATTTTGAAAAGAGTTGAAATTGTAGTAGCAGGCGACCCTTTGTTTTTGCCTTGCGAGGCTACATATCAAGACGGAATAACTCTATTGAATGAGCTGAGCCAATACTCCATCTATACACTTGAAGAGGAGCTGAAGCGGGGCTTTATTACCATTCAGGGCGGACACCGCGTGGGGCTGTCCGGACGTGTTATAACTGAAAATGGTGCTGTTAAAGCGATTCGTAACGTAACATCCTTTAATATTCGTGTAGCAAAACAGAAAAAGGGCATTGCTGAACCTTTTATATCCAGCATCTATCATAAAGCCTGGATGAATACAATGATTATCGGTCCTCCTCAAACAGGGAAAACAACACTGCTCCGTGATTTTGCAAGGGTTATGAGTACGGGAATAGGCAATATTCCTTCCGTAAAAGTAGGGATTGTGGATGAGCGGTCAGAAATTGCAGGCTGCATCAATGGAATTCCCCAGCATGAATTCGGCGAAAGAGTGGACGTGCTTGATGCATGTCCGAAAGCAGAGGGAATGATGATGATGATCAGGTCAATGAGCCCGGATGTGCTGGTTGTGGATGAGGCAGGCAGACTGGAAGATACCGAAGCTATATTAGAGGCCGTTCATGCAGGAGTCGGGCTTTTCATTTCTGTTCACGGCTATTCGCTTGACGACGTCATTTCACGCCCGTCGATCAGGCCTTTGGTTGAGCATGGCATTTTTAGAAGATATATAGAGCTCTCAAGAACAAGAGGTCCTGGTACGGTTCAAAAAATACTGGATGCTGATAGACGGCTGATTCGAAATGATCGGGTAGCCTGTCATGATTAAAATACTTGGAGCTGTATTTATTTTGCTTGCTACAACCTGGACAGGGTTTGAAGTGGCGAAGCATATCAGTGAGCGGCCGAGGCAGCTGAGGCAGCTTAAGGTTGCTCTGCAGGCCCTTGAGGCAGAAATTATGTATGCCCACACCCCCCTGAGGGAAGCGGCAGCTACTTTATCAAAGCAGATGCCTAAGCCTCTCTCATGGTTTTTTGAGGACTTCTCCAAACGGCTGTCCGCAGGGCATACGAGCGTCAAAGCAGCTTGGGAGAATAGCCTGCAGGAAGTTTGGCGGATGACGGCGCTAAAGCAGGGGGAATATGAAATTTTAAAGCAATTTGGCGAGACGCTCGGACAGCACGACATTATCTCGCAGCAAAAGCATATTCGTCTGACTTTAACCCATCTTGAAAGAGAGGAAGCCGACGCTCTCGATAAACAAAGCCGCTATGAAACAATGCTGAAAAGCTTAGGTTTTTTATCTGGATTATTGCTCGTTATTTTATTGATGTAGCAGTCAGGAGGATTATATGCAATGGGAGTAGATGTGAATATCATTTTTCAGATAGCGGGAATCGGAATTGTTGTAGCATTTCTTCATACGATACTTGATCAAATGGGAAAGAAAGAGTATGCACAATGGGTCACATTGCTTGGGTTTATCTACATTCTGTTTATGGTAGCTTCCATTGTTGAGGATCTGTTCCAAAAAATAAAATCAGTCTTCCTCTTTCAGGGATAGGGGGGCTCTGCGATTGAAATTATCCAGATTGTCGGACTTGGTTTAGTTGCAACCTTTCTCGCGTTAATCGTAAAAGAACAAAAGCCGACATATGCTTTTATGCTTGTCGTATTTGTCGGCTGCGTCATCTTTTTATTTCTGGTTGATCAGGTTTCCCAAATTATCACGATGATTGAAAAAATTGCGCTGAATGCAAATATAAACATGATGTACGTAGAAACCATTTTAAAAATAATCGGAATTGCATATATAGCAGAGTTTGGAGCCCAAATGACAAAAGATGCCGGACAAGGCGCCATTGCCTCAAAAATTGAGCTCGGCGGAAAAATCTTGATTCTGTCCATGGCTGTTCCTATTTTAACTGTCATTATTGAAACAATTATCGGATTAATACCGGCATAATAGCGAGGCTATAAGGGGTGAGTAAAATGAAAAAAGGAATCATCGCCATCTTCTTTTTATTCTTTTTTTCTTTTCCTGTCATTGTACAAGCTTCACCCCCTCCACCGCAGCAGGATTTAATTGATCAGCAAATAGACAAGCTCGGAATTCAGGAAATCAAAAAATTCTGGGATGACATTATGACAGAGTATGGAGGGTATCTTCCTGAGAGTCAAAAGGGAAGCTTGCTTCAATTTCTAAATGGAGAAAAGGAATTGTCCTTCCAGGAATGGTCAAAAGCGTTTTTGAAATACATTTTTCATGAAATTATTGCAAACGGCAAACTCCTCGGGACTCTTATTCTGCTGACGATTTTCAGCATGCTTCTTCAGCTGCTTCAGGAAGCATTCAGCCAAAGTACTGTAAGCAAAGTAGCATATGCGCTTGTATATATGGTGCTGATGATCATCGCTCTTAATAGTTTTCATATAGCGATCGAATACACAGTGGAAGCCATCCAAACAATGACAAGCTTTATCCTGGCGCTGATTCCGCTGCTTCTCGCGCTCATGGCGGCTTCTGGAGGACTTATCTCAGCAGCGTTTTTCCATCCAGTCATCCTTTTCCTTATGAACACAAGCGGGGTATTGATTGAAAAGATCGTCCTGCCGCTGTTATTCCTCTCAGCTCTGTTAAGCATCGTAAGCACATTGACAGATCAATATAAAGTGACCCAGCTTGCACAGCTGCTGCGCAATATCAGTATTGGGCTTCTCGGGACTTTTTTAACAGTCTTTCTCGGTGTCATCTCTGTTCAGGGGGCATCTGCAGCAGTATCTGACGGAATGGCAATTCGGACTGCTAAGTTTGTCACAGGCAACTTTATTCCGGTGCTTGGCAGAATGTTTACCGATGCAACGGATACAGTCATAAGTGCTTCAGTCCTTCTTAAAAATACGGTTGGAATTATCGGTGTTGCGATCCTGCTTTTTATCGCTGCATTTCCTGCAATAAAGGTACTGACACTTGCCTTTATCTATAAATTTACGGCTGCTCTGCTGCAGCCGCTTGGCGGAGGCCCGATAATTAAATGCCTCGATATCATCAGCAAAAGCGTGATTTATATTTTTGCAGCACTTGCCATTGTTTCATTAATGTTTTTCTTAAGTATTACGGTCATTATTGCAGCTGGAAATATTACCATGATGGTGCGATAGGAGGATGAAGGCATGTCTTTTTTAACAGAATGGATAGCGAATATCATTCTATTTATTATGCTTGCTGTCATCCTTGATCTGCTGCTGCCCAATTCAGCTATGCAAAAGTACGCAAAGATGGTCATCAGTCTTCTGCTTATCGTCATCATTCTCTCGCCGATCTTCAAATTATTGTCTGCAGACATCAATACGCTTGTAGCAGATGTACAAATGGAATCGCCTGCAAAAGAAGAAGAAATAAAAAAAATGATCGATTTGCAGAAAAAAGAAATACAAGCATCTAATGATGCATATATTTTAGAAAACATGGCTGTCCAATTAAAATCACAGGCAAAAGAGGAGCTGGTGCAAAGCTATGATGTAACGATTAAACAAATCTCTCTTTCTGTAGATGAACCGTTTGAAGAAATTCAAAAAAATCTGCAGGGCATAGAGGTAACACTCGAAGCAGAGGAAGCAGGATCCGAAGCAGTTGAAACCATTCAGCCAGTTGACCTGGGTGCAGCAGAAACAGCAGAGACTCAAAAAGAAAATCAAATCAGGCGGGCATCAGAGATTAAAGCATATCTTGCAAGTATCTGGGAAGTTGACCCTGAGAAGATTTCCTTGAAAATGGAAGGAGGGGAGGGCAGCACAGATGAGTAATCCAAAGAATTTGTTTGAGAAGTTAAAAAGCATGCTGAACACAGAAAACGGCAAAAAACCGACTAAATATCACTATGTATTAATCGTTTTGGCACTTGGCATAGGTTTTATGCTTGTCAGCAATCTTTTTACAAATGAGGCAAGTTTGCCGAAGGTGTCGCAAGTATCCGGTCTAACATCATCAACTGAAAAAGATGCCGATGTTTTTAAACCCTCTGATGAAAACGGGGGATCAGGGTCTATCGATAAATATGAACAGGAATATGAAAATCAATTAAAAGAAGCGCTCGATTCAATGATCGGAATTGAGAATGCACTTGTAGTCGTCAATGTAGATGCCACATCAGAGCAAATTCTTGAAAAAAACAGCGTGTCGCAAAGCCAGACGACAGAAGAGACGGATCCTCAAGGCGGAAAGAGGACGGTCGAAGATGGATCTACTGAAGAATCCGTTGTCATTATCCGAAAGGGAGAGCAGGAAACCCCAATCATCCTTCAGACTAAAAAACCGGAAATCAGGGGAGTGCTTGTTGTTGCTGCGGGTGCTGATAACATTCAAATAAAAAAATCAATTGTTGAAGCTGTAACAAGAGTGCTTGGGGTACCGAGCCACCGCGTTGCAGTTGCAGCTAAAAAAGGGAAATAGAGGAGGATTCATGAATGATGCTTAAAAAACAAACGGTTTGGTTATTAACAATGTTAAGTTTGGTTGTAGTTTTATCTGTCTACTATATTACAACTCCTGATGAAGTGAAAAACGATGTGGCATTGACTGGGGCAGAGGCTGAAAAAGATGAAAAAGCAGACGCTGATAAAGAAACAGAAAAAGAAAGCGATAAAGGGGAAGTAACAATCGAAGAAGCAGAAGATGGAACTGTTGTATCGGTCTCAAATGATGAGCTGTTTGCTACAATGCGCATGCAGCTGGAAGATACGAGAAGTGCAAGAAAAGAAAGCTTAGAGGATATCGTGGCAAGCAAAGATGTTTCAGCCGCTGAAAAAAGTGCTGCAAGAGATGAAATGAATGCGATCGATGAAGCGGTGGCAAATGAGGAGATTCTTGAGACATTCATCAAATCCAATGGCTATGACGATGCTCTAGTCCGCATCGAAGGAGAGAAAGTAAAAGTAACCGTGAAAGCGAAAGAGAGCTCAGCATCCGAAGCAAATAAAATTATTCAATTAGTAAGCAGTGAAATGAAAGGCATGGAAGATGTAGCGGTTACATTGGAGCCTTCTAATCAATAAATAGCGACTTCCCCGTGTGTCTGATACACGGGGATTTTCTATTTAATTGGTGTAATCGTTTCATATTTGTTAAATTTAACTTATAATTTAAAGTAGTCTTTCATTTTAAGATCCTCTTCCTAAGGAAAGAATTAATATTGAATTCCATGACTCACCTGTCGTAAGATATATAATAGGACTAAGTTTTAGTACTAGATTATAAAACGAAAAAGATGGTCTAAATCATCAAGAATTTGAATAGGGGTGCCAGCAGATGTTGAAGATACAAGAAATCAGAGAACTGATCAAACTCATTGACCAGTCTTCTATCGATGAATTTACGTATGAACATGAAGGGTCAAAAATCAAATTAAAAAAACATTTAGATGAATTAGAGAAACCTGCAAATCGCATTACATCAGTTGCAGCAGCAGAACAGAATCCAATCCCTGCTCCGCAAGCTGTGGCAGCACTGCAGGAAATAAAAGAGGAGCCTAAGAAAGAAGCCGAGGCCCCTGTTAAGGAAGAATCATTACATAAAATCACGTCTCCAATGGTAGGAACGTTTTATGCTGCATCTTCACCGGAAACAGACGACTATGTAAAAGTAGGATCTAAAATTACTTCTGATTCAGTTGTCTGTATCGTAGAAGCAATGAAATTGTTTAATGAAATTGAAGCAGAAGTAAAAGGGGAAATTGTTGAGATTTTAGCTGAAAATGGTCAGCTTGTTGAATACGGTCAGCCATTATTCCTTGTCAGACCAGAGTAAGGAGAGAAACTATGATTAAGAAATTGCTTATAGCAAACAGAGGAGAAATTGCGGTTCGGATTATTCGGGCATGCAAAGAACTTGGAATAGAGACGGTTGCAGTCTTCTCAGAAGCAGACAGAGATTCTTTACATGTCCAGCTGGCAGATGAAGCATTTTGCGTCGGACCGACAGCGTCAAAAGACAGCTATTTGAATTTCACGAACATTATTAGTGTTGCAACATTGACAGGCAGTGATGCAATCCACCCGGGCTACGGGTTTTTAGCTGAAAATGCTGACTTTGCAGAGCTATGCCAGGAATGCAACATAATCTTTGTAGGACCAAGCGCAGACGCGATTTCAAAAATGGGAACCAAGGATGTTGCAAGAGAAACGATGAGAAAAGCGGGAGTTCCAATTGTTCCAGGTTCACAGGGAATTATTAAAGATTCAGGCGACGCTGTTTCGCTTGCTAATGATATCGGATATCCTGTTATAATCAAAGCAACAGCAGGCGGCGGCGGAAAAGGCATCCGCGTTGCAAAAACGGAACAAGAGCTGATTAAAGGCATTCAAATTACTCAGCAGGAAGCAGCAACTGCTTTTGGCAATCCAGGCGTCTATATTGAAAAGTACATTGAGGATTTCAGACATGTGGAAATTCAGGTTATGGCGGATTCGCTTGGCAATGTCATTCATTTAGGTGAAAGAGATTGTACAATTCAGCGCAGGCTCCAAAAGTTGCTTGAAGAAACACCTTCTCCTGCATTGTCGGCGGAAATGCGCGAGATCATGGGGAGAGCTGCTGTTAAAGCAGCAGAGGCTGTAAATTACACAGGAGCGGGAACGGTAGAATTCATTTTTGATTATCTTGAAAATAAGTTTTATTTCATGGAAATGAATACACGTATTCAAGTAGAACATCCCGTGACTGAAATGGTAACCGGCATTGATTTGATCAAAGAACAGATTAAAGTAGCATCAGGATCTGCCCTTTCAGTTAAACAGGAAGATGTGGTCTTCAATGGCTGGTCCATCGAATGCCGTATCAACGCGGAGAATCCGGAGAAGAATTTTATGCCGTCACCTGGTAAAATAGAAATGTACTTGCCGCCCGGAGGACTGGGTGTTAGAGTAGATTCAGCTGTGTACCCGGGCTATTCAATTCCGCCATACTATGATTCGATGATTGCGAAACTGATTACGTATGGTGCAACGCGTGAGGAAGCAATCGCGAGAATGAAACGTGCCCTTGGTGAATTTGTGATTGAAGGGATTTCAACAACGATTCCCTTTCATCAAAAGCTGCTTGAACATGAAACGTTTGTTTCAGGAGAGTTTAATACGAAATTTTTAGAAATCCATAAAGTAATGGAAGCTTGAAAAATATATGGAGGTGCTGATTCTTGAAAGAAAACAAATTACTTGAAATGACTCATGAAGAAAATGGTCTTGGCAAAGTTGAAATTGCTCCTGAGGTCATTGAGGTTATTGCCGGGATTGCAGCTTCCGAAGTAGAAGGCGTTGCCCAAATGCGCGGCAACTTCGCATCTGGCGTAGTTGAGCGTTTAGGGAAAAAGAATCACGGTAAAGGTGTAAAAGTTGATCTTTCAGAAGATGGAATTACGATTGATGTATATTGTGTCATGATGTTCGGAGTTTCAATTCCTACAGTTGCTCAGCGCATTCAGGATAATACGCGACAAGCTTTATACAACATGACAGCACTTGAAATCAATGAAATCAACATCCATGTAGTTGGAATTCAGTTTGAAACAAAGTCTCAGGAAATTGAAATTGACCAGGAAATGTAAAGCCAGAGGAGATCTTCCTTTGGTTTTTTTTTTCTTAAATAGATTGAACATTTGATTAACTACGAATAATAAAATGTGTATGAAGTTTTTTATTCGGTATTTCAGCAGAAAACGTTTTTAACGATGTGCTTCTGTCAGTGAAATATGGTATTATCTTTTTATGACATTTCGACATTTTTGTACATAAAGGAGCAAGAACAAATGAAACGAAGATTAGCAAGGGAAAAAGCGCTGCAGGCACTCTTTCAAATAGATGTAAGTGATATTGAACCAAAAGAAGCGATGTCTCATGCGCTTGACGGGGAAGATCTGGATGAGTTTATGACTGCTCTTGTTCTAGGAACAATTGAGCATATGGCAGAGATCGATGAGCAAATTAAACCTCATTTAGTGAAATGGAAACTCGAAAGACTTGCAAATGTAGATCGATCTGTACTGCGTCTTGCGGTATACGAAATGATGTATATTGATGAAATTCCAGTTAATGTAACTCTCGACGAAGCAATTGAACTCGCAAAAACTTTTGGGGATGATCAATCACCTAAGTTTATTAATGGTGTCCTCTCAAACATTAAGCATACTATTGAAAAATAAGCAATCATAACATCCGAGGAGGAACAAAACAATGACAGCTTCAATAATCAGCGGAAAAGAATTAGCACAGGAAAAACGCAAACAGCTTGCACAAGAAGTGAAAGAATTAAAAGAGCAAGGTGTCGTACCGGGACTTGTCGTAATTTTAGTAGGCGATCATCCAGCATCTATTTCTTATATTAAAGGAAAACAGAAAGCGTCAGAAGAAATCGGGGTGGCATTCACGCTTGAACATTTTCCTGAAACAATGAAAGAAGAAGAGCTTTTGGATGTTATTGATAAATATAACCATGATGAAAGCTGCCACGGCATCCTAGTTCAGCTTCCATTACCGGACCATATTCAAGAAAAAGCAGTCATTGAAAAAATTTCTCCTGCAAAAGATGTAGATGGATTTCATCCTCTGAATATCGGACAAATGATGATCGGAGAAGATACGTTTTTGCCTTGTACACCTGCAGGAATCGTAGAAATGATAAAATCTGCAAACATTGAAATTGCCGGCAAACATGTTGTAGTGGTAGGACGCAGCAATATCGTAGGTAAGCCGGTCGGTATTTTGCTTTTGAATGAGCATGCTACCGTAACGTATTGTCATTCAAGAACTCCAGACTTAAAAGAAGTAACGAAGCAAGCCGATATTTTGGTTGTTGCTGTGGGCAGAGCTAATTTCATAACAGGCGAGCATATAAAACAGAATGCTGTAGTTATCGATGTTGGTGTGAACAGGCTTGAAACAGGGAAGCTGTGCGGAGATGTCGTTTTTGAAGATGCGAAGCAAATCGCCAGCCATATCACTCCTGTTCCGGGCGGAGTAGGTCCGATGACGATTACAATGCTTGCTCACAATGTAGTAAAATCAGCAAGAATTTCAGCTGTTAGACTGCAGGTAAGTAAAGAGCTTTAAAGGAGTCCTGCTCAATGAGTGAAATCAAGCATGTGACAGTTACGGCATTAACAAAGTATATTAAACGAAAATTTGATGTAGATCCCCACCTGAAGGATATTTGGGTGAAGGGGGAACTTTCGAATGTTAAAATGCACAGCCGCGGCCATATGTATTTCACATTAAAGGATGAAGGGGCGCGAATTGCAGCCGTTATGTTTGCAGGTCAAAATTCATCGCTTAAATTCAAGCCTGAAAATGGCATGAAAGTGCTGCTGCGCTGCGAAATTTCGGTGTATGAACCGAGCGGCACCTATCAAATATACGTGAAAGAAATGCAGCCTGACGGTATTGGAAGTCTGTACCTTGCGTATGAGGAACTAAAAAAGAAACTCGAACAAGAAGGGCTGTTTGATCAAAAGCACAAACAGCCGATTCCTAAATACCCTTCAACAATAGGCGTCATTACTTCGCCTACGGGAGCTGCAGTCCGGGATATTTTAATTACAATCAAGCGCCGTTATCCTTCTGCAAAAGTCATCATTCTCCCTGCACTTGTGCAGGGAATCCATGCTGGCCCATCAGTTGTCAAAGCGATTAAGCAGGCCAATGCATTAGGCTATCTGGACGTGCTTATTGTTGGCCGCGGCGGTGGATCCATTGAAGAATTATGGGCTTTTAACGAAGAAATGGTTGCAAGAGAAATTTTCAGTTCCAAAGTTCCGGTTATCTCGGCAGTGGGACATGAAACGGATTATACAATCGCAGATTTTGTTGCCGATTTAAGGGCGCCTACTCCAACGGGAGCTGCAGAGCTTGCAGTGCCGCATTTTGCAGAGCTGCTGGAGCGGACAACCAATAGGCAAACACGTTTGCTGCGTGCTATGCAGGAAAAGATTTCAGCGAAAAAAGAGCAATTGGCCTACTACCAAAAGTCGTATGCCTTCAAATATCCGAAGCAGCTGTATCAGCAAAAGGAACAGCAGCTCGATGATCTAGTAGAGTCACTGCAAAAAGAAAGCCTTAGGTCTATTCAGCTGAAAAAGGACAATTATGATCAATTAAAAAAACGGTTATACCGTCTGCATCCCCGTGAACAAATCCATCGTGAAAAAGAGAAGCATCAGCAATTGATAAAGAAAATGACTAGAGATATGTCCGTTCTGCTGCGTCAAAAACAGACTGAATTTCAGTCAATGGCTGCAAGCCTGAACGCACTGAGCCCGCTGAAAATAATGGAGCGCGGATACAGCATTGCTTATCAGGACGAAGATCTCGTGAAAAGCATCTCACAAGTCAAAACCGGTGATAAACTTCACATTCAAATGCAGGACGGGCATGTTAATTGCCAAGTTACAGGAGTGGAGGAACGAAAAGCTTATGAGTGAAAAAAAAGAAGCTACTTTTGAACAAGCAATGGAAGAGCTTGAACAAATAGTTGAAAAGCTTGAAGAGGGCGATGTGCCTTTAGAGAAAGCAATTGCTTATTTTCAAGACGGGATGAAGCTTTCAAAACTTTGCCATGATAAGCTGCAGACGGTTGAAAAGCAAATGGATCAGATTCTCCGCGAGGACGGAGAGCTTGCTCCTTTTGATCTGCAGGAGGAAGAGTAATGACGCTGTCTCTAGATAATTTTCTTTCTTCCAGAAAAGAATTAATTGAGGGGAAATTGCCTTTATACGTCAGCGGCCTTAAAGGTCCTGCTTCTATTAAGGAAGCGATGATTTATTCACTGAGCGCCGGAGGCAAAAGGATTCGTCCAGCACTGGTATTAGCTGTGCTGAATGCTTTTGGAAAGCGTGAAGAGATTGGTATTCCTGCTGCTTGTGCAGTGGAGATGATTCATACATATTCCCTCATTCATGATGACCTTCCCTCAATGGATGATGATGATTTGAGAAGGGGAAAACCAACAAATCATAAAGTATACGGAGAAGCGCTCGCTATTCTTTCAGGAGACGGTCTGTTGACCCACAGTTTTGGTCTTATAGCTGATCAGCAGGACATCTCTGCAGAGAAACGCCTTGCATTGATCAGCGAATTAGTAAAAGCTTCTGGCATTGAAGGAATGGTCGGCGGTCAGGTGGCAGACATGCAGGGGGAAGCAAAAAACCTGCAGCTTTCAGAATTAGAGTATATTCATGAACATAAAACGGCAAAACTATTGGCTTTCAGCATTATCGCAGGAGCAATCTTAGCTGAAGCATCCAATGATGAAATCGCAAAGCTGCGTGAGTTTGCCTATCACATTGGAATTGCTTTTCAAATTCAGGATGATATTTTAGACATTGAAGGCCAGCAATCTAAAATAGGAAAACCTGTCGGATCGGATGAAACAAATAAAAAAACAACCTATCCATCCCTGCTGACTTTACCAGGTGCAAAACAGAAACTTGAAGATCACATCAGCCATGCTAAAGCCATTTTGGCAAATATAAATATCCAATCGGGGTTACTTGAAGAATTATGCGATTTAATTGCTTCAAGAGATCATTAAATCAAAAACGTGACAGCTGATTGTCACGTTTTTGGTTATAAACGTTTTTCCCCCTCTATTCCGTTTCTCCAACTGCATGAAAACCTCTTCAATCTGTTATAGCACACCATCAAATTGAGGTTTTTATAACGGTATGTTATACTTACACCATATTTTATACATATCTCTTCCAAACAGCGCGGGATACCAGGATGAAAATAGAATTTCATGAAATGCTGCAAATGTCGCCGTTATCACAGCTGTGTTAGCGGCTATTTTATACTAAAAGAACCAGGTAGAAAATGAACTGAAAGTGAGTGATCCATTTGGATCTGTTATCCATTAAAGACCCTTCATTCCTTAAAAAGCTATCAAATAATGAACTTGAGCAATTGAGTGCTGAAATCCGTAAATTTTTAATTGAGAAGCTCTCTGTCAGCGGCGGACATATCGGTCCTAACCTCGGTGTTGTGGAACTGACAATTGCTTTGCATAAAATATTTGACAGCCCAAATGATAAATTCCTGTGGGATGTCGGGCATCAATCGTATGTTCATAAAATATTGACTGGACGAGCATGCGAATTCGATACAATCAGACAATATCAGGGTCTGTGCGGATTTCCTAAACGCAACGAAAGTGAACACGATGTTTGGGAAACAGGACACAGTTCCACTTCTTTATCTGCAGCAATGGGCATGGCCATTGCAAGAGATTTAAAGGGAACGAAAGATCATATCGTGCCGATTATCGGGGATGGCGCCCTGACTGGAGGTATGGCTCTTGAAGCACTTAATCATATCGGACATGAACAAAAAGATATGATCATCATTTTAAATGATAATGAGATGTCAATCGCACCAAATGTCGGTGCTCTTCATAATGTGCTTGGAAAATTAAGAACTGCCGGCAAATATCAATGGGTAAAAGATGAGCTTGAATATATTCTTAAAAAAATCCCTGCAGTTGGCGGAAAGCTTGCAGCTACTGCCGAACGAGTAAAAGACAGCTTAAAATATATGCTTGTATCAGGCATCTTTTTCGAGGAGCTTGGAATTACATATCTTGGTCCTGTGGATGGACATAATTATGATGATCTTTTTGAAAATCTGCAGTATGCAAAGAAAACAAAAGGACCTGTACTTTTGCATGTCATTACAAAAAAAGGCAAGGGTTATCAGCCTGCAGAAACAGATAAAATTGGAACATGGCATGGAACTGGCCCATATAAGATTGAAACGGGAGATTTTGTAAAAGGTGAAACAGCGGGCCCTGCATGGAGCAGTCTTGTCAGTGAGACAGTTAGAAGAATGGCGCGTGAAGACGATCGTATCGTTGCAATTACACCAGCTATGCCTGTCGGTTCAAAGCTTGAAGGCTTTGCAAGCGAGTTTCCTGACCGAATGTTTGATGTAGGAATAGCAGAACAGCATGCAACAACTGTAGCTGCAGGCCTTGCAACTCAAGATATGAAACCGTTTCTGGCCATTTATTCAACCTTCCTTCAGCGTGCTTATGATCAGGTTGTTCATGATATTTGCCGTCAAAACCTGAATGTGTTCATAGGAATTGACCGATCGGGATTAGTTGGTGCTGATGGAGAGACGCATCAGGGTGTCTTTGATATCGCGTTCATGAGACATTTGCCGAACATGGTAATCATGATGCCAAAAGATGAAAATGAAGGGCAGCATTTAGTCTATACTGCGCTCAAATACAATGAAGGACCAATAGCGCTTCGTTATCCAAGAGGGAATGGAATTGGCGTGAAAATGGATGATGAGTTAAAAGAAATTCCTATTGGAACCTGGGAAGTAATCAGAGAGGGGACAGATGCTGTTATTCTGACATTCGGCACCACGATTGAAATGGCTATGCAGGCTGCAGAAAGCCTGGCGGAAAAAGACATTTCGGTCCGTGTTGTCAATGCAAGATTTATCAAACCTCTTGATGATGCCATGCTTTCACAGATCTTTATTGAAAAATTACCGGTGCTGACAATCGAAGAGGCTGTTCTGCAAGGCGGATTTGGAAGTGCAGTGCTTGAGTTTGCTCAAGAGCAAGGCTATTCAGATGCTGTTATAGACCGAATGGGCATTCCTGACCGTTTCATTGAGCATGGCAGTGTAAGTAAACTGATGAATGAAATAGGTTTAACAGCTGCTCACGCAGAGGAACGGATATTAAGCATATCAAAAGCGAAAGAGAAAAGGGTTTAGTGAATGGGTTCGAAAAAAGAAAGAATTGATATTCTCCTCGTTGAAAGAGGGCTGATTGAAACGAGAGAGAAAGCTAAGCGCGCCATTATGGCGGGGCTTGTTTATGCAAATGAAGAAAGAGTTGAAAAGCCGGGCGAGAAAGTGGATCCGGCCATGAATCTTACCATTAAGGGCAATATACTGCCTTATGTAAGCCGGGGCGGATTGAAGCTTGAAAAAGCATTAAAGGAATTTGATCTTACCGTAGAAAATAAAATTCTCCTTGATATTGGTTCTTCAACTGGCGGATTTACTGATTGTGCCCTGCAAAATGGGGCCAAGCTGTCATATGCCCTTGATGTTGGCTATAATCAGCTTGCGTGGAAACTTCGTCAGGATGAACGGGTTGTTGTGATGGAACGGACAAATTTCAGATATTCCACTCCTGCTGATTTTACGGAAGGACTGCCTGAAATAGCTTCCATAGATGTTTCGTTTATCTCTCTGACATTAATTTTGCCTGCACTTAAAAAAATTCTTATTGCCGGCGGTGACTGCATCGCTCTTGTTAAACCTCAGTTTGAAGCCGGAAGGGAACTGGTGGGCAAGAAAGGGATTGTCAGAGAACCAAAAACGCATAGGATGGTTTTGGAATATATTACTGATTTCGCGTTAAAAGAAGGATATGACTGCTGTAATCTGTCTTTTTCTCCCATAACAGGAGGAGACGGCAACATTGAATTCCTGCTGCATCTGCGCTGGAATGGGTCAGACGAGTCTGGGACAATGAGGCTGCCAAATACAATCGACAGTGTTGTGGAAAATGCCCATGATGAACTAAAGAGCAAAAAATCGGAACAGGAATAATAGAGCAGCTATTATTCCTGTTTGTTTTGATTAAAATAAGAACACACACTTCGACAAAAACGTGTACTTTTTTGCAGATATCATATAACATATTCAGTATAAACATACAGTTAACAAGGGGTGCCTAATGAATAAAGGTCAAAGACACATAAAAATCCGCGAGCTGATTACTCATAATGAAGTTGAAACTCAGGATGAGTTAGTGGACATGCTTAAGGAAGCTGCCTTCAACGTGACACAGGCCACTGTTTCAAGGGATATAAAAGAGCTTCATCTCGTTAAAGTGCCTATGCTTGACGGCAGATACAAATACAGCCTTCCGGCAGATCAGCGTTTTAATCCGCTGCAAAAGCTGAAGCGGGCTTTAATGGACGCCTTCGTAAAAATTGATTCAGCAGGGCATAACATTGTCATGAAAACATTGCCGGGCAACGCAAATGCCATAGGGGCGTTAATTGATAATCTTGATTGGAATGAGATTTTGGGCACAATTTGCGGAGATGATACGATTCTCATCATTTGCCGGTCGCCAGAGGATACTGCGACCATTTCTAAGCGTTTTCTAGATATGCTGTAATAATGAAACATTTGAGGGGGGATCCGGCGCTGTGTTAGCGGAACTTTCAATAAAAAACTTTGCAATCATTGAATCATTGACTGTCTCCTTTGAGAAAGGGCTGACAGTACTAACTGGAGAAACCGGAGCAGGGAAATCCATTATCATTGATGCCGTCCATTTGCTTGTCGGCGGAAGAGGCTCATCTGAATTTGTTCGTTACGGGGAGAAACGTGCTGAATTAGAGGGTCTTTTTTTACTTGATGATGAAAAACATCCATGTATAGACAGATGCAATGAATTTGGAATCGACACGAGCGACGGCATGATTGTTTTAAGACGCGACATTTCATCCTCGGGAAAAAGCATTTGCCGTATTAACGGGAAGCTTGTAACCATTGGAATTCTCAGGGAAATCGGACAAATGATTATTGATATTCATGGACAGCATGACAATCAGGAGCTTATGAACGAAGAAAATCACTGGAAGCTTCTCGATCAGTTCGGTTCCGGAAAAATTAATCATGCTCTTGCTTCATACAGAGAAATTTACAATACATATGCTAAGCTCGTGAAAAAAATAAAACAGCTGTCTGAAAATGAACAGGAAATGGCCCACAGGCTTGACTTGATTCAATTTCAGCTTGAAGAAATAGAAAAGGCAGATTTGAAAATCAAGGAAGATGAGCGGCTTATGGAGGAAAAAAGCCAAATATCCAACTTTGAAAAAATATTTGAATCACTTCAAAACAGCTATAATGCCTTGCACGGCGAGCAAAGAGGGCTAGATTATATTGGACATTCCATGAGTCAATTAGAAGAGGTATCAGCTATTAATGACTCGCTGAAAGAAATGTCCGAAACCATTTCGAACTGCTATTACATGCTTGAGGATTTATCCTTTCAGATTCGAAATGAGCTCGATCAATTGGAATTTGATCCAGAGCGGTTGAATGAAATTGAAACAAGACTTGGCGAAATTACGCATCTCAAAAGAAAATACGGACAGGATGTAGAAGAAATCCTTGAATATGCAGCAGCAATTGAAGAGGAAATAGATACAATCCAAAACCGTGACAGTCATTTGTTCAAGCTGAAAAACGAGTTAGACAGCCTTGTGAAAGATCTTATCGTTGAAGCAAAGAACGTGACAGCCGTCCGGAAAAAAAGTGCTGCTGAGCTGACGAAGCAAATTCAGCGGGAGCTGAAAGAATTATATATGGAAAAAACAAAATTTGAAGTTGTTTTTAGTGTTAGGCAAGGCAGCAAGGATGCACCTCAAATTGATGGTGTCCCTGCGAAATTTGGTGAAAATGGTGTGGATGAAACGGAATTTTACATATCGACAAATCCTGGAGAACCATTAAAGCCGCTTTCTAAAATTGCTTCTGGCGGAGAGCTTTCAAGAATCATGCTTGCAATGAAAAGCATCTTTTCAAAGCATCAGGGTGTCACCTCAATTATTTTTGATGAAGTGGATACAGGTGTCAGCGGCCGTGTCGCCCAGGCGATTGCAGAAAAAATCTATAAAGTATCTGTCGGTTCGCAAGTGCTTTGTATTACACATCTTCCGCAAGTTGCGGCAATGGCCGATACACACCTTTTCATTTCAAAAGAAACAGTTAAAGGAAGAACCAAAACAAGCGTAAAACCTCTTTTAGAAGAGGAAAAAATAAAAGAAGTCGGCAGGATGATTGCCGGCGTTGAAGTAACGGATTTAACAAAACAGCATGCAAAAGAACTGCTGGCTCTTGCTGATACGGTCAAGAGCCTGTAAATACTGCCATCATCGGCAGTATTTTTTTTGTTTGCCGGCTATACAGACCGGAATATCCGGATGAGGGATTCAATCCCTTCCTTTTTTCTGTGCATTAAACACGTTATACATCAAATCAGCAACATTTTCTTTTTATATCAGTTATAAATGCGCCTTCAGAAGGCAAAATTAATGAATGTAGCCAATGTATTGGTGTGGTGTCAGGAGCGAGGAGAGTGTGTATATTTGAGCTTTGATAAAATTAGAAAAATAATTGGTTGTATTCTCCTTGTTTCTTTAATGAGTTTAGGATTTGTAAAACCTGTTAAAGAATACATTCAATTGCCAAATTCTTTAACCGTATTTGAAAATCAGCAATTATCAATGGAAACATCTCTGCAGGCTGGTGCAAACTCCGGCGATTCAGAACATGTTTTTTCTATTAAAACTGGCGCTGAATCCCTTCAGATTGAAGGCAAGCAAAGCGGAGTTGGCGAAATAGTATTTGATTTAGCCGGTATTCCAATTAAAAAAGTGAATGTAAAAGTGCTTGAAGATTTTAAAATCATACCAGGCGGCCAATCAATCGGTGTAAAACTGAATACGCTTGGTGTTCTGGTTGTAGGTCATCATCAAATTAAAACAGCCGAAGGTAAAAAATCACCTGGCGAAATTGCAGGTGTCCAAGTCGGTGATATTATAAAAAAGATAAATGGCTCTACAGTCGAAAACATGAGTGATGTAACACCTTTTATTCAGGATGCAGGAAAAACAGGCAAGCCTTTGGATTTAGTCATATCAAGAGAAAATAAAGAAATTGAAACGAAATTAGTTCCTCTTAAAGATGAGAATGAACGTGCCTACCGAATTGGTTTATATATACGTGACTCTGCAGCCGGAATTGGGACCATGACATTTTATGATCCTAATTCAAAAAAATATGGGGCCCTGGGCCATGTGATTTCAGATATGGATACGAAAAAGCCGATAGTCGTTCAGGATGGCCAAGTTGTCAGATCTACGGTGACATCGATTGAAAAAGGAAGCAACGGAAATCCTGGTGAAAAGCTGGCAAGGTTTTCAAGCGACCGTCAAGTGATCGGCAATATTACGCGCAACAGCCCATTCGGAATATTTGGCAAGCTGAATGAGGACATGTCAAATGGTCTTTATGATGAGCCGATGCCAATCGCGTTATCGAACGAAGTAAAGGAAGGTCCGGCTCACATATTGACGGTAGTCGATCAGGACAAAGTGGAAGAATTTGATGTGGAAATTGTCAGTTCAACTCCTCAAAAGTTTCCTGCTATTAAAGGGATGGTTATAAAGATTACCGACCCGGCGCTTTTAGCGAAATCAGGCGGAATTGTTCAAGGGATGAGCGGTAGCCCGATTATTCAAAATGGAAAAGTGATAGGAGCCGTCACACATGTATTTGTAAATGACCCAACTTCAGGTTATGGCGTTCATATCGAATGGATGCTGAGTGAAGCGGGCATTGATATTTATCATAAAGATGCAAAAAAAGCGAGCTGATAAATTAGCTGTTGAGACAAGTTTCTTAACAGCTATTTTTTTTGGCTTTATTTATCGTTCACAATTAGGTAAAATAAGTGAAAGAAGATTTTTCGACAAAACTGTTTAACCTTGGAAATGTTAAATAGTGTAAAACGTCGAAATCGTGAGGAAATTGAAGAATAATTTAGAAATTTCATTTTTTTGGTATTTTTTAAAAAAATAAGAGGAATTTATGTTGCATTGTCGAAATTCTCATTTAGAATGATGTATAGAGATACTATCGATTTAGGCGGGAAATGAAGACTGAGGAGGAAGCTTAATTGAAGAATATAAAAGTGTGTGTCGTTGACGATAATCGCGAGTTAGTGGGGCTTTTGGATGAATTTATTTCAAGTCAGGAAGACATGGAAGTGCTTGGCATTGCATATAACGGACAAGAGTGTCTGAATATGTTAAAGGATAAAGACCCTGATGTGCTTGTTTTGGATATTATCATGCCTCATCTGGACGGACTTGCTGTTTTAGAAAAAGTGAGGGAGATGGAAAAATCCAAACAGCCTAACGTCATCATGCTGACTGCCTTTGGACAGGAAGATGTTACAAAGAAAGCAGTTGACCTTGGTGCCTCATATTTCATTTTAAAACCTTTTGATATGGAAAACCTGGTCAATCATATTCGACAAGTCAGCGGTAAATCAGCAGCACCGATTCTTTCAAGATCGAACTCCTCTCTCAGATCCCAGTCAGAAAATAAAGGAAGAAACCTTGATGCAAACATTACAAGCATTATTCACGAAATAGGCGTTCCTGCTCACATTAAAGGCTATTTATATTTAAGAGAGGCCATTTCAATGGTTTATAATGATATCGAACTGCTCGGTTCTATAACGAAAGTACTATACCCTGATATCGCCAAAAAATATAATACGACAGCAAGCCGTGTCGAGCGTGCAATCCGTCATGCGATTGAAGTAGCATGGAGCCGGGGGAATATTGAATCCATTTCCTCTTTATTCGGATATACAGTAAGCATGTCTAAAGCTAAACCAACTAATTCTGAATTCATCGCAATGGTCGCTGACAAATTGCGTTTAGAGCATAAAGCTTCTTGAGAGAGATAGAATCTTAGAAGCTGGTGTCTTGTAAGCTGACGAATTTTTAGAATTTATACGAATGATCGATTTCAAAACCTATAAACTTTTTCTGGAATGACCAATGAACAAAAAAATTCGTTGGTCTTTTTATTTTGTCTTTACCTCCAGCCTTGGTCCTGGATATGTATGGCATTGCCATATACTTGAACATGCGGGTATTGAAATGATGAGATCCGTTTAAGTATTGCCTTAAAGATTCTAGTTATCAAAATCAATTATGTACAAGTTGAACTCGTAACATGAATTTTTCCGCTGAAGAGGCAGTTATATTTAATATCTCCAGTCTGAGTACCTCCAAAAATTTTGACATTAAAACCGCTGTAAGGCCATGCTGCAGGGGGAATTACAGTTTAATATATGTTTATTCACTTATTGCAACCCAATCATTATTACATGCTTTACATAGTATATTTAGGGATTATTATCATTGAAGTCACTTTTTCAGGATTAATCTCCAAATAAATGCTTAAAAGGAGTGATATGGATGTTTGGCTATGGTGGTTTTGGCGGCGGTTACGGCGGTCGTTGCTGTGGTGGTTACGGCGGTGGCTACGGCGGTGGCTACGGTGGTGGCTTCGCACTAATTGTTGTCCTGTTTATTTTACTAATCATTATTGGTGCTAGCTTTATTGGTCGATATTAAATCATATTTATTTTATAAGATGACTTCAGTATTGAACTGGTGTCATCTTATTTAAATCCGATTGTTAATGATCACAATTAATATTCAATTTCCACACTTTTTAATTAAAACCGGCTGAAGATTGGATTGAAAAGCAGCATATACTTGTTCAATTAACGGGTGCGTAAGTTATGAGTTGAGTGAGCAAACTTAGGACTGAGGCCATATTGTAGTTATTCCATTAAAGGAGGCAATTAAACCGCCTCTTATTGAATGCTATTCGAAATTAAAGGAGCAGTTTATGTAAAGGTTGCGATTGCAGCACAGTGTGATCGCGATTTCCTTATTATGGACTTGGGCAGTTTAGTTGAATAAAGGTGTAAAAAAGAATGCCATAGTTTTCATCTTACTTAAAAACTAAGCATTCTTATTTTATAAACAATGACATCAATGCAGGTTTTTTTTCATACTATATTTTTGGGGTGAAAAAATGCCAAGAGTAAGTTACCGAAATTCAGACGTTGATTTAATGGCAAGGATGATGAGAGCAGAAGCCGAAGGTGAAGGAAAACAAGGAATGTTATATGTAGGCAATGTAATTGTTAATCGTCTTAAAGCAAATTGTTTAGACTTTAAAAATTTAAGATCAATTCCACAAGTCATTTTTCATGTACAAGGAGGAAATTATTCTTTTGAAGCTGTTCAAAAAGGTAATGTATTTTATAATAGAGCGAGAACTGTTGAAAAAAGATTAGCAAAACAGAATTTGGATTATTGGAGACAGCACCCAGGGAAATATGCTCTTTGGTATTTTAATCCATATGCTCCATGCCCTCCAACATGGTACGATCAACCTTTTGCGGGTCAATTTAAACAACATTGTTATTATGAACCTAAACCTGGAACATGTGATACTGTTTATAGCGGTTAGGTGGAGTTTTACTGTAATTTGCCTTTTTGGTGCTACGAATACAAAATTTTTAGTCGCAGGTGCTTGTAGCCAACCATATTCATTCAATGCAACTCCTGTAGGTAATGTATCAGCTGTCGGCAGAAAAAAAGATTGAAACCCTTTAGTTGTACACTTTTTCAAAATCTTGCTTTCTTGGATAAAATACTATTTCTAAATATTTGATATATAAAAAAAGGGATCACCTGCTAACCAGGAAGTTCCCTTTTTATTTCGTAAGATATTTTTATGAGGAACACATTGCATATATTGAAGAAAAAATTACAGAGACTTTCAAAAAGTTCAACCAGTGAAAAGAAGTAAAGAAACAAGAGATCTTATTAAGAAAAAATCATGTTCATATAGTTGGTGTGGAAGAAGTTTGAAAACAGAGAAAGTAACAATGCCTAAGAAAAATTTTCCAATTTGGGGCTACCTCTTTACATATGAAGATGCTAAAATACAGTTAAGAAAAGGTTAAGGAAATTTTTCTAAAGCTGATAAAGCTTCTTGATAGGGATAGAATCTTAGAAGCTGGATGATAAAAAAGAACCCAATCAACTGAAATTGGGTTCTTAGCTTTTACTCTTTATTGTCTTTCTTATTCTGCATTTCAGCGAGCTTAGCAAGAAGGATATGCTGAGGCATATGCATGATTTGTTCAATCGGCACGTTTAGTTCCTCAGCAAGCTTTATCGCTGTTTCAGCTGATATTGGTAGTGGTCTCATAGGTCTTTCATGCTCCTTTCAAAAAATAATGAAACAGGTGATGTTTTTGACCAAAATATTTGGACACCGCGGTGCTGCAGGTACCTGTCCTGAGAATACGATGCCTTCTTTTAAGGCAGCGATTGAATCAGGTGCAGATGGAATTGAATTAGATGTTCACCTCTCGAAGGACGGAGTTCCAGTTGTCATTCATGATGAATCGGTTGACCGTACTACAAATGGCAAAGGTTTTGTAAAAGACTTAACCTTTTCGCAGCTTAAAAACCTGGATGCAAGCTATCTTTTTCCTGAGTACTCCGGAAAAGCATTTATCCCATCCCTTGAAGAAGTGCTGGCATGGAGCAGTTCTTCAGATTTTCTTCTGAATATTGAACTTAAAAATGACCGGATTCCATATCAGGAGCTTGAAGAAAAGGTGATACAGCAGATTTTCACTTACAAACTGCAAAATCGAGTCATTCTCTCATCTTTTAACCATGAAAGCCTGATGCTGTGTCATAGAATCTCAAGTGAACTGGAAACAGCAGCTCTTTTAAGCGAAAGGCTGTTTGAACCATGGAATTATGCTAAGACACTCTCAGCAAGAGCGATCCATCCTGTTCATTATGCCGCTGACCCGCATGTCATCTTCCATTCTCAGGCTAACGGTATTCAAGTTCGTCCTTTTACTGTCAACGATGAGCAGACAATGCAATTCCTTTTTAAAGCAGAGTGTGCAGGATTTTTCACGGATTATCCCGAAAAAGCTTTATCGTTAAAAAAGAAATAATTTGACCCCGTTTATCTCAAACTAACGGGGTTCTTTTGTTTTTCTGAAATTTTTTCTGCACTTTATTTCGTTTGCGGTCACGGTAAAAAATAAATCCTGCAACAAAACTTAATCCTCCTGCAAATAAAAGCAGCCCGGCAATAAATTGCAGCCATAGGTTTGGAAAAGGTGCCTGAAGAATACCGAAGAGCATGTCACGCATTAATTTAATGCCGTAGCCTGCCAAAACTCCAGGTATCACCATTATTAATAGAGCGAAAATTCGTATCATTTTTTGTAATCCTTTCCCCTTCGTCTTTTAAATTGTTCAACGAAAAAAACAATTTGTCAAGTGAACAAAAACTGATATGATGAAACTGTGCAAAATTTTGCAAAAATCATTTATAATTATATATTACATAAAACGGTAAGGGGTAATCATTATGCAAAAGGTCTTGTTGGTGGGGGCGGGACAAGGCGGGACAACACTGCTCAAAATGCTTATGGAAATAAAAGCTATGGAAATCATAGCGGTTGTGGATATTGAGCCGGATGCGCCAGGAATGCAGCTTGCAAAAAAGCTGGGAATCTTGACAAGTTCTGAATGGAAGCCGCTTTTATCCAATAAGATCAATATTGTCATAGAGGCAACTGGCAGCAATGAGGTCTTTGAGGACCTTCTTAAATGCAGAAGCAGGAATACGGTTATTATTCCGGGCACTGTCGCTCACATCATTTCCAATCTTATCAATCAGAAAGAAAATTTGATTACAGCTTTAAAGGATATAACACATAAACATGAAACTATTTTTGATTCAACGAATGATGGCATGATCGTCATTGATGATAAGGAACGGGTTATCCTATTTAATAAAACAGCAGAGCGGATGACAGGGCTAAAAAAGGGAGATGTAATTGGCCGTCTAATCGAAAAGATGATTCCTTCAAGCAAGCTTCCAAGGATTCTGAAAACAAAAGAAGTCGAAATGAATCAGGAACAGGTTCTTGAAAATGGTCTTAAAATCATTACGACGAGGATCCCGATCTTTGATGACACAGGAGCACTGCTCGGCGCCCTTTCTTTGTTTAAAGATATCACTGATATAGTGAACCTGGCAGAAGAGATGACGAACTTAAAGGAGATTCAAACGCTCCTTCAGGCCATCATTCAATCATCTGACGAGGCCATTTCTGTTGTAGATGAAGAAGGAAGAGGAATTCTAATCAATCCTGCCTATTCAAGGATGACTGGCCTGACAGAAGAACAAGTGCTGGGAAAGCCTGCAACGGCTGATATTTCTGAAGGTGAAAGCATGCATATGAAGGTTCTTGAAACGAGGAGACCTGTAAGAGGCGTGAGGATGAAGGTGGGTCCGGGCAAGAAAGATGTCATTGTAAATGTAGCTCCGATCATTGTGGATGGGATACTAAAAGGAAGTGTGGGCATTATTCATGATATGTCCGAGATCCAAACTTTAACAACAGAATTGAACAGGGCCAGACAAATTATCAGAACACTAGAAGCGAAGTATGCCTTTGAAGATATCATTGGAGCAAGCGAAGAAATCAAACTTGCGATTGAGCAGGCCAAGCTTGGAGCTAAAACACCTGCGACTGTTCTTCTCAGAGGGGAATCAGGGACAGGAAAAGAGCTATTTGCCCATGCGATACATAACGCAAGTGACAGAAAGTATAACAAGTTTATCCGTGTGAATTGTGCGGCTATTTCAGAAACACTGCTTGAAAGTGAACTGTTTGGCTATGAGGAAGGGGCATTCTCAGGAGCGAAACGGGGCGGAAAAAGAGGGTTTTTTGAAGAAGCCAATAAAGGGAGCATTTTTCTGGATGAAATTGGAGAACTTTCGGCAAATGTACAGGCCAAACTGCTTCGGGTGCTGCAGGAAAAAGAAATTGTCAGGGTCGGTTCGACAAAGTCCATTCCAATCAATGTGAGAGTCATTGCCGCAACAAATATTAATATAGAAAAAGCTATGGCAGACGGCACTTTCCGAGAAGATTTGTATTACAGATTAAATCGCTACCCAATTTCCATTCCACCGCTCAGGAACAGAAAAAGAGATATCCCAATGCTTGCTGAGCACCTAATCAGGAAACTAAATCAGGACTATGGCAGAAGTATTGAAGGAATTGAAGAATCAGCTTTGGACAGGCTTGTTGCGCACAGCTGGCCCGGGAATGTAAGAGAACTTGAGAATGTCATTGGAAGAGCCATGATTTTTATGAAATACAATGAAATGGAAATTGCCGCTACGCATTTGCCGGAACTTGCGCAGAATGATGAAAAAAAGTCAGGCGGAAAAGCCTATCCCATAGAAAGTGCAGGCAATCAAACTCTTGCAGAATCCATAGAGCAGCTTGAGGAAGTGCTCATAAGGGAAGCACTGAACAAGCATAACTTTAATCGGACAAAAACCGCCCTTTCATTAGGTATTTCGCTTAGAAACCTGTATTATAAAATAGAAAAATACAATCTTGCAAAGTAATGCATGCAATTAATTGCAAGGTATGAAAAAAAATGCATGTTTTCTGTATGAAAAGATGAAGCGTTTACATGTTTTTATGTTGGCACGCTTCTTGCATTATAAAATAACGGGTGCTGTGAATACATCTTGAAGGGATTGAAAACACGATGAACTTAGAAGACCTGCTAGAAAAAGCAGCCCGGCTTGAGAACAAAACGGTAGCAGTTGCATCTGCAGAAGATGCAGAAGTGCTTGAAGCAGTTATAGAGGCTTCAGAGCGGGGGCTTGCCAATTTTATTTTGTTCGGAAATAAAGAAGAAATCGAAATCATGCTTCAAGAAAGAAGTACGGATGTAAACAAGTTTTCAATTAGGCATGCAAGATCCGTTGACCAGGCTTCAGAATTTGCAGTTAAAGCTGTCTTTCAAAATGAAGCTGATGTTTTAATGAAAGGAAATGTTCCGACTGCCGTTATTTTAAAGGCTGTTTTAAACAAGGAATACGGACTTCGAACAGGCAAAATTCTTTCACATGTTGCTGTTTTTGAGGTGCCCGGCTACGACAGATATACAATTGTAACGGATGCAGCAATGAATCTTGCACCAGATCTAGACCAGAAAAAGCAAATTCTTGCAAATTCTGTCATGGTTGCAAGGAAGATTGGAATAGACATTCCAAAGGTGGCTCCGCTTGCAGCTGTTGAAGTTATAAATCCTTCCATGCAGGCAACGATTGATGCTGCTGCTCTAACGCAAATGAACAAAAGAGGCCAGATTAAAGATTGTATCGTTGATGGTCCTCTTGCACTTGATAATGCTGTTTCATTTGAAGCTGCAGAGCATAAAGGCATCAAAAGCGAAGTGGCAGGACAGTCTGATATCCTTTTAGTACCAACCATTGAAGTTGGAAATGTTTTATATAAATCGCTCATGTATTTTGCAAATGCAAAAGTAGGAGCCATTGTTGCAGGGGCAAAAGCGCCGATTGTTTTAACAAGCCGTGCTGATTCAGCCGAAAGCAAACTTTATTCGCTAGCTTTGGCGATTTGTTCAAGTTAAGGGAAAAAGCTAAACTTAAGAATATGAAAAGAACATTAGGAGGATTTACACATGGAAATTTTCAAATATATGGAACAATATGATTATGAGCAATTGGTTTTTTGCCAAGATAAACAATCAGGTTTAAAAGCTATTATCGCTATTCATGATACAACTTTAGGTCCTGCACTTGGCGGAACGCGCATGTGGACATACGCTTCAGAAGCCGATGCTATTGAAGATGCTCTTCGTTTGGCTAAAGGCATGACTTACAAAAATGCAGCCGCAGGGTTAAACCTTGGGGGAGGAAAAACAGTCATCATCGGGGATCCGCGCAAAGATAAAAATGAAGAAATGTTCCGCGCTTTCGGCCGTTACATTCAAGGACTAAATGGCCGTTATATTACGGCTGAAGATGTAGGCACTACTGTGGAAGATATGGACTTGATCCACGAAGAAACAGATTTTGTAACGGGTATTTCACCTGCTTTCGGATCTTCAGGAAACCCTTCACCTGTAACGGCATTCGGTGTATACCGCGGAATGAAAGCTGCTGCAAAAGCTGCGTTTGGAACAGATTCATTGGAAGGCAAGACTGTTGCAGTTCAAGGTGTCGGCAACGTTGCTTTCAACCTCTGCAGACATTTGCACGAAGAAGGCGCACAGCTGATTGTGACGGATATTAATAAAGAAGCAGTTCAAAGAGCTGTTGAAGCTTTCGGTGCCAAAGTAGTAAATCCTGATGAAATTTACGGAGTGGACTGCGATATTTATGCACCATGTGCGCTTGGAGCTACTATTAATGACGATACAATTCCTCAAATTAAAGCCAAGGTCATTGCAGGTGCTGCCAATAACCAGTTAAGAGAAACTCGTCATGGCGATACGATTCATGAAATGGGAATTGCATACGCACCAGACTATGTCATTAATGCAGGCGGCGTGATAAACGTAGCAGATGAGCTGCTTGGGTACAACAGCGAAAGAGCAATGAAAAAAGTAGAGGGCATTTATCAAAATATTGAACGAGTATTTGAAATTGCAAAACGAGACGGCATCCCGACATATGCGGCTGCTGATCGTCTGGCTGAAGAGCGCATCGAAAGAATGAGAAATTCACGCAGCCAGTTTCTGCAAAATGGCCAGCACATTTTAAGCCGACGCTAATAGGCAATTTTTTGAGATGAGATACGCAGACAGCGTGTAAGAACGCTGTCTGATCTTTCTCATATTTGGAGGTTTTAGAAGTTGCAAGAAAAAGAATATCGGATTCTCGTCATAAATCCCGGTTCAACCTCGACGAAAATTGGTGTATTTGATAATGAACGATCTATTTTTGAAAAAACAATCCGGCATGATGCGGATATAATAAATGCCTTTAACAGCATCATTGATCAATATGAATTCAGGAAACAGACTATACTTGAAACGCTGGATGAAGAAGGCATTAATATCTCTAAATTAAGCGCAGTATGCGGAAGAGGCGGACTGCTCCGCCCAATAGAGGGCGGAACTTATCATGTGAATGAACAAATGCTTCACGATCTTCGCATCGGTTTTGCAGGACAGCACGCTTCAAATTTGGGAGGCATCATAGCATTTGAAATAGCCGGCGGGTTAAATATTCCTTCTTTCATTGTGGATCCGGTCGTTGTTGATGAAATGGAAACGATCGCGAAAGTATCCGGAGTTCCATCTATTGAACGAAAGAGCATTTTTCATGCATTAAACCAAAAATCCGTTGCGAGAAAAGTTGCTCAGCAGTACGGAAAAAAATACAGCGAAATGAACTTGATTGTGGCTCATATGGGCGGCGGGATAACGGTCGGAGTTCACAAGCTCGGGAAAGTAATTGATGTCAACAATGGCCTGCATGGAGATGGACCATTCAGTCCTGAACGTGCAGGGACAGTTCCTGCTGGAGATCTGGTGAATCTATGCTATTCAGGTGACTACTATCGCGAGGAAGTTATGAAAATGCTTGTCGGCAATGGCGGGCTTGTTGGTTATCTTGGCACCAATGATGGCCAGAAGGTAGAACGCATGATTGCTGAAGGAAATCAAAAGGCTAAACTGATATTTGATGCAATGGCCTATCAAATCGGCAAAGAAATAGGTGCAGCAAGCTCCGTTTTAAAAGGGAGAGTTGATGCGATTATTCTAACAGGCGGTCTTGCCTACGGGAAAAAATTCGTTAAAGAAATCTCTTCCTACATAGACTGGATCGCAGATGTGAATGTATTTCCAGGTGAAAATGAACTTCAGGCATTAACGGAAGGAGCTCTTCGCGTTCTCAGAGGTGAAGAAGAGGCGAAAGAATATCCAAATAAAAAAGTGAACTCTAAGATCTACAACCAGATTTAATAGAGAGGAGCATCAGTATGGCAACAGATTATGATCTCGTCATTGTAGGCGGGGGAACAGGCGGATATGTAGCTGCAATTCGCGCAAGCCAGCTTGGCTTAAAAACAGCCATTGTTGAAAAAGGAAAACTTGGAGGCACTTGTCTTCATGCGGGATGTATTCCAAGCAAAGCATTGCTCAGAAGTGCAGAAGTATTTGCAACTGCAAAAAGAAGCGAAGAGTTTGGCGTTATTACTTCAGGAGTTGAGCTTGATTTCACGAAGGTTCAGGAACGGAAACAATCGATTATTGATACGCTTCATAAAGGCGTTCAGCATTTAATGAAGCAAGGGAAAATTGATGTTTATGAAGGAACTGGCCGTATTTTGGGTCCTTCTATTTTCTCTCCAATGCCCGGAACAATTTCTGTTGAGATGAATAACGGCGAGGAAAATGAAATGCTTATTCCTAAAAATGTGATTGTCTCTACAGGCTCAAGACCCCGCAGTCTGCCAGGTCTGGAAATTGACGGTGAGTCTGTTTTAACGTCTGATGAAGCTCTTGTGCTTGAATCGCTGCCTAAATCAATCATTATTGTAGGCGGAGGGGTAATCGGAATAGAGTGGGCTTCTATGCTGTCTGATTTTGGACTGGAAGTCACTGTACTTGAGTACGCAGATCGTATCCTGCCTACTGAAGATGCTGAAATATCGAAAGAAATGCAGCGCTTGCTTAAGAAAAAAGGAATTAACGTTGTAACAGGTGCTAAAGTGCTGTCTGAAACCCTTGAAAAAGGAAAAGCTGTTTCTATCAGTGCTGAACATAAAGGTGATGTAAAAACCTTCTCTGCTGAAAAAATTCTTGTTTCAGTCGGACGTCAGGCAAATGTTGAAGGCATCGGCATTGAAAACACAGATATTCAGCTTGAGAATGGCTTTATTAAAACGAATCAATTCATGCAGACTAAAGAATCACATATCTATGCGATTGGAGACGTTGTAGGCGGCCTTCAGCTTGCGCATGTTGCTTCACATGAGGGCATTACAGCTGTTGAGCATATTGCAGGACATACGCCTTCTGCAATTGATTATAAAAAAGTTTCCAGATGTGTATACAGTACACCTGAAATTGCAAGCGTCGGGTATACAGAAGATGAAGCGAAAAAAGCGGGTTTTGAAGTGAAAACAGGCAAATTTTCATTCCGTGCAATCGGCAAAGCGCTTGTTTTTGGGGAATCTGATGGGTTTGTCAAATTAATAGCTGATGCAAAAACAGATGATCTCCTTGGTGTTCATATGATTGGACCACATGTGACAGATATGATATCTGAAGCAGGGCTTGCTATGGTGCTTGATGCAACTCCTTGGGAAATTGGACAAACCATTCATCCTCATCCAACGCTATCTGAAGCAATAGGTGAAGCGGCACTTGCAGTTGATGGGAAAGCAATCCACTCTTAAAAGGGATCATGTCCCTTACATACTGATTTTTGAGGAGGCAAAATGATGGCTGAGAATCGTCATAAAACACTTGGTTTATCTGATCAAGATGTTCTTGAAATGTATGAAACAATGGTCATGGCGCGCAAAATCGATGAACGCATGTGGCTGTTGAACCGTTCAGGAAAAATTCCATTTGTTATTTCATGTCAGGGACAGGAAGCGGCTCAGGTTGGTGCTGCGTTTGCTCTTGACCGCAAAAAAGACTATGCACTACCTTACTACCGGGATATGGGTGTTGTTCTTGCGTTTGGCATGACTGCAAAGCAATTGATGCTTTCGGGTTTTGCAAAAGCAGAAGATCCAAACTCAGGCGGACGCCAAATGCCAGGTCACTTTGGACAAAAAGAAAACCGCATTGTTACAGGCTCATCACCGGTTACAACTCAAGTGCCTCATGCCGTTGGAATTGCTCTTGCCGGCAAAATGGAGAAGAAGGATCTTGTTACGTTTGTCACGTTCGGAGAAGGATCATCAAACCAGGGAGACTTCCATGAAGGAGCAAACTTTGCCGGAGTACATAAGCTTCCTGTCATTTTTATGTGTGAAAACAATAAATATGCAATCAGCGTTCCATACGAAAAGCAAGTTGCATGCGAGAAAATCTCAGACCGTGCGATTGGCTACGGAATGCCTGGCTATACAGTGGATGGAAATGACCCGCTTGAAGTGTACCAGGCTGTAAAAGAAGCTGCAGACAGAGGGCGCCGCGGAGAGGGCCCTACACTGATAGAAGCAATCTCATACCGTTTAACTCCTCACTCAAGTGATGACGATGACCGTTCATACCGCGGACAGGAAGAAGTCTCAGAAGCTAAGAAGAATGATCCGATCTTAAAATTTGCCGTTTATTTAAAAGAGACTGGCGTCATGACGGATGAGAAGGAAAAAGAAATTCATGACGAGATTATGAAGGTTGTAAACGAAGCAACAGATTACGCTGAAAGTGCTCCATATGCAGATGCAGAGTCTGCACTTAAATACGTATACGCAGAGTAAGGGGGAAGAACAATGCCAGTCATTTCTTATATAGATGCTGTCACGATGGCGATTCGTGAAGAGATGGAACGTGATCCAAAAGTTTTCGTGCTTGGGGAAGATGTAGGCAAAAAAGGCGGAGTTTTTAAAGCAACAGCTGGATTGTACGACAAGTTTGGAGAAGAGCGTGTCATTGATACTCCGCTTGCAGAATCAGCGATTGCAGGTGTAGGAATTGGCGCAGCCATGTACGGAATGAGACCAATTGCAGAAATGCAATTTGCAGACTTTATCATGCCTGCAGTCAATCAGATCGTTTCAGAGGCAGCCAAAATCCGCTATCGTTCAAACAATGATTGGAATTGCCCGATTACGATTCGCGCTCCTTATGGCGGCGGCGTACATGGCGCTCTCTATCACTCTCAATCGGTCGAAGCTTTATTTGCCAATCAGCCGGGTCTTAAAATTGTGATGCCTTCAACTCCTTATGATGTTAAAGGACTGTTAAAGGCTGCAATCAGAGACAATGATCCAGTTCTGTTCTTTGAGCATAAAAGAGCTTACCGTCTCATCAAAGGCGAGGTTCCGGATGATGATTATGTGCTGCCGATCGGAAAAGCTGATGTAAAGCGCGAGGGTGAAGATCTTACAATCATCACTTACGGCTTGTGCGTACATTTTGCTCTCCAAGCTGCAGAAAAGCTTGCGCAAGATGGAATTTCAGCGCATATTCTTGATTTGCGCACAGTTTACCCGCTGGATAAAGAAGCGATTATTGAAGCTGCATCTAAAACAGGAAAAGTCCTTTTACTGACGGAAGATAACAAAGAAGGAAGCATCATGAGCGAAGTGTCAGCCATCATTGCTGAAAACTGCCTATTTGATTTGGATGCACCAATCATGCGTCTTGCAGGTCCTGATGTGCCGGCAATGCCATATGCTCCAACAATGGAAAAATATTTTATGATCAATCCAGATAAAGTTGAAGCGGCTATGCGGAAGCTTGCTGAATTTTAAATAAGATTTTCATTTGAGGAGGGAACAGACATGGCAGTTGAACAGATGACCATGCCCCAGCTTGGGGAAAGTGTAACGGAAGGCACCATCAGTAAATGGCTTGTATCAGTCGGTGATACAGTAAACAAATACGATCCGATTGCTGAGGTTATGACAGATAAGGTAAATGCAGAGGTTCCATCTTCATTTACAGGCGTAATCAAAGAATTGGTTGCAGATGAGGGCGATACGCTTGCTGTCGGCGAAATCATTTGTAAAGTCGAAGTCGGCGGAGGAAGCGAAGGGTATTCAGCAGAAAATGAACCCGTCACGCCGGCTTCTGAGGAAACAATAAAAGAGCAGCCTGAACAGCAAACGGATCAGTCAAATAAGAAACGATATTCTCCTGCTGTCCTGCGCTTGGCCCAGGAAAACGACATTGATCTTGAACAGGTTACCGGTTCAGGCGCCGGCGGAAGAATCACAAGAAAAGACCTGCAGCAAATCATTGAGAGCGGAAATATCCCCTCATCAGGAAACAGGGGAAATGCAGCTGTTCAAGAAGCGCCAGCTAAAGCTGAAGCAAAGCAAAATGTACCTGCAGCTGCACCTCAGAAAGCTGCACAACCAGCTGCAGCTTCTGTTTCGGCACAGCCGGGAGATATTGAAATTCCTGTTACTGGCATCCGCAAAGCGATCGCCTCTAACATGCTTCGAAGCAAGCACGAGGCACCTCATGCCTGGACGATGATTGAAGTGGATACAACCAATCTGGTTGAATACCGCAATTCTATCAAGAATGAATTCAAGCAAAAAGAAGGATTTAATCTTACATTCTTTGCGTTTTTCGTCAAAGCTGTCGCTCAAGCACTAAAAGAATTCCCGCAAATTAATTCTATGTGGGCTGGCGAAAGCATTATTCAGAAGAAAGACATCAATATCTCTATCGCGGTTGCAACAGATGATGCTCTGTTTGTGCCGGTGATTAAGCATGCAGATGAGAAGACAATTAAAGGCATAGCCCGTGAAATTTCTGAACTTGCAGGCAAGGTCCGTGCAGGTAAATTAACTGCAGATGAAATGAAAGGCGGCACCTTTACTGTAAACAATACAGGTTCATTTGGATCTGTGCAGTCTATGGGAATCATCAACTACCCGCAGGCTGCGATTCTTCAGGTGGAATCAATCGTAAAGCGTCCTGTTGTAATGAACAACGGCATGATTGCAGTGCGGGATATGGTGAATCTGTGCATGTCGCTTGATCACCGTGTGCTTGACGGATTAGTGTGCGGCAGGTTCCTGGCCAGAGTAAAAGAAATTTTAGAGAATACGTCTAAAGACACGACTTCTGTTTATTAATAGAAAAGCCATCACATTTAGTCATGTGATGGCTTTTTTTGTTTTATGGAAGAATAAAATCAGCAGTGTATTTGTACTGCGTTCCTTATTTTTCATCTTTAGGAGCGAGCATTTGAAAATGATTATGTAAAATCGTGATGGTTTCCGGTGTTTTTGAATAAACCTCACCGTCTGTATCAACGCTCATTTCTTCTTTTGTTTCAATTTGCATGCTGCTTGCCTGATAGTGCATCAGCTGAGAATCAATATGATCCCACTCAATGTTGTCTTTCATTGTCATAACTTCTTTGATAAGCGAAAAACTGGCTTCCTTGATAATGAAAATATCGGCGAGACCGTCATCGATTTTGATATCGGGATAAGGCAGCACATTAGTGCCGATGATTTTGCCATTGGCGATCAGCACCATGATCGCTTCATCTTTAATCCAGGTATCATCAAGCTTCAGTTTGAAGTGAAAAGGCTTCATGCTTTTAATCGTTCGAAAGGCACTCAAAAAATAGCTGACTTTTCCGAACAGAGCTTTTTCGGTGTCATTAATATTTTCAGATGTTTCAGCCACAAGACCGATTCCCCAAAAGTTGAGGAAGTAACCCCTGCTTGTTTCAGCAGCGTCCGTACCCTGAATTTTACCTGCGAACAATGCTTCAGCAGCTTTCTTTAAGTTTTGCGGAATGCCAAGCGTTCTTGAAAAGTCATTGCATGTGCCGCCTGGCAAAATGGCGATTACCGGCCTTTGAATCAGTCCTCCAAGTCCATTGATACACTCATGCACCGTGCCGTCCCCGCCCAGAATAATCACGATGTCCATGTCTTCACCGTGCTTCCTGCAGTATTTCTGTGCATCAAGAGGCTTTGAAGTCTGAAGCAGCAATAGCTGTTCCACATGCAGGGAAATAATCGGAACGCAGATGCCAAGTGTTTTTTCAGCATCTTTCTGGCCGGCATTTCCATTATAGATCAGCATGCCTTTTTTATATTTTGCCATAAAAAAACCCCTTACGAGCTTACAGAATAGTTTTAGAAATTTAGTAAATTGATAAAGAACCTTATAGTAGAGATAAGGATTCTAAACGGAAGAAGAATTAGAAATTCAATGAGGTCGGGTACACTCCAGTAAAGTGTCGAACACCTAATTTCCCCTATTTTTTCCGTTTCTTTTTTTCTCCGAATTTTCTCTTCATTTTTAAATTAACCTCTCTTTATATAATTGAAACATTTATTTAATAAATACGCCTCACTAAGCTTTAAGGTTTCAAAAGTGAATTGGAATTGCTGATTTCCTAAAGGTATAATAAAATGAAATAGATTAAGTTTTTACTATTTTCAAAAATGTAAACGCATTCTTTTGCGTCAAGGGGGTGGGCTTCCTATCCGGGAAGCAGTAGGATGAAGCAAAGAATCAATCACGAAATAAATGATTTTGAAAAAGCATCCGAACAAATGTGGGTGGAAGAGGCTGAGAAAGCTTTAAAGGGGAAAAGCATTCAAAGTCTTTCAAAAAAAACATATGAAGGCATTACACTAAATCCATTATATACTGAGCACAATACGCAATTCAGCGGGGAAAAACTTGGTATGACAGCCCAGGAGAAAAATGAATGGTCTGTGAGCCAAAAGCTTCAGCGGTCAAAAACACCTGAACAGCTAAATGAAGAAATTCGGGAAGCCATGAAGCGTGGACAGGATATCATTCACTTAGAACACATTGGGTATTTAGAAACCTATCAGGATATTTGCACAGCATTTGATGGGCTTGATTTGGAACAAATAGAATTCCATCTTTCACTGCAGGGCAATATCGGATTTTTCCCATTGTTTATTACTTATTTGAAAAACAAGAAATGTAGAGGCACATTCGCTTTTGATCCATATGGAGAATGGATTGGCGGAACGGATCTGCTTCCTCCAGCTAAGAAGATAGAATTGCTCGCCGAGATGATCACGATACTGGATGAGGAGAATTTGCCTAATGTAAGAGCTGTTTTATTTGATGGTGAAATGTTCCATAATTCGGGGGGATCTGCAAGAGAAGAGCTGGCATATACGTTTTCCAACTCAATTGAGCTTTTTAATGCATTAAAAGAACGCGGTTTTTCCATTGATAAACTTGCTGATAGGGTCGGCTTTTCTTTCTCAGCCGGATCTCATTTTTTTATCGAGATTGCCAAGTTCAGAGCGGCTAAAAAAATATGGGCAACCATTTTGGCAGCATTCGGGACAAGTCCCGATCGTCATCCAATCATTTTACATGCTGCAGCATCTTCTTTTAACAAAACAAAGCATGATTTGCACGTAAATATGCTGAGAGCAACTACAGAAGCATTTTCAGCCGCTATCGGCGGAGTGAACAGCATAACAGTCGCACCTTTTGATGAAGTGCTTGGAGAAGTCAGTAAAACAGGTGACAGGATTGCAAGAAATACTCATTATATTTTAAAAGAAGAAAGTCTGCTGTCTAAAGTCGCTGACCCTGCAGGCGGCTCGTGGTACATTGAAGAGCTAACAGCAGAGCTTGCAGATCTTGCCTGGAAGGAAATTCAGTCTATCGAAACCATGGGCGGATTCGTGCAGGCAGCAAGGCAAAATTATATTCAGGACAAATTGCGTGGACTTCTAGCTCGAAGGCTGGAAGATGTCAATAAACGAAACGTACATCTGATAGGAACGAACCATTATGCGAATTTGCAGGAGCCCGAAAGAGAAATCCAAAAAGCTGAAGCGTATATCCCTATTACAGAAGCTGCTGAGAATAACCCCGGCAAGAGATTGAAAGATTGGATGATAGAAGCAAAAACGGTTAAAGCAAGTGAAATAAATGCAGGAATATTTAGTGACAAGTCCATGGCTGAATTGAAATCTCTGACCTCAATGAGGCTTGCTGAACAATTCGAAGGATTAAGGGCTGATTCAATTAAATACAAAAGCATTTTCGGGCATTATCCGAAAGTTAATATTATCGTGCTCGGAAAGCTGCTTGACTATAAACCAAGACTTGATTTTGTTACAGGTATGCTTTCTGCAGGAGGAATAGAAGCTGTGATCTTGAAGCCTGATCAGCCTGAATGCTCTTCAGTGGACAAGCCTATAATCGTATGCGGGAAAGATGAGGCATACGAATCGTTTGATTTTACACAAGTAACCCAAGGCGCCAATGTTTACGCAGCGGGCCGCCTTAATAAAGATCAGCTTGATCAGTCCGGCATTCATGAATGCATCTATCAGGGGATGGATGTTTATGTCTTCTTGAAAAAATTGCAGTTTCAACTGGGGGTATCGTAAAATGGCTCGAATTAATTTTGCAAATGTAGAATTGATCAGCGATCGTTTTGCTGAAAAAAATCAGGAGAACGGACACGCAGCAGAACCTTTTAAATCGAATGAAGGAATTCCTTTAAAAGCTGCTTATACTTCAGAAGACAGGAAAAATATGCCTTATTTGGACAGTTATCCGGGTATTGCGCCATTTCTGAGAGGTCCTTATTCAACCATGTACGTGAACAGACCGTGGACAATCAGACAGTATGCCGGTTTTTCAACCGCAGAAGACAGCAATGCTTTCTACCGGCGGAATTTGGCAATGGGACAAAAGGGTTTATCAGTCGCTTTTGATCTCGCGACGCACAGAGGATACGATTCAGATCACCCGCGGGTCGAAGGGGATGTGGGTAAAGCAGGCGTAGCTATTGACTCCATTCTTGATATGAAAATCCTTTTTGATGAAATTCCATTGGATCAAATGTCTGTATCGATGACGATGAATGGAGCTGTCCTGCCCATTATGGCATTTTATATTGTGACAGCTGAGGAACAGGGTGTTTCAAAGGAGAAACTTGCAGGCACCATTCAAAATGACATTTTAAAGGAATATATGGTCCGGAATACATACATTTATCCTCCTGAAACATCGATGAGAATAATAGGGGATATTTTTGAGTATACAGCGAAGTATATGCCAAAGTTCAACAGCATAAGTATTTCCGGGTACCATATGCAGGAAGCGGGTGCTACAGCGGATATTGAGCTCGCATATACCTTGGCCGACGGGCTTGAATATATTCGGACAGGGTTAAAAGCAGGACTTGATATTGATCAATTTGCTCCGAGACTTTCTTTTTTCTGGGCAATCGGCATGAATTATTTTATGGAAGTGGCAAAAATGAGGGCTGCCAGATTAATGTGGGCAAAAATTGTGAAGGGATTTGATCCTAAAAACCCTAAATCACTGGCCCTCAGAACGCATTCACAAACTTCAGGATGGAGTTTGACTGCACAGGATCCATTTAACAATGTTGTCAGAACATGCATTGAAGCCCATGCCGCCGTTATGGGACATACCCAGTCACTTCATACCAATGCTCTGGATGAAGCCATCGCTCTTCCAACTGATTTTTCAGCACGCATTGCCAGAAACACTCAGCTTTATTTGCAGCAGGAAACCGGAATATGTGATGTGATCGATCCATGGGGCGGTTCTTATTATGTAGAATCACTTACAAAACAGCTGATGGATAAGGCCTGGGCGCATATCGAAGAGGTTGAAAACCTTGGCGGAATGGCAAAAGCGATTGAAACAGGACTGCCTAAAATGAAAATCGAAGAAGCAGCAGCCAAGCGCCAGGCTAAAATAGATTCCGGAACGGAAACCATTATTGGCGTCAATAAATTTCAAGTGGAGGAAGAAGACCCAATTGAAATTTTAAATATTGATAACACAGAAGTAAGAAGAAAACAGATTGAGAGACTTCAGACTTTGAAGGATACACGCGATCAGGTCAAGGTGGACCAAACCCTTGAAGCGTTAACAGAAGCTGTAAGAAGCGGAGAAGGCAATCTGCTTGAGCTTGCTGTAGAGGCAGCAAGAGCTAGAGCAACCTTAGGCGAAATATCCGATTCGGTTGAGAAGGTATCCAAACGGCATCAGGCAGTGATCCGTTCCATCAGCGGTGTGTACAGCTCTGAATTTTCAAATGAAGAAGAAATCGAAAGTGTAAGAAGAATGACAGATGAATTTTCTGAGCTAGAAGGAAGAAGACCCCGCATCTTAATTGCCAAGATGGGCCAGGATGGTCATGACCGCGGAGCAAAAGTTGTGGCAACGGCATATGCAGATCTTGGTTTTGATGTGGATATCGGTCCTTTATTTCAAACACCGGCGGAAACTGCTGCACAGGCAGTTGAAAATGATGTTCATATTGTCGGCATGAGTTCTCTTGCTGCCGGCCACAAAACTCTTCTTCCTCAATTAATAAAAGAACTGAAGGCGCTCGGCAGAGAAGATATTGTCGTGATAGTCGGGGGCGTGATTCCTTATCAGGATTATGAATTTTTATTAAACAGCGGGGCATCTGCTATATTTGGACCCGGTACCGTTATTCCGAATGCAGCAAAAGTGATGCTTGAGAAGATCTACGAAAGACTTGGCTATGAGGATGCAGAAAAATGACAGGAAGTCCTCAAAAGCGTAAAAAAGCGGGAAGCATTGAAAAGAGTGCAGAGCAGTATATTGAGGGTGTGCAAAATGGCGACAGAGTGGCTGTTGCGCAGGCTATCACTCTAGTGGAAAGCAACGCCGAAAAACATTTTGAAAAAGCGCAGCAAATGATTGAAGAGCTTCAGCAAAAAGAGACCTCTTCCATAAGAATTGGGATAACAGGGGTTCCGGGTGCAGGAAAGAGCACGTTCATTGATGCTTTCGGGACGTATTTGTGCAGTCTCGGACATAAAGTGGCAGTGCTTGCTGTCGACCCGAGCAGCCAGGTTTCAAAAGGAAGTATATTGGGTGATAAAACGAGAATGGAGAGGCTCTCCCGTAATCCTGATGCTTTTATCAGACCTTCTCCATCAAGCGGAACACTTGGAGGGGTAACGAGAAAAACAAGGGAATCCATTATTGTCTGCGAGGCGGCAGGGTACGATGTGATTCTCGTTGAAACGGTGGGTGTCGGGCAGGGGGAGTTTGCAATAAGGGGCATGGTCGATTTTTTCCTCTTATTAGTATTGACCGGTGCCGGAGACGAGCTGCAGACAATGAAAAAAGGAATTATGGAACTTCCCGATCTCGTGGTTGTCAACAAAGCAGATGGAGATAACCTTAAAAATGCAAAAAAAGCTGAACAAGAGTACAATCATATTCTTCATTTTCTAAAATCCTATACACAAGGATGGGAAACTAAAGCAGTGACCGCTTCTGCCCTTTATGAAACAGGAATACGCGAAATATGGGAGACAATAACCGTTTTCGCAAATGAAACGAAAGAAAACGGAACATTTGAAGGCAGAAGGAAACTTCAGCAGAAGGAATGGCTCTATGAAATGATTCAGGAACAGCTGAAGCATCACTTTTTTCAGCATAGCTATATAAAAGGCAATATGCTGAACTATGAAAAAGACGTGGTGGAAGGAAAGCGGCCGGTTTCAGGCAGTGTGAAAGAGCTGATTTCTGCTTTTTTAAGCAGATAAGCAGTTTTTCTGCCGAAGCTTTGGTGGCGGAGCCTTATCTGTCTGCCTGCGCTATACATGCAGTTCCGCATTTCGGTGGTCATTTACCGCAAATCTTGGTAAAATGTATTTATTGTAAGCAAAGGAGAGATTATGACGTGAATATCGATTTTAATATGTTTATGAATGATGTAGTCGCACAGGCAAGAAAAGAAATCACGGCTGCAGGATATACAGAATTGACATCGCCTGAAGAGGTGGAAGAAACGTTTAAAAAAGAGGGAACAACCCTTGTGATGGTCAACTCGGTTTGCGGCTGTGCAGGCGGTATTGCAAGACCTGCAGCTGCACACTCTGTTCATTATGATAAAAGACCTGACCGTCTTGTGACTGTTTTTGCTGGCCAGGATAAAGAAGCAACAGCATATGCAAGAGAGCATTTCACTGGATACCCGCCTTCTTCACCATCATTTGCCCTGTTAAAAGACGGCAAGCTTGTGGCTATGGTTGAGCGGCATGAAATTGAAGGACACGATCCAATGAGTGTTGTATCAAAGCTTCAAGAAGCTTTTGATCAGCATTGTGAAGAAATTTAAGCTGCCGTTAATACGGCAGTTTTTTTTGTGATTTTTTTATTTCTGAAAAGTTTAACATTCTTTTCCACTATAGTAATATTGCATAAAAACAAATAATTTATCTTTATATTGCATATTTATAAGTATGTGTTAAAATACATTAAGTCGGATATTTATTAGTAAAAAATTGCTTGTAATATATTATTCTATAGAAGATAATATTATTAAATTTAGAATGTTAAGAAAATAAAAGGAGGAAGAAAATGAAGAAAGTATTATTGTTTATGATTTCGATCTTAGTAATTGGAGTTCTCGCTGCATGCGGATCTTCAGACAATGGATCAGGAGAAGAGAAAAAGGTATTAAAAATGGCAACATCTGCAGATTATCCTCCGTTTGAGTACATTGATACGGCAAAAGGCAGCGATATAATCGGATTTGATGTTGATCTTGCAAAAGCAATCGGAAAAGAGCTTGGCTACGAAATTAAAGTAGAAGACATGGATTTCACTGGTTTAATTCCAGCACTTCAGGCTAAGAAGGCTGATATGGTTTTAGCTGGGATGACGCCAACGGAAGAACGCAAAAAAAGCGTGGATTTCTCAGATGTATATTATACAGCTAAACATATGATTATTTCTAAAAAAGGCAGCGGCATTAAATCTGTTGAAGACTTAGAAGGCAAGACGGTTGGTGTTCAGCTTTCTTCCATCCAAGAGGGTAAAGCGGAAGAACTTGCTAAAGAAGTAAATATCAAAGTTGAAAACCGCAACAGAATTCCTGAACTTATCCAAGAAATGAAATCAGGCCGTTTCGATGCAGCAATTATTGAAGATACTGTAGCAAAAGGCTATTTTGAAAAGGATAAAGAGTTAGAAGGCATAACAATTGAAGACGGGGAAACTGAAGAAGCAGGTTCTGCGATTGCTTTCCCTAAAGACAGCAAATATACTGAAGAATTCAACAAAGTACTTCAGGAAATGAAAGAAAACGGCGAGCTGGAAAAATTAGTAGTGAAATGGTTCGGCGGAGAAGCAAAATAAGCAGAACAAAAGAAAAGCGGAATCGACCGTTTAGCGCAGATATGACAGATATGAATCCTGCAGAAAAGTCCGTGTTTGGCTTTTTTGCGGGATTTGTTCTGGCTGAGGCGTTGGGGCGATTGAGCCAGAGCAACATTGCTCAAAACTTTTTCTATAAATAAATGTTCAACGGAACGAATGTTGAACGTTTTTTATTTCCATATACAGAAAGGAGTGTCATGAAAAATGAATCTGGATTTTCCGGCTATAGCGCCTTCCATACCCTTTATTCTTCAAGGGATACCTGTTACATTGAAAATTGTCGGTCTTTCTGCTTTAATTGGATTTATTCTGGCTGTCATTCTTGCTCTCATGAAGATCAGCAGAATTAAGCCGCTGATGTGGATTGCTGACGCATATACGTCCGTTTTTCGCGGCACGCCGCTCATTCTGCAATTATTAATTATTTATTATGGTGCACCGCAAATACTTGGCTTTGAGATTGATCCTTATCCTGCAGCAGTTGCAACTTTTGCCCTGAATTCAGGTGCATATATTTCTGAGGTAATCAGAGCAGGCATCATGGCAATCGATAAAGGTCAGCGCGAAGCTGCGATGGCTCTTGGTGTTCCTTATTCAAAGATGATGAAGGATATCATTTTCCCTCAGGCCATTAAAAATATTCTTCCTGCCTTAATGAACGAGTTCATTACACTGACAAAGGAATCAGCTATTGTAACCATCATTGGAGTTCAGGATATTATGAGAAGTTCTTATATTGTCGGCGGACAAACATACCGTTATTTTGAACCGATCTTAATTGCGGGTTTAATCTATTATGTCATGGTTATCATATTAACGCTCCTTGGCAAACTCGTTGAAAGGAGAATGGCGCGCAGTGATTAAAGTAGACAAGCTTCATAAGTCATTTGGGAAATTAGAAGTGCTGAAAGGAATCACTACATCTATTGCTGAAAAAGAAGTAGTGGCGATTATTGGGCCATCGGGCTCCGGAAAATCAACCTTTCTCCGCTGTTTAAATCGTTTGGAAGACCCTACAGACGGACATGTTTGGATTAAAGATCAGGATATTACGAATCCCAAAACAGATATAAACAAAGTACGTCAAAATGTTGGCATGGTCTTTCAGCATTTTCATCTTTTTCCTCACAAAACCGTTCTTGAAAACCTAACATACGCTCCATTAACTGTTAAGGGAACTTCTAAAAAGGAAGCAGAAGCACAAGGGCACGAGCTTTTAAAGAAAGTTGGTCTTGCTGAAAAAGCTCAAGTATATCCAAGCAAGTTATCAGGCGGACAAAAGCAGAGGGTTGCCATTGCCAGAGCACTTGCGATGAACCCGGAGGTTATGCTGTTTGATGAACCGACCTCTGCTCTTGACCCAGAGATGGTCAAGGAAGTGTTAGAGGTTATGAAAAATCTGGCGTTCTCAGGTATGACAATGGCAATTGTTACCCATGAAATGGGATTTGCAAGAGAAGTAGCAGACAGAGTCCTCTTTCTGGATGAGGGCATTTTAGTTGAAGATGCACCGCCTAAGGAATTTTTTACAAATCCTAAAACGAAACGTGCTCAAATTTTCCTTGAAAAAATGCTATAATCCTAAAGTAAAAGATGATCATGATGATCATCTTTTTCTTTTTGGCGCTTTCTAATGATTTAGACCTATTCATTTATAGATATCGAATTCAAAAGAAACGCCTTTTCATTAACTGCTCAAAAAAGAATCTTCAGCAGCGAACATGTAAATTATTCAAAAAATCATTCTTCTTTTGGTTACACTAATAAACAGAATGATGAAGCAAGGGGAAAGCAAATGTTTAAAATCGGATACCGCACACTTAAAACAGCATTGGGAGCAGCGTTTGCCATCAGTCTGGCACAGCTGTTTCAGCTTGATAATTTTGCCTCAGCCGGAATCTTAACGATTCTCTGTATTCAGGTAACAAAGAAAAAATCATTGCAGACTTCCTGGGCTAGATTTTTTGCCTGTTTAATTGCCATTCTTTTTTCTTTTGTTTTCTTTGAAGGAATTGGGTATTATCCTTTTGTAATCGGACTTCTTCTATTATTCTTTATCCCTGTGACTGTGATTGTTCATGCAAAAGAAGGGATTGTAACTAGTTCCGTCATCATTTTGCACTTATACACATCCTCACATATTACGTTCAGCCTTGTTTTGAATGAAATCGCACTTATCTCCACTGGAATAGGGGTGGCCCTGATTATGAACCTTTATATGCCAAGTGTTGATAAAAAGCTGAAGGAATATCAGCTGAAAATTGAAGATAATCTTTCAAAAATCTTTCTGGAGATCGAGGAATATTTACTTTCAAACGATAGTTCATGGGACGGTAAAGAAATAACGGAGACCGCTCAATTAATTAATGAAGCAAAAACTCTGGCATTCAGAGATGTGGAAAACCACTTTATGAGGCATGAAAATCTTTACTACCACTATTTCAAGATGAGGGAAAAACAATTTGAAATTATTGAACGTGTTCTCCCAATTATTACGTCTATTAATGTGACCGTTGATCAGGCGCAAATTATCGCTGAATTTATTCAGGAAGTAAGAGAAGCGATACATCCTGGAAATACGGCACACAAGTTTTTAGTCAAGCTGCATCATATGAGAAAAAGCTTTGAAGAGATGCCGCTTCCTGAAACACGCGAAGAATTTGAAGCAAGAGCTGCTCTCTTGCACTTTGTGCGGGAGATGGAGCAGTATCTTGTTTTAAAAAGTCAGTTTAAAGGCATAATTGCAGAGCATGAATTTCGCCCTTCCCGTGCAACATAAAGAAAAAAGGGTGATTCGTAATGAAGGCATTGCTTCTATTCATCATGTTCCTTTCTCCGCTTTGGCCGCTTGGAGAAAATCCATCTGTAGGCGATCCATATGTCATTATCAATAAGCAGACAAACGAACTTGCATTTATTGATAATGGTCAGGTAGTGAAAGTATTTGACGTTGCTACAGGCAAGAATGAAGAGCTTACACCCGAAGGGGAATTCACCATCACCGTGAAAGCGGCAGATCCGTATTACCGAAAAAAGAACATTCCGGGCGGTGACCCTAAAAATCCTCTCGGCACCAGGTGGATTGGATTCGACGCGGAAGATTCAGATGGCAGAACGTACGGCATTCACGGAACGAATAATGAAGATTCAATTGGCTCCTTTGTTACACAGGGATGTGTGCGCATGTACAATGAGGAAGTAGAAATTCTGTTTGAACATATTCCAATTGGAACAAAAGTATTTATAACAAAAAACGCCAAGCCGTTTGAAGAAATTGCTGCAGAAAAAGGAGCAATGAAAAAAGGTGATTCCTGACCTGAGGGAATCACCTTTTTTGTTTAATAAATGCCGGTCATATGCCGATTACGATTTTTCACGATGCCAGGCCAGAGCTAAACGGGCGAAGCCGCTTTTTTATTAAAACCACATACTCATTCCAGCAAGTAAAGTTGTGGCAATCATTACGGCAAGCATCAGATATATAACCACTTTTTGAAATCTTTTAGACATAATTTTCACTCCTATATAGGATTCTATTTATATTTTAACGTGAATAAATGGGCTGGACAAGGGATGAGATATGAACAAAATTGCACATTTTAGTCGAAGCAGCAGGAATTTTGACAGCAAATAAAGAAGTAAGTCATGTTCATAGGAGTTAAGCGTTTTCATCAAGAGGAGGGGAAAAGGTGATTAAAAAGGTAGATCACATAGGGGTAGCTGTTCGTTCGATTTCCGAGGTGCTTCCGTTTTATGAGGAAACTCTCGGTTTAGAGCTTCAAGGCATTGAGCATGTAGAAGAGCAAAAGGTGAAGGTCGCTTTTTTGAAAATAGGCGATACGAAAATTGAATTACTTGAGCCCGCTTCTGAGGACAGTGCTGTAGCCAAATTTATTGAAAAACGGGGAGAAGGCATACATCATTTGGCTCTGGGAGTGGATGATATAAAGAAAAGGATTGAAGAATTGAGGGTAAATGGAGTGAAAATGATTGATGAAACTCCAAGGAACGGTGCAGGCGGTGCTGCCATTGCCTTTTTGCATCCGAAATCTGCAAACGGAGTATTAGTGGAACTATGTGAAAAGAGAGAGGGTACAGTTCTATGAGCATTGATATTTTCGATAAAATAAATGAATTATATGATCGAAGACGTGAAGTGGAAATGGGCGGCGGAGATGAGCGCATTGAAAAACAGCATGAAAAAGGAAAGCTGACAGCAAGAGAGCGCATCGATCTTCTCATCGATAAAGGAACATTCGTTGAAATGAATCCATTCATAGAGCACCGGTGCAATGACTTTGGTCTGAGCGGGAAAAAAGGACCGGGTGACGGAGTCGTCACAGGCTACGGCAAAGTGCACGGACGGCCTGTCTATTTATTTTCACAGGACTTTACGGTTTTTGGAGGAGCCCTTGGAGAGATGCATGCCAAAAAAATTGCTGCGGTCATGGACCTGGCAGCCAAAAGCGGAACTCCGTTCATTGGCCTTAACGACTCCGGAGGTGCTAGAATTCAGGAAGGTGTGGTATCATTAGATGGATATGGGCAGATTTTTTACCGCAATACCATCTACTCGGGCGTAATACCGCAGATTTCGGTTATCCTTGGTCCGTGCGCAGGCGGTGCTGTATATTCTCCTGCGATTACAGACTTTGTCTTTATGGTCGAGAAAACAAGTCAAATGTTTATAACAGGTCCTAAAGTGATTGAAACGGTAACAGGCGAAAAAATCAGTTCCGAAGATTTAGGCGGAGCTAAAGTACATAACACGATCAGCGGAAATGCCCATTTTTCAGGTGAAACAGAAGAAGAGGTGCTTTCTCAAGTCCGGAAATTAATCACCTATTTGCCGCAGAATAATCAGGAGAAAGCGCCGATTTTGCCATTTGATGATGATGCGGATTATCGTCCGAACCTGACAGACTGCATCCCATTTGATGCTCTCAGGCCTTATGATGTCCGAGTGGTTATTCAAGAAGTGGCTGATGCCGATTCTTTTTATGAAGTGCAAAAGGACTTTGCCAAAAATATAGTTGTTGGTTTTGCGAGAATAAAAGGTGAGGTCGTTGGACTCGTCTGCAATCAGCCTAAATACATGGCCGGCGGACTTGATATTGATTCTTCAGATAAAGCTTCCCGCTTCATCCGGTTTTGTGATTCATTCCAGATTCCGATTATTACGTTTGAAGATGTTACAGGGTTTTTCCCTGGTATTAAGCAGGAACACGGGGGAATCATCAGACACGGAGCAAAGATTTTATATGCCTATTCAGAAGCAACCGTTCCTAAATTGACGGTTATTTTGCGAAAGGCCTACGGCGGAGCATACGTTGCACTGAACAGCAAATCTATCGGAGCGGATCTTGTTTTTGCATGGCCGAATGCCGAGATTGCCGTGATGGGTCCTCAGGGTGCTGCGAATATCATTTTCGCTAAAGAAATTGAAAACAGCGAAAATCCTGAAGAAACAAGAGCAAATAAAATCGAAGAATACAGAGAGAAGTTCGCAAATCCATATGTTGCTGCGAGTCAGGGTATGGTTGATGATGTCATTGATCCGCGGGATACAAGAATTAAATTGATTCAGGCACTTGAAATGCTCCGGACAAAGCAAGAGCAAAGACCTGCCAAAAAGCATGGGAACATTCCGCTTTAATACACTTTATGGAGGAATACATATGGTTAATCAAGAACGCTTAGTTAATGAGTTTCTGGAGCTTGTGCAAATTGATTCAGAAACGAAATTCGAAACAGAAATTGCAAAAGTGTTAAAAGAAAAGTTTTCATCACTTGGTGTTCATGTTGTTGAAGATGATACAACGGGTGTTACCGGGCACGGTGCTGGAAATTTAATTTGTACTCTGGAAGCTGTAAAAGACGGAGTAGATCCGATTTATTTTACTTCACATATGGACACTGTTGTTCCTGGAAAAGGCATTAAGCCCTCTATTAAAGATGATTACATCGTAACAGACGGTACGACGATTTTAGGTGCTGATGATAAAACAGGTTTATCCGCGATGCTTGAAGCCGTTCGTGTATTGAAGGAAAATAATATTTCTCATGGAAAAATCGAATTTATTATTACTGCCGGTGAAGAATCAGGCCTTGTAGGAGCGAAAGCCATTGATGGATCTCAGATCACGGCAAAATTCGGATATGCATTAGACAGTGATGGAAAAGTCGGGACAATTATTGTTGCAGCTCCAACACAAGCTAAAGTAAAAGCAACCATTTTTGGCAAGACGGCTCATGCTGGTGTCGCCCCTGAAAAAGGCGTATCTGCGATCACGATTGCTGCAAAAGCAATTGCTAAAATGCCTTTAGGCAGAATTGATCAAGAAACTACAGCTAATATTGGCCGTTTTGAAGGAGGCACGCAAACAAACATTGTTTGCGATCAAGTGAATATCTTGGCTGAAGCGAGATCTTTGGTTTCTGAAAAAATGGAAGCTCAAGTGGCGAAAATGAAAGAAGCTTTTGAGAGCGTTGCTGCTGAAATGGGCGGACGTGCTGAAGTGGATATTGAAGTAATGTACCCAGGCTTTAAATTTGGCGAGGGAGATCATGTTGTAGAGGTCGCTAAAAAAGCGGCAGCAGCAATCGGCCGGACAAGCGAGCTTCAAACAAGCGGCGGAGGCAGCGATGCCAATGTTATTGCCGGGTTTGACATTCCAACTGTGAATTTGGCAGTCGGGTATGAAGATATCCATACAACCAATGAAAAGATGCCGATAGAAGAGCTTGTGAAAACAGCTGAGCTTGTTGTCGCAATCATTGAGGAAGTAGCTAAAGGCGAATAATCCAAAAAGAATGGCAGGCGCAGCGATTGCTCCTGCTGTTTCTTATTTCAGAAAATAGAGGTGTTCAGCATGAAAAAGAGAGAAAAAGCAACTTTTGCCGGAGGATGCTTCTGGTGTATGGTGAAGCCGTTTGACGAGCAGCCTGGGATCATTGAGGTTGTTTCTGGCTATACAGGAGGAACCTTAGAAAATCCTTCTTATGAACAAATTAAAACAGGTGAAACAGGCCACCTGGAAGCTGTGGAAATTACATTTGAACCTGAAGTATTTTCATATGAAAGACTGCTCGAGTTATATTGGCCGCAAATTGATCCGACAGATGATGGCGGTCAGTTCTTTGACCGGGGCAGCCAGTACCGCACAGCCATTTTTTATCATACAGAAGAGCAAAAGCTAAGAGCAAAGCAGTCAAAAGCTGCGATTGAAGAGAGCGGGCGCTTTAAAAAGCCGATTGTAACTGAAATCCTGCCGGCAGCTCCTTTTTACCATGCAGAGGAATATCATCAAAAGTTTTATGCAAAAAATCCGGAGAAATATAAGCAAGAAAGAGAAGAATCCGGAAGAGAAGAATTTATAAAGAAAAATTGGAAGAAGTAAAAACAAAGCTCACTGCCTTATAACAAGACAGCGAGCTTTTTTGAAGTTTTTCATAACGTATTTTCGCTTTGTGCCGATAATAGTTTGTCAAAGTGTGCAGCAGGGTACCTTCCTTTCCACGGCCGCCTTTCTTGTTTAAGAGCAGATTAGGGTACTGATTCTTGCCTTCATCATAGGTCCCTTTCAGATTTAAAGGACAGTCGGAAAAAATGAACAGTGCCGCCATTTACCTGATGGGGCTTTTTTGGATTATATGATAAAATGGAAAGAGAACGATTGTTTGGAAAGAAGATGAATAAGATGAAAGAGCTAAGTGGACCAAGAGTAATTTTACATGTGGACATGAACAGCTTTTATGCATCTGTTGAAATGGCTTTTGAACCCGAACTTAGAGGAAAGCCGCTTGCAATTGCAGGAAACGTTGAAGAACGAAAAGGAATTGTGGTTACTTGCAGTTATGAAGCGAGGGCTAAGGGAGTGAAAACGACCATGCCGCTTTGGCAGGCGAAACGGCATTGTCCTGAACTAATTGTCCGAAAACCAAACTTTGACCGTTACAGAAAAGCCTCTAAAGCCATGTTCGGCCTTTTACGGGAGTTTACACATCTGGTAGAGCCCGTTTCAATTGATGAAGGATATATGGATTTAACGGAGTTTTTAAAGGAGGGCAACCCTCTTCAAATCGCTAAGACCATTCAGGACAGGCTGATGGAAGAGCTTTTGCTGCCGGCAAGCATTGGTGTAGCACCTAATAAATTTCTCGCCAAAATGGCATCCAACATGAAAAAACCCCTCGGCATCACTGTACTCAGAAAGCGGGAGCTGGCTAAGACCCTTTGGCCCCTTCCTGTAAGTGAAATGCATGGGGTTGGAGAAAAAACGGCCGAGAAATTAAAAACAATTGGTATTCAGACGATAAAAGACCTTGCAGGTGCTGATGCGATCGGATTAAAGCAGCTTCTCGGAATCAACGGCGAGCGCCTGAAAAAAAGAGCAAATGGAATAGATGAAAGAGAGGTAAACCCTGACTCCATCTATGATTTTAAAAGCATTGGAAACTCAACTACTTTATCAAAAGATACGACAGAGGCAAAAATCCTGTATGAAACTCTGAACCGTCTGTCACATTCAGTAAGCAGCAGAATGAAACGAAAGGATGTTCTCGGCACGAAAATCTTTACGACGATTCGTTATTCTGACCGAAGCACATATACTCGAAGTAAGAAACTGAATAACCCAATTGTTGAGACAGAGGATATTCTTACACATGCTAAAGCGCTGTTTGATAAGCACTGGACGGGTGAACCAATCCGGCTGCTTGGCGTAACATGCCAGGATCTCGTTCCGAAAGAAGATGCTTATAAGCAGCTGGATCTTTTTTCTTTTCAGGAGGACGCAAAAAAAGAACCTCTTTACAAAACGATTGAAGATATTAATAGAAAATATGGCGGCAGCATGGTGAAACGCGGGATGAAAGTGGACAAATCAGAAGATGATAAAACAAGCGGCACAAGTTTTAATAAAGATTTTTTAAGGGAATAATTAAGGCGCTTTACTTGATAAAAGCAAGGCTCCTGTGTTATTTTTACATGAAGAATCCATGTAACTGTATACATGAGCTCTGTATATAAAAAATAGATTGAGAAGGGAAGTAACATAATGTCAAAACAGCAAATTGGCGTCATCGGTTTGGCCGTCATGGGCAAAAACCTCGCTCTTAATATAGAAAGCCGCGGATATTCCGTATCGGTTTATAATCGTTCTTCTGATAAAACAGAGGAGATGCTGAAAGAAAACAGCGGTAAAAATCTGGTTGGTACATACAGCATTGAAGAATTTGTTCAGTCACTTGAAACTCCCCGCAAAATTTTACTGATGGTCAAAGCGGGCTTTGCAACAGATGCTACAATTGAACAATTGCTTCCTCATTTAGATAAAGGGGATATTTTAATTGACGGCGGAAACACGCTGTATACTGACACACAGCGCCGCAACAAGGACCTTGCCGAGAGCGGCATACATTTTATCGGCACTGGGGTATCCGGCGGTGAAGAAGGGGCACTTAAAGGGCCATCAATTATGCCTGGCGGCCAAAAAGAAGCATTCGATCTAGTAAAGCCTATTTTCGAAGCGATTTCTGCAAAAGTTGATGGTGATCCATGTACTACATACATCGGTCCTGATGGTGCAGGCCATTATGTGAAAATGGTCCATAATGGAATTGAATACGGCGACATGCAGCTGATTTCAGAAGCTTATTTTATTTTGAAAAATGTTCTTGGTCTATCTGCAGAGGAATTGCATGAAGTATTTGCGGACTGGAATCAAGGCGAGCTTGACAGCTATTTAATTGAAATCACAGCAGACATCTTCACTAAAACGGATGAAGAAACAGGAAAGCCGCTTGTTGACGTCATTTTAGATACTGCTGGCCAAAAAGGCACTGGAAAGTGGACAAGCAAAAGCGCCCTTGATTTAGGTGTTCCTCTGCCGATTATTACAGAGTCTGTTTTTGCACGATTCATTTCTGCCATGAAGGATGAGCGCGTGAAAGCAAGCAAAATCTTATCAGGACCTGCTGTTTCTCCTTTTGAAGGCGATAAGTCAGAACTGATTGAAGTTGTGCGCAAAGCTCTTTATATGAGTAAAATCTGTTCTTATGCTCAAGGCTTCGCTCAAATGAGAGCAGCTTCAGATGAATACAAGTGGGATCTTCAGTACGGCGATATCGCCATGATTTTTAGAGGCGGCTGCATCATTCGCGCTGCATTCCTGCAAAAAATCAAAGATGCATATGACCGTGATGCAAACCTTGCAAATCTGCTGCTTGATCCATACTTTAAAGAAATTGCAGAAAGCTACCAGGGAGCTCTTCGCAAAGTCTTAACGGTTGCGATTGAACAGGGAGTACCGGTGCCTAGCTTCTCAGCTGCGTTATCATACTATGACAGCTACCGGACAGAAACGCTTCCTGCCAACCTTATTCAGGCACAGCGCGACTATTTTGGAGCTCATACGTATCAGCGTACGGATAAAGAAGGTATCTTCCATACGGAATGGATGTCAAAATAAAAAAGAAAACACGGTGCCATCTGCGCCGTGTTTTCTTTTTATTTTCTCCTTATGATATCTGGGTAAAAAAGAAACAGAATGATTGAATGGGGTGAAAACGGATGCTTTATTTACTGGCCATCTTATTGCCGCCTGCAGCGGTGCTTTTTGTCGGAAAACCATTTCAGGCTCTCCTGAATTTAATATTAACTTTGATTTTTTATATTCCGGGAGCCATTCATGCGGTACTGGTTGTAAAAGATGCGAAGGCAGATAAACGAGCAAAAAAATATGGCACTCATTATTAATAGATAGGCCGGGCATGTAAGCGGATGTCCGGTTTTTTCGTGAATTCAAATTGGTTGACGATTTTGGATGGAGCGCGTATATTTCATTAGGTACACGAAATAAAAAGGCGGGATCACATGTCAGCTATCACAACAGAAATACTTATTGAAAAAAAAGAACATGGATTAGCCCACGAAACAAAGATTGTTTTGTTATGGAGCTTAACAGTCTGGCTTGTCGTAATGAACACGACAATGTTCAATGTAGCGCTGCCAAGTGTGTTAAATGACCTGAGCTTATCATCTGGAACAGCATCATGGATTGTATCCGGCTATTCGATTGCCTTTGCAATTTCCACTTTGACATACAGCCGCTTATCTGATTTTATTCCGATTTCAAAGCTGCTTTCTATTGGGTTAATCCTGCTTGGAATCTCGTCCATCATCGGATTTTTCTCAAACAATTTTTATATGCTTTTAACTGCCCGTGTTCTGCAGGCTGCAGGTGCAGGGGCTGTTCCTGGTCTTGCAATGGTTCTTGCAGGGAAATACATTCCTATATCAAGACGGGGAAAAGCAATGTCGCTTATTTCATCAGCTGCCTCTCTTGGTTTTGGTCTAGGTCCTGTTATAGGCGGAGCCATTACACAATATTTAGGCTGGCATTATCTTTTTTTAATTACGGGATTTGTCATCCTGCTTTTGCCGCTCTTTCAAAAACTCTTGCCGAAAGAAGATGCAAAGCAAGTCCACTTTGATTCTTTCGGAGGCTTGCTGACTGGACTTGGCGTTACTGGATTGCTGCTATTTTTATCAACGATGTCCATACCATTGCTTGCCGGCACAATCATTCTATTATTTATTCTCTGGAGACATGTGCATAAAGTCGACATACCGTTTGTCCAGCCGTCGCTTTTGCGTAATCGGCCATACTTGAAATTAGCCGGAGTCGGATTTTCTGCTTTTATTGTTCATTTCTCAACTCTGTTTTTAATGCCGATTATCCTGACAGTCATTTTTGAGAAAGATCCGGCTGCCATCGGAATGATTATCTTCCCGGGAGCTATTCTGTCTGCAGTCGCAGCTCAGTTTATTGGCCGGTTGATCGATAAGTTCGGAAATCTTCCGCTCATCTTTTTTGGTCATGCAGCACTGTTGATTTCAACCGTTATTCTGATCTTTTTCTCAGGCTTCTCACCTTACGCGATTTTAATTGCCTATATGTTTATGAGCACAGGTTTTTCAAGCTTAACATCAAGCATTGCAAATGAGGCAACCCGCATCCTTCCGAAAAAAGAAATTGGAGCGGGTATGGGTATGACACAGCTTGTGCAATTCTTTGGGGGAGCTTTCGGAGTTGCTCTCTCCGGGCTGTTTATTGAATGGCAGCACGGACTTGCACCTAAGCTGATTTATACTAATATTTTTGCAGGGCTAGCGGGACTAATCATATGCTCACTGACCGTTTTTCTTATGTATTATAAGAATAGTAAAAAGGATTTCAACTAAGCAGCCTCTCTGAGAGGAGGCTTTTTTTATTCAAAAATAAAACGCCTGGAATTTCCAGGCGTTTAAACTTTTTATTCTACAATATCTGTAATCGGCCACCAGTGGAAGCCGTCTTTTTCAAGCATTTCATCTGCTGCTTTCGGGCCCATTGAGCCGGAAGCATAGTTAGGAAAGTCTGCTTTTGCTGATTCCCACGCTTTAGAGATGGTATCAACATAGCTCCATGATAATGAAACCTCATCCCAGTGCGTGAAGTTTGTAGCATCTCCGCGCAGGCCATCGTAGATTAATTTTTCATAGGCTTCAGGCGTATTGAACTGATCGACACAATTGCTGCAGTAGTCGAGTTTGATCGGTTTCACATATGATCCGCCGCCTGATTCTTTTGCATTCAAATGAAGAGTAATGCCTTCATCAGGCTGAATATGAATGACGAGCAGGTTTGGATGCTTGCTGTCGACATCTTTGGAATATAGGTTCATCGGCAAATCTCTAAATTGAACAACAATCTTTGTGGATTTTGCCGCCATTCGCTTTCCAGTACGGATGTAGAATGGAACACCTGCCCATCTGAAGTTATCAATCATGACTTTGCCTGCCACGTATGTTTCTGTGTTGGATTCGGTATCCACATTGCTTTCCTCGCGGTAGCCAGGAACCGTTTTTCCTTCAGATTCGCCTTTACCATATTGTCCGCGCACGAAATAATCCGCAACATCTTTTTCCATCATTGGGCGAAGGGCTCGCATGACTTTCACTTTTTCAGAACGGATTTCATCTGTTTCAAGCTTAATCGGCGGCTCCATCGCCAGCAGGGCAACCATCTGCATAAGGTGATTCTGGACCATATCCCGAAGTGCGCCGGAGTTTTCATAGTAACGTCCGCGGTCTTCAACACCCAGCACTTCACTTGAAGTAACCTGGATATTTGAGATATAGCGGTTGTTCCAGACAGACTCAAACAATGCGTTTGAGAAACGGATCACTTCTATATTTTGGACCATTTGCTTTCCTAAGTAATGATCAATCCGGTAAATTTGATCTTCAGAAAAAGCTTCGCGGATTTCATCATTTAATTCCTGTGCTGAAGGCAGATTATGTCCAAACGGTTTTTCGATTACAAGTCGGCTCCAGCCCTCTGTTGCAGTTAATCCCTCTTTTTTAAGATTGCGTGCAATCGTTCCGAAGAATTCGGGTGCCATGGCCATGTAGAACATCCGGTTTCCCGGGATTTGATACTTGCTGTCCATATCGGACAGGATGCTTTTTAACTCTAAGTATGAAGATGGATTTGTCACATCAAACGGATGATAATAAAAGTGTGATGAGAATTCTTCAAGCTCTGATGATTGCTTAATAGATGATTGAATCGATTCACTGACATTTGAGCGGAATTCCTCATTAGTCCACGGTCTTCTGCCTACACCGACAACTGCGAAGTCAGCATCGATTTTCTTGCTGCGGTACAGGCGGTAGATGGAGGGGAAAAGCTTGCGTTTTGCAAGGTCTCCTGTTGCTCCGAATATTACGATAACTGCTTTTGGTTTTTGTTCCGTATTCATGTATTGAACCTCACTTTATATCAGCCGGATTTATTAAAAAGTATGTAACCTGTTCAAGTACTTAATTTTAATGCTAAAAATGAAGTAAATCAAACATTTAAGTTTATTTTCATACATAAGTAGTATGAACCAATTAATTAGAATACATAAATCGGAAAAAAAGATAAAAGATGAAATGAAAATTAATAAAAATTTCAAATAAACCTGTCGAAGGAAAGCTCCTTGTTTGATGTTAATCGAAATCTGCATTAACCAGCTTTTCGCATTAATTCAGGCGTTCTATTCTTTTAAAAGGATCGGTTGTCCAGGTTTCGCAGGGAACGGCTGATTTAGAGACCATGGCATCAAGTACACGGGGAACTAAGTGATCCCGGCTAATATAGTGTTTGATCGTTTCTTCCTCCAGTTCAAAAAAAGCCGCTTCCATGATTTCATCGGGCTGTTTTTCAAGTTTCCCGCTCTGCAGCTCAGCATGAAACACGATGTTTAAAATGCTGCCTGTCGCATTGAAATAAACTCCGCTTATGCCTGTTGGCTGAATAATAAACCCTGTTTCCTCATGAATCTCGCGGCAGAGGGCCTGCTCGAGCGGCTCGCCTTCTTCAACCTGGCCTCCTGGAAGCTCCCATGTGTCTTTTCGGTGGAATGTTTTCACAAGCAGCACTTCATTGTTTTTATTTGTAATGAATGCCGATACAGCCACGATATGTTTTGGAGTTTTCATAGAATCCCCTTTCTTCAAGTTATTTATATTCTTCTAAACCATTTAAATCCCTTTTCATTCTTCATATTTTCCGGGAAGTCATGTATTCTAATAGATAAGAAAATCGGACGAGGTGAAGCAATTTTGGATCTGCTGTTTTTAGGAACGGGTGCGGGAATGCCCGCAAAAGCAAGAAATGTCAGCTCAATCGCCCTGCGTCTTTTAGAGGAACGCAAAGCCGTCTGGCTGTTTGACTGCGGGGAGGCAACGCAGCATCAAATTTTATATACTTCAATAAAACCGAGGAAAATTGAAAAAATCTTTATAACACATATGCATGGCGATCATATATTCGGATTGCCGGGTTTTTTGGGGAGCCGTTCTTTTCAGGGCGGGGAAGAGCCTCTGACGATTTATGGTCCGGCCGGAATTAAAGAATATGTTCAGTCATCTCTTCAGCTTAGTTTTACACATTTAAAATATCCGCTTGAAATCGTTGAAATTGATGAAGGTCTTGTTTTTGAAGATGAGCAATTTACTGTTGAAGCGAAGAAACTGGAACACGGGGTTCCTTCATACGGGTACCGGATTACTGAAAAGGATGCTCCGGGCATGCTCCTTGTGGACAAGTTAAAAGAGGCAGGAGTAGGACCGGGGCCTGTTTATAAAAAATTAAAAGATGGCGAAACCGTTCAATTAGATGACGGCAGAGTGTTATCTGGCGCTGACTTTCTTGGAGCCCCTAAAAAAGGAAGAGTAGTGGCATTATTAGGAGATACGAGAACATGTCCGCAAATTCTGGATCTTGCACGAAACGCAGACATGCTTGTCCATGAGGCGACGTTCGGTGAGGAAGATGAACTGCTTGCATACCAGTATTTTCATTCCTCGACAACCCAGGCTGCAGCGGCTGCTTTAGAGGCAAACGCAAAAAAACTGGTTCTTACTCATATTAGTGCCCGTTATCAGGAAGACGATAAGGACACACTGTTAAGTGAAGCAGCCTCAATTTTTCCTGACACATCGGTTGCGGAGGATTTTTCATGTTTTGAAGTCGAGAGAGCAAATGACTAAAATCATATATGCTGTTCGGCATTGTCAGGCGAAGGGTCAGGCATTTGAAGATGAGCTTACAGATGAAGGGCTTATCCAGGCTTTAGGTCTTGCTGAGTTTTTTAAAGGACTTGAAGTTGACATAATCATCTCAAGTCCTTTTCTCCGTGCCATTCAAACGGCAGCTCCGCTTGCCGAAAAGAAAAATCTTGAACTGCGTCTTGATGAGCGCTTATCCGAAAGAGTGATGAGCGGAAAGAACATGGAGGATTGGAAAGACAGGCTTAAGGATACATTTGACGATCTGTCTCTTGCCTTTGAAGGCGGCGAGTCTAACCAATCGGGCTTAGAGCGGATTTGTTCTCTTCTGGCCGAGATTACTGCTGCAAAAGAAAATCATACAGTACTCGTCAGTCATGGAAATTTAACAACCCTGCTGCTCAGATCTTTTGATAATTCGTTCGGATATGATCACTTGATGAGCATGACGAATCCCGATGTGTTTAAAATTATTCTCAAGCACGATGGGAAAGCGGACATTCAGAGAATATGGAGTTGACAAAGTAGATAGAACCGGCTAAAATGATATTATCAAATCGTAACTATTACGTTTTATGATTTAGTAGGAGGAAATATGACATGAGAGTAAACGTAACCCTGCAATGCACTGAGACTGGTGACCGCAATTATATAACAAAAAAGAACAAACGAAACAATCCAGACCGCCTGGAATTGAAAAAATATTCACCCAGACTTAAAAAAGTAACCCTGCACCGCGAAACAAAATAATGATTTTAGGGAGGAACGGCATCAGATTTTGATGAAGTTCCTTTTTTCTTGCCTGAAAATAGCGAAATAGTGCAGATTATTTCCCTCTAAGGATAAAAGGAATACAGCTTAAAGGCCTAGAATATAAAAAATAACAGGAGACACTTGAAGAATGGGGGGATTTGGTGAATAAATACAAAGTAACCTTAGGTTTATTCATTTGTTTTGGTCTGGCCTTTGTCATCTGGTCAATGACAGAAATATCACAATCCTTCGATGAGCCTCTTGAAGCGCTGCAGCATACGAAACATGATCTGGAAGTAGTTATTCCAGCTTATAAAATAAACGATGAAGCCCTCTTCTTTTTTATTGACCAAAAGAATCATCTTGGAACGGCTTTTTTAAAAGAAGGAATTTATGGATGGAAAGCTGGGTCCATCTCAACAAATCCGCTCGAAGACCGTCAAGCTGAAAGTGAACTTTTAAATTATCATTTCTACGGAAACTCAATGATCTATGGTCTTCTCTCAGATGAGAAAGGATCTCTGGAAGTGAAAATAAACGGGGCCGAAGCACGAACTCTCCAAGTAGGGGGCATGCTGGAGAAAGAAATCGCCCAAAAATACAATCTGCAAAACACGGTCCTCTGGTATTTTCAGCAAGATGAGCTGGTGCCTGGAGGAGGAGAGGTTGAGCTTCTTCAGGATAACGTGAAACTGGTAGATGAAAAGGGATTTTAGCGATAGTTGAGAGGGGCTGATGCAGCTCTTCTTTTTATTGAATTTACATTTTCTGTACTGATTGCACAATCGTATTCCAAGGTGATCATTTATCAGGAGCAGTTAATAAATATAAAGTTCATCACAAACGACTTGGTGCTTGCTCTGAAGTGAAAGAAACAGGAAGAAAAGGTCTGGGTCCTGCAACTGGGTTTTCAACAAGGAAGGATGGAACGGAATTTGAAAAGGCATTAAGGTGATTGTAATTTTGTCTTGGTGCCAGAGAAAAGAGTAAATGAATGATATTCTGAAAAAAGCAGCCGTCATGGCTGCTTTTCCAATTATAAACTTAAAATATCTTTACCATCCTCGTGAATATTGCTTCGGAGCTTCAATTTCCGCCCCAAGCTCCATTGCTGCTGTCCGAGGCCAATACGGATCGCGCAGAAGCGCGCGTGCAAGGAAAATCAAATCCGCACGTTCGTTTCCGAGAATCTCATCTGCCTGGATTCCTGATGTGATGAGTCCGACCGCACCAGTGTCAATGCCTGCTCCTTCCCGGATGCGCTCGGCGAATTTTACTTGATATCCAGGGAAAACCTTTATATCTGCAGGCACTAAAGCCCCTGAGCTGACATCAATTAAATCAACGCCCTGTTCCTTCATCCAGGTGCTGAATTCCACATAATCTTCTACGTCTAATCCTTCAGGATGATAGTCTGTTGCGGATACCCTGACAAACAATGGGCCATCCCATACATCTTTTACTGCTTCTATCACTTCATGCAGGAAACGGTAGCGGTTTTCTTTGCTTCCGCCATATTCATCTGTCCGTTTATTTGACAAAGGGGACAGGAATTGATTGATTAAGTAACCATGCGCACCGTGAAGCTCAATGATATCGAATCCCGCTTTTTTAGCGCGGATCGCTCCGTCCTTAAATGCTTGAATGGTTTCAGAGATCTGTTTCTTCGTCATTGCAGCGGGTGTTTTCATTTTTTCATTAAAAGCAAGTGCTGAAGGAGAAATGATTTCACCTTCTAAAACAGCCTTTCGTCCCGCATGTGCAAGCTGGATGGCTGTTTTTGCCCCGTATTGCTTCATGCCGTCTACAAGCTTTGCAAGTCCATCTGCATGTTCATCGTTCCAAATCCCTAAATCCTGAGGGGAGATTCTTCCTTGAGGAGTGACAGATGTTGCTTCTATCATGATCAGTCCGGCACCGCCGACTGCCCGGCTGATATAGTGTGTCATGTGAAAATCTTCAACCATGCCGCCTTCGCGATGGGAAGAATACATACACATTGGAGACATCACTATGCGATTTTTCAGTGTGACATTTTTTACGGTATATGGTGTGAATAAATGGTTTTTCATCTAGCTTTGCCTCCCTGAAATGAATTTCATAAAAAGTATAACAGCTTTAAATGCATACTTCATTCAAGTTGCCTGACACCTCTTTTAATAATTGCGAAAATTCTATAGAATAGAAACAGCATTTATTATAGGAGGTCTCATCATGAATTCAAAATGGCAATCAAAACAGCAGCTGACGGAACTTTTAACAGGCCTAGTGAACCTTGCAAGCATTACAGGATCAAAAGATGAGATTGCACTTGCACAGCATCTTTATTATTTACTGAATGATTTTCCTTATTTTAAAGAAAATCCTGATTTTCTTCAGCTGCATCCGCTGGCTGATGGACGGTATTTTCTGACTGCGCTTGTAAAAAGCAAGAAGCAGACAGACGAAACCGTTCTTTTATTGAGTCATTTTGATGTTGTTGATGTGAAAGATTATGGTCACCTGCAGCATTTAGCGTTCCATCCCCACGAATTAACGAAGGAGCTGCTGAATTCAGCTGATCTGCTGCCTCCTCATGTAAAAGAAGATATTGAAACAGGCGACTGGCTGTTTGGCCGGGGCACAATGGATATGAAAGCGGGTCTGACCGTACAGCTTGGAATGCTTGAGCAAGCAATGGCTGGTGAGTTTGATGGGAATCTCCTTTTGGTGACCGTTCCTGATGAAGAAGTGAATTCTGCCGGTATGCTTGGCGCGGTACCTGTTTTGAAAGATCTGAAAAACCAGTTTAACCTTTCATACCGGGCATGCGTAAACTCGGAACCAATGTTCTCGAGATATCCAAACGATGAGAATTATTATGTATACTCGGGTTCAATCGGCAAAGTGCTTGCGGGATTTTACTGCAGCGGAGTTGAAACCCATGTTGGGGAGCCTTTTTCAGGATTAAACGCAAACTTGATGGTATCAGAGCTTAACAGGCTGCTTGAACTGAATGAACGCTACAGCGAAAATGCGGATGACGAAGTTACACCTCCGCCGATGAATCTGATGCAAAAGGATTTAAAGGAAGAGTATTCGGTGCAAATTCCGCATGAAGCCGTTACGCTTTTTAATATTTTAACAATGAAACGCAGCATGCTTGAGCTGCATGATATGCTTTTGAAAACAGCAGAGGAAGCGGCAAACAATATTGAGCGCTTCTATGACGAGAAAGCAAGACGCTACAGCCAGTCTGTCACATATACACCTGCGTCCTATCAAGTAACCGTTATGTCCTATGATGACCTGCTTGAGTACGCTGTGAAGAAAGTCGGAGAGGCTGAAGTGAACAGACATATTCATTATTTAAAAGCCAACCGCGGGGATCTGGATGACCGCCATTTCACAAATAAAATTGTCTCTGGCTTATCCGGCTTGTGCAAGGAGCTTGCGCCTTTGATTGTTGTTTTTTACAGTCCGCCGTTTTATCCGTCTGTTTCTTCAAAAGAGGATGATTTTATACAAGGAATTCTTTCAGAGGTTCAAAGCTATGCGAAGGATCAGTTCCAGATTTCACTCAAGAATCAGCAATATTTTGCCGGACTTTCAGATTTAAGCTTCCTGCAGATCAGAGAAAGCGAAGAATCCATCCGTGAGCTGACTGCCAACATGCCGATTTACGGGGACCATTATCAGCTTCCTCTTGAGGAAATCAAAGCCCTGAACATACCCGTTTTAAATGTCGGGCCATTCGGCAAGGATCCTCACAAATGGACGGAGCGTCTGCATCTCCCATATTCTTTTGAAACGTGTCCAAAGCTGCTTTCCTTTACACTGAAGAGGATTTTTGAGAAGAAATAGGGGGCGTTTAAATGTTTTGAAGGAGTCTTTAAATGACTGGTTTTAACACTCCGCCTTGGCGTAAAAACAGCATCCAGCCCTCTGACTCTTTAAAACTGAAAAAAGAGACTGGCCTGATCTTTCCATGATCGGGATCAGCCTCTTTTTTTAGTTTAATGGGAATGTGTTCGGTTTTCTTCAGCATGTATGTGATTCTTGTATTCCTGGACTGCTGCATGCTCATCACCATTCAATAACAATTGAGCAAACTCCAGAGCATGAGAATTCTTCAAAACAGAATACCCCGTTTCTCATTCTTTTTCTTTTTCTATTAAAAGCGAGCGGGTGCAAGCATCTAAATAAGAGAAATAAGCTGACACTGTCCCTTCAACTTCAGCAGAGGGGAGCACTTCTTTACGCTTATCGTTTTAGAGAAGGGGTAAACTGCAAATCCCTCCGCCGTGTCTATCATGCGGGAACGATTTTTATATATTGCAATGAGTTCATCAGCCTTTTTATCCGTCACATATTTTATCCCTTGTAAAATTATGACCTGCCTGACCTTGTCTTTTTCCTGCATGAAATCTCTTTAAATATGCTCTTTTAATGCATTTTTTGCAAAGATCTCTCTGAGCTCTTGCGATCGCTCAGTCGCTCTGTTAATACAGGCAGCAATGGCTTCGCTGACTTGATATTCCTCCAGTTTTTCTATGCCGGCTTCAGTCGTGCCCCCAGGACTTGTTACTTCTTTTCGGAGGAGCGCAGGCTCTTTTGGTGAACTAAGGAGCATTTCTGCTGCCCCGAGCAGGGTCTGCGCAATCAATGCTTTCGCTGTCTCTTTTTCAAGGCCGGTTTCTGCGGCTGCTTTTTCAAGCGCTTCTGCGATGTAATAAACGTAAGCAGGACCGCTTCCGGAAAGACCTGTTACAGCATCAAGCTGATGTTCTAAAACACGGGTAACGGTCCCGATTGCTTCAAAAAGACCGGTTGCCTGCTTCAGCTGATCCGCTGTTACCGCTGAATTGCATGCAAGTGCTGTTGCCGATCTCTGAATCGCAGCCGATGTATTTGGCATCGCCCGGATTATGGACAGCTCTTTTCCGAAAAGTTCCCGGATGGTTTCACTCGAGATGCCGGCGAGGACGGAAATAATGACCTGACTGCTGTCCACATAATCCCTGATGCTTTCAATTCCTGCTTTTACATCTTTTGGTTTCATTGCAAGGATAATTATAGAAGCACCTTCAACTGTTTCTTGTTTGTTTTTTGTAACCGAAACCCCGTAAGCCTGATTGAGACAGGACAGCCGTTCAATGCTTGAGCGATTTGTGACTTTTATATGTTCAGGGAGGCAGACACCGCCGCTGATTAATCCATTAATGATGGCTTCTGCCATTGAGCCTGCACCTACAAATGCGATGTGTTTCATGTGAATTCCTCCTGATTTTGAAAAATAAAAAAACCTTTTCATCCAATTAAAAATAAAGGACGAAAAGGTTTCCGCGGTACCACCTTCATTGGGAAATGCATGATGCATGACCCCAACTTAATATCCCGTAACGAGGGATCACGTCAAGTTTGCCTGAGAGCTCACAGGGCAGGTTCAATCAGCAAGAGGACGGTGAAACCTTTCAGCCGGCGGATTTCACTCTCTGGTTATCATTGCTTGATTTACTATTCCTGTTCATTGCTCAATCTATATTCATTTCCTGCATTCGTGCATTAAAGTGATTTGTTCATCATTATGCTAGGTTGGACATGTGTTTGTCAAGCGGATTTTTTTCCTATTTCTGCAATGAATTATTTGAAAATAATGACACATTTGCAGTGAACGTGTAAAATAAGCTTTATAATTAATGAATATACATTCATAAGTCATGCGTTGAATATATTAGACTTATATAAAAATAACAAATGAGGAAGATGGTATGAAAACAAAATCAGATATGATCATCAAATTAACCTTGCCGACTCCTTTTCCAGTAGGAGATGTGAATGTATACCTTGTAAAAGGAGATAGGCTGACACTGATTGATGCCGGACCTAAAACACCAGAAGCCCTCACTGCCCTGAATACTCAAATGGAGCAGGCGGGATACAGGATTGAAGACATTGAACAGGTCATCCTGACGCATCATCATCCAGATCATGTCGGGCTGCTTGATTACCTGCCCCAATCGGTGGATGTGACCGGGCATCCATATAATGCGCCTTGGATCATGCAGGATGAGTCATTTATGGCTTCTCAAAAAGAATTCTTTATGAAACTGTTCACGGAATTTGGCATTGATGAGCGGCTGCTTCCTTATTTGGCTCAGTTTGATTCGTCGATGAAATATGCATGCAAACGGAACTTAACATCATCTCTCAGGGAAGGAGACTCTGTTCCTGGCATGGACGGCTGGCATGTGATTGAAACCCCGGGACATGCCCAAACGCATATCGCCCTTTACCGTGCGGAGGATGGCCTGATGTTTGGCGGCGATCATCTTCTTCAGCATATTTCGGCAAATCCGCTGCTTGAGCCTCCAATGGATGGGGGAGAGCGGCCAAGACCTCAGATCCAATTTAATGAATCATTTAGATCCCTGCTGAAAATTCCAATTTCAAACGTATTTTCAGGACATGGGGAAACGGTGCTGCAGCCGCATGAACTCATTCGCTATCGCTTGAAAAAACAGGAGGAACGTGCATTTGAAGTGCGCGGCTATATAAAAGAAAAACCGATGACAGCATTTGAAGCTTGTCAGAGGCTCTTTCCGCATCTTTATAAAAGACAAATGATGCTCACTATGTCGGAAACGGTTGGACAGCTGGATTATTTAGAGGCATTGGGAGTAATTAAAGGGCATATGGAGGGAGCAAAGAAAATTTATTCTTGCTGAGGTGTACGAAATGAATGAAAGACTGAAAAACCGCTACGTAGTCATAACAGGAGCGTCAGGCGGAATTGGCGAAAAAATGGCGGTGCTTGTGGCTAAGAGCGGCGGACATCCCATTTTACTTGCGAGAAGATCGGACCGTTTGGCTGCTGCTGCTGAACACATTACAAAAAATTACCAGGTTTCTTGTCTTTACTATCAGCTCGATGTCAGTGATCTGAATGCTGTTCAGCAGACATTTGACCAGATGATGAATGACATTCCGCAAATTGATGTTCTGGTTAATAATGCCGGATTCGGTATTTTCAACACTGTTCTGGATGCTACTCTTGAGGAAATGAAATCGATGTTTGAAGTGAACGTCTTCGGCTTAATCGCATGCACAAAAATGGTGCTTCCTTCCATGAAGAAGCGAAACGATGGCCACATCATCAATATCGCTTCACAGGCAGGAAAGCTTGCCACGCCTAAATCAAGCTTATATGCTGCTTCCAAGCATGCCGTGCTCGGGTTTACAAACAGCCTGCGGATGGAGCTTTTAGAAACGAATATTCATGTCACATCGGTTAATCCTGGCCCTATTAAAACGGACTTTTTCGAAATCGCCGACCAAAGCGGCAACTATGTAAAAAATGTGGAGCGTTTTATGCTGAATCCTGATAGGGTGTCAGAGAAGATTGTGGGCTCCATGCTCTCTGACAGGCGTGAAATTAACTTGCCCGGCTGGATGAATGCGGGCAGCAGCTTTTATCAGCTTATGCCCCGTTTGTTTGAAAAAGTGGCGGGGAAGGCGTTATCAAGGAAATAAAACAAAACCGGCCCATCGGCCGGTTTTGTGCTTTTACAGGAGAATTCCGGATAATAACATTGTGCTGTTCGCTTGCCGGCTGAATTTCTCTGCTTGCGGTATTCGGCTGACAAACGGCAGAAGCAAAAAAAAACGCTTTGGCTGATTAAAATCCGAAAACGGCTGAAAGATTTGCAAAAACGGCTGTGAAAATCCTCATTTCGGCTGTATGATACAAGCGGCTGGGTCAAACCTGCCCTTTTCTGTTGAGTTCTTATCTCCCTGCCATATCTGAATGGCCTGTTCCGCTTTTCTGACTATAGCTCCTGATTCGTCACATATCCATACACAACATCCTCAACTACTTCAAACCATTCCGTTTCTTCCTGCTGCTTTTTTTCTATTACTTTTGCCACAAGATCATGTGCTTCTTTTTCACTAAGCGATCCCTCTAGCTCATATTGCTGAAAGGATTGCTGAATCATTTTATAAATCCATTTTTCATCCATGTTCCACCTCTTCTTACACATGATTATAAGCGGGTTTTCAGCGGATGCCAAGCCGGTGTTTTTAGGAGTATAGGATCTATAAAATTTTACGTATTGTCCAGCTCCGCCGCCCAACTCTTCGGCCAGAACGGATTCGTCAGCAAAGTTATCTGACTCCCGGAGTTAAACGGGCGATTACGCTTTTTGCGGGAAAAACTACCATTGAAATCGAACGTATATTCGCTTACTATTAATCATACAATAGAAACGAACATATATTCTGTCATGAGGAGTAAGAACTATGATTGAGGATTACAGTCAATTTCCAAAACGAAAAATTCTGTGCATTGACATGAAAAGCTTTTATGCAAGCTGCGCAGCGGTCCTGTATGGACTCGATCCGCTGACATGCCATTTAGCTGTTGTCGGCGATACAGAGCGGCAGGGGAGTATTGTGCTTGCAGCTTCACCTTGTCTGAAAAAGGAATTTGGCATTAAAACCGGATCTCGTTTGTTCGAAATTCCAAAAGATCCCCGCATTCGCATTGTAAATGCAAAGATGGCCTCCTTTGTCCGGATCTCAACCGAGCTTACGCGTCTCTTCCACCGGTACGTTCCAAAGGATGCCATCCATACGTACAGTGTGGACGAGAGCTTTATTCAAGTCGATGGAGTCGAGGGGATATGGGGAGATGCCTGGACCATTGCAGACAAAATCAGAGATGATATGGAACGCGAATTTTCCCTCCCGTGTGCGATTGGCATCGGTCCTAATATGCTGCTCTCTAAAATCTGCCTTGATTTAGAGGCGAAGAAAAAAGGAATTGCGGAATGGACGTACGATGATGTGAAGGAAAAGCTCTGGAAGGTCGCGCCGCTCCGGGAAATGTGGGGCATCGGCAGCCAGGTTGAAAAAACACTGAACCGGATGGGAATCTTTAATGTGGGGCAGCTTGCGCGTCATCCGCTTGAGGTCCTGGAGAAGAAATTCGGCATTATGGGAAATCAGCTCTATTATCATGCCTGGGGCGTTGACCTGTCTGAAATTGGTGCACCGATTCTGCAGGGGCAGATCAGCTTCGGCAAAAGCCAGATTTTAATGAGGGACTATCCCGACCCGAAAGAAGTGAAGCATGTCATCCTTGAGATGTGCGAGGAAGTCGCAAGAAGAGCACGCAGCCACCGGAAAGCGGGCAGAACAGTCAGCCTTGGGATCGGCTACAGTCACGATGAACTTGGAGGCGGATTTCACCGCTCCCGGACGATGCGCCAGCCAACCAATATCACAATGGAGCTTTACGAAACATGCATCGCATTATTTGATCAATTTTATGCAAATAAAACCGTCCGGAAAATTTCAATTGCTCTGTCCAATATTGAAGATGATGCCGAAATGCAGCTGGATTTGTTTCAGCCTAACCGTGAAAAAGAACAGATCCTCGGTTATGTGATGGACTCCATTCGGGGAAAATACGGCTCAGATGCCCTGCTGCGCGCCGTTTCCTATACAACCGCCGGCACCGCGAGGCACCGCGCCAAGCTTGTCGGCGGACATAAAGCTTAACAAAAGGAGGGATCGTCATGATTCGGGACCGGGGCAATATCAAATGGACATCCATGATGCTGCCTGAGCATGTGAAAATTTTACGGGAGCTTGAGATCGAACAGGGATATGCAGCCAAGCCTGCGGTGGATGAGCAGCAGCTGGAGCATTTCAATGAATTGATCAGTCTTGCCATGGAAGAAAACCGTGAGCTTGCTTTTACGTACTATGAAAATCATGGTTTCCATGTGCAGGAAGGATATGTGCATTATGTAGATCCGATCCGCGGATGCATTCGGATCGTGAATGGAGAAGAAGCCCGCTTTGATCTGCCATTGAACAAAATAACAGATATCCGCGAGAAATAGACTGTCTTTTGAGACAGTCTTTTTTGGTTTTGCAATTTGACTAATGAAAATGGCAATTCAGCTATAAAAATCAGAAGTTTGGCTAATAAAAATCTCGAAACGGCTAATAAAATCAGGTTTTTCGCTATAAAACTTTTTCAACATAGTGAATTTATCAGCGGCCTTATTCAGCGCGCACAACTGACTGAAACGTCCCCTTGTGAGATCCATCACAAAACGGCATCCTCTTTGATAACCCGCAGCGGCAAAGGGAAAAGCTTTGTTTCGTTTGAAACACGCTGCCCTCTGCATCAACTAATTCCACATCACCGGTGACACGGAGCGATCCATTATCATTCACTTTAATTTGAACTTTATCCATCTTTTATAACCTCCTTTTTTCTATACACACAAGTATTCATTCGGGCATTCCAATGTGACAAAGCAAGCTCTCATCCCGCATTAACGGGCAGTAATATCCCCGACTCCATGTTTTATGGCTCTATAAAGTAATCAGTGGGGAAACCTGCCCGTAAAAGCCCGATTGGTTCAACTAATCATCAAAAAGGGCAAAATCATCCCTTTTTGATGAATTTTCACCTTATGCGTGTTTTGGAAACTTATGATAAAATGACCGTAAGCAAGCTGAAATGAGGAGACATAGATGATGGAAATAAAATGGACAGATCGAGCAATCAAAAAAATTTCAGGGAACGTACAGAAGAATTCAGGTAAGCACATCAAACTAAAATATGATACAGACGGCTGCGGCTGCGTTGTCAGCGGTGTTACGGCACTTTGGCTCATAGATGAAAAAGACAGTGATGATCTGGAAATCGAAACAAATGCATTTTCAGTTCTTGTTGAGAAATCTAAAATGGTTTTCTTAGATGAAAAAATGACCATCGATTTTAATGAAACAGCAAACACATACATGCTGACATGTCCTTCGCAAATCTTGAATCCCCGCATGAGCTTGACAGTAAAGTGAGGTGGAGAAAAAGATGAAGGATCGCTTAACGTCACTTAAAAATATTGCATTGAATAAAACATGGGTTTCCTTTTTAAACAGCAATCATCCTTATACACTGCTTCATTGGTCCATCGGCGGCGTATACGAGGATAAGAAAGATGTCTGGCTTCTGCAGGATGAAATGACCTTTGAGGCAAAAGAGTTCGCCACAATTGACGAAGCCATCGCCTATATGGGTGAAAACATGAAAGAAATAACAGATGTTCTTGGTTAAAACGAAATGCCCGGATTCAGGGCCCTGAATCCGGGCATTTCTCTTATAGCTTGGCAGTATGCCGTTTTTTCTTCAATTCCTCAAAAAACTCATCAATGATGCGTTCATATTCTTCCCGGTTTTCGGTATAGGACATAGCATGCGCACCTTTTTCAGCAAAGTAAATCTTTTTGAAGCCAGGCTTTTTATCAAACAATTGCTGTGTCATTGCAGCTGGTATGTAATCGTCGTCCTTGCTGTGAATAAATAAAACAGGATGATGGATACGGTCAATTACAGCAATGGGGGAGACATCCTGCAGAGAATAGCCGTCGCGGAGTTTAAGAAAGCGTCTTGCGATCGGCATAACCAGGTAACCCGGAAGTTTAAAATCGGATTTTAAGCGGTACAGCAGCTGCTCCTGTAAATCAGAAAATGGGCAATCGGCAATATAATAATCAGCCCCGTCTTCAACCAGGCCTGCATAAAGCAGCGTGGTAACAGCTCCCATTGATTCTCCGTGAATGCCGAGATGCAGTTCATCGCCAACCCGATCTTTCAGCCAGTGCACAACAGACTGGAGATCAAATTTTTCATAATGCCCAAAGCTCGTCGTTTTACCGCCCGTTTCCCCGTGTCTCCGGTGATCATAGATCAGCACGTTCATACCCCTGTTTAAAAAGAGCTTCATGTACTTGATGGAATTATACCGGTTCATCGTGACCCCGTGGCAAATAATCACATACGAATAGGTTTTATGAGGGGCGATAAGCATGCCTTTAATGTCATAGCCGAATTTCGAAGGGATGGAAACTTCAATTTTGTTATAAGAATCAAATTCCTTCTCATCGTAATGTCCGTCCTTTTTTTCACGGTCAATAATTTCTTTATCCGTCTTCTTTTTCATGTACATCATCTGATTGGTAAAAAAGAATCCCACGATAAAAATGTAGGAGAGAACAATGCCTGCTCCGATCAGCCATTTTTTCATATGCATTTTCCTCTCAAAGGTTATGAAATTATTTTAGCATGAGAAAAGCCGGACGGGAAATAAGGATAGTCGCATTTCAGGCAAAAAAAACAAGCCAGGACGGCTTGCTGCATGATCACTGTTCAGAATTTTGACGCTTTGTCGGATGTACAGCCTTTTCCATTTCTTCAAACGCCATCGTTTTCTTTACGGTATCAGCATTTGGTTTTCCTTTTTGACTTTTAGAACTTTTTTCTTGTGACATGAGACCTCGCTCCTTTCTATAATCCTAACGTTTGGAAAAAGAAGAGAAATTATACGGCTAAAATGAAACATCCTGCTATCCAATACGTTTAAAGAGGAGGGAGCGTGAAAACATGAAAGCATTGGGAACTGGAATTGTAATTGCATGTATAGCGGGTATCATCAGTTTTGCTGCAAAGAATCTTCAATCGTTTTTCATCATGATGTCCGGGGGTGTCCTCATTTGCTACGGGATCTGATCCTGCTGACAAATGCATTTCTCAGCGGAGACCCAGCTGTTTTTATTAGGTTTGCCAAGCTGTGCTGCCGCCATTGTTTCCGCATTTCTTACTTAACCGCATTCTCCCGTTTGCTCAGCTGATACTGTTTGCTTTGAATCGCTCCTGCAAGATGGGGCTCAATCACTTCTACTGCTTTTAAAAGCTGATTCATCTCAATCCCAGTCTCAATGTTCATAGTCTCCAGCATATGAAGAACATCTTCAGTCGCTGCATTTCCAGTGGCGCCCGGTGCAAACGGACAGCCTCCAAGTCCGCCGGCAGAAGTGTCAAACCTGTCTACTCCAGCCTGCAAAGCAGCATAAATATTCGCAAGTGCCATGCCGCGCGTATCATGAAAATGAGCCGTCAGCAGCGTGTCAGGAAATTGAGCTTTCAAGCGGGAAAAAAGCTCATAAACCTCAAGAGGATTCGCCATTCCAATTGTATCAGCCACACTTAAATCATCCACTCCGGCATCAGCAAACTGCTGACAAATGTTCAGAACAGCATCAGGATGAATTTTTCCTTCATACGGACAGTAGAAAGCAGTGGAAACACATGCCCGAATAAAGTATCCTTCTGCTTTTAACTCGCGGATTTGAGGCAGAAGCTTTTCCATGCTTTCTTTCGTTGTTGAATTAATATTCTTTAAATTAAAGGACTCGCTTACACCCACGAAGAAGGCTATATTCAGGCACTTTGCCTCTATTGCCCGCGCCACGCCTTTTTTGTTCGGAGTCAGCACAAGATTCCGGCTCTCATCCGTGCAGTATTTAATAATATCTCCCGCATCCTTCAATTGGGGAACCCACTTTGGAGAAACAAACGATGTCAGCTCCATTTCCTTAAATCCTGCTTTTTTTAACTCCTTGATAAACTGAACCTTAATATCGGTCGGAATTTCATTTTTTTCATTTTGAAGCCCATCACGGGGGCCAACTTCAATTAATGTCACCTGTTCAGGAAGATTCAACTTGAAGCACCAGCCTTTCTAAAATGAGTGTGTCAGATAGATGCCTGCAGCCGATCGTTCGGCACAGCCTGAATGCATTTCCTGTTTGCGGGGCGTAACAGGGGATTCCGCAGCGAACGCCACCGCAATAACGAAAGTCTCGGAATAAAACGAGAAAGTCTCGGGAAAAACCGAAAAAGTCATGGAATAAATCGAGAAAGTCTTGGAATAAATCGAGAAAGTCTTGGAATAAATCGAGAAAGTCTTGGGATTAATTACAAAAGTGTCGAATTATCGACTTTCACTTCAATTGGCCTATTCCAGTTGATTCTTTTCTGTCGTATCCTTATCTGCCTGTCGGGGCTGAACGGGCGATTCCGCTTTTCGTGTTGTCTAGCTCCACCTCCTAACCCCTCGGTCAGAATAAATTCCCCCAAAAAGTCAAAACCGGACTTTTCGAGTGAATTCTTATCTGCCTGTCGGGGCTGAACAGTCGGTTCCGCTTTTCTATGAAAGGGTTTACATATTTCTATATTAGTAGTTTACTAGCATTAGATGCAAATGAAATTTGAATCTTGAAAATTTTGAAGGAATTTATCTTTATTTAGCGAAACCAATCTATGAACCAATGAAAAAAGGGGATGAATGAGAAAATGAGCAACAATGAAGTGGTCATCGTAAGTGCAGTCCGTACGGCAATTGGAAGTTTTGGGGGATCGCTGAAGGGTGTATCTGCTCCTGAGCTTGGAGCTATCGTTATTAAGGACGCTCTCGAAAAAGCGGGATTAAAAGGGGAGCAGGTGGACGAGGTCATTATGGGGAATGTCCTTCAGGCAGGCCTTGGCCAAAATCCTGCACGACAGGCAGCTATTAAAGCAGGATTGCCGGAAAACATTCCTTCTATGACAATCAATAAAGTTTGCGGTTCAGGGCTGAAAACGGTTCACCTTGCTGCACAGGCTATACTGTCTGGAGATGCTGATATAATCGTAGCCGGCGGAATGGAAAATATGAGCCAGGCACCGTACATATTAAAAAATGCACGCGACGGATTTAAAATGGGTGATCAAAAGCTGATTGACACAATGGTTTCCGACGGGTTAACGTGTGCTTTCAACAATTATCATATGGGAGTAACCGCGGAAAATTTATGCGATAAATATGAAATTTCAAGAGAAGAGCAGGATGAATTTGCTGCCTGGAGCCAGAAAAAGGCAACAGATGCGATCCAGGCTGGAACGTTCAAAAATGAAATTACGCCAGTAGTTATCCCGCAGCGCAAAGGAGATGCCGTCACATTTGATACGGACGAGTTTCCGCGAGCGGGTTCAACAGCTGAAAAGCTTGGAGGATTGCGGGCTGCTTTCAAAAAAGACGGATCAGTAACAGCCGGCAATGCATCTGGAATAAATGATGGTGCAGCTGCCGTAGTTGTGATGAGCCGGAAAAAAGCGGAAGAGCTTGGCATTCAGCCGCTGGTTAAAATTACAGCCAACGGCAACGCTGGCGTAGATCCAAGCATCATGGGGATTGGACCGGTTGCAGCAGTGCAAAAAGCCTTTAAGAAGAGCGGACTCAGCATGAAGGATATTGATCTTGTTGAAGCAAATGAAGCTTTCGCAGCACAATCCATTGCGGTTGACCGCGAACTTCATTTTGATAAAGAAAAGCTGAATGTAAACGGAGGGGCAATTGCTCTTGGACATCCGATCGGAGCAAGCGGTACAAGAATCCTTGTTACACTCATTCACGAAATGAAACGCAGAGATGCAAAACGCGGATTGGCGACACTTTGCATCGGCGGGGGACAAGGCGTAGCAACAATCATAGAAAATCTATAATTCCGGGGTGAAATAAATGAAAACGGTGAATACATCTTTTACAGACGCAGTGAAAGACATTAAAGACGGATCAACATTAATGGTTGGCGGGTTTGGCTTATGTGGAATTCCTGAGAATTTGATTCTTGCTTTAGTAGAAACAGGCGTAAAAGATTTAACGATCATCTCTAACAATTGCGGAGTAGATGACTGGGGTCTTGGCCTGCTTCTTAAAAATAAGCAAATCAAAAAAATGATCAGCTCATATGTTGGTGAAAACAAAGAATTTGAACGCCAGGTTCTTTCCGGGGAAATTGAAGTGGAACTTGTCCCGCAGGGAACGCTCGCTGAAAAAATCCGGGCAGGCGGTGCGGGTATCCCTGCTTTCTACACGCCTGCAGGTGTAGGCACGCCAATCGCAGAAGGTAAAGAGACGCGCAGCTTCGGGGGAAAAGAGTATTTGCTGGAAGAAGCGCTAACGGCAGATTTCAGTCTTGTCCGTGCGTGGAAGGCAGATAAGATGGGCAATTTGCTTTACAATAAAACAGCTCAAAACTTCAATCCGATGATTGCGGCAGCCGGAAAAGTAACGATTGCTGAAATTGAAGAACTTGTAGAAGCTGGAGAGATTGATCCAAGTGAGATTCACACTCCAGGCATATATGTACAATCATTGATACTCGGTGAACAGCAAAAACGCATTGAACGGTTAACGGTTCAAAAGATAGGATGACAGGAGGCAAAGCGATGATACAGGATAAAGTAGGAGTACGTGAAAAAATTGCAAGAAGAGCAGAACAGGAGATTGAAAACGGTTTCTATGTCAACTTGGGAATCGGCATGCCGACACTTGTTGCCAATTATATCAGCGAAAACAAACAGGTTGTTCTTCAATCTGAAAATGGACTTCTTGGAATTGGACCCTATCCGAAAGAAGAAGATGTGGACCCTGACTTAATTAATGCCGGAAAAGAAACGGTAACGGCTATTCCGGGTTCTGCTTATTTTAACAGTGCTGAGTCATTCGCCATGATCCGCGGAGGACACGTCAATGTGGCTATTCTCGGGGGAATGGAAGTATCCGAAACAGGAGATCTCGCAAACTGGATGATTCCAGGCAAGATGATAAAAGGAATGGGAGGTGCCATGGATTTAGTTCATGGCGCAAAAAGAATCATTGTCATCATGGAGCATGTAAACAAAAAAGGCGAACCAAAAATTCTGAATGAGTGCACATTGCCTCTTACGGGGAAACAGGTTGTCCACCGCATTATTACAGATCAGGCTGTCATAGATGTGACAGAGCTTGGACTAAAGCTTGTTGAAGTGGCAAAAGGCTACACGATCGAAGATATCAAAAAATCTACAGAGCCTGCGCTGATTATCGGAGACGATGTAAAACTCGATGCTTATTAAAAGGGTCAAATCGCTTTCTATAAACCACCTTTCTTGTATATAATGAAAGGATACGGGAGTGATCATCATGGCTAAAAAACAAAAAAAACAGCAAAGACCTCAGCCTAAAAAAACTGACGATAGCCTAAACTTAAAGAATCATATTGAGTCTGACTTGTTCCAGAAGCTTTCAAACATGAAAAAAGGTTTGCTGGAAGAACAGGAGCAGAAGGCAGAGCAAGAACGCCTTCAAAAAATCAAAGAGAAAAAAGAAAAAGAAAAGAACAAAAGCTTTGAAGAGCTGCTTAATGACAGCAATATGAATTGGTCTGATTATAAATGACTGGATGGTAGAGACTCCGCAAAATGGAGTCTTTTTTTGTGTGTGTGTTTTTGCTGTGACATTAATTACTTCTTGTTTAGAAACATTTTTAGAGGATCAACTACAGATTTTCCTGTTGCTGCTTCTTGGTTTATTCTTGACCGTTAATTTTTAATAAAGAAAATAGTTTTTCATCGTTTAAGAAATAATCCGCAGTATAATCAGGCTTACCATTTGCAGAAAAAATTCGAAGGTGTAACCTTACCTTTTTATGGAATTTCTTTAGTGGTTTAGGCAGTACTAATGACTTATTATTATTTTGCAAGGTAAATTAGCCAAATATAAAGTACCAAAAGAGATAGAATTGTTAAGTGAATTGCCTAAGAATAGCACAGGCAAAATTTTACGAAGAGCATTACGTACGACCATAGAAAGCAAGGTAAATACTAACTAGAAATTCTAATTTAACATTCACAAAAATTAATTATAAAGGTAAAAAAAGTCATGTCACTTATCATAAGTGACATGACTTTTTTTCATGATTGATTAGCAATTCCGCCATTTTTAAGGCTTTATTAGTTTGTTTAAATTTAATGTAATAGTTAAACAATTCTTTTTTTGAACGCTGGATCAAATAGACAAAGCCAAATTGTGTAAACATTGGTAAAGCTTGATCACATAAGTATTGATGGTATTCTTTTTCTTTCTCTTCAATTAAAAAACTAAGTAGATTAAATAAGATAATAAAAAGTCTTTCATTTTTCTTTATAGCAGTTTCAAGTCCCTCTTTAACAAGATGTATTAGTTCCTCTCGAGTAAGTATGCTCCCATTTAATGAACTTCTAATATATCCGTCTAAAGATAGTAAATAAGGACTTGAATCATTATCTTTGAGACTCATTGACTCTTTATAGTACTTACACGCAAGCTCAAATTTATTCCGTCTGAAGTATTCAAAAGCTAAGTTGTGTAATACCCTTGCTTTTCGAACAGGTGAATGACAAAGTTCGCAGCTTTTGATCAGGTTTTGGAACCTTTGAATCGTCTCTTTAAATTCGCCATCATCTTTAACTTGGATCAGCATAAGCATTTCTGCATCAATCACTCTAAGATAGTTATTAATTTCTTTAAAAAATTGACGCGACTTATCTGCGTAATAATAAGCCATGACAGGTGATTCAATGGAATGGTATGCAGCTGCTAGATGGTAGGTATATTCTTTGTTATTGTAGTCTGATTCATCGATAGATTTTAGTGTATGGACTGCATGAAGATTTTCATGTTTTGCTAAATAGTAAATGCCTAATACGTGTTTTAATAAGTTGGCTTCGTAGGATGATAATTTATGTTCATTCTTTTGGATTCCATGGATGATATTAAAAGCATCATCGGGTAAATTATGCATCAGTAAGTACCTGACTCGAAGTAATTGATAAAGATTTATATACTCTGAGATTTGAATTAAATCTTCTTTTTCAAGTTCATCATTGATAAGATCCATTTCATCAAATAATTGCATGATAATAACATCCTGCCATTGATATAAGCGATCTTTAAGATTACGGAGTTTTGTTATTTCATATTTCATATTTATACCTAGACGTTCTGATAAAAGGGTGACAATTTCAGGGGCATATTCAGTGTGTAAACGCTCAATTTTACTAATATGAGTACCAGAACAAATACCTTTTCCTAATTGCTCTTGAGTTATTTTATTTTTTTCACGATAAAATTTTATGATTTTCCCCTCATACATAACGTATTTCTCCTTTGAAAAATATTCATATTTACGTATTTGTACCAAAATTCCCCCAAGTATAAAATGGATAATTTCATTAAAATTACCTATTTAATTGGTGCGATTTCTCTGATAACGCGTATTTCTACAAATATTAACAATGTATTTTAAATGGTTTTACTATTCTTCAATTAAAAACAGGTCCATTGATGAGACAATTCCCCCAATTTACCTTACATATAAGCTCAAGTACAATATGAATTAATAGAGTTTTCTAATTATTCTACTCTAATTTTACACTATCTTTCTATCGGGAGGAATGCGATGAAACAAGGAATATTGAACCAATTAGTTTCCATAAAATGTTATACTATAAGGAGAGTTGATGGATGAAATTTCGGAAGAAGAAAAAAATACTAAATGTTATGTTAACGGGTGTATTAGCATCTAGCATTCTCACATCTTTTTTAATGCCTCAACAAAAATCTTATGCGATTTCAAATTCTGCTGAATCGATCTTAAAAGGATTATCAGAAGAACAAAGACAGTCTATTAAACGTTTAACCCCACAAGAAGGCTTCATTATTGATCCGAAATTATTGTCACTTAAAGATAAAACCGCAAATATCATTGTTGAGTTCAAAACAGCTCCGAACGATATTACGCAGCAATCAAACTCAAAAGGCACATCAAAAAATAAAGCAGAAAAGATTAACGGAGAACAGGAATATTTCAAGCAGCGCTTAGAGGAGCTTTTCAATAAAAAGAAGGAATTGAACCCGAAGTTAAAAGAAAATTCACTTCACTATAAAATTAAACAAACTTACCAGAATGTATTTAACGGAATGGCTATGACGATTCCTGCAAATGAAATTAATACCTTGCTTGAGACTGGTGTAGTTAAAAGGATTTGGAAAGACAATGTCGTTAAATTACCGATAAATGAATCGACTGCTGCTCAAGAACAAGCAACTGCAAAAGTAATTCCGCCAGCGCTTCCTCATATTGGAGTTGATCGTTTACATAATGAGGGCTTAAAAGGACAAGGAATAAAAGTTGGGGTGCTTGATACAGGGATTGACTATAATCACCCTGATTTAAAAGATGTTTATAAAGGCGGATATGATTTTGTCGATAATGACTCTGATCCAATGGAAACAACTAGAGCGCAATGGCTTGCATCTGATCAACCTGAATCGATTAATGGTAGTTCATACTATACAGAACACGGAACTCATGTTGCTGGCACCATCGCATCCAACCCTAAAAACGATGTTGAATATGCCATGACAGGTGTAGCTCCGAATGTTGACTTGTATGCATATCGAGTATTAGGAGAATATGGATCAGGTTATGATTCATCGGTTATCGCAGGTATTGAAAGAGCTGTAGAAGATGGAATGGATGTGATAAATCTATCATTGGGTAATAGTAATAATCATTCCTTAGACGCAACATCTGTAGCAATCAACAACGCAGCATTAAAAGGGGTCATACCAGTTATAGCCGGAGGAAATGCAGGGCCAAGTCCTGGTACGTTAGGTTCACCAGGTGCTTCTCCACTGGCAATCACTGTTGGTGCAAGTGATGTTCCGACTGATATTCCAACCGTTAAAGCAAGTTTAGCAGATATTTCAGTTCAAAATACTTTAATGGGGCATGGTCTTGGTAAAGATTATCTAAAGTTAATTGATAAAGAGTATGATGTTGTTGAAGTAGGAATTGGCACAGAAGAGGATTATACTGACAAAGAAATTAATGGGAAAGTGGCATTAATCTCTCGCGGCACAATATCATTTGATGAAAAAATTCGACGTGCTCACGATAAAGGTGCTGCAGCTGTATTGATATTCAATAATGTTGATGGCGAAATTCCAATTTACCTAGGTGAAAATCATGGTTATGTCCCAACATTTAAAATGTTACATGACGATGGAGTAAAACTTACAGAAAAATTAAAAGCAGATCCTGCAGCTAAACTTAAATTAACAGACTTACAGTCAAATATGACTGCAGGTGATGTGTTAGCTGATTTTAGCTCACGCGGTCCTGTCAGTAATAACTTTGATATTAAGCCTGATGTAGTAGCACCTGGAGTTTCTACATTCTCTACTGTTCCAGAATATATTAATAGTCCAGAAGATGGTGTCGATTACTCAAGCGGTTATGCGAGTTTAAGCGGAACATCCATGGCAACTCCACATGTTGCGGGGGTTGCAGCCTTATTATTACAATCACATCCAGATTATACAGTTGCAGATGTAAAGGCAGCATTAATGAATACTGCAGATCCTTTAAAAGGCCGTACGTACAATGTGAATGAAGTTGGAGCAGGACGTGTAGATGCATATGAGGCAGTCCACAATACAACGCTTTTTGAAGTGCAAAATAAGACGACTTCCTTAGATGAAAATGGATTAAAAATAGAAATCGATGACATTTCGGGATCTATACCTTTTGGCAGTATTGCACAATCAAGTGAGACGCAAAATAGAGCAACCTCGATTTCTATTAAGAATTTAAGCAGTGAACTAGAAACATATCATACAAGGGTAGAATTTTTAACAATCGATGGCGTCTCAAAGGAAGCTGGCAAGAATGGTGTGACGCTTCAATTACCATCGACGATTGAAGTGAATGGAAATGAGAATAAAAATATTAATGCAGAAATATCAATTCCAGCTAATGCAGAATTTGGTGTATATCAGGGATATATTTATATTGAAAATGAGTCGAAAACTGCAGAATATCAAATTCCTTTCCATGTTCGTTATGCTAAACCTGGATTCGAAAAGCTAAAATTTTATAAACATGCAATAACGAATGACCTTAGTAACTTTCATCCATACATCCAGCCGTTTACACCAGTCGATTTCAAGTTAAATAGTCATATGAAAACGATTGATGTAGTGGTTAGCGATCTAGATGGAAAACCAATTGGGTATTATGGCACGTTTAATTTAGAAAATGCGTCAGTTGATACGGATTACTTTATATTCTTCGGATTTTCAGGTGAGGTAAAACATTTTACAGGTGATCCGAATAAACCATTAGCACTTGAATATGAACCACTTAAAGAAGGTAAATACATTGTTTCTTATATCGGTACAGGAGTAGATGGTAAAACATATAAAATCGATAATGACATGGTGATCGATAATACAGCTCCAACACTGGAATTTGATAAGAAAACAGGAATCAAAGAACTTACAAGTTCAGATTTAACAACTGAAAGTTACGACGGACAAGATTATACAGCATATTGGGTGCATGGAAAATTGTATGATGATACGATTGACTATTTAAAAAGCAGAGGACATGACATCACTCAAGAAGAAAATACCGCCTACGCATATCAAGATTCTTTTTGGCCAACAGCTGAATTTTTCCCAAATGCAAATGGTGAATTTAAATTTGGTGTCCTGCCAGAAGAATATGCAAACGATCCAACAAATGTTGCTATCTATACTTATGATTACGCAACAGCAGGAAATCCGGTTTTTCCAGACTTTACTTTTATTAACAAAGGGGATAAATATTCTACAATAAAACCAAATGCAAAAAGTGTAAGTCTTGGATCAGAGTTTGTAAATACATTTACAGTTCAAAACGCGAAAGATTTAACAAGTGCTTCTGTCACAATCGATGTCCCTGATTTCTATAAAGTTGCAGGCGTTAAGCCATCAAAACAGCTGGAGGATCTTGCAAAGAAAAATAATTGGACTGTTCGCGTTGCAAAGCCGCAATTTACAGAAAACACTTGGTCTAACATTTCAACATTTGCTTTAGATATTTCAGACAAAAAGACAAAATTGCCAGTTTCAATTAATAATGATATTGATTTACTGGATATCACATTAAAAGTAGTCGATGACCATAATTATATGGTAGAAAGTGCATTCTATTATCAAGAATCTTCATATCAAACAAGCTCTGGCAGTAAGTATTCTTTACCAACATTTGCTGAAAAGTTTAAATTCATCTCTCAGCACTCATGGGCAGAAGGTTACTATCATGGTGAAGCAGTTAATCTAGACAACTATGATTTAGATTATTCGAAAATTGGAACAAAAGCTTATCTAGTAGATAAAAAAGGCAAACAGTACCGTGCAGATATTTCAGATAAAGGGTATATGACGTTTAAAGATATTCCTGCAACAAAAGATGATTATACGTTAATAGTAGATATTCCTGGTCATTTCCTATACAGTAAAAAACAAACTTTAAGCAGGACAATTGATGGAAAAGTCCAAGGTAATTTCTTTACTATCTATACGGATACGGCTGCTGCAGGAGACGTCAACGGAGATCATGTAATCGATATTTATGACGCAAAACTTGTTGCAAATAACGCTGGTAATACAGGGGATAAATTGAAAGAAGATCTAAACAAAGATGGAGTCGTTGACATTATTGACTTTAACTTTGTCGAAAAGAACTTCATGTCGATCAACCCATATTTCCCAACGTCCAATAAACCAGTTGAAAAAACTAAGGATTTAACATTAGAAGAATTGAAAAAGAGATTTAATTAAGAAACAGAATGATTTTCGTTTTAATGACCTGTATCCCATAAAAAAAGAGAAATGCTGCTGATAAATGGCCTCGGTATTGAACGAGGGCACTGAAAAAGTCCAATAATTTATAAATTAGGCAGTTGAAAGATCGATCGATCTTTCAACTGCTTTTTACTTTATAATGTTTGCAGGTGATTTCCAAAATGATTTCAAACCAAGAATCTCTGAATCTTATTCCATTTATGGAAATTTACAATAGAATTAGATGAAAAAATTATGCCAGAAGCAGGATTAAATATATCCTTAAAGAATCAGAATGAAAGTAGTCTATAAATAATGAAATAAAATCTTTCAGTAACGATGAAAAGCAGGAAGGAGAAAAAAAGTGAAAAACAAAATCCAAAAAATCACAACTAACTTGTGGTTTGATTTAAAAGCTGAAGAGGCAGCAGTCTTTTACACTTCAGTCTTTAAAAATTCGAAGATAGAAAAAATCACTCGATATGGAAAAGAAAGACATCATATCAGCGGGATCTCAGAGGGAACAGTGATGACTGTGAAATTTCAGCTGGAAGGACAAGAATTCGTAGCTTTGAACGGCGGTCCACAATACAAATTCACAGAAGCAATCTCATTCATTGTCAATTGCGAATCACAAGAAGAAATCGATTATTATTGGGAAAAGCTCACAGAGGGCGGAGATGAAAAAGCCCAGGTTTGTGGCTGGCTTAAAGATAAGTACGGTGTATCGTGGCAGATCGTTCCAACCTGTCTTACCGAAATGATAAGCAGTTCTGATTCTGAAAAATCAGAAAGAGTTCTAAAAGCAATGTTCCAAATGAAGAAAATGGATATTAAAACCTTAAAGCAGGCTTATGAAGGATAAAATTACGATAGATAAGCTGAGCAAAACCTTATAAAACGGAATTTGAATTTCTGCAATCAGATAAGAAAGTGTGACGTTAATTAGAGTATCACCGCTTCTCTGATGAGGCTTTCGCTATCTGCCAAAACCGTTATCAAGAATTTCAATGTTTCGTATGGCGGCTTTTCCTGCCTCTTTGGTATTATGTACTAATTGAATAAGATCCGGATGGGCTTTTTTCGCTCCTATTACTAATAAAGGTACACCAATAAAGTCTATTTTTAATCTTCGCGAAAAAAGTCCTCCAAGGGTCATCGCTAATGGAACTGTGGGTGAAGTGTTTGAAAAGATGATCTTTTCTTCCAGTTTTCCTTTTTCATTAAGTATTTCCAGCATACTTTGAATGGAGGGTACAATAAGCTTAGAAGAACCCCGCCCTAAGGAAAACACTTTATTTCCATCTGAGTCAATGCCATGAAAGAAAATCTTTCCCATATCTTTTGAAGTTAGTTTATTGAACATATCAACAGAAAGTATTTCATTTTTAGATGGTATTGTATTGCTTGCTAACTTCTCTAAATGGTAGGCTGCTGCAAGTGCAGAGGAATGTGTGCCGCCATAGCAATTATAAATATAAATCATAAAATCATTCCTTTCTTTTATCCCTTTTACATATCTTCTGCTTAAAAAGATAAAAAATGTAAATGCCGCAGAAAAAACTGCAGCGTGATGAAGCGGCTTTATTGGAGGCTGTTCCCTCTGCTTTTCTCCAACTAGCTGACAGACCTGGAGGCAATTTGGAGATCAACAAAAATAAAAAGGATTCTCACCGTATCCGGAAAGAATCCCTAAAAAAGCTTTAAATATTACGAACGATGCTGCTCATATTTATCAAACTTCGTCAAAGCCTGCAGCGCTATATATTCCTCCCCAGATAAAGGACGTGCATTTGCAGCACGGCAATTAGCCTGAACCTGTTCAATTTTGCTGGCACCCGGAATAATAGATCCGACTGCAGCCTGCTTCAGTGAGTATTGCACGGCAGTTTCTGTCAGAGTCAGATCCGTTTCTGCATCGATGGATGGAAGCAGCTGGCGGAGTTTGTCCTCACTGTAGGAAAGGTATCCTTTTTCAGATAGCTTGGATTCCCATTTATCTGTCAGCAGTCCTTTTGCTAAAGGACCTCTTCCAATCACGCTGACGCTGTGATCTTTAAGAAGAGAAAACCATTCCTCAGGCCTTCTGTCGAGCAGACTGTACTGCATCATGACTGAAACAATCGATGATTTTTCCAGGTACTGTTTAATGACATTTGGGCGGATCGATGATATTCCGTAATAGCGGATAACGCCTTCTTTTTTCAGATCTTCAAACGCTTCAATCGTTTCGTCAATGTTATCTTCAATCGTGCCGCCATGCAGCTGATACAAATCGATGTAATCTGTCTGCAATCGTTTAAGGCTGTGTTTCACAGCTTCTTTTATATAGGCTTTAGATGGGTCCCATGTCCAGCTGTCTTTGTTCTCGTTCCAGCGGTTGCCGGCCTTCGTTGCAAGGATCAGATCCTGTCTTCGTTTTTTTAGTGCATCTCCGACGAACTCTTCATTCAGTCCAAAATCATACAAATCTGCTGTATCAAAGTAGTTAATTCCTTCGTAAAGGGCTGCATCGATAACGGACTCTGCCTGTTCTTTATCTGCCCCAAGAGACATGCAGCCAAGTCCAAGTTCGCTGACAAATAAGTCTGATGTGCCTAACTGTCTTTTTTTCATCGTATCACTCCTGACTGTACGTCTTGCTTTGACATTAGTACAAGAGAGATGAAAATGCAATTGTGACGCTTACTTATCTTTTGTCCACTGCTCAACCGTTGCATATTTCCTGCTGTATTCCTTCAGTTTTTCACGTACTTCCCAAGCTTTGCCGACCAGCACGACGCCTTTTTCAAGAAGGTAGATCTTCATATGCGCTCGCCTCGTTTCTTCGTTAATTGATAAAGAGGTATAAAGTTTTTCTCATCTATGTCCAGTTCCATCGCCCAACTCCTCGGCCAGAACAAATCGTCAAAAAAGTCAAACCCGGACTTTACTGCCGGATTCTTATCTGTCAGGCCCCAAGCTAAACGGGCGATTCCGCTTTTCTTAATATGATAGAATGTATGTGAAAAGCAGAATTTGTAGAACGCGGAGGAATGAGTATGAATCATTTAAAAGAAACAACAAAATCATCTGAAAAATTATTTTCCGGTCGCATTATTGATTTGTACTTAGAAGAAGTAGAGCTTCCGAACGGAAAAACAAGCACAAGAGAAATTATCAAGCATCCGGGAGCGGTTGCTGTGATCGCCATTACTAAAGAAAACAAAATTGTCATGGTTCAGCAATACCGGAAAGCGATGGAGCGAGTCCTCGTTGAGATCCCTGCCGGCAAGCTTGAAAAAGGGGAACAGCCTGATGTCACGGCTAAACGGGAACTGGAAGAAGAAACAGGGTATACAACGGAGTCGCTTCAGCACTTACTTTCGTTTTATACATCACCAGGGTTTGCAGATGAGCTTGTGCATTTATATTTTACGGAAGAATTGGAGATTTTAACCGAAAAGGCAGAACTTGATGAGGATGAATTTGTAGATGTTCTGGAGGTGACACTTGAGGAAGCGCAGGAAATGATTGATAATCAGCGGATTTTCGATGCGAAAACAGCTTACGCTGTTCAGTATCTGCAGCTGAAACTGGCTCTTCAAAAATAAAATGAATACCTATTTTGCAGATTTACATATTCATATCGGACGGACACGTTCAGGCAAACCAGTTAAAATAACTGCTTCAAATAAGCTTACGCTTGAAAATATTTTGATTGAAGCAAGCGAGCATAAAGGAATGGACATAATCGGAATCATTGACTGCCACGTACCGGAGATTTTGGATACCCTGGATCAGGGTTTAAAAGAAGGAATATGGTCAGAACATGCCCAGGGCGGTATTCAATTTAAACAGACCACAATGATTCTCGGCTCCGAAATTGAAGTTTATGATAACTCGTGCAAAGGTCCATTGCATGTGCTTGTCTTTATGCCGGCTATTCATCAGATGAAGCAGTTTTCTGAATGGCTGTCGCTTAGGGTTAAAAATATTACATTAAGTACTCAAAGAATGTATGAAGATGCGAGAGTTCTTCAGAAAAAAGTAAACGAGCTTGGAGGCCTGTTTATTCCCGCTCATATCTTCACACCACACAAAAGCCTTTACGGCAGCGGGGTATCCTCTAGGCTTGATCAAGTATTAGATCCGGACTTGATTGATGCGGTTGAGCTTGGTTTAAGCTCTGACACGGGTATGGCCTCTCAGGTTTCTGAACTGAATCCGTATCCTTTTTTAACAAACTCTGACGCACACTCACTTGCTAAAATTGGGAGGGAGTATCAGAAGCTTCAATTAGAGGAACCTTCTTTCGAAGAGCTGAAAAAGGCTCTGAAACAAATAGGAAACCGGACAATTCTTTCAAATCATGGATTAAATCCGCTATTAGGCAAGTATTATGGCACAACCTGCGAGAAATGCGGCATCCAAAAAGAGGCAGTGAACACGTTATGCCAAAGCTGCGGCAGCAAGAGAACGACTAAAGGGGTCAGCACCCGCTTGAAGGAGCTGGCAGACAACAACACTGAGAAACCAGAACGTCCTCCATATGTGCACCAGGTGCCTTTGCAGTTTATTCCCGGAATCGGCCCCAAGACTCTTGGGAAATTAAAAATGGCCTTTGGTACCGAGATGGTTATCTTAAATGAGATCTCAAGACCGGACCTATTAAAGGTTCTGCCTCCTAAAACAGCAGATTATATAATAGCTGCCAGGGAAGGAAAGCTTAGTGCTGTCCCTGGAGGCGGCGGAGTTTACGGGAAAATTGCCCCTAACTAATAAAGGCACTTCAATGTGAAGTGCCTTCAGCAAATATAAGTTTGAAAGGTATTAGAACATGATAAAAACGTATTTGATTTCACTTGCGGTCTCACAAAGTAATTTTTTTCTGCTGCTGCCGCTATGGCTGAGCTTAACTGCTTATTTACACCCGATTGTCATTGCTGTTGTATGGTTCTGTGTCACGGCGCTAGCGGCATTACTTCTTTTTTTATGGAAGAAGCAGGTGATGGTTGTCCCGCAAAAACTGTTTCATGCTTGTCTTATCCTATATACGGTTGGTCTGCTGATCTTGCTGTTTATTAGACCGGATTCTGGAGGGAACAGCTATAATCTCGTGCCGTTTTACACGATCAGCTATTATTTTTCAGGACAGGTTTCACCGATTATTGCCGTCTATAATCTTGCTGCTAACATCGGTTTATTTATCCCATATGGCATTTTCCTTAAGAGCAGAGCAGCTTCAATGAGAAAAACATTTGCCTATTCTGTGTTTGTATCGCAGCAGTGGAAATCGCACAATTTGCAGCAAACAGGGGCAGCCTTGATATGGATGATCTCATTTTAAATGTTTTTGGTATATTTGCAGGATATGCTTTCTTTCCAATTTTCAGCAAAGCTGTTTATGTGAAAGAAAATTAAAAAATCTTTGAAAAGACGCATGTATTACGCAATGACATGCCGTCTGCTGAAACATCATCCTGCCTTAGAACTCCTTCTAATATAAATCCCAATTTCTCTGGTATGCGGCGGCTTCTTATATTCTCAGGATCACATCTGATTTCCACACGTTTAGCGCCGAATTCTTTTACTGCAAACAGCGTCAGAGCTTCAACTGCTTCCGTCATATAGCCTTTTCCAGCATATTTCGTTGAAATCCAATACCCAATCTCTACCTTAGGTACATCCCAGTCCATCCGGTGAAAACCGGTGCTTCCAATAAAGTGGCCTTTCTTACGATTAAAAATGAGCAGCCTCAGATCCTCGCGCAAAATGAACTTCGCGCACGATTGTCTGATATTTGCTTCCGTCTCTTCGAGTGTCGGAGGCTTTTGAGCAAAAGGCATCCACGGTTTAAGCTCATTCATAGATTCATTGATGGCGGCATTGACTTCTTTTCCATCGCCTGGACGGGGAGCCCGGATGCAGAGTCTTTCTGTCGTAATTTCAGTCGGAAAATCAATTAATAAAGGATTTTTCAAGACAAAACCGCCTTTCTGATTTTTTAGTATTATATAACACTTGGAAAAAAATGCAATGATAGAATGGCATAGTTTCTTCCTTTTTTCATACAATCTAGTAAGAGAACGCTAGGAGGAAGGTATATGCGCAAACATCCATTAAAAGCAATGATTTTTCAGCATATAAAAGAACGCTCATCGCTTTATGTATTTGTATTTGTATTGTTTTTGATGGGGGTTATTTTCGGTGCGGTCATTGTCAACAGCATGAATTTTACTCAAAAAGAAGATTTGTATTTTTATTTAAGCAGGTTTTTCGGACAAGTATCTGAAGGGAAAGTGGCAAGCTCGGTTGAAATGCTTCAGCAGAGTTTCTTTCATAACCTGAAATATCTTGGTCTGATGTGGGTGCTTGGCATCTCAATTATCGGGTTGCCGGTTATTCTGATTATGTTATTCTTAAAAGGAATGGTCGTAGGATTTACGGTAGGTTTTTTAGTGAATCAAATGGGATGGCAAGGCTTTTTGCTTTCATTTGTATCGGTTTTGCCTCAAAATATAATCTTAATACCGGCATTTATTATCATGGGTACGGTTGCCATCTCTTTCTCATTGAAAATTGTCAAGCAGCTGCTGATGAAGAAAACAAATTTGACAGAATCGCCTTTCGCACTTTTTACGAAATACGCGGCTGTTTTTATGTTTATTTCGGCACTGACGATTATCGCCTCAACTCTTGAGGCTTATGCGTCGCCGATTCTCATGAAAAACATAATTGAACTTGTTTCAAAATAGAATAGTTTTTACTTAATAATGATTTCATTTATTAGATTGTAATTATTTTCGTTGGACACATCCCTTTCTTTTGATATAATGAATGAGGAACGTGGCGAGGGAGGAATGTGTGTTATGGAAAGCAGAATTGAGCGTATAAAGAAGCAGTTGCATTCATCCAGCTATAAGCTGACTCCTCAGCGTGAAGCTACCGTCAGGGTTTTGCTTGAACGCGAAGAAGATCACTTGAGTGCTGAAGATGTTTACCTCCTCGTTAAGGAAAAGGCGCCAGAGATTGGTTTAGCAACTGTTTATCGGACGTTGGAGCTACTTACAGAACTTAAAATTGTCGATAAAATAAATTTTGGAGATGGCGTATCACGCTATGACTTAAGAAAAGAAGGCGCAGCACATTTTCACCATCATCTTGTGTGCATCGAATGCGGTTCAGTCGCTGAAATTGAAGATGACCTCTTAGAAGATGTTGAGCAGATTGTAGAACGCGACTTCAATTTTAAAATTAAAGATCATCGTCTGACGTTTCATGGCATTTGCTACCGCTGTCAGGAAAAAGAACAGAAAGAAGATGAACAATAAACCTTTCCAGTTAAACAGGAGAGGTTTTTTTTGTTTTTACTAGTATAAAGTTTGTCCTTTTTGGCATATGTTTTAGGTAAGATGAAAGACCGGCCAAAGGAGGACTGCCGCAATGAGAGCAGCGAGAACACTATTTGACATGTTAAAAGTATTTATTCTGTTTACTGGATTTACGATTCTTTTCTATTATGCTATCATTTGGATTAACTTAGAGTATGAAGAAATTCACCGATATGATCAGCCTGAGGGTGCGGCCCTGAAAGTCACGAAAATGGTGGCTGACGAAGAAGAGCACTGGCTGAATCGACTGTTTTTCTTCTATTTAAACGGGGAGTAGAGGAAATTGAAAGATCAAATTCAGGATTTCATGCATTACCTGGTTGTGGAAAGAGGACTTTCCCATAACACAATCATATCGTATGAACGCGATTTAAAGAGCTATCATCAATTTCTTACTGCACAGCAGCAAATCACTTCATTTCAAGATGTGACCAGACTATCAATTATTCATTTTTTAAAATCATTGAAGGAAGCGGGAAAATCAAGCAAGACGATTGCACGCCATACCGCATCCATCCGCAATTTTCACCAATTTCTTCTAAGAGAAAAAGCAGTCGATCATGATCCTACTGTACATATAGAATCTCCTCAAGTTGAACGGACACTGCCGAAAGTATTATCACTCACTGAAGTTGAAAAACTGCTTGAAACTCCTAAATTGATCTCGCCATTCGGCTATCGGGATAAAGCCATGCTTGAGCTTCTTTATGCAACAGGCATCCGGGTGAGTGAAATGATTAATCTTGATTTGAGCGATGTTCATTTAACAATGGGATTTATCCGCTGTTTCGGAAAAGGGAACAAGGAGCGCATCGTTCCAATTGGCAGAACAGCAGCAGAGGCATTAGAATCCTATATCGAAAAGGGCAGACCGAAATTAGCTTCAAAGAAAAAACAAACGGAAGCTTTGTTTTTAAATCATCATGGAAACCGCATGACCAGACAGGGTTATTGGAAGAATCTCAAAAAAATTGCTCTTGAGGCAGGAATCAGTAAAGAGCTTACCCCTCATACGCTTCGTCATTCTTTTGCAACCCATCTGCTTGAAAATGGGGCAGACCTAAGGGCAGTTCAGGAAATGCTTGGGCATGCCGATATCTCTACAACGCAAATCTATACTCATGTCTCAAAAACTAGATTAAAAGATGTATATAAACAATATCATCCGAGAGCTTAAAGTCATACGCAGGAAATGCGGTGGCTTTTTTTATTAGGTTTGAAGAAGTACCGCAGGAGCTTCAAAACGAGTCATGTAGCACCATGACCTGAACGAATATTGTGTAATCCAGCTAAATGTTTTAAAAAATCCTGTAAAAGGAAAACAGAACTATAGAAGAATATCAAGTTATCTATTGTCAGAAGGCATGAAAACGGTTTATACTTTAGATGTCAGACTTCTGACCATTAAAAAGCGGCTAATCATTCCTGAACAATTGGGAATGTTATACAAAGAGTGATCTCTGAACGATTAAAGGAGGATTTACATGTCTGATTATACATATAAAAGAATATTTCTGATTGTCATGGATTCAGTGGGAATCGGCGAAGCGCCAGATGCAGCGGATTTTGGAGACACTGGTTCAAACACGCTTGGCCACATTGCAGAACATATGAACGGCCTGCAAATGCCTCACATGGCAAAGCTTGGCTTAAGCAATATAGAAGAAATACAGGGCATACCTGTCCAGGAAAAACCAAAAGCTTTCTATACGAAAATGAAAGAAGCTTCTAACGGCAAAGATACGATGACAGGCCATTGGGAAATCATGGGCCTTTATATTGAAACACCATTTAAAGTATTCCCGGATGGCTTCCCGGATGAATTAATCCAGGCACTGGAAGAAAAAACGGGCAGAAAAATCATCGGGAACAAACCTGCTTCAGGAACTGAAATTTTAGATGAACTGGGTGAAGAGCACATGAAAACAGGAGCTCTCATTGTTTATACGTCTGCTGATTCCGTTTTGCAAATTGCAGCTCATGAAGAGATAGTTCCAATTGAAGAGCAGTTGAAGATCTGTGAAATGGCCCGTGAAATGACGCTTGATGAGAAGTATATGGTGGGACGTGTGATTGCACGTCCGTTTGTAGGCAACCCGGGTAACTTCCAAAGAACCCCAAACCGTCATGATTATGCCCTAAAGCCGTTTGAGAGAACGGTAATGAATGAGCTGAAGGACGGAGGTCTGGATGTTATTGCGATTGGTAAAATTTCTGATATTTATGACGGAGAAGGAATTACAGATGCAATTCGCACGAAATCGAACATGGATGGCATGGACAAGATTGCTGAAACAGCAGACCGCGACTTCACTGGTCTAAGCTTTGTAAACCTTGTAGACTTTGACGCCCTGTTCGGCCACAGACGCGATCCGGAAGGCTACGGCCTTGCTCTTCAAGAATATGATGCACGTCTTCCTGAACTGCTCTCTAAATTAAAAGAGGATGATCTATTAATTATTACAGCTGACCACGGCAATGACCCTGTTCATCACGGAACAGACCACACGCGTGAATACGTTCCATTGCTTGCATACAGTCCGAGATTCGAAAGCGGTTCTGAGCTTCCGGTCCGTGAAACGTTTGCAGATATTGGGGCTGCAATTGCTGACAACTTTAAAGTAAACATGCCAAAGCACGGAAAAAGTTTCTTGCAGGAATTGAAGAATTAAGGGGGAGCGCTAAATGAATATCCAAGAAATTAAGCAATCTGCACAATTTATGAAAGAAAAAGTAAAAGACTTGCCTGAGATCGGGTTAATTTTAGGATCGGGCCTTGGAGTCCTTGCTGATGAAATTGAAAATCCGGTGAAAATTCCTTACGAAGAAATTCCGAACTTCCCTGTTTCAACTGTAGAAGGTCATGCGGGACAGCTTGTATTCGGCACATTAAAAGGTGCTAATGTTGTTGCTATGCAGGGACGTTTCCACTTTTACGAAGGGTACGACATGAAAAAAGTGACGTTCCCGGTCCGTGTGCTGAAGGAAATGGGTGTAAAAACAATTATCGTCACAAATGCTGCGGGCGGTGTGAATGAATCGTTTGAACCGGGTGATTTAATGATTATTTCCGATCATATAAATAATATGGGGACTAGCCCATTAATCGGACCGAATGATTCTGATCTAGGCGTCCGTTTCCCTGATATGTCGCAGGCTTACAGCAGAGAGCTCAGAGCCCTTGCTAAAAATGCAGCTTCAGAGCTTGGCATTAAAGTTCAGGAAGGTGTATATGTAGGAAACACAGGGCCTGCATATGAAACACCTGCAGAGGTGCGTCTTGCACGCGTGCTTGGAGGAGATGCAGTCGGTATGTCTACAGTGCCTGAAGTAATCGTAGCCAATCATGCAGGGATGAAAGTGCTTGGAATTTCATGCATCTCAAATATGGCTGCCGGTATTTTAGATCAGCCATTATCACATGATGAAGTGATGGAAACGACTGAAAAAGTAAAAGCTAATTTCTTGAATCTGGTTAAGAATATTGTTGCAGACATACACGAATCAAACGGACAAAGGGTGGGTAACTAATGAGAATCGTTGACTTAATTGAAAAAAAGCGTGACGGCAAGGAACTGACGAATGAAGAAATAAGCTTTATTATTAAAGGCTATACAAATGGCGATATTCCGGATTATCAAATGAGTGCATTAACAATGGCGATCTATTTTAAAGGAATGACGAAGCAGGAGCGCGCTCAATTAACAATGGAAATGGTTCATTCAGGTGATACGATTGATCTAAGCAAGATCGAAGGCATTAAAGTAGATAAGCACAGCACAGGCGGCGTAGGCGATACAACCACTCTTGTGCTTGGACCTCTAGTTGCTGCAGTCGGCGTTCCGGTTGCCAAGATGTCCGGCCGCGGCCTTGGCCATACTGGGGGCACAATCGATAAGCTTGAAGCTGTTCCGGGCTTCCATGTTGAAATTGAAAATGATGAGTTCATCAAATTGGTCAACCAGAATAAAATTGCTGTCATTGGTCAAAGCGGAAACCTGACTCCAGCAGATAAAAAGCTTTATGCTTTGCGTGATGTAACTGCAACTGTTGACAGCATTCCCCTGATTGCAAGCTCGATCATGAGCAAAAAAATCGCTGCAGGTGCAGATGCCATCGTTCTTGATGTGAAAACAGGAGCAGGAGCATTTATGAAAGATCTTGAGGATGCAAGAGATCTTGCCCGTGCGATGGTTGAAATCGGAAATGCGGTCGGCCGCAAAACAATGGCTGTTATCTCAGACATGAGTCAGCCGCTCGGTTATGCAATCGGCAATGCATTAGAAATTAAAGAAGCGATTGATACATTAAAAGGCGAAGGACCTGAAGACCTTCATGAGCTTTGCCTAACGCTTGGAAGCTACATGGTTTTCCTGGCTGAAAAAGCATCTTCACTTGAGGAAGCAAGAGCAATGCTTGAGGAAGTGATTCAAAACGGAAAAGCACTTGAAACGCTGAAGATTTTCTTAGAAGCTCAAGGCGGAGACGGTTCAGTTGTAGATGATCCAAGCAAGATGCCGCAGGCAAGCTACAAAATTGAGCTTGAAGCAAAAGAAGACGGATACGTTTCTGAAATTGTGGCAGATTCCGTTGGAGTTGCAGCAATGTGGCTTGGTGCAGGACGAGCAACGAAAGAATCAGAAATTGATCTTGCTGTCGGCCTAATGCTGAATAAAAAAATCGGCGATGCTGTTAAAAAGGGCGACTCGCTTGTGACGATTTACAGTAATCAAAAAGATGTAGAACAAGTAAAAGCAAAGCTTTATGAAAGCATTAAAGTAACTGCTGACTCAGTAAAAGCGCCGCCGCTTGTTCATGATACAATTAAAGAGTAATCACACATGAAAAGCCGGGAGAAAATCCCGGCTTTTTGCATGCAATTTTTTCTTGTCCGCAAGTATATTTTTTCTTCAATTGGAAAAAATGGGGTGTATAAGAATGGAGGGTTTGGAGATGAAACGTCTACTATCTACCGTAGCGCTAAGCACCATGATATTAACTATTGCATCACCGGCATTTGCAGAAGAAGGTTCAGTAAAGCTTGCAGATCAAGCAAGATCAGCTGTGCTGATTGAACGTGACACCGGAAACATTCTATATGATAAAAACAGTGATGAGAAACTTCCTCCAGCAAGTATGACTAAAATTATGACGATGCTGCTGATCATGGAAGAAATTGATAAAGGCCAGCTGAAAATGGATGAAAAAGTCCGTACGAGCGAACATGCTGCTTCTATGGGCGGGTCACAAATCTTTCTTGAGCCTGGAGAGGAAATGACCGTTCATGAAATGCTGAAAGGGATTGCGATTGCCTCAGGCAACGATGCATCAGTAGCCATGGCTGAGAGAATTTCAGGGTCTGAAGATGCATTTGTTGAAAAAATGAACAAACGGGCAAAAGAGCTTGGACTGAAAAATACAGCCTTTCAAAATCCAACAGGTCTTCCTGAAAAAGATCATTACAGTACAGCACATGATATGGCCGTCATGGCAAAAGAGCTATTAAAATTTGAAGGCATTACCAAATACACAGGTCAATATGAAGATTATTTGCGTCAGGATACATCCAAGAAATTCTGGCTGGTCAATACGAATCGCCTTGTGAAATTTTATAAAGGCGTAGATGGCGTAAAAACAGGGTTTACGAATGAAGCGAAATATTGTTTAACTGCTACAGCCAAAAAAGGCAACATGCGTGTGATTGCTGTCATCATGGGTGCCCCAACACCAAAGGACCGCAATGCGCAGGTTACTAAAATGCTTGATTACGCATTCAGCCAATATCAAACGCATCCTTTATTTAAACGCAATGAAGTTGTGGCTAAGATGAAAATCAGCAAAGGGAACAGTAAAAATCTGAACCTTGTGACTTCAGAGCCTATTTCTGTTTTGACGAAAAAAGGCGGAAGTGTCAAAGATGTTACTCAGGAAGTCGTGATGAAGCAGAACTTGCAGGCCCCTCTTAAAAAAGGGGATGAACTTGGAAAACTGATTTTGAAAAAAGACAATAAAATTGTTGTGGAAAGCCCGCTTGTTGCTGAGAGCGATATTGAACAGGCCCGCTGGTGGACTCTCTTTAAACGAGTGCTTGGTGATTTCTCGAAATCAGGCTGATGACTTAAAAACTCACCTATAAGAAACATCAGGAAGTCTAGCTGATGTTGGCGAATCCGCACTAGTTTTGTCATAGGGCAGGAAAAGCACATCAAAACCTCGAAACAGACATTATCCAGAAATTGAAGGAGGAGTATGGATGAGTCTAGCAGTAGAGCTTGATGTAAAGCAATCTGTCCTGTGCATACGACTGATCGGTGAATTGGATCATCACACGGCGGAGGAATTACGTCAGAAAGTGACAGAAATTCTTGCATCAGAAGACATTCAGCATATCGTTTTGAATTTAGAGCAATTATCCTTTATGGACAGCTCTGGTTTAGGCGTGATTCTTGGAAGATATAAGCAAGTGAAGCAATTTGGCGGTGAAATGGTTGTATGTGCGATTTCACCTTCAGTAAAAAGACTGTTTGATATGTCTGGACTGTTTAAAATCATTCGACTGGAGCCATCGGAGGAAAAAGCGCTTATTACATTGGGGGTGGCTTCATGAGAAATGAAATGAACCTTCAATTTTCAGCGCTCAGCCAAAATGAATCCTTTGCCCGGGTTACCGTTGCAGCATTTATTGCTCAGCTTGATCCTACACTTGATGAGTTAACTGAAATCAAGACAGTTGTCTCAGAAGCCGTGACAAATGCCATTATTCATGGCTATGACAATGATCCAAGCGGAATTGTTTACATTTCGGTAACACTCGAGGACAGTGTCGTCAGGTTGTCTATCAGAGATGAGGGCATGGGAATTCCTGATGTAGAGGAAGCAAGACAGCCTCTATATACGACAAAACCGGAACTTGAACGATCAGGCATGGGTTTTACCATCATGGAGAATTTCATGGATGAAGTGCAGATTGAATCATCAAAATCACGGGGTACAGCAGTAAAACTTACTAAACACTTATCGAAAAGCAAAGCTTTAGTAAATTAAGGAGACTTGCTATGGATGTGGAGGTAAAGAACGATATCTCAAAAACACAGTTAAAGGACCATGAAGTGAAAGAATTGATTAAGCGCAGCCAGCAGGGCGATCAATCAGCCAGAGATACCATTGTTGAGAAAAATATGCGTCTTGTATGGTCAGTTGTTCAGAGATTTTTAAATCGGGGCTATGAAGCTGATGATCTGTTTCAAATAGGCTGCATCGGTCTTTTGAAATCGGTTGATAAATTTGATTTATCGTACGATGTTAAATTTTCAACCTACGCTGTACCGATGATAATTGGTGAAATTCAACGCTTTATCAGAGATGACGGCACAGTTAAAGTGAGCCGTTCCCTTAAAGAACTGGGAAATAAAATCAGAAGAGCTAAAGATGATCTATCAAAATCATTAGGCAAGGTGCCGACTGTTTCTGAAATCGCAGCCTACCTTGAAATCACATCTGAAGAAGTCGTTCTTGCACAAGAAGCGGTACGCGCACCTTCCTCCATCCATGAAACCGTTTATGAAAACGACGGTGATCCCATCACACTCCTTGATCAAATAGCTGATTCAGGAGAGACCAAGTGGTTTGATAAAATCGTCCTTAAGGATGCAATCAAAGAACTCGATGAACGTGAAAAGCTGATCGTTTACTTAAGGTATTACAAGGACCAGACGCAATCAGAAGTTGCTGAGCGGCTTGGCATATCGCAGGTACAAGTATCGAGGCTAGAGAAGAAAATTCTGCAGCAGATGAAAGACCGCATGGATCAATAGTTGGAAAAGACATATCCGATAGGGATGTGTCTTTTTTGTTTTTCAGAAAATAAACAGGGAATAACCGGGCATACTTTTTTTGAGCTTTGAAGGCGAGTGAAATGACTGGATTAGATTTCATCTGGGTGAAGGAAACTATACGATACTTATTAGAAAGAGACCATTTTAGAAGGGTTTTTAGAAGAATTTCATTTTATAAAGGCAACTTCAGTGTAGGATGCCTTTTAGTGAGGCCATTAATTCGGTGAGTTAGCTGCCGGGGTCAATAGTTAGAAGGCAAATCCAGGTAAACAACAAATAAGCAATAGCGTTAGGAATACAGCTTTGGTAATTAATGGACCATTCGTGCTTTCTGCATGATATAAATTCTTCCAATGCATACTACATATACAATCCTATTTTCAGGAAGTGAAATGTGATGGAAAAAACGGTGTACATCAGACTGCGTCATCGCGTACAAGTCTATCCGGACGATTGTATAACCGTCTCTATGATTGCCCAAATTGTTGCGGAAGAACAGCTGCGCGACATGATTGGAGAGCTTGAGGTCCACCAAGTTCAGCCGAGCGATAAAAACATTGTCGTGATTGATGTCATGCGTGTGCTGTCTGCAGTACATAAAACAGATCCTGATATAGATGTTCAGGCGGTTGGGCCAGCACAGACGATTGTTGAGATTGTATATCAGAAGAAAACGTATTCGCCTGTTCTATTTGCACTCGTATGGCTCCTCCTCTTTGTGGGAGCAGCTCTTGCGATTATGAATTTTCACGAAGATGTCAGCATGCAGCTTGTACACAAGCGTCTTTATACCATTATTACAGGTGAGACATCCGAACATCCCCTTCTCCTGCAAATTCCTTACTCCATTGGCCTCGGTTTAGGGATGATTCTTTTCTTCAATCATCTTTTCAAGAAGAGAATTAATGAAGAGCCCAGTCCTCTTGAAGTGGAAATGTTCAACTACCAGCTTGATATGGATATGTACGTATCTATGAAAGAAAATAAAGAGAGCACGAAGAAAATTGATGACAATTAATGTCTTAATCACCATTTTCATCGGGCTCTCAGGAGGTCTTGCTGTCGGCTCAGGATTTGTAGCGTTTTTAACTGTCCTAGGCATTATACCCAGGTTAACGCAGCTTACAAAAACAGTCGATTTAATTCAGGCTTATGAATGGGCCATCGTAGCCGGTGCCATTACAGGCGGATGGGTAAGCCTCAGGGATTCCAAGCTTTACTTATCAGAGCTGTTTCTCGTTCCGATTGGATTAATCAATGGAATATTTATCGGAATGCTTGCTGCCGCGCTGACAGAAGTTTTAAATGTCTTTCCTATTCTGGCCAAACGGATTGGGATTGCTGATAAGATCGTTATTTTATTGATGGCCATTGTTTTTGGCAAAGTAGCCGGATCGTTATTTCACTGGCTTTATTTTATTGACCAATAATACCCGAGAGGTGAAAAAAATGAGTACATCAAACCTGAAAGATGATTACAAGAATAAAATTAAACCCTATCAGCCTAAACCGCCTTATCTTCTAAATTGTATAAAGGCTTTCATCGTTGGAGGTCTTATCTGCATCTTAGGTCAAGCCATTCAGAATATGTATATGCACTTTTTCGACTTTACTGAAAAAACGGCGGGGAACCCGACTGTAGCTACTTTAATTCTTATATCAGCTCTGCTGACGGGATTTGGTATTTATGATCGAATCGGCCAATTTGCTGGTGCGGGATCTGCTGTTCCTGTAACGGGATTTGCAAACTCCATGACAAGTGCTGCGCTTGAGCACCGAAGTGAGGGTCTGGTTCTCGGGGTGGCAACGAACATGTTTAAGCTTGCAGGCTCAGTTATTGTATTTGGGGTTGTTGCTGCATATGTTGTCGGGATAATCAGGTATGTATACGGATTAGCATTTTAAAAGAGGAGGTGCTGAACAATGAGATTGACTGGAAAACAGACATGGCAATTTGAGAATGAAATATACGTTCAGTCCAGCGGGACTGCTGTCGGCCCAAAGGAAGCAGACGGACCTTTTGGTAAATTATATGACAAAACCTATGATAATCTCCATTGCAATGAAGATAACTGGGAACTTGCTGAGCGGCGTTTAATGGAAGATGCCATCGAGCATGCTTTGAAAAAAGGAAATTATACGAAAGAAGATATTGATTTATTCCTTGCAGGAGACCTATTAAATCAAAACGTGACAGCAAATTATACAGCCAGACAAAATAAGATCCCTTTCCTTTGTATGTTTGGTGCCTGTTCAACATCAATGGAAACACTGGCTGTAAGCTCAGCGCTTGTAGATGGTGGGTTTGCCAATCGTGTTATGGCAGCAACGAGCAGTCATAATGCAACAGCTGAAAGGCAATTTCGCTATCCTACAGAATATGGCGGTCAAAAACCGGATACAGCACAGTCAACGATTTCAGGCTCAGGGGCAGTCATCGTAAGCCGTGATCCAAGTGACATTATGATTACTTCAGCAACGATAGGAAGAGTGGCGGATCTTGGCATTACGGATCCATTTGATATGGGTTCCGCGATGGCACCTGCAGCAGCCGATACGATTGCCCAGCATTTTAAAGATTTAAACACAAAGCCTGAAGACTACGATTTGATTGTGACAGGGGACTTAGCTTCTGTAGGAAGCCCGATTCTAAAGGAGCTCCTGAAAGAAGAAGGATATGATGTTTCTGCAAATCATAATGACTGTGGACTGATGATTTATCGGCCGGATCAAAACGTTTTTGCCGGAGGAAGCGGCTGCGGGTGTTCTGCTGTGGTCACCTACAGCCATATTTTCAAAGAATTGAAAAGCGGAAATCTTAATCGTGTGATGGTTGTTGCAACAGGTGCGCTGCTTAGTCCGACCATGATTCAGCAAAAAGAATCGATTCCGACAATTGCTCATGGCGTCGTGTTTGAACGTGTGAACAGGGGTGTGAACGGATAATGGAATATCTAATTGCGTTTGTAGTAGGCGGGGCCATATGCGTTATTGGCCAATTGCTGCTCGATGTGGCTAAATTAACACCTGCACATGTAATGAGTTCATTTGTTGTTGCAGGTGCGATTCTTGACGGATTCGGCATTTATGATAATTTTATTAAATTTGCAGGAGCTGGGGCAACAGTGCCCATTACAAGCTTTGGTCATTCATTGCTGCATGGTGCTATGCAACAGGCCGATGAACACGGAATTATTGGAATTGGAATCGGAATTTTTGAATTAACTTCAGCGGGTATTTCTTCAGCAATCGTCTTTGCTTTTTTTGTAGCAGTTATTTTTAAGCCGAAAGGATAAGATCATCCTATGACAGAAACGAGAAGGGTCATAATGGTTACAGATGGGGATGTTTATGCAGCCAAAGCGATTGCCTATGCTGCAAAGCAGGTTGGCGGAAGGTGCATTTCCCAATCAAAAGGAAATCCGACTTTTTTGACAGGACCTGAGATTGTGAAGTTAATTATGAAAACACCTTATGATCCCGTTTTTGTCATGTTCGATGATTGCGGCTTATTAGAAGAGGGACCTGGTGAAAAAGCGCTTTTATATGTGGCAAAGCATCCGCAAATCGAGGTGCTTGGAGTCATTGCGGTTGCCGCTAAGACACATGGCTCAGAGTGGACGAATATTGATGTTTCTATCGATAGAGACGGCCTTATATCCGAATATGGGGTAGATAAGAGCGGCATCCGTGAATACGAAGTTGGAAAAATGACAGGAGATACAGTTTATTGTCTTGATACACTTGATGTTCCTATTATTGTAGGGATTGGCGATATTGGCAAAATGGCCCGTAAAGACAGTGTGGATCATGGATCACCGATAACAATGAAGGCGGTAGAACTGATTCTTGAAAGGAGCGGCATGGCAGATGAGCGAAAACGTGAAACAAAAGACATCAATCTCTCCTAAGCTCGTTGTTAATGAGAATTATTTTAAAAACCATGTAGGTTTAAATCAGAGTTTTGACTTGGGTGTCCGTAAAATTACTGTGATGGGCATTGGGGTAAATCTGTATTATGTAAATGGTCTTTGCGATACATCCTTCATCATTCAGCTTTTAAAAGAATTAATTGAGATTAATGATTTTGAATATGAGAAGATGAAAGTCAACGAAATCATCGAAAACCGCTTAGTCAATCAGCAGGTTCAAAGGATTAAAACGATTGATGAAGCCGTTGATCAAGTGCTGTCAGGCCTTGTCGTCTTTATGATTGAAGGGTGCGATTACGGGCTGGTTGTTGATGTAAGGAGCTATCCCGGCAGAAACCCTGAGGAACCAGATACCGAAAAAGTTGTCCGCGGATCCAGAGACGGATTTGTAGAAAATATCATTGTAAATACAGCGCTGATTCGAAGAAGAATCAGAGATGAACGCTTAAGGTATTCGATGATGAAGGTCGGTGAGCGTTCAAAAACAGATATCTGTCTTTGCTACATAGAAGATGTTGCAGATCCGAATCTGATCGAGGTTGTTAAAAAAGAGCTCGAAACGATTAAAATTGACGGTCTGACCATGGCCGACAAAACGGTGGAAGAATTTTTGGTTAAACAGGGATATAATCCATTTCCGCTTGTCAGATACACAGAGCGGGCAGATGTAGCGGCCAATCATTTATTAGAAGGGCATGTTTTAATAATTGTGGATACGTCGCCTAGTGTCATTATTACACCGACAACCTACTTCCACCACGTTCAGCATGCAGAAGAGTACCGTCAGGCGCCGGCTGTCGGAACTTTTTTAAGGTGGGTTCGTTTCCTTGGGATCCTTGGCTCTATCTTTATCGTTCCGCTGTGGTTTATGTATGTGCTCCAGCCTTCGCTGCTGCCTGAGAACATTGCATATATCGGCCCGAATGAGCAAAAAAATATTCCGATTGTCGTACAGATATTCATGGCTGATCTCGGGATCGAATTTTTAAGGATGGCAGCCATTCATACGCCAACCGCCCTGTCTGTTGCAATGGGATTAATTGCAGCAGCATTGATTGGACAAATTGCAATTGATGTAGGACTCTTTGTACCGGAAGTTATTCTTTATGTGGCCATTGCTGCGATTGGCACGTTTGCTACTCCAAGCTATGAGCTCAGCATCGCCAATAAGATGGTGCGGCTTGTTCTGCTGCTGTCAGTTGCTTTATTCAAGGCAGAAGGATTAGTCATTGGCGCAACTGTCATCTTTTTATTTCTGACACACATCCGGTCTCTGAATACGCCGTACCTATGGCCGTTCCTTCCATTTAATCCAAAAGCATTTTGGCAGATACTCATTCGCACGTCAGTTCCGGGAGCGAAAATCAGGCCGAGTATAGTCCATCCTCAAAATGTAAGAAAACAGCCTAAGTAAGATTGAAAGTGCATGGCATTTATGATATTGTAAGTTTAATTTACCTCAAGGAAACGAACAAATGGACAGTTGTTAAAAGCTATGGTTCAGCGACTGTCTTTTTGTCCTTTTTACCGGAGAAGAAAGAGGGAATGTTAAATTGTTCTTACATGGAACCAGTAAAGTTAACGAGCGGAATCACCTTGAAATTGGCGGAGTCGATGCGGCCGAACTGGCATCGAAATATGGAACACCCCTTTACATCTATGATGTTGCGCTTATTCGCGACCGTGCGAGAAGCTTTAAGAATACATTTGAAAAGCTAGGAGTGAAGGCGCAGGTTGCATATGCAAGCAAAGCCTTCTCATCCGTTGCTATGTTTCAGCTGGTTGAAGAAGAGGGCTTATCACTGGATGTTGTTTCAGGAGGAGAGCTTTATACAGCTGTCACAGCAGGTTTCCCAACCGAAAGAATTCACTTTCATGGCAATAATAAGAGCAAAGAAGAATTAGAAATGGCGATCAAGCTAAAAATCGGCTGTATTGTTGTTGATAATTTTCACGAAATTGAGCTGCTGAAAGAACTTGCTGCACAAGAAAACACAGCTGTGCCGATTCTTCTCAGGGTTACTCCTGGAGTGGAAGCGCACACTCATGACTATATAACAACAGGTCAAGAGGATTCGAAATTCGGTTTTGATCTGCAAAACGGACAAGTAGAACGTGCGATGGAAAATGTCCTTTCATCATCTGCATTTAACATGCTCGGCTACCATTGCCACATTGGATCGCAGATTTTCGATGCCACCGGTTTCGTCCTTGCTGCTGAAAAAATCTTCACGAAAGTCGGTTATTGGAGGGAGACCTTCCAATATGAACCGAAAGTTGTGAATTTAGGCGGAGGATTCGGCATCCGCTACACTGAAGAGGATGAACCGCTGCCGGCTACTTATTATGTTGAAAAAATCGTTAAAAGTATAAAAGGCCATGTGGCTGAAAGCGGCATTCAGATGCCGGAAATCTGGATTGAACCGGGGCGTTCACTTGTAGGCGATGCGGGAACAACTATTTATTCCATAGGCTCTGAGAAAGAAGTTCCAAATATCCGCAAGTATGTTTCTGTTGATGGCGGAATGAGCGACAATATCCGCCCTGCTCTTTATCAGGCAAAATATGAAGCGGCCCTTGCAAACCGCATGAATGATAAAAATGATGAGTCTGTTTCAATTGCAGGAAAATGCTGTGAAAGCGGAGATATGCTGATTTGGGACCTTCCGCTTCCAAAGGCAAATCCTGAAGATCTGCTTGCTGTATTCTGTACAGGAGCTTACGGTTATTCCATGTCGAACAATTACAATCGTATTCCGCGTCCTCCAGTTGTGTTTGCGGAAAATGGAGAGGAACAGCTTGTAATTAAAAGAGAAACGTATCAGGATTTAGTTGCTCTGGATCTGCCATTAAAATCAAAAGTGCCACAAAGCTAATATGTAAAAAAAAAAGACGAGCTCGCCGGCTCGTCTTTTTTTTATGCATTATCTTTATTGCTGAAAATGGAAATGATCGCATCCCAGAGGGCGATGAAGAATTCCTTCAGCTGATCAAGGAAGTTTTGTCCTTCCTCTGAATCTATAAAGTTTGAAATCTTGTCCTTTGCTTTATCAAGCTGCTGCCCCACTTGATCCCAGTCAACGTTCACATCTTTCATTTTGTTAAATAATGCAACGAGGCTGTTAATTTCTTCTTCTGATAGAGTGATGCCAAGGTCGCTTGCCGCTTTTTCAATTAACTCGCGGAATTCCGCATCTGTTTTCGGTACGCCGTTATTTGCGATTTCTTCTTTAATTTTCGCCATCAGCGCACTTGCGTTTTCTTCGCCGACTTTATCCCCAAGCTCTGCTGTTTTGACAAGCTCTTCGTTTGCCACCTGTTTTACTTCTTCTGGAATGGTTTCCTCAGAAGTAACTTCGTACGCCTTTAATAGTCCGGTAAGCGCCGCAGTTCCGGATACTTCAAAAGGAGCTGTAACCTGGATAGTTGCATCTTTTACGCCAGCTGTCATAAGGGCATTCAAGTACATTTCGTCTGTTACCCAATTAATGTTTTTTGTATTTACTTCAAGACCAGATCCGCTTTTTTCGATCGTAATAGCTGATGATGAAATAGCCTTCGTTCCAATCTGGGCTTTAGGAATGTAGTTGCCTAAATATTTATGTTCTTCTTCATTCGTAACTTCAATAACCTGTGAATTGTCATCAGCGCCCATCTCAGCAAGCATAGACTGCTTCTGCGCTTCTGTTAAGTTCTTTCCGAGTGTGATAATTTTATCTCCGGCAGCTGCATCAGCAAGCCCGATAGTCGGGAAAGCAAATAATGCAAACGCCATTATAGAAACCAATATTTTTTTCAAAAAAAGTCCTCCTTAGTTCATGACAGCAACCTTCATTATAGTATTTTTTTCTGATTGGCGACAGAATTTTTTCACTGATGTACCTTCTTGCTGCGGCGGCAGACGATCTCCTTGGCTTTCTTGAACGTATTATAGTAGAATGAATAACGTTCAGTCTATTAGACGAAAAAAAGAAGCAGGAGGTTTCATACATATGAAAAAAGGTCAAATTACAATGGAAAATGGCGATCAATTAGTGATCGAATTTTATCCTGAGGCAGCGCCAAAAACAGTTGAAAACTTTGAGAAGCTTGCAAACGAAGGATTTTACAACGGAGTAAACTTCCACCGTGTTATTCCAGGTTTTGTTGCACAGGGCGGAGATCCTACGGGCACAGGTGCAGGCGGCCCTGGCTATTCTATTAAATGTGAAACAGCAGGAAACCCTCACAAGCATGTAGCAGGAGCATTATCAATGGCTCATGCTGGTAAAGACACAGGCGGCAGCCAGTTCTTCATCGTACACGAGCCGCAGCCGCATTTAAATGGCGTTCACACTGTTTTCGGCCAAGTGATTGAAGGCATGGACAACATTTATAAAATCAAGCAAGGCGATGTCATGAAAGAAGTTAAAGTCTGGGAAGAATAAGCATGATTTTAAAGCTGTCCTTTAGGGGGCAGCTTTTTGATTGTTTTGAACAGATTTCAGGCATATGCAGAATATTTTTGTCTGATATAAGATTAGGTGAAGGAGTGATTAATTGAAGTTGAAGAGTCGCTCCGAACCGCTGGAACTAATGAATCTACAGATGTTTAAATCCAAGAACTCCTTTATCCAGCTCGTCTGAACACCCAATCGTTTTTGGTACCTGGAATAGCGTTTTTCCTGAATAGAGTGCCCTAATTGGGTACCTGATAACACCAGGATACCTATCTCCCGATCTAATTCAATCACAGCACCAGCACATCATTTCCCATCTGAAAACTCAGAGATTAAAAGATTGCATTTTTGGTCTAATCCCGATAAGATAGTAGCAAGGAAAACTTCATAATTCATTGAAATCCTTCGGGGCAGGGTGAAATTCCCAACCGGCGGTGATAAAGCAGAAGCTTTTAAGTCCGTGACCCGACTTGCATGAACTGCAAGCGGTGGATCTAGTGAAAATCTAGAGCCGACAGTATAGTCTGGATGGGAGAAGGAACACAATGTGAACGTATGGGTATTATTTTTCTGAAAAAACAGATGAATAGTACTCTTGTTTGACATGCATATGTGACTGAAATCCCTTACAAAGCCCCAGGTATTTATTACCTTGGGCTTTTTATTTTTACTTTAAAGGGAGGCAGTACATTGGAAGATCAGGATTATATGAAAGTGGCACTTCAGCTAGCAGAACAGGGTTCAGGACAAACAAGTCCGAATCCGCTTGTGGGTGCTGTAGTGGTGAAGAACGGTCAAATGATTGGAATGGGCGCACATTTAAAAGCTGGTGAACCTCATGCAGAAGTTCATGCCATCAGGATGGCAGGAGCTGAAGCTGAGGATTCAACCGTCTATGTTACGCTCGAGCCTTGCAGTCATCATGGAAAAACACCTCCATGCGCTGATCTTCTCATTTCTTCAAAGGTGAAAAGAGTGGTCATTGCAGCGGAAGACCCGAATCCGCTTGTTGCAGGAAGAGGGATTAAGAAGCTTCTAGCTGCTGGAATCGAAGTGGTTTCAGGAGTTTTAAATAGCGAAGCAGAAGCGCTGAATAAGGTCTTCTTTCATTTCATTCAAACAAAACGTCCTTTTGTAACATTAAAATGGGCGGGCAGTCTAGACGGGAAAACGGCGACTGTCACAGGTGAAAGCAAATGGATCACAGGTGAAGAGGCAAGACTTGATGTTCACAAATACCGGGAGCTGCATGATGCAATTCTTGCTGGCGTCGAAACGGTAATAAAAGATGATTCATCCCTGACTTGCCGACTTGAAAACCCGAAAAAGCAGCCTGTCAGAATTGTTTTGGATACGCATCTTAGAACACCTGAAACTGCAGCTGTAGTCAATGATGGTCTATCGGAAACCTGGATCATCACTGGCAGCGGAGTTTCACCTGAAAAAATAGCATCTTTTCAGAAGAAAAAAGCCGTTATCATTCAAATGAATACGCCGGCTATTGAAATAGACAATTTGCTCCTCCTGCTTGGAGAAAAAAACATCACATCGCTGTTCGTAGAAGGCGGCGCTGCCGTTCATGGAAGTTTTATAAAAAGCGGGTTATTTAATGAAGTGGTGAGCTATGCTGCCCCCATGCTCATCGGCGGAAAAGATGCCCCTCCCGCTGTTGGCGGCGCAGGATTCAGAGGAATAAATGAGGCGATTCGTTTAAAAATAAAACAAACTGAGATTCTCGGTGATGATCTCAAAATAGTCTGTGTTAAAAAAGAGGGGTGAAATGGAATGTTTACCGGAATCATTGAAGAAATCGGCACAATCGCGAATATGCAGGGAACAGAAGAAGCAATTGAGATGACGGTTCATGCTGAGAAAATTACGGAAGATGTGAATCTTGGAGACAGTATTTCCGTAAATGGCGTTTGTTTAACAGTTACTGCTTTTACGTCTAAATCGTTCACTGTGGATGTGATGCCTGAAACAGTAAAAGCAACTTCCCTGAATTTTCTTAAGCCTGGTTCATCCGTCAACCTGGAGAGGGCGATGTCCGCCAATGGACGCTTTGGAGGCCATTTTGTAACAGGTCACGTCGACGGCACTGGAACCATCATCCGCAAAAAGCCTTCAGCCAATGCGGTCTACTATGAGATCAAGGTCAGTAAAGAAATGACATCATCCCTGGTAATGAAGGGATCTATAGCGATTGACGGCATCAGCTTAACCATTTTTGGTTTAGAGGATGAAAAAGTAACAGTCTCGATTATTCCCCACACATTGTCGGAAACAGTTCTCGGAGGCAAAAAGGCTGGGGATACCGTAAATATCGAATGCGATATGCTCGGGAAATATGTCAAAAAGTTTGTGATGCAGTCAAATCCGGCATCTTCATCTTTAACAACGGACTTTCTAAAAGAAAATGGTTTTTATTAGAATGGGGGATCACCATGACATTTCATTCCATTAAAGAAGCGTTAGACGATTTAAAGCTTGGAAAAACAGTCATCGTAGTAGATGATGAAGACCGCGAAAATGAAGGTGATTTTATTGCGCTGGCAGATTATGCAACGCCAGAGGTTATTAACTTCATGATTAAGCATGGCAGAGGTCTGGTTTGTGTTCCTCTGACAGAAGAATATGCTGAGAAATTTAATTTTCATCCTATGGTAAATGACAATACAGATCCGCATGGCACTGCTTTTACGATCAGCATTGATTACAAAACAACCAAAACAGGAATCAGTGCTGCTGAAAGATCAGAAACCATTAAAGCCATTTTAAAAGAAGATGCAGTGCCGCTGGATTTTAAAAGACCTGGCCATATTTTCCCTCTTATTGCAAAAGAGGGCGGAGTTTTAAGAAGATCAGGGCATACAGAGGCAGCTGTCGATCTGGCTAAACTCTGCGGAGCAAGCCCTGTCGGCGTCATTTGTGAAATTATTAAAGAAGACGGCGAAATGGCACGGGTTCCTGATTTAATTGAAATTGCAAAAGAGCTTGACTTAAAAATGATTACAATCAAGGACTTGATTCATTACCGCAATATGTCAGATGCTCTCGTGAAAAGAGAAGCGGATATAAAACTCCCTACTGAATTCGGCATGTTCAGAGCAGTCGGATATTCAAATATATTGGACGGGAAAGAGCATATTGCCCTTGTGAAAGGTGAAATTTCAGAGGATCAGCCGACGCTTGTCCGTGTTCACTCTGAATGTCTGACTGGAGATGTATTTGGATCGAACCGGTGCGACTGCGGACCGCAGCTGCATGCAGCGCTGTCTCAAATCGAGGAAGCGGGAAGCGGCATCCTCTTATATATGAGACAAGAAGGCAGAGGAATCGGCCTGCTGAATAAAATGAAGGCCTATGCTTTGCAGGAAGAAGGATATGATACAGTTGAAGCCAATCACAAGCTTGGATTTGCAGATGATTTAAGAGAGTATGGAATTGGTGCTCAAATCTTAAGAGATCTTGGTGTTTCAGAAATGAAGCTGTTGACAAACAATCCGAGAAAAATAGCAGGACTTGAAGGATACGGTCTTACTGTAGTGGACCGCGTGCCTATTCAAATGCCTTCCAAGAAGGAAAATGAAGGCTATATGAAAACAAAGCAAGGAAAACTTGGACACTTACTAAACTTATAATCGGAGGAACTATACATGAAAACATATGAGGGTAATTTAGTCGGATCAGGATTAAAAGTAGCGATCATCGTAGGAAGATTCAATGAGTTTATTACAAGCAAGCTATTAAGCGGAGCAGTTGACGCTCTAAAACGCCATGGAGTAGAAGATGAGAATGTTGAGCTTGCATGGGTGCCTGGAGCATTTGAGATTCCGCTGGTTGCCAAAAAAATGGCATCTTCAAATAAATATGATGCAGTCATTACTCTGGGAACTGTCATTAGAGGTTCTACAACCCACTATGATTATGTCTGCAATGAAGCTGCTAAAGGAGTTTCTCAAGCTTCAATGAGCACAGGAGTACCGGTTATCTTCGGAGTTTTGACAACCGAATCAATTGAACAGGCTATTGAAAGAGCGGGAACTAAAGCTGGGAATAAAGGCTATGAAGCAGCGGTTGCAGCGATTGAAATGGCGAATTTAATGCGTACAATGGATTAATTTTAGGCAAAAGTGTTTAAAATGCGGGAAAAACTGTTTATAATGTTCTGAGGAGTGATTCTTCATGAATCATGATCAAAAGGATAAGGGAAGAAATCAGGAAAGAATTTTATTTTACATCATGATAGGCGCAAGTTTATTGTTTTTGCTTTCTCTAATCGGAAGGTTATTTCGTTAATGAGGGGTTCATATGTTAATTCGCTATAAAAAAAGCTTTGAAAAAATTGCAATGGGTCTTCTGTCTTTTATGCCAAATGAAAAAGATTTAAAACATTTGCAGCAGACGATGAAACAATATGAAACAGATGAGAAATGGCAGCTGTTTCTATGGAAAGATGAAGATATCATTGGAACTATCGGAGTAGTATTCGAGGATGATGATCTCGTGAAGATGCAGCATGTAAGTGTGAACCCTTCTCATCGTCATCAGGGAATCGGCAAGAAAATGGTGACGGCATTAAAAGAACAGTACAAGGCAAAAACAGTTATCCCAGACGAACATACGAAAGCATTTTTTGAAAAATGCAAGGAACTGGATTGCGATTAAAAACAGATGAAGCTTATGCTTCATCTGTTTTTTGCTGTTTGCGGATCAGGCTGTTCTTTCGTTCCGCAATCACATCGCTCCGGTCCCGCAGCGAATGCTTATGAATAAGAAAATCATTTGATAAGTCGCTTGGATGTCCCCATTGCAGCTGATGGTTTTCGCAGTATTCAATGCATGTTTTAAGAAGATCGCTGTCTTCCAGCGGCAGATTGATACTTTTGTATGGCCGTTTATTTTCGATGTCTTTGCTTCTTTTTCTTAATAGTTCTGTTGTTTTCTCAGGATTTAATCCAAGGGAGAGCAGTGCGTCTTTTTCTTCCTCCAATATGGCGAGGGCATTTGATATCATTCTGTGAGCGCCCTTCCAGTTGCTTCTTCTGTAATGATAAAGGCCCACCGCTATTTGGATAAGACCAACCCAGTGTATCTTTCTCTGCCCTGGGGGATCTTCTTTCCAATATTCTTCAAGCACTTCATGGCATTCAAAATAATCACGGTCTCCATGAAAATGAACAAGGTACTCAATATATGGCTTCGGATACAAAAAATCACCTTCTATTTAAACTTATGTAAATTTCAGTGTAGCATAAAAGAAATGACTTGCCCTTTATAAAATACAAAAAGTGCTCACTAAGAGCACCTTTTGAATGAAAACTAGTAAAACCAAGCAGCTCCGACAATAATCAGCAAAATAAATAATACAACGATTAATGCAAAGCCTGAACCGTAACCAAAACCTTTATCTCCCATTTGCATGTTCCTCCTTAAGCATCTTGCATTTACATAGGTATCATATGTGGGTGGTCTTGTGTTTGTTTGGGCGTTTATCACAATTCTGGACTTTTTTTGAATCAGCGGACTTTCACCGCCTGAAAATAAGTATTGGAGATTGGAACCCGAATGTTCTATACTATAGGGTAGCCGAAATGAATGGTACAGAATGAAGTGGTGGGATGATGTTGCAGTACAAAGTGAAAATTGACGCATTTGAAGGGCCGCTCGATCTTCTTTTGCATTTAATTAATACGCTCGAGATTGATATATACGATATTCCGGTAGCTGAAATTACAGAGCAGTATATGCTTTATATACATACGATGAAAGACTTGCAGCTTGATGTTGCCTCTGAATATTTAGTGATGGCAGCGACTTTGCTCTCCATTAAAAGCGGAATGCTCCTCCCAAAACACGAGGAAGAACTGGTGGAAGATGAATTTGGATTTGAACCCGAGGAAGATCCGCGGGATGAACTGATGAGAAGGCTGATTGAATACAGGAAGTATAAAGAGGCAGCGGATGATTTGAGACATATGGAGGAAGAACGTTCTCAGGTCTATACAAAACCGCCGAGCGATTTGAGTGAATTTGCCGGTGAACCTGTATTTGATAAAGAATCTATGAATGTAACGATCTACGATATGCTTGGGGCATTTCAAAAGATGATGCGGAGAAAAAAGCTGCAGAAACCATTGCAGACTAGAATTGCAAGACAGGAAATACCGATTGAAAAGAGAATGGATGAAATTCTTCTCGAATTTAAGCGGAATCCAGGGCGCCGAAAATTCACTGAGCTTTTCCCGTCAAATCAAAAGGATCACCTCGTTGTCACATTTCTTGCCATCTTGGAATTGATGAAAAAAAACAGCATCATGATTGAACAAGAAGAAAATTTTTCAGAAATTTATATTCTGGGGAGGTTATAAAACCTTGGAAAAATGGAAATCCATCATTGAAGCACTTCTATTTGCTGCAGGCGATGAAGGACTGTCAATGAAACAGCTGACATCCGTTCTTGAGACAGAAGAGGGAACGATTATTGAAGTCATACAGGAACTTCAGAATGATTATAAGAAAAAACAGCGCGGCATCGAACTGATTGAAGTAGCGGGAGTCTTTCAGTTAACAACGAAAAAAAAGCATGCCGATTATTTAAAAAAACTGGTTGAGACACCGAATCACACAGCTTTATCTCAGGCTGCTCTTGAAATTCTGGCGATTGTAGCATACCGCCAGCCAATTACAAGAGCTGAAATAGAAGAGATTCGCGGTGTGAAATCTGAGCGCCCGCTGCAAACACTGGCTTCTAAAGTTCTTGTGAAAGAAGTGGGCCGGGCTGAAGGTACCGGCAGAGCAATTTTATATGGAACGACGAAGGAGTTTCTTGAATACTTCGGATTAAAAACGATAAAAGAACTCCCTCCTCTCCCTGAAAAAGACGATGATGATTCCTTTAATGAAGAGGCCGATCTCTTTTTTGAGAATTTCAATCAAACTTTTGAAGAAATCAAATAATTTACACAAATGCACCATCACCTATGATAAAATAGAGGAGAACGGGACAAAGGAATAACTTTGTTCCTTTTTTTGAATGAAAAACGCATAGGGGTGCAATTAGGTGATTATAAAAAACTGCAGAGGGTATGAATTAGAAAAAGAGATGCCGAATACATCCGAAGATTTTTTTAACCGCTCTGAAGTCACAATTGTGTCAAAAAAGGCTGAAAAAACGTTTTATGTGTTGTATGTGCGGTATTTCGAAGACGTATTCAGAGAGCGAAATGCATTTCTCTTTGAAGGGACCGGCCTGTGCATCAAAGACGTAATGGCGCTGATATGCATCATTCAAAACGAAGCACTTCTAGAGCGCAAAAGGCTCTATATAAACACAGAAGAAGAATTCCTTATGTATCTGCAGGGAATTGACCTTCGTGCGGCAATTGAATGGATACCGGATATCAACCGGAATCAAACACTGAAGTTGTCTGAAGTTGTTCAAAAGCTAAAAACACCCATACATAAAGAATAGCTTAAGAATTTGAAAGGATGTGTTTTAATGGGAAATATGATCGTAAAAGCACAAACAGAACAAGTTGAAGTATTTTTAGGAAACGTCGTCAAGCAGCTGAATACGTTTTTAAATCAATCCACAATTTCATCATTTTTGGATGAAACAGCCGGGGATGAAACGTACTATGAGGACCTTTTCCGAAACTTGAGAAGACTGTCTGTTTATTGTGAAGAGGGACTTGAAGCATGCCGCATCGTTCTTCAAAATGAGCCATTCAGAAAGCCGGCAGCGGAAAAAGCGCTCTATAAAATCTATCATCAGTGCATTGAAGAATTTTATAATCCGAAAAATGATGTATGGTATGAAGACAGCAGATCTGCCTATACAGGCAAAAATGCAATTAAATACCGCCACCCTGCTCCGGATACACTTAAGGCCATGATTGCCTCTCTCGAAAGCGGTTTTCAGGAAATCCGCGAGGAACTTGAATACTACGAGACAGATTATCGTACGAAAATGATACAGTCAAAATAATAAAAGCAGCTGTTCTGTACTTTCAGGACAGCTGTTTTTTTATTGTCATTTCAGGCTGCTTTGGAGTATTTGGCACGCTGTTTTTCAAATTTAACGTTCATAACCTTTGTCCATCCGCATAAACTTGTACAAAACAATAAAAGGACGTGGGTGTTATGCGGCAATGGAAACAGATAACAGCAATCGTACTTATCTTCTTCTTGCTGATATCAGTACCGCGCCATTCTTCTGCAGAAATGGGCGTGAGCGCAAGAAGTGCGATTTTAATTGAACAGGAATCCGGAAGAGTCCTATTTGAGAAAGACGCCCATACCAAACGAAGAATTGCCAGCATTACAAAGATTATGACAGCGATTCTTGCGATTGAATCCGGAAAGATGGACGAGAAGGCAACTGTAAGCAATCGTGCGATACATACAGAGGGTTCTGCGGTCTACTTGCAAGAAGGCGAGAAAATTAAACTTGAAGATCTTGTATATGGTCTTATGCTCCGTTCAGGCAATGATGCGGCAGTAGCCATTGCTGAGCATGTGGGAGGTAGTGTTGAAGGATTTGTTCATTTAATGAATCAAAAAGCTGCTGAAATCGGCATGATGAATACGGAGTTTGCCAATCCGCATGGTCTGGATGATCACGAAAATCACTATTCCTCTGCCTATGACATGGCAATCCTTACAAGGTACGCAATGGAAAATCCAATCTATCAGAAGATTTCCGAAACTAAGGTTCATCGGGCTCCAAATCCGAATGAACAATGGGATCGTGTATGGAGAAATAAGAATAAGCTGCTGACAAGTTTATATGAGTACAGCACCGGAGGGAAAACAGGATATACAAAAAGGGCAAAACGCACCCTCGTTTCGACTGCTCAAAAAGATGGCATGAATTTAGTAGCCGTTACCATTGATGCTTCAGATGACTGGAATGATCATATAGGAATGTTTAATATGGCGTTCAGCAAATATAATCTGTTTAAGATAAAAGATTCTGGTACGTTAAAAAATATAAAGGTTAAAGATAAAATCTATAAAAATAAGCTTTTTATAAAAAGAGATGTGTTCTATCCGCTTACTGAAGAAGAGGAAGATAAACTCAGGATCAATGTTTCTTTGCTCAAACCGGAAAAAAACTGGGATGACCCGGAGGATGTGCCGAACGTTGTCGGTAAAATCACGATTATTGTTGAAGACGAAAGAGTGGATGAGGTTCCTGTTTATTATGACAATGGTTTAACAAATAAACCAGATGCGACGCTTTTTGAGAAACTCCGCAAGCTATTTTTCATTGGGGCAGGCTTCAGCGATTATGATTAATATAATTTGGGTTGGGCTGACTGTCATTGGCATTGTCTTCGCCATGATTAATGGAACGATGGAACAAGTGAATGCTGCGGTTTTCAAAGGCGCGAAAGATGCTGTAACCATCAGCATCGGACTGATCAGCGTCCTTGTATTCTGGCTGGGACTCATGAAGGTTGCTGAAAAGGCGGGTTTGCTTGAAAAACTTAGCCAGCTGTTTAAACCATTTGTAAAAAGGCTTTTTCCTGAGATTCCTGCAGATCATCCTGCAATGGGCTACATTCTGTCTAATATGATTGCTAATCTTTTTGGACTGGGGAATGCAGCAACTCCGCTTGGTATTAAAGCGATGGAGCAGATGAAAAAATTAAATGGAGACAAACCTGCTGCAAGCAGATCCATGATCACATTTCTAGCTATCAATACGTCAAGTATTACCTTAATTCCAACGACGGTGATAGCTGTAAGAATGACATACGGCTCAAAATCTCCAACTGATATTGTTGGCCCGACTTTGCTTGCAACGATCATTTCAGGCATAGGCGCCATTCTGATTGACCGCTATTTCTATCATAGAAGAATGCGGAAGGAGAGAAAATAGGATGGGAATGATCAGTCTAATCTCTTTATGGATGATCCCGCTGATCATCGGGTTTATTCTATTATATGGGACATTCAAAAAAGTGCCGACATATGAAACATTTGTAGAGGGCGGCAAAGAAGGAATTGATATTGCCTTTTCAATTATTCCTTATTTAGTTGGCATGCTCGTAGCGATTACGATTTTCAGAGCTTCAGGTGCCCTTGAATTTTTTGTAGGCATGATGAAACCGGCATTGGATACAATCGGCGTTCCAAGCGAGATTGTTCCTCTCGCATTTATAAGGCCCATTTCTGGAACAGCAGCACTTGGCATGACAACAGATTTAATTGCAGCCTACGGACCTGACTCTTTTATTGGGAGGCTTGCAGCAGTCATGCAGGGAAGCACAGATACAACCTTGTATATTTTGACCGTTTATTTTGGAGCTGTAGGGGTTAAAAAGATGGGAGATGCACTTAAAGTAGGTTTACTAGCTGATCTTTTGGGAATCATTGCATCGATCATTATTGTCATGATGATTTTTTAATAGATTTGAAGGGGCTTCCGGTTAATGCGGAGCCTCTTTTTATTTGCTGAAATATTTTTGTCTCACTGTTACCGTTTTTGTGAGATAATAAGGCTTCATGCATTTTTTAAAAGGGTTCATTTGATGAGAACTTGTATAAAAAAATGATAAGAAGTAAGATGTTAACGAGGTGAAAGAAATGGAACGTTTACAAAAAGTGATAGCTCATGCAGGTCTTGCATCAAGAAGAAAAGCAGAAGAGCTTATATTAGAAGGAAAAGTGACAGTTAACGGGAAAGTCGTAAGAGAGCTTGGAGTGAAAGTTTCCGGAAATGACCGTGTTGAAGTAGCAGGTGTCCCTGTTGAAAAGGAAGAACCAGTCTATTTTATTCTTTATAAACCGCGCGGCGTCATTTCAGCAGCCATTGATGATAAAGGAAGAAAAACAGTTACGGACTTTTTTCCGATGATCAAAGAACGTATTTATCCTGTAGGACGGCTTGATTATGATACCTCCGGAATATTAATCATGACGAACGACGGTGAATTTGCCAATCTGCTCATGCATCCAAGCAGTGAAGTAGAGAAAACGTATGTAGCTAAAGTAAAAGGGATTCCGCTCCGTGAAAACCTGAAGGCGCTCGAAAAGGGCATTATGCTTGAAGATGGCAAAACAGCCCCGGCAAAAGTCAAATTTGTTTCATTGGATAAAAAGAAGCAAACGAGCATCATTGAACTGACGATTCATGAAGGCAGAAACCGTCAAGTCCGCCGCATGTTTGAAGCAATTGGACATCCTGTCTTGAAACTAAAACGCGAAACTTATGCGTTCCTTGACTTAAAAGGATTGAAAACAGGAGATGCGCGCGAATTATCTCCGCATGAGGTCAAACAGCTTAGATCACTTGCCAAGTTTGGAAAGTAAGCCCTTTAATTTTCACATAAACTTCAAATTATTAAGAAAACGTTTGAAATAAACAGTGATATAATGAGTTGAAATGTATGAGGATATGGGAGAGTTTTTTATGAAAAAAAGACGGTTGCTCATGAGATCGATCATCCTTTTTGTGCTGGTTGCGGCACTTGGATATACGTTATATACAAACTTTTTCTCAAGCAAGGAAAAAGTAAAGGTTGGAAGTGATGCCCCTGATTTTGTCTTAACAGACATAAACGGGGACAAGCATCAGCTTTCTGATTATAAGGGGAAGGGCGTTTTCCTGAATTTCTGGGGAACATGGTGCGAACCGTGCAAACGCGAAATGCCCTATATGCAAAATCAGTATGATTATTATAAAGAACAAGGTGTAGAGGTGCTTGCCGTCAACATCGCAGAATCAAAGATTGCCGTACAGAACTTTACGGATACATATGATTTATCTTTTCCTGTCGTCCTGGATAAGGACCGGCAAGTTTTAGAAGCATACGGTGTTGTCCCGCTTCCGACTACATTTCTGATAGATAAAGATGGAAAAGTAGCAGAAATTATCACTGGCCAGATGAATGAGCGGATGGTCAGGGATTATATGGAATCAATCAAGCCGTAAACGGGGAGTTTTCATCATGAATGAAGTGAAATGCAAGTGCGGACACAGTAATCCGCACGGAACGATTCTTTGTGAATCCTGCGGTCGTCCTGTTCAGGAAAAGGACAGCAATCAAGCTGTTTCTGAAAAGCTATTGGATATGAAATATGATGGCAGTGCAAGACGCTCACAGACTTATAAGAAAACGCCAGTGGATAAGATCTGGAACTTCTTTTCATCTGTAAAGGTCGGCATCTGGATTATCGTACTGATCTTAATTGCTTCAGCAATCGGCACAATCCTGCCGCAGGTCATGTACATTCCTCCAAATGTAACTCCAGAGGAATTTTACCGCGAGGAGTACGGGGTAATCGGTCAGCTTTATTACCAAATGGGGTTTCATGAGTTATTCAGCTCCTGGTGGTACATGGTTTTAATTGGAGCGCTTGCCGCTTCATTGGTCATTGCAAGCTTAGACCGCTTTGTACCGCTCTACCGCGCGCTGAAAAAACAAGGTGTCACACGCCATGAAAGCTTTATGAGAAGACAGCGATTATTCAGCGAAACCTCTTCAGTCAGCAAGGCAGAGGAACAGCTTGAAATTATTAAAGACAGACTGAAGAGAAAACGCTATCATGTCCGAGTGGAAAACGGGAATCTCCTTGCTGAGAAAAATCGTTTTTCAAGATGGGGGCCTTATGTCAATCATATCGGTCTGATCATCTTTTTGTTTGGAGCTATGCTGAGGTTTGTACCGGGAATGTATGTGGATGATGTCATTTGGATTCGCGAAGGGGAAACGAATGTCATTCCGGGGACAGAAGGCAAATATTTTCTCCAAAGCGACAAGTTTGTGATGGAAACATACAAAAAAGACAGCGAAGATGAAGTATTTCAGGATGCTCTTACTAGAGTTGGGGACGGCAGCGTCGTAAAAAATTATCAGACGAACGTTACTTTGTACGAGAGACAGGGTAAAGCGGTTATCGGGGAAGAGCCTGAGCTAAAAAAAATAAAAGATGAGCAAATTAAAGTAAATCAGCCGCTTAAGCATGATTCATACGCTTTGTATCAAGTGGATTATAAATTAAATGAATTGAATAAAATGACCTTTAGTTTAGTAGACAAAGAGACGGAGGAAAACTTTGGACAGCTGACAATTGATCTGCTGGATCCTCAAAAAGAATTTGATTTGGGCAATGGCTATAAAGTAGAAGTGGCAAGCTACCTTCCTGATTTTTATTTTAACAGTGAGGGAGAGCCTGCAACGAGAACGAGAATACCAGATAATCCTGCTTTTGTATTTAAAATGATTTCTCCTGATAAACCTAAGGGCGAAACAAGCTTCGTTGCTATTCAGCAGACAATCGAACCAAATGAAGACAACCAGCTGAAAATGAAGTTTGAAGGCGTGGAAACAAAGAATCTCTCAGCTCTTACTGTTCGCAAAGACAATACTCTTTGGTTCCTTGGACTTGGCGGAGCCATTTTCATGATTGGCGTTACCCAGGGTATGTATTGGAATCATCGGCGCATCTGGCTGAGACGAAGCGGAGAAGGAATTCTTCTTGCCGGGCATACAAATAAGAATTGGTACGGCATTAAAAATGAGATTGATTCAGTGCTGGAAGGCACATTGATTGAAAAGCCGAAGGATCAGTCAGACGAGAAATAAGACAAGTCATAAAGGAGGAAAAGGAGTGGCGGCTTTAAGCAGTAATTTGCTATTTGCAGCATTCATTTTATATCTGGCTGCGACATTTCTTTTTGGCGGAGCCATCCGTGATAAGAGGAAAGAATACAAAAAGCCAAGTAAATGGGCGACTGCGGGTATTGCAATCACAATTCTTGCTTTTGCAGCACAAGTTGGCTATTTCATTACGAGATGGATCGCATCCGGTCATGCACCGGTCAGCAATCTTTTTGAATTTACAACATTCTTTGGCATGATGCTTGTTCTGGCATTTATAGTACTCTACTTTATTTATAAAGTGTCTGTTTTAGGGCTATTTACTCTGCCGGTCGCATTGCTGCTTATCGCTTATGCGAGCATGTTTCCGACAGATATCTCACCGCTTATCCCAGCGCTTCAAAGCAGCTGGCTGCACATTCACGTGACAACAGCGGCTCTTGGTCAGGCGATTCTTGCCATCAGCTTTATAGCAGGTGTGATTTATTTGATCCGGACAGTGGATCAAACGAAAAATTCCAAGAAAACATTCTGGCTTGAGGTTGTCATGTTTACACTTGTAGCTACGATTGCATTTATTGCAATGACAAGCACCTTCAGAATGATGGATTATGAAGCCGTTTATAAGTGGACAGATAAAAATGAGCAAAATGCAGAAATGATCTATAATATGCCTGCTCTGGTAGGCCCTCATAAAGGCGAACTTTTAACAGAAGGCAAAATGGAAGCTCTTGTTGAAGTTCCCGCTCTTATTTCTGCGAGAAAGCTGAATACTGTCATTTGGTCAATTGGCACCGGATTATTATTATACGGAGCGATCCGGTTAATCTTGAGAAAGCGAATCTCAGCTTTCCTGCAGCCACTCACCAAAAACGTCAACCTCGATTTAGTAGATGAAATCGGATATCGATCTGTTACAATTGGATTTCCGGTATTCACTCTGGGAGCGCTCATTTTTGCAATGATATGGGCTCAAATCGCCTGGACACGCTTTTGGGGCTGGGACCCTAAAGAAGTATGGGCATTAATTACCTGGCTTTTCTATGCAGCCTACCTGCATTTGCGTCTTTCAAAAGGATGGCAGGGAGAAAAATCAGCATGGCTTGCAGTTATTGGCTTTGCCATCATCATGTTTAATTTAATTTTTGTCAATCTGGTGATTGCCGGTCTGCATTCTTACGCATAGTTAATAAGAGTTTTTCTTTAAGAGAAAAGAAAGTATAAAGTTTTTCGCATTGGTATGCAGGTCCATCGCCCCAGCACAAATCTGCAGGAAAAGTCAAACCCGGATTTTCCTGCAGAAGCTAAACGGTTGCTTGTACTTTTTTTATCAAGAGAGCCTTCACTCATATAAAGTGAAGGTTTTTTGGTAAGATAATCGTATTGGGTACTTGAAGGAGGAGAAGCAAGATGGAAAACAACATGAACTATAAAATCCTGGTCGTTGACGATGAAGACAGAATCAGAAGACTTTTGAAAATGTATTTAGAAAGAGAAAACTATCAAATTGAAGAAGCTGACAACGGCAGTGATGCTCTTGAAATGGCATTGTCTGCAGAATATGACTTAATCCTGCTTGATTTAATGATGCCCGGACTCGATGGGATTGAAGTTTGCAGACAGCTGCGCCTGAAAAAAGCCACTCCGATCATTATGCTTACGGCAAAAGGTGAAGAGGTAAACAGGGTTCAGGGCTTTGAAGTCGGAACAGATGATTACATCGTAAAGCCTTTCAGTCCAAGAGAAGTCGTTCTGCGAGTGAAAGCACTTCTTAGACGCTCTTCGACAACATCATTCCTGAAAACAGAAACGAAAGCTAAAAATGTTATCGTGTTCCCGCATCTTTCTATTGATCACGATGCACACCGGGTGCTTGCAGACGGCAAAGAGGTCAGTTTAACTCCTAAAGAATATGAGCTGCTTTATTTCCTCGCAAAAACACCGGACAAAGTATACGACCGCGAGAAATTATTAAAAGAAGTATGGCAATACGAGTTCTTTGGTGATCTGCGTACAGTTGATACACATGTAAAACGCCTGAGAGAAAAACTGAGCAAGGTATCACCGGATGCAGCTGCCATGATTGTGACTGTATGGGGAGTTGGATACAAATTTGAGGTAGGCAGTGAATGATGTTTTGGAAAAGCGTTGTCGGTAAACTGTGGTTTACCATTTTATTGCTCGTTTCATTTGTTTTATTAATTCTGACTGTGCTACTTCTGGAATTCATTGAAAATTATCATGTGGACGAGGCCAAACGGGAGCTTACACAATTAGCCAACAAAATCTCTGTTATTCTTGAAAAACATGAAGATCAAGAACTGGCGAGGTCAATCTCATGGGAACTGGCCGATGAGCTTACAAGCATCATCATCGTGGAAGATCAGAACAAATACTGGTTTTCACCAAAGAAATTTGACAGTACCCCTGTTTTTGAAATGGAGGATATTCAGAATGACAGCGAGCTGTCTAAAGTATTTGCAGATCAAAAAAATGTCAGCAAGCTCACCCAACTCTCCATTGAGCAGCAGATCAGTTCGGATAATAACGAGGAAGTGCTGGTCGTCGGCGTACCCTATGAGCTGAAAAATGGAGAAAACGGGGCAGTGTTTATGTCGCAGTCGCTGCTTGCTGTTCATGAAACAACAAAGCATACGACAAAATATATTCTGCTTGCGGCAGGTATTGCCATTGTATTAACAACGATATTCGCATTCTTTCTATCAACAAGAATCACTTATCCGCTCAGAAAAATGCGGGAAGTAACGCAGGAGCTTACACGAGGAAAATTTGATACGAAGGTGCCGATTTTAAGTCATGACGAAATTGGCGAGCTTGCCGTCGCGTTTAATCAAATGGGCAGGCAGCTGAAATTCAATATCAATGCACTCAACCAGGAAAAAGAACATTTAACCAGTATTTTAAGCAGTATGGCAGATGGAGTCATTACGCTGAATATTGACGGGACGATTCTCGTCACCAATCCCCCTGCTGAACGGTTTCTTCAGTCCTGGTACTACGAACAAAAAATGCAAATTAATGAGGGAGAGGAAATCCCTCCAGTAGCAAAAGAATTATTTCAAAGAGTTGTCAGCACAGAGAGAGAACACATAGTCGAGGTCAATCTGCAGGGCAGAAGCTGGGTGATGGTTATGAGCCCTCTCTATAACCAGTCATATGTTCGGGGTGCAGTTGCTGTTCTCAGAGATATGACAGAAGAGAGAAGGCTGGATAAGCTGCGGAAGGATTTTATTGCCAATGTAAGTCATGAGCTGAGAACGCCGATTGCCATGCTGCAGGGATACAGTGAAGCGATCGTCGATGACATTGCAAGCTCTGAAGAAGAGAAAAAGGAGATTGCACAGGTAATCTACGATGAATCGCTGCGCATGGGAAGACTTGTTAACGATTTACTGGACCTGGCAAGAATGGAAGCCGGTCACATTTCTCTGAATTTAGAACGAATCTCGATTCATGAGTTTATTGAAAAAATCAACCGAAAATTCCAGGGACTTGCAAGGGACAAAAAAATTACGTTAACCTCTTCATTTTCGATAGATGACCCTGAGTTTGTTTTAGATCCCGATAAAATTGAGCAGGTTTTGACGAATCTTATTGATAATGCGATCAGGCATACGCTTGAAGGGGGATCTGTTGAAATTCATGTTCAAACCGTTGCAGGCGGCATGAAAATAGATGTAAAAGACACAGGTACAGGTATTGTAGAAGAAGATCTGCCTTTTGTCTTTGAACGGTTTTATAAAGCAGATAAAGCAAGAACGAGAGGCCGTTCGGGCACGGGACTTGGCCTCGCGATTGCAAAAAACATCGTAGATGCCCATTCCGGCACGATCAATGTACACAGCAAGGTAAATGAAGGTACAGCATTCAGCTTCTATTTGCCTCGAAAAAGCGATCTTTCTGATAGAACGTGACGAAAATTCTTGTTTCATAAGGAACGCCTTATAAAATTACTGTTGAAGACCTGAGTCATTTTATGTAAAATAAGACTGAATTAAAAATCGTATATTTTGAGATATAGGTGCTTTACGCTTAATAGGGAATCGGGTGCAATGCCTGAACTGTCCCCGCAACTGTATTTGCCGACGAAACTTTGGTTAAACCACTATATAATCAGATGGCTCTCTTGCTGTTTATTATATGGGAAGGTTCAAGTGGAGAATGAAGCAAAAGTCAGTAGACCTGCCGGAATCTCTTACATTGTTTGTATTCTTCGGGGGTTGAGCATAGAAACGGCAGGATTTATGTTTCATTGCATACAATCTGTTTCTTATTATGCCGTTTATTAAGCCCATCTGCAGATGGGCTTTTTGTTTTGTGGTTTCATGTTTCACCAAATAGTTACATACAGATGAAGGAGAGATTAGTTGTGAATAAATTTTTAAGCTTACTGTCTGTTTTATTTTTAGCGCTGCTTGCAGCTTGCGGAAATACAGCAGAGGAGCCGAAGAAGGAAGCTCAGGGATCAGAGCAGGCCGCTGAAAATGGAGAAAAAGCAGAAGAGACAAAAGCTGTTGTTACACTGACTAAAAACGAAATGGCAGAGAAAGTTGATTCAAAAGAAGTATCTTTTGAAGAAGGGCAGACTCTGATGGATGCAATGAAAGCGAATTTTGAAGTGGAAGAAGCTGGAGGGTTCATCAGCGGAATTGATGGAATGATGGCAAGCGATAAGGATAAAACCTACTGGCACTTAATCGTAAATGGAGAAGATGCGATGACTGGTGCTAATGAAATCGAGCTGAAAGATGGAGATAAAGTAGAGTTCGATTTAAGAAAATATGAGTAATCCTGGATCACGTTATGACAACTAGAAGAATCAGTCTGCTTTCCCTGCTGATTGCTTTATCAGTTGTAGGGCGAATGGCCTTTCAATTTGTTCCGAACGTCCAGCCAATGACAGCGATTATTCTGATTACTTCAATCCTAATTGGTCCTGTAAATGGCATGATTGTAGCCGTATTAGGCTGCTTCTTGAGCAATTTGCTGCTCGGAATGGGAACATGGACAATCTGGCAAATGCTCGCATGGGGTACACTCGCGTTATTATCAGGTTTTTTAGGCAAATTTGTGAAATCAAATCGTCTGATCATCTTTACACCCATTTCTGTATTGTCGGGTTATCTTTTCGGGTTTGTTGTATCACTGAATATGTTTGTATTAACTGACCATGGCTTAGCTTATTACCTTGCAGGCTTGCCTTTTGATACAGCACATGCAATCGGAAATGGAATTTTCTTTCTTCTGCTTTATCCTGTTATGCGAAAAACGTTTGAGTATTACTTGAATAAGAAGGATTATGGCATAACAATGCAATAAGAAAAATGGTAAAATAAAAGAGCGATTAGATTCGCTCTTTTTATTTTAAACCCTAAAGGAGCTGCTTAAAATTGAATCTGTATACGAGAACTGGCGACAAAGGGAAAACAAGTATAATTGGCGGCCGTGTCGACAAAGATGACTTAAGAGTCGAGGCATACGGCACAATTGATGAAGTAAATTCATTTGTCGGACTTGCCATGACGTGGCTTCATGAAGAAAAACTGATTGACTTGTATCATGAATTTGAAAAGATCCAGCATGAACTGTTTGATTGCGGCAGTGATCTTGCGGTTATACATGGCAAACAGAAGCATCCCTATAAAACAACAGCTGAAATGATTGCATTTTTAGAAGAAAGAATCGATCATTATTCTGCTGAAGCTCCTCCGCTGCAGCGATTTATCCTTCCCGGAGGCACACAAGCAGCATCCGCGATACATATTGCAAGAACAGTAGCCAGAAGAGCTGAACGCTGCATCGTTTCCCTGCAGAAGCAGACGGAGATTAATGAACACGTATTAACATATATGAATAGATTGTCAGATTACTTCTTTGCTGCTGCAAGAGTCGCGAATGCGAGGCTTGGCTCTAAAGATGTAGAATACGAAAGAAGCGCAATCGTATTTACGAAGCCTAAACAATCATAAAATAGCTGGAAATAAAGGAAGGGAGCACCTTCCTTTTTATACGTTCAGGAATTTATAAAAGTCAAAAGGCTGTGGATTATATAATAAAGATATCTGCGTTCGGAGCCGGCGCCGATGCCTAGATGCGTGTCAGAACGAATCCGCCAAAAAAGTCACAAACGGACTTTTCTTGCGGATTCTTATCTGTCATGCTTGAGCTAAACGGGCGCTTGAACTTTTCTTGAACAGATATATAGTGAATAATATGTAACTTTTTATAAAACAAAATCGACTAATGGTGTGATCGGAGGTACATTCATGGAAGAGGCCTTTCAGAGGATCTATGAAAAATATCATGGAGATATTTTTCAATTTTTATTTTATATGGTAAAAAATCGTGAGCAGGCTGAAGACCTCGTTCAGGAAGTATATATCCGCATTTTAAAATCCTATGACAGCTTTGAAGGCAGAAGCAGTGAAAAAACGTGGATTTTTTCTATAGCAAGGCATGTTGCCATTGACTTTTTCAGAAAGCAAAAAACATTGAAGCAAAGAATTCTTGAAACATTTGACTGGGACCGGCAGCAAATAAAGGATGTTCAGCCATTGCCTGAGGAAATTGCCGCTCAAAATGAAGAATTGCAGGGAATTTACCGTTCTCTTGACAGCTGTACAGTAGATCAGCGCTCTGTCATCATTCTCCGTTATCTTCAAGGGCTGTCCATTGCTGAGACTGCGGCTGCACTTGGCTTTACTGAGAGTAAGGTGAAGACCACACAGCACAGAGCATTAAAAGCATTAAAAAAACATTTGGCAGACCATAATGTGAGGGAGGAGGGGATTTTAAAGGGATGAACAAATCAAATTGGAATGAAGAACAAATTGCAAAAGCCATAAAAAAGCTTCCGGTGATTGAAGATAAACGGACTTCTGCCGAAATTTATGCCCGATTGCCGAAAAATGAATATAAACACAGAAAGCCCTGGGTGACACCTGCTTTCGCAAGCATCGCCGCACTTTTAATTCTCTTATTGATATCGCCATACTTCCTTAATCAGCTCGGAGTAAATGAAAGCAAATCAGATTCAAGCATGGACAAAGCAAGTTATGAACAAGCAGAGCAATCCATCCAGGACTCAAGTTTAAAGAGTGAATCTAACCTTTACGTTCAGTCTGAAAAAACCACATTTGTTGCCCGTCCCGAAGACCAGGTTTCAATTGTCACTCTTGCATATCCTGATCAGCAAGTTCAAAACATGATTCCAGTCAGCGTTAAAATGGAGAAGAGTGAAGATTATCTGAATTTATTTCAATCGGCTCTTTCAGCATTTGATCCAGCACAGCTCGGCTTGAGTTCTTCTTCTTTAACGGGAACTAACCTTGATTATGCGGAAGGGACGACTTCTAAGCTTTTAATCGACGTGAACGAAAATTCTTTTGCTCAGTCCTCTTCAGAAACAGACAACAAACTTTTTACTGAAGGCATTGAAGAGTCTTTCCGCTGGCAGGGCGTGGAAGAAGCAGAGTACTATAAAAACGGAGAGAAAGGAATAGAGCTTGGTGCATATGGCTTCCAGGAAGGGATGAAACTGGACAAATTCAAAAGAAAAGCTTATTTCCTATATCAGGAGAGCATAGAAGCGCCTAAACTCCTTGCACCTTCCCTTCTCCCATTCGAAAAGCTGTCTGAGGCATTGTCCGCAATGAAAGGCAATGGAACGCTCGGGCTTAAGCCTGTCATCGAAAAAACAGTGGTCATTAAAGAGATTGAAGAAAAAAATCATAACGTAACAATTGAGTTTACAGATGAATCAACAATTGATGATAATGAATCAGATACTCTGATGCTTGAAGCCATTCTCATGACAGCTAAAGAGTTTGGATATGAGAATGTGAAGTTTGAAGGAATAAATGTAGACAGAGTCGGAGATATGAATGTTACAGAAGCAGTGCCTGTGCCATTTTCTCCAAATCCTGTAGAATTAAATGAATAAAGAGATGTGAAGACCGCAGCAGGAATGCTGCGGTTTTTTCTTTTGGATTGGAAGATGCCGAGCCTGTTAACTTCACCATTTTGCTGAAAAAGCAGATCCTTTTCGCAAATAATCCGATATATCCCGCAGAAAAATCATATTTCGCACTAAAAAAAGGGCCAAACAAGTTTCATGTATGTTTGCCTCAATAGAGAAAAAAGTAAACAAGCAGTTTCATAAAAAAATCTCATTTCAAAAAGTAGATAAAGTTATAGAAAATATACAGGATTAATCCTGCTTGACGCACTTATCAAAACAAGGATGGTCTTTGTAAAGGCAATCTTCATGTATGAAATGGAAATCCCTGCATAATACTAGTATTGGTCATTTTTTGACAAACAAGTATCTAGGGGGAAGTTATGTTAGATTTGTTAAGAAGATTATCAATCGCATTAATAGTCGGAGTATGCATTGTTCTATTATTCGTAAGCGGAACGCAGGCAAAGGCCGAAGAAAGAGCAAATGCTGTAAAATGGTCAAGCCCGATAAAGGGTACGATTACAGATACATTTGGAACAAGAAGCGGCAAGCATAAAGGGATTGATATAGCAGCTCCTGAAGGCACAATCATTCAGTCAGTGCAGGAGGGCCTTGTTACGAAATCCTATTATTCAGATACATATGGACATGTTGTATTTATTCATCATCCTGAAGGCTATGAAACAGTCTATGCTCATTTAAGCAAAAGGTCAGTCTCGGAAACTGCTAAAGTGGAGAAAGGACAGGAAATTGGCATTATTGGAAATACCGGGGTTTCCAGAGGGACACATCTTCATTTTGAAGTACATAAGGAAAAGTGGACTTACGATAAAAAAAATGCTGTTGATCCATTTCTGATGGTGGCTGCAAACAAGATTGAAACAGTGCCTGTCCTTTCTCAGCCCGCCTCTGCTGAAGTGAAAAATCCAGCTGCAATTACTGTTAAAAAAGGGGACACGCTGTGGGGGCTTTCAAAAGCATACGGTCTTTCCGTTGAAGCCTTAAAAGGGCTGAACGGGCTTACTTTAGACAGTTTGGCAATTGGCCAAAGGCTAATCGTAAAAGAACAGGCGAAATCTAAAACGTACACAGTTAAAAAGGGAGATACACTTTTTTCAATTGCAGATGAGTTTCAAGTTTCTGTTCAGCAGCTGAAAAAAGAAAATCGTTTGAAAAGTGAAGCGATTTTTCCTTATCAGAACTTAAAAATCTCTAATCATTCCAGTTCTTCAGAATAAACAGAAAATGCATTGTCACACTGCGCAAAAAAAGTTATAATGGACAAAACTTGCAGGGGGAAGACGATGCGCACAGACTATCACAATCATTTAGAACGAGGCAGCCTGACACTTGAATATTTGAAGCAATTCACAGATGAAGCTGCAAAAAAAGGCATTCAGCATTTTGGAATCTCAGAGCATGCCTATCATTTTTATCAGACTAAAGATATACTCAGCAATCCATGGGTTGAAGAAAGACGATACTATGATATGAAGGACTATGTTGATCTCTTTAAAGAGGCCTGGAATCATGGAATTGATGTGAAAATGTCTATTGAGATGGACTATACGCCAGGAAAGCATGCCGAGATGAAAAGGTTCATTGATACATATGATTTTGATTATGTAATAGGTTCAATCCACTGGGTTGATGACTTTGGCATTGACTTAAAAGAATTTCTACATGAATGGGACAGGCGTGATGTGAATGAAGTGTATGAAAAATACTTCGATCAGGTCGTAACTCTTGCACAGTCCAATTTATTTGATATTGTGGGTCATCTAGATTTAGTAAAGATTTTTAAATATGTGCCAGGCGATGAAGAATTTTTAATGAAGCAGTATGAACGGGCAACAGATGCCCTTGCCTCTTCGAAAACCTGTGTTGAGATCAGCACAGCCGGCTTAAGAAAACCTGTTGGGGAGCTGTATCCGGATGAGAGGCTTCTATCGCTTTGTTTCCAGAAAAACATTCCAATCGTCCTTTCTTCTGACGCTCATATACCAGGTGACGTAGGTGCGGATTATGACCAGGCCATTGCCCTTGCAGAAAAAGTCGGCTATTCTTCATTAATGACGTTCCAAAAAGGGGAACGAAAAGAAGTGCCTCTTAAATAATCGAGTGAACAGTGTTATTTCATTTGAAATAGCACTGTTTTTTAGTGTGTAAAAAATTATTTTCACTTTCTTTTCTGAATAGATAAAATTCAATCGTCTCCTATCTATTTAGTCAATAATAGTAGTAAAATGAAAGTCTATATATCATTTTGCGGGAGATACTCATGTCGAATATGAAAAAAGTTCTTTATATATATATTTTGATCAGTATTATCTGGGTTTTTGGGACCGATCATCTAGTTGCATTTTTTGACTACGATGTTTATACGTCTATTCTAATTTCAAAATTAAAAGCTGTCGCATTTATAGTAGCAACAAGTATTTTCATCTATTACCTGATTAATAAAAATGAACAGTTTAAGGAACTAGAACGTGAGAAAGAAAAGCTTTTGTCTCTTATCAATTCCATGGTGGATTTTGTGAATTTCAAAGATGGACAAGGCCGCTGGATTGAAGTGAATACGTTTGGTTTGAATTTATTTCAGCTTCAGGGTGTCGACTATAAAGGAAAAACAGACAGGGAGCTTGCTGAGTACACTGACTTTTATAAAGAGGCACTGCTTTATTGCGAAAAGTCTGACGAGATCACATGGCAGGGCGGAGCTGTCAGCCGAAGTGAAGAGATTATCTCATTGCCGGATGGCAGCTTTAAAACGTTTGATACGATCAAGGTGCCACTGTTTAACGAAGACGAAAGCAGGAAGGCGCTAGTCGTAATCGGACGCGATATTACCCAAATGAAAGAAGCGGAAGACCGTCTGCAAAAGGCTGAAAAATTAAGTGTTGTCGGCGGACTTGCTGCAAGCGTAGCTCACGAAATAAGAAATCCTCTGACTTCCTTAAAGGGTTTTGTTCAGCTTATGAATAAAAATGACAGTGTAAATAAAACGTATTATGAAATCATGGAAAGCGAGCTTGACAGGATCAATGAGATAGTCGGCGAGCTCCTTGTTCTGGCCAAGCCGCAGAACATCCATTTTAAAAAGACAAATTTGAACCAGCTTCTGTGCAATGTCATTTCTTTATTAGAATCACAGGCAAATATGTACAATGTCAATATTAAATTTAGGCATGCAATCGGCCTGCCGGATATAGATTGTGAGCCTAATCAGCTTAAACAGGTATTTATTAATGTCATCAAGAATTCGATTGAAGCCGGTTCTACAGCCATTGAGATAAAAGTCAGCCAATACAAGGAACATGCTCTCGTTATTATTGCAGACGATGGTGAGGGCATGGAGGAAGAAAGACTTAAAAGACTTGGTGAACCTTTCTACTCCGTAAAAGAGAAAGGAACAGGGCTGGGACTGACTGTAAGCTACAGAATCATTGAATCACATAACGGTAAAATTTCTTTTCACAGCAAGGTTGGAGAAGGGACTTCCGTTGATATTGAAATTCCAATGAAAAGAGCATAAAAAACAGAGAGCAGGCAGCCTGCTCTCTGTTTTTTTTGAAAAAGGCGGGTCCGTACTTCATTTTGTCTTGCTCCATTGCCTAGTCCCTATCTGTCTGCCGGATCTAAGCAGTCGGTTCCGCATTTCATAATTCAATCGCTCTAATAGAAACGATATCATCAATTTCAGATAAAGTTGTCAGCAGGGATTCGTCTAATGAACGGTCGAATGAGAGCATCATGATGGCTTCTCCGCCTGCATTTTTTCGTCCTACTTGCATGGTTGCAATATTTACTTCATGGTCACCTAAAATCCGTCCTACGCGTCCAATGACCCCAGGCTTATCGGTGTGCTGAATATAAATAAGATGTCCTGATGGATAAAAGTCGATATTGAAAGAATTAATGCCGACAATTCGCTCACCGTAATGAGGAATGTGCGTGCCTTTTATTTCAAAGGTCGTTTGATCTCCATGAATGGCAACAGTGATGCAATTTGCATACCCAGACTGATTTGAAGTGATTTTTTCACTGAAGCTGATCCCGCGTTCTTTTGCAATCATTCCTGCGTTTACTTCATTTACATTCGATGCAACACGGGGAGTTAAGAACCCTGCAATCAAGCTTTTTGTAATAAATGAAGTTTCAAGCTCAGCTACTGATCCTTCATATTTTATAGATATGTCATTCACAGGCTCTTTCATACACTGTGATACAACGTTTCCCATTTTCTTGGCAAGCTTGTAAAAAGGCTGAATTTTTTCAAATACTTCTTTTGTTAATGTAGGCAGGTTGACGGATGTAGTCACCATTTTGCCGTCAAGAAAATGAAGAACATCCTGAGCGACCTGGGCTGCAACGTTTAGCTGCGCTTCCTTGGTAGAAGCTCCTAAATGCGGAGTTGCAATCACATTGTCATATTTCAACAGCGGGTGATTAACAGGAGGTTCTATTTCAAATACATCTAGCGCTAATCCTGCAATATGGCCGTTCTCTAAAAACGGGATGACGGCTTCTTCATCGATAATCCCGCCTCGTGCACAGTTGAGCAAATAAACGCCTTTTTTAGTCTTAGGCAATGATTTTGCTCCAATAAGTCCGCGTGTTTCTTTTGTGAGAGGGGTGTGAACCGTTATGATATCTGCCTGCTCGAGAAGTTCATCAAGACTCGCGCTTTTTACTGATATTTTTGCTGCGCGGTCACGTGTTAGAAATGGGTCAAATACAAGCACATTTACTCCAAACGCCTGCGCGCGTTTGGCAATTTCTGTTCCGATTCTGCCGAGACCGACAATACCCAATGTCTTGCCGTAAAGCTCAGTTCCTACATATGCTGTACGATTCCATTCATTAGATTTAACCGAAACATTCGCCTGCGGAATATGGCGGAGAAGGGAAGTCATCATAGCAAATGTATGCTCAGCTGTAGATATCGTATTTCCGTCTGGTGCATTAATGACGACAACGCCATGTTTAGTCGCTGCATCAAGATCGATGTTATCGATTCCAACGCCGGCTCTTGCGATTATTTTAAGAGAAGGCATTTTACCTATTAACTCATCCGTCACTTTAGTGGCACTTCTGACAAGCAAAGCGTGAAAAGTATGCAGCTCGTCTGCTGCCTCAGACGCTTTTTTCTGAACAACCTCTACATTTTCTGCTGCAAGCATAGGCTGAAGTCCATCTGCACTCATTGAATCTGAAACTAGAATTCGATACATATTTATCCCCCTAAGCACTTCTGCTAAATATCAGATAATTTATCATATTAAGAGTATTATGTCAATAACGGTAAAGCGTTAAAAGGGTAAAGACTATTATTGGAAAAAGAATGATGAAGCATTTATATTCACAAAATAAAATAGTTGCAGTATACTTATCTCGAATACAAAATAATATGATCTATCTTCGGGGCAGGGTGTAATTCCCGACCGGCGGTAATGAAACAAATGTTTTTAGCCCGCGAGCCGTGAGAAGTTTGGCAGGATCTGGTGAGATTCCAGAGCCGACAGTATAGTCTGGATGGGAGAAGATGGAGGTTCTGGCGTTTAAAATGCGAATTTTAACCGTTTATTTGACCTTGCTTAAATGCTCCCTTTGTGTACAATGCGCAAAGGGTTTTATTTTTTCAGGGAAAAACAGGACGTTTCCTTTCTTTCCGGATGGATCGAAAAAGGAGAGAGAAAGATGCAGCAAAGTAAGGTGAAAAAGCAAGTATCAATCGCAATGCTTGCAAGTGTAGGGTTTGTTTTAATGATTTTTAATTTTCCAATTGGATTTTCAAGCTTTTTAGAGCTTGATTTCGGAGATGTTCCGGCCATAATTGCAGCTATTCTGTTTGGGCCTGCAGCAGGAATTATGGTTGAAGCGATTAAAAATATTCTTCATTACATTATCATGGGGAATGCAACAGGAGTTCCTGTTGGCCAGCTGGCTAATTTTGTCGCAGGTGTTTTATATATTCTGCCTGCTTCCTATATGTACCGTAAAATGAATTCAATGAGAGGCCTTGCAATTGGACTTTCAATCGGCACAATCGTAATGGCCTTAGTCATGAGCGTGTTAAATTATTACCTGTTCATACCGGCATACACCTGGTTCCTAAATGCCCCGGCAATGGAAGCGCCAGAATTGCGCGCACTTATTGCTGGAGGAATTCTGCCTTTTAACTTAATCAAAGGAATTGTCATGGGATTCGTGTTTATGGCGATCTTCGCCAAGCTGAAAACATGGGTTCATGCACAATCTGACTATAAACGTGCTGCTTAAATAAAAAACCCTCTGCAATTGCAGAGGGTTTTTTATTTACTATTCAAACTTTAAAGCGTCGCCGTCAAAAGACTCATCTGCAATTTTAATGGAATCAGTCGGGCAGCCTTCATAAGCGTCCATCATGTCTTCCTCTAAGATTTCAGGTACTTCGACAATTCCCTGGTTATCATCAAGGGTTACAAATGCAATACCCTCATCATCATAATCATAAATGTCTGGTGCTGCTGCTCCACATGCACCGCAAGCAATGCAAGTATCTTTGTCAACGATTGTATACTTTGCCATAAAAAAACCTCCTCTGAAATGGTCACTCTCTATGATATGGTACATTCATTCATTTGTCAGCTTAATACTGAAAAATCAGGTGAGTACCTCTTTATATTTATACATTGTAAAACTGTTTTCGAAACTTTTCAATAGGAAAGTACATTGAGAATGCTTATCACACAAGGCTTTCTAGTATTTAAGATACCCTTTCCAGGCAACTTTAAACGCCAATTTTCAGATGGAATCTGTTACAATAGAAGCATGTATCGAAACGTGTCAAAAAGTGTAAGGTGATGTGGATGACTCAAAATTATTTAGATATTATCTATTTAGATTGCCTGAAGAAATTTGGCGGGGAACGCTCATCATCAGCCGTTTTCCATTTGTTAAAAGGAAAAAAATCCTCCCAGACTATCCAGGACAGCAAGCTGTTTCACCTTTCAAATTTATTCGGCATGTATCCGGGTTTAAAGAGAAAAGATTTTGATGCAGCTGTGCACTTTCTCACAAAAGAAGGGTACTTAAGTTATTCAGATAAAGATACTCATGTATTAACAAATAAAGCTGAAACGCTCCTTGAATCAGTACTGGTCAATAAGCCTGTTCCCGAAAGTTTGAATGGATCAATCTATGCATCAAACGGTTTTCTTTTCTGGAAGAGGCTCATGCTGATGACACAAGTTCTGTCCCACTCAATAGCAGGCAGTACAACATATTTGCCTGTAACAAAAGATGAAAAAGTGCAGCGGTGGGTTAAGCAATTTTTAAAAAGGTCAGCTATGAATAAAACGGAGCTGTCAGATGCTCTATATCATGAAATGCTCAGTCATCTTCAGCGCTTTTCAGATCGGGAGGCAGCGATTTGGGTTTATCAATTGACTTCAAATCAGCGCATTGGTTTGACGTACGAACAGCTGGGCGAAAAATTTAAAGAAGATACAGAGTACATAAAAATCTTGTTTTGGAACCTCATTCATCGTGTACTTGAAGAATGCAGCCTGAAAACACAGCAATATCCGCTTTTGTACTCGATTGTACAAGACCTTTCAAGAATTCACCCTCTTACTGAATCTACCTCAAAAACGCTGCAGCTGATCCATCTGGGAAAATCATTAGAGGACATTGCAAGAATCCGGCATTTAAAACAAAGCACGATTGAAGATCATATCGTGGAGATTTCATTGAATGACTCTTCATTTGATTTATCCATGTTTTTAGCGGATGATTGTCTGCAGGTTATTGCTAGTAAGATTGAAGAATTAAACACGCATCAGCTGAGAATTGTAAAAGAAGCACTGAAAGACCGTTATTCATATTTTCAGATCAGGCTCGCTTTTACGCGTCTTTAGGGGGAAGTCATGAACGTTCAAGAAGCATTAAAGCGCCATTTCGGCCATGATACCTTTCGAACTGGCCAGGAAAACATCATCATTGACCTTATAGCCGGCAATGATACAATAGCCCTGCTTCCGACTGGAGGAGGGAAATCACTGTGCTATCAGCTGCCTGCGTACATTCTGGAAGGAACGGTTCTGATCATTTCCCCGCTTCTTTCACTAATGGAAGATCAGATCCAGCAAATTCGAATGCGCGGAGAAAAAAGGGTTATTGGCTTAAACGGTGCTCTCTCTTATATGGAAAGGCAAAAAGCATTGCTTAACCTGAATCAATACAAATATATTTTTGCATCCCCAGAAATTCTGCAGTCAGAAGCCGTTGCTTCTGCACTTCGTAACATTAACCTATCTTTATTTGTTGTTGATGAAGCTCACTGCATTTCACAATGGGGCCATGATTTCAGAACGGATTACTCAAAGCTCGGTGAGTTAAGAGGAAAACTTGGCCAGGCACCGTGCATAGCCCTGACAGCAACTGCGACTCCTGAAGTACTTAAGGATATTGAGAGTTCTCTGCAGATGAAGAACGCGAAAATGCATATTCAATCAGTTAATCGCAGCAATATAGCAATTATGATTGAGGAATGTCATTCGCTTGAAAATAAAATGAAAAGAGTTTCTGAGCTGGTTAAAAAGCTGAAAGGGCCAGGGATTATATACTGCTCAAGCAGAAAATGGACTGAAAACCTAGAGCAGTTTTTAAAAATGGAAGGCGTTCATGATACAGCCTGCTATCATGCAGGGATGGAGCAAGAGCAAAGGACCCTTATACAGCAGCAGTTTGTTTATGATCAATTAGAAGTAGTTTGCTGTACAAATGCATTTGGAATGGGTGTTAATAAAGGAAATGTCAGATATGTCATCCATTTTCATTTTCCGGCTCAAATGGAATCATACGTTCAGGAAATAGGGAGAGCTGGAAGAGACGGTCTGCCAAGTGTAGCGATATCTCTTATTGGAAGCGGAGATATGGAAATACCATTGGCCCTGCTGGAATCGGAATTTTCAACATATGAACAGCTTCACCAGACCCTTTATCTTCTCTCAGCAGGTACGGAAGCTGAGGAAGCATTTGAACGGACTGGTGTAAATGAAGTTCAGGGAAGGTTTATTCTGCATCATTTAGAAAAGCTTTCTTATCCTCTGCCCGGAAATGAACAACAATCGTTAAATGTAATATGGGGAAAAATTGAAGACAGGCGAAAATTCAAAAAGAGAAAACTAAATGCCGTAATGAAATGGTTGCTTTCAAAAGAATGCAGGAGACAGGGCATTCTCAAATACTTTGAGGAAAAGAATTTACAAACACAGGAGATTTGCTGTGACAGGTGCGGACTTGATCTTTTGAAGTACGAAGAAAGGGAAGAGAAGCATACTCATTTGCAGCTCCTTGAGTGGAAGGCAGAATTAAAGGCTATATTTGGCCAGAGCGAGTGATAAAATGGTTAAGCGTCAAAATGAACTTGTAAAAAGAATGACAGATGGACAGCTGCTTCAGCAGCTCTATTTTACTCAAATTTTACTACTTACAATTTCCATCTTTTTAAGTATGATGTTATTTAACAGGCTGTCTGATTTTCAGGCAATATGGCGCCCTGAATTGGCAGAAATACTGCTGATTGGCGGATTCACTGCTGTTATTGTGCTGATAGGCGATTGGATCATTATGCGGACAATGCCAAAAGAATGGTATGATGATGGCGGCATCAATGAAAAAATGTTCAGGCACCGTTCCTTGCCGCACATTTTCTTTCTATGCCTAATAATCTCTTTTACAGAGGAGCTTTTATTTCGAGGGGTCATTCAGACACATTTCGGCATTTGGACGGCAAGCTTCATCTTTGCCATTCTGCATTTTCGTTATTTAACAAAAGGGCTGCTGTTTATTATGGTGATTCTGATCAGTTTGCTGTTAGGGTTTGTGTATAACTGGACAGGAAATTTATTCGTGACAGTCTTTGCACACTTTTTAATTGATTTGGTATTTGCCATTCAAATTCGTATGCAGTATATTAACGGAGGTGAAAAAAATGAGTAAAAAAGAAGAAGCAGCTTCGACTCGTGCCTCAAGACAAAATAATATAGATGAGTACAAAACAAGAACGGGAAGCTATCCATCCCGAAGTGAAATTCATAACAAAGACAAAAAAAAATCAAAGTATAAATATCCCGCTATAAGTTTACTGGCCTTATTCTTTTTTCTGCTTCCAATAGTGTTTTACTACAGTATTTCTTATTTCGACAACCGGGGTAAAACCGTCAACGGAGAAAATATTTCCGACTATGAAGATGTTTTAATAAAATACGGTGACGAAGAGGAAGAAGAGGAACAGGAACAGTCTTCTGATGAACAGTCCTTAGAAGAATCTGAAGAGAAAACACATGAAGCTGAGCAAGCGTCCATAAGCTCAGCCCAAACAAATGTCAATAAGCAAGCCGAGGAAGCACCTCTTAAAATTGCAGCAGAAAAAGAGCAGCAGCCAGAAAAAAAGGAAGCATCTGTACAGCCTGAACCCCAAAAAAATGAACCAGAACCAGAACCAGAACCAGAACCAGAACCAGAACCAGAACCAGAACCAGAACCAGAACCTAAAGAAGAGTATAAAGTAATAGAACACACAGTGGGACCTGAAGAAAATCTGTTCAGAATCTCCGTAAAATATTACCGCGACCGCTCAGGCGAGGCTATAATTAAGCAATGGAATCAGCTCAGCGGAGACAGTGTGTATGAAGGTCAAGTACTTAAAATACCGCTTAAACAGTAAACGCATGTATTAGAGCATGCGTTTTTTTCATGCTTGCTTTTCATATAAAGATGGACAACATCATATAATCTGGTATAAGAATAGAACCTTTCTCAGGAGATGTGATGCATGTGGAAAAACAAATAGAGCAGCTGAATGATTCTACCGATTTAGCGACTAAACAAATGCTTCAAAGCGTGCTGAATAAAAAAAGAAAATATGAGCGATATAAAAAGAATTGTTTTAGATGTCAGATGTTTACACTTACTGGCGGTATGGCCTTTTTCCTCTACTTTTATCAATTTATTGTCGTTCCAAACGACAGCAATATTGGATATATGCTCGGTGAATTAGTTGGAAGCGCATTTCACTTTTTCATCATATTAACTATTGGTGCAGGGTATGCAACCGCTCATTATTATAAGAAAAAAGAAGAAAAATACGAAAAGGAATATCATGGATTAAGAACGGAAATTATCCGCAAGAGCTCTGAACTGTGGCCGCAGCCTTATCATTGGAAAAAAAGAGGCGAGGTTTATGACATGATGAAAAAAGATTTTGATATTAACCTTTATTTTGAAAGCAAGTAATTGTGAGAGTATGAAAGGATTTTAGCAAATGAAAGCGAATGTATGCTAAAACGTTAATGGGGTGATGCGATGTTTGTTAAAAGTACAATGATTCCAAAAGCAAGAACAATTCATGCGTCTGCGGAAGATTCGCTGCTGACGGTGCTTGAAAAGCTGGAAAAACACAAGATAGATGGAATTCCAGTCTTAAAAGGGACGGCCTACATAGGGATGATTACACGCTATAACCTATACGAGCATTTTTTTCAGTCAAATGCTGATAAAGAGGAATTCTTAAAAATCAGAAAGGCTGAAGAAATAGCGGTCAATCGTGATGTGTTCCTTGAAGGTGATGAAATTTTCGAAAAGACCCTGCTGAGGTTAAAAGATTTTCCGCTTATTGCTGTAGTCGGAGAAGATAAGGAATACTTGGGTATTGTCACGAGATATGATGTTCTTGAACAATTTCAGAGTGCATTTGGAATGAATAAAAAAGGAGTCAGAATTGCCTTCACCTCAGTTGAAACGGAGGGCAGGATCGCAAGGCTTACAGAGCTTGCAAAACAGTTTCATGAAGATATCATTTCCCTTGTTACGTTTGATGAAACCGAAAGTATGGTCAGAAGAATTGTGATGAAAATTGAAAAAAAGGACAATATCAAGCGATTTATTGAAAGAATTGAAAAGTCCGGATTCAGAGTTCTCGATATTCACGAAGACGAATAAAGCTCCTTTCCCTACATATAAAAATGTAGGGGGGGATTTTTTTGTTTAAACATGCCGCGTTTCTAATCATTGGGTACTTATCAGCCTATCTTGCATGTACATGGGTACCTGTACAGCATCCATTTCAGATGTCAGAATTCATCATGATGCTGATATTGAACCCGACAAAATCTTTTTTTTCTATGATCCTATTTACAATCGGGTTCATCTTGCACGCTTTTCTTATAAAATCAGCATTCAGTCTGACATATAAAATGATAAGAAACGAAGGCAATGTTCTCGAGGCGGCCATTAGTTATTGTGTTTTTATTAATTTTTATATATTATTTCAAATAGGATTTTGGCAAACTTTAGTTTTAGCAACTTTTACAGTTTTATTTGGGCTCGCCACGGCAAACATTCAAAGAACCGCTTTGAAAAAAGCACTTTGAGATAATTGTGTACATATCTAATGATAAATTGTCACTGCTGCAAACAGCCGGATTATTCATTTGTTGTACAAAGTTTACACATGCTGTTTAATCCTATATACTTGAAAACAGTGATTTTTGTTATTGGAGGATTAGATATGTCTAGTCAAGAAGGCAAATACAACATTAAGGCAGTTTCCAAAATGCTTGGAATCCAACCAGGGACATTAAGAGCTTGGGAAAGACGCTATAATATGATTGCACCGGTTCGGAATGATTCAGGTCACCGTTTATATACAGAAGAACATATTAAGATTTTAAAATGGCTGATCACTAAAGTGAATAAAGGCTTTACAATCAGTCAGGCAGTCAATTTGCTTGAAAACACTAACTTGTCATCAGAAGGGCCAATAGCTGTGTCAGCAAGTTCCGAAACTCCCGACCATGCTCTGGATTTAACGGAGGAACTGCTTTTTGCCTTGCTTTCTTTTGATGAAAATCAAGCGCACGAACTATTAAATAAGGCTTTCAGTCTTTTTTCAATTGACAAGGTCCTCATTGACATTTTAGGAACGCTTCTCGTGAAAATTGGAGACATGTGGGAAAATGGCAAAATTACTTCTGCACATGAGCATTTTGCCTCCTCATTTCTCCGGTCGAGAATCGGGATTATCCTTCACACCCTTCCTGTGAACGGGCTGCTCCCGAAAGTAGTTTCCGTTTGCGGACCAGGGGAATGGCATGAGCTTGGACTTCTGATATTTACGCTTTATTTAAGAAGAAAAGGATTTGAAGTCATTTATCTTGGGACGAGCATTGCCGATGGGGACATTGATATTGTCCTTGAGGAAGTAAATCCTAAGTTTTTATTTTACTCCTGCACTCTTCAGGAAAATGTTTCAAAAACAGTTGAAACGGTTGATGGGCTGTCCCAAAAATACAGGAATTTAATTATTGGTCTTGGGGGCAGCGGATTTAATAAAACTCCGAGAGAGTGCTTGAAAAATTATGAATCATTATTCGTCGGGGATACGAAAAACCAGTGGGACAATTGGCTTAAAGAACGCCTATCTGTATAAATGAGCCCTTCGAAATCTTTTGCTTGTCTTAATGGGTTAAGAGAGTGTAAACTTGTTAAAAATCAACGAACCATCCCATCTACATTTCATATGATAAGGAAAAGGGCGTTCTGACGGCAGGAGGGTAAGGGATGCGGCTAGAGCGATTGAACTATAACAAGATAAAAATCTTCTTAACAATAGACGATCTAATGGACAGAGGACTTACGAAGGAAGACTTATGGAAAGATTCATTGAAAGTACATCAGCTTTTCAGAGAAATGATGGATGAAGCAAGTGAAGAGCTTGGTTTTGAAGCAAGCGGGCCAATTGCTGTTGAAGTATACTCTCTACAAGCTCAGGGCATGGTCATTATCGTGACTAAAAACCATGAGGAAGAAGAGATTGACGAAGATTATGCAGATGATTACATCGAGATGCAGGTGAAACTTGATCAAAGCTATGATATTATTTTTGAATTCAATGAATTTGAAGACATCATACAGTTATCAAATGCACTTTTCTCGCAAGGGATAAAAGAAGGAGCCGTATACTCCCATCAAAACAGATTTTACTTCATGCTGGATGAGCATCAGCCAATTGAAGTTGATTCCTTAGTCTCAATCATTGCTGAATATGGAAATCCTTCCATGATCTCGATTCATTATCTGCATGAATATGGAAAGTGCTTATTGCCTGATAGTGCAATTGAAAAACTTCATCATTACTATTGGAGTAATACAAAATAGCCATGCTGCCCGCAGGATAGATGACTGCGGGTCTTGTTATTGGAAATTCAGATTTGCCCTGTACTTTGAATATGTATTTAAAACGGGTAGATGAGGATAAAATGAACTCTCAAATAGTTTAAAATATTCTCTATTTTCTTACTTCAAACAACCGATTTTATCCAATTTCATCCATTAGAACCACATCATTGAAATCGCTTACAAAAAAGGTCTTGTTTTTGTTTTATTTCTGCTTTTTCTACTTTGCAGAAAACATTTGAAGGTGTATACTATGTCATGAAAGGTGGACATTTCCACACAATTGAAAAGACAGTAGGAGGTTTACTCGAATGGTAGCCGAAAAAAGCACCGATCATAAACGAGAAAAGCATGATGTGTTGAAATCAACACAAACGGTGATACATAAAGCCCTAGAGAAACTAGGATATCCTGAAGAAGTTTATGAATTATTAAAAGAACCGCTTAGAATGATGACGGTAAAAATACCTGTAAGAATGGATGACGGTTCAGTCAAGATTTTTACTGGCTACCGCGCCCAGCATAATGATGCAGTAGGACCTACTAAGGGCGGAATTCGTTTCCATCCGGGTGTTACCGAAACTGAAGTTAAAGCGCTGTCAATATGGATGAGTTTAAAATGCGGGATTGTTGATTTACCTTACGGCGGAGGAAAAGGCGGTATCATTTGTGATCCGCGTGATATGTCATTCCGTGAATTAGAACGCCTGAGCCGCGGATATGTAAGAGCAATCAGTCAGATTGTCGGACCTACTAAAGACATTCCTGCTCCGGATGTATTCACGAATTCTCAAATTATGGCTTGGATGATGGATGAGTACAGCAGAATAGATGAATTTAATTCTCCTGGATTCATTACAGGAAAGCCTCTTGTGCTTGGAGGTTCACATGGCCGCGAATCAGCTACAGCAAAGGGTGTAACAATCTGTATTTATGAAGCTGCCAAGAAAAAAGGGATTGAGCTTAAAGGCGCCCGTGTTGTTGTACAGGGATTTGGCAATGCAGGAAGCTATTTAGCCAAATTCATGCATGATGCAGGTGCGAAAATTATTGGTATCTCAGATGCTTATGGAGGTCTGCATGATCCTCAAGGCCTTGATATTGATTACTTGCTTGACCGCCGCGACAGCTTCGGAACAGTAACAAAATTATTTAATGATACGATTACAAATAAAGAACTGCTTGAGCTTGATTGTGATATTTTAGTACCTGCTGCGATTGAAAATCAAATCACAGAAGAGAATGCACACTTAATCCGTGCAAGCATCGTGGTAGAGGCCGCTAATGGTCCGACTACGCTTGAAGCAACCCAGATTCTGACTGACCGCGGCATTCTGCTTGTACCGGACGTACTGGCAAGTGCAGGTGGCGTAACAGTTTCTTATTTTGAATGGGTACAGAACAACCAAGGCTATTACTGGTCAGAAGAAGAAGTCAATGAAAAGCTTGAAAAAGTAATGGTTAAATCATTCAATAATATATATGAAGCAGCGCAAACACGACGTGTAGATATGAGACTCGCAGCTTACATGGTCGGCGTCCGCAAAATGGCAGAAGCATCCCGCTTCAGAGGCTGGATCTAAATCAAATATTTGCATGAATTCAAGAAATCTCCTATCATTACCGATAGGAGATTTCTTTGTACAGGAATAAAAAAGTATGGATCATGTTCCGGTGTATGCGTCTGACGCTGCCGGCAGGATCTGCGATTTATATAAAGTTTTTATACAGGAGTGAACGTTTTGAATAAGGAAAATGTTATTGTTATCGGCGGCGGTCCATGCGGGTTAGCTGCGGCCATTGCCCTGAAGGAGAAGGGGATTGAGCCTCTTGTTATAGAAAAAGGAAATATCGTAAACGCCATTTATCATTACCCGACACATCAAACATTTTTCAGCAGCAGTGAAAAGCTTGAAATAGGCGGAATTCCTTTCATTACAGAAAATAGAAAGCCACACCGCATTCAGGCACTTTCCTATTACAGGGAAGTTGTCAGAAGAAGCGATCTAAAAATTCATGCATTTGAAAAAGTAGAAGAAGTTGTCAAAGACGGCACTGAATTTATCGTACGCACATCAAAGGACACGTATCGTGCCAAGTATATCGTCATTGCAACAGGCTATTACGATCATCCAAATTACATGAATATCCCAGGAGAAGAATTGCCGAAAGTTTTTCATTACTTTAAAGAAGGTCATCCTTTTTTTGATAAGGATGTTGTCGTCGTAGGAGGCAAGAATTCAAGTGTGGATGCAGCGCTTGAACTGGTTCATGCTGGTGCGCGTGTAACGGTTATTTATAGAGGTGCTCAATACTCGCCAAGTGTGAAGCCCTGGATCCTTCCTGAATTTGATGCGCTTGTGCGCAATGGTACGATTAAAATGGAATTTCAATCGCTTTTAACCCAAATCACAGAAGAAACGGTTACATATGAAGTGAATTGTGCAGAAGAAAAAACGATCAAAAATGATTTCGTATTTGCCATGACAGGGTACCATCCTGATCATTCTTTTTTAACTAAAATGGGTGTTCATATAGATCACGCATCTGGAAGACCGTCATTTTCTGAAGAAACTATGGAAACAAACGCCGAGGGAATTTATATTGCCGGAGTCATTGCGGCAGGAAATAATGCAAATGAAATTTTCATCGAAAATGGACGTTTTCATGGAGGATTATTGGCCAAACATATTGCAGAGAAAATGAAGTAAAGAAAAAAGACATCACCGCAGCAGATGATGTCTTTTTTGATGATCCTTGAGGTGCCGGTTACATACTGCCTGCCGAAATTTCCTTAGAAGGATCCGCTTTTCTAATTTAATATGAAAAAATCTCCTGCAATTCTCCGGCATTCTGAGTTGTTTCTAGGGCGATCATCAGTTTTAGTCTCGCTTTTTGACCGTTTAGGCCGTTGCTGAAAATAATGCCTGCGTCTTTGAGTGTTTTTCCGCCGCCTTCATAGGCATAAACGTCCTGTACGATTCCGTTGAAGCATCTAGATACGATCACAATTTTAACGCCTAAGCTTATTAACTTTTTTAAGGAAGTCATCATCTTTGGTGGAAGGTTGCCTTGTCCGAGAGCTTCAATGACCAATCCGTCAAGTTTTAATTCTTCAATGGCTTTTAAAATTGTTTCGTCCATGCCGGCATATGCTTTTAAAAGCAGGACTTGTTTCGTTAGTGAGGCAACGGCAAGCGACGTTTGGTTGATGGGCTTATGATGAAAGGCAACCCCTCGCTTATTAACAATGCCGATTGGCCCGTATTGCGGACTCTGAAACGTCGCTACATTGCTAGTATGGGTTTTCGTAGCATTTTTTGCAGAGTGTACCTCATCGTTCATGACAACAAGCACTCCCATTTCTGCTGCTTCTTTGCTTGCAGCAACTTGAATGGAGGATACTAGATTGTATAAGCCGTCTGAACCAAGTTCATTGCTTGATCTCATAGCACCTGTAATGACAACGGGGATATTAACATTTAAGGTTAGGTCGAGGAAATAAGCTGTTTCCTCAAGAGTGTCTGTACCGTGAGTTATCACGATCCCGTCAATTTTATCTTGCTGGCAGGCTTTTTCAATCGTTTCTTTTAATTCAAGCATTTCTTTTGGGGTAATATGTGGCGAAGGCAGGTAAAATAATTCCTTTGCCGTAATCATAATATCATTAAATTTCAGTAAGTTGTGGAGCAGGGGATTGGATTCTCCTTGTTTGACTTCCCCTGTTGTTTCGTCCTCACTCATAGAAATCGTTCCGCCTGTGTGAATGACAAATATATGTTTCATAAGTTCCTCCGAATGTTTGAAATCTTTTTCTCTGTATGATCTGATTCATTTTCAATTATATGATAACATGATACCATGAATAAATAGAAGATATTAGAAGAAAGAAGGCCTGTGGATGATTGCAATTATATCTGCCGGCATAGCCCCTGGTTTAGCCATTTTAAGCTATTTTTATTTAAAAGACCAGTATGATTCAGAGCCGTTCTATATGGTTTTCCGGTCATTTGTTTTTGGGGCATTGCTCGTTTTTCCTATTATGTTTATTCAATATGTCCTTGAAGCAGAAAAAGTCATTGACTCAAAGCTGATGCTTGCTTTTTTATCCAGCGGGCTTCTGGAAGAGTTTTTTAAATGGTTTATTTTATTTGTAACAATCTATCCTCATGCCCATTTTGATGAGCATTATGACGGCATCGTTTACGGAGTGGCATCATCTCTGGGATTTGCTACCCTGGAAAATATTCTGTATTTGATCGGAAATGGACTTGAATTCGCAATTGGACGAGCGGTATTGCCCGTTTCAAGTCATGCGCTATTTGGTGTCATTATGGGGTATTATCTGGGGAAAGGAAAGTTTTCCCTTATTTCCGAAAAAAAGAAATGGATTTTGCTGTCTTTCATGCTGCCGGTTCTTTTGCACGGATTGTATGACTATATTCTGATTTCACACGAACTTTGGCCGTTATATATGGTGCCTTTTATGTTTTTCTTATGGTGGTTTGCTCTGCACAAAGCAAAAAAAGCAAGAATGTTAAAGCATCCTGTATAAGCAAAAAGCAATCCTTTTAAAGGGTTGCTTATTTTTTTATGGAGAGAACTTCTTAATCAGGTTGTATAAAATGCCATTTACTACAAAAAATACGTTGTAAGGAAAACCATTAATCATGAGGAGGCAGCAGCATGCAGAAAAATCGTATCATTTGGATGATGGCAGGTGCACTAATTATTGCCCTCTTTTTTCAAATGACTTTCTTAAATCAAAATAAAGCCCATGCGTTTTCGAATCAAGTCATTCAAAAAGGCGCTGTTGGCGATGATGTTGTGGAACTGCAGGCAAGATTGCAGTACAACGGATATTATAACGGTTCAATTGATGGAGTATATGGATGGAGCACTTATTGGGCGGTACGCAACTTTCAATATGAATTTGGACTAAAGGAAATTGACGGACTTGTGGGAGAGTCAACAAAAAATAAACTCACCCAGTCTACAAAATATTATCGGGATTTTGTCCATAAACAGCTTAACTCCGGTAAGGACTTTACTCATTATGGCGGTGTGCCGTTAAGTAAACAGAGTGCGCCATCTAAAGAATTCAAGGCTAAAATGAGAGCCTCCTACGGCAAAAAAGGTGCAGGCAAGGCGCAAGCAGGACAGGCTAAACAGACACAGCCAAAGCAGCAGCCGAAACAGCAGGCACAGCAGCCGAAACAGCAGGCACAGCCGAAAGCTGAATCACAGGCTAAAGCTAAAACAACCGCTGTAAATATGCCTGAGGGTTTTTCGCAAAATGATATTCAGCTCATGGCGAATGCTGTCTATGGTGAAGCGCGCGGGGAACCATATATCGGTCAGGTTGCAGTCGCGGCCGTTATTTTAAACCGTGTGGACAGCCCGACATTCCCTAATACGGTATCTGGTGTTATTTTCGAGCCAAGAGCCTTTACAGCTGTAGCAGATGGGCAAATTTGGCTGACTCCGAATGAAACGGCTAAAAAAGCGGTCATGGATGCCATCAATGGCTGGGATCCAACAGAAAATGCAACTTATTATTTTAATCCCAATACTGCAACAAGCGGCTGGATTTGGGGACGTCCTCAAATTAAACAGATAGGGAAGCACATATTCTGCAACTAAGAGGTGAATGTAATGATCAGAGGAATTTTGATTGCTGTTTTAACAATTGGAGTCGTTGGAACGGCTTATTGGGGCTACAAAGAGCATCAAGAGAAAAATGCAGTGCTGATTCATGCTGAGAATAACTATCAGCGTGCGTTCCATGATTTGACTTACCAAGTTGATCAGCTGCACGATAAGATTGGCGCCACTCTTGCTATGAATTCAAAAAAATCGCTGTCACCAGGACTAGTTGAAGTTTGGAGAATTACTTCGGAAGCTCATTCTGATGTTGGGCAGCTGCCGCTGACTCTGCTCCCTTTTAATAAAACAGAAGAGTTTTTAGCAAATATTTCTGATTTTAGCTACCGCACAGCCGTGCGCGATCTGGATAAAGAGCCTTTATCAGATCAGGAATATGCGAAATTAAAGGAGCTTTATACCAAATCTGAAGATATACAAACAGAATTGCGCAACGTACAGCATATGGTTATCGATAATAATCTCAGATGGATGGATGTTGAGCTTGCTCTTGCTGCAGGCGATGTAAAAGATGATAACACCATTATTAATGGATTCAAAACTGTTGAGAAAAATGTCAATGCCTATTCAGAGACAGATTCCGACCCTTCCTTGACGTCAGTGAAAAAGAAGGAAGAAGGCTTTGACCATTTAAAAGGCAAAGTTATTACTGAAAAAGAAGTTCCGAAGATAGTAGAAAAGTTTGTTCCGGGCGCAACCGGAAATATGAAAGTAACGCCTAATGGAAAAGGATCATCGCTTGAGTTTTACAGTGTTGCTGTAAACGATCCGAAAAAGAAATCTGAGATCTATCTCGATATTACAAAAAAAGGCGGCTATCCAATTTGGCTGCTTCAGAACAGAGAAGTAAATGACCCAAAGATCAGTTTAAATGATGCCTCCAATAATGCGGCAAAATTTTTAAAAGATCAGGGGTTTGAGGATTTGATTTTATACGAAAGTGCCCAGTTTGAAAACATAGGTATTTTCTCATTTGTGTCAGTCTATAAAAATGTAAGGCTTTATCCGGATGCGATCAGAATGAAAGTGGCTCTTGATGATGGAAAAGTAATCGGCTTTTCTGCAAGAGACTATCTGGCATCACACCGCAAACGAGAAATACCGCAGGCGAAAATAAGTGCAGAAGAAGCAAGAAGCTTTGTTAATCCGAATTTAATGGTGCAGGAAGACAGGCTGGCAATCATTACAAATGAAATTGGTGAAGAAGTTCTTACTTATGAGTTTTTAGGAACAATGGAAAATGATACTTACAGAATCTTTGTAAATGCCAATGATGGAACGGAAGAAAAAGTTGAAAAGCTTGACAACTCTGAACCAATCTATCAGGAAATTTAGTAAGAAAGAAAAAAGTGTGAAAATGGAAAAGCCAATTTTTCGAAAAAATGAATCTAATGAAAAGAACCTAAATAAAAAAAGGAAAAGATGAAATAGACTTTTCCTTTTTTTTATTCCGTGATTTAATATTAGAGTAGAGAGAAATAGAGAGTGTGTGATCATGTGCTGAATATTGGGGATCGTTTATTTTTAGAAGTAGAAGATGGTGTGAAATTAAAATGCCGAGTAGTCGATCTTTTGGATCAGGTATTATATACCGATTACCCCTTTAATGAAAAGACAGGAAAACCATCTTTTTTGCTGAACGGAACACATTTAGATGCCTTCTTCGTCGGAAATGATCAAAATGCCTATCATTTCCCTACAGAAGTCCTGGGCAGATTCAAAGATAAAATACCGATGCTTGCCTTTAAAATGCCGGCAGCACATGAAATGACAAGAATACAAAGAAGAGAGTACGTCAGGATTGAGACAGCTATTGATATTGCCCTGCATTCAGTAAATGGCATGTTTAAGCCGTTTGTTACGACAACGATTGATTTAAGTGCCGGCGGTGCTGCAATCAGCCTGCCGCCTCATATCTCAATCAATCAAAATGAAGAGGTCCATGCGTGGCTTTCTTTGCCTTTTCAAAAAGGAACAACTGAATATGCAAAAATCAAAGCGAAAATGATCAGGATCATAAAAAGCGGAAAGAAAGACATGGCCACGCTTCAATTTCTTGATCTATCAGAAGCAGACCGAAAGAAAGTGCTGCAGTTTTGCTTTGACCAGCAGCTGCTTTTAAAGAAAAAGGGAGTTTTAGCCGAATAAGAAGATTCTAATTGCATCATACTAGATATAAAAAGTGGAGATGGATACAGGTATGATGCGATTTGAACGGATTGTGATCAAGATTGTGATCATTCAATTGATTCTTTTAATTTGTGCACAAGCTGCGCTGACGAATGCAAATCTGCAGCCCCACATCTCGCGTGTGGTACAATATGAAGGTGTGAATAAGCTGACAATCAGCGAATGGCTTGAAACCTTTAAACAGACAACTATGCAGGATGAATAGACCCTGCATTATTTTTATTTCTTATTTTAACAAGTGCAGCAGGAAGATTCCTGAATACGTATCTAGGAAACTATCAAGGAGGACCTATGGAACAAAATATATCTATTGCAATTGATGGACCTGCAGCAGCAGGCAAAAGCACAGTTGCAAAAATCTTAGCAGAAGACTATTCATATGTTTATATCGACACGGGAGCAATGTATAGAGCTCTTACTTATAAAGCAATTCAGGAGCATGCGGATTTAGAAAACGAAGAGCTTTTGAAAGAAATCCTGTCAGATACAAAAATAGACCTAATTCCAAGCGGAAAAGGACAGCTTGTTTATGTAAATGGGGAAAATGTCACAGAAGTAATTCGTACGCATGAAGTCACAAATTCTGTTTCAATAGTAGCAAAGCATGCTTCTGTCAGAGAAGAAATGGTCAAAAGACAAAAAGACATGGCGAACGGCGGGAGAGTGGTCATGGACGGAAGAGATATCGGCACTCATGTTCTGCCTGAAGCAGAAGTGAAGATATTCTTAAGAGCATCTGTACTTGAACGTGCGAAAAGACGTCATGATGAAAATCTTTCAAAAGGCTTTGAATCAGATTTAGAGCAGCTGAAGCTTGATATTGCAAGAAGGGACAAACTGGATTCTGAACGAGTCATTGCTCCTCTTAAAAAAGCAGATGATGCTGTTGAAATTGATACCACGTCACTGTCTATTACAGGTGTTGTGGAAGAAATCAAAAAAATTGTCAAAGAGAGGCTTTGATGAAAATGAACTTTTATCAATTTGCCAGAGGTGTTGTAGCATCTGTGTTCTTTCCGCTTTACCGGATCGAGGTAAAAGGGAAAGAGCATTTTCCTAAAGAAGGCGCGGTCCTTTTATGTTCGAATCATATTGATAATTTAGATCCTCCTACAGTTGGGATATCAGCTCCAAGGCAAGTGCATTTTATGGCGAAAGAAGAATTGTTTCGAGTCCCTGTCCTAGGGGGTATAGTCAGAAAAGTAGGATCATTCCCTGTTAAAAGAGGCATGAGTGACCGTGAAGCACTAAGAAATGGTTTAAATGTGCTAAAAGACGGAGGCGTTTTGGGATTATTTCCGGAAGGAACTAGAAGCAAAGACGGCCAGCTTGGAAAAGGTCTTGCGGGAGCAGGTTTTTTTGCCCTCAGATCTAATGCTTTAGTAGTGCCCTGTGCGGTCATCGGCACTTATAAGCCATTTAATAAAGTAAAAGTTTTCTTCGGTGAACCTATCAATCTTGATCCTTTAAGAGAAAGAAAAGCAACGGCTGAAGAGGCAACTGAGCTGATCATGTCAAAAATTGCAGAACTTCTCGAAAAACATCGCTCTTAAGAGTCTTACTACTTGACAAAATGTAACATTTATTAGAAGTTAGTAAAAAGAGTATTTTCACTTTATTCTAAAAAGTGATTTCATACATATCCAACTAAGTCGTGGGTTGTGACCAAGGAGGTAATTGGAATGGTTGAAGACATGAATGATGTAGAAGTAAAAACACCGGAAGTTGGTGATATTCTGAAAGGGATCGTTACCAAGGTGGAAGACAAACAGGTAATTGTTGAAATTGACAACGTGAAGCATACGGGTATTATTCCTATAAGTGAACTATCCAGTCTGCACGTTGAAAAAGCTTCTGATGTTGTAAGTGAAAATGAAGAATTGCAGTTAAAAGTGACAAAAGTCGAGGATGAAGCATTAATCCTTTCTAAAAGAGCAATTGACGCAGATCTTGCCTGGGATCAGCTGCAGACTAAATTCGAATCAAAAGAAGTGTTTGAAGCGGAAGTCAAGGATGTTGTTAAGGGAGGCCTCGTGGTTGACCTTGGTGTAAGAGGATTCATCCCTGCATCATTAGTGGAATCTCACTTTGTTGAAGATTTTTCTGACTATAAAGGTAAAACGCTGTCACTGATGGTTGTGGAAATTGACCGCGAGAAAAATCGTGTCATCCTATCCCATCGCGCTGTAGTTGAAAAAGAACACGGCGAAAAGAAACAGCAAAGATTAGATATGATTAAAGCAGGCGAAGTGCTTGAGGGAACGGTTCAGCGTCTGACTGATTTCGGAGCTTTTGTCGATATCGGCGGCATTGACGGGCTGGTTCACATTTCACAGCTTTCACATAATCACGTTGATAAACCGTCTGAAGTTGTAGAAGAAGGACAAAAAGTTCAAGTGAAAGTGTTATCGATTGACCGTGATAACGAAAGAATCTCACTATCTATTAAAGAAACACTTCCTGGACCTTGGGAAAACATTGCTGATAAAGTAAAAGCAGGCGATGTTTTAGACGGCACAGTGAAACGTTTAGTTTCTTTCGGTGCATTTGTAGAAATTCTGCCTGGTGTAGAAGGACTTGTTCACATTTCTCAAATCTCGAATAAGCACATCGGCACACCGCATGAAGTGCTTTCAGAGAATGAAGAAGTAAAAGTGAAGGTATTGGATGTAAATGAAAACGAACAGCGAATTTCCCTGAGTATTAGAGAATTAGAAGGCCCATCTAAAGCCGATGAAGAGGATTACCGCAATTATCAGGCTAAAGAAGAGTCTTCAGGTTTTCAATTAGGCGAAATGATTGGCGATAAATTAAATAAATTGAAATAAACGGTGATGACTGTGAGCAGAGCTAAGCGAAAGATCGACCATATACAACATGCATTAAAAACAGGGCAGCTGAGAGAAAATGGATTTGATGATGTCATGTTTCTGCACCAGAGCTTGCCTGATACTGCTGTTCATCACATTGATCTGCACACTGAAATTGGCGAACTTGTTCTAAGTTCGCCAATTTTTATCAATGCAATGACAGGCGGAGGCGGAACAGAAACCGTCAAAATTAATGAGGCTTTGTCTACCGCCGCTGCTGAGTGCGGAATACCGCTTGCTGTCGGTTCACAAATGTCTGCTATTCGCGATGCTTCAGAAAGGCCTTCTTATGAAGTCGTACGGAAGGTCAATCAAAAGGGATTTCTTTTTGCAAACCTTGGAAGCGAAGCAACGCCGGATCAGGCAAAAACGGCCATTGATATGATCGAGGCAAACGCCATTCAAATTCATTTAAATGTTGTTCAGGAATTAGTGATGCCTGAAGGAGACAGGGATTTCAGCGGTGCTTTAAAAAGAATTTCTGCGATTGCAGAAGCGTCAGAGGTTCCGGTTATCGTAAAAGAAGTCGGATTCGGAATGAACCGAGAAGCTGCCGAAAAGCTGAGAGATGCCGGCGTGGCAGCTATAGACGTCGGAGGCTTCGGCGGAACGAACTTTGCGAAAATTGAAAATGAAAGAAGAAGCAGACTGTTATCTTATTTCAATGACTGGGGAATTCCAACCGCTGTTTCAATTGCCGAACTCAAATCTTCTGTTAATGGCATTTCCATTCTCGGTTCCGGAGGCATACAGAACGCGATGGATATAGCAAAAGCAATTTCTCTCGGCGCATCCAGCGCAGGGATAGCAGGATTCTTTTTGAAAATATTAATTGAAGACGGCTATGATGCTCTTGTTTCAGAAATTAAAAACGTTCAGAATGATTTAAGAATGATTATGACAGCGCTCGGAGCTGGAAGCATCAGTCAACTGCAAAATGCACCGATCATTTTATCGGGTTTGACTCATCATATATTAAATGAGCGCAAGGTTGATACAAAATTCTTCAGCAATCGAATTATTGAAAAATAAGAATCCGCATCCTATTAAAGGGTGCGGATTTTGTTTTGAAAAAAAGGCGCCTTTTTATTAGACGCCTTTTGGTTTGCCTTGAGAAAAACGGGCTGCTTCGCTTTCCTATTTGTTTCGCGCTCTTGATTCCTCAGGGCTCTCTAAAGAAGTGGCTCCTTTGTAATTAAGTGATTGATCTCGGTCAGATTCAACTCTTTTGCTCGCTTTCAGCTTTTTTTCCTGACGGTCACGTCCCATTACATATCCCTCCTTTTACTCCTTTAGTATGACTCAAGCATCCATTCTCCATGAATTCAATTTTGTGATAGAGCATTCTATCATCCAGGAAAAAATTCTAGGTATAAACAGCCCTTTTCAATCAATAAGCGGATTAAAGATCAAAGAATCCACCCATAATGGTAAGAATAGGAGTGAGAATGGTGGAAAATGTCTTTTATTATTGGATTTTGTGGGGGGCTTGGATTATCGCAGCTTTTTTCCTGAAAAAATCTATAAGGCGAACAATGATATCAGCCGTTATTTTAGTATGCATAGCATCTGGAGAAATGTTTATAGAGGTTTCTTCTTTTTCGCTTAGAGTTTCCTTTATCCTGGCTCTATGCATCGGGTATTATTTAGCTTCGGAATGCAAGCGGAAGGTTTATCACTTTTTTTCTGTGATGACGTTAACCAGTGCCTATGCAGGCATACATTTATTCGAAATTTTTGATCCAGTATGGTTTATAGTCGATCGTTTTTTTGTCATTATCAGTGTTATCAGTATATTAGCAATTTATCTGGGGAAAAGTATGCCCGAACGTATAGGGCTTCTGGTCCTCTCCATGAGCCAGGGTGAATTATTGTTCTGGGTTATCCTGGGTAAATTTCATGATGGATTAACAATCGGAACAGCTGATTACTTGAATATGGCTGCGATTGGATGTTTTATCGTATGTGCGTGGACTTATTTAGAACAAATTATGGCGTCATTTAATCAGCAGGCTCAAAAATCAGCAAAGGGGAAGCAGGCTTAATATGAATGAGTATACTTATCCGATTTTATTCGGTGTTGCTTTTGGGGTTATTTCAAGATTGTATATGCTCCGAACAGATTACAGGCAGTACCCTACCTATCTGCACGGTAAAATAATTCATGTTGCTTTGGGATTTATTGCAGCCGGTCTTGGCACAATTGCCATCCCGGCAATAATGGAGGAAGAATTTACGGCGATTACCTTTCTCACGCTTGCTGCTTCGCAATTCAGAGAAGTCAGAAATATGGAACGGAATACTCTGTCAGAGCTGGACGGATATGAGCTTGTTCCCAGAGGCAACACATATATTGAGGGAATTGCCGTTGCCTTTGAAAGCAGAAATTACCTTGTGATTTTTACTTCATTAACGACTACCTTTGCGTATTTAGTTTTTAACATTTGGGCAGCTCTCGCAGCAGGTGTAATATGTCTGATCATTTCAAAAAAACTAATGGCCGGCAGCAAAATGAAGGATATCGTCCAGATTGAATATAAAGAACCTCATTTTGAAGGCGCAGGTTTATATATTGATAACATTTATATAATGAATATTGGGATACCTGAAAAGCAGGAAGCTGTATTGAAATATGGCATGGGCTTTATTTTGACTCCGAAAAATTACAATGCAAGAACGACCATTGCAAATCTTGGCCAAAGACAGGCGATTCTGCACGATGTGTCCACAGCTCTTGGTGTGCATCGCGATTCTGGTGAGCCATCATTGGTTCCGCTTGCTAAACGTGATTTGGATGATGGAAGAGTAGGTGTATTTGTCCTTCCGCAAGGAGGAGACATTGAGCTTGCTAAAACGGTTATTGGAGAAGTTCCTACGCTTGAAAATGCAATTAGAATGCCAAGTGAATCCAAGGCGAATAAAAAAGGCAGGTCTTAAAAAGTGAACACATCACTCGAAAAATATATTCTGGCAGCGGTAACGACAAGCCCTGAGAAAGTAACAGGCGGAACAGCCGTCTTTGTAGTCAAAACAAAAGAAGAAATGGATTTTTACGCAAAAAATCTAGAAGCGATTTTAGATGGAATAGCTCACGGAATTGGCGAAGACCTGTACATTATTGTAAAGCATTGAGTTGTACAACATGCTAAACTCTGCTAATATATAAAAGTTAAGCCCTTCCCGAAAATAGAGAAGGGTTTCTTTCATGAAAAGGGAAAGCTTATAATGTAAGATATGAACTTATATGTTGCCCGCATTAAAATACATAAACTGCAAGTTGAAAGGAAAGATTGCTATGGCTAAACCGGTAATTGCAATCGTCGGCCGACCGAATGTCGGGAAATCGACGATTTTTAATCGAATCGTTGGCGAGCGTGTGTCAATCGTCGAAGATATACCAGGAGTAACAAGAGACAGAATATACAGTTCAGGAGAATGGCTGAACTATCAATTTAACTTAATTGATACAGGTGGAATTGATATTGGAGATGAGCCGTTTTTAGCTCAAATTCGTCAGCAGGCTGAAATTGCGATTGATGAAGCGGATGTTATTATTTTTCTGACAAACGGACGAGAAGGTGTGACCGCTGCAGATGAAGAAGTGGCAAAAATACTCTACCGCAGCAAAAAGCCGGTTGTACTTGCTGTAAACAAAGTGGACAACCCTGAAATGAGAGCCAGCATCTATGATTTCTATGCACTTGGATTTGGAGAGCCGTTCCCAATTTCAGGATCACATGGTCTGGGACTTGGAGATTTGCTTGATGCAGTTGCAGAGCATTTCAAAAATATTGTGACGGAAGAATACGATGATGAAACAATCAAGTTCAGTTTAATCGGACGTCCAAACGTCGGTAAATCTTCGCTTGTGAATGCACTCCTTGGAGAAGACCGTGTAATCGTGAGCAACATTGCAGGTACAACGAGGGACGCAGTTGACACAAGCTACCGGTATGAAGGACAGGATTTCGTTATTATTGATACTGCCGGCATGAGAAAAAAGGGAAAAGTATACGAGTCCACTGAAAAATACAGTGTTCTCCGCGCCCTAAAAGCCATCGATCGTTCAGATGTCGTTCTAGTTGTCATTGACGGGGAAGAAGGCATTATCGAGCAGGATAAAAAAATTGCAGGCTACGCACATGAAGCAGGTCGTGCAGTCGTAATTGTCGTGAATAAATGGGATGCAGTTGAAAAAGATGAAAAAACAATGAAAGATTTCGAAACGAACATTAGAGAGCATTTCTTATTCCTGGACTATGCTCCAATCGTTTTCCTGTCGGCAAAAACGACCCGGCGCATCCATACACTGCTGCCAAAAATCATTCTGGCCAGTGAAAATCACTCTCTGCGTGTTGAAACAAGCGTCTTGAATGATGTCATCATGGATGCTGTAGCGATGAATCCTACGCCTACTGATAAAGGCAAGAGATTGAAAATTTATTATGCTACACAGGTTGCTGTTAAGCCGCCGGCATTTGCTATTTTTGTTAACGAACCTGAATTAATGCATTTTTCATATGAGCGATTCCTGCAAAACAGAATCCGTGATGCATTTGGTTTTGAAGGCACGCCAATTAAGATTTTCGCAAGAGCCAGAAAATAATAGGGGTGAATAGGGATGGAACGAATTGCCGTTCTTGGTGCAGGCAGCTGGGGAACAGCGCTTAGTATTGTACTCGCAGATAATAATCACGAAGTAAGACTATGGGGGCATCGCAAAGAGCTGATTCAGCAAATTAATGAAACACACCGGAATCAAAAATATTTGCCTGATGTAGAGCTTTCAGACGCTATCAAAGGATATACAGATTTAGCTGAAGCACTGAATTCAGTAAATATCGCGGTTTTGGCTGTTCCGACTAAAGCAATAAGAGAAGTTCTTCAGGATGTCATAAAAGTGATCGATCATAAATTGACGATTGTCCATGTTAGCAAAGGAATTGAGCCGGATTCCCTCCTGCGCATATCTGATATTATTAAAGAGGAAGTGCCTGTTAACCTCCTTCAGGATGTAGTGGTTTTATCAGGGCCAAGCCATGCTGAAGAGGTGAGCTTGAGACAGCCGACAACGGTTACATCATCTTCCGATAACCTTGAAGCAGCAGAGCTTATTCAGGATTTATTTATGAATCAGCATTTCAGAGTGTATACAAACCCTGATGTCATAGGAGTTGAGATTGGCGGAGCACTGAAAAATATCATTGCACTTGCAGCAGGTATCACAGACGGTCTCGGTTACGGAGATAATGCCAAAGCAGCTCTTATTACGCGAGGTCTTGCTGAAATAGCGCGTCTAGGCAGTATGATGGGCGGAAATCCGTTAACGTTTTCAGGTCTCACAGGTATAGGTGACTTAATTGTAACTTGTACAAGTGTTCACTCAAGAAACTGGAGAGCAGGTAATTTGCTTGGAAAAGGCCAAAAGCTTGAGGATGTTCTTGAAAATATGGGCATGGTCGTAGAGGGCGTCAGAACGACAAAGGCAGCCTATCAGCTTGCCCAAAAATATGAAGTGAAAATGCCGATTACAGAAGCTCTGTATGATGTCTTATTCAACGATAAAGAAGTAAAAGATGCCGTTGATTCCCTCATGGCCAGAGTGAAAACACACGAAATGGAAGATCTTGTGAATATTAGTGAAAATCGCAGTTGACTCTTGTGGCACAAGGGCCGGGGAATGCATAGAATAGCTTGAGTTTGTGAAAGAATAACAATCTTACTCATGAAACGGACCACTAGGTGCAAATGCGTGAATCACACTAAAGCATTGAATCACATACTTACGTTTCCTCTCTGCCCATTAAAATGGCTTACTTTATCCACAAAAATAGGCATTAGAGGATGCAAATGCTCTGAAATTCGCATAAAATGCATCGTAGTAAATTATGAGTTGCTCTAATCAATGGGTTTCGATTAGTCCGAAGCAAAAACATGGCTGAAGTAAAGCTGCCCCCTCTTTACTTCGGTTTTTTTTGTTATGAAAAGGGATAAGCCGTTGTGTTTATTGGAAGTGCGGTATACATAGAGAAGCAAAGGATCGGCTAAGTTGCTGATTCACCTTTTATGGTAATCAGCTCTTGAGAATTCAGCTAAAATGTACATATTGTCCAGCTCCACCTCCTAACTCCTCGGCCAGAACGGATCAGCCTGAAAAGTCAAACCCGGACTTTCCAGTCTGCTCCTTATCTGTCTGTCGGAGCTAAGCAGTCGGTTCCGCTTTTCTAAGTAAACAGGCGATTCCGCATTTCTTGTGATATAATATTTTTCGGATAATAAGGGGAGGTAAGGGAATGAGTCCAGCGTTGATGAAGATGTGGATTGCTCTCGCTTCAATGGGGTTTATGTTTGTTGCGATTATATCAATCTATTTCAGCAGATTTAAAATGAAAGGGTTTTTAAAAATTGCTTTTGCTGCAATTGCTTATTTTTTTATGATTCTAGCAGGGTTGTTGATTGTATTCGTTGTTTTCAGCGGGCCTGTTAATGAATAAAGAACTTCACTATAAAGGAAGATTTTTATGAAAAAGCTTGCTACTTTGTTACTTGTTTTTTTAATTATGACAATGCTCTCAGGCTGCTTGTATCCTGATCAGGAGCTAAGCCAGAATCAGGTTCCCTATGAAGATCAGATTGCAGGAGTTCAAAATACGGTTGACCGTTTTAAAGAAGATTCCGGAGGACTGCTTCCGATCAAAACAAGAGATATGAAAACGCCTATTTATCAGAAATACCCGGTTGATTTTGCCCAGTTAGTGCCTAAATACATGGCTGAACAGCCTGGAACATCCTATGAAAGCGGCGGAATTTATTTGTATGTGCTTGTTGATGTGGAGGAAAACCCGACGGTAAAACTGATTGACCTCAGAATCTCAGAAGCAATACGTGATCTAAAAACGAGATTAAATGTGTATAAAGCATCGAGCGGCGGCTATCCGCCTTATAAAGAGGTTGTAGCTGAAAACGTGTTTACCCTGGACTACAAGAAGCTTGGCTATGAGGAAGCACCTCATGCTGTAAGCCCTTATTCGGGCGAAACACTGCCTTTTGTCATTGATAATACAGGGGAAGTATACGTTGATTACCGCATTGATTTGTACAAAGCACTAAGTGAAAAGAAAAATGCAGCCGCAAAAGGTGAAGACATACGCAATCTCCTGATCGAGGATTCTCCGTTTGTACCTGCATTTTCATTGCCTTATACAGTCAATGAAAAAAATGAACCTGTCTTTTTAGATAAATAAGTCATGAACCCTTCTTAAGAGAAATAAACTCTGAAAGAAGGGTTTTTCATTTTTTAAAATCATATAAGAAAAATGAAATGAAAAAAATTTCAGATCACTGTCATAAATAAATAGGACAACGTCATAAATATATAGTGTCCTAAAACACGAAGAAGCAGACGGTCAATAACCCAAGAAGCCTATGATCGGGAGGGGATCACTTGGAAAAGGTAGATATTTTTAAAGATATCGCAGAGCGCACTGGCGGCGATATCTATCTCGGAGTAGTGGGAGCAGTAAGAACAGGCAAATCTACTTTTATCAAAAAGTTCATGGAGCAAGTCGTGCTTCCGAATATTGATAATGAAGCAGATAAGGCACGTGCGCAGGATGAGCTGCCGCAAAGTGCTGCTGGAAAAACCATCATGACGACAGAGCCTAAATTTGTTCCGAATCAAGCGGTTTCAATCCATGTTGAAGAGGGACTTGACGTCAATATTAGATTGGTAGATTGCGTTGGTTATACAGTACCTGGAGCAAAAGGGTATGAAGACGAAAATGGACCGAGAATGATCAATACTCCGTGGTATGAGGAGCCGATTCCTTTCCATGAAGCGGCTGAGATCGGCACCCGCAAGGTGATTCAGGAGCATTCAACTATCGGTGTCGTCATTACGACAGACGGCTCAATTGGCGAAATCCCAAGAAGAGATTATATTGATGCTGAAGAACGGGTCATCGAGGAATTAAAGGAAGTCGGAAAGCCTTTCATTATGATTATTAATACGGTTCAGCCGTATCATCCTGAAACAGAAACACTCCGCAGACAGCTCAGTGAAAAATATGACATTCCGGTCCTTGCGATGAGTGTGGAAAGTATCCGCGAGACAGATGTCATGAACGTTCTCCGTGAAGCGCTGTATGAATTCCCGGTGCTTGAGGTAAATGTGAATCTGCCTAGCTGGGTAATGGTTCTCCGCGACAATCACTGGCTGCGGGAAAGCTATCAGGAAGCAGTCAAAGACACGGTTCAGGATATTAAAAGGCTACGAGATGTTGATCGAGTGGTAGGATATTTCAGTGAATATGATTTCATTGACCGGGCAAGCCTTGCAGGCATTGAAATGGGGCAGGGCATTGCTGAAATTGACCTGTATGCGCCTGATGATTTATATGATCAAATTTTAAAAGAGGTTGTTGGAGTAGAAATCCGGGGGAAAGATCACTTGCTGCAGCTTATGCAGGACTTTGCTTATGCGAAAGCGGAATATGATCAAGTATCGGATGCACTTAGAATGGTAAAACAAACTGGCTATGGCATTGCAGCGCCTGCACTCAGCGACATGAGCCTTGATGAGCCGGAAATTATCAGGCAGGGTGCAAGATTCGGAGTTCGGTTAAAAGCTGTGGCCCCATCGATTCATATGATTAAAGTGGATGTGGAGTCAGAGTTTGCTCCAATTATCGGAACAGAAAAACAAAGTGAAGAACTGGTTCGATACTTGATGCAGGATTTTGAAGATAACCCGCTGTCGATCTGGAATTCCGATATCTTCGGACGCAGTCTGAGTTCAATCGTAAGAGAAGGAATTCAGGCAAAACTTTCATTAATGCCTGAAAATGCCAGATATAAGCTGAAAGAAACGCTTGAACGCATTATTAACGAAGGATCTGGCGGTTTAATCGCGATTATCCTATAGAATAGGCAAGAGAACAGATGACCACAAAAAAAGTGGTCATCTTTTGTCTTTAAAAATAGTTTTCAATTCAATGACAAACAGCTTACAAAATTTTATTTTAATAAAATTAATGTTTACTTCTTTCTCAATATGTATTAGTGTTTTTAATAAGTTTTACATATTTCAAAATAATATTTGCATCTTCTATTATTTTTTTGTAAAATAAGTTCCGGGCGGGAATGCACGTTCGCTGAAAGCACCTTCACTTATTGATTTATATAGGTTTTATAAAGGTTTCTCCTTGCTTAGCGAAAAAGGATATGTTAATCTACTATCAGAAATTATTTTCTGTATTGGTCGATTCTTCCTAGAAACCCAATATTCATGCGGAAAATCATTGAATTATAGCCGTTAATCGTATAAGATTAGCGTGTTAACAGTAAAATGCTTATCTATCATGTATAGATTCTGCATAATCTGTGAAGAAATGAAAATAACAGAATGCTTTTATTGCTTAACAATCAATCTTTGGGAGGAGGTGAAAGGCATGAATAAAACAGAACTTATCAACGCGGTAGCAGAAGCTAGCGAATTATCAAAAAAAGATGCAACGAAAGCTGTTGATGCTGTTTTCGATACACTTTTGGATGCACTTAAAAACGGTGATAAAGTACAATTGATCGGTTTTGGTAACTTCGAAGTACGTGAGCGTGCGGCTCGTAAAGGACGCAACCCACAAACTGGCGAAGAAATCGAAATCGCAGCAAGCAAAGTGCCTGCGTTCAAACCAGGTAAAGCTCTTAAAGACGCTGTTGCTGGAAAATAATGTGCTCTTACCCGTGTATGATGCATAAATTACATACACAATGCTATGGATAGCCCCTTTTATAGGGGCTTTTCCTTTGTTTTGGCACAAATTGCAGACATGAGCCTGACATCCTCTCTCTTATAAACTTCACAAGATACATCATTCTTTGCTTTTAATCTCTTACCTATGCTAGAATCTGTATCAAATATATTGTTTTTTAGGAGGATATTTATGGGGCAAATCAATACAAAGCAGATCGAAGAGGCGGTAAGGCTCATACTTGAGGCGATCGGGGAAGATCCAAATCGCGAAGGGCTTCTTGATACTCCCAAACGTGTTGCTAAAATGTATGCCGAAGTATTCTCTGGACTTAGCGAAGATCCAAAAGAACATTTTAAAACGGTGTTCGGAGAAGACCATGAAGAACTAGTGTTAGTCAAGGATATTCCATTTTATTCGATGTGTGAGCATCACCTGGTACCGTTTTTTGGAAAGGCTCACATTGCATACATACCAAAAGGCGGAAAAGTAACAGGGCTGAGCAAGCTTGCCAGAGCTGTGGAAGCAGTTTGCAGAAGGCCTCAGCTTCAAGAGAGAATTACCTCGACGATTGCAGAGAGCATTGTTGATTCTCTAGAACCGCATGGCGTAATGGTGGTTGTAGAGGCTGAACATATGTGCATGACAATGCGCGGAGTCAAAAAGCCGGGAAGCAAAACGATCACATCCGCTGTCAGAGGTGTTTTTGTTAAAGATCCTGCAGCAAGAGCTGAAGTATTATCATTTATTAAAGAATAAGGGTTCGGGGGTGAACATATGAAAGACAACACAAATGATTTTTTAGTGATAAAAGCAGTAGAGGATGGAGTGAATGTCATCGGTCTGACCCGCGGATCGGATACTAGATTTCATCATTCAGAGAAGCTGGATAAAGGCGAGGTAATGATTGCCCAATTTACAGAACACACATCTGCTATTAAGATAAGAGGGAAAGCCATTATTCAAACAAGCTACGGAGAAATAGAAAGCGACTCCAGAAGATAATTTTCTGAGGGCTGCAGATATGGTATAATGAGTAGTATTCAGCTGTAAATGTTTGTTGCTGTTGCTGGCTTTTTCGAAAAAATATCTATTTACATGGGGACAAGGGTGATTCATTTGCAAGACATCTATGTACAAATGGCTAAGATAAAAGACGCGTTACACTTAAAGCTCACTCATCCATACTTAGCAAAATATATACCTTCTCCTGTTATTGATGAAGATAAACTGCTCCTCTTCTATGCTTTGTTCGATCAGATTGATCTTCCAGATGAAAAAAAAGAGAACTACATAATTACAGCGATGCTTGTGCAAATTGCCCTTGATACTCATGATGAAGTATCCACTTCCGTTCATTTAAAGCAAGAAGAGTTCATGCAAAGACAGCTCATTGTTCTTGCAGGAGACTACTTCAGCGCTCTGTATTACGCGTTATTATCAGAAATGCAGGACATTGGAATGATTCGAACGTTAGCAACGGCAATAAAAGAGATTAACGAACATAAAATTCGCCTGTACGAAGAGACTGTAAGTGATTTTGATTCATTCGTTGCAAGTATAATAAAAGTAGAAACAGCTCTTTTTCAGCATGTTTCTGATTATTTTCAGGCAGGATTATTCTCTAAGCTGACGACTAAATTTCTGTCTTACAAACGGCTGACGCTTGAGAAAAACAGATACAGCGCAGAGTCCTTATCCATCATGAAAAATTTGGAGAAAAAAAAGAAAAATATCGGCACAATCGAATTTACCGGTGTGTATTTAAAAGAGTTCTGCAACCGTTATTTTGAAGAGACAGCCGACCTTTTAGAAAGCTGTTTTCAGCAGCCGTCTTCTCTGCAGAAAGTCTTATTAGCAAGATTGCAATCATTCAAGTACAATCAAGATATAAGGTATACTACGCTCGCGGAAGAAGGTTTATGAAATGCAGCAGTCGAAAGAGGAAAGAGTTCATTCTGTATTTGAAAAAATATATAAAAACTACGATAAGATGAATTCGGTTATCAGTTTTCAGCGCCATATTGCCTGGCGCCGGGAAACAATGAAACGAATGAATGTCAAACAAGGTTCGATTGCCCTGGACGTTTGCTGCGGTACAGCTGACTGGACAATTGCTATGGCTGATGCAGTTGGGGAGAAGGGCAGAGCAGTTGGACTTGATTTCAGCAACAATATGCTGAAGATTGGCAGAGAGAAAATAAAAAATTACTCCAATATTGAATTAGTTCACGGCAATGCCATGGAACTTCCATTTGAAGATGATACGTTTGATTATGTTACGATTGGATTTGGACTTCGGAATGTTCCTGACTATATGACTGTGCTTAAGGAAATGCACCGTGTTGTAAAGCCAGGCGGAAAAGTAGTCTGCCTTGAAACCTCACAGCCGACCATGATCGGATTTAAGCAGCTTTACTATGGTTACTTCCGATTTGTGATGCCTGTTTTTGGAAAACTGTTTGCTAAAAGCTATAATGAATATTCATGGCTGCAGGAATCAGCAAGGGATTTTCCCGGAATGAGGGAACTTGCACAAATGTTCAGAGATGCTGGTTTAAAAGATGTGGAAGTGAAGCCATTTACAGGCGGAGTAGCGGCTATGCATCTCGGCTGTAAATGATTTAGGCACTTATTTTAGCTTTGTTTATAGTTCTGACGGTCTGCTTCTATAATGGAAAGACTTCGGACATATTCATGCATGAATCACAACAATATTATGAAACAGCCATGTTTTAAAAATGCGAGTATTTAGGTGAATTGAATGAAATTTAAAATGGTGTATTCGTTCTTAAATGCAGATCTTGATCTGATTGAACAGGAACTTGAAAAAACGGTAAGCTCAACAGAGCCTCTGCTCAGCGAGGCGGGGCTTCACCTTCTTCAGGCAGGGGGAAAGCGCATCCGCCCTGTTTTTGTATTGCTTTCCGCCATGTTTGGCGAATATGATATCGATAAAGTAAAAAAAGTGGCCATCGCTCTAGAAATTATTCATATGGCATCTTTAGTGCATGATGATGTGATTGACGACGCCGAGCTCAGACGCGGGAAACCGACAATAAAAGCAAAGTGGGATAACCGCATTGCAATGTATACAGGGGATTACTTATTTGCAAGATCTCTTGAGATTATGACATCTTTAGAAAATATTGCGGCTCATCAGATCCTCTCAAAAACGATTGTTGAAGTTTCGCTTGGTGAAATAGAACAAATAAAAGACAAGTATGATTTTGACCAGAATCTGCGTGTTTATTTAAGACGCATAAAACGGAAAACTGCGTTATTGATTGCTGCCAGCTGTCAGCTTGGAGCGATTGCCGGCGGTGTTCCTGAATCCATACATAAAAAATTATTTCTTTTCGGCTATTATGTAGGAATGTCCTTTCAAATTACAGACGATATTCTCGATTTTACCTCTACAGAAGAAGAGCTTGGAAAGCCAGTTGGCGGAGACTTGCTTCAGGGCAACATTACCCTTCCCGTTCTTTATGCAATGGAAAATCCCGAGTTAAAAAAGAAAATCAGCAAGGTAACTAGTGATGCGACCCATGCGGAAATGGCGGACATTATTGATGCCATCTCAACTTCCGATGCAATTGAGCGGTCCATCCAAGTAAGTGACATGTATCTTCAGAAAGGGTTCAGCATTTTAAACCAATTGCCGAAAAATAGAGCTAGATCTGCCTTAACCAATATTGCAAAATATATTGGAAAAAGAAAATTTTAAATTCCCCTGCCCCATACGATTGCGAAAAGAGTGAAAAAATGATACGATTTCCATGGGGCATGAAAGCCCATACATAACAATCGCGGGGTGGAGAAATTAAGATGGAAAAAACATTTATGATGGTTAAACCTGATGGCGTTCAGCGTCAGCTTATCGGAAAAATTATTTCAAGATTCGAAAGTAAGGGTTTACATTTAGTTGGGGCAAAATTAATGCAAATCCCAGTTGGACTCGCAGAGCAGCATTACGGAGAACACAACGGGAAGCCGTTCTTTGGGGAACTTGTTGATTTTATAACTTCCGGACCAGTTTTCGCTATGGTATGGGAAGGGGAAAATGTGATTGAGATCTCACGCACAATGATGGGGAAAACAAAACCAGCCGAAGCATTGCCGGGTACAATCAGAGGCGACTATGGTTTATTCGTCGGGAAAAACATTATCCACGGTTCCGATTCACCTGAGAGTGCAGAGCGCGAAATTAACCTTTTCTTCAATCAAGAAGAATTAGTAGAATACGACAAAGATATTCATAATTGGATTTATTAATCCGCATAAAGCCAGCAGAGATGCTGGCTTTTCCCATATTCAAATATCCCTCCTTTTAAAACTTTTCTCGCGAATCTATATAAGTTTTCAGATTTTTTTATCTGTACCTCACAAGAATCTAACAATTTCCGATATACTGTACATAGGGGAATTTCCGCAGGAGAGTTGAGAAAGATGGATTATATTCAATTTCAGAAAGAGTTTAAAAAGTTAACAGGAATAGATCTTGCCTTTTATAAAGAGGCACAAATGAAAAGAAGAATCACCTCTCTTTATTTGAAAAGGGGATATAAGGATTTTAAAGAGTATTATTCAGCAATAAAAAGAGAGAAGTCACTGCTCTATGAGCTTTTGGACAGAATAACGATTAACGTAACAGAGTTTTTTAGAAATAAAAAGCGCTGGGATCTTTTAGAGACTGAATTGCTGCCTGCTATGCTAAACCGATCCCGCCCGCTGAAAATATGGAGTGCAGCCTGTTCAACCGGTGAAGAACCTTATACGATAGCGATGATTCTGTCAAAATATTTGCCATTTCGGTCTATTCATATCCTGGCGACAGATCTAGATGAAAATGTCATAGCGAGAGCAAAGCTTGGAATTTATCCCGAAAGAAGCCTTTCTGAGCTGCCGGAAGAGATGAAACGCAAATATTTTGCTCAGGATGGGGCAGGCTATCAAATTAGTAAAGAAATTATTGAGACGGTAAAATTTAAAAAACACAATCTGCTCTCAGACCCTTTTGAAAACGAATTTGATTTAATCGTTTGCCGAAATGTGCTGATTTATTTTACAGAAGAAGCAAAAAATTTGCTCTATCACAAGTTTTCAAAAGCTTTAAAAAACAGGGGAATCTTTTTTATAGGGAGTACAGAACAAATTTTCTGCAGTCATCAATATGACCTTGAATCAGCAGGAACTTTTTTTTACAGGAAAATACAGCTGTAAACTTTCTATTCAATTTTTCATACATATGGTATAGTGTTACTTAAAAGCGTTAGTGCGCTGAAGGGAGAGCTTTAGATGAGATACTTAACAGCAGGAGAATCACATGGACCGCAGTTAACCGCTATTGTTGAAGGAGTGCCGGCGGGGCTGTCAATTACTGCAGAGGATATTAACCTCGATCTTTCGCGCAGACAAAAGGGACATGGCAGAGGAAGAAGAATGCAGATTGAGAAGGACGAGGTTCAGATTACAAGCGGAATCCGTCATGGAAAAGCACTCGGCTCTCCAATCGCACTTGTAGTTGAAAATAATGATTGGAAACATTGGACGAATATTATGGGCATAGAGCCTTTAGAAGATGGCGAAGAAAAAGATATTAAACGCCAGATTACCCGCCCGCGGCCTGGTCATGCCGATTTAAACGGCGCCATCAAATATGGTCACCGTGATATACGCAACGTGCTTGAGCGATCTTCTGCGCGTGAAACAACTGTAAGAGTTGCGGTAGGCGCAGTAGCAAAGAAATTATTGGCAGAACTTGGCATTAAAGTGGCAGGTCATGTAGTGGAAATAGGATCCATAAAAGCTGAAAAAACAGAGTATTCTTCAATAGAAGAGTTACAGCGGGTCACAGAGGAATCACCTGTTCGCTGCCTGGATGAGAATGCTGCAGTGAAAATGATGCAGGCCATTGATGATGCAAAAAGCAACGGCGATTCTATTGGCGGTGTTGTGGAAGTCATTGTTGAAGGAATGCCTGCAGGCGTAGGAAGCTACGTTCATTACGACCGCAAGCTTGATTCGAAAATTGCAGCAGCCATCGTAAGCATCAATGCTTTTAAAGGTGTTGAATTTGGTATTGGCTTTGAAGCAGCCCGAAGATTTGGCAGTGAAGTACATGACGAAATTATTTGGAGTGAAGAGACAGGATACTCCCGTAAAACAAATCGTTTAGGCGGTTTAGAAGGCGGAATGTCTACTGGCATGCCGATTGTGGTCAGAGGGGTCATGAAGCCGATACCAACTCTTTATAAACCGCTTCAAAGTGTGGATATTGAAACGAAAGAACCATTTTCAGCAAGTATTGAACGTTCTGACAGCTGTGCAGTCCCGGCTGCAAGTGTTGTCGCTGAAGCAGTTGTGGCATGGGAAATTGCAAATGCGATTCTTGAACAATTCGGTTCAGACCGGATGGATTCGATTCGTGAGCACGTTCAGGAAATGCGCGAGTATGCGAGGAAGTTCTAATGAAGAATTTGCTTATTGAAACTGCATCCGGATCATATCCTGTTTCAGTAGGAAGAAATATCATTGAAACAAAGCTGGTTGAGCAAATTGGGGAAATTAAGCCTACAAGCATCCTGATTATTGCTGATTCAGCTGTTCAAAGCCTGTATGGTAAACAGCTGCTGAATTTACTGAGGAGTTCTTACAAGACGGAAGTCTACATTGTACCTAGCGGGGAAGAATATAAATCATTTGAATCTTATTATAATATTCAATCATTCGCTCTTAAACTTGGACTTGACCGGAAATCTCTCATTCTTGCATTCGGCGGAGGAGTCATCGGTGACTTGGCTGGTTTTGCTGCTGCAACATACATGAGAGGCATCCCGTTTATTCAGCTTCCGACTACTCTGCTTGCACACGATAGTGCCGTTGGAGGAAAAGTCGCCATTAACCATCCAGAAGGAAAGAATATGATCGGTGCGTTTTATCAGCCCCGTGCGGTCATTTATGATTTGGCTTTTTTATCAACATTGCCAGGTCATGAGCTTCGTTCTGGCTTTGCTGAAGTAATTAAGCATGGACTGATTGGAAATGCTGATTTCTATCATTGGCTGACTGCTGAAATTTCTGTTCTTAATGATCTAATTGATGAAAAACTTCAGCATCTAATTATTGAAGGTATTCGTGTAAAAGCGGCAGTCGTAAAAGAAGATGAAAAGGAAACTGGTGTGAGAGCTCATTTGAACTTTGGCCATACCCTGGGACATGCGATTGAAGCAGAAGCAGGATATGGAAAGATCAGCCACGGTGATGGTGTTGCCATAGGTATGCTTTTTGCGATTTGGCTAAGCGGAAGAGTTTATAAATTGAATCTTCCTTATGAAAAAATCAAAAAGTGGTTTAAAGAATTAGGCTTTCCGGTTGAAGTTCCGGAAAACTTATCTACTGATGCGTTAATCAGCAGAATGCTAAAAGATAAAAAGTCGCATTCCGGAACGATCACAATGGTTTTGTTAAGAACGATCGGAGCACCAGAAATTTCTCCTTTCGAAAGAGATCAATTAAAATACTTGCTAGAAACATGGAGACAGGGGGGATCAGTTTGATTCGTGCAATTAGAGGGGCTGCAACAGTTGAACTTAATGATGAAGCTTTAATCATCAAAGCAACTGAAGCTCTGGTTTTAGAAATGATTGAAAAAAACAATGTAGATCCTGAAGATGTCGCATCTGTCCTGCTCTCAATGACAGGGGATTTAGATGCGGTGTTTCCAGCAAAAGCTCTGCGAAACTTTGATGGCTGGGAATATGTCCCTGTCATGTGCATGCAGGAAATCCCTGTAGCAGGAAGTCTTGAAAAGTGCATCAGGGTCATGATGACAGTGCAGACCGGCCTAAAACAAAAAGAAGTAAAGCATGTTTATCAGGGGAAAGCGATTGTGTTAAGACCTGATTTAACAGATGAAAGAATAAAATCAGCATTTAAATGAGTGCCCCTAGATCAGTTTATCTGTTAACTATGATGAGCATAAATGTCCCTTCGGAGGCACCATCATTTCGTTGACAGAAAACAGCATGTGTATTAAGATAAACCCCAAGAATAGAAATTAGAAGAAAGCTTCTAATATGTTCCAGTTCGTTAGATGAGTATAGTGAGAGAGTCAAATCAGTTTAGTCAAAAAGGAATTAGTTTAGCATGAGTTTAGGGTAGCCGAGAATGAGTTTAGCTGAGGTCTTTTATATTTTCCGCTACGGTTAAGACTACCCAAAAACAGATTTTTTGTTTTTGGGTTTTTTCTTTTTACCGCAGCGTTTCCGCTTAAAACCTCCTAAATACTTATTCTCCACAATGCTGGAGGAGTGAGTACTTATGTTTCATACCGATTTTGCCTCATTTAAACAAGATAGTATAAGCTATCAAACAATACCTGTTATTAAATCTTTTCAAGTTGATACGTTCACCCCTATTCAGCTCTTCAAAGTGTTTGAAGATGAAGCGGTGTATTTATTAGAAAGCAAAGATGAAGAATCGTCGTGGTCACGTTATTCATTTATTGGTTTAAATCCTTTTTTGTTCATTGAGGAAGAAAATGACCGTTACTGTGTGAGATCCAAGCAAAGAAAAACAATCTATGAATCATCTTCTTTGAAAGAAATCTTCCTCTGGATGGACGGCTATTTAAAAGTAAAGCTTCCAGATCTTGATATTCCTTTTGCAGGGGGAGCCGTAGGCTATTTAGGATATGATTCTGTCACGATGTTTGAACGAGTTCAAAAGCATGACAATCAAGATTTAAATTTTAAAAAGTGCTTATTATTCGTTTGCCATACGATGATAGCGTTCGATCATATTGATAAAACACTCTCTTTTATTCATTACGAACGTCTATCTGGAAAAGAATCAGAAGCAGGCAAGCGAGCAGTCTATGAGATTGCTGAAGCTAAAATCAATCAGCTGATCTCACAATTGACCGAAAAAAGAGACTTCAATGATTTGATGCTCTCTCCGATGGATCAGGCATCTGTTTCGTTCGAAGGAGTAAGCTCCAATTTTGAAAAAAATGATTTTCTGAATTCAGTTGAAAAAATCAAAGATTATATCAAAGCAGGCGATATCTTTCAGGGAGTTCTTTCTCAAAGATTTGAAGTGCCGATTACGGCCAAAGGCTTCGATTTATATCGAATGCTGAGGGTCGTGAATCCCTCGCCCTATATGTTCTACATTAAATTTGATGAGACTGAGCTGATCGGCAGTTCTCCGGAAAGACTGATCTACGTGCAGGACGGCTACTTGGAAATCCACCCGATTGCAGGGACCAGAAAACGCGGAAAGACAGAAGAAGAGGATCTGCGGCTTGAGGAAGATCTGCGCAGCGATGAAAAGGAAAAAGCAGAGCATTATATGCTTGTGGACCTGGCAAGAAATGATATTGGGAGAGTTGCCGATTACGGGTCAGTCAAAACCCCGGTGTTAATGGAGCTCGGACGATTTTCACACGTGATGCATTTAATTTCAAAGGTGACCGGCCAATTAAAAACCGGCACACATCCAATTGATGCCCTGCTGTCATCTTTCCCTGCAGGAACGGTATCAGGTGCCCCGAAAGTCCGTGCCATGCAGATTCTGCAGGAGCTTGAGCCAACAGCAAGAAACGCTTATGCAGGGTGCATCGCTTATATTGGCTTTGACGGGAATATAGATTCATGTATTACGATCAGGACGATTGCGCTGCAGGGCGGAAAAGCCTATGTTCAGGCAGGAGCTGGAATAGTAGCTGATTCAAAGCCAGAACTTGAATGGAAAGAGACGAGAAATAAAGCAAGTGCCTTAATCAAAACGATTGAACTTGCTGAAAAAGTGTTTGGCAAAAAGGAGGAGGCTCAAAAATGAAAACATTACTCAGCAAATGCATTGAAGGCCATACGCTGACAGAAGAAGAAGCAACTGCTGCCATGAATCAAGTAATGGAGGGAAAAGCCACTTCCAGCCAAATCGCAAGTTTTATTTCCATATTAAGATTCCGCGGCGAAACGGTTGACGAGCTTGTCGGTTTTGCAAAGGCAATGAAACAGCATATGACCCGCATTGATTATGCAGAGGATCTGATTGATACGTGCGGTACAGGGGGAGATGGGGCATCGACATTTAATATCTCGACTGCATCAGCCATTCTTGCATCTTCTCTCGGAGCAAAAGTAGCAAAACACGGCAATCGCGCAATCTCATCAAAAAGCGGCAGTGCAGATGTGCTTGAACAGCTTGGAATCTCCATTCAAACAACACCGGAAGAAGCGAAGCTCGCTCTGCAGACTTATGATATGAGTTTTCTGTTCGCGCCAATCTACCATTCTTCAATGAAGCACGCCGTAAGTCCAAGGCAGGAAATTGGCTTTAGAACGGTCTTTAATCTACTTGGTCCATTAGCAAATCCTGCTAATGCGAAGCGCCAAGTGATGGGGGTGTTTTCTACAGAGTATGCAGAGAAAATAGCCTATGCCCTTCGCGAACTTGGCTCAGAGCATGTTCTTCTTGTAACCGGAAGAGATGGCCTTGACGAATGCAGCATTACAGGTGTAACAGATATTGTTGAACTGAAAAAAGGCAAGATTGACCGTTATGAAATAACCCCTGAAGAGATGGGTCTTGAACGCGGCGAATTAAAAGATATCCAGGTTGAGAGTCCTGCAGAAAGCGCAAAACTAATTCTCGATGTATTCAAGGGGAAACGCGAAGGGGCAGCAGCAGACATTGTTGCACTGAATGCTGGTGCTGCTTTATATATAGCAGGCAAGACTGATTCATTTGCTGATGGAGTGAAAAAAGCGGCGGACGCAATCGAAAATGGCACAGCCTATCGTCAGCTCGCCCGTCTTCAAAGTAAGAAGGAGGAGCAATATGCTTACTAAAATTCTTGAAAAGAAACGGGAAGAAGTCCTTTCGCTTACTATTCCTGAAAGAATAAACGTTTCTGAACGGTCATTTTACAATGCCCTGAAGCAATCAAACCGAAAACCGGCTTTAATTGCAGAAGTAAAGAAGGCATCTCCCTCTAAAGGGGTCATTAAAGAAAACTTTCATCCGGTGGAAATTGCAAAAGCATATGAAGCTGGAAAAGCAGATTGTCTCTCTGTTTTAACGGATGAAAGCTTTTTTCAGGGTCATCGTGATTTTATAGCTGAAATTAAGAAAGAAGTCAGTCTCCCTGTTTTAAGAAAGGATTTCATTATTGATCACAAGCAAGTTCAGGAATCCAAGAATATAGGAGCAGATGCCATCCTCTTAATAGGGGAGGCACTTGAAGCAAGAGAGCTGCACGAACTGTATTTGCATGCATATGAGTTGGGCATGGATGTTTTAGTGGAAGTGCATTCTCTGGCAGTTCTGGAAAAGCTTCTGCCTGAGTTCACCCCAGAAATACTTGGTGTGAATAATAGAGATCTTTCAACCTTTAAGACTGATATCCATCAAATAAAGACGATAAGCAGATCCGTTCCAAAAGATACACTGCTTGTAAGTGAAAGCGGGATTTTTACATTTGAAGATGTAAAGACTGTTCAGCAAGAAGGCGCTAATGCCATTTTAGTCGGAGAATCCCTCATGCGGGAGAATGATCAAACATTTGCCATCAAAGCCCTGTACGGAGAAGAAAATGAATAGGCCTTTGATTAAGCTGTGCGGAAATCGTTCTTTGGAAGATTTAAAAATGACAAGCGAGTCAAATGCAGACTATCTCGGACTTATCTTTGCCGAAAGTAAGCGCAGGGTGCAAGCCCATCAAGTAAAAGAATGGCTTGATTCGGTTGATATAAAGGAGAAACAGTTAGTTGCGATTTTTGTAAATGCCAGCCTGAATGAAATAGAAGATATAATGAAAAATCTTCCAATTGATGTCATTCAATGCCACGGCTCAGAAACAGTCAGAGACATAGCTAATATCAAACATCATTTTAATAAGAGAGTATGGAAAGCATTGCCCCATTACGAGGGAACACTGTCTGATATGAAAAAATATGCAGAAGCAGCGGACGGCTTTGTGATTGATTCTAAAGTCAAAGACGCATTTGGAGGAACTGGACAGACATTTGATTGGTCAAAAGTGCCGTGTTATATACAGGCAGCTGAAGAGCTAAACAAAACGCTCTTCATTGCAGGAGGCATTGCACCTGACAATATTCATCAGCTGCTGGGACTATATCCGCCGGGAATCGATATTTCAAGCGGGATTGAACAAAACGGAAAAAAAGATGAGACCTTGTTGACAAGGCTTGAAGAAAGGGTGAATCACCATGTATCAGTTTCCAGATGAATTTGGCAGATTCGGAGAATTTGGAGGAAAGTATGTACCTGAAACGTTAATGCAGCCGCTTGAGGAGCTGCAAGAGGCATTTGCAGAAGCGGTGGCAGATCCTGCATTTATGAATGAATATCATCGTCTTCTAATTGAATATTCCGGAAGACCTACAGCATTGACGTATGCCGAAAACGTGACGAAAAAACTTGGCGGAGCAAAAATTTTCTTGAAACGCGAGGATCTTAACCATACTGGCGCCCACAAAATCAATAATGCAATTGGGCAAGCCCTGCTTGCACAGAAAATGGGGAAAACAAAGATTATTGCAGAGACTGGTGCAGGCCAGCACGGTGTTGCGGCAGCAACGGTTGCAGCAAAGTTTGGACTGGAATGCAAAGTCTTTATGGGTGAAGAAGATGTCATGAGACAGCAGCTCAATGTCTTTCGTATGAAACTGCTCGGGGCAGAAGTCATTCCTGTTCACAGCGGCAATAAAACACTGAAGGATGCTACAAACGAGGCGATCAGATACTGGGTTCAGCATTGCGAGGATCATTTCTATATGATTGGTTCAGTAGTCGGGCCTCATCCCTATCCGCAAATGGTCAGAGAGTTTCAAAGAGTAATAGGAGAAGAAGCAAAGCAGCAGCTGGCTGAACGAATGGACTGCCTTCCTGATAAAGTGGTTGCATGTGTCGGCGGAGGAAGCAATGCGATCGGCATGTTTGCAGCCTTCATTGAAGAAGATGTAGACCTTGTAGGAGTAGAAGCTGCCGGTAAAGGCGTTGATACACCTCTTCATGCTGCAACAATCACTAAAGGCACAAAAGGGGTTATTCATGGTTCACTCACGTACCTTTTGCAGGATCAGTACGGACAGATTATTGAACCATATTCTATATCTGCAGGGCTTGATTACCCTGGAATAGGACCTGAACATGCGCACCTTGCAGACACCGGCCGAGTGAAATATGAGAGTGTAACAGACGATGAGGCATTAGAAGCTTTAACCTGCTTAGCCAAGGAAGAAGGAATTCTTGCGGCTATTGAAACTGCTCATGCTCTCGCAAAAGCATTCCAGCTTGCGCAGGAAATGGATTCGGACGAAACACTGCTCATTTGTCTATCAGGACGCGGAGACAAAGATGTTCATACACTAATGAGTTCACTTGAAGGGAGCGATAAGAATGCAGGAATACTTGCAGAAGCAGCTGGAACAAAATAAGAAATTATTTATCCCATTTATTACAGCAGGCGACCCGAATGGCGAAGCTACAATCGGGCTCGCTCTTACTCTTCAGAAAGCAGGAGCTGCAGCTATTGAACTCGGCATCCCATATTCAGATCCCCTTGCGGACGGGCCTGTCATCCAGAGGGCATCACAAAGAGCGCTGTCAGAAGGAATGAATATTGTAAAAGCCATGGAACTTGTACCCTCCATGCGTGAAAGAGGTCTAACTATTCCAATAATTCTTTTTACGTATTATAATCCTGTGTTACAATTAGGAAAAGAATCCTTCTTTACTTTAGCGGAGAAAAACACAATAGACGGACTGCTGATACCAGATCTTCCTTTTGAGGAGAGCGGGGAGTTAAGAGAGTCCTGCAAGCAGCATGGAGTCACTTTTATTTCAATGGTTGCCCCTACTTCTGTGCAGCGGCTCAAGAAAATTGTTTCAAGTGCTGAAGGCTTTCTATACTGTGTTTCATCGTTAGGTGTAACGGGTTCGAGAAAGACGTTTGATCAGCGCATTTTCGATTTTCTGAGTGAGGTAACCCGAGAAGCTTCAGTCCCTGTTGTTGTCGGTTTTGGTGTTTCATCAAGGGAACATGTAGATGAACTGACGAAGGTATGTGACGGAATTGTTGTTGGGAGCGCATTAATAGAAGAAATAGAGAGGTTATCTTCAAAATTGAAAGTGGCTGACTCACTGGATGCTGCGCTGCTTGAGTTTGAAGAAAAAGCTGGCTCATTTGTTTCAGATGCTAAAGTAAGAACAGGATGAAATGAGCAGTAAGCGAATAAAGTTTTCGCTTTTATAACAGAAGAGGTGTCCATTCATGCAAATTAAAGATCAACTTACAAACTTAAAACCGTATCAGCCGGGAAAACCAATTGAAGAAGTAAAAAAAGAATATAACTTAACTCACATTGTGAAGCTCGCTTCCAACGAAAACCCATACGGCAGCTCAGAACGTGCGAAAAAAGCGATTCAGGATGAACTGAATCAGCTTGCACTGTACCCAGACGGCTACAGTGCACAGCTCCGTGAATCACTGGCACGTTTTTTAAAAGTAGAGGAAAACGAAATTATTTTTGGAAATGGATCCGATGAAATTGTTCAGATCATTTGCCGGGCATTTTTGAAAAAAGGGACAAACACAGTGATGGCAACACCGACATTTCCTCAATACCGCCACAATGCCGTCATCGAAGACGCAGATATTAAGGAAATTCCGCTGATTAATGGAAATCACGATCTTGACTCCATGCTTGCAGCAATTGATGAACAAACAAAGGTCATTTGGCTCTGTTCACCTAACAATCCTACAGGCACTTATATTAACGAGCAGTCTTTGCATGCTTTTCTGAATAAGGTTCCTGATCATGTGCTGGTTATTCTGGATGAAGCTTATTATGAATATGTGACAGCCTCTGATTTTCCAGAAACGCTGCCATTAATCAAAGAATATAAAAACGTCATGATTCTGCGTACATTCTCAAAAGCATACGGTCTTGCAGCACTCCGCGTCGGATATGGAATTGCGAACAAGGAGTTAATCAAAAGCATCGAACCTGCAAGAGAGCCTTTTAATACGAACCGTTTAGGGCAAACTGCAGCTCTGCATGCTTTAAGTGACCAGGAGTTCATTAAACAATGTGCAGAAAAAAATAAACAGGGTCTCGAACAATTTTATCAATTCAGCAAAGAACACGGTCTATCCTACTATCCTTCAGAAGGAAACTTTATTCTGATTGATTTTAACCGCGATGCTGATGAAGTATTTCAGGCGCTCCTGGAAAAAGGCTATATCGTCCGTTCCGGTAAAGCACTCGGATTTCCGACGTCTATCCGCATCACGATCGGAACGAAAGAACAAAACGAAGAGATTCTGCAGATTTTAACAGAATTGATTTCATAAAAGAAGAGGTGATCTTAATCACCTCTTTCTTATAACTATAGGAAATATCATTATATACTTTGATGTCTAGCACGATCGCCCAACTTCTCAATCAGAACAAATCCGTCAAAAACTCATCAGACCCGGACTTTTCTGCCGGAATTATCTATCATGCCCGAGCTAAATGGGCGATTACGCTTTTCCTATACATACTGCAGCTGAAGGTGATAAGAAATGGAACAGCAGATCGAAAAAATACATATAGTAGGATTAGGGTTAATAGGCGGTTCTATCGCTCTTGCTATAAAGCAGGAGTTTCCTGCCATAACGATTGCCGGATATGATATTAATCAAAGCCAGACTGAAATCGCAAAGACTCTGACTGTAATTGATGAAATAGCCGCAGATCAATTTGACGGCATAGAGACAGCCGATATAATTATTCTTGCTACACCGGTTGAGCAGACTTTGTCTATTATCGCCGCATTAAGTTCACTTTCATTAAAAGAAAGTGTCATTATTACGGATGTAGGCAGCACAAAACAAAAAATCAGCAATCATGCAGCTTCTGTTTTCGGGGGCAATGTGCAGTTTATTGGCGGACATCCGATGGCCGGATCACATAAATCAGGTGTTATTGCGGCAAAAGCCCACCTTTTTGAAAATGCCTTTTATATCCTGACACCTATGGAGCATACCTCAAGGGAATCGATTGGCATCCTTCAGCACGTTCTTAAAGGAACAAAGGCTCATTTTGTTGAAATGACTCCAGCTGAACATGACGAGGTTACTGGCATCATCAGTCATTTTCCGCATATCGTCGCAGCGAGCCTTGTTCACCAGGCAGGAAGATTTGAAGACAATCATCCTGTCATAAAACGTCTGGCAGCCGGCGGATTCAGGGATATCACAAGGATTGCATCAAGCAGCCCTGCAATGTGGAGAGATATACTTCTTCATAATAAAGAGAAGCTTCTTGCTTTGTTTGATGACTGGCGATACGAAATGGACCGTGTCAGAGAGCTTGTAGATGAACTTGACGGAGATGCATTATTTTCGTATTTTCAGGAAGCTAAGGATTTTAGAGATGGCCTGCCGGAGAGAGAGAAAGGCGCGATTCCTTCTTTTTACGATTTATATGTGGACGTTCCGGATTATCCCGGGGTCATTTCTGAAATTACAGGTTACCTTGCAATAGAGGAAATCAGCATTACGAACATTCGGATTATTGAAACACGCGAAGAGATTTATGGTGTGCTGAGATTAAGCTTTCAGACGGATGTCGACCGTGAACGGGCTCAAAAATGCATCGAGAAACATACAGACTACAAAACATTTTTCAGTTAATGAGGTGATCAGCATGTCAAATGAAAAGAAATTGCGAAGAGCAGAGACGTTAAGCGGCGAAATTGCCATTCCCGGTGATAAATCCATTTCGCATAGAGCGGTCATGTTCGGAGCTCTTGCAAATGGTGAGACAGTTATTGAAAACTTCCTTGCTGGAGCAGACTGTTTATCCACTATTGCCTGCTTCAGACAAATGGGCGTTGAAATAGAACAGAACGGAGCGAAGGTGAAAGTCTCAGGGAAAGGAATTGATTCTCTAAGGGAACCTGAAGAATTATTGGATGTAGGCAATTCAGGTACAACTACCCGTCTAATGCTGGGCATTTTAGCAGGACGTCCGTTCCATGCCTGCATCATCGGCGATGAATCAATTGCTAAAAGGCCGATGACACGTGTCACTGATCCTCTAAGAGAGATGGGTGCATCTATTGATGGCAGACAAAACGGCAATTATACGCCTATTTCCATTCGCGGAGGCACACTTAAAGGATTAGACTATGTATCACCTGTAGCTAGCGCTCAAGTTAAGTCTGCTATTCTGCTTGCAGGGCTGCAGGCAAAAAATGAAAAAACGCGAGTAACAGAACCTCATAAATCAAGAGATCATACGGAAAGAATGCTTAGAGCTTTCGGTGTTGAAGTGAAGGAAAATGATCGATCAGCAGAGATTATCGGCGGTCAGTCTCTTAAGGCTGCATCCATTCAGGTTCCCGGTGATATTTCTTCTGCAGCCTTTTTCTTAGTAGCAGGTGCAATTGTTCCAGACAGTACCATTACGCTGAAAAATGTAGGGATCAATCCGACCAGAACAGGGATTATTGAAGTTCTTAAAAAAATGGGTGCAGATTTAACGATTAAAGAGAAAGGATCTCACGCCCATGAGCCTGTTGCGGATTTAACGATTTCAGCGTCTGAATTAAAAGGAACAGTGATATCAGGAGAATTAATTCCGCGATTGATCGATGAAATTCCCGTTATTGCATTGCTTGCCACTCAAGCTGAAGGGGAGACAATCATTAAAGATGCAAGTGAGCTGAAGGTGAAAGAAACAAACCGCATTGATACGGTTGTGCAGGAGCTTAAGAAGCTTGGAGCAGATATTGAGCCTACAGATGACGGCATGATTATCCGGGGCAAGCAGGCCTTAAGAACGTCAGCATCGGTATCAAGCCATGGTGATCATAGAATCGGTATGATGCTTGCAGTTGCGGCTCTTATAACAGAAGGAGAGGTTTCATTGTCAGGTCATGAAGCAATCAATGTATCCTATCCGCAATTTTTTGAACACTTAAACCAGCTCGCTGATAAGAAAAGCGGAAGCGCCCGTCTAGCTTAGGCCTGACAGTTTAGAGTCCGGAAAAAAGTCCAGGTTTGACTTATTTGCCGGATTTGTTCTGGCCGAGGAGTTGGGCTGTGAAGCTGGACAGTAATGAGCAAACTTTTAAACTTTCTAATTCACTCAGGAAAAATGCCTGCAGGAAAAAAGTTTTCCTGCAGGTTTCTTCTTTAACTGTCATATCCTTCGCCTTCCCTTCATAGCTTGTCTTAAGAAGGTTGTAAGGGAGGGATGAAAGGCTTTGGCCTACCTTATTGAAGATGCAAATATTTTAAAAAATGGCGAAATCGTTAAGACCTCGATTCTAATACGAAATAACAAAATTGATTACATGAGTTCTTCGCTGCAGAAGATGACATGCATGAAAATGAATGCTGCGGACTATCTGTTAACATCTGGTCATGTGATGCTTGATTTTTCTATTGGAGGTTCTTTTTCAGAAATAAAACGAATCTTCACAGAAAAACTGATCGCAAAAGGCTGTACCACTGTAATAGCAATTGCCGAGACAGAATATGAACGGGATCTCCCCGAAGCCATTCGCAAAAAGAAACAAATGATGATCAATTCTCCAATCGATTACTGCATCGGTGTGAAAGTTCCGCTGAAAAGATTGACCCCATCATTGCTCATTAGCTGCAAAAAAAATAAAATTCCACTGCTCATTTTAGAGATTCATCCAGAAGATTCAATCGCTGATTTTCCATGGGAATGGATCCGCGGAAGCATATACGGATTCCCGATGACATTCCTTCCTCAATTGACCGGAATACATTCAGATAAAAGGAGAAAACAGTTTTCTGCATTGATGAATAGACACCGAATGTCCGCAGAACCAGACTGTCCTTCAGAACATGTACCGCTTGAAAAATCACTGTTAATGAAAATCGGGATTTACCCTGAAAAAGGAGATATCAGGATCGGCGGCGAAGTTGATTATAACCTCTATGTGCGAAATGGATTCAATTCAGTTGAAGAAATGTCCGCTAGCAGGTATCATAATCATATTCCTACATTTACGATTCATAAGGGACAGCTGATCAAAGTGGATGAAAAAGTTTGCATAAGGCCTGGATTTGGAGAGTTTTGTGAAATCTCCATGTCGGGCAGGTTTGCTGCAAATGCTGTCCCATAAGGATATCCTTGGAAAGGGCGTTACAAGTTGAAAAATTCACTAATTGAAGCAATAGAATTAGTTGAGTCAGGACAAGCTGAAGAAGGCCTAAAAAAACTTTCAGGGCTTGAGAAGACTCTTCATGATGAAGAAAAATTTCTGCTTGCGGAAAAATACTACCAATGGGGCAATACGGAGCATGCGCTGAATATAATGGAAGACATGCATTTATTGTACCCGGAAGAATCTGAGGTTACGGTATTTTTAGCAGAAGTCTATATAGATATGGACGAAGAAGAAAAAGCAATTGAACTGCTGGGTACAATCCCTGAAACAGACACCGCTTATGTACAGGCTTTGATCCTTTCTGCTGATTTGTATCAAATGCAGGGATTAAATGAAGTAAGTGAACAAAAGCTCCTGTCTGCTAAAAAAATGGTGCCGAATGAACCTGTGATCGACTTTGCTCTCGGAGAACTATATTTTCATCAAGGGCATTACCACAAAGCCATCCCCTATTTTAAAGATGTATTAAAAGAGCATACAGTTATAACCGGTGTTAATGTCTATCAGAGGCTTGCAGAATCGATCAGTGCTTCAGGTGAATTTGAAGAAGCTCTTCCGTACTATGAAAAAGCAGTCGATCAACAAGTAGATTTGCACACGTTGTTCGGTTATGGTTTTACAGCACTTCAGGCAAATTATCCCAAGACAGCAATTGATCAGTTTTTAAAATTAAAAGAACTCGATCATGAATATACATCTCTTTATTTATATTTAGCAAAAGCATATGAAGAAGAAGGCATGCTGAAGGAAAGTCTTGAAACTGTAAAAGACGGATTGAAGGTGGATGAGTATAATAAGGAGCTTTATGTTTACGGAGGGAAAATCGCTTTAAAAAATAATGAGCCAAACGAAGCATCAGCCTTGCTTCAGCAAGCCATTGCCATTGATCCAGGACATGTCGAAGCAACAATTACACTGACAAATATTTATATGCAGGAGCAAAAATATGAAGAGGTTATTGACTGTCTGAAAGAAGTGATGAGGTACGGCGAGGAAGATCCTGAATATGACCGCAAATTAGCACGAGCTTATCATGAAACAGAGCAATATTCGGATGCATTAAACCATTACCAGCGAGCATATAATTTCTTCAAGGAAGAACCAGATTTTCTTACGGAGTACGGTTTTTACCTGTTAGAGGACGGAAATCGCGCCGCCGCCAGGGAAATGTTCCGCCAGGCATTAAAGCATGATCCGGCGAATGTCGAAATCGAAGAGATTTTGATACAATTAGAAGATGATTTTTAACGTCCAATCGGAAGGATTTCACCTAGGATCTGTTGAACTTTAAGAATAAGAATCTACAGTTAGCAGAGGAGGGAAATGCATATGATGGCCCCTGTATCTGTCATTGAGAAGAAGGATTTTATCAGGTGGTTTTTAAATCATTATCAGTTGAAAAGACGGGAATGTGTTTGGATCTTGAATTACTTAATGAGTCACGACACGCTGATGGAAAAAGTGCATTTCGTTGAGCAGGCCCAATATTGTCCGCGCGGGATTATCATGTCAACCCACTGCGTAGAGGAAGTGCCGTTTCGTTTTTACAAAGAAAATGTCATGACAACGGATGCAGAAAAATCCTTCCATGACATTCGGTTAAATAAAGACGAGGATCTGTTCATTCAGCTCAACTTCCGCTCGGCCTATCAATCGCCGAATTATGCAGCAGTGCTAGAAGCCAATCCATTTATGCCGAAACATCTCAACATTAATGAAAAAGACCGTGTAGTAGCTGAACGCATTTTAGAGCAATCGATTCAAACGTTCCAAAAAGAAAAATTACTTCAAATGATTGATGACGCACTTGACCGCCAGGATAAAGAAGCGTTTGAAAGCTTGACTGAAAAACTGAAATGTTTGAAATAAGGAAGGAACCTCCATTAGATGAGGTTCTTTTTTTGATTGAACAAGGAAAGAGAAAAGATATTTTCAGAATTTTCAATTGATTTATCGGTCATATCATGACAAAATATCATTGATGAGTGCAATCGTTTACATATATGAAACCATCTAAATTGTATAAACGATTATGCTTACAGTAAAAGGGGGGAATGGGATGAGGAGAATGAGAAGGAAATGGACATCCTTTCTGTTAATTATTCTGCTCCTGTCAAGTGGTGTAATGAGTTCTTGGCAGGCATTTGCCGCTGATGAAAAAAGCGTAATAACGGTTGATGGAAACGATCATGACTGGGCAGGAACAGAACCGCTGGCATCATCTGCAAACCCGGGATATAAAGGATTTCATCTCGGAAATGTCTATCTGAAAAATGACAGCAAATTTCTCTATTACTGGGTTGATGCTAAAAATGTCCCAAACTGGGGCGACAATGGCATGTACATGAATCTGGCATTAAACGTAAATAACGAAGATTCGAATGTGGAAGGAAATCCATGGGGAGCACCATTCCATTTTGGAGGTACAGATGCAAAACCTCAGTTTCATATCGTTTCAAGAATAAAGAATGATCGTGAAATAGCCCGAGCTGCGTTATACAGTGCAGAAGATTTTAATCATCCCAGACTTTCCACTTGGGAAAATATCAAAGGTGCACAGTTTGCATCTGACCGCACGAAGGGATTTGAAGGGAAAATCCCATTAAGTGAAATGGGGCTTGAAAATAATGATTCACTAAAAGCAATTGCCGTATTAAGCGGAAATACTGCTGCTGAACATGGTGCATTTGATGTAAGCCCTGAGGCCAGCGGAAATACTGCTGCAGGATCATGGAATGAAAAAGATGATTCAAATAAGCAATCAGTCTATGGCGCTGAATATACCATTAAAGGAATCATCGATGCAAAACAGCTTGAACTTACTTCAGCAGCACCTGCTGATGGAGCTGCGGATGTTAAAACAACTTCACCAATTACCCTGACGTTCAATGAGCCAATAAAACTGGAGCAGCCGAATAGCATTTCCCTTATAGAAAATGGTGGACAGGCTGTAAATTCAGAAATTACTGCGGCTGCAAACCAGCTGAAAATAGTTCCTGAGATTCTGCAAAAAGAGCTAGATTATACGCTTACTGTTCCAAAACAATCCATCACCGGAGAAAAATCAGGAACAGCATTAGAGCAGGATCTCTCTCTTTCTTTAAAAACAAGTGAGATGAACAGTCCGGTTAAAAGGTATGTACAGTTTACGTATTCCAGAGAGGATGCCGATTATGACGGCTGGAATATTTGGACTTGGCAAACGGGACTTGAAGATGGCGAAAAGCTGTTTACTGAAGAGAATGATAGAGGTGCCGTTTCAAAGTTTGAAGTAGGAGCGGAGGCATCGAACATAGGATTTGTGATTAGAAAAGGTCAGAACTGGGCTGTAAAGGATCCATATGATCAAGACAGGTATATTGAAACAGATCCATCACAGCCGCTGACAAAAGTGTTTGTCGAAAGCGGTAAGAGTGAGTTTCACACAATTCCAGCGATAAAGGGTCCTGTCATATCGGAAGGAAAAGCAACATTCTTCTATCGCGATCAGGAGCTATTCGAAAACAATGCGATGTCTGATATTGATCATGTAAAAATAAAAATTGACGGCAAGCAATTTGACATGAAATATGATGAGAAAAATGAATATTTCTTATATACATTTGAACTGCCAAAAGAGGGGAAGTATGAATACAAGTTTCTTGTCACAATGGGCGGAACAACGAAAGAAGTAACAGATCCATATAATGAAAAATCATATATCGACTACGTCATTCCAAAAGTAAAGATGAAAGCAGCTGTATCTCCAAAAGAAGTGACATCCAATCAGAATGCTGTCTTAAGTCTGGATATAAAATCTGATCAGGAAAACATCCTGTTTTCAGATATGTATGCTGATGCTTCATCTATTGGAGGACCGGATGACTTGCAGATCGATCCACAATTAAAAGAAGTGACTTTGTCAGTAAAGAGTTCGGTGCCTGCCGGTGATAAAGAAATTCCGGTTACAGCTGTTGATGAATTTGGCAACAAACATACAACAACAGCAGCGATTTCAGTAAAACCAAGGGTTTCCGAAGGAGAAGGAGATTTTGACTGGGACGAGGCAAGAATCTATTTTATGCTGACTGACCGGTTCAATGATGGCGACCAGGGGAATAACGATCCCAATAATGAAAAATATGATGTGAATCATCCTGAATCATATCACGGCGGAGATTTTAAAGGAATATCCGAAAAGCTTGACTATCTTGATGATCTTGGCATCAATACAATCTGGATTACACCAATTGTGGATAATATTGATTGGGATCTTCGTCATAATAAAAACGGCAATCAATACGGTTACCACGGATATTGGGCAAAGGACTTCTCAAAGCTTGATGAACATCTTGGCGAGATGGAGGATTTGAATGAATTGCTGGATAAGGCACATGAACGTAAAATAAAGATTATGGTCGATGTTGTATTGAATCATACCGGCTATGGATTAAAAGAATCAGACAAGTTTGATCAGAACATCCCGAACTTTCCTCTGGATGAAGATCGTGAACGCTTCAAAGGTATGCTTCGCAGCGGGGGGACGGATGTCATAAGAGGCGAGCTTGCCGGACTGCCGGACCTGATTACAGAAGATTCAGCTGTAAGAGAGCAAATCATTGACTGGCAGACAGCGTGGGCATCTCATAAAACAAAAAAAGGAAATTCAATTGACTATTTCCGGGTAGACACTGTGAAACATGTGGAAGATACAACATGGAAAGCATTTAAAAATAAACTCACTAAAGTAAATCCTGATTTTAAACTGATTGGGGAGTATTATGGCGGCGGCATTGATAATACAGGCGGCTATTTAAACAGCGGACAGATGGATTCTCTGCTCGATTTCAATTTTAAATACGAAGCAAGAGATTTTATTAATGGTGAGATTGAGGCAGTTGAAGCAAGACTTGAGGAGCGGGGCGGCAAGCTCTCGAACACGGCGACAATGGGACAGTTCCTGAGCAGCCATGATGAAGACGGTTTCTTGCTGGCGCATGCAGGCGGAGATAAAAGCAAGCAGAAAATTGCTGCTGCTCTTCAAATAACAGCAAAAGGACAGCCGGTTATCTATTACGGAGAAGAGCTTGGGCAAACCGGAAAACACGCTGGCGATATGGATAAAGGCGAGTTTAATGAAAATCGTTATAATCTTGACTGGGACAATACGGAAAATAATGATCTGTTAACTCACTACCAGAAGCTATTAAACATCCGTAAAGACTATTCAAGCGTTTTTGCAAAAGGAGATCGGGCAAAAGTAGCAGGCAGCAATGAAGATGGATACCTTGTCTTCAAGAGAGAATACAAAGATCAATCTCTGGTTATCGGATTAAACACGACAGAAGAAATTCAGCAGATAACAATTGATGTGCCATTTGAAAAAGCTGCTGATGTTATTGATTTATACAGCGGTAAAAAATACAAGGTTTCCAGTGAACAGCAAGTAACGGTTGACTTAGCGGATCGGGAGCTTGGAGGTACGTTCATTTTATCACTTGAAAATAAAAGGACTGAGCCTCCGGCAGAAGGAGAAAATTCTCCGGGTCCGAGTGGCATTGATGAAGAAAACGGAACAGTTCAGGGTCAAAATAAATCCAATGAACATCTATCAGAAAGCAAACCAGCAGGTGAAAAAGATTCTAAGAATGAAAACAATAAGCTTCCTGCGACTTCGACAAATACCTATACTTACATGATGATAGGAGCTGTCTTGCTGATATTGGGAACGATTTTGTTTCGAAAAAAATACCAAAAAACTTAAAAATAAAGCCCCTTCTATCTATGAAGGGGCTTTTATTTTTTATGGAAGAAACCGGTATAATGTGTTTAAGAAAAGAAGAAAGAGAAAAAATAATAAAAACGATAAAACTTTAGGAGAACAAAATGAGTAAACATACCATGCTCAAGAATCAATTAATAATCAGCATCCGATAAGAGATTTAGGGAAGCAGAAATAACATATTAATCAGACTGATTTTGGAACAAAAGGTTCTTCACAATAGCCCAATATCTTCCTCAATTTCAAAACCTTATTAACAAACACATATAAAATCTATATAATTATTACATAATAAGGAGAGGGAGCTGTAAGTCATGAAATGGACATCAGAAGACGCTGACATGTTTCTTCAGTCAAAAGAATACGTAGATACCGCCATTATCCCGCTTGTTCAAATAGGATTTGGAGATAATCTGAAATCTTTGGCGGGAGAGGGAGAGTACACATCGCTGATCACAGAAGATCTTGAACGCCAGCTTAAAGGAAGAATCTTTTTGCTTCCGGCCTGCACGTACATATCAGAACAAATGCATGACAGAGAAAAAACAATTTTACAATGGTATCATGAATTAAAGGACAATTTCAAACATATTTTTTTCGTGACGAGCGATAAATTGTGGAGAAATGAAGGCGGTCCGCATAAGGACAGCGTGATCTATATTCCTCCAATTCCTATGGAACATATGGACGAGTCACTGAAAAGGAAGATGATTGAGGATCAAGTGAGTCAAATTTTGAACATTTTCTTACAATCTTGGAGGGTTTCATAAAAACCCTTACATTTTTAAAGTTCCAAAAAAGGATAATATTGACCTTACTGGAAGATTGATATATCATGAGATTGTCCTAGTTTTATATGGTTTTATCGTATGTCCTGACGGACTTCAGCTTAAGATAGAGGGGGGAAAATGATGAGCGAGAAAAAACATCGGGTTTCAAGACGACAATTTCTCAACTATACGCTGACAGGTGTAGGCGGTTTCATGGCTGCGGGTATGCTAATGCCAATGGTTCGCTTTGCGCTCGACCCTGTACTGGGCAAGGTTGAAGATCAAGATCTTGTACAGGTAGTGAAAGTAGATGAAATTACTAAAGAACCTCAACGATTTAATTTTAAAATTAAACAAGTTGATGCCTGGCACAAGTCTGAAGAACCTAGAGCAGCATGGGTTTTTAAAAATGACAAAGGGGATATAGTTGCTCTTTCTCCTGTATGTAAACATTTAGGATGCACGGTTAACTGGAACAGTGACCCTGAAAATCCTAACCAATTCTTTTGTCCTTGCCACTATGGGCGCTATGAAAAAGACGGTACAAATGTACCTGGCACACCGCCGCTTGCTCCACTCGATGTATTCGTCAGTGAAGTGAAAGATGGATTTTTGTATCTTGGTTCAGCTAAACCGCGAAAGGAGGCGTAATCAATGTTAAACAAAATTTATGATTGGGTTGATGAACGTTTAGATATTACGCCTATGTGGAGAGATATAGCTGACCATGAAGTGCCAGAACATGTAAATCCGGCGCACCATTTTTCAGCTTTTGTTTACTGCTTTGGCGGACTGACGTTCTTTGTAACAGTTATTCAGGTATTATCAGGTATGTTTTTAACGATGTATTATGTTCCCGATATTAAAAATGCATGGGAATCTGTTTATTACCTGCAAAATGAAGTCGCTTTCGGACAAATTGTCCGCGGCATGCATCACTGGGGAGCAAGTCTCGTTATCGTTATGATGTTCCTACATACTTTGCGGGTATTCTTCCAAGGTGCCTACAAAAAGCCTCGTGAACTTAACTGGGTAGTTGGCGTTTTAATTTTCTTCGTTATGTTAGGGTTGGGTTTCACAGGGTATTTATTGCCTTGGGATATGAAAGCGCTATTTGCCACAAAAGTTGGTCTTCAAATAGCTGAAGCCACACCGCTTATCGGCACTCAAGTAAAAACATTGCTTGCAGGCCATCCTGAAATCGTCGGTGCACAGACATTGACTCGTTTCTTTGCCATTCATGTGTTCTTCCTTCCTGCAGCACTGTTTGGATTAATGGGAGCTCACTTCATTATGATTCGAAAGCAGGGTATATCTGGACCTCTATAAAATAATTGATTTTAATAATTGACCGCAAGTGAAACGGACTTCGTTTGCGGAACTGCCAAAGAAGGAGGGGAAATCATGCATCGCGGAAAAGGGATGAAATTTGTTGGAGATTCACGTATTCCAGCTGAAAAAAAACCGAATATTCCAAAAGATTATTCTGAATACCCGGGTAAAACGGAAGCGTTCTGGCCGAACTTCCTCTTAAAAGAGTGGCTTGTCGGAGCCGTTTTCCTAATTGGATACCTATGTTTGACTGTGGCGCATCCATCGCCGCTTGAACGTGTTGCAGATCCGACTGACACTGGATATATTCCATTGCCGGACTGGTATTTCTTATTCTTATATCAATTGCTGAAATACACATATGCTGCAGGTCCATATACAGTCATTGGCGCATTTATTATGCCAGGACTTGCATTTGGAGCACTGCTTCTTGCACCGTTTATTGACCGCGGACCAGAACGCAAGCCTTCAAAACGTCCTGTTGCTGTTGGTATGATGCTTCTTGCAGTTTCAGCAACTATTTTCTTAACTTGGGAATCTGTTGCTACTCATGACTGGGAAGCAGCTGCAGAACAAGGGAAAATTAAGGCTGAAGCTGAAATAGACAAAGAATCAGAAGGTTACAAAATTTTCACTGAACAAACGTGTGTTTCCTGTCATGGCGATACCTTAGCAGGAGGAGCTGCTGGTCCTTCATTAGTTGATAATGGATTAAAACCAGAAGAAATTGCTAAGATTGCAAAAGAGGGACAAGGTGGAATGCCTGCTGGCATTTTCAAAGGCACGGATGAAGAATTAAAAGTCCTTTCTGAGTTTGTTTCTGGTGTTACATCAAAATAAATGAAAAGCTGACGAAAAGTCAGCTTTTTTTCTACGTTTAAGGATAGATACATATTTGAGAATGAAAGAAGTTGAACAAACATGAAGTGGTTTCAATATCTGCTTGTTAAACAGCCTTTTTTGTTTATGATGTTTACTGTTAATTTATTCGGAACGATTTATGGATATTATTGGTATAGATATCAGCTTTATGAGACACCGCCTATTTTTCTTCCGTTTGTCCCTGACAGTCCAACAGCGAGTCTTTTTTTCACAATCGTCATGCTCGGGTTTTTATTTAAGAAAAATCTCCCCCTGATTGAAGCCCTTGCCATTATTACTCTTTTTAAGTACGGTATTTGGGCAGTTGTGATGAACCTTCTGGTGCTTAATGAGACAGGTGTGCTTGATCCGGTCGGCTATATGCTCATTCTTTCTCATCTCGGAATGGCTGTTCAGGGGCTGCTGTATGCCCCATATTACAGATTCAAGGCATGGCATTTAATAGCTGCGGCTGTATGGACTCTGCATAACGAAATCATAGACTATGTGTTTGGCATGATGCCAAAATACAGTGTTCTGATGAATTATTTGCCTGAAATCGGATATTTTACATTTTGGCTGAGCCTTTTCTCCATTTATCTCGCATACCATTTTGTCGTAAGAAAGAATTCCCTTAAATTAAATTTTCTTTAACAGCAGACCGCCTTTTGATGTTCGAGTGAAAAAGGTGGTCTAACCTTGTCCACTTTTTCATACTTTTTTAGTAGAAGCTGTAGGAGGGACAAGGATGAAAAAAAGAAAAATGGTGATTGCGCTTTTCGTCATATTGATAGTCGCACTTCCTTATTGGGCTTTAGCTGATCATCAGGCAAATCACACAGGTGAATGGGAAGATTTAAATAAACTCTCAGATACAGCTCTTCAGCTGTCAAAGCAAAACCGTTTTGAAGAATCACTACAGCTTGTTGAGTATTTTCAAAGAGAGTTTGAAAAGACTTTAAAAGATGACGGCAGTATTTCAGCAAGAGATATTCGCACAATATCTGCATCACAGCAAACAGCAGCCAAAATGCTGCAGGAGACGGGCATAACTCCTGATGAGAAAGTTAGAGCGCTTATTCAGCTGAGACTTGTGGTGGATGCAGCAGCATCTGAGCATCAGCCTTTATGGAGCTCAATGGAAGAGCCCGTCATGTCGGCTTTTTCTCAAGTGAAGGGTGATGTGAAAATGGGAGATCATCAATCTTTTCAGCAGAACTGGGATGAATTTGTCTCTCTATATGAAACAGTCTATCCAAGCATGATGATGGATATCGATTCAGAACAGCTTAAGAGAATGGATGCCCATAGATCTGTTGTTGAAGATGCTATTTTCACACAAATTCCAGTAGAGTCTCAAGTAAATCAGCTTGCATTGATGGAGGAGGAATTGCAGAATTTGTTTAATCGGGTAAAAGAGGACGATGCAGATCCCTCATTATTGTGGGTTATGATTTCAACTGGCAGCATTATCTTTTTATCCCTTTCGTATACTGGATGGCGGAAGTACAGAGGCGAGAAGGATAAAGTGAATCGTGAACGTGATATGAATAAATAAAAAGCCTCCGGAAGAGGCTTTTTTGCTTGAATGGATTGTTTAAAATGTTTTAACGGTGAATCGGATTTTTATCCGCATCTAATGTAAATCCCTCGCCAAGCACATCGTGAACATCGCTTACTGCGACAAATGCATGGGGATCAACAGAGGTAATGACCGTTTTAAGGCGGACAATTTCATTTTTGCCGACCACACAATATAAAACGTTGCGGTCCATTTTAGTGAAAGAACCCTGACCTTTTAAGATGGTTACGCCTCGGTCCATCTCCTGCATGATTTTATCCGCAATCTCCCCGTTTCGCTCAGATATGATGGTGGCTCCTTTGGCTGCATAAGCACCTTCCTGCATAAAGTCAATGACTTTTGCCGCAATGAATACCGCCACTAATGTATACATCGCTTCCTTATAGGATAAATATGTGACAAGAGAGAGAGCAATGACTACAAAATCAAACATGAACATTGTTTTGCCCATGCTCACGCCTTTATATTTATGTACAAGTCGGGCAATGATGTCTACACCGCCTGTTGTTCCGCCGTATCTGAAGATGATTCCAAGCCCGACACCGATAAAAACTCCTGCAAATAAAGCGGCTAGAGTCAGGTCGTCTTTTAGCGGCATATTAATCTGGAATCGCTGAAACAGCCATAGAAAAACAGATAATGCGACAGTTCCTATTAGGGTATAGAGGAAGGTTGTCCTGCCAAGCAGTTTCCAGCCGATAAAAAAAATCGGAATGTTAAGCACGAGATTTGAAATGGAAGGGTCGATATTAAAAATAAAATATAAAAGCAGGGTAATTCCGGTAAAACCGCCTTCAGCCAAATTGTTCTGCATGTTAAAATGAACTAGACCAAACGCAAATATAGCTGATCCGAGTAAAATAAAGAAAATATTTCGTATTTTTAACTGATTGAACATGCTGTACATCATCCTCTGCTCTAAGTCTTAGCGATAATATTATAGATGATGGAAACAAAAGGTGCAATCTGAGCCTGAAACAATACCTGAAAATTTGTCAAAAAGGCTCTGACCCGCTAACATGGAAAGGAATAAAGAAGAGGTGATGAATCATGAGCAATAAAACGATAAAAGATCTTCAAAAAGAAGTTGACGCCTATATCGGGCAGTTTAAAGAAGGCTACTTCAGCCCGCTTGCCATGATGGCAAGGCTGACAGAAGAAATGGGCGAACTCGCCCGTGAAATAAATCATACATACGGTGAAAAACCAAAAAAGCATTCAGAACAGGAAAAAAAGATAGAGGAAGAAGCAGGCGACATTCTATTTGTGTTAATTTGTCTAGCCAATTCCTTAAATATTGATCTCGAAGAAGCTCATAATCTTGTGATGAAAAAATTTAATACTAGAGACAAAGACCGCTGGACAAAAAAAGATTCTTAAGGAGAAACAGAAATGGAAACAATCAAAATTGTAATTGCAGGGCCTAGGGGAAGAATGGGAAGAGAAGCAGTAAAGCTTGTAGAGGAAACAGCACACTTTTCTCTTGCCGGTGTAATTGATCACAAATATGAAGGACAAAAGCTCAGTGAAGCAGATGATTTTAATAGTGACGCCATTATCTACACAGATATTGAGAAATGCTTTTCCGAGACGAAGCCAGATGTTTTAATTGATTTAACAACACCTGAAATTGGAAAAATCCATACAAAGAAGGCACTTGAATATGGCGTAAGGCCTGTAGTGGGAACGACTGGCTTTTCGGAGGCAGATTTAAAAGAGCTTGAAGAGCTTACCGAAAACAGGGGGATTGGTGCCATTATCGCACCAAACTTTGCAATTGGAGCTATTTTAATGATGAAATTTTCACAAATGGCTGCAAAATACTTCAGCGACGTAGAAATCCTCGAAATGCATCATGATCAAAAGCTTGATGCACCGTCTGGAACAGGTCTTAAAACAGCCGAAATGATTTCAATGGTGAGAGAGGCAAAAGAACAGGGCCATCCTAACGAAGAAGAAACATTAAAGGGAGCAAGGGGAGCGAATTATCAGGGAATTCATGTTCACAGCATCCGTCTGCCTGGACTTGTCGCCCATCAGGAAGTTTTGTTTGGAGGGGACGGTCAGACATTGTCCATCCGTCACGATTCTTTTAATCGGGCATCCTTCATGTCTGGCGTAAAATTATGTGTGGAGCAGGTTATGAAACTTGATGTATTGGTTTACGGGCTTGAAAATTTAATCGACTAAAGGGGAATGTCTGATGAATATTGCACTCATAGCTCACGATAAGAAAAAAAATGATTTAATTCAATTTACGCTTGCTTATAAAGGAATCCTTGAGAAGCACAAGCTATATGCAACAGGTACCACCGGTTTTAAAGTATCTGAAGCTACCGGACTCAATATCCACCGTTTTCAATCAGGCCCTCTCGGGGGCGATCAGGAAATTGGAGCCTGCATCGCAAACAATGCAATGGATATGGTCATCTTTTTCCGAGATCCGCTGACAGCGCAGCCCCATGAACCTGATGTTACAGCTCTTATCCGTTTATGTGATGTATATGCCGTTCCGCTTGCGACAAACATGGGAACTGCTGAAATTCTTATTCATGGACTCGAACGCGGTGATATGACTTGGAGATCAATTGTAAATGACAAAGAAATCGATGACGACTATGGAAAAGAATAAACTTGATATCCTTGCCTTCGGAGCTCATCCTGATGATGCCGAAATCGGGATGGGTGGAACTCTTGCAAAATACGCAGAGCAGGGTTATAAAATTGGCATATGCGATTTAACAGAAGCTGAGCTTTCATCCAATGGAACGGTAGAGCTCAGACAGGAAGAAGCAGAACAGGCATCAAGTATTCTCGGCATACATAAACGGATTTTTCTCAACCTGCCTGACAGAGGACTATTCCTGAAAGAACAATATATTGAAAAGATCGTAACGATTATTCGGGAATATAAGCCGCGGCTTGTGTTTGTTCCGTGGTTCGAAGATCGCCATCCCGATCATGGAAATTGTGCGAAATTGGTGGAAGAAGCGAGCTTTTCAGCAGGTGTGAAAAAGGTAAGGGAACCCGGCGGTCTTATGCCTCATCGGGTAAACCGCCTCTACTATTACATGATTAATGGGTATCACAAGCCTGATTTTGTTGTGGATATAACAGATACTATGGAGAAAAAACTCGCTAGTTTAAGAGCATATGAAAGTCAGTTTATTAAAAGTGATGCTTCATTAATCACGCCATTAATTAATGGTTATATAGAAAGTGTTGAGAGCCGTGAGCGCTTATTCGGCAAAGAGGCAGGCGTTAAGTACGCAGAGGGATTTTTAACAAAATCCCCGATTTTGCTCGACAAAGATTTAATAGGTGACAGTTTATGAAGAAATTAAAAATAGGCATAACCTGCTACCCTACAGTGGGCGGTTCAGGCGTGGTGGCAACGGAGCTTGGAAAAAAACTGGCTGAAAATGGACATGAGATACATTTTGTCACAACTAGCAGACCGTTCCGATTAAACAAAATGTATCATAATATTTTTTTCCATGAAGTAGATGTTAATCAGTACTCTGTCTTTAAACATCCGCCGTACGATCTTGCCCTTGCAAGTAAAATGGCAGAAGTAGCAAAGCGGGAAGAACTGGACCTGTTTCATGTCCACTATGCTGTTCCTCATGCCATTTGCGCGCACCTGGCCAAACAAATGACAGGTGATCATCTGAAGATTGTCACTACTCTGCATGGTACGGATATTACGGTTTTGGGACATGATTTATCCCTTTCAAATATGATCAAGTTTGGCATTGAAGCATCTGATGCTGTTACAGCTGTATCTAGAGCACTCGCTGACCAAACCTATGATCTGCTGAACCCTGATAAAAAAATTCAGACCGTTTATAATTTTATTGATGAACGCATTTATCAAAAACAGAACGCTGATCATTTAAAAAGGGAGTACGGAATTTCAGAAGACGAAAAGGTCATTATCCATGTCTCTAATTTCCGGCAGGTGAAACGTGTTCAGGATGTTGTCCGTGTGTTTGCACGTGTTTTAGACAACGTAAAATCAAAGCTTCTGCTTGTAGGCGACGGACCTGAAATGACATCTGTGTGCAAGCTTGTCAGGGAACTTGGAGTCGAAAAAAACGTCCTATTTCTTGGAAAGCAAAATCACTTGGAAGAGTTATATTCCATTAGTGATGTAAAGCTCCTTCTCTCTGAAAAAGAGAGCTTTGGACTTGTGCTCTTAGAGGCAATGGCCTGCGGAGTTCCTTGTGTTGCGACAAACATTGGAGGCATTCCTGAAGTAATTAGAGACGGAATGTCCGGTTTCTTATGTGACGTAGGAGATATTAAAACGATCACTGAGAAAACAACTTCTATTCTGACGGACAAACAGCTGCACAGCCGAATGGCTTCAGAATCGATGAGAGTTGCAAAGGAAGAGTTTCATTCAAGCATTATTGTCAAACAGTATGAGGCTCTGTATTATAGTCTCCTTTCTTCAGGTGAGCGGGATGAATAAAGAATTTCAAGAGGCTCTTCCTGTTTTAAAAAGGTTAAAAGAACATGGTTTTGATGCTTATTTTGTCGGCGGTTCTGTAAGAGATCAGCTGCTTAAAAAAGAAATAAAAGATGTAGATATCGCATCGTCTGCAACCCCGGAACAAGTTAAAGCTCTATTTGAGAAAACAATTGATATTGGTTCAGAGCATGGAACAATCATTGTAATTGTCAATGGCATCCATTATGAAATTACGACTTTCAGAACAGAGTCTGCTTATGAAGACAACCGCAGACCAACAGGGGTCACATTTGTATCTTCCCTGAAAGAAGATTTGAAAAGACGGGATTTTACTGTAAATGCAATGGCGATGGATGATGCAGGAACCATTATTGATTTTTTTCAAGGCAAAGAACATGCCGAAGCTAAGATAATTACCACAGTCGGCAGTCCGCATGAGCGTTTTTCCGAAGATGCGTTAAGAATCATGAGAGCGGTCAGATTTGTCAGCCAGCTAGGGTTTTCTTTAAGCAGAGAAACACTAGATGCAATATGCGAAAAAGTGCCATTGCTTGAAAATATATCTGTCGAGCGAAAAACGGCAGAGTTTGAAAAAATCATGGCAGGTGAAGGAAGCGGAGAAGCGATGAAGCTTGTAGCGGATACAGGCATCATCGATTACCTTCCAGGTTTAGAAGGGAAAAAACAGCAGCTGCTGAATGCCAGTATTCTGCCAATCAGCGGCTTGTCTTCAAATGAAGAACGATGGACGGCATTGCTGGATGTATTAGAAATAAGCAGCATTGAAGCATTTTTAAAGAAATGGAAGCTTTCAAACCGACAAATCGGGATGATCGCAAAAAACATCTTTTATTTGCAGAAACGCAAGGAGGGTGATTTGACAAGGCAGTCCGTATACGAGGCAGGCTTGCCATGCACTCTTGAAGTGGAAGCCGTTTATTGTTTAATAAAAGGAGAAACGATGTCAAAAGGGCTAATCGCAGAACTACAGGCATTCTATAAAAATCTGCCGATTCACTCTAAAAATGAACTCGCGATTGGCGGAGCTGACCTGATGCAGTTCAGCAGTCAAAAGCCTGGCCCGTGGATGGGTGAGTTACTTAAAAAGATTGAGCTCGCCGTTGTGAACGATGAAGTCGAAAACAGCAAGGAAGCTATTAAGGAGATGTTAAGATCGTGCAATCTGATCTAAGAACACGATTGTTGCAGGCTTTTTCAGAAGCTGAAGGTGAATTTCTATCCGGTCAAAAACTAAGTGAAACACTTGGCTGCTCAAGAACGGCAGTCTGGAAACATATTGAAGATTTAAGAAGTGAAGGGTATGAGCTTGAGGCTGTGAGAAAGCGAGGCTACAGGATCACTTATAAGCCTGACAAAATCAGCGGAAATGAAATACAGCTTGGACTGAAGACAGAGTTTATGGGCCGTCATATCCATTTTGAAGAGGTTCTTTCTTCGACGCAAAAAATTGCCCACACATTAGCTGGGGATGGAGCGAAGGAAGGAACAATTGTCGTAGCGGATCAGCAGACAAGCGGGAGAGGCAGACTGGCAAGAGCATGGTATTCTCCGAAGCAGACAGGTATTTGGATGAGCATGATTCTAAGACCAAAGATTCCGATTAACAAAACCCCTCAATTAACGCTGCTGACTGCTGTCGCACTAATCCAGGCGATTGAAGAAGTGACAGGCCTCACACCAGAAATCAAGTGGCCGAATGATATTCTCATAAACGGCAAAAAAATTGTCGGCATCCTGACGGAACTTCAGGCAGAAGCAGACAGAGTGCATTCCGTGATCATCGGTGTCGGTATGAATGTCAATCACACTTTGGATCAATTTCCCGAGGAGCTGCAGGCAACCGCAACTTCCATTGCTGCAGAAACAGGTGAGCAAGCGGACAGAGCACAGGTTATTCAGGCCATAATGATGAATTTTGAAAAGCTCTATACCAGCTATTTAGTTCATGGATTTAAACCTGTAAAGCTGCTATGGGAAAGCTATGCCATCAGCCTGAATAAAAATCTGATTGCAAGAACCCTTCAGGGCACAATTCGCGGGCGTGCCATCGGAATAGATGATGAAGGTGTGCTGCTTCTTGAAACAAACGAAGGCAACATTGAAAAAATATATTCTGCCGATATCGAAATTCAGTCATAGTAAGTTTTAGCCAATATTATTACTTTAACATGAGCCTAATAAAGTGGCTTCCCGTTTTATTTTCTGTTATAATTCTTGTCGGGTAGTATCCTTATTTGGAACTGCACCTGCACTAAGTTTTCTTACAATTTTAATAAAAGTTCTGCCTTGATCCGGAATGCGGACTGGGACAGAGGGATGAACAGCTGGCTGGATATGATGAGTATAATCCTTCTTCCTATTTGAAGAAGGTTTTTTCATGTCTTTTCGGTTACGAAATTCCTCTGCAATTAATGGGAGGGGAAAAAATGAAGACAAGATTAGATTTTATGAAAATGAAGCAGCAGCATGAACCGATAGTGATGCTAACAGCATACGATTTTCCTTCAGCTAAGCTTGCAGAAGAGTCTGGAGTGGATATGATTTTAGTCGGTGATTCCCTTGGCATGGTTGTACTCGGGTATGATTCTACAGTGCCGGTTACAGTAAGTGATATGATTCATCACACAAAGGCTGTCAAAAGAGGTGCGCCTTCTACTTTCATTGTGACAGATATGCCTTTTATGTCGTATCACTTTTCAAAAGAGCAATCTTTAAAAAATGCAGCTGAAATAATGCAGCAAAGCGGGGCGCATGCAGTAAAGGTTGAAGGTGCTGATGATGTGCTTGTTATTATTGAAGCGCTTACAAACGCGGGGGTGCCTGTCGTTGCCCATTTAGGGCTTACTCCTCAGTCAGTTGGTGTACTTGGCGGTTATAAGGTACAGGCAAAAGATGCAGAAAGTGCAAAAAAATTAATTCATGACGCAAAACAGTGCGAAGAAGCAGGCGCAATTGCATTAGTGCTTGAATGTGTTCCAAAACAGCTTGCTTCAGAAATTTCAAATAGATTAAATATACCTGTCATCGGAATCGGTGCAGGAGCAGAAACAGATGGACAGGTGCTTGTTTATCATGATGTACTGGGATACGGTGTGAACCGTGTGCCGAAATTTGTTAAGCAATACACGAACATCGGCGGTCAAATAAAAACTTCTTTGAATGAATACGTACAAGAGGTAAAAAGCAGACACTTTCCTGAGCAAAAACATACCTTCACGATGAAGGATGATGAACTTCAGTCCTTATATGGAGGTACGCAATCTAAATGAAAATCATTACTACGATAAATGAACTGCAGCAGACAATGAAAGTCCATAAGAAATCACAGCAGACGATCGGCTTTGTCCCAACCATGGGCTTTCTTCATGAAGGGCATTTGAAATTAATGCAAGAAGCAAGAAGCCAGAATGAAATTATGATCATCAGCATTTTCGTAAATCCACTGCAATTTGGAGAGAATGAGGATTTTGATTCCTATCCGAGAAATATAGAGAGGGATTCACAGCTTGCAAAAGAGGCGGGGGCTGATTATATCTTTGCCCCATCAGTTAACGAAATGTACAAAGACGAGCCTTCCGTTACAGTAAAAGTGGAAAAGCGGACTGACGTTTTATGCGGAAAATCAAGAGCTGGCCACTTTGACGGAGTAGCAACGGTGCTGACCAAGCTTTTTAACCTGGTTGGTCCTGACCGTGCCTATTTCGGAATGAAGGATGCTCAGCAGGTAGCGGTTGTCAGCGGGCTCATTTCAGACTTTCATTTCCCTGTTGAGCTTGTTCCGATTCAGACAGTAAGGGAAGAGGATGGCCTTGCAAAAAGCTCCCGAAACGTTTATCTATCTGCAGAAGAAAGAAAACAGGCCCCGCATCTTTATAAAGCCCTGCAGACAGGAAGAGAAATGATGCTTAAAGGGGAAAAATCAGCAGAAACGGTCATTGAATCAGTGACATCCTATCTGTCAGCTCATACAGATGGCGTGATAGATTATGTCGAGATCTATTCTTATCCTGAACTTAAGGCATTGGCGGAATTGAAGGGGGAGGTTATCCTCGCAATTGCAGTCAAGTTTACAAAAGCCAGGCTTATTGATAATATTACAATCGATTTAAATGATAACGAATGAAATTTAGATAGAAAACAGCTGTGGAGGAGATTTTAATGTTTCGTACAATGATGAAGGGAAAAATTCATCGTGCAAGAGTCACTGAAGCAAACTTGAATTATGTCGGCAGCATCACAATTGATGAAGATATTCTGGAGGCCGTTGATATGCTTCCTAATGAAAAGGTTCAAATCGTCAACAACAATAATGGCGCACGATTTGAAACATATATTATCCCTGGTCCGCGAGGGTCTGGCGTTGTTTGCCTGAATGGGGCAGCAGCAAGGCTTGTTCAAGAAGATGATGTCGTCATAATAATTTCATATGCAATGGTCGCTGAGGAAAAAGTTCATGATCATAAACCCAAGGTTGCCATCATGAATGAAAAAAATCAGATTGTCGAACTCCTCGGTCAGGAGCCTGCGGCAACCATCCTATAAAAATTTTAAAAAATCCCCCGATTATTGGGGGATTTTGCTTTATAAGTGGTAAAATAACGTTATTGGTTTTTCGATTAATTGAGGTGTATCAAAATGAAACAAAGATTTGTTGTAATAGATGTTGAAACGACTGGCAATTCTCCAAAGAAAGGGGATCGAATTATTCAGCTTGCAGCTGTGGTGATTGAAAACGGCAAAGTGGCAGAGCGTTTTTCAAGCTTTGTCAATCCACTGAAGCCAATCCCTCATTTTATTGAGCAATTAACCGGTATTTCAAATGAAATGGTAAAGGATGCAGCCCCGTTTGAAGACATTGCTGAAAGAGTCTCTGCTCTTTTAAGTGATGCTTATTTCGTGGCGCATAACGTTCATTTTGATCTTTCCTTTATACAAGAAGAACTCGAGCGGAGCGGGCTGCAGAGATTTACTGGACCTGTGCTTGACACTGTTGAGCTATCAAGGATTGTTTTTCCGGGAGCAGACAGCTATAAATTGTCTGAGCTGTGCGAAGAGCTGAACATCAGGCATGACAATCCCCATCGTGCCGACAGCGATGCTGAGGTAACTGGGGAGCTGTTTGTACATATTCTTAAAAAACTAGTCGGGCTGCCTCCTGCCACTCTTCAAGCGCTGAAGCGTTTATCACGTTCGTTTATCAGCGATATTGAAGATGTACTTGAGGATATCATATCTGAGAGGCTGCTTAACCTTAGTGAACCTGAGCATATTGAAGTCTTTCGCTCAATTGCAATTAAAAAACATTCCAAACAGGCTCATGATCATGATAGCAGGCTTACAGAGGATTTTCAGGCCTTTTCGGATCGGCTGATGAGCAGAAACGGCCCAATTGCAGGACAATTTCAGCAGTATGAAGTGCGGACAGAGCAAGTGAAAATGATGAAGGAAATTTATGAGTCCTTTCAATCTCATCAGCATGCGTTAATAGAAGCGGGTACAGGAACCGGAAAAACGCTTGCCTATTTAATCCCGGTCATTTATTACGCAATGTCAGAAAGAAAAAGTGTATTAGTCAGTACATATACGAACGCTTTGCAGCAGCAGGTCATGGCAAAAGAATTTCCAATGCTCCGGAAAGCCATCGATCAGCCCTTCCATATGGCCGTTCTTAAAGGCAAGTCGCATTATTTATGCCTGCGTAAATTCGAAAAATACCTGCACGAAGATGATTACAACTACGATAATATTTTAACCAAATCACAGCTCTTAATATGGCTGACTGAAACAGAGACAGGGGACTTTGATGAACTGAATTTGCCTTCTGGCGGGAAGTTGCTCTGGCAAAGACTTCATTATGATGAGAAATCATCAAATTCAGATAAAAATCCCTGGCTGTCGCGCTGCTTTTTCAAAAGAGCATATGAAAACGCCAAAAAAGCGGATGTTGTAATAACCAATCACAATCTTTTGCTTTCAAGCATCTCATCATCAAGTCATTTACTTGATGATGTAGAGGAAGTGATCATTGATGAGGCACATCATTTTGAGAGAATCGCATGCGAACATTTAGGTACAAGAATGCACTATTTAACCCTGCAGGCTTTAACAAATCAGCTTGGAAACCTGTATACAAACGGCTTGCTTCGAAGAACTCAGGATCTTTTTTCGAAAAATGGGTTAAATGATGCCTTTCTTGAGATGGATGCCATCTTAAAACAGCTCGTTGAAGACAATGGAGTGCTGTTCAGCACCCTGCACAGCTACGTCCTTCAAAATGAAAAAGAAGTGCAGACGAACAGGATCACTCATCGTTTTAAACATAACCAAAAGCAGAGCAGAAAATGGCTTGCCATTTTAGAGGTGGCAGCAAGAGTGAAATTTCAGCTCCATGATTTAATGAAAATCATGAATAAACAAAAAGAAGATTTTCACAAGATAAAAAATGAAGAAGAATCTTTTATTCTTTATGAATACTTTGCCGTGCTTGATAAATTCGGGGATGCATACAAGGATTTGGACACACTTTTTTTCAAAGAACAATTAGAAGCTGTCAAATGGATAGAAATCGAATCAAGAGGTGCCAAAAACGCTGTCAGTGTCTATTCACAGCCCGTTTCTGTATCTGAACAATTGGCAGATGGATTTTTCGCAGAGATGAAAAGCGTGATTCTGACATCAGCTACCCTGACTGTAGATCATTCATTTGATTACATGATCAGAGAACTTGGTCTTGCGGATTATTATCCGAAGACATTTATAATAAAATCGCCGTTTGAATATAAAAAACAGGCAAAATTAATGATTCCTTCAGATTTTCCGGCTGTGCAGCATGTGACACTTGATGAATACACGGCAGCTATTGCTAAAAATGTTTCAACAATTGCTAAGGCCACAAAAGGAAAGCTGCTCGTATTGTTTACGGCTTATGACATGCTGAAAAAAACAAATCTGCTCTTAAAAGCCGATTCGAGCCTGGAAGATTTTATGATCATGGGTCAGGGAGGCGGCAGCATTTCAAAGCTGACAAAGAATTTCCGTCAATTTGATCAGGCTATTCTTCTTGGAACGAGCACTTTTTGGGAAGGCATGGATTTCCCAGGTGATGAACTGACAACTTTGATTATCGTCAGACTTCCATTTTCTCCGCCGGATGATCCAGTTGTTGCAGCAAAATGCGAACAGATCACAAAGCAGGGGGAAAATGCTTTTTACAACTATTCACTTCCTGAAGCAATCCTGAAATTTAAACAGGGATTCGGCAGACTGATCAGGACGGAGAGAGATAAAGGACTGCTCTTTGTATTTGATAAGCGAATAATAGAAGCAAAGTACGGCAGACACTTTATTGCATCTTTGCCGTCCATAGATGTCCATGTAGAAACTATGGAGCGCCTTCATAATGAAATTGTCCGCTGGAATAATAATGAATGACGGCGTCACGCATTAGTTTGTTCAGGGCCAAAAAAATGTGAAACTTACAAAAATAGGCATATAAAAAAAAGCCTGTGCGAGCAGCACAGGCAATGGTGTGGGTAGGAGAAAATTTATTTTCACTAATTGATAATGATACTGTTATAATGGGTACATAAAACAACATTGTGTTGTCTGTATTTGTTATTGTTGCCCTTTGAGGCTGACATATAAGTTACAATTTTTGTTTTTGCATAGGAGGAATAGGTCATGGAAAGTAAAATTGAGATTTTATCAACCGTAACCATAGAGCACTCAGATGACCTCTATAAAATTGTCGATGGGTTAAATCGGACGTTGAAGAGAGAAAATTTGATGTTTGGGCTTGCACTTGATCAGGATGATAAAAATAAAGCCGTATTTACGATTTACAGAACGTAGGGATTCGAAACATGGGGAAAAAAATAACAATCGGAGCAAGTGTTTTAGCCGTTTTTCTGCTGGCTGCACTGGGAGCCTTTTTTAACGTTTATCATTCAGCCATGGCTCAAAAAAACGATGGACATGAAGAAGCTATTGAGCGTGCATTGAAAGAAACGGACCTGAAAAATGCCGAAAGTGTTGAAACATTTAATGGCCTTAAACAATATTACGTGATTACAGGCTTGAATAAGAGCAATGAAGCTGTTTACGTTTGGGTTCCTGAGGACAGCAAGGAAAAACCTGTGCTGAAGCTTGCCGCTGACGGCATTTCAGAAAAAAAAGCGCTGGAAATTGTAAAAGCAAAACAAAATCCTGAAAAAGTGATAAGCGTCAAGCTTGGAATGGAAAAGACCATACCGCTTTGGGAAGTAAAATATATTGACGATCGAAATCGTTATACATATGATTTAATAAATTTCAGCAATGGAGAAATAAGAAAGCATATTGCGATTAAAAAATAGGGGGACATATCCATGAAATTAGCCGATAGAGTATCTGCATTAACACCTTCATCCACTTTAGCGATTACAGCAAAAGCAAAAGAGCTTAAAGAAGCCGGTCATGATGTGATTGGACTAGGAGCTGGAGAACCTGATTTTAATACACCGCAGCATATTATTGATGCGGCTGTTCATTCAATGAATGCGGGACAAACAAAATATACACCTGCAGGCGGACTTGCAGAGCTGAAAAAAGAAATTATCGGGAAGTTTCAGCAGGATCAAAATCTTGCTTATAAACCGGGTGAAATTATCGTCTGCACAGGTGCAAAGCATGCTCTTTACACTCTTTTTCAAGTTCTTCTCAATAAAGGGGATGAAGTGATCATTCCTGCTCCTTATTGGGTAAGCTATCCTGAACAAGTCAAGCTTGCAGATGGTGTGCCTGAATATGTTAATGCGCTCGAAGAGAATCAGTTTAAAATGACTCCGGATCAGCTTAAAGCAGCAATCACAGATAAAACGAAGGCAGTCATCATTAACTCTCCAAGCAATCCAACAGGAATGCTTTATTCAAAAGAAGAGCTTGAAGAGCTGGGAAAAATCTGCCTTCAGCAAAATGTGCTGATTGTTTCAGATGAAATTTATGAAAAATTAATTTATGGCGAAAACACTCATGTATCCATTGCCGAGATTTCTGAGGAATTAAAACAGCAGACAATCATCATTAACGGTGTTTCAAAATCGCATTCGATGACTGGCTGGAGAATTGGATACGCCGCCGGAAATGAGCAAATCATTAAAGCAATGACAAATCTTGCAAGCCACAGCACATCGAATCCGACTTCAATTGCTCAATATGCATCAATTGCTGCATATGCAGGTTCACAGGAACCGGTAGAAGAGATGAGAAAAGCATTTGAAGAACGCCTGAACATTATTTATGACAAGCTTGTTTCGATTCCTGGAATTACATGCTTAAAGCCTCAGGGAGCTTTTTATCTTTTCCCTAATGCCAAGCAAGCGGCAGAAATTACCGGCTTTGCAAATGTAGATGACTTTGTAGAAGCATTGCTTGAAAAGGAAAAAGTGGCGATTGTCCCTGGATCCGGATTTGGAGCACCTGAAAATGTAAGGCTTTCATATGCAACTTCTCTACATACACTAGAAGAGGCTTTAGTCAGAATTGATCGATTTGTAAAAGAAAACAGTGTTCATTGATAAAGATGAGCCGTCATTTGACGGCTCACACTTATGTTTGAACGAAGCATGCAACAAATGTATAATAGCAACTATATACATATATTTATGATCCGGTTTTTGGAGGGAACAATTAAGTGAAAACAACAATTAAAGAAGTAAGCAAATTTGTAGATAAAGAAGTCACAATTGGCGCCTGGATTGCGAATAAACGTTCAAGCGGCAAAATTGCCTTTTTACAATTGCGCGACGGCACGGGCTTCATTCAGGGCGTAGTCGTAAAAGCAGAAGTAGATGAAGAAGTATTCCAGACAGCAAAATCTATTACTCAGGAGTCTTCTATTTATGTAACAGGTGTTGTCAGAGTGGACGAGCGTTCACCGTTCGGATACGAACTTGGGGTAACGGGCATTGAAGTGATTCACGAGTCCGTGAACTATCCAATTACTCCAAAAGAACACGGCACTGAATTTTTAATGGACCACCGCCATTTATGGCTGCGCTCCAAGCGTCAGCATGCTGTAATGAAAATCAGAAATGAAATCATCCGTGCAACTTATGAGTTCTTCAATAAAGAAGGTTTCTCAAAAGTAGATCCTCCTATCTTAACAGGCAGCGCACCAGAAGGAACATCAGAGCTTTTTGCAACGAAATATTTCGATGAAGATGCTTATCTATCTCAAAGCGGTCAGCTATACATGGAAGCAGCAGCAATGGCACTTGGAAAGGTCTTTTCATTCGGACCGACATTCCGCGCTGAAAAATCAAAAACAAGACGCCACTTGATCGAATTTTGGATGATCGAGCCTGAGATGGCCTTCTATGAATTCGAAGACAACCTGGTTGTACAAGAGAACTATGTGTCTTATATCGTGCAAAGCGTTCTTGAAAACTGCAAGCTTGAACTGACAACCCTTGGACGTGATACAGCTAAACTTGAACAGATAAAAGCGCCATTCCCTCGAATTTCATATGACGATGCAATCAAATTCTTAAATGAAAAAGGATTTGATGACATTAAATGGGGCGAAGATTTTGGCGCACCGCACGAAACAGCTATCGCAGAAAGCTTTGACAAGCCAGTATTCATTACTCATTACCCTACAGGTATTAAGCCTTTCTATATGCAGCCTGCTCCTGATCGTGATGATGTCGTCCTTTGCGCGGACTTAATCGCACCAGAAGGCTACGGCGAGATCATCGGCGGATCACAGCGTATTCATGATCATGAACTATTAAAGCAGCGCATCGACGAGCACGATCTATCACAAGACGCTTATCAGTGGTACCTGCAGCTGCGTGAATTTGGATCTGTTCCGCATTCAGGATTCGGTCTTGGCCTTGAGCGCACAGTTGCATGGATCAGCGGTGTAGAACACGTCCGCGAATCCATTCCGTTCCCTCGTTTGCTTAACAGATTATATCCGTAATAATAAATGTGAGTCTCCTTGATGGGAGGCTCACATTTTATTTATAGGCTCGAGTTGATGTATTTGAATTGCCTTATTTTTATACACTTAAGTGGGCTGAACAATCGGCTCCGCTTTTCATGTAGCCCTAGCTATATCGCCCAGCCCCTCGGTCAGAACAGATCCGCCAAGTAAAGGAAAAATGCGCCTTTTCTGCCGGATCCTTATCTGCCTGTCGGGGCTAAACGGGCAATTCCGCTTTTCTAAATTGGAATGAAAGTCCATCACCGTTTTTCTGCCGAGACATGTTATACTATTTTAGGTGAGGTGGCTCGTTATGAATAAGGAACAATTTGTAAACATGCAAGAGCAGGGGTCTTTATCTGTTCCTGCAGCATTAATTATGCATTATCATCAATTTGGAATAAAAGAAGAGGAGCTCGTTTTGCTTCTTCAAGTAAATCTCCATCTTCAAAATGGAAATCAATTTCCTACCCCCAGCGAATTATCAAGTCATATGTCCATATCTGTATCTTCATGTACATCCCTTCTCAGAAGTTTGCTGCAAAGAGGACTTTTAGACATCGAGGAGTATGAGCAAGCTTCCATCAAATACGAACGGTATTCTCTGAAGCCTCTTTGGGGAAAAATATATGAATTTATGTTAATGAAAGATGAGAAAAAAACAGAAGAAATACAGCAGCAGGAAAACTTTAATTTGTACCCTGTATTTGAAAGTGAATTCGGAAGGCCTCTTTCACCGTTTGAAGTTGAGACACTTTCGATCTGGATGGATCAGGATTATCATGATCCGATTATCATCAAAGCAGCTTTAAAAGAAGCGGTCATTTCCGGTAAACTTAACTTCAGGTATATTGACAGAATTCTTTTTGAGTGGAAGAAAAATGGGATTCGGACAATCGATCAGGCAAGAAATTACGGCAAACGATTCCGGCAGCATCAATCCCAGCCTCAGAAGCAAAATCAATCGGATGAAGAGTATAAACGAAAAGTGCCGTTTTATAATTGGCTGGAAAGTTAAATTTCAAGGAATGAATTTAAACAATAATTAAAAGGTGATCGCATGCTGAATAAGAATCAAATCAGAGAAGCTCTTGATACAATGGGGGAGCTGTTTCCTGATGCACATTGTGAACTGAATCATAGCAATCCTTTTGAACTTGTCATCGCGGTGGCACTATCTGCACAGTGTACAGATGTCCTGGTCAATAAAGTGACGAAAAAGCTTTTTGAAAAATACAAAACGCCTGAGGATTATTTATCTGTATCCATTGAAGAACTTCAAAATGATATCAGATCCATTGGATTATACCGCAATAAAGCTAAAAATATACAAAAACTCTGCACCCTCCTTTTGGAAGAATATAGGGGAGTGGTGCCGAAAGACAGAGACGAGCTGACGAAGCTTCCCGGTGTAGGCCGCAAAACAGCCAATGTGGTTGTTTCAGTTGCATTTGGAGTTCCTGCTATTGCGGTTGATACGCATGTAGAAAGAGTCAGCAAGAGACTTGCTATATGCAAATGGAAAGATTCCGTGCTGGAAGTAGAAAAGACACTTATGCGGAAAGTGCCGCAAGAAGAATGGTCGCTTACTCATCATCGCCTCATCTTTTTTGGAAGGTACCACTGTAAAGCACAGGCTCCAAAATGTACGGAATGCCCGCTGCTTCATATGTGCCGTGAAGGGCAAAAAAGAATGAAAAAAGGAACGGTTCGGAATGCTGCGATTGATTGATTTGCCAGAAGCCTTTATGTATGAGCCGTTTTTTTGCAGGGATGAACACGCAATTCCTTTAAATTCTTCGTCTGCGGTGGAAGAAATCATTAAAAGCAATCCTTTTTATTTTGATATCTGTTTTAAAGCAAATGTGCCCATTGATTTTTATCCATGGAAAAATCCTGAATTAAGTATTCCCGTCCTAATAGATGAATGGCATTCAATTCAGGAGACAATCAAAAGCAGAATCCGTTCAAATGTAAAAAAAGCCGATAAAGCCAAGATGATCAAGGGGATCTCAATCCTGATCTGCCTGATTTATTGGAGCAATGAATGCCCCATTCATGATCTTGATATTAAATCTGATGATTTCACAGCTTTTTCGGTGAAGCCAATAAATGCATCTGAAAGACTGATGTATGTCCTATTAAAACCTGAACAGTATCATTCTTTCGTTCAGCTCAATCAGCTTATTGAAGAAATGATTAAGCAGTATTATAAAAATAGAGCCATGAGAAGCCGGGAAAAATAAAACGCAAGAATCAGCATTTGATTCTTGCGTTTTTATTATTTTTGAAGGGGAATGTGATCAACAAATTAGGGATATTTTTAAATTTCAAAAAAAATACGATAACCAATCATCTTTTCTCCACAGAAAATTGTAAATACACACCAAACAAAAAACCCCTCTGCCTAAGCAGAGGGGTTTAAATTATTATCCATTGTCGCCGCCTTGATCACCATCACCATCACCATTTCCGCCGTTGCCATTGCCATTATTCCCATTCCCGTTGCCAGGAGGATTTGTTGGAGGGACTGGAACGATCGGGGTGCTTGGTTCTTGAGGGTTTTCACCTTCACCAGGCTGTCCATCGCCATCGCCGTCGCCCTCATCATCGCCGTCGCCAGGAGGTTCCTCGCCAGGAGGCAGTTCACCTTCACCAGGCAATTCTTCACCAGGAAGCTCCTCACCAGGAGGCAGTTCACCTTCACCTTCACCTGGTTCTTCCTCAGGCTCCTCTGGTATAACAGGCTCTTCAATGATAGCTTCAGGGACCTGTAAAACAGCAGCAGCAGAATCACTGCGGTTCGAGTTGTCATCATCGCTTACTGCTGTTACCTGGAACTTATAAGTCGAACCTGGAACAGCATTAGGGATAACCATACTTGTATCTTTTGTTTTATTGATTACTTGTGCAGGACTATCGTCGACAGATTGGCTGATTTCAAATGATACAGCATCTCTTAAGTCTTCTCTATAGTCCCAGCTGAGTGTAATTTGATTGCTTGTTTGATCATAATTCACATTGAAGCCAGATGGCTTCGCAAGACGTTTATAATGCTCTGAAACCTTTGTCGGTTCTGTTCCTTTTACAAAGTACTCGCTGATTTTTTTGCTGTCAGGAGTATATTTGCTTGCTAACTTCGGAGGGTTAGAACCATTTTCAACCGTTACTTTAACGACGGAATTCGGTTTTTTGAAGTCTTTTCCTTCACCGCTTGAAACCTCTGAAATTACTTCTTTAAAGATTTTTTTTGCAAGCTGCTGATCCGTTTTCGTCAAGTGCATTTTTTCATCGTTTTTCATATATCCAGTCCATACTGCTGCTGAATATTCTGGTGTAAATCCAACAAACCAGCTGTCTTTCGCTCCTCCTGAAGGAACGTTGTATTTTTGTTTGTCTTCTTCAGAGAAGTTCGTTGTTCCTGTTTTTCCTGCCACAGTAACACCTGGTACACGGGCAGCTGTACCTGTACCTTCTTCTACTACAGAGATCATCATGTCAGTTGTCATGTAAGCTGTATAATCGCTCATGGCGGTTTCCGGTTCAGGAGACAGGTCAATTTCTGTGCCGTCGCTTAAAACAACTTTTGTTACTGCGTGCGGCTCTGTGTAAATTCCGTTATTTCCGAATGCGGCAAAGGCTCCTGCCATATGAAGAGGGGAGACACCAGTATCAAAACCGCCTATCGAATAAGCTTCCGGTATTTCCTCTTCAAGCGGGATGCCAAGTCCTGCTGCAAAGTCACGTGCTTTATCCAGTCCGACCTCCTGCATGGCTTTAAGAGCAGGAATATTACGGGACTCTGCAAGAGCATCACGTATGGACATTTGTCCTTTAAAGCTTCTGTCAAAGTTATTGATTTTGACTCCATTTGAGTAAGTATAAGGTTCGTCTTTAATTTGTTCGTACGTTGACCATTTTAAGTATTCGATTGCAGGACCATAATCAAGCACAGGCTTAATAGTTGAACCTGGCTGTCTTCTTGTGTCAATCGCATAGTTAAAGTCTCCGACATTCTGGTTCCGGCCTCCGCCGATTGCGCGAATTTCGCCGGTTTCAGTATCAATGAGGGTAACACCGGCCTGGAAGTTTTCATCCGGATAGGCGATCTCACTGCCATTGAGCAATTCTTCCACATATTTTTGTGCATCTGTATCAATCGTTGTATAGATTTTTGCACCTGCTGAACTTACATCTATATCCGTTTTATCTTTCACTTCTTCAATAACTTGTTCCACATACGCGCTGTATGGATTTGATTTTTCCTTCTCTGGAACGACCGTTGACTGCACAGGCACTTTCTTAGCATCTTCTGCTTCTTGGTCTGTAATGAATCCTTGCTTCACCATTAAGTTAAGAACAATATTTCGTCTTTTTTCTGCAGATTCAGGATTCTTTCTAGGATCAAAATTCGTCGGGCTTTGCGGAATGCCAGCAAGCATCGCTGCTTCATGAAGTTCAAGATCCTTTAATTCTTTTCCGTAAAATCCTTCTGCAGCTTTCCCTACACCGTAATATTGAGGGTGGTAATAGATTTTGTTTAAATACATTTCGAGAATCTCATGCTTTGAATATTTTTGTTCTAATTGAAAAGCGAGCCATAGTTCCTGTATTTTTCTTGTAATTGTTTTCTCATGTGTGAAAAAGGAATTTTTAATAACCTGCTGAGTAATGGTACTCCCGCCCTGTGAGCCGAAACCCTGTGTAATGTTGGCCACTACAGCTCCGCCGAGACGGATGATATCTACACCGCTATGCTCGTAAAAACGGGCGTCCTCTGTCGCAAGTACAGCTTCTTCTAATTTTTTGGGAATATCATTATAAGAAATATAGGTGCGTTTTTGGGCGCCTACTTCTGAAATTTCGTTGCCTTCTTTATCAAAAATTGTGGAAGAATAAGAATCCTTTAATTTTTTTTCATCAAGCTTCGGAGCCCCTGCAGCAATCACTGCAAAAGTAACACCGCCTGCGATCAGGCCGATCAGGCCAATGGAAACTAATATGAACAGGATGCGTTTAAAGAGAGAGCCCCGTTCATTCGGTTTTTTGTTTTTGCTTTTACTATTACTTTTACTTGTTTGTGCTAACGCTTTTCTGCGTTCTTCACGACTTTTATATTGATCTGACATTACTTTTTCCAACCTTTCATTTTACAAAATCCGCTTTGCTAAAGGATCAGAGAAAATATAGTTTTTCCAATACCTTAATATAATCAATTCTGGGCTGATAGCCAAGCGGAATGGGGTGGGATGTTAATTCAATTTCTTTTTTTGTGATTGATTTTCTTCCGCCGTTTTCTTTTCTCTCCCAAAATTCAAGCAGGATGGCTGCTTCCATCAGATAAAATGTTTGGAAGGCAGAGAGAATGACAAAAGATAATCCCCCCTGATCAAGCACCATTTTCATATGCCTGATCTGATGTTCATGGAAGTTTTGAAGCGGAAAGGAAGTGGAGCTCCTAGTTTCTTTAGCTTCAAAATCAATATACTTTCCTTTATAAACACCGTTGTAGTCCGTTGTAGATGACTGTTTGAAATAAGCTTCGCGTATGACAGCTGCACTCCGTTTAGGGAAATCAACATTTACTATTTGAACAGGGGTCGGTTTTTTATGGATGACAGCGATGCCTCTGTCTAAATAATAACTGTTAGTCTCATTCAAATCTTCCTCAAGCGTCATCCCTCTGTTGCTGTATGTTTCTTTCGGCTGGCGCTGTTTAGGCGGAGCAGTGCTCGGGTTATACGTTTTTCCGTTAGGATAACGAAAAATCATTTCTTCCCTCCTCAGGTAAAACTACTACTTATCATATCAAAAAAAAAGAAAAAGACATGGATAAAAAGTTTCGATTTTGTTAACGCTGCATATGTGTACTTCAGCCTCAATCAGGAGAGTCTATAAGGAGTGAGGTGAGATCGTATGCACAGCGATAAAGATTTGCAGTCGAATCAAAGAACAATGGAAGAAAATAATATTATAGCACTTATAAAGAATACGACATTAAAAAAAAATTACGACAACATTTCGAGAACCGAAAGCTACCATAGCTATTATATAAGGAATCCTGAAATTAGATGGGCATTTCTAGCGAGCATGGTTTCACGAAATGCCGGCTACTGTATGACGGATTTAAAAGGCACTTGGTTTCAAAAAATGATAAATAAAAAAATGATAAAAGCATTGTTTCTGACTTATGAGGATGCTAACTGGCTCATTTTCTCCGATGCATATCCCCAGCTCATGCTGTATGAGATTTCAAAACAAAAAGGGCATCCTCTTTTTCACTTGCTAGATGAATTCCATGTTTCGCCGTTTATGAAAAGAGAATGGCAGATTTTTTGGAGAAAAAAAAACATAGGACACTTAATGACCTCGCTGATTATTAACGAACAGCATTTAATTCAGAAGCCGATTATTGAAAAGGCTATTTTTAAGAGAAAGGTCTTTCATACACCTCTTTTTTTATTTCAGGAACTCTTTCATTTTAGCACAGTCGTTTTCCCTACTATAGAAGGCAGATTATTCGGTTTTTCCGTTAATGATTTTAAAAAACTGAAAAGCCGCATCAAACTCGGAAGGTCTTTATCGTGGCTGCTTTTTCACCCGGATTATTATCAGGAGTTTATGGACTTTTCAGAACGGACAGTCCATACAGGGTCGAGATATGATTATGAAAAATACTTAAAAGGTGGAAGAAAAAGAGAAACACCCTATTTAAGAACATCCTTTCCGGTGATCTCCCACCAATTAGACGTAAAAGAAAGAAATTGGTTTCATGGCCAGCCAATGAATAAATGGTACAGACCTCAGCCGTCACCAAAAGAATTTGAAATGACCGAGTGGCTTATAAAAAAGCAAAATCAGATGCATGCATTTTCATTGTTAAATGAATACATTCACAATAAAGGAAAAAGAAGCAAGGATTAATCGATCCTTGCTTTCTTTTCTTAAGCAAGTTTCCGCTTTTCGTATTGTCCAGCTCCATCGCCCAACTCTTCGGCGAGAACGGATAAGCCAGCAAAGGCAAATAGCGCCTTTACTGGCTTATCCTTATCAGTCATGCCTGAGCTAAACGGGCGATTCCGCTTTTCTATGTCGAAGGGCGGTTCGGCCCTCCAAGCTTTTTATCCAGGTCATTTTTTGATGGTGCCTGAGATTGTTTTTGCTGTTTCTTTTTCGTTTCTTTTGCCATGATGCCACCTCCTATCAATATTGTTTGCACGCAGATTGATTTCATGCAGAATGTCGCATTAGAGGATGTCGAAAATTAACCTTTATCCAGTATTTTCTTCTTTCTTTGCCGAATACGAACTAGTTTTGTCACCCATGAAGGGTGGAAGGTAAAGCTTCTCGAATAGTACCTGTAGATTGAAAGGAGGAGTCAGCGTGGAGCACCTCATACCTAAGATGGTTGTTGAAAAGTTATTGATGGAATTAGATGAAGAGATGACGAAATTAGAACTTGCCATACAAAAAAGAGTAACAGAAACGATATGCCAGAGTGAAGAAGAGCTATATAAGAACATGGAAGGCGCTGTTTTGCATTTAACCGAAGCAAGCCAGTTCATTAATGATGATGGGACAAGGGAGGACACGAACTCCAGAGTTCAGCCGAGATATCGATTAAGTTACTAATGCACAGCAGATGATGGAATTTCGTGTTCATGTTTGGTAAGATACCTCATAGAGGCGGTGTCAGAGCATGAATACCAAAATTCTGAAAAACTCAAATAAGCTCCTTCATATAACAGGCGAATGTGTCAGCCGATTTGAAAATGATGCAAAAAAGAAGGATGAGGTTGATTTCTTTAATGAAGTAAAGCCTGCGTTTGAAGAGGCGATGGCTATCATGAATGAGTGGAAAGAAGATGTCTTGACATGGAGGATCACGGCAAGACCAAAATATTTATTTCCAGCTCAAATTGACTCTACAGTAGAAAATTTCGAACAGCTTGTGCTGCAATCTTTTTATAAAGAGTCAAAACCAATTCGATTCAAAAACATGAAACAGTCCGTAGACTATGTGATTGAGCAAGTAATTGCACACATTCAGATGAAGAGCTCCTAATTAAAGAGGAGCTTTTTTGTGTTATTAAAAAGCAATAAACCGGCTAAACTTGAGCCGGCCTGCACGATCTATTCATCAATTTCACGAGCTTCCTGAAAGGTGACAGCACGTTCTCCTTTACTTGCAGCAGGTTCAATTGCATATTCGACATCTTTAGAATGTTTTGCAGCGACGGGCTGTCCTTTTTTTGAAATCGTTAATTCATGCCCTTTTTTCTTATGATTAAAATCTTTGCCTCTTCCCATATTGAAAACCTCCAAGTATTTAATTTAAGAGTCCTTCATAATATGGTTTCATTCAGCAGGATTATGTATTTTAAAAGAAAAAACAGAGTAGGAATCGCCTCTCTGTTTAAGAAAATAATGGCTATATTTTTACTTCATGTCCGGGATTCGATGTTTCAGACGTTTCAAGCAGCATGACGGCAGTTCGGTACTCGCTGATGGATAATTCCCCATTGATGTACATAGTTTTAATAAAATTCAGGAGTTCGCTCATGCTTTTTGGTTCAAAATGCTTCGCTTCAAAAAATGCTGTTTTTATGCTTTGCAAATTCATCTTGTATCTCCTCCCATTCCCTTTTTAATATCCTACCATGTCATTTATTTTTCTTAATTTTTTGTAAAATTTAAACTTCCGACAAGAGTTGACATATTTTTTCGTTTTGAAGGACAAGCACGGCTGCTCTTTTTTCTGCATACCTATGAAATAGCCTAATGTATCTGAAAGGGGTATGAATCATGTATTCAGCCGGAGCAAATTCATTTAAAAACCGCAGAAGGAAAAAAGAAGAGAGAATTAGCTATTACTATCCATACGAAGGATATCCGCCATTTGAAAACCCGACATATTTACCTCAGGTTCAACATAATTATCAACAAATGCAGCAAAATCCAGGATACTTTCAGCAAGGTCAAATGCCGCCTTATATGAATGGCTATCAAGCTCAAGGATTTCCAGCGCAGCAGCCGCAAACTATCCCGCACGCCATGTATGCCAATCCTTATCCGAAGCCTATGCCAAATCCTAAAAACCAGGCAGGAGGAATCTCAACTGTCATGTCCCAATTTAAAAAACCGGACGGACAAATGGACTTCAATAAGGTGATGGACACTGCGGGGCAGATGATGGGTGCTGTGAACCAGATGAGTTCCCTCGTAAAAGGTGTTACATCAATGTTTAAGGTATAAAAAGGATTATATGCATGAAGGAAGAATTGAAAAGAGGTGTTCAAATTGGTGATAGGCGCACTTTCAAACGTGTTTGATCAAATCAGCGTTCATCCTCAACTAGTTATTGTTGTACCAGCTTTGATGATTTTAGGAAGTGCCTTAAAAAGGACTCCTAAAGTTCAAGATTGGATGATTATCTGGATTTTGCTGGGCGCGGGCATCATCGCAAGCATTTTTACACTTGGTTTTTCCGTAAGCAGCATTGCAAATGGATTTATTGCAGCAGGTGCAGCGATTACAACTCATCAGGCATATAAACAATCACTGGTCGAAAGAAATAATGATGAACAAAACAAAAACGCGTGAAAGTCAGCACGCGTTTTTTTTGTTATGGTTCTTTGTGATCTGATGCATATTTAAGAGCCAGAACCCGTTTTGCATCCTGATAAGACAGGCCTGACTGGGCATTCAGCTGTTTCACTTTTTCAATATCAGTATTGCTGTATTGCTTTGTATTTGAAAAACCAGTCCCATTCTTCATTTTAAACACCTCTACAGCAGTTCTTCATAAACTTCATTTAGCTGATCAACACGCACATAATCCTGTTCACCCATTGCGTGCTTGATTTCATGAGGCAGCATCTTATTTAAAAACGATTGTTCTTTTTCAGATAAATCTCGGGCAAAATGTTTTTCGTCATCATAGACTTTTTGAGACAGCTTTTGATATAAATGTCTGCTTACTTCATGATCTTCCAGATAATTAGACAGGACCTCGCGCAAATAGCTTAATGATTTATCCATCTTCAGCGGTCCTCAAAATACTTTTTGACTTTTTCTTTATCGCTGCCGGAAAAATAAGGATTCTCTTCAGCAGAGGTTGAAGAGTCCAGATTTGTCTTAATCACAAGCTTTGGGGAATCTGAGGGTTCTGCGCTTATTCTTTTCATATGTTCATTTTGCATGAATTGCACCTCCTGCCTATAGTTTCTTATAGGTGAGGCATAATTATAGTGTTAATTTTTGGACGGGGGAAAAGATTCTCCAATAGGTATTGAAATCAGCAGACAGCTGTTTTTATAAGTTGTATATAATTGATTTTTATCCGGGGCAAAAGGCAATAATACTGTTTTAGAGATGTGCTCGCATTTCTTTGAAACGCTCGAACCTCCTGTGTGCTGGATGTTGATTTCTTCCTGATGGGTGATGGTGATGGTCAAATAGCATTCATGCAGTTCAATGCGGATTTGTTCCCTGCTTATTCCCGGAAGCTCTGCTTTAACAAAATAATGTCCGTTTTCTTCGTACTGAGAAATTTTCAGATAGGATGTGTTCGTTTTTTTCTGAAACAATTTTTCAAATTCATTTAAATGCTGTTTAAAAGAGCTATCGCCAAAAAATTGTTCTGCGAGCTCATAAAAAGGATTTTGTTTTTTCTTAGTCATTTTTGGGCTCTCCCCGTTCTTTTAGGCTAAATTATGCAAGAAGCCGTGAATTGGTTGCTTGATTCAAGCTTTTTGTGATTAAATAGTGATGATTAAGATGGGGACGGGCTTAAGGAAGCGTTTAAATTCAGGGGTACCGGGTATTTCTAATAATAGAAACGAAAGCAGAAAAGGAGAATGAACATGCTGAAAAAATTATTTGGAAAAAAGACTGAAAAGCAAACAGAAGAAACGGTTTACGCACCTCTAACAGGAAGATTACTTAATCTTGAAGATGTTCCGGATCCGGTCTTTTCTCAAAAAATGATGGGTGACGGAATGGCTATTGAACCTTCTGAAGGTATCCTTGTATCTCCGGTTGAAGGAGAAATCATACAGCTTTTCCACACTAAACATGCGATTGGAATTAAAAGCCAGACAGGCATGGAAATTTTGCTTCATATCGGACTTGAAACGGTTGCAATGAACGGGGAAGGCTTTGAAGCTTTTGTGAAAGAGGGCGATAAAGTAAAACCTGGAGACAAATTAATTACGTTTGATCTGAATTTAATTAAAGAAAAAGCAGCCAGCACCATAACACCAATCATCATCACAAACGGCGACATTATCGAGAATGTGCAAAAATCTCCATTAGGCGAGGTTAAAGGCGGCTCTGATAAAGTTTTTGAAATAAAAGTTAAATAACGAAATGTATAAAGCGGGCAGCTGCCTGCTTTTTTTATTGGCAGAGTAACAGAATGGCTTTCATTAGTTCACCAATGTAAAGAAATCATAAAAAAAGTCATGGAATTAATTCTTAAATCAGGTCTCCAAACCTCAGACATCTCCTATTTCTCATGTAAACCTCATCAAAATTTCCAATAATTAATTATGGGTTGTTCCACTTAAAAACGAACATTTATTCTGTTAAAATGAATAGAGAGGTGAAGCGAATGAGAAGAAAGCAGTCACTGGCTGAAATCATTGAATTTCTAAAAAAGGATGAGCAGTTTAAGCATCAGGTTGTACATGCTCATACAATTGAACCAAAAGAAGCAAAAACGGCTGAAATGCCTGCTTCAGTGGACCCAAAATTAAAATCAGCCCTTGCAGCAAGAGGCATACATAATTTATATACTCATCAGGCTGCGGCCTATGAGCTTGCACATATGAAAAAAAGCTTTGTAGCTGTTACACCGACAGCATCAGGGAAAACGCTGTGCTACAATTTGCCGGTGCTGCAGCAAATTCTAAATGATGAATCAAGCAGAGCTCTCTATTTGTTTCCAACGAAAGCACTAGCGCAGGATCAGAAAAGCGAATTGAACGAACTGATCACAGAGCTTGGAGTCAATATTAATTCATATACGTATGACGGTGACACGGCGCCAAACATCCGAAATGTCATTCGCAAAGCGGGGCATATCGTCATGACAAATCCGGATATGCTTCACTCTGCCATTTTGCCGCACCATACGAAATGGGTCTCTCTTTTCGAGAACTTAAAATATATTGTCATCGATGAGCTTCATATTTACAGGGGGATATTTGGCAGCCACGTTGCTAATGTCATAAGAAGATTGAAGCGTATTTGCCGTTTTTATGGAAGTAATCCGGTGTTTATCTGTACATCTGCAACTATCGCAAATCCGCAGGAACTCGCAGAGAATTTGCTGGAAGAGGAGATGTCTCTTGTTAATAACAACGGTGCACCATCAGGGAGAAAGCATTTTTTATTTTACAATCCTCCTATCGTGAACAAACCGCTGAATATCCGAAAAAGCGCTACACTTGAGGTAAGAAAAATTGCAAGCGAACTATTAAAAAACAAGATTCAGACGATTGTTTTTGCAAGAAGCAGAGTGCGTGTCGAGATTATCTTAACGTATTTGCAGGAGCTAATTAAAGGGGAGCTTGGCAATCAGACGATACGCGGATATCGCGGAGGATATTTGCCTAAGCAGAGGCGAGAGATTGAAAAAGGGCTTAGAAACGGCGACATTCTTGGAGTTGTCAGTACAAATGCCCTTGAACTTGGAGTAGACATCGGCCAGCTTCAGGTGTGCATAATGACGGGATATCCCGGGACCATTGCAAGTGCGTGGCAGCAGGCTGGAAGAGCCGGAAGAAGAAGCGGAGAGGCGCTTATTGTCATGGTTGCAGGATCGACGCCGATTGACCAGTATATTATTCAGCATCCCGATTACTTTTTTAAGCAAAATCCCGAGACAGCCATAATAAATCCAGATAATCTCATTGTTTTAGTAGACCATGTGAAATGTGCGGCGTTTGAACTGCCCTTCAAAAAAGGTGAAAATTTTGGAAATGCTGAGCTTGAGGATATCCTTGAATTTTTGACGGAAGAAAAGGTGCTTTATTTCAACCGTGAGCGTTATCATTGGATGAACGATTCGTTTCCAGCCCATAACATCAGCCTGAGATCAGCTTCCCAGGAAAACGTCATTATCGTTGATCAGACAAATATCGCTCACGTTAAAGTTATTGGGGAAATGGACCGATTCAGCGCAATGACTCTGCTGCATGATGAAGCCATCTACCTGCATCAGGGGATTCAATATCAGGTTGAGAAGCTAGACTGGGAAGAAAAAAAGGCATTTGTGAGAGAAGTGGATGTTGATTATTTTACGGACGCAAATCTTGCTGTCCAGTTAAAAGTGCTGGAGGAAGATAAATCAAAAAGCACTGAAACGCATCAGCTTGGATTTGGAGATGTAACGGTTCAGGCGATGGCTACGATCTTCAAAAAAATTAAATTCGATACACATGAAAACATCGGTTCAGGACCCATTCATCTGCCGGAAGAAGAGCTGCATACAAATGCGGCATGGATCAGTTTATCGGATGAACTGTCAAAATCGCTTAAAAAAGACAGGCTCGAGGAAGCGCTGCTGGGAATTGCACATGCTCTGAAGCATATCGTCCCGTTGAGTGTGATGTGTGATCCATCCGATATTAGTGTTATTCCGCAAATGAAAGCCACTCATAATGACCTGCCGACTGTATTTCTGTATGACCGTTATCCGGGAGGGGTGGGGCTTTCAAATAAGGTGTTTGAAACAATGGAGTTCGTCCTGCAGGAGGCGATAGGGATGATTGCAGGCTGTCCATGCGAATCCGGATGCCCATCGTGCACAGGAATTGAAGGGTCTGATCATCAAAAAAACGATACCCTTCAATTATTAGTTCAGTTAAAAGGAGCAGAGAATCCTTGTCATTAAAAAGAAAGTTAAATCGATTAAAAACACATATGTCACTTGAAGGCAGTTCAGAAACTGCACAGGCAGCCCATTCGGAGGAAATTCCAAACCTTGAAAAGTGGAAGGCTCTGGATGCCAAGCCCTTTTGGTTCGATGGAGAGTATTGCATGGTCAGGGAACGCACGTATCCGCTTGACTTTAAACATGGTCTCTATCAAATGGGTGAATTTCATAGAGCCGTTTCTCTTTGGAATGAAAGAAACAGCCTGCATCCATTATCATCGAAAGACCATGATTCTTTTGAATTGTTTTTCTTTGATACAGAAACGACGGGACTTGGGGGCGGTGCAGGCAATACAATCTTTCTGCTTGGGCACGCACAGGTTTTCCATGACAAAGTGGTTGTCAAGCAGCATTTTCTCCCCAAACCGGGAAACGAAGTCGCCCTTTATCAAAGCTTTTTAAGCCATGTAAATACAAAAACTCTCGTTACCTATAACGGTAAAGCGTTCGATTGGCCTCAGGTAAAAACAAGGCATACTCTAGTACGCGAACAAGTGCCAAAACTCCCAGCTTTCGGCCACTTTGATTTGTTCCATGCCGCAAGAAGGTTATGGAAATCTAGTTTGGAATCAGTAAAACTCAGCATAGTAGAGAAAGAAATACTGGGTATTGAACGTGAGCATGATGTTCCTGGCTATCTTGCTCCTATGCTTTATTTTACCTTTGTTCAATCTCAGGATCCTGATCATATCGAGGGTGTGATGATTCATAACGAGATTGATATTCTTTCTTTAATTACTTTGTACACACATCTTTCTTACCGAATCTTGTTCCCGGATGTCGAAGCAACGGATACAGAGCAGTATGAAGTGGCAAGATGGCTGCAGTCTGCCGGAGATCAAGAAACAGCGTTCGACACATTCAGATCTGTAGCAGACCGCAGCGAGGCTAAAGAATTCGAGGCGAAATTCGAAATGGCCATGCATTTGAAAAGGAAAAAACAACTGAAGGAAGCCCTGCCATTATTTCATTCTGTTGCTGAGAGCAAGAGTTTGAAACAGAAGGCGAAAGCTGCCGTAGAGCTTGCGAAGTATTATGAACACAAAGAAAAGAACTATGAAAAAGCACTGTCATATGCTGCATCTGCTTACTTAACGATTAAAGCAAAAGATCAAACATTAAAAACCGATTCTGAAAAAGAAAAGCTTGCGCTCTTAAAAAGAATGAAGCGATTAGGAAATAAAAGCCGCTGATTATTCCCCGGGGAAGCGCAAAATCAGCGGTATTTCGCGGAGAATTTGTCGATATTGTGAAATTTTGCAAAGAATAAAATAGGTAATTGTAGAATGGTGTAGATGTGTGTAAAATTAAGGACTGTAAACACTATCTGCCTGGGGTGATCGGAATATGTACAAAGGTATTTTCTACTTGTTTTTCATCGTTTTATTTGCAACAGTTTTTATCTTTTCAAACTTCAAGGACACATTCTACGCTTTCTTGTAAAAATTAGGTTAATGCATCAGTACATGTACACACTTTTCTTCATAGACTATCAATGTAAGACAGATAAGAAATGAAGGAAAGGAGTCAAAACAAATATGATGCCTAATAATAATATGCCAAATATGGTATCACCCAGTATGATGGGACCGAATATGCCTGCAGTGGGCGGAGCTCAAATGGGCCCAAATATGCCTGCACCAAATATGGTATCGCCAGCAATGATGGGACCTATGGGACCTACTAAAATGTGTCCGCCGATTGTCCATCCGACAAAATGCTGTGTTCAGCATACATTTTCTACAACAGTCGTTCCGCACATTCATCCAACCCATACTACTGTAGTAAATCATCAAATGGTCCAGCATAAACATTTTTTCCCTCAAACACAATCTATGGCAAATCAAGTTTCAAACCAACAATTTAACTGCGGCGGCGGTCCAAGACCACCATTTAGTCCTTACGGCCGTTAACCTCAGATAGTAGGAGCTGATGCTAGGGTATCAGCTCCTATCTTCTTTTGAAGGGAGACGATACATAGATGAAAGTAGTAACAGTTTCCGGCTACAAGCCATTTGAGCTGGGCATATTTAAAAAAGATGATCCTTCCATAGGGTATATTAAAAAGGCAATTGAAAAGTCATTGCGTCAGCTGATTGATGATGGCTTAGAATGGGTATTGATAAGCGGACAGCTTGGTATTGAGCTATGGGCCGCAGAGGTTGTCTTTGATTTGCAGTTGGAGTATGATGAATTAAAGCTGGGTGTGCTTACACCTTTTCTGGATCAGGAAGAGAAGTGGAATGACGAGAATAAAGAATACTATGAATTCATTCTGTCTCAAGCTGATTTCGTTGATAGTATTACAAAACGAAAATATGAAAATCCAAACCAGTTTCGCTTAAAAAATGAGTTTTTTGTTTCAAAGAGTCAAGGTTTGCTTCTTGTTTATGATGAAGAAAATCAGGGTTCTCCAAAATTTTTGCTGGAGACGGCCAGAAAAAAGGCGGAAACAAACGAATATTCAATAATGATGATTTCTTTTTCAGATCTGCAAATGATTGTAGAAGAAGAACAGAGTAAATCGGATGGATTTTGGTCAAGTTAGCGAAGAGAAATTGACAATTGCAATTAAAATGTGAAAAAATATGAAAAGATGATTTCAGTGTGACGAGGTGAAAGAGATGCTTTCTGATAAAATTAAATTAACGGCTAAAGAAATTTTAGAAAAAGAATTTAAACAGGGTATGCGCGGTTATAAGCAGGAAGATGTTGATAAATTTTTAGACTTAGTGATTAAAGATTATGAAACGTTTCATCAGGAAATTGAGGAGCTGCAGCAGGAAAACCTTCGTTTGACAAAGCAGCTTGAAGATTCTTTTAATCGCAAACAGGCTCAGCCAGTACAAACAAATACCACGAATTTTGATATTCTGAAACGTTTATCTAACTTAGAGAAACACGTTTTTGGCAGCAAGCTTTACGATTGATTCCATTTATTTACACTTGCAATACTCTCTTAAATTAACTATACTAATATTTGCTCTTAAAAAATAATAACGTTCAGGTAATCGCTGCAGTCTCTAGGGCTGTAGAGGAAAGTCCATGCTCGCACGGTGCTGAGATGCCCGTAGTGTTCGTGCCTAGCGAAGTCATAAGCTAGGGCAGCCAAAGATTTTGGCTGACGGCAGGGAACAAGCCTAAGTCCCATCCGGGATATGGCTCTAATACCTTGAAAGTGCCACAGTGACGTAGTCTTTCGGGAAACTGAAAGAGTGGAACGCGGTAAACCCCTCGAGCGAGAAACCCAAATATAGGTAGGGGCACCTTCTCTTAGGAATTGAACAAGGAGAAGGCCGGAAGCGATTCGCTTCTGTAGATAGATGATTACCACCGGAGTACGAGGTGATACCGGCCGTTTGCAGTACAAAGGGACAAAACATGGCTTACAGAACGTTATTACAGGTTACTATAAATGCGAAACAGGCTCTCTTCACTTAGATGAGAGCTTTTCATTTACATAAAATTTCGGTTAATCAAGCATACAGAAGTTTGAGATAACAGTACGATCATACAGAAAAGAAGGTGATTTCATGGAAAAAGTCACATTAATTGCTACTGCAGCAATGGGCCTCGAAGCTTTGGTTGCAAAAGAAGTGCGTGATCTTGGCTATGAATGCACGACAGAAAACGGCAAGGTTACATTCCAGGCAGAAGCAAAAGACATTCCTCGGGTAAATTTGTGGCTGCGCACTGCAGACCGCGTCAAATTAAAAGTAGGAGAATTCAAAGCCTATTCATTTGATGAGCTTTTTGAGAAAACAAAAGCATTAAACTGGGGAGATATTATTCCTGCACAAGCTGAATTTCCTGTCACTGGGAAATCAGTTAAATCAAAGCTGTTCAGTGTCTCTGACTGTCAGCGGATTGTGAAAAAGGCAATCGTTGAAAAACTGAAAAGCCATCATAAAATTGCGTCTGACTGGTACGAGGAATCCGGCCCGCTTTATAAAGTGGAAATTGCCCTTTTAAAAGATGTTGCCACGCTGACCATTGACACAAGCGGCGCAGGACTCCATAAAAGAGGCTTCAGGCTTGATCAGGGTGGAGCTCCATTAAAAGAAACACTGGCAGCAGCGCTTGTCATGCTGACCAACTGGACACCGGACCGCCCTTTTGCGGATCTATTTTGCGGTTCAGGCACGATTCCTATTGAAGCAGCTTTAATTGGGCAGAACATTGCTCCTGGTTTTAATCGTGAATTTATATCTGAACAATGGAACTGGATTAATAAGCAGCACTGGAACAATGCAAGAGTGGAAGCTGAGGACTTGGCAAATTATGATGTCCCTCTTGACATAGCAGGTCATGATATCGATCACCGCATGATCCGCATAGCTGAAGAAAACGCGGATGAAGCTGGCCTTGGAGGCATTATTCAGTTTAAACAAATGCAAGTCAGCGACTTCACGACCAGAAAAGAGTACGGTGTTATCGTCGGCAATCCGCCATACGGTGAACGTCTCGGCGAAAAAGAAGAAGTGGAACAGATGTATAAGGAATTAGGACGGGCACTGGCTCCTCATGATACATGGTCTGTTTATATGCTGACTTCCCATAAAGGATTTGAGCAATTTTACGGAAGACAGGCTACAAAAAAACGCAAACTGTTTAATGGATTTATCGAAACAGATTATTACCAATTCTGGGGGAAACGCCCTCCGCGTGAAAAGAAACAGGTATAGATTGATCCTCCCTTGAATACACTAGAATCAGTATTGATAAAATTCAGGGGAGTGGTTTTTTTGCACGTAAACGAAGACTTTAACTTAATATCGAAGGCGCTGTCGTCTTCCTATCTGTCGCTCATAGAAAATGGTCAGGACGCAGCAGCTCATGCATCGCTGAGCAATGCTCGCGCTGATTTTCTAAAAGCTGTTGCCCACGCCTCTGCTATTGATCAGAAGGTACTGATTGATACACTTTATGACCGTTAAGAGATAGGCTTTCTCGTGATGAAAGCCTATCTTTTTTAGTGGGAAAAGGCAGCATCGCTATAAAAAACCCAATCTAATTCTACGTTCATTCATAGGCATGAAATCTTGACTATGAGTGCGTTAAGTGAAATAATGTCCTTTCGAGTATAAAAGAATGTGGGGGATCTGATACATGCCGACGTCACGTCTGCCTTTTGCCGTATCAAAGAATGAAACCTTCTATGAAGGATTAAATAACTGGATCGGCGATGTTTTTTATGATATTTTGCCTGAAAAAGGCTTTGAACTTAGAGATGAACAAATATTTATGGCGTTTCAGCTTGAACGTGCGTTCCGAGAAAAAAACGTCATGTTTGCTGAAGCGGGAGTAGGTACGGGTAAAACTCTTGTTTATTTGCTTTATGCAATAAGCTATGCAAGATACACAGGAAAACCAGCCATTATTGCTTGTGCGGATGAAACACTGATTGAACAGCTTGTTAAAAATGAAGGCGATATTGCAAAGCTTCGCAAGCATTTGGACTTGAATATCGATGTTCGTTTAGGGAAGTCACAGGATCAATATCTATGTCTTAAGAAACTGGATCAAACGATTCAGCGTACTGGCGATGATCTTTTTCTGGATTTATTTGAATCCCTGCCGTCGTTTGTGCACGAAAAAGCCGGCATGCAATCTTTCAGCCATTATGGTGACCGGAAAGAATATCCTCATTTATCAGATGAAGAGTGGAACACTGTAAATTATGATTCGTTTCAGGATTGTCTGTCATGCGATCAAAGACATCGCTGCGGCTTAACTCTTTCACGCGATCATTACAGAAAAGCTGCAGATCTGATTGTCTGCTCCCATGATTTTTATATGGAGCATATTTGGACGTTTGATTCCAGAAAGCGCGAAGGCCAGCTGCCGCTTCTTCCAGAGCACAGCTCTGTCGTATTTGACGAAGGCCATCTTTTAGAATATGCAGCGCAAAAAGCCTTAACATACAGAGTGAAAAGCAGCACACTTGCTGTTCTGCTGGAAAGACTTCTTCAAAATGATATCCGGGAAGAATTCGCTCACTTAGTAGAAGATACACTTGTAGTAAATGAAGAGTTTTTCGACAGCCTGCTTGATGCCTCTGAAGAAGTTCCAGGCTCGCACCGTTCAAAAATTATGATGAATAATACTTTAAAAAAGCAGGGCATTCAGCTGCACAGGCTTCTTGCTGAAATCGGGGAAGCACTCGTTTTTGAAAGCGAAATGTATACCATTGATTCTTATGAGCTTAAAATTGTCGAAGAATACTTGGATTCTATGGAGTTCTCCATTTCTCTCTTTAATAAGCAAAGCGGCGCCATTCATTGGATAGAAAGCGGAGAGCAGGATTTTTCGCTGATTATTATGCCGCGGACTGTTGAAGAAGTGCTGAGAGAAAAAGTATTTTCACAGAAAAAACCATATGTTTTCTCTTCTGCCACTCTGTCTAACAATAAATCATTTGATTTCATTGCGGGGAGTCTTGGAGTTAAAGATTACTTGTCTCTCACTGTGGAGTCGCCATTTGATTATGAAGAAAATATGAAAATAAAACTTCATGATCTATCAGCTTCACAAGATTTAAATAAAATGAAGTGTATTCAGACTCTGGAAAAAGTTAAAAAGACCGGCGGCCGGGCACTCATCTTGTTCAGTGCCATGAACGAACTCGAAGTCTTTAAACAATATACAAGTGAACAGAACACTGAATACTCATTCCTATTTGAAGGAGATCAGGAAATCAGCCAGCTTGTATCTGAATTCCAAAATGACGAAACGTCTATTTTATGTGCTGTGCATTTATGGGAAGGTCTTGATATTCCAGGTGCATCTCTGTCTAATGTAATCATTTGGTCACTCCCGTTTCCTCCAACAGATCCTGTTTTTGAATCAAAACGCGGCAGCACGGCAAATCCATTTGCTGATGTAGATATGCCATACATGATTCTAAGATTGAAGCAGGGCATCGGGCGATTGATCAGAACCAGCACTGATCAGGGGGAAATTTCGATTTACCTTTCTAACGAGCGTGATGTAAAAGTAATGGATCAGGTTAAAGCAGTATTGCCGGTTGAGCCTGAAATCGTTTAAAAGCGAAGGGAATCCTTCGCTTTTTTTTATGGAATTTTTAATAATGACAGGTTATACGAAGCATAATGCCGACGGCTGCCCCATATTTGTGCGCGCCTTGTAAATGACGCTTTGAATTTTGGCAGTCATTCTGGAGCGATTATACCATTTCTTCATGCCCTTCATTTTGCAACCTGGCTTAATAACTAATTCGGTTTCTTTCGGGTCTGAACAGTCGGTTCCGCTTTTCTTAAAACAGACTAACCAGTCGATAAAAATGATTGACAAAAACCTTTCCTATCATTTAATCTGAAAATGTTAGAAAATTATTACTATTTATTTACATAAAAAATCAAGGGGTGAGCAGTATGTCCATTCAATCCGTTGAAAAAGAATTTTTAGAGTACCTTCAAAAAATGAAAAGCTATAATGAAGCAATTTCTCTCATGTTCTGGGATCTTAGAACAGGGGCGCCTAAGAAAGCTGTTGAGCAGCGGTCTCAGGCAATTGGTGTCCTGTCTACAGAAGTTTTTCAAATGGCGACGTCTGATCAGATGAGATCATATATTGATCAGGTTTTACAGGCGAAAGATGAAGTTTCAGAAATTGCGTATAAAGCAGCGCTGGAGTGCGAGAAAGAATACAAGCTAAGCAAAGTGATTCCACAGGATGAATTTAAGGAATACGTCATTCTTAAATCAAAAGCAGAATCCGTATGGGAGGAAGCAAAAGATAAATCAGACTTCAGCTTGTTTGCACCATATTTAAAGAAACTTGTTGAAACAAACAAAAAGTTTCTTGAGTACTGGGGATATAAAGAAAACAAATATGATACTTTTTTGGATCAATATGAGCCTGGTGTAACGGTGGAAGTGCTTGACCGTGTATTTGGTGAGCTCAGGGAACGCATTGTTCCGCTCGTAAAGAGTATTACAGAATCTCCTAATCAGCCTGAAACGGGTTTTTTATATGAGCCGATCTCAAAAGAAAAACAGCGTCAAATCTCTGAATTTTTCTTAAAAGAGCTTGGCTATGATTTTGAAGCAGGCCGTTTGGATGAAACGGTGCATCCATTTGCAATCAGCTTAAACCGCGGGGACGTAAGGGTCACAACGAAGTATGCAGAGAAGGATTTCCGCACAGCGTTATTTGGCACCATTCATGAGTGCGGGCACGCCTTATATGAGCAGAATATTTCTGAAGAGCTTGAAGGTACGCTGCTGTGTGACGGAACTTCAATGGGAATTCATGAATCACAGTCACTCTTCTATGAAAAATTCATAGGGAAAAATCCAGGCTTCTGGAATCGCTACTATGATTCTTTGAAACAGCATGCCGGAGGTCAATTTGATGATGTCTCTTTAGAGGATTTTTATAGAGGCGTAAACGAATCTAAGCCTTCACTTATTCGAATTGAAGCAGATGAGTTGACATATCCGCTTCATATCATGATCCGTTATGAAATTGAAAAAGGTTTATTTAACGACGAGATTGAAGTTGAAGATCTTCCGCGTATTTGGAATGAGAAATATGAGGAATACTTAGGGGTAACACCATCAAATGACGGAGAAGGCGTTCTTCAGGATGTGCACTGGTCTGGCGGGATGTTCGGCTATTTCCCTTCATATGCATTGGGATATATGTATGCAGCGCAGTTTAAAAATGCAATGCTGAAAGACCTTCCAAATTTTGATGAGCTTGTTGAAAATGGAGAATTCGGCACGATTAAAAACTGGCTTACTGAAAACATCCATCAATATGGAAAAATGAAACAGCCGCTTGAAATCCTTCATGATGTCACAGGTGAAGGCCTGAATGCCAAATATTTGATTGAGCATCTTGAAACGAAATATGCAAAGCTTTACCAATTAGAGGCTGCAAAATAAAATAGAAAGACCGCACAGTATAGAGGTGCGGTCTTTCTATTTAAGGAGAGAATGGACTGAATCAACAAAAAGTGATGCCGTTTCTTATGTTTTCAGAAAAACTGAAGAGGCGATGAATGATTATGTATCTATTTTTGAAGGAAAGATAAACAGCATCCATCATCATGAAAACGGATCTGTCCTGCAAGCATTGTATACTTTAAAAGGGCAGGAAATCATGTGTATCGACAGCATCGTCCAGCATGTTTTTTTTTACACCGGCAATTTCCTTTTTGTTGCTTGTTACGCCTTTGAAAAACTATTAAAAGGATGCAGCGTATTAATGCCGCTTGCAGCCTCTTCAGTCAGTGAGAAGTAAGATTAATATGGTGTTTCCTGGAAGATGAGTTACACAAAATCATAAATAGATCATAACCAAATCATATCTAACTTGTTTGAAAATACGAATAATTAAAAACTTTTTCGGTGCTATTATTCGTATTTTCTCCGGAAAAGTACTTCACATACTATAAAATCCTTGTTATAATGCAACTAATCAAATAAACGAGCACTCATATAATCGCAGGGATATGGCCTGCAAGTTTCTACCGGATGACCGTAAATCATCTGACTATGAGTGAGCAGTGTTGTTTCTATTCGAAAAAGGTCCTTATAGGGAACTTCTTTTCTTTTTTCCGGATATAGCGGCATTGCCTCACTCTATGTGAGGCAATGCCGTTTTTTGTTTTAAGGAACATTAAATTAGCGCATTGATGTCTAGCTCCATCGCCAAGTTCCTCGGCCAGAACAAATCCGTCAAAAAGTCAAACCCGGACTTTTCTGCCGGATTTGTTCTGTCTGCCGGAGCTAAAGGGCGCTTGCACTTTTCTTATTATTTGGAGGGATTTTAAACATGAAGCAACTACAGGATAAAATTAAAAAAGAGGGGAAAGTTCTTTCAAACCAAGTATTGAAAGTGGATTCCTTTTTGAACCATCAGATTGATGCATTCCTCATGAAAGAAGTTGGGAAAGAATTTGCCTATCGATTCAAAAACGATGGTATTACAAAAATCGTGACAATTGAATCTTCAGGAATTGCTCCATCTGTTATGGCTGCACTTGAGCTGAACGTTCCTGTTGTGTTTGCCCGCAAAAGAAAGTCACTGACGCTTACAGATCAGCTTTTAACTGCTGCTGTTTACTCTTTTACAAAACAAGAAGAAAATACCATTGCTGTCTCAGGCGAGCATCTGACTTCCGAAGACCGTGTTTTAGTCATTGATGATTTCCTTGCAAATGGACAAGCTGCACTTGGTCTTGCTGAAATAGTAGAACAAGCAGGTGCTTCACTTGCAGGAATCGGAATTGTGATTGAGAAATCCTTTCAAGAAGGCGGAAAAATTCTTCGCGAGAAAGGATTCCGCGTCGAATCACTTGCACGAATAAAATCACTCGAAAATCATGAAGTACAATTTCTTGAAGAAACGGAGGAGGCTGCGGTATGATTAACGGCAAATTCAAGGTTTTTTCATTAGGGATTCAGCATGTTCTGGCGATGTATGCAGGTGCGATCATCGTTCCGCTTATCGTTGGGGGAGCACTGGGACTTACTGCAGAACAGCTTACCTACCTTGTATCGATTGATATTTTCATGTGCGGACTGGCTACTCTTCTTCAAGTATGGAAGAATAAATTCTTTGGAATTGGTTTGCCGGTCGTACTCGGGTGTACGTTTACAGCTGTTGGACCAATGATTGCGATTGGAACGGAGTACGGCATATCTTCTATCTACGGAGCGATTCTTGCTTCTGGACTTTTTGTCATATTAATTTCAACTGTCTTTGGCAAGCTCGCGAAATTTTTTCCGCCTGTTGTAACAGGATCGGTTGTAACGATTATTGGGATCACTCTAATTCCTGTTGCCATGAATAATATGGCGGGAGGGCAGGGATCGCCTGATTTTGGTTCTATTTCAAATATAGGACTTGCATTTGGTGTATTGCTTTTCATCATTCTCCTGTACCGTTTTTTCACAGGATTTACTCGCTCAATTTCCATATTGATCGGTCTTCTTGCGGGAACAGCAGCTGCAGCCTTTATGGGAAAAGTCGATATTCAGCCAGTGTATGAAGCAAGCTGGTTTCAAGTTGGAAAACCGTTTTACTTTGGAACGCCTACGTTTGAAATTGCACCGATATTAACCATGATTTTAGTTGCAATTGTCAGTATGGTTGAATCAACAGGTGTCTATTATGCTTTAGGGGATCTCACAAAGCAGAAAATTACGAAAGAGGATCTTGCTAAAGGATATCGCGCAGAAGGTGTTGCTTATTTATTGGGAGGCATATTTAACGCCTTTCCATACACAGCTTACTCTCAAAATGTCGGATTAATTTCACTTTCAGGTGTTAAATCCAAAAATGTCATTTACACGGCAGCAGGTATGTTGATGATTCTGGGTCTGGTTCCAAAGATTGCGGCATTTACGACAATCATTCCGGAAGCCGTGCTTGGCGGGGCAATGGTTGCCATGTTTGGAATGGTCATTGCCTATGGAATCAAGATGCTCAGTCAAGTGGAATTTGCTTCACAGGAAAATCTGCTGATTATTGCCTGCTCCGTTGGAATGGGTCTTGGCGTAACAGCTGTGCCTGATATGTTTGCTAATCTTCCTGAATCGGTTAAAATTTTAACGAATAATGGGATTGTTGCTGGAAGTTTAACAGCCATTCTATTAAATATTCTTTTCAACATCGTGCGAAAAGAAAAGAAAAGCGGAATCGTTGCATTAAATGGAAAACATGCTTCCTAATAGTTTGGCCCCCTCGCAATAAAATGCGAGGTTTTTTTATTTATATACCGAGCTGTATTCTTGGTATTATTAACCCAGTCATGTTACCATTCCCCTATCAACTTACAGGAGATGCGGAGAAATGACCTATTCGGTTTTCTTAAATCAAACTGAGATCAATCCCTATTTTTTAAAAGAAGAGGCTGCCAAAAACGGCGCACAGAAAGTAACAATGGACTTTAAAGTTCACTCTGAAAACTATCATGCCATTACGACCCTGCTATATAATCAGACATTTGATGTGGATATTCCTGATCGAAATCTTTCTTTTAAAGGAACCATCACTAATTACACGGCCTCGCTGACAAATTTATATGAAAAAGATGCAACAGGTGACTTTCATCTCGAATTGATGGAGATATCATGAAAAAAGCCCTAAAAATGAATTTTAGGGCTTTCATAATCTATTAATACATACTAAGTGCTTTTTTAGTCGCAGGGCCGACAATTCCATCAACAACAAGCTTTTTGCTCTTTTGGAATGATCTGACCGCTTTATCAGTATTGTTTCCAAAAATTCCATCAATGCCCTTTGTATTAAAGCCCTTTGATGTCAATAGCTGCTGAAGCTGCTTTACTTCGCTGCCCCGGCTGCCTTTTTTTAGATTTTGGCCGGAAGATGCAGCTGGTTTAGAAGGGACTCCTTTGCTTCCGCTGACTTTGTAGCCATTTGAAAGCGCAATTGAATCGAATGTTTTGCCTGAAGTGGTGATAATTACAGGTGTGTTCATTTTCACCTGGCTGTAAAGCCACTCAACTTCGCTGTCATACATACGGATGCATCCATCACTGATGTATTGTCCGATTGAATTTGGATTGTTATTGCCGTGAATAGCATAAGTAGTGCCCCAAGTTCCTCTGGCATTGATTCCAAGCCAGCGGTTACCCAGCGGATTGCGGGGATCGCCTCCTGGAATGCCTTTTTTGTAATAAGGTCTGTTGACAATTTTGCTGACAATTTTAAACTTTCCTTCCGGGGTGTAGGAAGGCTGCCTGCCTGTAGCTACTCTGAATACGCTTTTTAATTTGCTGTTTTGATAGTAGGCTAGCTGATTTTTTGATTTGTTGATGATGATAAAATCATTTCCAGCTGCATAGCTTTTGCTGATTCCCGCGCCAAAAAACATAATCAGCGCCAAGGTGAAAATAACGAGTATTTTTTTCATGTGCATCCCCTTTGATGTAATAATAAAAAACAATTACTACATCATATGAGAATACTCCCTGTATATATCCAAATATTGAAAATTAATCTCAGGAGGTCAATTCAATGAAAAAGTGGGCTTTTGTATCAGATTTTGACGGCACCATCTCCAAGAAAGATTTTTATAATCATGTCATAGAAAATTACTTTCCAGAGGGTGATGATCTATATAAAAAATGGAAGGCTGGGCAGATGCTCGACATTGATTTTTTAAGCCATGTTTTCACCTCAATCCATGAAGAGGAAGAGCAGCTTATAAAATCGATCCTGACGATGCCTATGGATGAGCATATTGGACAATTTATCCAACTTGTTCAAAAAAATGGGGGAGATTTTTTCATTTTAAGTGCAGGTACAGATTACTACATACGGCATATTCTTGATGATATTGGTGCTCTGGATGTAGAAATTTTTTCGAATGAGGGATATTACCACGGCAGGAATATCCATTTGAAAATTGACAAAGAAGACTGGAAATATTCAGAGCGATACGGCATTGATAAATCGAAAGTAATTTTAAAGCTGAAGGAAAAATATGAAACCGTTTATTTCTTTGGAGACAGCGAACCTGACTCTCACCCTGCTGCATATGCGGATACAACCTTCGCCAAGGATTCCCTTTGCGGGCTGTTAGAAGAAAAGGGAATCAAATATGTTGGTGTAAACAATTTTAAAGAAGTTGAAGCATATTTGCGCCAATCTGGCAGACTTATGCTTTGAAAAAATGAGAATCAAGATGTATAATGTGTTACTTCTTAGGTCTCTGAGATATACTAAACCGAAGGAGCTGAACATCATGATTACTCAAGAGATTAAAACAGTATTTACAGCAAAGAACGGTGAACAGGTGACTTTGCGTCCGATAAGAGAAGAAGATGCGGAAGATATTATCCAAGCCGTAAAAAGCATTATTGATTCCGGGACGTACATACAAAAAGAACGACCGAGGTCTATTCAGGAAGAAGTGGACTTTATTTCCGAAATGAGAGAAAACAACAACCTTTACTTAGGTGTTGAACTAAAAGGTAAAATTGTCGGCATTGCTAGAGTCATCCGCGGTGAATTGGAGATGAAAAAGCATACAGGACTTTTCCGGACGTGGCTTTCAGATTCTGCTCAAGGACTTGGCATTGGCAAAGAACTGATGAGTGCTACGCTTGAGTGGTGCAAAACAAACAATCTCCATAAACTGTGCTTAACTGTTTTTGCATCTAATGAAATTGCACTGAAGCTGTATCAAAAATATGGTTTTGTTAGTGAAGGAATTCAGCGTGATCAGGTAATTCTAAATGGAAAGTTTGATGATGAAATTCATATGGCCTATTTTTTTACAGCATAGGAAAGTATAAAAGTTTGCGTATTTATATGTAGTCCCCACTCCTCGGTCAGAACACGGACTTTTCAGGTAAACTCTTATCTGTCTGCCCGAGTCTGCCCAGCCGGTTCCGCTTTTCTTGTTGTCCAGCTCCACCTCCTAGCCCCTCGGCCAGAACAAATTCCCTCAGGAAAGTCAAACCCGGACTTTTCGGGTGAATTCTTATCTGTCTGTCGGGGCTGCCCAGTCGGTTCCGCTTTTCTTGTTAACATACATTAATTCCCATTCAATCTTTTCTTTTCAAACAGGATTTTAAGGTTATAATAAAAGAGCACAACAACAACTCCTTTAAAACGTTGCTTTTCCCATTTAACGGGAAGAGCTTTTTTTTGTTCACCGGAAAGTCCTACATAAAATTCATACTAAATGGAAAAAGTACCCTTATTAGGTGAAAAATGAGGTGTATTTATGGCATATATCTTGTCGGTAGGAAAAAGTATACCGCCGAATCAAATGCCCCAGGATGCGACCGTTGAATTCGCAAAGGAACTATTTGAAGGAACGTTTAAAGACATTAATAGACTGCTGCCTGCTTTTAAAAATGGGGACATTGAAAGCAGACAGTTCGTGAAAAATATGGACTGGTATACTTCTAAACATTCTTTTGAGGATAAAAATAATACGTATATTGAAGCAGCGGTTACACTTGGAACAGAAGCGATAGTCAACTGCTTAACTGCAAAACAATTTTTAAAAAGAGACATTGGCTGCGAAGAAATTGATGCGATATTCTTTATTTCAAGCACAGGCATTTCGACTCCGAGCATTGATGCTAAAATAATGAATCAATTGCCTTTTAAGGATTCAACAAAAAGGGTGCCTATCTGGGGTCTTGGCTGCGCAGGAGGAGCATCAGGTCTGTCCAGAGCTCATGACTACTGCAAAGCCTATCCGTTTGCTAAAGTGATTGTCGTTTGTGTGGAACTGTGCAGCCTGACTTTTCAGCATGATGATTTATCGAAAAGCAACTTCATTGGCACTTCTTTGTTTGCAGATGGTGTAGCATGTACGCTGCTTGCAGGAGAAGGAATTAAGATAAAAGAGCTTTCTTCGCTTAAAACTGTCCCTAATACACTCTCTACGCGCTCAACCTTTATGAAGGATTCTGAAGACGTCATGGGATGGGATATTAAAAATAACGGATTTTACGTCATTTTCTCCAGGGATATACCGAGTATTATTAAAAACTGGCTAAAACAGACCGTTGCAGACTACCTGCAAGAAGAAAACATTCCGCTTAAGCAAATTAAACATTTTCTAGCACATCCAGGCGGGAAGAAAGTGCTTCAAGCCTATCAATCAAGCCTTGGATTTGCCGATGAACAGCTCCAAGTTTCCAAAAAAGTTCTGAAAAATCATGGAAATATGTCATCTGCCACAGTTATGTACGTAATGGAAGAATACTTAAACAGCCGGATTGCTGCGGAATCGGATTTAGGCATAATTGCAGCCCTCGGGCCAGGATTTTGCTCCGAGCTTTTACTAGTTGAATGGAAGACAGCTGTATGATTTTTTATTTCTTCCTTATTATTATCATTGTTCAAAGAGTCTCTGAATTATTTATTGCCAGGAGAAACGAAGCACACATGAAAAGCATGGGAGGAAAAGAGCACGGCAGGGAACATTATCCGCTGATTGTAGCCGTTCATCTGCTGTTTCTGCTTTCATTCACACTAGAAGTAATTGTCTTTAATAAAGAAGTATCACCGCTTTGGATGATGATCCTGCCGGTTATTTTAATTACTCAGATAATCAGGTACTGGGCGGTCGTCAGTTTAGGGGCTTTTTGGAATACAAAGATCATTATCGTCCCGGACCTTGAAGTCGTTGCAAAAGGTCCATACAGGTTTATGAGGCATCCAAATTATTTAGTTGTAGCTGTTGAAATTCTTTTTCTGCCAATTTTTTTTCAAGCTTACGCTACTGCCATTCTTTTCACAGTTCTCAATGCCGCAGTTTTGACCATCCGGATTCGAGAAGAAGAAAAAGCACTGATGCAGCATACGGATTATAAGAAGTCGTTTTTAAATAAAAGAAGGTTTATTCCTGGAAAAGAGGAACCATGAGGTCTCTTTCGGGACTTTCTTACCCGGACTTTTCGGTAGAATTCTTATCTGTCTGCCCGAGTCTGAACAGTCGGTTCCTTTTTTCTTGTTGAAAATGATTTTCATTAGTGCTACACTGATTTTAAGAATCATTCTCAGTGAAAAGGTTGTGTGAGACAATGACAATGTTATTTCTATTAGGTACCGTCTTAGTCTACAGCGCATTAATTGGTTACATACTTAAAAAGGTAAATACTGCTTCTTAAATATATTCGCTGCCATAATGGCAGTTTTTTTTATGTTGATTTATCACCATACTTTGATCGCCCGCGGTAAGCCAAGATCGAAGTCTTAAGCGAAGAATAGGTACCAACTGCTGCACTGCCGTAAAAAAAACCCATAAAAATTCCTGAAGATAAGTGATGCGGATGGCTGATGAAAATGGAGATTCCCATTCCCAGCAATCCGGCAAGACTGGGAACGTATCTTCCAGGAATATGGAAATAGAGCTTTAAAATTTGAGTTAGGATCAAAACTGCGGGTACCGCCACGATTGCATCCCAAACATTTGTGTGAATTACAGGAAATTCGGTCATAATCTCATCCTTCTCACTTTTTATATAGTATTGAACCCTGGATGTTTTCTATGAGAAATAATTTAATGTAAAATCAGAATAAAGGACGCAGGGAGGAAATGAACATGAATACGATACATATTCTTTATCATCAGCTTATAGAAGCTTGGAATAACCGTAATGCACGTGAAATGGCCGATTTATTTGCAGAAGTAGGAGAAATGATTGGGTTTGACGGCAGCCTGGCAATTGGGCGCAGCGATATTTACGGGCATCTCAGCCCTATTTTTGAAAGTCATACTACTGCCCCCTTTATCACCAAAGTGAAAAATGTGCAGCTTCTCAATACAGAAGCAGCCATTTTGGTGCCATTGCAGGAATGGTTCCGCCAGGGCAGACAGATCTGAATCCCGATGTTAATACTCACCAGACGCTGATCGCAGTAAAAAGAGAAGATAAATGGCTCATACAGCTTTTTCAGAATACCCCAGCCAAATTTCACGGCAGACCCGAGCTGACTGAGCAAATGACAAAAGAGTTAAGACAATTAATAAAATGATCATATCTGTTTATATCGGCTGCCGTCCTGAACGGCAGTCATTTTTTATGAACATGAAAAAAGATAAAATTTGTGCGAGTTATAAGAGTGAGATTCGTCTGATGCAGGGTTGATTTGCATTTTTTAACTCTTTGCTTTCTATGTCTTAGCTATATTATTTTTCTTCGTTACTTAGTTTATGTTTCAAAAAAGTTCAGATGCCAAAAGGAAAAGAGTGAGGAAAATCATATCTCTTTTTTATTTAAATTCAAATCAATTGACAAAGAAGAAAATATTCGATATTATTATCTCGAATTAAAGATTTTTAATTTAAAGATTCATAATTTATTGTTTTAATCTTTCGATTTAATACAATAATAAAATGTCTCTAATTTTAAACAAGGAAAGGTGAAATGAAAAATGGCAAAAGTTTTATACATCACAGCACATCCGCATGACGACACAGCTTCATTTAGCATGGCAGCAGGAAAAGCATTTTTAGATAGTTACAAAGAAGTTAATTCAAACGATGAGGTCGTTCACATCGATCTTTATAAAGAGAACATTCCGCATATCGATGCTGATGTATTCAGCGGCTGGGGCAAACTTCAAACCGGTAAAGGCTTTGAGGAGCTTTCTGCAGAAGAAAAAGCAAAAGTTGGACGTCTGTCAGAACTGAGCGAACAATTTGTTTCAGCTGACAAATATGTTTTCGTAACACCGATGTGGAACTTCTCATTCCCTCCGGTTATGAAAGCATATCTTGACTCAGTAGCTGTTGCAGGCAAAACATTCAAATACACAGAGCAAGGACCTGTTGGTTTATTAACAGATAAAAAAGCTCTTCACATCCAGGCTCGCGGCGGTATTTACTCAACTGGACCAGCAGCTGAAATGGAAATGGGACATCGTTACATTGGAATCATGATGAATTTCTTCGGAGTTCCATCATTTGATGGCTTATTCATTGAAGGTCAAGCAGCAATGCCTGATAAAGCACAAGAAATCAAAGAAAATGGTATTGCACGCGCTAAAGACTTGGCTCATTCGTTTTAATAGCTAAAGATCTCCGTAGGGGGATCTTTTTTTATTGGATACTGAAATGACCCAACTGGATCAAGGAAAAAAGGTTATTTGAAATTGTGCTTCGTGTTTTAAAAACTTAACTGGGAATGTCACCTGTAAAAGTAGTCCAACTATAAATCAGAAACTTTTTCCAAAAAAGTCCTCCCAGAAGGACTTTTTTATATTAGAATAATAGGATTAACAAAAAAGGAGACTGGAAGCATCTATGAATGGAACATCACATATGGCTATTGGGGCAGGAACAGGATTTATTATTGCAAGCTCCATGCAGACCGACCTGCAGACAACATTGATATTATCAGGTCTTGGCGGACTGACTGCACTTATACCGGATATTGATATAGACGGAAAATTAAGTAATCGGATCACTTTTTCCCATCAGTTTGTTCGCACACTTGCACAAATTATTGGTTTCTTAATGATTATGTACAGTTTTTTTCAAGGGAAAGGAAATGAAATCTGGATTGGAATGGGATCAGGCACTGCCATTATCGTTCTTTCTGCTTTTTTTAGGCAAAGACACATGCTGACAATGACAGGGATTGGGGTTCTTGCTGGGGGTCTTTCTTTACAGGAGAGCTGGATTATCATGCTGGGAGTATTTATCGTGATTGCTTCCTTTGTGCCCCATCGAAGCTACACGCATTCTCTTGCAGGCCTTGCTTTTTTTTCAGTTATTGCCTTTCAATTTGAGCAGGCAATCGGGATGGATAATTTATTTATAGTGAGCACAGCGGGGTATGCAAGTCATTTGATTGCAGATATGAAGGTACTTCCATTTAATAGAAGAGGGGTTAAATACTTTTTGCCGTTTTCATCGAAAGAGTTTTAGAACCTTTGAATACTTTGTGAATAAAAGTGCAAACTATTTGAATACATCAAAAAAGTTCGATACAATGAAAGTAAGAAAATTGGAGACCTTATAAAAGGCCTCTATTTTTTTGCCCAAAATGTGAAGGAGGAATAGGTGTGAATTGCAGAGAAAGTGAATTGCCCGGAATCGGCAGAAAGTTTGAAGTGATTACAAAAACAAATGATAAAATTGTCATCGTGATTCACGATGATGGAAGAAGAGAAATTTATCATTTTGATGCGGATGATCATGAGGAAAGCATCTCAAGTGTTACTTTTAATGATTCTGAAGCAAGACAAGTTGCAGCCATATTAGGCGGCATGGTATACAAGCCAAAAGCTTTGGAGTCCATTGAAATTGCCCTTGATGATCTTGTGATTGAATGGTTCAAAGTAGAGCCGGGTGCTCCTGCTGTGAATAAATCCATTTTAGACATTGATATTCGAAACGAGTACGGCGTAACCGTCATTGCTATCATGAAAAAAAATCAGAAAAAAGTATTGAATCCAGGACCGGAAACACGGATCGAAGCTGGTGACACTTTAGTTATTTCAGGAGAAAGAAAGGATTTGAAAGCGCTAATTAAAAATTTATTATCTTCTTAAGGGGGAGTATGTATAGATGGATCATTTAGTATTTGAAGTAGGAACAGCATTAGTTTTAGTAGCAATTGCAGCCCTTTTAGCTGGGAAATTTAAGTTCTCCATTATTCCATTCCTCATAGTCCTAGGAATGCTGGTAGGTCCTCACGCTCCAAAGATTGGAGTCATTGATTTAACTTTCATTGAGAGTGCGGAAATAATCGAGTTTATGGGACGCATGGGTGTTCTATTTCTCCTTTTTTACCTGGGACTCGAGTTTTCTATCGGAAAATTGATCAAATCAGGAAAGTCCATTGTGATGGGCGGGTCAATCTATATTTTAATAAATTTTTCTATAGGTTTGCTTTTTGCCTACCTTGCTGGATTCCCTCTGCTTGAAATCTTGATTATTGCAGGCATCATCACAATTTCCTCCAGTGCCATAGTCGCTAAAGTATTGGTTGATTTAAGAAGAACCGGTAACACCGAGACCGAACTTATTTTGGGAATTATTATGTTCGAGGATATCTTCTTAGCTGTTTACTTATCTGTCGTATCAGGCCTCGTTCTTGGAGATGCAACATCTATTGGCGGAGCATTAACCTCTATTCTTATTGCCCTCGGGTACATGCTTTTATTTTTCATTGTTGCCAGAAAAGCAACACCAATCCTAAACAAACTATTGAGTATTTCTTCAGATGAAATCTTTATCATCGTCGTATTTGCTTCCCTGTTCTTTATTGCCGGTTTTTCAGAAACAATCCATGTTGCTGAAGCAATTGGCGCGCTGCTGTTAGGTCTGGTGTTTTCAGAAACAGACCACAGCGACCGAATTGAACATTTAGTTGTTCCTTTTCGTGATTTTTTCGGAGCACTCTTTTTCTTCAGCTTCGGACTAAGCATTGATCCATTTTCACTTGGAGGCGCTGTATGGCTTGCTCTTGGCGCTGTTGTACTGACGATTTTCGGTAATATCACAGCAGGTATGATCGCAGGCAGAAGAGCCGGGTTATCTCATAAAGGTTCACTAAACATCGGACTGACCATCGTCTCAAGAGGAGAGTTTTCGATCATCATGGCTAACTTAGGGATAGCTGGGGGTCTGATGCCGATTCTAAAACCATTCTCAGCACTCTATGTGCTGATATTAGCAATCCTAGGCCCATTGTTAACGAAAGAGTCAAAAGCCATCTATCTTTTCATGAATAAAATCTTCAAATGGAAAGGTACGAAAAAAGCTGAGTCTAAAATGAAACAGCCGGAAAATTAAGTAAACAAAAAAACGTTCTATTTATAGAGCGTTTTTTCATATTGCAAAAACATTAAATGGTATAATTTATGAATATTCCTTGTAAAGAGTGAAGAAAGATGGAGTCAGTGATTGACTATGATACCGGTTTTGCTGAACGAGAATGGACACGGCTAAACCGTGAACCGCTCGAATATATAATAATTACCGGTACATAAAACAATACCATCCTGAAAAAGCGCATATTCTCGATAATGGAGCAGGCCCTGGCAAGTATTCAATAAGGCTTGAAATTGATAATTGTAAACATGAAAAAAGGTGACCTGAGCATAACGTCACCTTTTGCCGGGGTTTAATCAGGCTGAATGATAATTTCATCATGATCTACACTGCTGATGCCGTCTGTAAAAACCAGCCGTGTAATAAATTTATAAGATACACGGTGATCAGATGGCTGAAGGGAAGATGGAAGCTTAAAAGAGAAACCCATCACTTTTTTTTCCTGTGCCAAAATCATAGCTGAAGAGAAAATCGTATTCGTATGAATCACTATTTTGCGGTCATCATCTGAAGTTGTCTGCACAAGATCTGATTCAACTCGTTTTAATCGCTGTTCAACAACACCGCCATTAATAATATACTCGCCTTTGATCATATCGCCGATGCAGTATGTATCACCTTTTAGAACAAGATCAATTTTTGCAGAGCCGACTCCAAATTTACACAATACCTTTCCAAACAACAAGAAAATGCCCACCTTTCAGCTATTGAAAAAACTATTTGCAATTACTCGTTATACGAGTCATGCTTAAAAAAAGTTTCAGGTTTCTAGAGAACCATTCATACATTCTATAATATGATGGGAAAAAGACAAAAAATCAAGTAAAATAGCAATATACGCTAGACAAAGGGGTTTAGGCAATGAGCACGAAAACGTTAAAACACCATCTGCTGCCGCGTTCAGCTGCTGTTTTCGAAAAAGTGAAAGAAGATAAGGCCGCTGCAGATAAGGTAAAAGAGCTTATTTATAAAGTACATAAAGAAACAAAACACATTGCATTTACCGGTCACTTTTCTGCCGGTAAATCAACAATGATCAATACGATCCTTGAAGAATCTATTCTGCCTACAAGTCCGATCCCGACCAGTGCTAATGTGGTGCTGCTCCAAAAAGGGGACAAGTCGGTCATTTTGCATGACAGCAGCGGGAATCTGCTGAAATTGAACGGAGAATATTCCATTCAGCAAGTGAAAGATTATTGTAAACAGGGCGAAGAAATTATGAAAGTTGAGATCAGCGATTTATATCAGGCTCTGCCTGAAAATGTGGTGATTATGGATACGCCCGGCATTGATTCAACAGATGCCGCCCACCGGATGGCAACAGAATCAACACTGCATCTTGCAGATCTGATTTTCTATGTTACAGACTATAATCATGTGCAGTCTGAAGAGAATGTGACTTTTATTAGTGAAATGATACACAAAGGCAAAAATGTATACCTGATTGTGAATCAAATTGATAAACATAGAGAGGAAGAAGTTTCTTTTTCTTATTTTAGATCACAGATCGAAACGACATTTGGAGGAGCCGGTCTTTCTAAAAACCATATCTTTTATACATCTTTAGTAGATCATGAAAATACACATAATCAGCTTCAGACAGTAAAAAAACTCATTCGCGATACAATCGCCGAAGATCATCTTGTTGTCCAGAGTGCCCAGTCCACATTGAAATCATTAGTAAATGAATTTTTGAAGTGGAAAGAGGACGATCTTGAGATAAAAGACATCCAGGCAGAGGAATTAATTCAGCGATTAGAATCAGTGCAAGTAAACAGAGAGGCATCTGCTTCAGCACTTCAAAGCCTGTTTGATAAAGTGAACAGCGCAGTTTTTGATATGAAGGAACAGCTTCAGTATATCCTAAAAAATGCGAATTTGATTCCATTTGAAACAAGGTCCAAGGCGGAGCGATATATTGCAGCTGCACAGCCCGGATTTAAAGTCGGCCTGCTTTTCTCTAAAGTGAAAACAATGGAAGAGCGGCAAAAGCGCGAGTCTGACCTTTTTGATGAAATAACACGTCACTTGCAGTCACAAATAACGTGGCATTTGTCTGAACTTTTAAAGAAAAAAAGTGCTGAATATGAAATCCATGATCCAGTTATTTTAAATGACATTCAATCGTTCGATGTAAAGATTCAGCCACAGCTGCTGCAGGATTCAATCCATAAAGGTGCAACAGTAAACTCGCAATATACGCTGACCTATTCCAATGATTTAAGCGAGGCTGTAAAAAAAGAGTGCAAACAGCAGGTCCTGCCTCTTATCGAAGAGATTGAACACCATCTGAAGAACCAGAGTGCAGATCAGATAAAAGCCCTTGAAAAAGAAGTTGACGAAGCGAACAAACAGCTTGAAGAATTAAATGAGACCTATCACAGCCTGATTTCATTTGAACAAGTGAAAAATGATTTAAGTGAACTGATGGATCAGCAAAGCTTTCCAGATATCAATATTACGGAGTGGCTGCAGAAGTACCCTATGAAGGAGCCTGTTGAAGGGGTACTTGAGCCTCATAAACCTGTTTCTGCCTTGAGAGATGAGCTTACAGAAGAACTGCCAAAGCATGAACTCCATCTCGATCAGGATTTCTTTTCAATGCAGATTGCCAGGGCTTCAGATGCCATGCGGGATATTCCCGGTTTTCACATGCTGTCGGCTTCTCTTTTAGAGAAGGCACAATCGCTTCAAAATAAATCTTTTACCGTTGCTTTATTCGGTGCTTTCAGTGCAGGAAAGTCGTCATTTGCAAATGCCCTTCTCGGCGAAAAGCTTTTGCCTTCTTCTCCAACGCCTACTACGGCGACAATTAACAAAATTGTGCCTGTTACAGCGGATAAGCCTCACGGTTTAATTGAAGTGAAGTTTAAATCAGAAGAAGCATTTCTGACGGAAATCGCCGATTTATTTTCGATAGAAGCAGAATCGGTTCATTCAGCTCTTTCAAAACTCAATGAGCTAGAAGGCGGGAATGAGAGGCTGAAATCCCTTCTCCCGCTCTACACTCATGCTTTAAAGGATTTCCCTTCAATCAGCGGAACGGTAAGAGCAGTTGAGAGAGAGGAATACAAAGAGTTTGTCGCCAATGAAGAAAAAGCCTGCATGGTAGAGGAGGTCATCATCTATTTTGACAGCCCCCTCACTCGAAATGGAATTACGATTGTTGATACACCGGGTGCAGACTCCTTTAACTCGCGGCATACAGAAGTAGCCTTTGATTACATTAAAAATGCGGATGCCATTTTATTTGTTACGTATTATAATCATCCTTTTTCAAAAGGAGACCGTGAATTTCTGAAACAGCTTGGTCGCGTGAAAGATACATTTACCATGGATAAGATGTTCTTTGTCATCAACGCCATTGATCTTGCAGAGAGCAAGGAAGAAATTGAAATGGTAAAAGAGTATATTACCGGGCAGCTGCTTACCCATGAGATACGCCATCCGCGTCTTTATGGCATATCAAGTTTGATGGAGCTTGAAAAAACGTCAGACCCTGCAATATCTGAATTCACTCAGTTCCAAGATGATTTTATGCACTTTATCAATAACGACTTATCCGCTTCGATGATTATGTCCGCCAAAGTAGAGCTGTCTATTGCAAAGCAGCAATTGCAGTCGATCCTGAACGCTGCAGATGATGATCAGGAAAAGAGAAAGAATGAACTTAAGAGACTGTCATCCGAACGTGCCGAGATCGTATCCATGCTTCGTACAGATGAACACCAGCTTGAGCAAAAACAGGTTCTGCAGGAAATTAAAGAACAGCTTTTTTATGTCAAACAGCGGACGATGCTGAGGTTTCCAGACTTATTTAAAGAATCCTTTCATCCTGGAGCTTTTGCGGGATCTTCAAAACAAACAAAAGAAATCCTTGAGAACTGCCTGCAGGACCTGCTTGTATCGCTGCAATTTCATGTTCTGCAAGAACTGCAGGCAACAACACTAAGGCTTGAAAAGTACACCCACAAGCTGCTTGAGAATGTGTTTAAGCGTCATTCCAAGGAGATTGCATTGACTAATAACGAGCTCCGGACATCAATGCCTGAATTCACCAAGTTTCATACACCAAAGCTGCAAGCTGCATTAAAAGACATAAAATCAGCGGAAATCCGCCAGCCATTGAAAAAATTTAAAAACACGAAATCCTTTTTTGAAAAAAATGAAAAGAAAACCATGAGTGACGAGCTGCAGGGAAAACTCGACACGCCGATAACGGATATCTTATCAGCACACCAGGATCAATTTGGCGAGTATTATCTAGAGCAGTTCATGAATGAATGCAGCCTGCTGCTTGAGAACCTTGCCAATCAGGCAGAGAATTACTACGAGGCTCTTTTATCTGCTTATACAAACAATGATTTAACCCTGCATCAAAAAGGAAATCTGACTCTAAAGCAAATTATGATGGAGCTAGAAAGAGATGAACAGTAAACAATATCAGGTTTGTGCCGCATGTACTCATTTTCAAAGCTTCCGCAGCGGCGGAAAAATGATGTACCGCTGCGGCCGGCTCGGTTTTGAAACAAAGCCGGATTATTCTTTCGATTGCTGGACACCTACTGAAAAAGTACTGAACCTGATGAAAAAAAGAGGAGACTTGACCAATGACAAACGTACATGAAGAAATTTCAGCTCACAGTAAAAAACAACATGCGATTGTTTCCGCATTTATAGCGTTAGAAGAAAAAAGAGAAGCGCTTATTGAACAGGCCGTTCAGCAATGCAGACACTCACAGCCATTCTCTGTTGTCGGCATCAATGCCGTTACAGCTGAGATCAATGAACTTGCTAAACAGGGCATCATACCGACAAGAAAACGGGTCTCTGATGAAATGGTCCGAGAGTTTGTACAGCGAAAATACCCTGCAGATAACCAATAACTTCTGCGTGTAATCATACCCGCTTTACGGAAATCCTAAGACTAGCACAACTGAAAAGAGGTGTTAAAAATGGGCAGAACGAAAAGCGGAAATGCAAATGCACAGCGCAACAACAATGCTAAAAAGAAAAATGGCTTTAACGAAGAATTCGCTTCTTATGCAGAAACAGAAGTGAAAAAAATGAACAGCAAAAAGAACCAGGAGTCTAAATAGATATCAAAACACAAAAGGCCTTCACAAATGGTGAGGGTCTTTTTCATGTTTTTCCCTTTCAGTCTGTCCCACTTATTATGATATGATAGAGGTACTTGATTTTTTTAGATAGGAGACTTGATAATAGATGAAAAATAAACAGCATTTATTAATAGTAGATGGCATGGCGCTTCTTTTTAGAGCTTTTTATGCAACATCTGTTTACGGCAATTTTATGATCAACAGCAAAGGGGTGCCGACGAATGCAGTGAACGGTTTTTTAAAGCATTTACTGGCATCAATTAAACACTTTAACCCGAGTCATGTGATTTGCTGCTGGGATATGGGGAGCAAAACGTATCGCACAGAATTGTTTGACCACTATAAAGCAAACCGTCCGGAAGCTCCAGTTGAAATGCTTCCTCAGTTTGATCTGGCTAAAGAAGTTGTTGAAGCTTTAAACATACCGAATGTTGGACTTGCAGGCTATGAGGCAGATGATTGCATCGGCACACTTGCGAAACTTTACGGAGGGGAAATGAATGTCTCCATTTTGACAGGTGACCGTGATCTGCTGCAGTTATTAACTGAGGATGTACAGGTTGTCCTAATGCAAAAAGGAATCGGGCAGTATAAAGTTTATACGCACGACTTCTTCACAGAAGAAACAGGCATTCTTCCCGCTCATCTTATCGATGTAAAAGGACTAATGGGAGACAGCAGTGATAACTATCCCGGCGTTCGCGGGATTGGAGAAAAAACAGCATATAAACTGATTGCGAAATACAAGTCTATAGAAGGCCTGCTAAGCAGCTTAGAAGAGCTGACCAAAGCTCAGCGATCTAAGATTGAACAGGATCTTGAAATGCTTCATTTATCAAGGAAACTAGCTGAAATTACGTGTGATGTTCCAGTAGAGTGCCCGCTTAATGAAGCCCTTTTGAACGTTGAGCATAACCGCGCTGTTCAGATGATTGAGGAAATGGAACTTAGAGGGCTGCATACGTTTTTATCAGATGCCCTGGCAGTGAGAGAGGCAATGTGACCTCTCTTTTTTGATTAATTGCTCTGATTCCTTTATGATTCTAAGTATAAGATTGGAGTGGCGATCGTGAAGAAAGCATTGATTATTGGAGCAACCGGTTTGATAGGAACAGAATTGCTCAGCCTCCTGCTTGCATCTAAGCAGTACTCAGAAGTGAAGACGATTACAAGAAAGCCATTAACCCATGAAAATGCCAAACATAAAAATACAATCATACCCGATTTTGATCAATTATCTCAGTATGGCAGTGAATTTGCCGCAGATGAATTGTTTATTTGTTTAGGTACCACGATGAAGCAAGCCAAATCCAAGGAAGCGTTTTATAAAGTGGATTTTGAATATGCAGTAGAAGCAGCCCGTCTGGCCAAACAGCAAGGTGTTAAAAAAGTCCTTGCCGTCTCTGCTGTCGGAGCCGATTGTGATTCACTGTTTTACTATAATCGAGTAAAAGGACAGATGGAGGATGCCTTAAGGAATCTCGGTCTGCCTTCGGTTATCTTGTTCAGGCCGTCTCTGCTGCTTGGTGACAGGGAAGAATTTCGTTTCGGAGAAAAGTTAGGCGTATGGATGGCTAAAAGTTTTGGATTTCTTTTTGTCGGAAAATTAAAAATAATGAAACCCATCCATGCAAAAACAGTTGCAAAAGCAATGGTTAAAGAAGCGCAAAATAATGATCCGCTCGTTATCACTTTTCAATCAGATGAAATTCATGAAATAGGTTATTACTAGGGAGAAATGGTATAGAAATTTTTTTATCCATCAGCTAAAATTAGGATGGATGAAACTTTACACCTAAGGCGGGGTCTGCTTGCTACATACGAAACAGTCGGTTAAAGATTATTTGCTGCATTTAAAAGATAAAGGATTTCAGCTTAAGGAAGATGCTCTTGGCTTTATCGAGTTCGGCAAACATTACACTGGTGCCGAGGACGAGCTGGTCATAGCTGCGATTGAGCTGACATTAAAAGCACAGAAGGAATTTGACGGCTCATTCTTTGTCTCACTTCTTGAAAGGCTGACAAAAGAAAAGGCAAAAAACCGCACACAGGCAGTTCTTGTGGCACAAAAACTGAATTTAATCTAATTAGAAAGCGGAAGCGGATTTGTCGCACAGGCATGACAGACAAGGCTCCGACGGAAAAGTAAGGATTTGACTTTTTTTGAGAGCCTTCTGACGAGGATTCAGGCGCTTCCGCTTGCCATCAATTCATATAATTTTATAATTGCGTTTTAAAAAAATCTCGGGAATCCCGGGATTTTTATATGGAAAGAGATTCTTCCGTGCTGTTTTGCTTCCATTCAGCTGTAAGCATAGCTGCCAATATAAGCAGACAGCCGATCATGCCGTATACTGTCATTCGCTCTCCAATGAAAATAAAAGCGGTTAAAGCAGCGAACACTGGCTCTGAGGCATAAATGAGAGCAACTCTTGATGCTGTTGTGTACTGCTGAAGCTTTGTTTGAACGAAAAAGGCGAATGCAGTTGCAAATAAGGCGGTAATGATAAGGGCAAACAGAACTTCAAATGTAAACATGCTGCCGAAATTCTCTTTCACATTTGCAGCTTCAAATACCCCGGAAGCAAGAAAGCTCAGGATAGAAACCGTTGAAAGCTGAACGATCGTCAGCATCCAAGCATCATGACTGCCGGAAAACCTCCCTGTAAAGATAATATGCAAAGCAAACGCAGCGGCGCAAAAGAGAACAAGCAAATCTCCAATATTTAGTGATGAGAAATCACTCAGGGTTAAAAGATACAAGCCTGCTGTTCCAAGTCCAGCTGCAAAATAAACTGTTTTTCTGGCGCGTTCCCTAAGAAGCCAGATGGACAATAGAGGAACGATCATCACACTTAAACCAGTAATAAATCCAGTTTTTGAAGAGGTTGTATACAACAAGCCGACAGTCTGAAAGGCGTATCCTAAAAACAAAAAGACACCAAGCGACATTCCGGCAAGCAATGTGTCTTTTGAAAGTCGAAAGCGGGTTACTCTTATACTAATCATAGTCAGAATAACGGCTGCAGCAAAAAAACGAATGCCATTAAAAAAGTGCGGCGGCATAAAGTGAATGGCTTTTTGGACAATCACAAACGTAGATCCCCATATAAAAGCTACTAACAAGAGACTGAGATCGGCAACTGAAGATTTTTTCAGCTTCATCATTATGTATCTCCATTCAGCCGAATGGCATCTCGTGACAGCTGATCGGCAACTGAAGATTTTTTCAGCTTCATCATTATGTATCTCCATTCAGCCGAATGGCATCTCGTGACAGCTGATCGGCTACACTGTTTTGTTTGCTCGGAATCCATTTAATAAAAAACAGCTCAAATTGATTTTTTAAGCCTAGAACCTTCTCAAGCAGCGGAACGAAAGCTGGATTTTTCACATATTCCTTTTCAACAGCACGTTCTACAAGCTGTGAATCCGTTCTGACTGAAATAATCGAAAATCCTTTCTCAAGACAAATTTCCAGGCTTTTTATTAGGGCATGATACTCGGCTTCATGATTCGTCATGATGCCAAGAGGGACTGAGAACTTTTCCCCTTTGCCGTGCCCTTTAATGAAAATGCCGGCTCCTGAAGGCCCAGGATCTCCTGCACTAGCACCGTCTACATATACTTCGATCATCTATGTCTTCAACTCCTTACTCATTGGGCTGCAATTTTTACAAAAAAGACGAATGGTTAATTGAAAATCCAGACAAACAATCCCCTTTTGCCGAATAGTTTATAAAACAAAAGAACAATGCTAAAATTGATTTACGTGAAACCAAGCCATAAGATTTCAATTGGGATACAGTCTCTCTCCTTGCTTAAATGTTTAGTTAAGCTCCTTTCGTATAGGCTGTTTTTTGATCAAACGGCAAGCGCATTGGTTAATTACCGAATATGATTATAGCACAGTGAATACATTTGATGGTATGAGCAAAACTAATGCATATAATGCTCAGCCGAATTAGGAGTGGAACAGGTGAAATATCTCATACACTGGATGTACATCAGCCCGAAAAAAAAGAACTTACTTTTTACATCTGATAACGAAACAGATCTTGATTCAGCCATTGTAATTGGTGATGATCTCGAAAAAACCGGCAGGGTGAAATCAATAGAATTTATTGATACACGCGGCACAGCATGGTCACTTAAAGAATTAAAGAAATTAAAATTGGAAGTCGTGCATGAGCCTGTCGACGTTGAAGCTTATTTTGACGGCAACTACAATAAACAAACAAAAGAAGCAGGTCTTGGCGCTGTGATCTATTATACAATCAACGAGAAAAGGACAAGAATGAGATTCAGTGCAAAAGCTGATGGTGCAGAATCCAATAACGAAGCAGAATACATGGCGGTTTACTTTATGGTGCAAAAACTTGATGAACTCGGCGTACGTTATCAGGATGTAACGTTCAAAGGAGATTCGCAAGTTGTGCTTAACCAGCTGTCCGGAGAGTGGCCTGTCTATGAAGAAGCTTACACCCGCTGGCTTGATAAAATTGAAGCAGCGCTGAAAAAAATGAAAGTGCGTCCAATATGCATGCAAATTGCTCGAAAAGAAAACGAAGAAGCAGATAAGCTTGCAGGACAAGGATTAAAAGGAATAACAATTGCAAGTGAATGGAAGCTTGACAGCGATTGATGGAGTTGAATGAATTGGAGAAAAAACAAGTTGTTTGTGAAATCGACCAGCTGCTCGACACCTATTGTACGGATTGTTTATTAAAGAAGCATTTTCGCAAGGAATACGGAAAAAAGTATGCTCATTCTTTCTGTATTGAAGAATGCACGGTTGGTCAAAAAATAAAAGAATACGGCAAGAAGCTGACATAAAAATCCGCTGACATCTAAATTCAGCGGATTTTTATATGCTTACTATTGTTTCGCCTCGTTAAGCTGGTGCTCGCATTGCAGAAGAAGTTCATTCTGATTGCTGAGAAAGTCCTGGTCAACTCCTGTATCCCCTGCAGTCTGATAGATAGCTTTTGCATCCTGAAGTGCTTTTTCCGCGTTTTGAATCGCCTCAGGATCCATGCTCATCGTTGCAGATCCTGTCATTTTTTGTGCCGCTGCTACAGCCATTTCTAATTGTTTTAGATTATTGAAGCCGCTGATAAGGCCTGTATGATTAATCTGGTCCATGTTAGTCACCTCCACTTACTTATCGTTCGACATCTTCCTTAAAATATACATCTGAAAAATGAGTCTAAAGGAACAAAATGAATTTTCAGAATAAAAAATAATTCGTTAAAAAGAAGGATTCTCGTTCCTTATAACAGAATTATGTTGCATATAAAATAAAATTGAATCTTTTAGACTAGAAGGACGATTGGATAAGGAGGGAGATAGCTTTCCATGAGAACCAGGGTCAGCATAAATGAAGATGTTAAAAATGCATTTTATGAGATATATGGAGATTTGGACATGCTGCTGTTTATGGCGAAGAACGGAAATGTTTTTAATCAGTTTGAAGTAAGCAGAATCGAAAAAAAGCTTAAACAGAATATAAAGGCAGTGGAATACTTAATGATCAGCCAGGATTTCACGAAAGAAAGAGGCTGAGTTAACTCAGCCTCTTTCTTGCATCGTATATGATCAAATATAATGTACGTTTGTAATTATAATTTCACAACGTTAGCAGCTTGTGGTCCACGGTTTCCTTCAACGATTTCAAAAGAGACTTCCTGTCCTTCTTCTAAAGACTTGTAGCCGTCGCCTTCGATAGCTGAGAAATGTACAAATACATCGTCTCCGCCTTCAACTTCGATAAAACCGAAACCTTTTTCGTTGTTGAACCATTTTACTTTACCGTTTTGCATAGTACTTTATCCTCCTAATACTGTAGCACAAGGTGTTGCTACCTGGAAATATTTATCATGCAGCAAATATGTATGCGTAAACATTGTTTATTACAACAATAGCTCACTAACTATTAGCTAAATGATGATTTTAATATACACTATTGAAAATTTGTCGTCAAGTTGCCTATAGCTTTTTATTGAAATTTCAGATATTTTAAATATAAGGTGGAATAACTTGTAAAGGGATGTGGGAAACGTGTACAAAACAAGCATTAGGGATAAACAGGTTATTTTTAAAAAAGACCGTAAAATGAGTGACGAGCGTTTTCTGCTTGCCTGCCGCCAGCTTGAGACACTTGAGTCCTTGCTGGATTTTGAGCATGAACGGCTCATTCTAATTAAAGATCCGCTCCAAAATACGATTATTATTGAAAAAAAGAGCACAGAAACATGCACCATTTATCTTCACAGCTACATCATGCACGAGGAGATCGTCAAGCTTGCGTAACTCCAAAAAAAACAGTTTTCTTTTATCCGAAAACGATTATAATATTGTTTGTTAACAATATGGGAGGGGAAGTAAGCAATGATACAAAAATCATTTGAAATTACAAGTGAATCTGGAATCCACGCACGTCCTGCAACTTCATTAGTAAATGCAGTCAACTCATTCACAGCTGATGTGAATTTAGAAGCAAACGGCCGTAAAGTAAACTTAAAATCAATCATGGGTGTTATGTCTCTTGGAATCTCTAAAGGTACAACAATTGTGGTATCTGCAGAAGGCAGTGATGAAAAAGACGCCATTGAGGCAGTTGAGCGTGTGATCATAGCAGAACAATTAGGTGCTTAAGCCTTGCCGGAAAATCTCCTTGAACTGGGAGATTTTTTTTATTTCATGGGGAATGATAAATATGAATGGAGGCGAGCGAATGACCCGGAAAAAGGATAAATCATCTTATCTAGGCAGTGAAGAAACATCGAGGGCAAACGAAAAAATCAATGAAGCCTTTTATGATAACGGCGACAAGATGCAAATACCGCTGTACATGAATAATGAAACAGCTGCTATTACAATTGACAGAGGCAGAAATGATGAAGCTGAATTTGATAAGGAAGACTGAAAAATTGCAGGCTGTGTCTGCAGTTTTTTTTGTATAAGATGCAAGGGCGCTTGTAATTAGATCGAACTGGATGAATGGTAGTAAACATCTTAGTAGAAATAATACTTAATGGGGATGATTGAAGCAGAAAAGCGCCTTACTGTAGAAAAAAGTGCGTAAAAGCAGGTGAATGGAGCAGATAAAGGAGAGCATTCAATGGGCAGTGAAATATGGAACGAATTGGCTGAATAGGCACAAAACGGTGAACGGTCAGAAATCTTGTTTGACAGTAAAAACTAACAGCGAACGGTCAAAAATCGAGTTGGGCGGGTCATAACGTTCCTGTGAGATAGTGATCCAAATTCAGCAACCAAACCTCTATTTAAAAAAGCCAGCTGCTTTAGGCAGCCGGCCTTAGGATATTTACTTTTCTGCAGTCTTCGATTGTTGATCTTTATTCCGTTTGTTTCCTTTGCTGTTATCGCCAGAAATGATTTCTTGGCCGAATTCTTCCTGAAAGTGGCCCTTTCTAGGGGAGTTGCCGTTTTCGCTGCCTTTGTTAAATTTCTTTGTCATAATGAAGACCTCCTAAAATGGTGGTAATGAATCAAGGTTATTTGCTTTATTGTGATCCGGGTTGCTCCGAATATACATCTCTCCGTCTTTTCCTTTAAAGGTATTTACACCCGCAATCGAACCTTTGTCGATTTCCATCAGTGCTTCTTGATAGGAGAGCGTTCTTCCTGCTGATGTTTTGAATGAGACGAGATCTCCGTCTCCATTTTTCTGTGCAGCCACAAAAGATTCTTTTTCCATCTTCAGCACTCCTTTCTTTCATAGTGTTCAACTATTTATATCAATTATTCCTCAGAAAAGGATTTCCGCTGATTTTCTAGAAATAGTAGAAGATGATAAATTATGGAGCTGATTTTGAAAAATGAAGAATAAATTTAATTGGGAAAAAGAAGCTGAAAAGAAGTGGGATGAGCGTGCTGTGTTCTGGAATAAAGGAAGCAAGGAGATGTGGGACTCGGGAAGCAGAAGCTCCATTGTGCCTTTTTTCATGAAGTATATAAAACCGGAAGCAGAAGTGATTGACATTGGCTGCGGAGACGGTTATGGCTCTTTTCTATTGATGAAAGAGGGGCTGAAGGTTACAGGAGTAGATCTTTCGCCTGAAATGATTAAGCTCGCCAAGAAACATGAAGAAGAGGGAAAGCTTACATTTATTCAAGCGAATATAATGGAGCTTCCTTTTGAGGATGAAAAAGCAGATGCTCTGCTTACAATTAATTGTATAGAATGGACGGAGAATCCATTAGCAGCATTAAACGAATTAAAGCGTATCGTCAAAACCGATGGCTATTTATGCATTGCCATTTTGGGACCCACTGCCCATCCACGGACGAACAGCTTTGACAGACTTTATGGAAATCCTGTCATCTGCAACACCATGATGCCTTGGGAATTCGAAAAACTGGCCATTGAGAATGGATGGGAACTGGCGGGAAGTCAGGGAGTTTACAAACGGGGCGTAACGGAAGAAATGACCCGCGTGCTTTCACCAGAATTAAAACAGTCCCTTTCATTTTTATGGCTGTTTATGCTGCAGAAGAAAGAAGGAGAGATCGAATGAATCGATATTCTATTGAAGAGTTTGTTGAAAAGACTGAGCAGCAGGATAAAGGACAGGGCTTATTTGAACTTGAGACAGAAAGACTGCTGGAAATCAATTTAAATGGGCAGATTTGGGCGAAATCTGGAGCAATGGTTTCTTACCGGGGGCAAATTAAATATGAACGGGAAGGCATACTTGAGCATGGGATCGGCAAGATGTTCAAAAAAGCGTTTACTGGAGAAGGCACCTCTTTAATGAAGGCGACTGGAAATGGAAAGCTGTATTTAGCGGATCAAGGGAAAAAGATTTCGATTTTGAACCTTAACGGGGAAAAATTATATGTAAATGGTAATGATTTGCTTGCATTTGAACCATCTATTTCGTGGGATATTAAAATGATGAGAAAAATTGCAGGCATGCTCTCAGGCGGTTTATTTAATGTGAAGCTTGAAGGAAGAGGGCTGATAGCCATTACCTCTCATTATGAGCCATTAACCCTTATTGTGAAGCCCGGTGATCCGGTATATACGGATCCGAATGCAACTGTTGCATGGTCCGGCAATTTAACTCCAGAATTTGTAACAGATATTTCTTTGAAAACTATATTAGGCCGCGGCAGCGGAGAGTCCATTCAAATGAAATTTGAAGGAGAAGGCTTTGTAATTGTCCAGCCTTTTGAAGAGGTGTATTTCAGAGAAACGACAAGCTGACGGGAGAAATGCTTTGTTCATTCTTTTCTCCCTCTCCTTAAAAATCATAGAAGCTATGGTATAATAGGGATAAGATGAAAGGAAGTGCTGAATGAAGAGCAATGCCAGCAAGTTTCAAAATGGTGAATCTGTCCAAATTGTGAAAACAGGGGAAAGCGTCACTGTCATGCAATCAAAATATATAAAAAATATGAACCGCTACTCTTATATTCTGAAGGAATATCCATCAACCTTTTATTTTGAAGAAGAATTAAACAAAGAACAATAAACAAAGGATGACTATTAACGCACTTAGCGTTCATAAGGTCATCCTTTGTTTTTTTTTAAGCTTCTAATTGATTTTTCCCGGAATTCTCGTGTGAAATCAGCTTGCTTTTGAATTTATCTGCCTGGTGAAACCATCCTGTACAAGAGGAGAGGATCATTCCGTCTTTAGTCATTTGACAGACGGCCATATAAGGATAATGGTTTTTCGTGCGAAATCTCAAATCGAAAAATCGGATTTCATAGCCAGAAGGGATTGGGAGTACAACAGTTTGAACGTGCTTTGAATTATTTAAAAAGTGGCATACATTCTGATCCTTTTTTGCATTAGCTATGATGGAAGACTCTGGATCTGACTTTTCGAAAGTATGAATCAATTTAAGATCTTTCGACCGCAGTTCGAAAGATCTTAAACAGGAGTCTGTTTCAGAGACGATATGCCAGACAGACCAGAGAATGGTTGGAATGATGGTGATTGAGCCATTTCCGCCTAATTTCTTCTTCACAATGGTCATTGCTCTTCTGGAACTGAAAAATCGTTCTAAAAGATAAAGCCCTATTGTTGAATAGATCAACAGGAAAATGATCCCCGGAGAATCGAGCAATCCCCACAAAGCGAATCCAAGTAGGTGCAAAAATATAATAAACGGGTCAAACAGAGAAATGAAATTCAGTGAAAGCCATTTTTTCGTAAAGGGTCTGGCTGCCTGTGTGCCATATGCGTTACATATATCAAATATGACATGAAGCAGTACGGCAAGAAAGATCCACCCGGATAAATGAATCAGTTCAGGTATTGAGAGATTTGAATGAAAAAGATAGATAATAGCAGTTAACAATCCAGTCCACATAAACCATGCAGGGATAGAATGTGACAGTCCGCGGTGATGCTCTGTATACATTCCATTTCCTTTTACTATTTTGATTCCGTAATCAAAATCAGGTGCATTTGACCCAAGTACGGTACCAATTAGAACAGCTGAAGCCAGTTCAGTGCCAGCTGCAACTGCAGGGTCAATAAAAGCAAGACCGGCAAGACCAAATCCCATCGTAATATGTGTGCTCGTATCCATGTACTGACCTCCAGGATTCAATTCCCCTTCATCCTGAATCGGGCAGATTTTACTGCGCTTTTATATATTTTTTCTCTTTAAAGACAGCAGCTTCTTTCACGATATCTTCCATAATAGTAAGCGAAGAGTTTGGATGATGAAGCCGTTTAATATTCCTCTTCATTCTTCTCAGCTTTTTGTCATTTTGAAGCAGGTTGCTGACAGCCTCATATACTTCTTCTGAACGGTTTACGACAAGAGCCGCCTCGTTTTCCTGAAAGAAGAGAGCATTTTCTTTTTCCTGGCCTGGCACAGGTTTATAAAGTATAACTGGTACACCGACTGCAGCTGCTTCGCTCAGGGTGATACCGCCTGGTTTTGTCACCATGCATGAAGCGATTCGGAACAATTCATCAACACGCTCAACGTAGCCGAGGAGTTTTAAGTTTTCTTTGTTTTTTCCGGTAATGCTCTCCAGACTTTCTTTTAATGCCGTGTTGTTACCGCAGACAACAACAGTCTGCAGGTTTTGTTCTTCTAAAAATGATTCGCACAGCTCTTTAACATTTTTTAAAACTCCGTGCGCTCCCGCCATGACGAGCAGTGTTTTCTTGGATGGATCCAAGTTATATTTTTTATAAATGGCCTCTTCATTTAAATTTTCTTCAAACTGAGAGCGGATTGGAATGCCTGTTACCTTTACCGAAGCGGGATGAATTCCAAGACTCATGACTTTTTCTTTTACTCTTTTGCTTGCGACATAATATTTGTCTATGTTTTTATGAACCCATATTTTATGAAGGCAGAAATCTGTAAGAACATTAAAAGTCGGGATAATATTTCCTGTGCGCCTGCGGTATTCAGGTACGACAATGATAGGAAACGTATTAATAATGATGTCAGGCTGCTCTTTTTCAATCAGCTCGTGCAGTCTTTTGTTGCCCAGTTTAAAATAAAGAGTAAGCAGCTTCTTGTTGTAAATTTTATCTACGCCGTAGTAAAACATGCGGTAAAATTGCTTTCCAATTGTAAAGCTTTTTAAATAGAGGTACTGAGTAATCTCTGTAAATACAGGATTCGATTCCGCATATAAATCCGACACAACCACTTCCTCGATGCCCAGTTCCCTGCATTGCTTTACAAGTGTTTTTGAGACTTGAACGTGTCCATTCCCGTATTTTGCAGTTAAGATAAGCACTTTTGGTTTTTTTAACAATGCATTCACCTCAAATTTAATCTGAAAAACAAAGAAACATGATTAACTATGACAAGCGTAACATATGAATATTTAAGAAATATAAAGTTTACATAAAATTTAAATTAAATTTCGCTTAATTTTAACAAAAAAATCCAATTGTTGTAAGCATTTTTTCAGAATCATTCCCATTCGTAAGGGGTTTCCTGGTAAACGCAATAATTTAGCCAGTTTGCAAATAAAAGATGTGCATGGGATTTCCATTTCTGTACTGGCTTTCTCCCCGTATCATTATCCGGATAATAGTACAGCGGAATGGTGGTTTTCATGCCTTTTGAGAGATCCCGTTCATACTCCTCTTTCAGCGTAAATAAATCGTATTCTGGATGACCTGTCAGAAATACTTGTTTTGCATCCTTTGAAGAGACAAGACAAACCCCGGCTTCAGCAGATTCACTGATAATGTCCAGTGCTTCAACCGCTTCAATATCTTGTCTCTTTATATCCGTATGCCGGGAATGCGGCACATAGTATTGATCATCGAAGCCTCTGACAATTTTTACAGAAGTATTACAAATATCATGTTTGAAAACACCGAAGCATTTTTCTTTCAGACTATATTTATTTACGCCGTAATGATAGTAAAGTCCTGCTTGTGCACCCCAGCATATATGCAGAGTTGAAGTGACATTCTGGTTAGTCCATTCGAAAATTTCTTTAAGCTCTTCCCAGTATGACACCTCTTCAAATTCCAGATGCTCAATCGGTGCCCCTGTTATAATCATTCCGTCAAATTTTTTATGGCGGATTTTATTAAACGTCGTATAAAACTGCTGAAGATGCTGCTGCTTTTCTGTTTTTGAAACATGTGTTTCAGGACGCAAAAAGGTAATGTTCAGCTGCAGCGGCGAGTTTCCGAGAAGGCGCAATAATTGCACCTCTGTTTTTTGTTTTTCGGGCATAATATTTAAAATCACAATATTTAAAGGCCTGATGTCCTGCTGATAGGCTCTGGCATCATCCATAATGAAGATGTTTTCTTTTTCGAGAATTTCTTTGGCGGGAAGGTCAGCTGGAATATTAATAGGCATGAAAGAACCTCAACTTTCTTTATCATTCTGAGTTTTCTCTATTATAGAAAGTTTAGAATAATAATTCAATTTGCTTTTGTGTTACAATTGTGCGGGGAATCTATATTTATAAGCAGAAAGTAGGGCGCTGTGTGTTAAAAATTAAACATAAATCAGACATCGAAATCGCTCAGGAAGCACCAATCAAGCCGATTCAGGAGATTATTGGCGGTCTTGATATTTTAGAAGATGAAATTGAATATTACGGAAAATACAAAGCGAAAATATCTTTGGAATTTTTAAATCGTGTTAAAACGAATCCTGACGGAAAAGTGATCCTGGTGACGGCCATTACTCCCACTCCTGCAGGAGAAGGAAAATCAACTGTAACTGTCGGACTTGGCCAGGCGCTTAATCAGCTTAAGAAAAAAGCAGTAATTGCCATAAGGGAGCCTTCACTTGGACCTACAATGGGAATCAAGGGCGGAGCTGCCGGAGGAGGCTACTCGCAAGTCATACCCATGGAAGAAATCAACCTGCATTTCACAGGTGACATTCACGCAATCACAACAGCTAATAATGCATTGGCAGCATTGATTGACAATCATATACATCAAGGCAATGAATGCCAAATCGACCCGAGAAGAATTACTTGGAAAAGGGTCATGGATTTAAATGACCGGGCTCTCAGAAATATAGTAATCGGACTGGGAGGACCTGCAAACGGAACACCGCGCGAAGATCACTTTGACATCACGGTTGCATCTGAAATCATGGCCATCCTGTGTTTGGCGTCTGATCTAAAGGATTTAACAAACAGACTTTCTAAAATTGTGATTGGATTTTCCTATCAGCGGGAGCCTGTAACAGTCGGCGATTTGGGATTTGAAGGAGCTCTTACACTTTTATTAAAAGACGCCTTGAAACCGAATATTGTTCAAACACTTGAACATACACCGGCCATTATCCACGGCGGACCATTTGCTAATATCGCACACGGCTGCAATAGCCTTCTGGGAACAAAAATGGCTGCAAAGCTTGCTGACTATGTTGTTACAGAAGCAGGGTTTGGAGCGGATCTCGGCGCAGAGAAATTTCTGCATATTAAAACCCGTGCAGGAGAATTTTCACCTGCTGCGGTCGTTATTGTTGCAACTGTAAGGGCATTAAAAATGCATGGCGGCGTCCCAAAAGATCAGCTTGGCATCTCAGATAAAGATGCAATGCTTGCAGGTGCAGAGAATCTTGCGAAGCATATAGAATCGATTGAAAAATTCGGACTTCCTTATGTAGTAGCCGTTAATCGTTTTGTGACAGACACACAGGAAGAAACCGATGCTCTTATGAAGTGGTGCGAGGTTCATTCTCATCCTGCAGCTCTCACGGAGGTCTGGGAAAAAGGCGGTGCCGGAGGAATAGAGCTTGCAGAAAAAGTGCTTGAAACAATCGAGCATACAGAAAATCACTTTGATTACTTGTATGACTTGAATGACAGCATTAAGGACAAGATTGAAAAAGTTGCCAAAGCCGTTTATGGAGCTAAAGCCGTTGATTTTACTTCAAAGGCATTGAAACAAGTAAAAGATTTTGAACAGTATGGATGGTCAAATTTGCCGATTTGCATGGCGAAAACACAATACTCCCTTTCTGATCAGCCTGAGCTTCTTGGCCGTCCGAAGGATTTCACACTGACAATTCGTGAACTGAAGCCATCAATTGGCGCGGGATTCCTGGTTTGTTTAACTGGAGACATTATGACAATGCCGGGGCTGCCGAAAAAACCTGCTGCGCTTTCGATGAATGTAGACGAAAAAGGGAAGGCAAGAGGGCTGTTTTGATGTTTGATCCAACTGCTTTTGATAACTTGAAGGTTGTACTGGAAGGGGCTATTTACGACGCAGATCTTGGGGGCGTCATAACTGTAATCGGACGTAAAGATCTAGTGGATCTTGCAGCCATGTCAAGATGCTATCAAAATACGTTTCAGTTAAAAAAAGGAAACAAAACGGTTTCTGCTGAATTTCAGTTATCAATGAACCTATCTCAATTATCCGGAGAACTATTAAAAACAAATGCTGTTCCGGAGTGTGAAGTTATCTTAACCTTTCAAGCACGATCATCATCTGCTGAAACAACTGTCAAATCTATAGTTGAAGAGCTTTGGGGTGTTTATTCAATTACCCATCAGATTTCATACAAAGTTCCTTTTGAGCACTATCACCATACATTTAAAGTACATTTCAACCGGCTTATAGGAGAAGAACAGGTAGATGACTTAATCACTATGACTGATCATGCCATCGATACTCTCGAAAAAATAAAAGAAGGAGCAAAGTGATGAGTATATTTGATATAAAAATTAAAACCATTAACGGTGAAGAACAATCTATGAGTACCTATAAAGGCAAAGTTCTTGTCATTGTAAACACAGCCAGCAAATGCGGCTTCACTCCACAATATAAGGCGCTGCAGGAACTTTATGAACGTTATCAATCTGAGGGGCTTGAAATCCTGGGCTTTCCGTGCAACCAGTTTATGAGCCAGGAACCGGGAGACGAAGAAGAAATTAAAAGCTTTTGCCAATTGAATTACGGTGTAACATTTCCAATGTTTGCAAAAGTTGATGTAAACGGCTCTGATGCACATCCGCTTTTTACACATTTAACAAAAGAAGCGCCGGGACTTTTAGGTTCAAAAGCTGTGAAGTGGAACTTTACGAAATTTCTTATAGATCGACATGGAAAAGCTGTCGAAAGGTTTTCACCAAATACGGATCCTAAGGAAATGGAAGAGAAAATTCAGCAATTGTTAAAAGAAGAAGCCTGAGCAATCGGCTTCTTTTCTTCTATCTTTGACTAAGGAGGATTTTTCATGAAAATCATTGATGCTCATATGCATATCTCAAATATTCAAAGTTTTAAACAAACGGCTGAAACATTATCATTTGTCGACTACTCAATTGGCGGCCTGCAAAAAGAATATGAAGAAGCAGGTGTTGTCGCTGCGGTAGCCATGGGAGTAACAGAAACAAAACCTGGAGGTTTTCCTGATTCCGAAGCGGAAACGCCAATGGGTATTGATCTCGATGGACCTGTTCCAAAAGAGTTTTTTTATTGTCCGGGTATAAATCCAAATAAATTGAATAATCAGAACCTGTTATTGCTTGAAAAATCGCTTCAGAATCCGCAGACTGCCGGAATCAAGATCTATTTAGGATATTATCCTTATTACGCCTATGACAAGGTTTATGGACCTATATATGAACTTGCAAAAGCGTACAGGCTCCCAGTTGTCTTTCACACTGGTGATACATACTCAGAACGCGGCCTTTTAAAATACAGTCATCCGCTTACACTTGACGAAGTGGCAGTAGAAAACCGCGATATTCAGTTTATGATGGCGCATTTGGGAGATCCGTGGGTGCTGGACGGGGCCGAAGTTGTCAATAAAAATGACAATATGTTCGCAGATTTGTCCGGACTGATTGTCGGCACAGAAAAGGACATTTCAGATAAAAAGAAAACAAGGTTTTTTGATCATCTGATGCATGCCTTATCTTATTGTGAACACTATGAAAAGCTTATATTCGGTACGGACTGGCCATTAATTGGCGTAAAGCCGTTTATCGATTTGTATAAGGAAATAATACCTGAGGAGCATCACGAAAACTTTTTTTACAAGAATGCGCTGACATTATTTCCAAAATTAAATACTGTTCTAAAAGAGGAATCTTAATCGCGGTTGCTTAATAAAAGGATAGGGGATAGTTTGAATACTAAACAAAGGGGTAGTCATATATGAAGAGAAAAATTGCATGGGTAACTGACAGCACTGCAAGCATAGATGCGGAGCTGAAAGATCATCCAGACGTCTACTGGGTGCCGATGGTCATCTGCATAAATGATGAAGAATATCTTGACGGAGTGAATCTTCAGGCTGAAGAACTATATGTCTTATTAAAAGACTCATCTAATGCCATTACTACCTCACAGCCGCCTCCGGGTGCATTTGTGGAGCTTTATACTAAGCTTGCAGAGGATTATGATGAAATTGTTTCTATCCACCTATCCAGTTTGCTTAGCGGTACATATACTTCTGCTGTACAGGCTGCTGCTGAAGTAGACATTCCTGTAACTGTTGTCGATTCTTTGACATTATCAGAACCTTTGACAAGGCTGGTTAAGGCAGCGGTAAAAATGCATGAATCCGGGCTTGAACCGGGTGATATTGCATCAAAGCTTAAAACACTCCGTGAAAAACACCGCACATATGTCCTGATCGGCGATTTAACAAGGCTCCATAAGAGCGGCAGAATGTCAGGGACACAATATTATCTGGGAAGTCTATTAAACATACAGCCAATCATCCGCGTGGAATCAGGCAAGCTTTCTACAGCAGAAAAAGTAAGATCAGAGAAAAAAGGGTTTCAGTTTATTATCAATCTAATTAAAGAAGGAAATCAAAATCACGCCATTCATGAAATAGCCATTTTATTCAGCTCCAAACTCGACAAATCTTCTAAACTGTATGAAGTACTTCAAAAAGAATTTCCTGCCATTTATATCAAACTTGTTCCGCTCTGTACAACAATTGGAGTTCATACAGGAGATGATGTCGTAGGCGTGACATGGTTTGAAGAATAGGAAGTGTCAATGTGAAACAAATCGCAGAAAATGTAGAAAAGTTTGTTAAATCCCGTCTTGAAACAGAGGGAACGGGGCACGATTGGCTGCATATTGACAGAGTCCGCAGAACGGCTCTAAACCTTGCAAAAAAATACTCGTGTGATTTAACGATTATCGAACTATCGGCTTTATTGCATGATTTAATCGACGACAAACTGAGTGATGACATCCGGATGAAAACGGATGAGGTTGCAAATCTCTTGAGAGAAGAAGGACTCGATCCTGATTCGATTCAGGAAGTTCTGACCATTATTTCAACCATTTCCTTTAAAGGCGGAAAAGGGAGAGCGGTTTCTTCAATAGAAGCACAGATTGTCCAGGATGCAGACAGGCTGGATGCGATGGGCGCAATTGGCATAGCCAGAGTCTTCTCTTACGGAGGATCAAAAGGAAACCTTATTTATGATCCTGCCATTCCAACACGTGAGAGCATGACCTACGAAGAATACCGAACAATTAAATCAACATCGATCAATCATTTCTATGAAAAACTGCTGAAGCTCAAGGATTTAATGAATACGGAAGAAGGCAAAATGCTCGCACAGCAGCGTCACCAATTCATGGTCGGCTACTTGTCTCAATTTTTCCTTGAATGGGAAGGACCGAACAGAGGACTATAAGCCGGGTTCTCTAAATGGCACGACCGCTTTCAGCTATGTTAGAATGAGTGCAGAGATTAAACAAGGAGTGACATGGCTTTGAATATCAAATCGATTGAACCGACTCCAAGTCCAAATACGATGAAAGTTATATTAGACGAAGAGCTTCCAGGCGGAAAAAGCAATAATTATAAAAAAGAAACGGCAGAAGGGGCGCCGAAGGTTATTCAGGAAATCCTGAAAGTTGAAGGCGTAAAAGGCGTTTATCATGTGGCTGATTTCCTTGCTGTAGAACGCAATGCGAAATTTGACTGGAAGGAAATTCTTCCTAAAGTCCGTGCTGCCTTCGGAGAAAGTGTTGAAGAGGGAGCAGAAAACAAACCTCAGATCAACGAACATTTTGGAGAAGTGAATGTGCACGTTCAAATATTCAGCGGAATCCCGATGCAGGTGAAGCTTTCGGACGGGGAGACTGAAAAAAGATTTGGACTCCCGGAACGCTTCCAAAAAGCCGTCCTGCAGGCACAGCAAAATGCAGATAACGTCGTTCTGGAAAGAAAGTGGAAGGAACAAGGCGTCAGATACGGAGATTTTGATGAAATCGGCAAGGATGTTGTTGAAGAGCTTCAGGCAGCGTACAGCGATGAACGGTTAACAAAAATGACAGAAGCACTGCTGCAAAAAGATAAATCAGAACCGGTTCCTGCCCGCAAATCGTATGAAGTTACCTCGGAAATGCTTAATGAACCCGATTGGACTGTCCGTTATGCGCATCTTGAGCAGATGAACCCGAAAGAAAGTGATTTGCCCGTTTTAGACAAAGCGCTGAATGACGAGAAAGCGTCCATACGCAGACTTGCTGCTGTCTATTTAGGAATGATTGAAGAACCTGCTGTTCTTCCTTATCTTTACAAAGCATTGAAAGATAAATCTGTAACGGTCCGCAGAACAGCGGGAGATTGTCTCTCAGACATTGGTGACCCAAGTGCCATGCAGGAAATGATGCTTGCCTTAAAAGATAAAAATAAGCTAGTCAGATGGAGAGCGGCCATGTTTTTATATGAGGTGGGCGATGAAAGTGCTCTGAAAGCCTTAAAACAAGCTGAAAATGACCCTGAGTTTGAAGTAAGCCTTCAAATCAAAATGGCAATTGAGCGAATTGAAGGCGGAGAAGAAGCAAAAGGCTCGGTCTGGAAGCAAATGACTGAAAGCAGAAAGTAATGAGTAAAGACTAAATCATCTTAATGTGATTTAGTCTTTTTGCGAGCGATAAATCAGGCCGCTGATATTTCTGGGAAGATGAATACTTGGGGTCTTTCCTGTATGAAGCACTTAAACAGCTCAAAACGAAGAATAGGGTTAGCATGTGTGTTTGTATGAAGCCTAATAAATGCTGAGTTTGAGAAATAGGGGAATCGAAGGGTCAGTATGAGTCCCCAAAGCAGCTCAAAATGAGAAAAAGGGTAATTATAGGATCTGTATGAGTGCTCATACAAGTTTAAATCGAGAAGTTGGATAATCATAGGATCTGTATGAGTACTCAAACCAGATGAAATCGAAGAGAAGGGTAATCAAAGGGTCTGTATGAGTGCTCAATTCAGTTGAAATCGAAGAGAAGGGTAATCATAGGATCTGAATGAGTACTCAAACCAGTTGAAATTGAAGAGATGAGTAATCAAAGGATCTGAATGAGTACTCGAACCAGTTGAAATTGAAGAGAAGGGTAATCAAAGGATCTGAATGAGTACTCAAACCAGTTGAAATCGAAGAGAAGGGTAATCAAAGGATCTATATGTGTACTCAAATCAGTTGAAATCGAGGAGTTTGGTAATCAAAGGATCTGAATGAGTACTCAAACCAGTTGAAATTGAAGAGAAGGGTAATCAAAGGATCTGAATGAGTACTCAAACCAGTTGAAATTGAAGAGAAGGGTAATCAAAGGATCTGAATGAGTACTCAAACCAGTTGAAATTGAAGAGAAGGGTAATCAAAGGATCTGAATGAGTACTCAAACCAGTTGAGATCGAAGAGAAGGGTAATCATAGGATCTGTATGAGTACTCAAACCAGTTGAAATCGAGGAGTTGGGTAATCAAAGAGTCTATATGAGTGCTCAAGCCAGCTCTAATCGGGAAAAAGGGGAATCAAAGGACCTAAATGAGAACCCAAAACTTGTCAAATTGATAATTAGCGTAATCAACGAACCTTTTTATTATGAAAAAAAGGATGGGTGAACGAATGACACATTCCCCAAAGGATGCATTTGATAAATTAGCCCGTATTTATGAACAGCAAGTAGAACAAGACAGTCCGTACAATACGGATTACGAACGCCCTGCGATGCTGAGCATGCTTCCAGATAAGCTGGAAGGCCTGGCTATACTCGATGCAGGCTGTTCAGCAGGCTGGTATACAAAGACGTTGCTTGAAAAAGGCGCGGCCGTAACAGCAATAGACATCAGTCCTGAAATGGTGAAGGCAGCAGCACGAAGAACGGGAGGTGCAGCCCGTATTATTTGCCATGATTTAAACCAGCCGCTTCCTTTTGAAGCTCATTCTTTTGATATGATTGTCAGTTCACTCACTCTGCATTATTGTAAAGACTGGTTTCCTATTTTTAAAGAGTTCAGCAGAGTCCTGAAACCAAAAGGGCTGCTGCTCTTTTCCACGCATCATCCATTTATGGATTTTAAACTATTTAATTGTGAAAACTACTTTGAAGAAGTGCTGCTTCATGATACTTGGAAGAAAGCGGGTACATCTTTTGAGGTCAGCTTTTACAGAAAACCGCTGGAGAAAATTGTAACCGAAACAAGCCGTTTTTTTGTCATAGATGAACTTTCTGAACCAAGAGGCACAGAAAGCTTTAAGGAAAATTACCCAGAGAACTATGAGTATATCATGACGAATCCTCATTTTCTTATCATAAAAGCAACATCAAGAAAGTTTGCAGATTAGGAACGGAAGAGGAGATAAACAATGATTATATTAAAAAGCGAAAGAGAAATTAACCAAATGCATGAGGCAGGCAAACTTCTGGCTTCATGTCATAAAGAAGTGGCTAAGTTAATTAAGCCGGGTGTCACGACACTTGAAATTGACGCTTTCGTAGATGACTATTTGAAAAAACATGGAGCAACAGCAGAGCAGAAAGGCTATAAAGGGTATGAATATGCAACTTGTGCTTCTGTGAATGATGAAATCTGTCATGGATTTCCCAGTAAAAAACCATTGAAAAACGGTGATATTGTCACAATCGATTTTGTCGTGAATTTAAATGGAGCATTGGCTGATTCTGCCTGGACACATTCTGCAGGCACTATATCAGAAGAGGCGCAAAAGTTAATGGATGTTACAAAAACAGCCATGTATAAGGGGATTGAGCAGGCTGTCATCGGCAGCCGTCTCGGTGACATCGGTCATGCGATACAGTCTTACGCAGAAGGAGAATCTTTTTCTGTCGTACGAGATTTTACAGGTCATGGCATCGGGAAAACGATGCATGAGGAGCCGACTGTGCTTCATTACGGCAAACCAGGCAAGGGGCTAAGGCTGAGAGAAGGGATGGTCATTACAATAGAGCCAATGTTAAACGCAGGCACATGGTATTCTAAAATGGATGATAACGGCTGGACGGCACGAACAGTTGATGGAAAATTGTCTGCTCAGTATGAACACACTGTTGCGATTACCAAAAACGGCCCGTTGATTTTAACAGAACAATAAGATCTTGGAAAGAAGCGTACCTCTGTTAACCATAAACAGAGGTCGCTTTTTTTTCTATCAAGGAGGATTGATTAAAGAGCAGAATGACAAATTTAGCTTTTTTAACATATTATTTTTGAAAATTATGCGAATATTGTTGAAATACTAAAGAATTCGGACTATAGTATATAACAATACAAATTTAACGGGGTGAAGAAAGTGAGCAAAAAAGATCTTAGAATCAAAAGTAAAGTAATCAGCGATGATATGAAACGAATGCCAAACCGCGCCATGCTTCGTGCGGTAGGACTTCAGGATGAGGACTTTAAAAAGCCGATGATCGGCATTGCCTCTACGTGGAGCGAAGTCACTCCTTGTAATATTCATATTGATAAGCTTGCAAAGCTGTCTAAAAAAGGCGCAAGTTCAGCTGGCGGTGCTGCACTTATTTTCGGCACCATTACGGTTTCTGACGGTATATCAATGGGAACAGAGGGCATGCGCTACTCACTTCCAAGTCGTGAAGTCATTGCAGACTCGATTGAAACAGTTGTCGGAGCTGAGAATTTAGATGCGTTTGTTGCAATCGGGGGCTGTGATAAAAACATGCCGGGCTGTATGATCGCAATTGCGCGTGCAGAAGTGCCGGCTGTTTTCGTATACGGAGGAACAATTAAACCTGGAAGATTAAACGACAAAGACATTGATATCGTTTCTGCATTTGAAGGGGTAGGAAAATTTAATAATGGTGATATTGACAGCGACGGATTGCATCAGATTGAATGCCATGCCTGTCCTGGTGCGGGTTCCTGCGGAGGAATGTATACAGCAAATACGATGGCATCAGCTATTGAAGCAATGGGAATGAGCTTGCCTGGAAGCTCATCAAATCCTGCTGAATCAGAATTTAAAGAAAATGATTGCTATGAAGCGGGCCAAGCTGTTTATCGCATGCTTGAACAAGACATTTATCCAAAAGATATTATGACCAAAAAAGCATTTGAAAATGCCATCACAGTTGTTATGGCTCTCGGAGGATCTACAAATGCCATTCTCCATCTAATGGCGATTGCCCATTCGATTGATGTAGATCTATCTCTTGAGGATTTTGAGCGCATCCAAAGAACCGTTCCTCACATCGCCGATCTAAAACCGAGCGGAAAATACGTGATGCAGGATCTGCACGAAGCGGGCGGTGTCCCTGCTGTTATGAAGCTTTTGCTTGAGCATGGCTTGATTCATGGAGATTGTTTAACGGTAACAGGAAAAACAATTGCAGAAAATCTTAGTGAGCAGGAAGGCCTGAGAGAGGGTCAAAAAGTCATTTATCCACTTGAGCAGGCATTGAGAAAGGATGGTCCGCTTGTTATTTTAAAAGGGAATTTATCTCCAAGCGGAGCAGTTGCCAAGGTTTCTGGCCTAAAAGTTACAAAGATGACAGGTCCTGCAAAAGTATTTGATACAGAAGAGGAAGCAACAGAAGCCGTTTTAACAAATGAAGTAGTTGCAGGCGACGTTCTGATTATTCGCTACGAAGGTCCAAAGGGCGGTCCTGGAATGCCTGAGATGCTGTCTCTTTCCTCTATCATTGTAGGGAAGGGTTTAGGAGAGAGTGTTGCTCTTCTGACAGATGGCCGCTTCTCTGGAGGCACTCATGGCCTTGTAGTAGGCCACATTACTCCGGAAGCTCAAGTAGGCGGACCGATCGCTCTTGTAAAGTCAGGCGACTTAATTACCGTCGATAGTGATAACCGTGAGCTTCATCTCCATGTTTCTGATGAAGAATTAGCAGAAAGAAGACTTACTTGGTCTGCTCCGCCGCTTAGAAAGCGCGGAGTGTTAGGAAAATATGCAAGAACTGTTTCATGTGCTTCGCAGGGTGCAGTTACAGATGCATTTGAAGATGTTAAGGAACCGCAGAAAACACACTGAGGCTCGTTTGTTGAATTGTCATTCCTCCTGTAGTATTCTTTTACTACATGCGAAGGTTTAGGAGGAATGACTATGTCAATGGCATATGAAGAATACATGCGTCAAATGGTGAAGCCAATGCGCGCAGAGCTTACGAACGCAGGATTTAACGAATTAACAACGGAAGAAGAAGTAAAAGAATTTATGGAACGAGCTGAAGGAACAACATTGGTTGTTGTGAATTCTGTCTGCGGATGTGCAGCAGGACTTGCAAGACCTGCTGCCACTCAGGCTGTTATGCAGGCTGAGCATGCACCAGCTAATCTTGTGACAGTTTTTGCTGGACAGGATAAAGATGCAACAGCTGTGATGAGAGAGTACTTTGAAGGCTATGAACCTTCATCTCCTTCAATGGCACTTCTTAAAGGAAAAGAAGTGGTACACTTTATTCCTCGTCACGAAATTGAAGGCAGCTCAATTGAACAAATCATGGAAAATTTATTAAATGCATTTGAAGCTAATAAATAATGGAAAGGATGCCTATTAGGGCATCCTTTTTTATGAATGAAGAATGATACGGAGTGAAAGACTTTGATTGTAACAACAGCAGGCAGGACAAATCTTGGGATGATCAAACTTGCTGAAGAGATTTCTTCAGATTTAAAAGCTGAATATAAAGCCCGAAAAAAACGATCCATTGCCAAAATGAAAGAAGAATATAAATCGGATGTACTCGTCGTTGGGCAGAACCGGCTCGAACTCCATGAGGAAGGGAACGCCGATCCTTTCTTCTTCCATCCTAACTCAGCCATGTTCCGCCTGAAACGATTGCAAAAAGGGGAGAGCGATCCTTTAATTTTTGCATCAGATTTAAAAGAAGGAGACCGTTTTTTAGATTGCACATTGGGACTTGGATCCGACAGTATAATAGCAAGCTACGCGGCAGGTGAAACAGGAATGGTCACAGCAGCTGAAGCAAATCCTTTCATTGCTTACCTTGTAGAAAAAGGTCTCAGCAAATGGGAAACAGGAATTGCCGAATTTGATAAATGTATGCGAAGAATCCAAGTTATAGGAATGAATCATGCGAAATACCTGCAATCCTTAGACACAAATTCATTTGATGTTGTCTATTTTGATCCAATGTTTGAGGAGCAAATAGATGAATCAAATGGGATCGAACAATTAAGGTTCCTGAGTGTGCATCAGGAGATTACAGAAGACATTATCAAAGAAGCTAAACGGGTGGCCAAGAAAAGAATTGTTTTAAAAAACCACTACAAAAGTTCTTCTTTTGAAAAACTTGGCTTTCATGTTTATAAACGAAAATCAGCGAAATTCCATTTTGGTGTGATAGAAATAAAAGATTCGTAAAAAATAGGATGAGGAGGTGCTCATCTAATGTCAAAACGCAAAAGTGACCCATCAAAGTCACAGCTTGGTTCTCCGGAAGTTGAAGGTCAGGGGACGACAGTAAGTGAAACTGGCCGCAAGCAATCTTCAGCAAATAAAAAGCAGAAACAGTAATCAGCAAAAAACTCATGGCGAGCGCCATGAGTTTTTTTAATCTGTTATTTCTGCGAATATAAAATATGCCAGAGTAACGAACGATGCAATAATAAATACTGATTCAAAACCCAATCTGATTCACTCCAATAGTGTGAAAGTATTTTATTTCCAACGTCTTCTTTAGTGTAAACTTTTTCATCTCTTTTTAAAACCCTTTAAGGCACTAGATTTTCTTTTTTTGCGAAAAATTTCTATAAATTTAGAATTTATCTATGATAGAATAATATTATAATAGGAAGACTGGGAGGAATAGAGAAAATGATGAACAAATGGATGCGGAAAACGCTGATCATCTTATTTACTATTGCAACCTTCGGAATGGTCGCTCCTCCAGCTGCCCTCACAGTCGAGGAACATTCCTCTGAAGATTCAACCGCTAAATTAACCAACTCAGACAAATACTTTTTCACTGATGAAACCGCTTACTGGCAACAGCCTAAAGAGTCCTGCATCTCAACTTTTGTTGAAGCAGCCGAGGTTCAGTCCTTTCAAAAATTCGGAGACAGAATCGGAACCGTCATTGAGGATGAATTCAGGCAGATCATTCTTCCGAAAATAGAAGAAGCCATAAAACAATATGTTGAAGAGTACTCTGATGAAGATATTCGGGATTTGGCCATTTCAAAAAAACCTGCAGACGGCAAAGGCGAGAAAATCTTTCACCTGTATAACAAACAGACAGGACAGGATGTGCTTAGATTTCATGTCCGCCGCGATCATCCGCCAAAGCAGGGGTATTGGTTTAATTTTCATTATCATACGCACCACGATTCTTTTCAAAAGCATCACGAACTTGGCAGCATCTACTGGAATCAGAACATGCCGCCAAATTGGATGACACATTAAAGGGGTGCAATGTCCATTGAGCAAATACACAATCGATGAAATGGTAAAAACGACGAAAGAAATGCTGAATGATAGGGGTGTTACATTAGAGGATATCGCTGATATTGTGATGACCCTGCAGCGAAAATACATCCCGAATATTACACTTGAAGATTGTGTTGAAAATGTAGAGAAGGTCCTTAATAAACGTGAAATTGTGCATGCCGTTTTAACCGGTCTTGCCCTTGATCAGCTAGCTGAGCAAAAATTGCTTCCGCAGCCGCTGCAGCATCTGGTTGAAACAGATGAACCTCTTTATGGCATTGACGAAATCATTCCGCTTTCCATCGTAAATGTATATGGCTCGATTGGATTGACCAATTTTGGTTATTTGGATAAAGAAAAATTTGGAATCATTAAGGCTCTGGATGAACACAGCGGAAATCGCGTGAATACATTTCTTGATGATCTGGTTGCAGCACTTGCCGCTGCTGCAGCAAGCAGAATGGCACACCGGGCCCGGGATATTGCAGATGGCAGACAGACTCAGGCAACAGTATAAAGATTCAAAGCGCATGAAATCATTTCATGCGTTTTTTTTGCTTTCATATGAAACTTTTCCTCCGCCCAAACGTATAGGCATATGGAGGATATTGAATAAAGATGTATATTTTATGACGAAACATCAAAATACTTAACAAGCAATCTTTTATTCAGTATAATGAAAAAGTTAACGTAATGTTTAGGAGGAAATGGTAGATGTCAATTTTGCAAGGAATGCTTGACACGTACGCACAATTTTTCAATTGGGAAATGTGGGGAGAAGTTCTTACTGATCCAGTTGCATGGGGACTTATCGGTACATTAGTTATTCTCGAAGGGTTATTATCAGCAGATAATGCTCTTGTACTGGCTGTAATGGTAAGACATTTACCTGAAAAGCAGCGAAAAAAAGCTTTATTCTATGGTTTGCTCGGAGCATACATCTTCCGTTTCATTGCGATAGGTGTCGGTGTATTCTTAATTAAACTATGGTGGGTTAAGATTTTAGGTGCAGCATATCTCGCTTGGCTTGCTGTGAAATACTTCATTGATAAATCAAAAGAAAATGCTGAAGGTGATGAAGAACACGGCGGCATTAATAAAAGTGGTCTTCTTATCCGTCTTTTCGGTACATTCTGGGGAACGGTTGTTGCAGTTGAATTAATGGATATTGCATTCTCTGTAGACAGCGTACTTGCAGCGTTCGGCGTCAGTGAGCAGGTATGGGTCCTTCTTCTCGGAGGAGTTCTAGGGGTTCTTATGATGCGCGGAGTTGCAGGAGTCTTCCTTAAATTGATCGACAGAGTTCCTGAACTTGAAACAACTGCATATATTCTTATTGCTTTAATCGCTATCAAAATGGGATTAAGCGTTGCAGGTGTTCATATTGAGCACTCCGTATTCTTCATCATCATCCTAGTGATGTTCGTAGGTACATTTGCTCTTAACTATTACCGCAAAAAATCAAGTCAAAGCAATAGCACTGGCGTTTGATCCGTCATTAAAAAAGCCGCATTTGCGGCTTTTTTTATTTGCCCTCGTATTTCTAAAGGATTCCTTTGAAATATAAATAAAAAATGGATATCAGTCCGATTGATGTGAGTCCGTCGAGAACCATGTAGCTTTTAAGCGTCATAACTTCAATCACTTCTTGTGTCAGCTGCTGCCGCTGTTGATAAGGAATATTCCTGTTTAATAGCATCCTCATGTTTTTCACCCAATTTCCATGATAATTTCCATCATATGGTGAAGTTTGCAAAAAAGTTACAGAGTCCAATATCTGTTCGGCACAAAATTAATATGTTACTATTTTCATATATATATTGTTCGAAACAATCAGAAAATCCTTCAAGGAGTTACACATATATTATGAAAATAAAACTGCTTGTTCTCTTCATCTCGCTTATATCGATGTTTTCTATCTATCAATTTGTTTTTGCAGATGCTTCGTCAGGCAGTCTTCTTGAAAATCATTCGCTTTCTTCTAAAGTCTCGCTGACTTCCGGCTCTTCGCTATACAAAATGGTTTATTTACCTGAAAATTCCTTTTCGGAAAAGGATGCAGAAGTTATGCTGGGCAATTTAAATCATGTCCATCCTATGATTTTGACAAAAGCTCTGCAGCAAAACGTGACTATTAAATTGTTTACAGGGAAGCTGACTGATGAAGAGGGACTTGAGCACTTATCAGGACGGACTCCCCGGGGCTATTCAGCGAAATCAGATTGGGACAGTGTGCCGGGTATGACGGAAAACAACAGAGTCTTTGTCAAGATTGGCCACAGTCAATATGGCCTGGGACATGGTTCAGTTTCGCTTGAGCTTCATGAGTTTGCACATGCCGCTGATCGGAATGTTTTTTCAAACATAAGAAGCAATCCTTTTTATTTGAATATATGGAAGAAGGAGGCCAGCTTGCTCTTTTCAGGAAAAACATACTTTCAGCGTTTTCCAGAAGAATATTTTGCTGAGATTTTTGCTATGTATTATTTGAATGAAAAAACAAAAGATGAGCTGCGTCAAAAGGCTCCGCTGTCTTATAGATTTATTTCAAAACTTCACAAAACGGTAGAAAACTAGAGTAACTTCCTATACAATTATCTCTAGTATCTAAACGAAGGAAGTGTCTTTAAATGAAGCAATATTTGGACTTATGCAAACACGTGCTGCAATCTGGAACCGTAAAAGAAGACCGGACAGGAACTGGAACAATCAGCACATTCGGATATCAAATGAGATTTGATTTAAAAGAAGGATTTCCTCTTTTGACTACGAAAAAGCTTCACTTGAAGTCAATCATACATGAACTAATCTGGTTTTTGCGGGGAGATACGAACGTAAAATACCTGCAGGAAAATGGAGTGCGCATCTGGAATGAATGGGCGGATGAAAATGGCGAGCTTGGTCCTGTATACGGACATCAATGGCGCTCATGGGCAGGGGCGGACGGTCAGACGGTTGATCAGATCTCAAAGCTGATAGACCAAATTAAAAACAATCCTGATTCACGCAGGCTCATTGTGAGTGCATGGAATCCTGCAGATGTCGATGAAATGGCACTGCCTCCGTGTCATTGTTTTTTTCAATTTTACGTAGCTGACGGCAAGCTGTCCTGCCAGCTTTACCAGCGTTCTGCAGACGTTTTTCTTGGTGTGCCATTTAACATTGCATCCTATGCATTATTAACGATGATGGTGGCTCATGTGACAGATTTAGAACCGGGTGAGTTTGTTCATACGTTTGGAGATGTGCATATTTATAAAAATCATCTTGAACAGGTAGATCTTCAGTTAACCCGTGATGCACGGGCGCTTCCAAAAATGAGACTGAATCCTGATGTAAAGTCAATTTTTGATTTTACATATGAAGATTTTACATTAGAAGGCTATGATCCGCATCCTCATATTAAGGGAGCAGTCAGCGTATGATTTCAATGATTGTGGCGATGGATGAAAATCAGTTAATAGGGCGCAACAATGATCTTCCTTGGCGAATCCCGGCAGATTTGGCTTATTTTAAAAAGGTTACGATGGGACATCCCATCCTGATGGGAAGAAAAACGTTTGATTCGATTGGAAAACCTCTGCCTGGCAGAGAGAATATCGTTCTTACTAGAAATGAGCAGTATTCACATGAAGGAATTAAAGTTATTCATTCATTGGATGAAGTGCTCGTAAATGAAGCTTATGCAGATCAAAATCTATTTATCATCGGCGGAGCTGAAATTTTTAAAGAGTGTCTTTATTCAGCAGACAGACTGTATGTGACAAAAATTTATGAAACGTTTGAGGGAGATACTTATTTTCCTGAGTTTAAAGAAGATCTTTACAAAATCATTCATAGGGAAAAAGGTCCAAAAGATGAAAAAAACCCGTATGATTATGAATTTATCGTTTTTGAAAAATAGAAGATTCAATCAAAAGCCTCTCGCTAAATGAGGGGCTTTTCTTATGAACACTGGATGAAGAAACAAGATGTTGAGAATGTTATTGCAGTCATATAAGGAATCGGATTTTTTCTAATTGTGTGCAGGCGACCGCAAAAACAGAAGACAGGCTGTCTTCCTCTTGTCATGCTGCTATTGAGGGGACCTATGCCATTATGGAAAAGAATGACGGCTGGAAGTTTAAACCTTCAAACTGTATGCAAGCCATTCTTGGCAGAAGACTATTCAGGAAATGGTTAATAAAAAAATCAGCTGAAGAATTAAAGGATATAATCGCAAAAACTCTCAAAGGCAAAGCCATCTGAGAGTTTTTTTATTACCTATATAAATGGTACATCCGGTACATAGAACAGGACACAGAAAAACATAGCTGCACTGCCGGCTAAAACAAAGCCGTGCCAGATTGCGTGGTGATATGGTATTTTTCGCCATACATAGAAAATCGCTCCGATCGTATACAGCAGTCCTCCAGTAAGGAGCAGCGCAAATCCTTCAGGACTTAAAAATGCATATAGAGGTTTTATGGCGATAATAATCAGCCATCCCATCAGGATATAGGCAAGTGTTGATAAAATAACAAACTTCTTAACAAAGAAAATTTTCAGCACGATTCCTGCAATTGCAAGTCCCCAAACAATACCAAGCAGGGTAAAGCCCAGTGTTCCCCGGAGAGGAACAAGCAGAAACGGTGTATATGTGCCTGCAATCAGCAAATAGATGGCGGAATGATCCAAAATTTCAAAAACATCCTTTGCCTTGCGGTGAGGAATTGCGTGCAGCAAGGTTGAAAAAAGATATAAAAGGATCATAGTTGCACCAAAGATTGAAAAGCTGACAATATGCCAGGCGTCACCGTATTTTGAGGCAAAGATGATCAGATAGACCAATGCGGGTATACTTAGCAGGACACCAATCCCATGTGTTATGGCGTTTGCAATTTCTTCTTTAATCGAGTACTCCATTTTGCGCTGCCTCCTTGTTTATCGTTTGAAGATTTTCCGTTAAGGACTGAAGAAAATCCAAGCCTTCAAGGGTAATTTTCGTTCCTGCACGTCCCCGTCCTTTTGTCACATAATCATTTTTCTCGAGAAAATCGAGTCGATGCCTTACCTGCTGAGGAGTTAGAGGATGACGCGAATTCTTGCTGCTGTCCGAGATTATTCTCCGGCTTGCAGGTTCCCCTTCCTCATTGCTTGAACGAATGGATTCCAGAATAAAAAGATATTCTTGTTTGTCCATGAGAGTAAGCGGCTTATCCTTTTGATTTTTTGGTTCTTTTTTCTGTTTGGCAGACTCCTGCGACATGAATGGTTCTTTAGGAAGATCGTGCAGCTGAATGGAACGGCCGTCACAGACTGTCAGTAAATAATCCATTGTGTTCTTCAGTTCAAGCACATTTCCAGGCCATTGATATTTCGTCAGAATGTCCAAAACCGTTTTATCCATGCGGACGTCCTGGCCCCGCTGCTTTATAAATGAAGCGGACAGGATAGGAATATCGCTGCTCCGTTCGTTTAAAGACGGCAATGTCAGCTTTAATACGTTTAAATAATAGTAGAAGTCTTCGCGCAGGCTTCCTTCATCAATTAATGCTTTTAAATGAACAGTTGATGAGGCTATAATTCGTACATCCACCAAACCAGGCTTTGAAGATCCAATTCTCTGCACTTGTTTCTCCTGCAGAACACGAAGCAATTGCGCCTGAAGTTTCATACTCAGGCCTGAAATTTCTTTAAGAAAAACAGTTCCGCCATCAGCCTTTTCAAAAAGCCCCTGTTTATTATCTTGTACATTGCCGAAAAGTTCATATTCCAGGACATCTTCTGAATATGTACTGCAGTTTATTGCGGCAAACGGCTTTTGTGCCCGCCCTGACTCATTATGGATGGCATTTGCAAACATTTGCTTGCCGGTTCCGGTTGAACCTTCAATAATGATGGGCAAATCTGCTTTTGCGAGCTTTTTTGCTATATATTTTTTTTCAATGAAAAGAGGATGGTCTCCAATAATATCATCAAAATAATAAGCGGATGCATGTTTTTCGATGATTTTCAGCTCCTTATTTGATTAATTGGGTTTATTATAACACCCAAACAGAACTAATTGGAACCAATAAAATTATTTTTTTAAGAAATTTTAAGATCAAAGGACAGGCTGAGCTCAAAGAACATGCTTTACCCGGGGATGAAATGGTGATAGAGGAAAGTCGCTTCCCGAGTTAAAAAGGGACTGTGTCATCGAGCATTAATCCCTTTTTAACTGTTCCAATAACCTCTTAAACTGTGAAGGATTTTCAAACTGTTCCTCTGACCAGTTTTCACTGATCCATTATGATATTTCGTGTTCCGAGTTGAAAACCTTACCGCTCGTATCCTTTTTATGATCAAAAAACGGCCATTGTCTTCATCTGCTGCAACAATACAGGGAATTCCACCCCAGCAGCTTTAAGTTCAAATTCCAAGAAAAGAACCTCCAATGTTAAGAAATTATGAGAATTTTTTAATAATAACTTTTAATTATGAATATTCATGATATAATGTTCCAATTAAATCATTGATGCAGAAAGGATTTTACCTATGAAACAAATGATGAATCTTGAACCCGCGCTACATGTGGCAGACATCTTAAAGGCGCACCATTTGTTAAAAGATGTTGTCATTCATACACCTCTTCAAAAAGATGAACGCCTTTCTGAAAAATATGATTGCAGCGTCTATTTGAAACGAGAAGATCTTCAGATAGTCCGTTCTTTCAAATTAAGAGGCGCCTATAACAAAATTAAACAGCTGACAAAAGAAGAAACCGTTAATGGTATTGTTTGTGCCAGCGCCGGGAATCATGCGCAAGGAGTAGCCTATTCCTGCAAGCAATTGAATATTCATGGCAAAATCTTTATGCCGTCTACAACCCCTAGACAAAAAGTATCCCAGGTAGAGCTTTTCGGGCGAGGGCATGTTGAGATTATTCTTACGGGCGACACGTTTGATGATTCATATAAAAAGGCAAGAGAATGCAGCGAGTCAGAGAATAGGGCCTTTATTCATCCATTTGATGATTTAGATGTCATCGCCGGACAGGGAACGATTGCCATTGAGATTCTTAATGACTGTGATGCAGAGCTTGATTATGTATTTGCAAGTATTGGAGGCGGAGGACTGATATCTGGAATCGGGAGTTATTTTAAACAAGTTTCCCCGGGCACGAAGGTCATAGGCGTTGAACCTGAGGGGGCACCTTCTTTTGCGGAATCGATTACAGCCGGAAAAGTAGTGGAGCTTGCCAATATTGATAAATTTGTGGACGGAGCAGCAGTGAAACGGATTGGAGATCACAATTTCTCGATTTGCAGACAGACTGTGGATGATCATATCCTTGTGCCGGAGGGAAAAGTTTGCACCACGATTTTAAGCCTGTACAATGAGAATGCAATTGTTGCGGAGCCTGCAGGTGCTCTTCCAATCGCTGCCCTTGATTTTTACAGAGACGAAATCAAGGGGAAAAACATTGTCTGTATTGTGAGCGGAGGTAATAATGACATTGGCCGCATGCAGGAAATGAAAGAGCGCTCGCTTATGTATGAAGGGCTGCAGCACTATTTTATTGTGAATTTTCCTCAGCGCGCCGGCGCACTTAGAGAATTTCTAGATGAAGTGCTCGGTCCAAACGATGACATTTCCAGATTTGAATATACGAAAAAGAACAATCGCGACAGCGGACCTGCATTTGTTGGGATTGAGCTGAAAAACAAAGAGGACTACACGGGTTTGCTGAATAGAATGCAGCGAAAAGGTTTTCCATTTACTGAAGTGAAAAAAGACAGCAGTTTATTTCATCTTTTCATCTGATTTTTTGGATGAAAATTTTAGCCTTTACTGACACAATTAGACAGACTTCTGCTTTTAGTTGGGTTATAATATAAGAAACGGGTGAAAAAGAGGATTGATAACTTGTTATTCAAGAGCCTAGAGTTCAAGCTGTTAAATGGACATAAGGTAAAAATCACAGATATTCCAGTATTGGAGGAAGATAATCAATACCGATTTCTCGTTCAAATCCGACTGCAGACGTTTTTATCAAAAATCACAGCACATAAGCATCCAAACGATATTTATTCGTTCAGGGATTACTTAAAAAAAACAATAAAGTGGCCAGATTATGAAGCCATTTATCAACCTGACATTTTAAAACATAACGCATAGCACGCCTTAAGACCGCATAGACAAATTGCGGTCTTTTCTTTTGTTAAAATGAGAATAAAATATCCATTTTATTTAAAAGCTAGGAAAGAGTTTTATATAAGAATTGAAAGCAAATAAGATTGAAACATCTTTAATTGAGGGTATAATACAAGATAGTTAGATTAATAGGGAAGTGATACTATTGACAAAGGTTAAAATTGTGACTGATTCCACAGGAGATCTAAGTCATGAAATGATTGAAAAATACGATATTAATGTCATTCCGCTGACGATCGTGATTGACGATGAGTCTTATCTTGACCGTGTGGACATAGAGCCGGAAGAATTTATAAAAAAGATGAAAGAAGCGGTCGAGCTTCCAAAAAGCTCTCAGCCGCCTGCTGGAAAGTTTGCACAAGTTTACGATGAACTTGGTGCAGACGGCAGCAGTATCATTTCTATACATATGACCGGGGGCATGAGCGGCACCGTTCGTTCAGCTGAAAGTGCAGCAGGTATGACAGATGCAGATGTTACAGTAATCGACTCCATGTTTATTTCAAGGGCACTCGCCTTTCAAGTGATTGAAGCTGCAAAAATGGCCCAGGCAGGTGCCTCCAAACAGGAAATTCTCGAACGGATTGAACACATTCGCAAAAACAGCCAGCTTTTCGTAACAGTAGATACACTTGAAAATTTGGTGAAAGGCGGCAGAATTGGCCGAGGCAAAGCTATGATTGGTTCACTTCTTAATATCAAGCCGATTGCGTCGCTTGCAGATGGCGTTTATACTCCTGTTACAAAAGTGCGGAGCCACTCACAAATTGTGAAATTTCTGGCCAAACAGTTCGCGGAAGATGTGAAAAACAAAACAGTAAAAGCTGTTGGCATCGCGCATGCAGATTCATTAGCCCTTGCAACAAACTTAAAAAATACTCTCCTCGAAATGAATGCAGACTATCCAATTGATATATGCTACACAACACCTGTTATTTCAACACATACTGGTCCAGGTGCCATAGGATTTATGTATTTTGCTGAATAGAGATAATGACGCATGGGGAAATCCATGCGTTTTTTTATGAGTTCTTTCTAGTTCACTTTATAAAGGGAATTAATTTTGTATAATCCGAAAGTAATGGAATTAATTATTAAAATCATCGGAGCACAATAGATCCTGATAATTTAACCAGTATAAAGGCGATATATGCAAGATTATGTGCATGTTTTCAGAAAATTGAAACCTTCCATCCTGACAAACGTATATATAGGAAGTATCCTATGAAGCAGGTGATCAAAAATGCTTTGGATCATTCTATTAACACCTCTGCTCCTTATATCTGCCCTCGCCATCTATTTTGACAAAGTATCCGGAATGAGTCTTCCTGAACACTCAAAACAGGATGAGCATTCAGGTTTTCTATCAGGAAATGCAATGAACAGCAATGGAGGAGACGGAAACTCATTCTAGATTTAAAAAACGGATGTTCCACTTTGGGAAATCCGTTTTTTTCTGCTCAAACTTCAGGCTTCTCAGTATCTGTCACCAATTATGCAATCATACCCGAGAAGATGATAGCGGATTTAGATCAATATTATCAGCGGAAAAATGACGAAGTAGGAATGCTGCTAAAACCGATGATTGATTTTATACCAATTTTTATAAAAAAAACACCCCGAAAATAGCGGGAGGACCTCTGCACGACCTGCTGACCCTATGGGGTGCAGTGAATGAAAAGCAAATAACTCTTGTAGAAAAGCCTGTTAAAATTATTCTTGAATCTGAATATGCGAGAGGACAGAGTATAGCAGACTTCAGACCTTATAAAACCCTTGCTGATTACCCCGTCCACAGAATTGCGGTTAAATTTAACTATGATGCTTTTATTGCTGATTTTGAGAGCATCATGAAGGGAAGGTAATTGTGTCAATCATTTGAACTGTGTAACCACTTTCAAGCATATGCTTCCCAATCTCTCAATGTTTTGATAAACTTTTCATATTGGATTATATAGGAAAGGTGACACCCTGCAATGAAAAAACACTATATACTATTATTTTTACTTGCTATTACTCTCTTATCAGGATGCGGTTCCAGCGGAATAAAAGGGGCTCTTAATTATGAAATTGATGATTTTTCCTACATAAATCAGGATGGAAAGAAAGTTGGTTTAAGCGATCTAAAAGGGGAAGTATGGGTAGCTAATTTTATTTTTACAAGCTGTGATACGGTTTGTCCGCCAATGACGGCGCATATGACCGAACTGCAGAAGCAGATGAAAGAAGCTGGATTAGATGTGCGTCTTGTCTCATTCAGTGTTGACCCTGAAGTTGACACACCCGAGAAATTAAAGGAATTTGCAGGCAGATATCCTCTTTCCCTTGAAAATTGGGATTTCTTGACCGGATATTCTCAAAAGGAAATCGACAACTTTGCTAAAAACAGCTTTAAAACGATTGTTCAAAAGCCTGAAGGGCAGGATCAAGTCATTCACGGAACATTGTTTTATTTAATTGATCAGAACGGCAAGGTCATGAAAGACTATGACGGTGTGGAAAATGTAGCATATGATGAAATTATTGATGATGTAAAAAAGATACAATAGTGAAAAAATCCGCAAATTGCGGATTTTTTTTAGTACAGATAATGTTTCAAAATAAATCTGATCTTCACCTATTGGATTTACGAAGAATACAATACACCTAAATTGGCGATCAAATCAAAGAGGTGAAGGGAAAGATATGGTTTCATATATAGATTATACTTCTCCATCCGTTCAATACACGTTTGACGTAAATAAAAGCACCTTATTTAAAAAGGACAGCAGAAATTATATAAACGTCTTAGGGATAAAACAGCTAAATAGTCTGGAAAATGTATCTCTGCTTGATATATTTCTTAGTGCTCAAAATGTTGTGGAGCCGCATTATCATCAAAATGCAGCCGAGCTGGTCTATTGTATTTCAGGAGCTGCTGTTGTTTCTATCCTAAACCCATATACAAAACAAATTCTCAATTACCCGATTACTCCAGGGCAAGTGGCTAATGTTCCCCAGGGCTGGTGGCATTACGAAATAGCAACAGCTGACCATACTCACCTTTTGGCTATTTTTGATGCTTCAAGCCCTGAGGTGATTTTAGGGTCTGATATCTTAAAATTCACACCTTCAAATATTATGGCTCATACTTATTGTCTTGATGAAAATCAATGGAAAAAAGCAACTGAGTCGATTAAACCATCAACATATATTGGTCCTTATAAGAACTGCGGGCAAGAACGTGCAGGAAATACAAAACAAACCTATCATCAAAATTATCCACATCAGTCTTATGGGCAATCATATGCACCTGCCGGGTACTATACTGGGTATTAATAGAACAATATGATACTTGTTCTTCAGCCAATAAGCATTCTGATTAAAAGTCATGCGGCTCAGAACATTTGAGCACTTTCAGATTATTAAACCACAGGCCGCTTTTGTTTACGAAGAGCCTCCATCAGCTCTGGAACAGCATTAATATTTTCACGGACTAAATCCTTTGGGGTAAGGGCCATCCATTGATTTAAAGATATGTCTGCAAACCGGTCGCTTTTAAATATCTCAAAGAACCACAGGGTTTCAGTGCCGGTATTCTCAATATAATGGCCATAGGCAAATGGAACATATCCAACATCACCGGCACGATAATCAAATGTTCGTGCTCTGCCATCAGCTGCAAAGACTGTCATTCGGCCAGTACCTGTAAGGTAATATTGCCATTCATCGTTATTGGGATGCCAGTGCATTTCCCTCATTGCACCAGGTTTGATTTCTACCAAAGCAGCTGCTATGGTTTTTGAAATGGGAAAGGTTGAAGAGTCAACTATACGTACAGATCCTCCTGGTGTTACGATTGGTTCTTGCTCATGCAATTTATGGATTAAACTTTCTGGGACAGTACCATAAGGATCAGGTACAGTTTGGCTTTCAAGGGATCCAGGAACCTGTGCCTGAAATATATATTTTTGCTGTGTTGGAATTTGGGCAAAAGCAGTTTCAGGCACACCGAAATTCTTTCCCAGTACTTCCTTCGGTGTGTGTGCAAACCAATCAGATATCGAAAGTGTATTCAGATCAGAAAAGCTTCCATCATCAAATACAAGCAGAAATTCACATCCTTCTTCCAACCCTTGAATGGAGTGCGGGATTCCAGGAGGAAAATACCAAAGATCTCCTTGCTCAACATCCGCTATAAAGTTTCGGCCATTTTGATCTACTGCTGTGATCCTCGCCTTGCCAAGAATCATATAAGACCACTCTGCTTGCTGATGCCAGTGCAATTCCCTAATTCCACCCGGCGTCAAACGCATATTGACTCCTGAAAGTGTAGTAGCAATCGGCAGTTCTCTAATTGTGATTTCTCTAGACCAGCCGCCATGATTTAATTGCATATGTGTGTCAGAAAAAGAGAATTTCAAGTTCGGTAAACTTCCGGCATCTGTTACAGGCGGAACCAGTAAATCAGGATTTTCAATGTCACGCATGATGTCCCGCGGACCAAGATCTGTAGCACCGGCACCATCTTCTCTAATGGGCTGGGGTATATTTTTGCGAATGGATCTCTTTGAGAGCGGCGATTCCATAATACCTGCTCCTTTCATCAACAGCTTAATTTTTTAATCTGCTTTTTAATATATGCGCAAATCACTGAATGAGATGTTAAGTATCTAAGCGATAGAAAAAACGCTATTTTTCTAAGAGGGAAAATAGCGTTTTTTTATAAAACTTTTATTACATAGACGGTTCCTTCATATATTTGAGAATCAATTGAATACAGGGAAAATGATGATCGAAAAAAAGTGAAAGTATAACCTGTCAAGATGAGGCATCAATGTTAATTGTATGGAAGCATAAATGAATAGACTCATACTCATCCGTTTTTACTGTAACTGTACGCAATTACATGATATAATCATAGGCTAAAAGAACGGTGAAAGGGGATGATTATGATACGGAATCTGTTTATTTTGCTCATGGGATTACTGATGCTTCTTTCCGGATGTAATGCTTTATCAGGGAATCCTGCTGATATGGCTGCAAAACCGGTCAATAATAAAGAGCATCTGATGAAGGAACCCATCCCCAAAAACTTTGTCCCAAGTAATTTAAATGTAGTTGCTATTGGAGATTCATTAACCGCCGGAGTAGGAGATGCCGATAATAATGGAGGCTACGTCGGGGATGTCAGCGATTTGCTGCAGCGCGAAGAAAACATTTCCTCTGTAGATGTGTCTAATTTTGGAGTCAGAGGTCATAAAACGACAGATTTGATAAAAGTTCTTGGAAATGAAAAAGTCATTGAAAAATTGAGAGATGCCGATATCATTTTGATGACAATTGGCGGAAATGATATTATGAAGGTTACACGCAATCATATAATAAACCTTAAACTTGAACCATACCGAGAGGAACAGCCTCTTTTTGAAAAACGGTTCAAAAAAATCATGAAAACGATCCGGACAGCAAACCCTGATGCAATCATTGTTTATACAGGCTTATATAACCCTTTTAAGTATATGCTCCCTGAGCTCAGTGAAATTGACACGATTGTAGAAGAATGGAATCAGACATCAAACCGCATTATCATGGAAGATGGAAATGCCATTTTTGTCCCTATCCAAGACCTCTTTTCTAATAAATCAGTTGGAAAACTTCTATATATTGACGAGTTTCATCCGAGTGAAACAGGGTATTCATTAATAGCAGACAGAGTATACTCAAACCTCTCAGACTAGATTTAAAAAGATTGGATGATTACTGTATGAGAAAATGGAAAACAGCCTTTATTGTTTTACTCAGCTTAAACCTCGTCTTTCTGCTTTTTATCATCGTGTCGCCTTTTCTGCCTGCTGAAAGGCCCAAAACGGAGACAGCAGAGCTGACAAGTTCAGATACGGTACCTTTTACCGTGAGTTCTTCAAAAAAAGATCTAAATTTGCTGATTAATTATTACCTGGTTAAAGAAGCAAAAGCAAAAGAGCTGAATTACCGCGTAGAGCTTGACGAAGAAGTGAATTTATACGGAACCGTAAAAGCATTCAATAAAGACGTTGATCTTACTCTTTCATTCGATCCTCAAGTGAAAGAAGACGGCAATATGCTGCTTAAAGTAAAGCAATTATCTATAGGCCGTCTGCCTATACCTGTTCCGTACGTCATGAGCTATATTAAAAAGACCTATCCATTGCCGGAATATGTATACATTGATCCGAAAAATGAAAGCATTGATGTTCAAATTACGGAGCTTGAATTTAAAAATAACCTGCGTGCTAAAGCAGAATCATTTGATCTGAAAAATGACAATATAAAATTTAAATTGTTTGTTCCAATGGATATTCAAAATTGATTACGTTAAAAACACCATATTCTGACTTGAATATGGTGTTTATTTATTTGAAAATCATTCAAAAGTCACCGAATGATTCGCTTCAAGTGAATTTAAGACTGTAAAAATGAATGAATGCTACTTATGATAGGAACATCATTTTCAGGAGCATACGCTTTCACAGATTCCTAAGTTAGATGTATAGGAATTAAGTCATATGTTCAGTGGATTAATAAGAAAAAATGAGGGTAGAAGGATCATAATGAAGCATGTATACTTATGAAAGATTTTGTCAAAATTAGGCGGTTTAGGACATGCCAGCAGAGGAGGCAACCTCAATGCAATGTCATTATTGCGGAGAAAGAGAGATTGAAAAATTCTCAAACTATTGTCCGCATTGCGGAAATAAATTATTCCTGAATGACAGGGACCGGAAACTCTATCGGTTATCCAAACGTTCTTTATACATACTTCCTGCTGCGAGCTTTGTTTTGGTTTCAAGTCTATTATTTGCTGTATACGAGCATGAAGCAGCAAAAAATGAAGAAGTAGTTAAGCTTCAAAAAAAAGCAGAGCAATCAGCTTTAGCAGGAGAATACAATAAAGCACTTCAATATGCTGAAAAGGGCATCCATTTAAGAAGTGGATATGATGTGCTAAAACAGGAAAAAGAGCTGATTATGCTCATTCAGGAATATAATCAGGATCTAGAACAAATTAAAGAACATATTCAAAAAAGCAACTATAATCAAGCCTCAACAGAGATAGATTTATTAACCAGAATTATCAGCGGACATACATCTCCCCTTTACAGCCGTCTGCAGTCTGAACTCAGCAAAGCAGACATGAATGTGACAGTCGGAGAAATCAAAGAACAAATAAATGAACTGAATTCCATTGATCAGTTAGCTGAAAAGCTTAAAGAGGTCACTGTGCTTGATGCAGCTGAAGCAGACATAGTGAAAGAACAAATCAAATCTAAAATGGTGATGATTGGTTCATTGAATGCTGAAGAGGATTTAACTCAAAAGCAATTCAACTCAGCCATTTTGATAGTGGATAAAGCATTGCAATATGATGGTGACAATGAAAAGCTACTGTCTTTAAAAGATAAGATCCTTTCTGAGAAAACGGCATTCGAACAGGCTGAACAAAAAAGGATAGAGAGAGCTGTTACAGCTGCAAAAGAAGAAAAACGCTTAAAAGATGAAGCTGTTAAGGTGTTAGAAACAAAAGTGACAGTAGATGAATTCGGAGATGCAAAGACCTCAGGAAAAATTAAAAACACTTCTAAATCTGCCATTCACTCTATAACCGTCCAATTCACGGTTTCAGACAAAGATGGAAAAGAGATTGAAAGAGGCAAAACAAACGTCTATCCGAATGAATTGAAACCGGGAAAAGAGGCAGCCTTTGAACACATCACGTATGGCGTAAATGACGAAGTTGTCTTCACTATTGAAAATATCATATGGTACCAAGACTAATTCCTGTTTTACCGATGGGCATTTGTAATACGTGACGTCGATGGGCCGCTTCAGTCGGTCCATTTAGCAATCAGCTTTGTGCCGAATTTATTAAAGGATAAGAAAGGCAGGAATATGAAAAAATACTGGGTGATAAGCATCACATTGTCTATTTTAATTATTTCAGCAGGTGTTTTTGGCTATTTCCGCATTCAGCATTCTGCAGCAGAAAATGTATTCGCCGAGTCAGAAATCCTCCTTGAAAAGAATGAAAAGCAGAAGGAGACGGAACTTGAATTAAAAGAAATTATCAGGGAAGCCCAAAAGAAGGTTGTAATGGTGGAGCTTGCAGATGGAACAGTTGGTTCAGGGTTTCTTTATAATAAAAAGGGAGACATTATCACAAACGCGCATGTCGTCGCAGGTGTTGAAGATGTTAAAGTCAGAACCACCGATGCGAAAGGATTTGACGGGAAAGTGATTGGAATCAGCACTGAAACAGATGTGGCGTTAGTGAGAGTAGAAGCATTAAAGAATCAGGAGCCGGTGCGGATATCAAAGCATCATGATGCAGAGCTGGGAGAGGAAATATTAGCGCTTGGAAGTCCGCTTGGATTGCAAAATACTGTTACTACAGGAATCATCAGCGGAACAAACAGAGATTTTGATCTGCCTCCCTACAAGTATTCGGGAGTTCATCAGATTTCTGCACCCATAGCACCTGGAAACAGCGGGGGACCCCTTTTGGATCGGAAAGATGGACAAGTCATCGGAATGAATTCCGCCAGAATGGAAGAAGGAGAAATCGGATTCAGCATACCTATTGAAGATATACTTCCACTAGCAGAAAGCTGGTCACAAAACCCGATGAAATCTCTTCCAACAGATCTGGGTCTTGACGTTTCAGAGGAAATAAGTGAAAATAAAAAGTTAGAAACAGCTGATTATTTAATCAGCTACTACATAGAAAGTGTTAACTTCCATGACTATGTTACGGCCTATTCATTATTAGGGAGCAGTTTGCAGTCTGAATTGTCATATGAAGCCTTTAGAAAGCAGTTTAACAATTTGTTGTCCATCAAAATTCAACATCTCAATACAGTAAAAAAAGGTGAAAAGATTCAAGTAGATGCAGACATAATCGCTGAGATTAAACAAAACGGCAAAAAAACTGAGCAGAAATATAAAGCTTCTTATATAGTGGCATATGAAAATGAACAGGCAAGAATAATTGAAGAAAAGAAAAAGTGAAGGGGTGATGTGAATGAAAGATATATTTATGTTATTTAGTGTGGCGGGCTTATTCATTTCCATGTATTTTGGAGGAATTGCTTATTTTGCCTATGTAGAGGAAAAAACAGATGAGGTGTTTATGAATGTCTCATATTGTGCAATTTTCCTGAGTGCAGCGGTTTATTCTCTTCATTTAAAAGATGAAAAGAAAAGACAGAAAAACAATTAATCCATTACAAAGAGGAGGCGGTATGCCTCCTTTTTGTCTATCTGACTATTATTTGCCTTCTTCAGTTTCTTCTTCAGGAGCTTCTTCAGTTCCTTCTTCAGGAGCTTCTTCAGTAGTTTCTTCTTCAGTGCCCTCTTCAGTAGTAGTTTCTTCTTCTGTACCTTCTGTTTCTTCCGTGCTGTCTTCTTCAGGTGCGTCCGTTTCTGTGTCGTTACAAGCAGTCATTAATGAGATCGCCAATAAAGAAGCCCCAACTTTTAATAGCATATCTTTCTTCATTTTCTTTTTCCTCCCTTGTAACCTATCTGAATGAGATTTTTTAACCTGCATGTCTGCTGGTCAAACTCATCATAATCGATTTTTGGAGGGAAAATGTCATTTTTACGAAAACTGAACATGCTTTTTACATTCGCTTATTAATTTTACAATTTGTTAAAATTTGTTTTTTTATCCAATAGTTACGATTACTTCTAGCTGTGGTGTGCCATTTGCAAAGCCAACAGCAAAAATCGTATAGGCTGTATCTGCCTTAAATTGAACTTTAGGGACAGTCAGGACGACATTATCCGTTTCGGCGATGCGAATTTCCAAATCTACTCTTCCTGGAGCCACTTTAATGTTTTTGGTAGCCTCGAGAAATGGAACATTTTTAAAGAGGATGTCACCATTTTTAACGGCAATGTCAACTGCAGGAGCATCAGGAGATAAGTGGACAAACTTAACACTTGCTTCGCCTGCCGGCACGAACGTTCTATCAACAAATGGAATCAGCCTGAGTGCGGATAGATTTCCTGCTGCCGCAATCGTGTAAGTAATTCCCGGCAGCAGCATATACATATCTGTCAGAACAGGACGGTTGGTTGTTCCGGCAGCATAAAGATCTACCCTGTACTGTCCTGCAGGAAATTGGAGATAGTCACTGATTTCTTTGTATTTTACATTTTGCAGAGTCAGTTTCCCGTTAATGTAAATATCTACAGCCGGGGCGTCTGGCGATGCATGAATCACTCTTACTCTTGACATTCCGGGCTCCAATTGAGCCTGCGGAAAACGTGCAGCCTGATATTGCATGCTATAAATCCATTTTTGCATCTCATTTAAATGTTTTTGATAATACATGACATGCTTCTGAGGATCGCTGTACTTGTAAAATTGGGCAAGCATGTCATACATTATAGCTTTTTCGGAATATTTATTTTTCTCATTCATATAAGCGCACTCCCATCTATTCATTCGTCATTAACATATGAGGGGAGATAGGTGTTTGTCACTATTTTTTTTTTATTCCACTAAACCATGTTTCAGTTGGCAGCAAGGAGGGTAGCTTACTCTTGAGGTCTAAATCTGGAGGAATTTAAAATGGAGCATTATGATCAAAACGTTGGAGAAGTCACACTGTCTTACTCAGACGATGGAGCCGGACATTGTATTATTCTGCTGCACGGGTTTTGCGGCAGCCGCGAATACTTTAATAAAATCATTCCAGAACTGTCAAAAAAGCATCGCGTTATTGCTGTTGACTTAAGAGGGCATGGCCATTCAAGCACAGCTAAGGGTGATTACAGGATTGAACAAATGGCGGACGATATTGCTAAATTGATTCAAGTTCTCGAAATTGACAAAGTAACCATGATCGGCCACTCTCTGGGAGGATATGTTACACTTGCATTTGCAAACCGGTTCTCAGATATGCTTCACTCATTTTCACTTCTGCATTCAACAGCACTTCCTGATGATGAAGGCGGAAAAGCTAATCGTGAAAAGGGAATGAAACGGATTAAGGAAGAGGGAATAGAAGGATTTGTTGAAGACTTAATTCCAAAGCTTTTTGCTCCAGGAAATTTGGAAAGATTAAAGGGTGAAGTGGAGTCAGCAAAACAAATCGGTTTTAAAACCTCTCAGTACGGGGCTATAGGTGCATTAGAGGCTATGAAAAACCGTGCTGATCTTCAGGAGGTGCTGAAAAAAGAAGAACTGCCCATTCTGTTAATAGCAGGCAGAGAAGATCAAATCATTCCTGCAGAAAAAACGTTTTTACATAAGGGAAATCATATAACTGAACGCCTGCTTGAACACAGCGGGCATATGGGAATGCTTGAGGAGCCTGAAAAATTAACGGAAATCATCTTTGAATTCCTTGAAAAAAACGGCAAAATATAGATGGAAATGGTTACTGAATTGATGTTTAATTTAGTAACCATTTTTTATTGTTGTTTTAATGACTTGATGCTCAAATGGGGTTGGACTGTTTAATGGATTAGCCGTAAGACAGATTTGGGTAATTGCTGGACTTTATGAGTATCAAAACCATTTAGTAATCCAGTTTTTAAGAATCATCTGCTTTGTATGAGTCCTAAAACCCGGGAGAACGCCTGATTGAGGACTCAACCGCGCTGTATGAGTTCTCAAAAACTCAAGTGTAGTCCAGTTAGAGTACTCAATCGCGATGTATGAGTTCTTAAAATCGGGAATTAGTTTAGTTAGAGTACACAACGGAGCACTATGAGTTCTCAAAATCACGATGTAGTTCAGTTATAGTACTCAACCGCGCTCTATGAGTTCTCAAAATCCCGAATTAGTCCAGTTAGGGTACTCAATCGCGCTCTATGAGTTTTCAAAAACTCGAGTGTAGGCCAGTTAGAGTACTCAAACGCGCTGAATGAGTTCTCAAAATCCCGAATTAGTCCAGTTAGAGTACTCAATCGCGCTGTATGAGTTCTCAAAATCCCGAATTAGTTTAAGTTAGAGTACTCAATCGCGCACTATGAGTTCTCAAAATTCCGATGTAGTTCAGTTAGAGTACTCAACCATGCTCTATGAGTTCTCAACATCCGGGAGTAATCCAGTTAGAGTACTCAATCGCACTCTATGAGTTCTCAAAATCCCGAATTAGTTCAGTAAGAGTACTCAATCGCGATCTATAAGTTCTCAAAATCCGGAATTAGTCCAGTTAGAGTACTCAATCGCGCTCTATGAGTTTTCAAAAACTCGAGTGTAGTCTAGTTAGAGTACTCAATCGCGCTGTATGAGTTCTCAAAATCCCGAAATAGTCCAGTTAGGGTACTCAATCGCGCTGTATGAGTTCTCAAAATCCCGAATTACCTCAGTTAGAGTACTCAATCGTGCACTATGAGTTCTCAAAACTCCGAATTAATTCAACAAGAATACTCAAACGCGCTGTATGAGTCCCCAAAACCCAGGAGTTGTCCAGTTTGAAGACTCAATCTGCCTCTATGATTGCAGGTGTTATTATTTTTTCTAAAGAAAAAAATAATAACACAAAAAAACGCCTAGAAAGAATCACTAAGCGTTTTCTAATGTTTAATTAAATGGATTTTCTCCATCCAAATGAATCTAAGCGTTTTAATTTTGATTCAATTGGGCAAGCTTCACAAACGTAAGTTCATCCTCAATCAATCCGCACACGCCGCATTGAACTTTGTAATGCGGGCCTTTATAGGCAATATGGAAAGGATCGAGTGCTTCTTGAGAAAATTCCTGAACAACGCTTCCGGTTTGAGGATCAAGCTTAACGGACTTTGGTGTCTGTTCAATTAAGTTAAACCTTGTTCGATTCGTTTTGCAGTTCGGACACAGATAAGGTGCAGTCATATTGAAACCTCCTCTTGTTATAGGGGTATTTTTTCCATAACAAGTGAAGATTATGTATTTGCCTGAGATTACTGAACTCTATTTGGTGCGGTCGAGTTTTCCGAAAAGCTGAATCAGCTGGAAAAGCTCTTCATCTGTATAGCATTCAAAGCGCTTTGAAAAAAATTCGGTTTTCTTATTTTCAAATTCTGCTAATACAAGATGTCCATTTTCAGTGAGTTCAATCACGGTGATGCGGCGATCGTTTGGAGACCTTTTTCTTGTAATCAGCTCTTTGGCAATCAGAGAATCCGTTACGGTTGTAATATGGCTTGCCGAAACATCCAGCTCTTTAGCCAATACGCTTGAATTTAACGGTCCGTTATCTTTTAAGCTCTTCAGAACAATAAATTCGTTTCGCGACAATACGTTGCTGAGCACATGGTTAATTTCATTTCTGAGCTGCCGAACGATATTCCTCATTAAGGATTCCATTTCATACATCATTTGTTCACGATTTTCCACTTCCAGACCTCCCGGGCAGAACAATAGAGAACGGCATCGTTCATCTACATAAATATTCATTAAATGTAATGAAACAAACATAGATTGTCAAGAAGAACGGAGGAAGAGAGCAGAATTCTGGGATTTAAAACTGGAAATGATATAATTGGAACATAGATTCACTCGAAAAGGAGGAAATAAGATGACTGAGAAAAAAACAGAGCTTGCCACATTTGCTGGTGGCTGCTTCTGGTGCATGGTTCAGCCGTTTGATGAACTGCCTGGCATTATCAGCGTAACTTCAGGCTATACTGGCGGACATAAAGAAAATCCAACATATGAAGAAGTCTGCAGCGAGACAACCGGTCATTATGAGGCCGTGCAAATTGCATTCAATCCTGATATTTTTCCGTACGAGAGATTGCTTGAACTATACTGGCAGCAAATTGATCCTACGGATGCAGGAGGTCAATTTTTTGACCGAGGAGATTCTTACCGCACAGCTATCTTCTTCCATAATGAAAAGCAGCAGCAGCTTGCGGAAGAATCAAAGAAGCAGCTTGAAGAAAGCAGACGCTTTAAAAAGCCGATTGTTACAGAGATTTTGCCGGCCAAACCGTTTTACGAGGCAGAAGACTACCACCAGCAATACTATCAAAAAAGTCCTGTAAGATATAATCAGTACCGCAAAGCCACAGGCCGCGATGCATATATAAAAAACCATTGGGACAAAAGCAATCTGAAAGAAAAACTAACGCCTATTCAGTATGAAGTCACTCAAAACAATGGCACGGAGCGTCCATTTCAAAATGAGTATTACGATCTAGAACAAGACGGTATTTACGTGGATATCGTTTCAGGTAAACCGCTTTTCAGTTCAACAGATAAATACGATGCAGGCTGCGGCTGGCCAAGCTTCACCCAGCCAATTACAGAACATGAAGTTGTAGAGAAAAAAGATCTTTCTCATTTCATGATCCGAACGGAAGTTAGAAGTAAATCTGCGGATTCACATCTCGGTCATGTATTTAACGACGGACCAGGTCCAAACGGTCTCAGATACTGCATTAACTCAGCAGCACTCCGATTTGTTCCTAAAGAAGAACTTGAAAAAGAGGGATACGGAAAATATTTGGTGCTTTTTCAATAGAACAGAAAAGCAAGAGGACAGCCTTCAGGCTGTCCTTTTTTTTGGAGGCGCAATTTATTATCTGAAAATCATTCTAATGTCTTCGATAATAAATTGCGGAAAATCGATAATAAAAGTGAGCATTGGGATAATATATGTCCCATTTTCGAAAATAAAACTGAAATAGAGCCAGCTGTTCAAATAGTTATCCCTGAAAATACCTTCCTGCCATATCTGTTTTTCAGCAAAAGTTTTTCCGTCCAGGACAACATCGATTGCCGGGCATCTGGAGAAGGGTGTGCATTTCTGATCATTGTATTATTCTCAGTTGCATAAACTCCTGTACCCAAATCCAAAAGGAAAACCATTGCTGCCATCAATGGATAAACAATAGTTGTACAAAATGTATGCATATTTGATGTACTGGATGTACTAAAAGAATTTTTATCTGAAATATCAACCTTTTCTGATAGAATCTTAGGAATTTGATATAATCTTATAAACAAATGCAAGAGGAGAGGATCTCGCTATGACAATTAAAGGGTTTGAACATGTTGGAATACAAGTAGCGGATATAGAGAAATCAATTGAGTTTTATCAATCTGTCGCAGGGTTAGAACTGATGGATCGATTTTTACATACTGACGGGAATATGAAACTTGCTTTTTTAGGTATAAATAATTCCATAATCGTCGAATTGATAGAAGGGTACAATTCAACTCTTCCTGCAGAAGGAAAAGTGCATCATGTTGCTTTTAAGGTAAGCAATATCGAATCCGAAGAGGAAAGACTGCGCGGCCTTGGTGCCGAATTTATTTATGACGAAATCACTGCTTTGCCAAACGGAGCGAAATATCTCTTTTTTAAAGGACCAGATGGTGAGTGGATTGAGTATTTCGAACCGATGAATGGTTAGGATGATGAATTTTTCCAAAGAGCTGGATACAGCGGAAGAAGAGTATCTGCATTTATTTTGCCGCGTGAAAGAAACAGCGCTTTATAAAGCATTCAAGGATGATGCGCTAAAAGGAATGTACAGTCATCATTTTGCTAAAATGACGACTCCTTATCACCCCATCCTATTAAGAGAAGTGCTCTCGTCATCCAGGCAGGCATTAAATCGCAGTTTCATCCACGTAAAGCTTCCTCTTAATGCAAGAGTAGATAAAAAAATGCTGTCCTATTTAACATCTGAAGACTACTTTTGTGATCTTGACTTGTATTATTATCATGATTTAAAACATCTGGATACCTGCACCAAAGTCATAACAAAGCTAGGTGAAGGTGATGCCCTACATGATGCATGTCATGCCATGGAGCTTTATGATGCCAGACATATTAGCGCTTCATTCGCAAAAAATAAAATGAAGCGGAAAAAACCTTTTTATCTTTCAAAAGAAATACGTCTTTACGTTTGTTATGAAAATGGAGTGCCGGTTGGCAGCGCGGAGCTTTACATTTCCCCTGTCACAAACATTGTGAAAATTGAAGAGGTAGCGATATTGGATGAATATCAGCGCAGGGGATATGGCTCATCTTTTATGAAATGTCTTTTAAATGAGTCCAAGCGACTCGGAGCAGCATGTGCTTACCTTATAACGGTCAATGAAGCAGCATCCAGAGCTTTTTATGAAAAGCTTGGATTCGTAAAAGTGTTAGAACAGGAGAATATTTTTAAAAATTTGCTTTAAAGGTTATTTTTTCTTTTTTCAGGAAATAGGCGAATGCACATACGGGACAACCACCTATCTCATAAAGTAACACTGTAAAGAAAATCAAAAATGAAGAGGTGTTTGTTTATGTACGGTTATGACTGCGGATGCTCTTATCCTTCTTACCCTGTTCAATGCGGCGGGTATGGAAGCAGCTTTGTCTTGATTGTTGTCTTGTTTATTTTGTTAATTATTGTTGGTTCAGCTTATATTTGCTAGTTGAAAACGGAAAGCCTCTCATAAGAGGCTTTTTTCTTTATGGAAAAAAGGTGCAGGATGAAATGCTGATCTCGCATTGGTATAATAGAAGTGCAAAATTATAAAATGAAGTGAATAAATATAGGGATTAATTCCCCATTTTGTGTTTCAATAGGAAAAATTTGAAATAAAATTGCTATTCACTTGTCGAACTGTTATGATGAAGGAGAATTATTTTTGTTCGCAGTACAAGTTTCAAAAAGCATACGTCTTGATTGAACTGAACATGAACAAGAATAGTAATACATTGTGTGTTTACACACTAGGAGGCAACATAACATGGAACAAGGTAAAGTAAAATGGTTTAACTCAGAAAAAGGTTTTGGATTCATCGAAGTTGAAGGTGGAGAAGACGTATTCGTTCATTTCTCAGCTATTCAAGGAGAAGGCTACAAAACATTAGAAGAAGGCCAATCAGTTACATTTGAAACTGAGCAAGGTCAACGTGGACTTCAAGCAACTAACGTTCGCAAAGCATAATCCATATAAAACGTCCGGGCAGCCCTTATTTCAGGGCTGTTTTTTTGTTTGCTTTTTGTTGTATTTGATCCTGGTTTGAATAAATGCTGAGCTGAAAAAATAAGTTTTTTCTATTTAGTCAGATTCAGGCGTTACCTAAGCGAAGGATGAAAATGCTGTAGACTTCAGGTTAAAAAGAAGGATTTCAGATGAAAGAAACGAACAAAGACTTTACATACAAAATTCCGGCTGAAAGAGTTGGAGAAACGTCTGTAAAAAAAACTGTAAAATCCGTAAGTTTGGCTGAATGCACAGATCAAAACAGGAGACAGATGTTCATTTAAAAAGTGATTAGAGAGGGGGAAATAGGTATATTCCAAACTCTCATCTTAAAATTTGAATACAGAAAATGCCATACAAATAACTGAATTGATGAAGGATAACTTGAGATAAAGTAAAAAAGTGCGCAGCAAATAAGCAGCGTACTTTTTTACTTTATTCCCCAATCCTTATGCCTAACCTTTAAAACAAGACTGAAATTTGATTGTCTATTTACCTCAATCCTTTATTCGTCAAAAAGATAATATGTGAACGCTGCGGCATGTGATAAGCCGGCTGCAAAGGAGAAAGATAAAATAGCATACCGGAATGAATGAGGTGGAAGAAGGAGCTGCATGCATCCCTTGAAAAAAATAATTCTTAGCGTCTATACGGGCTAATAAATCTGGAACCGAGCCTGCCTGGCAGGACTGAAAATGATAGACCAGCTTCTGGCTGGATCTCATTTTGCTGACTTTCAAGTATGAACTTCGGATCAAAACTGATGCGTGTGACTGGGTGAATGCTCGTTAGTTTAGTCATACGGTCTGCTGCTGGCGGTATTGGAACATGGTTTTACCTCGGAAGGTTAATACGATGAGGCTTTTTGAAAGATTTCCTTGAGAAGGAAATTGTAGAACGATGTCATATATGATCTAAAAGACCAACCAATAGTCGGTTTTAGTTGGAATCTATTAAATCCCCTAGCGTTCTTCTCGAAGAAGGCTATTTTCACCTGAGGATTCTCCTTCAATCATTCATATCTCTCTACTAGAGTGAATATATTTCAAGTGACTGCACAAAACCGTAGAAGGATTAATATTAGGGAAGGAGACCCTGCTCTTGATCGATACTATATTTATCAGTCATGCTCACCGTGATGAAGTATACGTGCGGGAATTGGTTAATTTGCTGACGATGCTCAAAGTCCCGAATATTGTATGCAGTTCGTATCCAGGCTATCACATACCAAATGACGAGGATATATATGAATATCTTCACAAAAAACTAAGCGGTAATTCATGGATCATTTATGTGCTGTCTGAACATTATTATAGAAGTCCTGCATGCTTGAACGAAATGGGCGCCTGCTGGATTTTGAATAAAAAATACACGGCTATATTAACGCCGGCTTTTGATTATAAGGAAATGAAAGGAGCCATAAATCCAAATCAGGTTTCGTTCAAGCTGAATGACTTGGACCGGCTGTATGAATTTCTTGAGAATGCGAGAGAAGTTTTTAAGCTTGATAAGCCTCCCGGTACATTTTTGGTGAAAATATGTGAGCAGGCGATTCGCAACGTGAATCAGCTTGCAGATGATGAAAAAAGAGACAGTAAATTGATCACCTGCAGTTTAGAGGGAATCCGGATCGATCCTAAAGACAGTCTTTGCCTTCAGATTAGGCTGCGTCTGAAGAACCCTGAGGAGCATGATATTCAGCTGGATGTATTGAAAATAGAGGTAGAAGATGAAAATGGGGCTTCTTTTAACTATACGCTCAACCCGGCAGATATTAAGTTGTACAGCCTGGAAAATAAAATTGTTTTTCTATCAGTAAAAATCGGAGATTCAAAATATGAACCTTATTTGCATCAAAATGAAAAAATAGATTTAAAATTCAGCAGGGATGTCTGGTAAGGTCTTGATTTGATTGGAGGTATGGCGATGAAAGTTGAACTAAGTCCTGAGCAGAAAAAAATAAGAAAGCTAATAGAAGAGAAACTGGATGTCATTGTGCATTTTCTTAATTTAACTAGAGAAGAACGGCAAAAACAATCTTACGAAAAGATTGAAAAAGTGTATGGAGAAATGGGGAAAGCAGCACACAAATTGCATATGACGCTCGATCCAAAACCGAAGCTTCAGCGTGAAACTCTCCGTCTGAGGGGATTGAAGCCTGAGCACCCGGAATTCTATCATCATATTCGCCCAGTTGAAGAGCTCTTGAATTATTTGGATGATACACATGCAAATGATGAGCCGGTTGATCAAACCCTTGGCGAAACTTTTTATCTGGATGTTTTCACTCGGAAATGGGGACATCATGACAGGTATACTTTGCTTCGCAACGAGGAAGGCTGGCTAATCAAGCACATGTCTCAAAGTGAACAGGGCGGACGGGATGCTGAACCAATACTAAGCTATGTTCTCCGTCATGATTATGTTTCTTATCCACGAAATTTAAGCTCGATTATGGAGGATATTTGGTACAGGGCAGCTGAGGAAGGCTTAACCCGTGAGGAAGTACAGGGCATGCTGAAAGAAGTGTCTGATTGGATTTCGATGACAGAACAGAATTATCCAAGCCATATTGCACTGAAAAAAAATAAGCAAAAAGGCTTTTTCTCATAATAAACATCTCTTTTTTTAGATGAGAAAAGGTTTTATAGGGGGAGTGAAACGTGGGGTATTATATAAGAGCAGAGGAAGATGTCAATTTATTTGTAGAGGACATTGGCCCAAAAGATGGCCGTGTCATCTTTTTTATTCATGGCTGGCCCGTTAATCATAAAATGTTTGAGTATCAGGTGAACCAGCTGCCGCGTCTTGGATTCAGGTGCATTGCAATGGACATTCGGGGTTTTGGGAAGTCAGACAGGCCGTGGACCGGCTATTCCTATGACAGACTCGCAGATGATGTTCTGGCAGTGATAGACTCCCTGAAGCTTAAAGAAATTACATTAGCCGGCTTTTCAATGGGCGGGGCGATTGCGATTCGCTATATGGCCCGTCATGCAGGACACCAAGTAGCTAAACTTGTCCTTTTTGGAGCAGCAGCACCTTCTTTCACAAAGCGGCCAGATTATCCTTATGGCATGTCCAAAACAGAGGTAAACAAATTGATAGACCAAACCTATAAGGACCGTCCGGAAATGCTATCTGGTTTTGGTCAAATCTTTTTTTCAAAGTATCTTACTGACAGCTTTAAAAACTGGTTCCAGGATCTTGGTCTTGAAGGTTCAGGCCATGGCACAGCTCTGACTGCTGTATCACTCCGGGATGAGGATCTTCGTTTGGATTTAGGAAAGATAAACGTACCCGCCGCTATTTTCCACGGAATGAAAGACCAGATATGCCCGTTTATTTTTGCGAAGCTTATGAATGAGGGGATAAAAGATTCAGAGATTATTCCCTTTAAGTACAGCGGACACGGTCTGTTTTATGATGAGCTTGAGAAATTCAATCGAGAGCTTGTAAGGTTTTTAGAATAGGAGCTGCATCATTTTGCACATTGATTCCTTCCTCTTTAATAAGTATCATAAGGTTAGAGTACATAAAGAGGGGGCACCATTTTTGAAACAGCACGTACTATTTTATTCAGTTGTTTTTTTGTTATGTTTTCTGCTCGGATTTATACAGGCTCCATTCTATGTGATTGCATTGCTGCTGATCATCTCGATGAGCTGGTATATGTATGTCCAAATCAGTCCGATTCTGTTTTCAAAGGATGTTCATAAATCTGAAAAATTCATCCTGAAGCATCAGAAAAACCCGATGTATCATTTTTATTATGCTATTGCCAATAACTTGGACGATGAGGCAGAAGCGGCACTGGCTAAATTTAATGCCAAATACAAAAACTCTCACCGGCAGGCACTAATGAATACAACATTTGCACTCTATCGAAACGATGTATCCGAAGCTAAAAAACATGCCGTTTCTATCAAACCGCCTGTTTACCGAACCTATTATGAGGCCTTAATCGCAGTTAAATCCAGACAATATGAAGGTGCGAAAAGACTGGCAGAGCAGCTGCCTAAAGGCTGGATGAAAGAAAGCATTCTTTCAGAAGTTTCTCATAAACAAGGAAACAAAACTTCTGCTAAAAAACATGCGGAAAATGCTTATGAACAAACAAGGGGCTTGCAGAGATACTTGATTTATAAGAATAACGAAACTTTTTTTGCATCTTAGTGCATCAATCATAGGATTGGTGTTTTTTTGTTTCATTTTAATGCTGAAAAGCATTTGTGGCAGCTATCAAACTCGCTGAAATCATGTTCCAACTATCTGAAATCTATTTAATGATCTCATTTCTTTTAGACCTAGCTATTGGAAATTGACTTTTAACTATCTGATTATTACCTTTTTTTCATCTGATACAATTCTAACAAACGATCCTTCTGCTGCTTTTTTTAAGATTTTTTTTCCTGTTGCTCTGACATTTTGTGATAGGACGGATGAATTTGAAAGGATGCCTTCATGCAGCACTTCTGGATCAATAATCCTTATTTTTGTTTTGCGATGTAAATCCCAGGAGCAGGGATCTTCTTTAACAATCACCCCTGGGTGAATTTTTCTAATGATAGACAGGATTTCTTGATCCTCAGAAGAGCGAAGAATATCCATTACCTCATCGTCTGTTCGAAGCAGATCGTCAAGGTTTATGACCTGTTTCATTAAGGAGGCCTTTAATGCTTTTACTAAAAGATCATAGCCATAGATATTTAATGGATGCATAAAAAAATCAATGACTTCTTTGTAATAGGTTTCTGTAAACCATTCTGCTGCTTCAATGTTATGAAGAATCATTTTTCCGTCTTTTACAGATAAATTCTCAAGAAACAGCCTAACCTCAAGTGGAGTGATTTGACCATATGCGCTCATGTCGCGAAGCGTATAATCTACACGGTCTGCACATAAGTTAGGAGCTGGCTGTTCAAGAATGGTCCATACTGAATCATCGAGGACGATTTCTTTATAATCATAGCCATATTTATTGAGAATATTTGGTATGTCAGATCCCTCAATAACAGTTTTAACTATTTTTTCGTGGTAATCTTCTTCATCATTTTCAATGACAAAATCAATAACATGTGAAAAAGCAGTGTGGGAAATATCGTGAAGCAGCCCGGCAATTTGTTCTTTTAAAGAACCGCCAAGTTTTTTTATTAATAGCATGACACCAATGGAATGTTCGTATCGGGTCACGTTCCAATTTGGATTTACCAGATAGCTTGCACCGCCCTGATGAATGCCTTTTAACCTTTGCAGCGGTTTACTTCTTATTATTTCTTCCAGAATGCCGTCTACTTTAAACTCTCCATAGATTCTGTCAGTAATAATCATCGTCTCAGCTCCTTTGCTTCTCTAATAGATTATCATAGAGGGCTGCTTCATTCCGAAAGAGTTTTTTAAAGAAGAGAGACATTTGAATTTTTCCGCAAAGATTTCCCGCCAAAATAGGAACACAAAAAAATCCGATGAATATTGTAAAATAATAGTTGAATTATAATGGAATGTATTGTAAACTCAAAAATAATTATTTGAAAAGTGATGAAAAGGACATGAGTCATTTAAACGGTTTTCAGAGAGGGAAGGATTGCTGAGAGCTTCCTAACGCAGAAAATGAACTTACCGCCTTGATACTGCACGGAGGAAATGCCGTGCCGCAGTTGCTGCGTTAAAGCACTGGAGCCATTCTTTTTTAGAATGGAAAGCTGGGTGGAACCACGGGTAAACGCACTCGTCCCTATTTTAGGGATGAGTGCGTTTTTTTAATTTCATAAAAGAAGTACAGATAAGGACATGAGTCATTTTGCCGGTTTACAGAGAGGGAAGGAAAGCTGAGAACTTCCTAATGCAGGAAAAATGAACTTACCGCCTTGGAACTGCATGGAGGAAATACCGTGCCGCAGACGCTGCGTTAAAGCACTGGAGCCATTCTTTTTTTAGAATGGAAAGCTGGGTGGAACCACGGGTAAACGCACTCGTCCCTATTTTAGGGATGAGTGCGTTTTTTTAATTTCATAAAAGAAGTACAGATAAGGACATGAGTCATTTTGCCGGTTTACAGAGAGGGAAGGAAAGCTGAGAACTTCCTAATGCGGAAAAATGAACTTACCGCCTTGGAACTGCACGGAGGAAATGCCGTGCCGCAGACGCTGCGTTATGGCGCTGGAGCCATTCTTTTTTTAGAATGGAAAGCTGGGTGGAACCACGGGTAAACGCACTCGTCCCTATTTTAGGGATGAGTGCGTTTTTTATATTATAAAAGGAGTGTTTAAACATGGAGAATAAAATTTTGTTGAAGGATTTGGCCAATTCCCATCAAGAAAATAAGAAAGTAATAGGAGGGAAGGTAAATGGAAAGGTCTTAAGTCTACATGACATTGTGGATGATATCTCAGAAGTTGAGCTTATTACAAGTGAATCTGATGAACGTCATATTTTCTTGAATCATACTTGTTCATATGTTCTTGCCCAGGCGGTAAAGAGATTGTATAAAGGGGCGATTTTGGGAAGCAGCTCTTATGAGGACAGCGGGTTTTACTATGAGTTTCAGCTGCCTCACAGCATCAGGGAAGAAGAACTGCCGATGATCGAACAGGAAATGCTGAAAATAATGAACGAACAGCAGGAACTTGAACAGCTGAAACTGCCATATGAAAAAGCCGAAGCTGTTCTTTCTAAACAAGGTGAGGCACTGAAACTTGAGCTTATCCATGAACAAAGGGAACGTAACCTAATTCCCATTAGTAAGCATGGAGAATTTATTGATTTATGCAGCGGGCCGCATTTGCCTTCATTAAAATTTATTAAAGCATTTAAGTTAAATGCTGTTTCCGGTTCCTACTGGAAGGGAGATAAAGAAAATATCGTCATGCAGAGGATTTCAGGAATTGCCTTTTCAAGTAAAAAAGAATTAGCACTCCATTTAAAAGAGCTTGAGGAACTAAAAAAGCGGGATCACCGCAAGATTGGAAAAGAAATGGAGCTGTTCATGTTTTCAGAAGAGGCTCCTGGTATGCCATTCTTTTTGCCAAACGGCCAATTAATGAGAAATGAGCTGCAGAATTTTCTTCGAGAGGTTCAAGGGGAAGCAGGCTATCGTGAGGTGCAGACTCCATTAATGATGAATGAAAAGCTGTGGAGGCAGTCAGGGCACTGGGATCATTATCATGAAAATATGTATTTTTCGGATGTGGATGAAGCGAAGTTTGCTTTAAAGCCTATGAATTGTCCGGGGCACATGATGATTTTTAAAAACCAGCTATATTCATATCGGGACCTTCCCGTCAGACTTGCAGAATTCGGGCAGGTTCACCGGCACGAATACAGCGGAGCGCTGAATGGGCTGCTCCGAGTCCGCACTTTCTGTCAGGATGATGCCCACTTGTTTGTCCGGCCAGATCAGATTGTAGATGAGATTAAAAGTGTGCTTCTACAGATAGACAAGGTGTATCGTACTTTCGGCTTTGATTATTCTGTTGAACTATCTACTAGGCCCCTGAACTCAATGGGTTCTGATAAGCTTTGGGAGAAGGCCGAACAATCACTGAAACAAGTGCTTGAAGATTTAAGCCTTCCTTATCAATTAAATGCAGGTGATGGAGCCTTTTACGGTCCGAAAATCGATTTTCATATAAAAGATGCAATGAAAAGAAGCCATCAGTGTGCAACAGTGCAGCTCGATTTTCAAATGCCTGAGAAATTTAATCTAAGCTACATCGATGAAAAAAATGAAAAGCAAAGGCCTGTTGTCATTCACAGGGCAATATCAGGCTCTCTAGACAGATTTCTTGGAATCTTGATGGAGCATTTTGCCGGCAGCTTCCCATTATGGCTTGCACCTGTTCAAGCTGCGATAGTCCCGGTGGCTGAAGTTCATCTTGACTCAGCCGAAAAGCTGAAAAATCAACTGGAACAATGCGGGCTTAGAGTATGCATAGACAGGAGCAGCGAAAAACTGAATTATAAAATTCGCAAGGCACAAAAAAGCAGAGTTCCCTATATGGCTGTAATTGGAGATCAGGAAATTGAAAAAAATGTTGTGAATGTAAGAGTACATGGCGGGAAGAGCTCAGAAGCAATGGACGTTGCACGGTTTAAAAACATGCTTTTAGAAAAAATAGCTAAGCGGGAGCTAGGGTAAAGAGTTTTATATCAGGTAAAAGGAAGAAGAACTAAAGGATCATCTTCTTTTCAGACTATTCTCTCATCTTTGGCGGATATTGTTTACCTTCCCATTTAAGTGGAACAGAGATAGTAAGGAGGAGTGAGAGAATGTCAAAAATAAGGTTGAAATGGATGCTGCCATTTTTTGCAATGGTGATGACAATCGGATGTTCAGACGGGACTATGGAGGATACTGAAAAAACAAACATGGAAGAAGCTGCAAAAACAGCTAATGAAGAGGTGAAATCTGGCGCAATTGCTGAAGTAAAGAATACGGAAAATAAAAATGTCGGCACGGTTGCGTTCACTGAGCATGACAATCAAATGATTATTGAAGCAAAAATGGAAGGGCTCGAACCTGGATATCACGGTTTCCACATTCATGAAAAGGGTGTTTGCGAGCCTGATGCAGAAGGAGGTCCATTTACAACAGCTGAAGGTCACTTTAATCCTGATGAAAGCACCCACTCTGAGCATGCCGGGGATATGCCTTCTTTATTTGTAAATGAAGACGGCAAAGCAGAATTTTCAGCAGCATTTGACAGAGTAACTATGGATCAGTTAATGGAGCAGGAAAAAGCCATTATTGTTCATGCAAATCCGGATAACGCTGCAAATATTCCTGACCGGTATCAATCAGAAGGAAAACCTGGTCCAGATGAAGAAACGATGAAAACAGGTGATGCAGGTGACAGGCAGGCTTGCGGTGTTATAAAAAGTGTGGACGAAAGCTAAAGAGAACTTGATTGAATTTTTGATGAGAGCGATCACTAAGATTCGGCTCTCTTTTTTTATTATGAAATTTTTATGCAGAAGAAATCACAGTAAAATAAAAAAGTTTGGAGTGTAAAACTAATTCCTGTCATTCTGACTTATTTAATCGGTCTTCATCATTATTAAAAGAAGAAGAGAAATTATATATGTTATTGAAATCGATTTTGTACTTTAAAATAATGCTAATGCGTTCTAACTATTTATTTCAGCAAAAAAAGACACCAATATCATTGTCAATGGTGTCTTTTTCTTGATTAAGCATCTTCAAGCTTGGCGCTTGCCAGTCCAAGCAAAACCCCTAAAACAGCTCCGCCTACTACCTCTAAAGGCTGATGGCCAAGAACTTCTTTTAATTCTTCGGTTCGTTTAATATGTCCTAGACCAGGAAGCTGCTCCGAAATAACAGCCATTTCGCCGTCAATATCGTTTATCAGCTTGGCAATTTCGCCTGTGTGGCGTCTGATTCCCTGGGCATCATACATCACGATGATTCCAAAGATAACCGCAATCGCTGTTTCAATGGATGTTGTTCCATTTTTAGCGGCAACGTAAGAAGAAAGTGCTGCAACGCCTGCTGAATGCGAGCTTGGCATTCCGCCTGTAGTCATTACCTGTTTGATATCCCATTTTCCTGACAGCCTTTTATAAGTAAATACTTTAAGGCCTTGTGCGATTGCAATTGCACTGATAGCTGTAATGATCCCTCTGTTCATCTTCTTTTGCTTCTTCATTGTTTGGGTTTCACCTCATTATTAATAGTAAGTTCGCTGTATGTATTGCCAGTACACTGATGTAGCATAAATACCCCTCGCGGCTTATTCTAAACGTTATTATTTTCTAAATCGTGATAATTATTTAAGCTGAGGGTTGTAATAAAATTTTAAAACACGCAGTGTATAAAGGGCATGAAGGGAAAATAGGATTTGCTGAGAAATAATCAATAAGGTCAATTTTTGATCCAAGGATTTAAATGAAGGAGGTTACCAATGCAAGGGCAGCAATCTGCCATTGAAATTAGCATAGCCTGTACGCCGGTCGCTAGAAGGTGCCGGATATTTATACTGGACTGGAACAGATTGATCTCTAGCAGCTGCATGGCATGGGGCCGAAAGTAATAAGGCAGCTTAAGGAAGCATTGGATGCAAAAGGTTTTTCTTTTGCAGAATCAGATTCGGTCGATAAAAGATGAAGATCGGTTGAGAAGCTGTAACCAAATCAAAAAGCACACCGGAATCGGTGTGCTTCTACTTTTTCACAATTTTAGAGGGATTGTTGATTTTATAAGGGACTGATACATCTAGGAGAAATGCTTCGTCTTCGACATCTTTCCCTTTAGGAAGACTCTTCTTTACGATTTTTCCGTTAAAATCGAGGTCGTCTCCAGGAGACAATTCAAACTTTTTCAGTGTTTTGCTGTGTGAACACCAGGCAAGTCCGACTTCAATCGGTTCATCTCCATCAATCCGCAAATCTTCAATTACAACCACTTCATCATTTTCTTCATTAAAATGGTTCCAGCTAAGGGCAAATTGCTTCACTTTGCCTGTAAAATGAACTTTGTCATCAGGCAGAACAAGCTTGGCCGTTTTTTCTTTTTTCTCCTTAGCAGGCTTGGCAGGAGCTTTTGTCTCTACTGCAGGTTCCGCCGGTTTGACAGGAGCTTCAGCTTTAGGTTCCGCTTTTTCAGCTTCAGGCTCCTGTTTCAATTCTTTTCCGAAATTTGAGGACTGCATTTCTTTTAAATAAGCAGGGTGGATACAAGAAAGATTGCCGTCCTGAAATTCAATGATGATTGTATGATTAGAGGAGGTGTCACCAAATGTTTGATACCCTTTTATAGTCACAAGCCTCTGATGGGTTCGGTCTTTATACCAGTACTCTTTTTTTGCTCTCAGGCCCCATTCTTTCACTTTATCTTCGTAATGGGCTTCATCAGCAAAAAATTCATACTCTCCAGCCGGAGGAATATAATTCGTTAAGTTGGCATCTTCAATATGAGGCAAAATGACTGCCATGCTCTCACGTCCTTTCCCTTCTATTGTACAGGCTGGCTTAAAGGAAAAAAAGCGAATGGCATCATGTGGCTGAAATAAAAATAGAAAAAGAAATAGAGGGGTGGATGGATGCCCAGGATCAGAACATCTGAAGAGGAGTGGCAATAGGGTTCTATGGGTCTTGCAGGTTAGAGACCGCAATTTTATTCGTGAATTTTATGAGGAGTTTAAAGGGTAGTTTCAAAAATTGGAAAAAACTGCTCTGAAGGAATTGAACATATTCTCTGCAAATAGATTTTGGTTAATATTCACAATTAATAGACTTTTTGGCTGATCAAAATGGTATCATTGACATAGAAATAATACTTTAAGCAAGGTGATAAAATGGGGAATTGGAAAAATCCTTTTCTGCTTATTTCCGGGATCGGCATATCCTATTTGGGCAGCTGGATTTATTTAATTGCGATTAATCTCTTTGTTTTGAATCTGACAGGGTCTGCGGCTGCAGTCGCCGGTCTCTATATGATCCGGCCTCTTGCTGTTCTTGTAACAAATACTTGGTCAGGAAGTGTGATAGACCGAGTGAACAAGCGGAAATTAATGATTGCGGTGGATATCATTAGAGGGGTGTTCGTGTTTAGTATTCCTTTTTTATCCTCATTATGGGCAATTTATCTCATTGTCTTTTTCATTAATATCGCTGGGTCCTTTTTTGGACCAAGCTCTTCTGTATACATAACGAAACTGATTCCTTCTGATAAGAGAAAACGTTTTAACTCTATCATGAGTATGACAAGTTCAGGAGCATTTTTAACAGGTCCCGCCATTGCGGGGTTTCTGATCATGTATGCTGGAACAGATGTGTGCATTTTCATTAATGCGTTCACATTTATTGCATGTGCATTTTTCATTTTTCTGCTTCCAAATGTAGATGAAAAGCTTGAACAGGCAAGAGATCCAATCAAAGTTAAAACTTTAATTGCTGATTGGAACGCGGTTATTCAATTTGGAAAGGGTGCTGTATTTTTTATAACAGTCTATCTATTATTTCAAACAGCCATGCTCATCGGATTTGCCCTTGATTCTCAAGAGGCTACATTCATAAAACAGCATCTGAATCTCACAGACAAAGATTACGGACTCATCGTGAGTCTAACGGGTCTTGGTTCACTTGCAGGGGCGGGAGCTGCTGCACTAGCGGCAAATAAACTGAAGCTTAACTTTTATATTGGGGCAGGAATGTTGCTGACATCAGTCGGTTATTTGTTTTTTTACAGTTCATACAGCTTTTTAACGGCAACACTCTCATTTATCTTTTTAGGTTTCTTCATGGCTTTTGCCAACACAGGGTATGCGACTTTTTTTCAAAACAATGTGCCAGTTGAGATTATGGGACGCTTCGGAAGTGTTGCGGAGATGATCCAGGGGATTATTCAAATAGTTTTAACGCTGATTCTTGGATTAACAGCAGAATGGTTCACGCTTCAGCTTGTATGCCAGATTTTTTCAGCCATTAGTGTTTTGTTTGCTGCCATTCTTTTTATTACTGTGATAATCCCTTCTAAAAAACATTTCTTCAAAGAAACAACTGATATAATTTCAGGTTGAAATCATGAGTTCGATTTTTTGATCAAACGATGGCGATTCTTTTATAAAGGCGCCTTTTTCGCGAGGAAAGAAAGGTGATAAATATGAAACTCCGATATGTATCCTCAAAAGATTTCTATCTCATTTCTCCTTTGCTAGATGAGTGGTGGGGAGGAAGAAAGATGACATATATGCTTCCCAAGCTGTTTTTTGATCATTTTCAAGATACTAGTTTAATCATGGAGAAGAACGGAAAAATCATCGGCTTTTTAATTGGGTTTCTGTCTCAAACAAAGCAAAGAGAAGCATATATCCACTTTGTCGGCGTCCATCCGCTTTTTAGAAAAAACAAGGCAGGACAGCAGCTTTACAATGAGTTTTTCAAATTAGTCATGCAGCATGGATGCCAGACTGTGCGCTGTATCACATCTCCCGTAAATACAGGTTCTATCCAGTTTCACAAGAAGATGGGGTTTGAAATTGAAAATGGAGACAAGATCGTAAATGGTGTACATGTAACCGCAAATTACGACGGGGAAAACAAGGATCGTGTTCTGTTTGTTAAAAGATTAAGTTTGGAGGAGTAAGTATGATGAAGGGAATCATTCGCCCATTAGTTATTTGTCCTTTTCAAAAAAACAGCCGGATTTTAGTTGCTGAAGGTTTTGACGAAAGCAAGGGGGATTTTTTTTACCGGCCGATCGGCGGAGGTATAGAGTTTGGAGGAAGCAGTTCTGCTGCGCTCGGGAAGAGAAGTTGAAGAGGAAATCGGAGCCGTCATTTCCAATATTTCTTATATAGGAACAATGACGTTCACCAACAAAAAGGCGTTCAAATTGCGGTATCTAAAGAAGAATTACAATTCATGATCGAACAGGCAATAGAAAAGGAACGAGAAGTTATGTTCAAAGCATTTGAAGCCAAAATGAATGATGTTGTGGAAAAGAGAGATAGAATTTTAACCCAACAATTGAATCGATCATTGGAAGAAAGACGATTGGAAATTGCTGCTGCACAAGAATAAAAAGAAACAAAAAAGCCATGGTGGAACAAACTGTTTTCAAAATGAGGTATAGAGAAGCGTCAATTGCAAAATAAGTGATCTTCCGTATGTTTTTGAGAAGATTCATGAAAGTATGGGTGTATTAATGGATAAAAAAACATTATGGGGTTTAAGGGTTCAGGAATTTTATAGAAAAATGTTCAGGTACTATTCAATAATTGGTGCGAATGTTGTTTATTTTTTTCTGATCATTAGTAGTATCTTTATTTATTATTTTAATTTATTTCTTCAGTGGATACCCTCTCAAATATCTGTTGAAGTAATCTTATCACTATTTATAACCTTCATTTTAAAACAGACAAAAGTCCGTACTTTTGTTAAAAGGGCAGATAAAATCTTTTTGTTGCCATTAGAATGGGGATTAAAGCCGTATTTTATTAAATCACTTATATATAGTTTTGTTATTGATGTTATTAAATTGGTAAGTTTCATAACTGTTTTTTTATCCCTATTTTTGCACACAACTAATATAAATCTTCTCTTTCTTTTTTTTATAGTGGGGATTGCTGCTTATAACATTTTAATGAAGTGGACTGAACAATGGTTAAAGAACCATGTACAATTTGTGTTACATAGGCTAAATAGGTTTTTTTCAATATATTTAATGTGTTACTTTTTGTTTAATAATGACTGGATTTTTGAGCTTGTTTTAATGAGTATAAATTTCGTCTATTTAATTTATTTTATAGGAAAAAAAAGAAATCTGAATTGGCAGTGGCTAATAGTTGAAGAAGAAAGTGCATTATTAAGTAACTTTAAATTTATTAATATTTTCATGGATGTCCCTAATCTTAAACGTTCTTTTCGGAAAAGACGTTTACTTACTATGATTCTGAAAAGGTGTATCCCATATAGTCAAAGTAGTACATTCGTATATTTATACTCACACTTGTTTGTAAGATATAATGATTACTTTTATCTTTATTTAAGACTAACTGTAATTGGCATATTTGTTAATTATGCTATGCCAGCAAGTGGTTGGATCTTTAATCTCCTCATTTTATTTATGACTGGATTTCAAGTAATTCCTTTACAAAATGAAATGAAACAAAGTGTATTACTTTATCCTATTTCAAAATCTCAGATAAAAGATTCTTTCTTAAAGTTTGTCTTGGTCATACTATATGCACAATTTTTTATTCTATATTTCGCAATGTTCAGGCATACTTCTACTGCTAACTTATTAAATCTTGTAATTGGAAGTTTATTTGTTTATGTATTCGTATATTTCTTTGTATCAAAGAGAGTCAATGTCTCAGGAAGTGCCTTAAAAGAATAGCGTGGTAAAGATACTTTGGTTAACTAGGTTAACAGGGTTAACCACCTGTTATTAGCGAGAATTGAGCATATATTTATTTATAACGGCAGTCAGGGGCATGAAATCGTTCAGGTCTGTCATGCCGAATTTACTGACCCATCCTATTATGAGCTGGAATCATTTGAAGGAATAGAAGATAATGGCACAATTTTAAAGCTTTATTGGAAATCTTTAAGTGAGTTTCAGGATGGAAACCTGCGATTAGTTCCTGAAAACCTGCTGGAACTGCTGACACAGAACGGAGAAAACTTAACATGAAATACAAAGGTTCGGCTGCTTACGCTGAAGGGGATTTTTTAAGGAGAGGTAAGCGGAAAGCACATTTTAGATTTAGGCTGCTGAGATGCCGTTCTTGAAATCGAATTGGCGAAGCAGCTGTCTCGTCATAAAAACTTAAGCAGTTAATAAATGACTCCGTTATTGCACTGGGGTCATTTCTTTTTATTCTGATTGATTTTATTTGGCTTACGCTATTTTTGTATAGTTAATCTAAAATATTAATAAAAATAAAATTTGCAAAATTTAAATAACTCATTATATAATGACCTATATGATAGGTAGATAGCATATGAAGGGGAGGAGGAAGATGCCTCTAGTTAAAAAACAATTGGTACATGAATTAGCAGCAGAAGAAATTAAAAGGCTGATTCGAAGCAATAAATTTCAAAAGGGCGATAAACTGCCCTCCATGGCCGATCTCGCAGTGAAGTTTGGCGTCAGCCGGACGAGCATTAGAGAGGCACTTCGACAACTTGAGGCTCAACATTTCGTTGAAATTGTGAATGGAAAAGGGATCCTTGTAAAGGATGCAAATGCTCATCAGCTTCAAACCCGTATATTTATTGAAAGTGAGCTGACCTTTTTGCTTCAGTTATGTGAAGTAAGAAGGGGGCTTGAAGGGCAAGCAATAGAACTTGCTGCGAGCAGAGCAACAGAGGAACAGCTGGTCAGAATGGAAGCGAATCTTAAAATTTATGAAAGTGTAAAAATTTTAAGCGAAGATTCTGTTCAGGCAGATTTAGATTTTCACCAAACTCTTTATGAAGCTTCACACAATCCTGTCTTATTTAAGATGATTGCCACTGTATACGAATCGTTTAATGAATTTTGGAGAAAAAATGAAAATTCTAATTCCATTTTTGAAGAAACCTATCACTTTCATGAAGACATCTATTTTTACGTAAAAAATAAACAGCCAGAACTTGCCAGATTAGCATTAAACCAAATGATAGATGTCGTAGAATCAAGAGTAAAAGAATTATTTTAAAGGGGATAAAATATAAAACGGAGAGGTGTCAAAAATGGCTCAAAACAAAGGGGATAAAAAAATAGCAACAAAAGCCTTGATAGCCAGTTTAATAGGAAGTTCTATTGAGTGGTATGATTATTTTTTATACGGAACAATTGCTGCACTTATTTTCAGCAAGTTATATTTTCCATCAGGCGATCCGGTTGTCGGATTAATGCTTGCGTACACATCCTTCGCTCTTCCCTTTTTCATTCGACCGTTAGGCGGAGTAATTTTCAGTCACATTGGGGATAAAATTGGCCGGAAAAAGACGCTTGTCATGACACTATCATTAATGGGAGGAGCCACTGTATTAATTGGCTTGCTGCCTACATATGAAGCGATCGGCATATGGGCTCCGATTCTCTTAATCGCTTTGCGCTTAATTCAAGGTCTTGGTATTGGCGGTGAGTGGGGGGGAGCACTATTATTAGCGACAGAGTATGCACCTCCTAAAAACCGGGGATTTTTCGGCAGTATTCCACAAATGGGTGTCACGATCGGCTTGCTGCTTGGAACATTATCGATATCTTTCATGACTCTATTGCCTAATGCACAGTTTGAAGCCTGGGGGTGGCGGGTGCCGTTTATTTTAAGCGCACTGTTAGTATTTATAGGATTATGGATTCGAGGCGGCATAGACGAAACTCCAGCATTCAAGGAAGCAAAAGAATCAGGCAATATTTCTAAAGTGCCTCTTATTGACACGTTCAAATATCATTGGAAAGAAGTTCTTATTGCAGTAGGGGCCAAAGTAGTTGAAACAGCACCATTCTATATTTTTGGAACATTTATTATTTCATATGCTACCGGCACTCTTGGGTTTGAAAGAAGTTCTACATTGAATGCCGTTACAATCGCAACTCTGGTCACAACAATCATGATTCCGTTTATGGGTAAATTATCAGATAAGGTTGGCCGTAAGCCGCTGTATATAGGTGGAACCGTAGCCATGATCCTATTCGCCTTTCCGTACTTTTACTTACTATCATTAGATTCTGTCCTATGGTTAACAGTGGCAACAATCATTGGACTAGGTATTATTTGGGCACCTATTACTGCAGTATTGGGAACGATGTTTTCAGAAATTTTTTCAACAAGTGTCCGCTATACAGGTGTAACAGTTGGGTATCAGCTGGGGGCTGCAATTGCCGGCGGTACAGCTCCACTTATTGCAACGGCATTGCTGAGTGCATATAATAATTCATTTGTTCCCGTTGCTTTGTATATCATCGCTGCGGCAATCATCTCATTAATTGCGGTTTCTTTTACTCGTGAAACTAGACCAATCGATACGGATGGGAAACCCCAAAGCAAGGCCATGTAAAAAATTACGACCTAATAGACCAAGGAGTGAAAAAATGCTGTTATTAAATGAACAGAAGATCACAGAGTTGTACTCCATGGCAGATTGTATAGATGATGTAGAAAAAGCATTCCGTTATGGACGGGAAGGTAAAACAATTGCTCCAATCAGGATGTCTATCCCTCATAAGAAGATGTCAGCAGAAACGCTATATATGCCTTCGTACATTGAATCAGAGGACTACACTGCCGTTAAGATTGTAAGCATTTTTCCTAATAATGCTAAACAAGGGAAAAAAGTGCTCCAAAGCATTATTTTATTAACAGATGCGATTACAGGAGAACACGTAGCGATGATGGATGCCAGTTACTTGACCATACTCAGGACCGGAGCATCAAGCGGAGTTGCCACAAAATATTTAGCACGCGAAAAATCCAGGATTTGTGCTGTTCTGGGCTGCGGTGCTCAATCGCTGGGACAAATTCAAGCTATTATGGCTGTCAGAAATCTGGACGAGATCATCCTTTATAACCGCACGATAGAAAAAGCAGAACAATTAGGTGAAAAACTTCGTGCACTTTATCCCAATTGGAATGGAAACATTGTTTTTAATAGTGATGCAAACAAGGCTGTTGAGAAAGCTGATATCATCATTTGCAGCACCAAATCTACTACCCCGCTGTTTAATGGGAACCTGCTAAAGCCAGGAACTCATATTAACGCGATTGGCTCGTATCAGCCGCATATGCAGGAAGTCGACGTTCACACGCTGAAAAAAAGCGGCAAAATCGTTGTTGATACCATTGAAGGAGCGCTTCATGAAACTGGAGATTTTCTAGTTCCAATGAAAGAGGGATCTTGGAGCCCTCAATCTATTTACGGTGAAATTGGGGAAATCATTTGTGGAGAAAAAGAAGCTCGAATGAACGATGACGAGATTACATTTTATAAGTCCGTTGGGATTGGCTATCTAGATACGATGGTTGCTGTTCAAGTTTTTAAAAAAGCGATTGAAGCTAGTGTGGGTGAAAGCTTTTCCCTTTAATAATAAGCAGAAACAGGAGCTCCAGTTTGATAACTGGAGCTTTTCCTGCGGTTTGTAAAAAGAAAAGTGAAGAAATCTATATAATCTATGACAAAAAATGTCGTGATTATTAATTATACTTAAAGTATTACCTAAAAGGAGGTTCAACAGATGAAACCTTTAAAAGACAAAGTAGCACTGGTTGCGGGCGGAACAAGGGGAGCGGGACGAGGAATTGCAATGGAACTTGGAGCTGCCGGAGCGACTGTCTATATTACCGGCCGCACTACCCGGAACCAAATTTCTGAATATGGACGTCCGGAAACAATCGAAGAGACGGCTGAATTAGTAACTGACTTAGGCGGGATAGGTATTCCGGTTCAAGTTGACCATCTTGTTCATGAACAAGTGGAGTCATTGTTAAAAAGGATAGAGATGGAACAGGGAAGATTGGACATATTGGTCAATGATATATGGGGAGGAGAGTATTTAACGGAATGGAACAGTCCAGTATGGCAGCAGTCTTTGGATAAAGGATTTAGACTGCTTCGACTTGCTGTTGATACTCATATCATCACAAGTCACTATGCGCTTCCTTTACTGATTAAAAACAAAGGAGGATTAGTGGTAGAAATGACGGACGGAACAGAAGAATACAACAACAGCCATTATAGATTATCGCTCTTTTATGATTTAGCCAAAAGTTCAATCATTCGTATTGCTAAATCCCTGTCACATGAGCTCGCACCATATGAATGTACAGCCGTATCTGTAACACCTGGCTGGATGCGTTCAGAAATCATGCTTGAAGAGTTTGGAGTGAAGGAAGAAAATTGGCGTGATGCATTAGAAAAAGAACCTCATTTTGTCATTTCTGAAACTCCGCGTTTTACTGGAAGGGCAATCGCAGCAATTGCTAATGACCCTGACAAAATCAACATGAGCGGTCAATCTTTCTCAAGCGGACAGCTTGCAAAAAAATACAAATTTAAAGACATTGACGGTTCCCAGCCGGACTGCTGGAGGTATATTCCTGAGGTTCAAGAGGCGGGTAAACCTGCAAACGCAGAAGGTTATAGGTAGGTTAATACTCGAAATGAAAAGTACTACTAAAGGAACGCTTGAGATTGAATCAAAGCGTTCTTTTTTAAATTATCAATAAATTTTAACTGAAAAACAATAAAACATATCCTAAAGTAAAAAGATTGGAATGAGGTGCTTTAAGAGGCCTGGTCTGACGGAGAAGGTAGTTAAAGGAAAGAAGCCTGCTTTTTACGAATTTCAAACAGTTCGAAAATATAAAAAACAGGTAATAACCGTTGCACGGTCAGATTTTCTCGAAAGTATAAAAAAAGCACAAATAATAGTTTAAAATGATGGAAGACTAATTGCATTTAAGAGTTAGGCATGAATATGTTGTTTAATGGTAAAAAGAGATTATTTTTGTAAAAGTCAATAAATACATGATAGACTTCTTATGAAGAAACTAGGATTTTATGCAGCTAATCATCCTAACACTACTTGCAATTATTGAAATTAATGAAAGGATTTAATAAGACTAAAAAAATAAAGGAGATAGTACAAATATGAGTGAAACAATAAATTTACATAGCGACGCGAGAGACATGTTAATGGCAACAAGCCGGACATTCTTTATTCCTATAAGTCTTCTATCGCCAGGATTAAGAGAAACGGTTACATCCGCCTACTTATGCATGAGAGCCATTGACGAGATTGAAGATCATCCTGAACTCCATGCTGAAACCAAAAGCAATCTATTGCGTTCAATCAGCCAACTCTTGCAAAAACCTTTTAATAACAACGAGTTAATGGATATTTTTCTTCCATACAACTCCCTTCTTCCGGATGTTACCTTACGTCTTGGTGATTGGATCAAGCTTTGTCCACCGACAATTGTAGAGGATGTTTTGAATGCAACATCCACTATGGCGAAAGGGATGGCTGACTGGGTTTTAAAAGAGTGGCGGATTAAGAGTGAAGAAGATTTGAATCAATACACTTTCTACGTGGCTGGTTTGGTTGGAGTCATGCTCTCAGATATTTGGAAGTGGTATGATGCTACTGAAACAGATGAGACTCTCGCCATAGCCTTTGGCCGCGGCTTACAGTCCGTTAATATTCTTCGTAACCGCGCTGAGGATTTAGAGAGAGGTGTAGATTTCTTTCCCGATGGGTGGGAGTTAGAAGATATGTTTATGTACGCACGACGTAATCTAGCTCTTGCTGACGTTTACTTGGAGAATATTAAACCTGGTCCTATCCTTAATTTTTGTAAAATCCCGATAGCTCTCGCACATGGTACGCTTGATGCCTTGATGGAGGGAAAGGAAAAAATGAGCAGAACTGCTGTAACTGAAATAGTTAGTAAAGTAGTAAGCAAACAGTAATCCGAAAAAGCTAGGAAAGCACTTTCTCTTTAGATAACTAGGATAGGTTATCATTTGAAGAAATAGCATTGCTGAATAATCTATTTTTCCTTGATCGAAATAGATTCTCTAAATACTGCCGTGGTGCGTACAACAATAATAAAGAGTTGGCGTTGTCGTTTATTAAAGGGGGTTTTTCTGGAATATCCATGCGGCGTGGATGTTCCAGAACGATCTTCAATTAATTGGGCGTTTCCGCAGGAAGCGTCTTTTTTACTTTGCTTATATATGAAGATGGACTACTATTATTAGAAATAATGAGAGCCTTATTTTAAGGAGGAAAACATGAATTTAGAGCATGAGTTTTACCTTATTATTTATAACAACCAATGTAAAAGATTTTTGGATGTATAGAGAAAAAAACAATAGTGTAATTGACTCTGTTGTAATACATGATGATATCATTCAATACATTTATGTCTCGTTAGAATGAATTCCCAGTAAAAATCCAGCATTGCTAGGAACTCCAAATGGTCTATTCCCCACTCAATATCAATAGGATTTTTAGTTTGCCAATTAATACGCTTCTGAAAGGGATCTGGGAATTCATTGTTTCTATGTGCTGAACAAGGTTGAGGAGGGGTTTACTGAGATTGCTGATCATTCTGGCTGAACCAACTCCTTCATATCGCTAAGTAACGGTTGGTTCAAGCACAGTCAATATTGTATCAGTCGAATTGAGATTAACATTAGCACCTATTGGAATAGCAGCTTTATAAAACCCATGCCCTGAAGCAAGATTGATGATCAGTGGTTTTCCTATAGGGACTAACAATAAATTAATTAAATCTTCATAAGTTGTATCATAAGATACAAGGCAATTCGTACATTCTCCCATGATAATGCCAAGACAATCTTGAAATTTACCTGACATCATTAATTGAGTCAGATACCGAAAAATCATTGTAGTAGGTGCATGTGTGTCTTCTAAAAAAAAGATTTTACCTTGTGTATCTATTTCATATGGAGTACCAAGGGTATTGACTAAAGAAGTTATATTTCCACCCACTATTGGACCCGTTACATTTCCCGGCACTAAACTCTTCAGGAGAATATCTGGCGGGTTTTGAATAATTCTGGGAGAATTCAATGTAGAAGTTGCTTCAAAGAATTGATTGAAATTATAAACGGGTGTCTCTATTCTAAAATCAATCAGCATTAGACTATGGAACGTTATTAAATTACTAGATAGATACAAACTATTTAGTAATACGGTTATGTCACTATAGCCAGATATAATTTTAGGATTCTCTCTTATGACATCAAAATCCAGGTAAGGAAGGATGGTCTGAACCCCAGTTCCTCCTCTTGTTGATAGAATCATATTGACACTTGGATCTTTAAACATATTCATGACATCTTCGGCTCTTTGCTCAGCTGGTGCAGCTGTGATGCCCTCATAAGAATAAACGTGCTTCCCAAAAACGACATTATAGCCCAAATCTTTCAAATATTGGACTCTGTCATTTATAATTTTTGTATCAAGAGGGCTGCCAGGCGTCACCAAACCAATCGTATCACCTCTTTGCAGCAACGGAGGTCTTATTGCCATATTTTCCTCTCCCTGTATTCGCTTCAATTATTATTTACGATAATAAAAGGTATTAGAAGGTGATCTGATATATGTCATATTAATGAAAACTACTGATTAAGCACTTCCGCTTTAAATGCACAGTACGACTATACTCACGTTAAATTTCAGTATGTTGCGCCATTAAATGTCCAGATTGTTGAGGAGAGCTGGAAGAATTAGAATACTAAGGAAGAATGTTTGTGAAGGATTACACTTAAACTCGCGAAGCTGGTTAGTTCAAGTAAGAAAGAGACCGAAAAGTTCCAAGAAAGACCCTCCTATTAAATATTAAGCCGTTCTCTTTAGTGTTTTAACACATGAAAAATTGAATGAACAAAATAACATTCAGATAATTACCCATTTTTATACTTTTTGTATGCTAACGGTGTCATGTTTATAGACTTCCGGAACTTATCAATAAAATAGCTTGTACTATTAAATCCTACTTGATAGGCAACATCTGTGACATTTGAATCTGGTTGCAGTAGTAAGACTAAGCTTTTTTGAATTCGAAAATCTGTTACGTAATTCAAAGGTGTTTTCTTTAACATTCGCTTGAAATATCGACAGCATTCCGATCGGCTCAATTGTCCGGCTTTTGCAATATCATCTAACATGATTTTCTCAGCATAATGTAGATGTATCCAATTTAACATTTGCTTCATTCGATGATTCTTTAACATTTCTGTCTGTTCGTACTCTAATTTGAAGCCATTAACGATTAAGTTTTGCCAAATGAACGTTAGCTGTACGGTGATGTCAATTTCGTAGTATGGTGGCTTTTGTTGAATCAATTGATTGATTTTTATAATGGCATCTAAAATGTTTTTCTCCCAAAGTTCCTTTGTATTTAAGTGTAAGTAAGATAAATTAGTCGCTTGAATATAGGGATTTACATAAGTAGTATAGAGTTCTTGTGATAAAACAAAATGCGGAGAAACGTTTAAACAAATATAAACACACCCGGAAAGATTTTTTTCTTCCGCCATGTGCAGACAGCCACTATTTATAAATATCCCCTCACCTTCACGAACCTCTGCTTTTTCTTCATTTATTTGAAATATGGCTTCTCCTTTTATAATTAGAACAAATTGAATTTCATCATGCCAATGAAGTGGTATAAATCCATTAATATTTTGGTTAATCGTTGTTTCGTAACATGCAATCGGTAACACAACGGTACGATGTTCTGTTAATTCTTTTAAACTTTGGTCAATCTTAAAATCTTTTATTTGCATATTACCGCCTCAATATATTTATATTTTCACATTCAATTTAGGTATTATTTAACTGATTTTTCACTTATTATGACAATATTATAACACTATTTTTGTATTTAAAGGTGGAGAGCTAAATATGAATAGAAGAAAAGGATTATTTCTCGTTATTACGGGTGCGATTTTTTGGGGTATTGGGGGCACCGTTGCACAAAAGCTTTTTCATCAATACGCAATCAATGTAAATTGGCTTGTAACTATACGATTACTTATAGCAGGCCCTTTACTCTTGACCATTCAATTTTTTGGCAAAGACCCTTCTCAGATACTTGGTGTATGGAAAAGTAAAAGGACTGCTGTTCCGCTGATTATCTTTGGATTATTGGGTATGCTTGCCGTTCAATACACGTATATGGCATCCATTAAACACGGGAATGCTGCTGTCGCAACGCTATTGCAATACTTAGCGCCTGTCATGATTATTATTTATTTAATTTTACGCAAACAATCCGTTCTAACAAGAAAGGATTTAATAACAGTTTCGCTTGCTTTGGCTGGATGCTTTTTCTTATTAACCAACGGCTCAATCTCTCAATTATCTGTGTCGGCACTTGCAATAGTTTGGGGTATTTTATCTGGAATAGCGTTAGCCTTTTATACGTTATATGCTGTTCCTTTACTGAAGCAATACGATTCCCTTGTTATTGTTGGCTGGGCTATGATTATTGGCGGTTTTGCCATGAGTTTGATTCACTCACCTTGGCAATTGGACTATAAAAGCTTAACATTAGAGGCTTATTTATACTTAATTTTCGTTATCGTATTTGGTACTATGATTGCTTTTTGGTTTTATATCGAAAGTTTACAAAGTCTGTCGCCAAAAGAATCGAGCTTTTTAGGTAGCATAGAACCACTGGCGGCTGTTCTAACAACAGTCTTTTGGCTAAGAGAATCCTTTGGAAATTTCCAATGGTTTGGTACTGCTTGTATCATTGGAATGATTGTTTTATTGGCTTTGAATAAAGATTCTTCTTCAAAATCTACCCAGCAGTCAAAAATTAAAAAGTCCCTTAAGGTAAGCTAATTTCGCTCTAATCAAAATAAAAGAAATGTGAATAAAGGATAAATAATGGACTTAAAAGAAAAGATGAGATTGGGTGTAGTATACTGTGATTTTGAACCTGAATTGGTAAAGATCGAATTGATGAGTGGGTGCTCCCTGCAAAGAAATTAAAAATATCTAGAATTGTAAGGCTGCTTATCAATGTTTAGACCAACTATACCGAAAAATTTTAAAAGGACATTTTAAGAAAAGGGACTTCCACATAAATAAACGGTAGAGCATTAAAATTCAATGCTCTTTTTATTTTGGTCAGATTTTGTTGTCATAACAGCTTCAAAAAAATTCATTTCTTCTTATTGAATGAAAAGGTGCTTTGCTAACAAGCACCGCAGTAACTAATTGTAAAATAATGAAGACAATCGGGGAATGTTTGATGGCTTGGATATTTTTTTCTCTGCGATACACGTAATAATGTGAAAAAATCTTTGAGATAAACCCAAAGATCCATACTATAAAAACTAATGTTAATCTTGTTGATGAACAACAGGAGAATTCGCACTTTTATATTTTGACTTATTCGATGAAAGATAAACGCCTGCAAAAATAATTAGCAGTCCGACAATTATATTTGGAGTAATCGTTTCTTCCAGCAGGAAATAACCCCAGATTATAGCCGAACCAGGAATCATGTAAGTGACAGTTGCTGCTAACTCAGGACTGCCGTTTTTATTGATATAGAAATAGATCAGTTGTCCTAGCCCTGAACCGAAACAGCCAAGACCGATTACCGCAAAAAACGGAAGAGGATCAAGGAGCAAATCAAGTTTGAACGGCTCAGTAAGCAGCATCCCGATTAAACCGACAAGAGCACCAGTAAGTAAGGTGGAAGTTGTTATAACCAGCACCCCTATCTCCGACAAAAAACGCTTTGTTAACTGGCCGGCAAGTCCGTAGCAGATGGCGGCAGCAAGCATTGTCCCAATTCCAATAAAATTCTTTCCGAAAAGCTGGCCGAATTGGAAATCCATCAGCATAAGTATTCCGAAGAAACCAATTAATATGCCAATCCACTGACGGCTGGTAAGTCGATAAGAAAAAAGAATAAATCCAATAAGACCTGTCCAAATCGGCGTAGTCGCGTTCAGAATCGAAGCGGTCGTACTGTCTATCACAGTTTCGCTTAAAGGTATCAAGCCCCATGCCAAACCACAGTTAAATATACCAACAACAATTAGTGCTTTCCAAGGCAGCCTCCCTTTGATTTCTCTGCGTCTCCACACTAAAACCGGCAGCAGGATGATTGCACCTGCTATACAGCGGAGAAACACAATTCCCCATACACCAGCTGGCGGAAGCAGCCATTTCATAAAAACAAACGATAAACCCCAAATTAAACTAAGCCCGATTAGGGCTCCATACAGTCGAAGCATGAATTGCCTCCTTTCTTCATTCTTATTATGACAAATTTTGATGAAAAATTCATTTTGAAATCTTGCTCTCTTATTTTTACGGATGTGACAACGTGAAGGAACCTGATGAGCTTGTTTTGATTAATCTTTTTCAAAATAAGCTTTTTTCTTTTTGCTCTTGTATAAAGAATTAGATCGTTAATTTAATCAAACTTTATTCAAAGGTGCAGTAAGGGAATGAAAGTTATTGCTCGAGGAACGGCCATAATATGTTTTGGATAGGCTTTTATAACGGCCCCATAAAGAGGAAGTGAATATCCCGGAAATACCTACAATGTTTCTAAGCAACAATTTCATTTTTTTGTAAAAAATATAGCTTGAACACCATTGACCAGAGAGGTCAACGGGATTACAATGGTGTTGACCGGTATGGTCAACAACCTCGCATTAGCTAATGTAGAAAGAGGGCTGCCAAGATGTTTTCGAAATTTTTGAATCTGGATAAGGAAAAACAGGACCGCATCATAAATTCGGCAATGAAGGAATTTGCCCAGAACGGTTATGATAAGGCATCGACAAATGAAATCGTCAAGGAAGCGGGAATATCAAAGGGTTTGTTATTCCACTATTTCCAAAATAAAAAGCAATTATATTTATTCTTGTATGATCATATGGTCGATATTCTAATGGAAAAAATTATGGAAAAAATAAATTGGGATGAAAAAGACATTTTTGCCCGCTATCGGCAAATCGCATTGCTGAAAATTGAGATATATCAAATTTACCCGGAAATGTTGAGTTTCGCCAAGTCAATTTATAAAGACTCCTCTCCTGCAGTGAAAATTGATATAAACCGCAGGGGGAAAGAGTTGTTCGAAAGTTCCTTCAATAAATTATTTTCCGATATTGATCTTTCCAAATTTAAAAAAGGGATTGAGATCAAAAAAGCGATTAACATTATAAATTGGACATTGGAAGGGTTCGCCTATCAATATCAAGAAAAAGCATTGGCCCTATCTCTGGAGCAACTCGATATCGAAGAGACAATGGCAGAAATGGAAGAGTACCTGAAAATATTAAGAAATTCTTTATACGAATAAGGGGGTGATCAATCCTATTACAAAATTGGCCATTCCGCATAACTGATTGAGGAGAGAAAAGGGAGGTAAGATAAATGAACGTTATAGAAATAAAGAATCTAACCAAAACTTACGGCAAGGCAAGAGGGATATCCGATATTAGTTTTAATGTTGAACAGGGTGAGATTTTCGGGTTTATTGGGCCAAATGGCGCTGGGAAGTCGACAACGATCCGAACGCTGTTATCTCTCATCTATCCCACAAGCGGCAGTGCAACTATTTTTGGAAAGGATTGTATTCAATCAGGTCCTGAAATTAAAAAGGAAATAGGCTATTTACCGTCAGAAGTTTTTTATTATGACAATATGAAAGTAAAGGATTTATTAAAATATTCGGCCAGCTTCTATAAAAAAAATTGCAGTAAAAGAATAAAAGAGTTGGCTGAAATCATGGATTTGGATCTCAATAAAAAAATAGATGACCTCTCTTTAGGAAACAAAAAGAAGGTCGGTATTGTTCAGGGGCTGCTTCATGAGCCTAAGCTGATCATTCTCGATGAACCTACGAGTGGACTTGATCCTCTGATGCAGCAAAATTTCTTTGAATTGCTTGAGGAAGAGAATAAAAAAGGTGCCACAATACTTTTTTCATCTCACATTTTAAATGAGGTACAGCGTTTATGTAATCGTGTTGCCATTATTAAAGAGGGAAAAATCGTTACAGTTGAAAAAATTAGTACATTACAAGAAAACACCTATAAAAAATTCAAAATTGAAGCAAAGTTAAAGCTTGAACCAACTTATTTTAATTTAACGGGTGTCAACAGTTTAGAGGTGAAAAATAATGTTGCCAGCTTTATATTTAAGGGAAATATCAATACGGTCATGAAAAAAATAGCCGACATTGAAATCACGAACCTCTGGATAGAAGAGCCGGACCTTGAGGAGATTTTTATGCACTACTATGAAAAGGAGGTCTAGGACGCTATGAATATATTTTTTCATGAATTGAAGGCGTATCGGAAGTCTACGATCATATGGTCGCTATCGTTAATTGTGATCATCGTTATTTTTATGTCGATGTATTCTTCCTTTAAAGAGGATGCAGAAGATTTTATGAAAATTTTGGAAAGTTATCCGGAGGCGATAAGAAATGCACTTGGGTTTAATCAAGGGAATTTCTTTACTATTCTAGGCTTCTATAGCTTCCCATTATCGTTTATTACTCTTTGCGCAGCAATCCAGGCAATGAATCTCGGTACTTCCATTGTCAGCAAAGAAGTCCGTGAAAAAACCGCAGACTTTTTGCTCACGAAGCCAGTTACCCGGACTGAAATTTTGACAGCCAAGTTATTGGCAGCATCGGTTTCGATTGTCATAACGAATATCGTTTATTTCGCTGCAGCGAGCTTTGTGGCATTACAAGTCAAGACCGATGATTTTAGCTTGAAAACTTTCTTTTTACTTTCCCTTACGATTTTTTTCATTCAACTGATTTTCCTGGCTATAGGAATTATCATTTCCGTTATGGTCCATAAGATCAAATCCGTGCTGCCCGTCTCGCTTGCTACCGTCTTTGCTTTCTATTTTCTGGGAGTGTTCAGTGATACGAAAGACGATGAAGTGAAACGTTATTTTTCACCATTTAAATATTTTGACACCGCCTATATCATTAAACATTCCGGCTATGAAGCATCATTTTTGATTGTAGGTGCAGTGATTATTATTCTTGCCATTGCAGCTAGTTATGTCGTCTATACCAAGAAGGATATCCATGCTGTATAAGAATTTTGGCTATGCATATGGAGAGCTATACGGAGGGGTGGGGTCATGAATATATATTTAAAAGAATTGAAGTCTCATCGAAAAGCGCTTATCTTTTGGAGCATCGGTGTCTTTCTTGTGGTGGCATCTGGAATGGCTAAGTATTCTGCCTATTCATCTTCTGGCCAATCGATAAATGATCTGATGGGTGATATCCCAAAATCACTGAGGGCTGTATTGGGTTTCAGTACTTTGGATTTATCGAAGGCCAGCGGCTACTATGGTATGCTCTTTCTCTATTTGTTATTAATGGCAACTATCCATGCGGCGATGCTTGGAGCAACGATTATTGCCAAAGAAGAGCGGGACAAAACGTCAGAGTTTTTATTCGTAAAGCCAGTCTCAAGAAGTACCATTATTACCGCAAAATTATTGGCAGCATTCACCAATGTCGTGATCTTTAATCTCGCAACATTCGCTTCGTCCGTTATTCTTATAGGGAAATACAGAGGGGATGAGGCGGTTAATGGTGAAATTGCCATCTTAATGGCGGCGATGTTCATTTTGCAGGTCTTGTTTATGGTAATAGGCAGCTCGCTTGCTGCTGTCAAAAAGAATCCAAAATCGGCTGCATCAGCAGCTGCTGGAATCCTATTACTTGCTTATATGTTATCAATCGTTATTGATTTGAATGAGAACATTGAAGGCTTAATATACTTTACACCATTCAAATATTTTGAAGCGAAAAATGTCATGTATGGCGGCGGTTTCGAAGCAAGCTTTATCATGTTGTCTATAGGGCTAATTGCGGCCCTTTCGATTATTACCTATGTTTTTTATAACAAAAGAGATCTGAATATATAGCACAAAGAGACCGAGATTTTCGGTCTTTTTTTTAATGTTTTTAAACCGTTGGGCCACATAGGCTCAGATTTATGATTTATTTAATAAAAATAATTTCTAAAAACTAAATACAAAGGAAAAAATGTTTATTCCTTTGTTCAATAAATAAGGAGGAGTAAAATTGGGATTTTCGTTTATGCCAGGTTATGGCTATTCGTAAATTTGCATAATAAATGTTAACAGGAAAGATCAGACTGAAGATCTTGAGTAGAAGCAATAAAAATAACAATGTAAAATAGAGGATACTCATCAAAAAAAAGCCTTTGCTCAACGGGAGCAAAGGCTCATTAGCATGTTAGGGGTGTATGTCTTTCTTAACTCAATCTAATGATGTTAAAGTTTTAATTACTTGTTGGAGAGCTTCTTCTTCATCCCGTCCGGAAGCTTCTAATTTTATTTCTGCCTTGTTTTGTATTCCAAGTGATAAAACACCCAATATGGACTTCAAATTAACCTTGCGTCCATTATAAGTTAGAAAAATATCAGAACTATAACGAGAGGCGGTCTGAATCAATTCTGTAACAGAACGTCCATATAACCCCCCTATACTGTTCAGTTCAACTGTTTGTTGAATCATATAAAGACCTCCTTAACTCATATTTTTTAGGAAGGAAAAGAAAAACTCCCTCTGTCTTATGTATGAATCTTTTTTCTGAATCATGTTAATTTTTTTTGTGTAGCAGCCTATTTCATTTCATCATCTATTTTTCAATGCAGTGCAGTGCTTTGAGAAAAACGGCAATATATTAACATAGCAAAAATCCCAGCTTTTGATTAAAAAGCAGGGATTTTTGCATCTTATTAGACTTAGGGAAATGGATAAGAATTGGTGATTATTCAAGAAAAGCACCCGTGCTTAAGATAGCTTGATGTTATCATAATTGAAAATTCGCTTTTGTGTTTCCATTGTTTCCTTACCCATAATCAGAAACCCTGTTATATAGAATTTCTAGGGCTGCATCAAATGAATTTCCTATGCCCTGATCGTTGAAAGAATAAATAGTGTTTCATTTAGTAGGATTTGTTGTAATGTTCCACATTTATGACGACATTTCCCTTCTTGTGTCCTTTCTCGACATATCTATGAGCTTCTACTATCTCTTCAAACGCATAGTATCTGTCAATGACTACTTTTAACTTCCCCATCTCAACAAGTTCTTTAAGGAAGTTTAGTGCTTCGGAAGTTTCAGGTAAATTTTGACCCAATATTAGTTTCTTGCTGCTTGTCAATTTAGTCCATAGCATTCGAACACCTGGTAATGGTTCAGTGACATTTAAATAGGTACCGTCCTTCTTTAACGATTTCATACAAGCTGAAAACGAACTCTTGTTTACTGCTTCAAAGATCACATCATAAGGCTCACCCTTATTAGAAAAATCTTCTGCAGTATAATCAATTACCTGATCGGCTCCCAGAGATTTTACCAATTCTAAATTCGAGGTACTGCATACCCCTGTAACGTTTGCTCCGAAATACTTGGCAATCTGTACTGCATAACTTCCTACACTTCCTGAAGCACCATAGACAAGGACCTTTTGACCGCTTTGAATGTTAGCTTTTCTAAGATAATACAATGCTGTGCGTGCCCCAATTGGAATAGCAGCGGCTTCCTCATAAGTTATATTGGAGGGTTTAAGAGTTACTGGTCCATCTTCAGGCAGACACCTATATTCGGCATAAGCACCAAAACCCACTAGGGAAGCAGCAAAAACCTGGTCACCTTCCTTAAACCTTTTGACATCTTTCCCTACTGACTCAACTTCTCCAGCTAACTCCATACCCAATATCTCTTTTTTGGGTTGTCTGAAACCAAGTGTAATTCGGGCAGGGAGCCAAAAAGCGGGAGGAACTGTAAAACTCCGTGACCGAATATCTGCTACTGTTACGGTTGTTGCTTTTACTTTTACCAGTATTTCATTTTCCTTCGGAATAGGTTTTTTTACATCTTTCAATTGAAGAACGTCGGGTGGACCGTAGTTTGTATACACAATTGCTTTCATTTATTTTCCTCCAATTTGTTCTATTCATTCATATCTGCAAACACGAATAAAAAGAACGATATTTTCACTCTTCAATAACTGTTTTTAATCTATCCTGCGACGTTAGTCCAATACGTAATTTCCTGTTTTTCATAAGAGATATCAAACTCATCCCAGTTAATACCACAAGCAGGTTAATTGAAGAAGGAGATAACTATTTTATCTAGAACAAGTAAGGATCAAAGAGATTTTCAAGAAATGTTCTGGGTTCTTTGTTCGACTAAAGTAAGATTATATTCAATCATGAAAAGAAATCACTCGAATGGAGGAATATCATGCAAACCATGTTCCGTTACAATTGGTTGGTCAGGGAAGAATGGTACCGCTGGTGTGAGGACGTATCAGTGGAGGAACTGCAGCGTACCCGAACAGGTGGAGTCGGGGGGATTTTACATACCCTCTTTCACATTATCGATGTGGAGTGGAGCTGGATTCAGGAACTGCAGGGAAAATCAGGTTTTCAAGAAAGTTTTGAAAGTTACAATGGTTTGGAGAAGGTCCGCAAACTGGATGCGGCGTTCCGACCGGAAGTGGAAGAGTTTGTACAGTCCTGGGAGTTGAGTATGGAAACTCGCCCATTTTTCGACCCCCGACCCAACGGGACAATGGATGTCGATGCGTGGGGTGAAGTCATGCGCCACGTAATCGCACATCAAATCCACCATGTTGGGCAGTTATCGGTCTGGGCTAGAGAAATCGGCAAAAAGCCTGTGTCAGCAAATCTTATAGGCAAAGGTCTGATTAACCCACAATTGTTAAGCTAACGGATATAATAGATAGTTCAATTAACCGCCTAATCAGGAAGGCGGTTTACTTTTGGTCTAAAATCAGCATGAATATACGAACAAAGTCAAAAAAAGCTTTCCGTTATTTCTTAAATCAGCTAACGGGTGCTTCACATTATAAGGTTAACCGGAAAAATCTGAATAACCCTATAAAAATGCTAATTACTTAAGCTTTTTTTCCATACTGCAGCTAATAAACTCACACCTTTCTGAATTTCGTCCAGGGATGGTGCACCATATCCCAGCATAACTTGATGACTTGGTTTGTGAAGTTGATACATTGTGGAGACAGCATCGATTTCAACTCCTTTTGACTTCGCTAGCTCTATTGCAATAGATTCATTTAATCTATCTGGTAATTGAACAATGATATGTAAGCCTGCTGCATCTCCCATGATTTCAAATTCTTCTCCTAATTGGTTAGTTATGCTTTCAATTAAACAGCTTCTTTTTGCTCGATATAAAGTTCTCATTTTTGCTATATGTCCCGTATAATGTCCTTCTGCCATTAATTTTGCGACGACTTGCTGATCGATTCTTGAAACGGTAGATTTTTGATAAGTATTGAACTGTTCAAAGTCCGATTGAAGAGATGCTGGCATAATAAGATAACTCATACGAAGCGATGGTAATAATGTTTTTGAAAATGTACCAAAGTAAAGGACCCGTTCAGATGAATCTAAATGGGATAATGTTGCAATGGGTGCCCCTTTGTAACGAAATTCAGAATCATAGTCATCCTCTATAATGTAAGCGTCCTGTTTAAGTGCCCATTGTAATAACTGTATCCTCCTGGCTGCGGACATAATTGCACCGGTTGGATATTGATGAGCTGGTGTTGTGTATAATAGTTTAATTGTCTCATTAGGCACACAACAGCCTTCCTCATCCACAGAAATCGGATGATATTGCAGCTGTAATTGCTCAAAAACAGATTTTGCCCGAATAAATCCTGGTTCTTCTGTTCCGATAGCTCCCCGATTAAAAAACAGACATACATTCATTAACTGTTGCTGAAATCCACTAAAAATATACACTTGCTCCGGCTGACTAGCTAACCCTCTAGCTTGTTGTAAATACCGTGCAATTTGCAAGCGCAACGCATATTCTCCTTGCCACGGTGCATTGTATCCGTTGAATTCATTAAGCTCCTTTCGATAAAGCCTGTTCCATAGTTTGAAAGGGAAGACAGCTGCATCAACCTGGCCATTTTTAAAATTAATAAAATGCTCAGGCTGCTCCGGTTTCTTCAGAGAAGTCTGAGCATTTTCAGCATAGTGCCATTCATCTTCAATTTCCGAAACAAAATATCCTTGCCGTTCAACAAAATAACTGTAGCCTTCACTCTGCAGTTGTTCGTAAGCCATTTGTACAGTCATGATACTTATGTTTAATTGTTCAGCCAATCGTCGTTTAGCAGGAAGCTTAGAATGAGCTAATAGTGTTTTTTCCAAAATCGCTTGTCGAATTTGTTCATAAATTTGCATATATTTTGTTTTATCATCCGTTAGCAGAATTTGAAGTTCCATTTCATCATCCCTTGGTATTATAGTAAAATTCATTTTTGGTTATTTTTATCATATCAGAAAAAGGGTTTAATAGATCCAAGGAGTGATGAAAATGAAAAAATTAGAAAATAATGTTGTGCAGTTAATCCCAATGGAACTTGAACATGTCGAAAGAATTTATGAAGCAGCGCAAGATAAACGTATTTGGGAGCATATGTCGGTTGATTTAACAGAGAAAAACTGCGTACTTCAATATGTTCAAGATGCCTTGCAAAAACGTGAGCATGGTACTGATATTGCGTTTGTAATTGTAAATAAAAATACAGAGAAAATAATTGGTGCTACTTGGTTTCTAGATATTTCAAAACAACACAAATGCCTTGAAATTGGTTCAACTTGGATTAACCCTAATTTTTGGCGAACAAATATCAATACGAATTGTAAATATTTATTATTGAAATATTGTTTTGAAGAACTGCACCTTAACCGTGTACAAATAAAAACAGGACATGAAAACTTCCGTTCGCAAAAAGCGATAGAGCGGATTGGAGCGGTAAAAGAAGGCATTCTTCGAAATCATATGATTCGAAAAGAAGGGATCATCCGTCATACTGTCCTGTATAGTGTCATTAAGGAAGACTGGGCAAAGGTGAAAAAGCATTTCGAAGGACATTTACTAAATTAAGGGACACAGTTAATTAAGAATTATAAGTGTCTTATTTAATAATTGGGAGCTATTATGCAATCCAGGACACAGCTGCTGCAAAACGATCTTCCTCAATCGGGAGCTTTACACGTATAGATGACAGTGTTTACTGCTGATGGCAGTGTTGTAAATGGAAATACTGACATTCATAGTAAAGGTGATTATACAAATGAGGCCTGTTACACCTCATTATTTCAAACGATATTATCCTGGGGTGTTTTTGTCGATGTACTAAATAAAGGCTATGAGGAGAACAGTTTGCAGCTGTGGTTCAATAGATCAGTAAAGCTTTCCTTCATTATTTTCTGATGATCTCACCCGGAAAATTCATTCTATTCTTACCGCTATATAGCATGCATACCTACAGCATAGAAAATCATTCGTTACAATTAACCTAGTTTACATTTAAAAGGATATATGAAGCTTTTTTTCCTTCATAATTGATTAATTTAGTTTGTGTTTGAACCGTTCTAAATACAGAGATAACTTACATGAATCATTTGAAACATCTAAGAGGGCGAAATGGTATAATTATCAATAAAAGGATGAGGTTGTGCTGGAAAGAATTACTCTATATATCCCACATGACTTATCTATCTAAGAGAGAAAATAAACACAGATGGAAAACAGTGTAGAAGCTCTCATTCTATTAGTTTTAATCGAATTTCCTTTTTGTTTAAGTGTTATAGGTTTTTTTCATATTAAGAGAATATAAGAAGAGAAAAAAAAGATTGAGGCTGCATGAAAAATTGTAAAAAAGGAGCAGGAATCATGTCTACAGCAGTCATTTTTGATATGGATGGCACACTTTTTCAAACCAACAGGATTCTTGAATTGTCACTCGAAGAAACATTTGAGTTATTAAGGGGAAAAAATCTGTGGGATAAAGAAACACCGATAGACAAATATAGGAGGATAATGGGTGTTCCGCTGCCTGCAGTGTGGAAAACGCTCCTCCCCAATCACTCTATAGATACAAGAAATCTGGCCAATGATTTTTTTCAAAAGCAATTAATAAGTTATATTCATTCGGGCAGGGGAGAATTATACCCGAATGTGGCTGAAATATTTCGAAAACTAAAAAACAATCATTTTCCTATTTTTATTGCCAGTAATGGGCAGACAGAATATTTGGATGCAATTGTTCATTATTATAGTCTTCAAGAATTGATTACAGAAATGTTCAGTATTCAGCAAATAGCATCACAAAACAAATCGGAGTTAGTCGGCAAAATCGTTAAAAAATATAAACTGAAAAAAGGTTTTGTGGTGGGGGACAGGCTTTCAGATATTTTGGCCGCCAAAGATAATAATCTAATTTCAATTGGCTGCAGATTCGACTTTGCACAGGAAGAAGAACTTTCTCAAGCTGATTATATAATTGATGATTTGCTGAAAGTTGAGGAAATTATCAGCAGCTATCATTCAGATACGCTATCAATTTGAGTCTCTGGATGTCATCTTTGAATGGAGCTATTGATTTATATAAGATATCTTTAAAAGGAAGTATTCAAAATGGTTAATTTAATAAACAATAACGATCAACTTAATTTAAATTCAGACTGTGAAAACTGCTTCGGGTTGTGCTGTACGGCTTTACCTTTTGCACAATCTGCTGATTTTGCACTCAATAAAGATGGCGGAGATCCTTGTCCGAACCTGCAAGCAGATTTCAGGTGCGGAATTCATCGGAATCTTAGACAAAAAGGATTTAGGGGATGTGCTGTTTATGAATGTTTTGGCGCTGGACAGCACGTATCTCAAGTAACTTATGAAGGGAATGATTGGCGGGATCATCCAGCAGCTGCAAAAGAAATGTTCGAAGTATTTCCTATTATGCAGCAGCTTCATGAAATGCTTTACTTCTTAAATGAAGCCCTTAGTTTAGAAGAGGCTAAATCTATACATAAAGATTTGCAGGCTGCGCTTGATGAGACGAAATCACTGACTTATTTAAGCCCTAAGTCTATCCTTGATCTAAATATTCAATCACATAGAATGGCCGTTAACGAGTTACTTTTGCGTACAAGTGAATATGTAAGGGCAAAAGCTGGCCAAAAGAAAAAAAAGAATCAAAAAAATAAAAACCATAAAATAGGAAGGGGCAGTGACCTTATCGGTGCAAATTTAAGAGGTGAAAATCTTAGAGGAGCTAATTTAAGAGGAGCTCTGCTTATTGCCGCGGATCTCAGAGACTCTGACATGAGATTGACTGATCTAATTGGTGCAGATTTTAGAGACGCTGATATAAGAGGTGCAGATCTTACAGAAAGTATTTTTCTCACCCAGCCACAAATGAACTCGGCAAAAGGCGATAGGAACACTAAATTACCAGGAACTTTAAGGGTTCCAGATCATTGGTTTGAAAATGGAAGGTAATTTAATTTCATGAATGATGACGGCTTAAACCTGATCTGATTAACGAGTGTAATTATGGGAGCACTCTTATCTAACTACTTTTAATATTGAAATGAGCCATAAGGCTCTTTTTTTAGAATGGTTATATTTTCAGCTGTTTATTTACAGCTTTATTTGTAATGCTTTATTTTATATGACCAGTTAACATAAGTGTCATTCAACAATCGCACCTTTCTTAATTAATGTCATGATTTTTTCAATCTATCCGTATCTTTTTACTAAGGAAAATCGTTTGTAAATTGAAAGGTTTTTTCAGACTATTTAATTGAATGGGGGAAAATCATGAAAGTCCTTATATTGGGCGGTACACGTTTTTTAGGAAAAGCTTTAACAGAAGAAGGATTATCAAGAGGGCACGAAATTACCTTATTTAATCGCGGCACAAACATTGAGGCTTTTCCTGGAGTGGAGCAGCTGGTCGGAAATAGAGACAGTGATGTATCACAACTGAAAAACCGGAAATGGGACGTTGTAATGGATACATGCGGATTTGCTCCTAATCAAATTAAAAAAATAGCAGCCGTACTCGGGGATAACATAGAGCATTACACATATATCTCAAGTATTTCTGTATATAAAGATTGGATTCCCAACAATATTAAGGAACACTATCATTTACAATCCTTGCCGGCGGATAAATTGAAAGCCGTTGAGGAGGGAACAATTTCTCCTTACGAGTATTACGGGGCGTTGAAAGTACTATGTGAAGCAGAAGCAGAAAACCATTGGCCAGGGCGTGTTTTGCATATAAGAGCAGGACTGCTTGTTGGCCCGTTTGACTATACAGATAGGCTTCCGTACTGGGTTAAGCGTGTAGCCAAAGGTGGAGAAGTACTGGTGCCTGGTCGGAAAGATCGACCAGTTCAGTTGATTGACGTAAAAGATATAGCAGTGTGGGTGTTCAATTTGGCGGAAAAAAGAAAGGCAGGGACGTTCAATGTAACAGGCCCGGAAAATGAATTGAGTATAGAAGAGCTATTAAACACCTGTAAGGCTGTTACAAACAGTGATGCGGAATTCATTTGGGCAGATGAACAATTTGTATTGGAGCATAAAGTACAGCCATGGACGGAAATGCCCTTGTGGATTCCGGAACACTACCCGATAGAGGGTGAAACAGAACCATGGAAAGGCACTTTTTCCATAAGTATAGAAAAAGCTGTTAACTCTGGCCTTTCCTTCCGGCCTCTTGCTGATACTATTAATAATATATATCGATGGGAGAAAGAAAGAGAGGTTAAAGAACTCAAAGCGGGGATCTCTCAAGAAAGAGAGCAGGAGCTTCTGGAGTCTTGGTTTCAAAAAGTGAAAAAGAAGACAGTGTGATGGGAATCACATGCCTGCTTGCTTTTTTTTGTCCTCAGCAACAAGAATAGATCCAAAAGTAAAAATTTTAATAAAGAATTTAAATAGGCCTGACAGCTGCAGTTGAATCAATCAAACAATTCTAGGACCCCAAGCGGGTTCTTTTTTATTTACTAAGGAGAAATCACCTTATTATCATTCATAAATTTAAGTGGAATAATAAATAATTTCATACATTTATATATAAGTAGACTTAAAAAATAAGAGGTGATCATCCTGGCTTTATTTAATGAAAAGGCTGCCTTTGAACATGGATTTTGGCTTAGGATCATGGCGGATCATTCAACATTTATATTAGAAGCATTGGCTGAGAAGGAGAAAGGTGAGATCGCAGCTGCGAAACGTTTTGTTGAAAGCTTTAAAGAACTCAGAGATAGAGCAAATAGCAGCAGCGAGTATAAGACATTAACACTCGAGGCGGAAAAACTCACTGAGGAGTTAAGGAAATTTAAGCTGGATATTCTAAAAAAACAATTGACAAGCCAATTTGTTATTCATTTAACTCCAACTTTTCTAAACCATATGGTAAATGAATTAGAGGAATATCTATTAATCATTCAATACTTAAAAAAAGGAGAAATACCGCCTGTTTTTCACGAGCTTCATCACCATTTATTATGGACAGTGGATGCAGCAGGCCACGCCGGAGCCATATCTGATTCCCTGGATGCCGTTGAAAAGAAATTAAAAAATAAGAGTGATGAGTTTACGAAGCATTTTGAACAATTTTACCTGAAGGCAGTAGAATTAACAGGTTATTTAAGGACTAACCTCAATTCCTTTCCCGCATTGTCCAGAATGAACAAGGACGTGAAGCTTGAGATCGAGTTGTTTCAATTATTCCTGAGCGAAATTGAAGAATTAGAAATTTCAAATCAGATGCTGAGCTCATTCTCGGCACTTATGGCAGACCATATGATGAGAGAAGAGTGCTATTACCTGATAAAACTGGCAGAATCATCTAATACTGAGGTGCCAAACTGCAGTCCTATTCACTCAGATTTTCATTGAATGAAGATTTTCTGGCTTTTTCGAACAGGAAAAACAAGAAAAAGAGGCTTTAATTTAGCCCATTTAATCCTCTCTTATCTTTTTTTAATGTAAAAGAGACAAGCCTAGCTCCACAATAACAGCAGCATTATGAGCAGCTCGATTAGAGATTTCAATAATCTATCAGGAATTATAAAAAAATCTTATCGAGCATCCAAGCAGAAAAAGGATATGTTATCTTTTCCTGATTTATAAGCAGCGTTTCTCCATAAAGGAAGAAGCACTTTTTTTACATAACGATAAGCAGGGATAAAGAAAAGAAAAAGAAGGGATTGATTGGCCATAAGTGGAAAAATACTATAAATAAAGTTATACGGGGAGTCGATTCACATCAAAAGAATTTTAGCGATAAGTGATATACACGGATGTTACGATGAATTCCTAAAATTACTGGAATTGATAAAATACAATCCTGCAAACGACCAATTAATTTTGCTTGGTGATTACATAGATAGGGGACCAAGGAGCAAGGAAACCCTATCCGAGGTCATGAGCCTGGTTGACGAAGGAGCAATTGCTCTCAGGGGAAATCACGATCAAATGTTTTATGATTGGATTCAAATAGATAATGAACGAAATGATCTTCATTTTTTTAGAAACGGCGGTTATGCAACGATTACAAGTTATGTCGGCAGCGGGTGGTTTAAAGAAATTGGCTATGATAATGATTTAGTAAAAAAAGCAAAGCGGCTCATTCAAGATCACGATCAAGCTCATTTGGAATTTATCGAAAAACTTCCTTATTTTTATGAAAACGAAGATTATATCTTTGTCCATGCTGGAATTAATCCTAAGCTGAAAAATTGGAAACTGACGGATGAACAAGATTTTATGTGGATAAGAGATCAATTTTTATTTAATGATCATACACATAAGCATACAATTGTACATGGACATACACCTAATACCCTTATACATAAAAGCAATGATATTTATATTGGCAATAATAAAATAGGAATTGATGGCTCATGTGCATATGGAGGTCAGCTTAATTGCCTGGAAATAACAAAGGACTCCATAAAAAAGCATCATGTTATGAGCAAGAATAAAATATAGTTTTCTATTAAAGCAGTTTTGACAGCTGGAACGGGAACTCAGGAAATAAGGAACGTTCACGTTCCTTATTTTCTGAGTATTTTTGTCCGGACTGCATTTATTACTAATAAGAGTATCGGAAGAACAAGTCCGTAAGTTGAAGCATATAATGGCCAAATTTCCGTATCAAATGTGGCTCTTTGGATTACATCGGGATGGACGATTAATGAAAGGGATACGGCAATCATTCCAAATGGAAGCGTAAGGGGCCTGTAATCTTTCATATTCAATGTTTTTGCAAGTCCTACCACAGATGCGTAAAAATAAATCGTTATCTTAAAATAGATCGTTATCATCCACATAATCGCCAAAATGGCTTCTATCCGCTGCAGAAAATTCCCTATGTTTATTTTTTTGGCTAATACATAACTTGAATACATATGTCTTGCGCTATTTTCAGGGCCTAAAACTAAAATAGCTAAAAGGATAATGATGATTAAACAGAGTCCTCCTATGAGAATGCCGCTTAATAGAGTTTTTTCAGCTTCCTTTGGCCGATTCACTGAAACTGGGAAAATCATTAATACGACAACCAAAGGTAATGAAAAAATACTTAGAAATAGAAAAACTGCTCTGATCATGGGTTTAATCCCAGTTTCAAGTACGGGCTGCACGTTCTGAAAATCAATCTGGGGAGAAATAGAAGCTGCTAAAATAATGAAAAGAAAAATGAAAAATGGAAATAAAATTTCTGCAGCACGGGCCAATGTTTCAAGACCGAGTCGGATTCCCATAATTAAGATGCATGCAAAAAGAATATGTATTGCTTCAATTGGTGTATCAGGCATGATATGTGTCGTTAAGAAATTGCCTACTATGACTAATAAAGAAGTAGTGGAATAAAGTGAAAAAATAACAAATGAGAGAGAGACTGCTTTTCCTAACCATTTACCAAGAAGTTTTTCATTGATTTCAACAAATGTCATATTGGGGAACATCCTGCCAACTGCTATGAATACTGCCACCAGTATTAAACTTAAACCTGTACCGATCACAGCTGCCAGCCATGCATCTTGTTCCACCTCTTGAGCAAGACTTCCAGGAATCACCAAGATGGTAGTGCCAATAGTAAATAATATAACTAGTATTGCAACTTGCCTTGCACTAATTTTATGATTTTTCTCCATAGTCCAACTTCCTATCGATGGTTATAACGCCTATTCTTGACCTTGTTTTGTTAGATTAAACTCCGTGCAGTATTTAAAGCGTTGAGTATTTCAGATCCTTATTATCCAATCATTATATTTTCTTTACATAAAATTCCCGTTTCTCAAGAACCTATATATGTTTAAATCATAATAAATTGGTAAAAAATGATCATTAAATAGAGCAGAGCTATATCGAAGAGTAAGATCCTGTTATTATTTCAAATGAAAGATGTTTAAGGATCGATTCGATTCCCCAAAAATCAGGCAAACCACTTGAAACATAATGAGAGGGGATTATATGTGTGAGTTTTTTTAAGAAAAAAACAAAAAAAAGTATAAACCAATCTTCATTAGAACATACAGACGAACGTAATGCGATAAACGAAGACATGTTAAGAACAAACCTGAATGAAAACATTCAGCATGTGAAGCAACTGCTTGGGAACAGCAGCGACCTCGTGATTCGCGAAATACAAATTGGCAAAGGGAGACTTATTAAAGCTTGTCTTTTCTATACAGATGGATTGGTGGATACTAATTCCATTCAGAATTTTATCATGAAATCGCTCATGCTAGATGATCAGGATCTATTGCTTTCAACAGAACAGAATATTGTACAAGTATTGAAAGATAGAATCCTGACCGTTGGAGATATACAAGATGTAACTGAATACAGCTCTTTAATGAATTCCCTGTTATCAGGGGATGTTATCCTCTTAGTGGATGGTTATTCACAAGGTTTCGAAATCTGTATGCGTGGCGGGAAGGACCGCGGTGTAATGGAATCCACTACAGAAACCGTTGTTCGCGGACCGAAAGAGGGATTTACGGAGAACTTGCGCACTAATACGGCTTTAATACGCCGGAAAATAAAAACCCCTCATCTTTGGCTGGAATCAAAAAAAATCGGCAGAGAGACAGTCACAGATGTAGCAATTATGTATATCGATGGAATTGCGAATGATAAGGTTGTTAAAGAAGTTCATAGGCGTTTGGATCGAATCGAAATCGATGGAATCCTGGAAAGCGGCTATATTGAGGAATTGATTCAGGATGAAGCATTAAGTCCTTTTCCGACTGTCTATTATTCGGAACGGCCTGATAAGATTGCTGCCGAGCTTTTGGAAGGAAAAGTTGCTATTTTAGTGGATGGAACGCCAATTGTTCTGGTTGTTCCTGCTCTTTTTGTATCCTTTATACAGGCCGCCGAAGACTATTATCAGCGTGCAGATATCAGCACCCTGATTCGTTTGCTTCGTTTTTTTAGTCTTTTTATTGCTTTACTGGGCCCCTCTCTATATATCGCCATTACCACCTTTCATCAGGAAATGCTGCCAACGGGTCTTCTAATAAATTTAGCAGCCCAGCGTGAAGGGGTTCCTTTTCCTGCGTTCATTGAAGCACTTATGATGGAGACCGCATTTGAAATTTTGCGTGAAGCCAGTTTACGGATGCCTAAGGCTATAGCACAAGCAATTTCTATTGTAGGAACACTTGTGATTGGTACAGCTGCAGTACAGGCTGGAATCGTTTCGGCTGCCATGGTAATCGTTGTCGCCATCACGGCAATTTCAAGTTTTGTCCTTCCTTCATTTGCCATGTCCATGTCAATTAGAATGCTCAGGTTCCCGATGATGGCTCTTGCCGCTTCGTTTGGCTTATTCGGGATACTCATCGGGTTTATTGCCCTAATTCTTCATTTGTGCAGTTTGCGGTCCTTTGGGGTTCCATATATGAGTCCATTTGGGCCATTTATTAAGGAAGACATTCACGATACAATTATTCGTGTTCCCAGAGGACGGATGTTTTTTCGCCCTCGTTTAATCAGTCAGAAAAACATTAGACGTGAACAAACTTTGAAACAGAATCGGCAGAGGAACGATGATTAATTGTTAAGTTTTTAAATCGGCATATTAAAAAACACTATCGCACCGTACCATCCTTAAATATAGCAAATGAAGAAAGGAGCAACGAAAGTGGTGGCTGTTGCAGGAATCCTTGTCATAGTCGGTGTGATCATCGCGATCGATGTTCCTTCTCTGTTAAGAAAAAAAGAAAAGAAGGAGCTATTGGTATTTTTCATCCTTCTGCTAATCGGAACATCATTAAGCATAGCTCAAGCTTTACATATCAAGATTCCCAATCCAGTAGATTGGATTACAGTTATTTATCAGCCGCTTTCCGATTTGATTGAAACTTTATTAAAGTGATGAGAGTATGCAAAAGGAATTTAAAGACATTGAAGAGGAGATAAGAAAAAATGTAAGGGTTTAAATTTTAAGTAAGAATAAATGGCGGTTACCCTTTAGGCACACTTATGATGAAGAAGTTCGATAGGAGATTAATCTATGAAATGGAGTTTTAAAATACTTATCATACTGATAATCGTTCTTTTATTCACAACAGGCTGCTGGAACCGCCGTGAGATAAACGAACTTGCCATTACTCTGGCCATTGGATTAGATACGACTATGGATGGTCAATATCTTGTAACCGCTCAAGTAGTTAACCCAGGAGAAGTAGCCGCAATGGGAACTGGCGGGAGTTCATCAGTAGTCATCTATCAGGCGACAGGTGAAACCGTATTTGAGGCTTTCCGAAAAATGACAAGGGAAGCACCAAGAAAAATATATCCTTCACACCTTCGAATTCTAGTGATTGGAGAGTCATTGGCAAAAGAAGGAATTGGTAAGCCGTTAGATCTGCTTTTCAGGGACTGGGAACTGCGTTCAGATTTTTATATTGCCGTAGCAAAGGGAATGAATGCAGAAGATATCTTAAAGGTGCCAACTACTTTAGAAAAGATACCTGCCAATAATTTGTTTGATACTCTTAAAGTATCAGAAAAGGCATGGTCAGCGACAAGTTCTGTAACATTAGACGACCTGATTGCGGATTTAGTAAGCGACGGGAAACAACCTGTGTTAACTGGAATAGAGGCATTTATAAAAGGAAATGAAGAGGTTGCTTTAAGCAAAAGGAATGAAGAGATGATCGATTTCCCGGCACGATTGCTTTTTGACGGTTTAGCGGTATTTGATAAGGATAAATTAATAGGCTGGCTTAATGAGAAACAGGGCAGAACTTATAATGCCGTTACAAATAAAGTCAAAAGCACAGTTATTAATATATCATGTCCTAAAGAGGGGACAGCCGTTTTACAGCTCCTTAAGTCAAAAGCGAAAGTAAAAGGCAAAGTAAAGAATGGCAAACCTGAAATAAATATTGAATTTCACAGAGAATATAACGTCGGGGAAGTAGAGTGTAATATTGATCTAACGAAACCGGAAACTATTGACAAATTAGAGAAGATAGAGGAACAAAGAGCCAAAAATATGTTCGAACAGTCCATCAAACAAGTTCAGGAAGAGTTTGAAGTAGATATTTTTGGTTTTGGTGAAGCCGTTCATCGAGCAGATCCGAAAGCTTGGAAAAAACTAAAAAAAAATTGGGATAAGGAATTTGAAGAATTACCCGTGTATATCAAGGTTGACGCGAAAATACGGCGTATAGGCACGGTCGGCAATTCATTTCTGGAAGAAATAAAATAATGGGGATTTATAAAAAGAATGAGGGGATGCGTTCATTCTAAGAATGAAAACCAATGAACAAAGGGATGGTCCTTCTAATGGAGAAAGTGAAAATAAATCCTTTTCAAATGTTTTCCCTTATCATTTTATTTGAACTTGGCAGTGCAGTTGTAGTAGGGGTGGGGGTCAATGCTAAACAAGATGCATGGATTGCCATCCTCATTGGGATGCTAGGCGGCATGGTTCTTTTTTGTATCTACCACTACCTATTTCGTCAATACCCTGATCTTCCTTTGACTGGTTATATCCCTAAGGTTTTCGGGAAAATAATTGGATATCCCCTGGCCGTCATATATATTCTTTATTTTATTTATATCGCTTCAAGAGTATTGCGGGATTTAGGCAGTCTTTTAGTCATTTCTACATTGACCCAAACACCTTATTTGGTGATAAATTTATTGGTGATATTTATTATCGCATATGCAAATTATCTGGGGATAGAACCATTTGCTAGAGCAGGAGAGATTTTCTTTTTCTTTTTTATTTTCTTTCTACTATCGAGTAATATTTTCATTTTCGCATCAGGTTTGGTAAAGCCAGAAAATCTATTGCCTATACTGGAAGATGGATGGAAGCCTGTTTTGAAAACGGCTTTTCCGTTGACGTTTACTTTTCCGTTCGGAGAGGTGATCGTGTTTACCATGTTGATGCCATATTTAAATCGGCCAGATTCAAATTTAAAGACCGGTCTGTTTTCAATACTGGTATGCGGATTCATTCTTAGTTATATATCTGCTATTGATATTGCGGTTCTTGGAACGAAAATGGTACAAACATCCATTTTCCCTCTGCTTGAAACTGTCAGCAAGGTAACCATTGGTGATTTTCTTCAGCGATTAGATGCACTCGTCATTTCGATATTAGTTATTGGCTGTTTCGTTAAAATCTCCATTTTTACTTATGCGGCGGTTATTGGAACAGCTAATTTGATCAAAAAGCGAAAGCATCCCGCCATTGTTTCTGTTATATGTCTATTAACTCTGGCAGCCTCTCATTTTAATGCTGAAAACATCCAGGAACACCTCTATATCGGACTAAAAATAGTTCCTGTTTATCTGCATCTTCCATTACAAACAGGAATTCCATTGCTGTTGTTCATTGTTGTTTTGTTTAGGAAAAAGCGTAAAAATTAATACTCAACTAATTTTTTATATCCCTTCATTTGTTCCAATGGATGAGAGAAAATAAAAGTATTAGTACAGTTTTTGATGGAAAAGCGGGCTTTGAAACAGCAAAAAAATTACGGGAAAATGTGCTTTCTGTCCGATGTGAAGTAAGGAAACCTGATAAGTCAATATTGCCATTCGGAAAATACATTTGATTTCATAAATCTAGATTTATCTGATCAGAAACCTCTGAGCATGCATTACATCAGATTGATAAAATCTTTTTATGTATCCCCCTGGTAATCAGATTAAGATTGAAGGTTTGCTTCAAGCAGCAAAAACAAAAAAAGAAGAAAATTGGCTTTAACTTGCTGATTTAATCTGTTTTTACTTTTAATCTGCAAGTTCTAAATCATTTATTTGACTTTAATAAGAAACTCCATTATATTAGTTGATAGGTCAATGATTGACCCGTCAATAAATTAATTAAAGGAGGAGGATGCATTTGTCCAACTCGTGCAATCTGGATGAAAAAATAGTCTATCGATTATATGAGATAAATAAGCTTACAATGCCTAAATTTGAGCGGTGCACAGGAATCAGCCAGTCAAGGCTGGAGCTTTTGCATGAGCTTTATGAAGCAGATGAAATCAGCCAGACTGCCCTGCAAAAGAAAGTGAACATTGATAATGCGGCAGTAACAAGACATTTAAAGCAGCTCGAGGAAAAAGGAATGGTAACGCGGCGGAAAAATCCTGCTGATAACCGGGTCACTTTTGTGAAGCTGACAGAAGAAGGCAGGATGAAAATTGTTGCTTATAAAGAAGAAAAGCAGCGATTCATTTCAAATGTTTTAAAGGACTTTTCAGAAGAGGAACGTTCTTCTTTGTTAAATATGCTTAGCCGCATTCAAGGAAATGTTGAGAAGATCCAGTAGCAGAAAACGAACACAGCATGACAAGACATAAAAGGAGAATGAACTATGAATAAAACATTAGTAAACGATTTTAAGGAAATTGTAACTGGACGCCGTTCCATTCGCAACTATGATCCAAGTGTAAAAATCAGCAAAGAGGAAATGACTGAAATTTTAACTGAAGCTGCACTTGCTCCATCATCTGTTAACTTGCAGCCATGGCGTTTTGTTGTGATTGACTCGAAAGAAGGAAAAGAAACTCTTGCTCCTCTTGCCAGATTCAATCAAAGACAAGTAGAGACTTCTTCAGCTGTAATCGCCGTGTTTGCAGATATGCAAAGTGATTTATACCTTGATGAAATTTATAATAAAGCAGTGGAAGAAGGGCACATGCCTGCTGAAGTAAGAGATCAGCAAGTGCCTGCGATAAAAGGGTTCTTTGAAGCGATGACATTTGAACAAACGAAAGAAATGAATCTGATTGATGCAGGTCTAGTATCAATGCAGCTGATGCTGGTCGCTCGTGCACACGGCTATGACACGAACCCGATCGGCGGTTTTGAAAAAGATCAAATTGCGGAAGCCTTTGACTTGGACAAGAACCGTTATTATCCTGTTATGCTGCTGTCAATCGGGAAAGCTGCTGATGAAGGGTACAAATCTGTGCGTCTGCCGATTGGTGCTATTGCAGAGTGGAAGTAAGTTTAAAAATTATTTATTGAAATGGGGAAATAGAATGATTATTATTCATGCTGGATTTAAGGTAAATGCCGAAAAGGAAAATGATTTTTTAAACGAAACTCGCTCTTTAGTTGCAGCTTCAAGAGCTGAAAGCGGCAATATCTCATATGATTTAATGAAAGATACAGAACAGGATGGCGCGTATACAATGGTGGAGGTTTGGGAAAGTGCTGAAGCAGTTGCAGCACACAACTCAAGTGAACACTTCACTTCTTTTGTTGGCAAAGCTCCGCAATTTATGGCAGCTCCGCTTCAAGTGAAAATGTTTAATGGTAAACCGCTGGAAAAATAGAAACAAGCCGGAAAACTAAACGAAAAGGAAACCATTTTGGAAATTCACTCCAAAATGGTTTTTTTATTTCATCATTATGATTCAAGGTGCAAAAAGTGAATATATGCTGACGTCCCCAGTAACAAAAAAAGTCGATTTGGAAACGTACACGAATGAATTAATCGGAATGATTTTACAAGTTGTAAAAAAGTAATGCATTTTTCCAATGATACTGGAATGAACTGCTTCGGCGGTTCATTCTTTTTTTTGAAAAGGGTTGTAAAACGCTTTCATACAGATTATAATTCAAATAAACCGATTTACTAAACCGGTTTATTAAAAGGAAGGAGCATTTCTTTGAATCATGTAATCATTCCGCTTAACGCATTTGATAGAAAAGAAGTTTTAGAGAATGGGCAGCTTTCATTTATTAGCATCATTCAAGCATCAGGAGCTTACGGCGTTGAGATCAGAAGGGAATTATTTTCTGAGCAAGATTTACCTTTGAAGCAGCTGAGGGAAAAGATTGCAGGTTCTTTATTTACCGTCTATTCCGCCCCTGTTGAACTATGGAAAATGGATGGATCTCTTAATGATGAGAAGATTCAGATAATCAAAGAGGAGGCCATATTGCTTGGTGCGAGATGGGTAAAAGTATCACTCGGCCATTACATAAAAGGCGTATCTGACTTAGAAAAACTGAATCAATTATTAGATCATTTTGATTCGCTGGAACTGCTGATTGAAAATGATCAGACACTGCATGGGGGGAATGTGGAAACCTTGAGGACTTTTTTTGAAAGCGCTTCTATTTCAGGCGTTCCAGTTAAGATGACATTCGATACAGGAAACTGGCTTTTTACGAATGAACACCAAATTAAAGCATTCGAAATGCTGAAAGATTATATATCCTATTTGCATTTAAAGGAAGTGGTTCAAACCGGCAGGGGATTAGTTACGACTGAACTGTCAAAGAGTGAAACTGCTGATTGGCGCAAAGTGGCAGAACAGCTGCCGGGAGGTCTTCCTAGAGCACTGGAATTTCCGATTCATCCTGTCGGCCGTCTGAAAGAGTTTATAGAAATGGTCAATACCAATATATCAAAAAAGAAAGGTGAGGCTGTATGCAAAAGTTAGATGTAGTCACGTTTGGTGAAGCGATGGCACTGTTTATGGCAGAAAATCCAGGACCGTTAGATGAGGTCCGGCACTTTACAAGGGAGCTCGCTGGCGCTGAAACCAATGTTGCGATTGGGCTCGCAAGACTCGGTCTGAAATCAGGATGGGCAAGCAAGGTTGGAGCTGATGCCTTTGGAACTTTTATTATGAAAAGGCTTGCAGAAGAGAATGTGAATGTTGATCATGTTTTCAAAGATGACCGCTATCCAACTGGATTTCAGCTCAAAGAAAAAGCATTGAAGGGAGATCCTGCGGTTCAGTATTTCCGCAAAGGCTCAGCTGCAAGCTTTATGAGTGCTGATGATTTTCAGAAGGACTATTTTAGCAGCGCCAGGCATCTTCATATGACTGGAATTCCTCTCGCTATTTCAAAACATACACGCTCGTTAGCCCAAAAAGCTTTAACTCATATGAAAGAAGCGGGGCGCACTGTCAGTTTTGATCCTAACCTGAGACCGACACTATGGGCCTCGCAGCAGGAAATGATTGAAGTAGTGAACGAGTTTGCTTTTAAAGCTGACTATGTTCTTCCAGGCATTTCAGAAGGTGAACTGCTTACAGGATACAGCAGCCCCCGTGACATAGCATCCTTTTATTTAGAAAAAGGAGTCAGTCTTGTTGTGATCAAGCTTGGTGAACAAGGTGCATTTTATAAAAATCATTCAGAAGAAGCCGAAGTGAAGCCATTTGAAGTTGAAAAAGTGGTTGATACAGTAGGAGCGGGAGATGGATTTGCGGTCGGCCTGATAAGCGGTCTGATTGAGAAGCTGACGCTCAAGGAAGCTGTGCTCAGGGGTAATGCCATTGGTTCTTTGGCTGTTCAATCCCCAGGAGACAATGACGGATACCCTGATCGTCAGACATTAATCGATTATATGAATTTACCTATTTAAGGAGGGCTTACGATGAAGCAAACATTGGCAAAACAAAGATGGATCCGGTTAATACCAGTTGTTTTTATCACATACAGCCTTGCCTACTTAGACCGCGCGAACTATGCGTTCGGCGCAGCAGGCGGAATGGCGCAGGATCTCCAGATTACTCCTGCCATCTCTTCATTACTTGGCTCTCTTTTCTTTTTAGGCTATTTCTTTTTCCAAGTTCCCGGTGCTCATTATGCCGAAAAGAAAAGTGCCAAAGTCCTGATTTTCTGGTCGTTAATTGCTTGGGGTGCACTTGCAACCTTAACAGGAATGGTTTCAAATGTTAATTTCTTATTTATCATCAGATTTATGCTTGGCGTTGTAGAAAGTGCTGTAATGCCGGCTATGCTTGTCTTTTTAAGTCACTGGTTCACTAAAGCAGAGCGTTCACGAGCCAATACATTCCTTATCCTTGGAAATCCGGTAACTGTTTTATGGATGTCGATCGTTTCAGGTTATTTATTAGAAGCATATGGCTGGAGATGGATGTTTATTATTGAGGGACTTCCAGCGGTTATTTGGGCCTTTTTATGGTGGAAGCTTGTGTTTGATCATCCTAAAGATGCAAAATGGCTGAGCGCTAAAGAAAAAGCCGACCTTCAGGCTGCCCTAGAAAAAGAACAGGAAGGAATCAAACCCGTTAAAAACTACCGGGAAGCGTTCAAATCGAAAGTTGTTATTTTACTTGCTGCTCAATACGCTCTATGGAGTGTTGGACTTTACGGATTCGTCATGTGGCTTCCTTCTATTATTAAAGCAGCCCCGAATATGAGCATTGTTCAAACGGGCTGGTTATCAGCAGTTCCTTATGTACTGGCCGTCATCCTTATGCTTACAGCTTCGCATTTTTCAGATAAGCTGCAAAAGCGGAAAGAATTTGTCTGGCCGTTCCTGTTTATCGGTGCAATTGCTTTTTATGCATCATACTTGATTGGACCGGATCACTTCTGGATCAGCTTCGTCTTGCTAATTATAGCTGGAGGTGCAATGTACGCTCCATATGGACCGTTTTTCGCGATTATTCCAGAGATTCTTCCTCGAAATGTGGCTGGCGGTGCAATGGCCTTAATCAATTCAATGGGTGCTCTTGGATCATTTGTCGGATCTTATGTCGTTGGGTATTTGAACGGTTCTACCGGCGGTTTCTCGGCTTCATACATCTTTATGGCCGGGTCCCTGCTGCTGTCCGCCATTTTAACCATTGTTGCGACGAAACAGGCTAAGGAAAAGCATTTAAAACAGCCGAACCTTAATACCAATATTTCATAATAGAATGAGGAGTGGAGAAAATGGGAGTAACTGAAATTAGAAACCGCGGGGTTGTAGCAGTCATAAGAGGAGCAACACCTGAATCCATTATTTCGATTGGCAATGCTTTAAAAGACGGCGGTGTCACTGCCCTTGAAATTACAATGGAAACGCCAAGAGCAGCGTCTGTTATTGAGGCAGCAGCGGCATATTTTGGAGCCGAAGTGCTTGTTGGAGCTGGGACCGTCCTTGATCCGGAAACTGCACGGGTGGCCATCCTATCAGGGGCAAAATTCATTTTTTCGCCAACTGTGCGAAAAGAAACAATTACTATGGCTAAACGCTATGGCGTCATTAGTGTACCTGGTGCTTTTACACCGACGGAAATTCTTACTGCCTATGAATATGGTGCAGATTTGATTAAAGTTTTCCCTGCTGATGCTTTTGGACCTTCCTATTTAAAAAACATTGCCGGCCCGCTGCCGCATATCCCGCTGATGCCGACAGGCGGAGTTGATCTTCATAACACAGCTGATTATATGAAAGCAGGCGCTGTTGCGGTTGGAGTAGGTAGCACCCTTGTGAACACGAAAAAACCATTAACGGAAGAAGCCCTTTTTAATATGAAAGAAAAAGCAGCTGATTTTATCAATGAAGTAAAGAAGGCAAGAGAAGAAATCCAAATGACTGCCCGATTTTGAGCGGATGCATTTTTAGTAAATGAAGAGGAGAGTGGATTAATGTCTGTTTATCCGATAAAATGATTGGTACGAACAGATTGGAAAGAGTTGATAAGATGGCAAGAGTGACGATGGCTGATGTAGCCAAAGAAGCAGGAGTTTCTAAAAGCACGGTCTCTCAATTTATAAATAAACGCTATGAATATATGGGTGAAGAAACCAAGAAAAAAATTGATGAAGCGATAAAATTCCTTGGTTATCAGCCCAACTACCTGGCAAGAAGCTTAAAGCAGAAACGAACATCAATGATCGGCATTATCGTCGGAAACATTATGCACAGGCTCTCAACAGAGGTCAGCCGTTCGATTGAGGACTATTGTCATAAGCATGATATTCACGCCATCCTATGCAATGCCGATGACAACCCTGAAAAAGAGCGAAAATATATTGAAGTTCTTCATGCGAAGCAAGTAGATGGACTGATTATTTTTCCGACAGGACAAAACATGGACCTGTATCAGAAACTGATAGATGAAGAATATCCTGTCGTTTTTATGGACCGTAAAATTGAAGGATTAAAAGCCAATTATGTCGTGGCAGCAAACCGTGATGCAACAGAAAAATCCATTAGACATTTCCTTTCCCGCGGCCATACTAAAATAGCAATCGCTACGCAGCCGCTGATAATCAGTCCAAGGATTGACAGGCTTAAGGGTTACAAGCAGGCGCTGAGTGAAGAAGGTATTCCGCTCATCAATGAGTATATGATACATGCTGATCGGGAGCAGATGAAACATGAATTGGAAAAGCTCTTTGCATTAAAAGATCCGCCAACCGCCCTTTTTGCCGGAAACGATTTAGTTTTTATTGAGATTCTGGAATTTTTTAAAGATAAACAGATGAAAATCGGGAAAGATGCAGCGTTAATAGTGTTTGACAATATCCCGCTTGCTCATTTAGCTGAAACACAAGTGACAACAATTGCCCAGCCAGGCTATGAAATGGGACAAAAAGCAGCTGAAATCCTGCTGAAGCAAATTAACAAAGAATGGAACGGGCTTCACGAGCATGTTTTCCCTTGTGAACTCATAATTAGAGAATCTTCGTAAGCGATTCTCTTTTTTTAAACCATTACTAAACCGGTTTAGGAGGAGATGGAATGAAAATTCAACTGGCATTGGACCGTTTATCGATTGAAGAAGCCATTAAGATAGCCGGTCAGGCTGAAAAATTTATAGACATCTTTGAAGTAGGAACTTCACTAATTAAGGAATACGGAATAGTCAGTATCTCCAGATTGAAAGAAGCCTTTCCGGATAAACTTATATTGGCAGATATGAAAACCATGGATAATGCTATATATGAATTCCAGTTATGCTTTGAAGCTGGTGCTGACATGGCGACTGTCATGGGAGTAAGCCCACTTCAGACAATTGAAACATGCCTCGAAGCAGCTGCAGAGCATCAGAAAAAAACAATGATTGATTTATTAAACACATCGGAAGAACAAAGAACAGCTCTTTTTCCTTATACAGAGGCTATTTTTTGTGATCATGTCAGTAAAGATGTACAGGAAAAGTCAGGACTTCATAACACAGCTTCAGCCACTTTTGATCCTTCTTTGCAGTGGGCTATTGCAGGAGGCATAACAGGAGAATCTATTCAAAATATGGCAGGACCGCTTCCTGATATCGTCGTTATTGGATCAGCAATCACAAAAGCCCCGCAGCCTGAAAAAGCAGCTGAAGCATTACGTGAAATAATTGAGAGAAAGAAGGCGGAATCACATGGATCAGCTTGAAACCATTCTATCTGAAATAGAAACAGTCATAAAAAGAAGCAGCTCACAGCAAATTGAACCGATTGTCAGCGAGCTTTTAAAAGATCAGCGTATTTTCGTCATCGGTGAAGGCCGTTCAGGACTGATGGCCAAATCCTTCGCAATGCGTCTGATGCATTTGGGAGCAGAAGTCTATGTTGTAGGCGAAACAATCACACCGAGTATATCTGAGAATGATATTTTAGTAGCTGTATCAGGGTCCGGCACAACAAAAAATGTGGTCTGGACGGCGGAAAAAGCAAAATCAATCGGCTGTATGATTGTTGCTGTAACTGCTGATAAAGAAGCGCAGCTAGCAGTACTTGCCAACTATATTCTTCATGTACCGGCAGCAACAAAATATCGAAAAGAAGGCGAACAGCCGACGATTCAGCCATTAGGGTCCTTATTCGATCAATGTGTTCATATTCTTTTTGACAGCATCTGCCTGCAATATGCAGAAATGAAAAAAATCAGCAATGAACAGGCGTTTCAGAAACATAGCAATATGGAGTAGGAAGCTAAAATTAAGAGCTTGGGTCCACACTGACCCAAGCTCTTTTCTCATTATAAACTAAGCATGGCACCACTCTCATCAAAGGTCGAATCAGGATTCCATTCAATCCCATAAATTATTTTCAGGATCGGAGAAAGCTGTTCTTCCTCCCCAAAAGGCGTCGCTTGGCACTCTTGATATTTTTCCGCAGCTGCTTCTGACTTGTTCAATTGCCGTGTCAATTTGTTCCGGCTGATCAACATTGATGGCAAGGGGGTCTATGAGTATCCAAGCCTGGGATTTAGTAGAATTTTGGGAAGCATAGGGGCTCTTTGAGTATCCAAGTCAGGGGTTTAGAAGAATTTGGGGAAGCATAGGGGGTCTATGAGTATCGAAGTCAGGGGCTCAGTAGAATTTGGGGAAGCATAGAGGGTCTTTGAGTATCGAAGTTTGGGATTTAGAAGAATTTGGGGAAGCATAGGGGGCTATGAGTATCCAAGTCAGGGGCTCAGTAGAATTTGGGGAAGCATAGGGGGTCTTTGAGTATCGAAGTTTGGGATTTAGAAGAATTTTGGGAAGCATAGGGCTCTTTGAGTATCAAAGTCAGGGGCTCAGTAGAATTTGGGGAAGCATAGGGGGTCTATGAGTATCGAAGTCAGAGGTTTAGTAGAATTTGGGGAAGCATAGGGGGGCTATGAGTATCGAAGTCAGAGGTTTAGTAGAATTTGGGGAAGCATAGGGGGGCTATGAGTATCCAAGTTTAGGGTTTAGGTTGATTTGAGGAATCAAACAGTCTAAATGAGTGCCCAAGTCAAATAATTAGCCTGTTTCTGGGTAAAGAACGCGCCAGAAACATGGAGAGAGCAACTTAAAATTGAATTTTTAAGATTTGCCGTTATTCTTAATACACTTTATCATTAAGAAAAGATGAAAGGAGAAATATTCTTTGATCATGAAACCTCGCTGTGAATCATTAGAATTAAGAATCTTGAGGTATTTAAATGCCCGCATAGATTTGCCTGCAAAGGATAAAAATCATTATGCCAATCTCAAAAAAGGATATGAAGGGGAGCAGAAGTTTGACGAATGGATGAAGGAATTTGCAGGTGAGGGATTAATTTTAAATGATTTATTATTTGAAACGAACCATTCCTTATTCCAAATAGATTCTTTATATGTTTCATCAAACATAATTTATCTTTTTGAAGTTAAAAATTATGAGGGTGATTTTTTCATCGAAGAGGATAAATGGTATTCATCATCAAAATTAGAAATTAAAAATCCCATGCATCAATTAAAAAGAAATGAATCCTTATTACGGCGATTACTCCAGGAGCTTAAATTTACATTTCAGGTTGAAGCTTATCTTATTTTTATCAACCCCGAATTTCAACTCTATCAAACACCTCTAAATCTTCCAATCATATTACCTGCACAGCTAAACCGTTTTTCTGAAAAAATAAAGATAACATCGAACAAACTAAAAGGAGTTCATACTGCCTTAGGTCAGAAATTGTTATCTCTTCATCTAACTGAGTCTCCATACTCCCGCCTACCTAACTATTGCTACGATCAACTTGAAAAAGGAATTCTCTGCCCGGTGTGCTATACATTCTATAGGTCCTTAAACAAAATGGCACTAATATGCGATAGATGCAAGGGGATAGAGAGGCACCAAAGCGCTGTCTTACGGAGCGCGGAAGAATTTAGAATGCTTTTTCCAAAATGCAAAATTACTACAAACCAAATACATGATTGGTGCAGCATCATAAAAAATAAAAAATTCATTTGGAAAATTCTTTCTAAGAACTTTAAAAAAGAAGGGCATGGGAAATCTGCTAATTATATTGATATTCTTTGAATACCTTACTTTTGGATAATCTTTTTTAAGATTCGCAGGGTTCTATGATTTTTTATTTAGAATTGAGGAAGAAAAAGGAAATAATATGTACTCAATAAGTACTCAAATTCAGAAATGAGCTTATAAAAGGGGAATCATACGCACTCAATGCGTACCCAAATTCAACGTTTAGCCAGAAAAGAGGAATCATACGCAAGCAATGAGTACCCAAATCCAGGGTTGAGCCAAAAAAAGAGGAATCATACGCAAGCAATGAGTACCCAAATTCGGGATTAAGCCAGAAAAGAGGAATCATACACGCCCAATGAGTACCCAAATTCGGGATTAAGCCAGAAAAGAGGAATCATACGCACGAAATGAGTACACAGATTCGGGGTTAAGCCAGAAAAGAGGAATCATACACAAGCAATGAGTACTCAAATTCGGGATTAAGCCAGAAAAGAGGAATCATACACAAGCAATGAGTACACAAATTCGGGATTAAGCCAGAAAAGAGGAATCATACACACCCAATGAGTACCCAAATTCGGGATTAAGCCAGAAAAGAGGAATCATACACACCCAATGAGTACCCAAATCCAGGGATTGAGCCAGAAAAGAGGAATCATACACACCCAATGAGTACCCAAATCCAGTGTTGAGCTAGAAAAGGGGAATCAAACGCACTCAATGAGTACCCAAATCCAGGGTTGAGCCAAAAAAGAGGAATCAAACGCACTCAATGAGTACCCAAATCCAGGGATTAAGCCAGAAAAGAGGAATCATACACACCCAATGAGTACTCAAATTCATAGTTAAGCCAGAAAAGAGGGATCATACACAAGCAATGAGTACCCAAATCCAGTGGAGAGCCAGAAAAGAGGAATCATACACAAGCAATGAGTACTCAAATCCAGTGTGTGAGCTAGAAAAGAGGAATCATACACACCCAATGAGTACCCAAATTCGGGATTGAGCCAGAAAAGAGGAATCATACACACCCAATGAGTACCCAAATCCAGGATTGAGCCAAAAAAGAGGAATCATAAGCACCATAAATTTAATCTGCTTCGCGGCTTCAAGTGCCACCCTATGTAATTTATGAACTCTACAATCATCAATAAAATGCTCTCTCTTTTAGGATTAAATCCAACTTTAGGAGTCAAAAAAAACTGACTCAACCCGAGTCAGTTTTCCCTTATTTGCTGTCATCTTTTTCATCTTCCCGGTCAAACCAAAGCAGTTCCTGATCTTCTTCGTCGCCGTTGTAGTTGATGAGAATTTCTTCTCCAGCTTTTATGTCTTTGTATGCGCTGAAGATAAATGTATGGTTTTCGAAGCTGATTTCATAAGTGGCATTTGGTGTATAGGAATGGTTGAACAGCATGCCGTAGCCTAATAGGATGGCTGTGTGGTTCTGGCCATATTCAAATGCGTAATCAGCAAGTGTTGTTTTTTCGATATGCTCATGCTCGGCGTTTGGATAAGGAATGACCGGAGCCTCGTGGATAATTTCTCCTTTTGCGATGTCGCGTGTAGCGAACACGCCTCTATTAAATTCCCCGTCGCTGAGGGAAGATGTTTTGATTTCAATCATTTCGTCACCTGTATGATCTTTCCTGTTAAGTTTTTTTACCTATCTAAGCTTGACAGTTCAGTGGGAGAAAAGCAACTGTTTTCACGGATTGTTCTCATTTTTTTGGAAATCCTTTAATTGAAAATATTTAAAGTTCAGCTGAATAGCAGATGAATGGTACATTAAATGATCTTTTCTGAAATGGCTTGACTGGCGGGCCGGATTAGTAATCAACATTATTTTCTTTATAAAAAACGCAGAAAAAAATCGGACACATAACATGTCCGATTTTTTTAGTGATCCTGCCATGAGGGAGTATCCAATCTAGTGTATTGATTTCTAGCTCCTCGGTCAGAACAAGGCTCTTGTGATTTTTCTTAAATCAGCCTGTATTCCGGAGTCCTGCAGCGATTCCGTTTATTGTCAGAAGCACTTCGCTTAACAGCTCTTCATGAGGGCGATCATCTCCTGCTTCACGCAATTTCGAAATCACTTCAACCTGGAAAAAGCTTAATGGGTCTACATAAGGATTTCGGAGTCTTACAGATTCCTGGATGTTTGGAATGTGATCCATTAACTCTGACTGCTCTGTAATCTGGAGCAGGATTTCTTTAGTTCGGTTGTATTCTGCTTTGATATCGTTAAAGATCCGTTCAGCTGCCTGCTGATTGTCGACCATGCCGAGATATTCTTTTGCTGCCATCAAATCGGCTTTTAATAAAGCCATTTGCAGATTGTCGATCGTTGAACGGAAGAACGGCCAGCTTTTGTACATTTGCTGAAGGCGGTCAAGGTTTGCTGCATCCTTTATCCCTCCATGTAATCCAGTTCCGGCTGCATACCAAGCAGGGAGGAGCTGACGGCTCTGTGTCCATGCGAACACCCACGGAATTGCCCGCAAATCTTCAAACCGCTCACTTCCTTTACGGCTCATCGGGCGGGAACCGATATTGAGCGCCCCGAGTTCAGGCAGCGGAGTCGCTTGTTTAAAATAAGTTAAGAAGTCTGGATCTTTAAATACAAGCTCCTGATATTTACTCAGAGACACAGAAGAGATTTGATCCATGGCTTCTTCCCAGTCGTTTGTGCGGATATCTGACTGTTCCGCTTCGCTTGAAACGTGTGCTGCAGCTGTAAGGAGTGTTGAAGCTGCCTGCTCAAGGCTGCGGTAAGCTATGTCATATAAACCATAGCGGGAGGAGAGAACCTCGCCCTGCTCGGTAATTTTGACTCCGTCACCAAGGGTCTCAGCCGGCTGAGAAAGAAGACTGCGGTTAAGAGGACCGCCGCCGCGTCCAAGCGAACCGCCGCGTCCATGGAAAAACTTCAGACGAATGCTGTACTGCTTTGCCATATCATGAATTTCCTGCTGAGCTTTGTAGAGCTTCCAGTTGGCTGTAAGCGTCCCGCCATCCTTACTTCCATCCGAGTAGCCAAGCATGATTTCCTGCAGGTTGTTTTGCTCGTGCAGATGCTTGCGGTAAAAATCCAATTGGAAAAGCTTCTCCATAATTTTAGGACCTGCAATCAAATCATCAATTGTCTCAAGCAGGGGAGCAACATTCAGCTTGCTTTCAATCCGTCCATCAGGGTGAAGACGATAAAGGCCTGCTTCCTTGGCAAGAACCAGCACTTCAAGCAAATCACTCGCTGATTGCGTCATGCTCACTAAGTACACTTCAATTGATCTCTCGCCAAATTCCTTATGTGCGCTGCGGATCATTTGGAAAACTTCCAAAACATCCTGAGTTTCTTTTGAGTAATCCTCTTTAAAGGAAACAAGAGGTCTTGGATCCTGAAGAACATCTCCGAGAAGCTTCATTTTTTCTTCCTCTGACAGGCTCGAATAATCCTCAGCAAGCTTTACGGAATGGAAAATTTCTTTAATTGCAGCCTCATGCTCGCCGCTGTGATTGCGGATATCAAGGGTTGCAAGATGAAAGCCAAACAGTTCGACCTGACGGATCAGCTTCTGCAGACTTTTCAGGTCATACCCTTTAGGATGATGAAGCTTGACACTTTTCTGAATCAGCTTCAGATCATCCAAAAATTGATTAGAAGTTCTATAGCCGTAATCACTCTGCGGATCTAATTTTTTTAACATAATCGTTAATTTGCAGCGATACACTTCATGCTCAACTTGCCATCTTTCTTTTTTGCTTAACAGTGAAACTTCAGTGTGCACTGAAGTAAGCAGCTCATCACTGACAGTCACACGTTTTGTCGATTGGCTAAGTCGCTTTCTCAATTGCTTCAGCGATTCTTTGTATTTCCGGACAGCAAGGGTTCTGTGTTTATTCAGCGTTTTCCATGTGATATCCGCCGTTACATTTGGATTTCCGTCTCGGTCTCCGCCAATCCACGATCCGAAGCGGAGAAAGTTAGGTACCTGCCACTCACTATCCTGATAGTGAGTCTTCAGACAATCCTCCAATTCCTGATGAATTTGAGGCAGCACTTCAAATAATGTTTCATCAAAATAATAAAGCCCATTTGCGACTTCATCCATTACTGTAGGCTTACGGTCTCGCAGTTCATCCGTCTGCCACAAAATCACGACCTCATTAAATAGTCGATCCTCAAGCTCTGCACGTTCACGCTTTGTATGAATCGGCTGATCCAGACTATTAAGCAGCACGGCTATCCGTTTATGAATTTCTAGGACACTTCGTCTTGTCGCCTCTGTTGGATGCGCTGTGATAATCAGCTCCAGCGAAAGGGTCTTGAGCAGATTCTGAATAACGTCAGCAGCAATACCATTTTCTTTTAAAGAAGCAACGGCATTTTCCAATGAACCTGGCTGTTTCACAGACTCTTCCTGAAATTGATAATCGCGTTTTCGTCTGATTCGGTGGTTCTGTTCTGCGATATTGACTAAATGAAAGTAGACTGCAAAGGCTCTGATAACCTGCTTTCTAAGCGGAGGTTCAAGCGTTCTTATTTCCCTTTTTAAATCGGAATATATAGAATCATCCGCATGGCTGCGAAGCGATTTTGTCATCTCCCGGATTTTTTCGACCTTATCTAACAGCGGCTGTCCGCCCTGGTGAACGAGTACATCACCCAGCATGTTACCAAGGAACTTTACATCACGGCGCAGTGCCGCGTTATGATCACGATCTTGTATGATTTCTGTTTTTACCGTCATTCTATGCACCTCTTTTTACTGGAATGGATTCCATCTTTTTAACATTTGTTTTTTGAAAATTAAAATAATGATAAGTTTACCATGAATCGTATAAAAATGCATAGTATTCGCTTTTAAATTGTTCTGAACATTAGAATTCCTATGTTAAAATATTGTAATACTTACTATATTTGTTTTATGAAATAAACTAGTTTAAAGGGGGAGACATCAAATGAAAAGAGTAGATGTAGCTTATGTATTTTTATACGATGATAAAAATAACAAGATATTAATGGTGAAAAATAAAGGAAAACGTCCTTCCTCCTACTATACATTACCTGGTGGCGCAGTTGAGAATGGTGAAACCCTTGAGCAAGCTGCAATTCGAGAAGTTAAAGAAGAAACGGGGTTAGAAGTTTCCGTTAATGGCATCATTAGTGTAAGCGAAGCATTTTTTGAAGAAAGAGGGCATCATGTCATTTTCTTTACTTTTATTGGCCGAATAATCGGTGGAAAACAAGAAATCTTATTGCCGGCAGAAATTGAAGAAATCACATGGATGGATGCTGAGATGGCCGCACAATATCTTCATCTTTCAGGTGGACAGCTGGAATTGAGCAATGTAATTCCTTATATACTCAAAAGAAAATGATTATTGCTGAACTATTAGAGAGGTCTCATTATACTCAGGTGTCTTCTGCGATTATTACTTTTATTAAATTTAGAAATATTGGACTAAGATTATGATCATTCACTATTTAAAGAAGTAACCGACACTCTGCTCCTGTTCAACAGTAGTATGCTATTATATATATAGTTTACATATAAATACATGGTACTTATTCGAAAAGGAGAAAATAATGAACTCTTCTATTAATATAGGCGGTCTTGATTTTAAATGGGACTTGGAAAAAGGTCAATTTTTATTTGAGGAACAAGATGCCGTTCTTTTCTGGATTTCAAGTGCAATGAAAACGTTCTTTGATACTATTGAAGAAATTTCTGGTGAGGAAGCATCTAATTTAGTTTTTGAGACTACAGGATTCAGACAGGGGCTAGTGGTTGGAGAGTACTTTGCGAAATTGAAAAATGTCAGTATTATAGAAGCGACAGAGTTAATTACAAATACATATGCTTCAGCTGGCTGGGGCCGCGCTGAAATAAATCATATTCATTTAGACTTAAAAAAACTGACAGTTGAGCTGAAAGACAGCTGGGAACATAAGATTAATATAGCGCAAAGAAAGACCAAGGGAGGCAATTTTCTTCCTGCACATTATGCAGGGATTTTTACTGGACTTTTTGGTGTAAATATATGGTACAAAGTCGTTCAGCATCAACTCGAAGGACACACACAAAGTGTGATTGAATACTTTCCATCAGACATTACTATAACAAATAACATTCACCAATTAGCCAGAAAAAAGGAAACCGAACAAATTATACAGTTAGAAGCTTTAGTTGAAGATAAAACAAGAGAATTGAAAGCACTTGTTAAACAACTTTCTTCTCCAATCATTCCCGTACTTGAAGGAATTGTGGTTGTTCCTTTAATTGGAAAATATGATGAGGAAAGATCTGAAGAACTTTGTGAAAAAACGTTATCGAATCTTCCATCACATCAAGCAATTTACCTTGTCCTTGATTTGACAGGTTTAGATAACGATCTTAGCGAGCAGACAACAAGTTTTATTTCAAGAATTGGATCGGCAGCAAATCTTACAGGCACGAAAACAGTTCTTGTGGGAATTTCTCCTGAACTAAGTATGCAAATCACTCAATCGGAAATTGATTTCTCTAAATTTGATTGTTTTCAAACTCTGCAGCACGGAATTCTGTATGCTTTAGGGCAAATAGGACGTCAGATCTTTTAATAAAAAAATGCGATCCTTCAAAAGAAGAAGAGTCGCATTTTTTTAGTATAATTAGTAATGGGAGAAGTCTAAAATCTAAATATAGATATTATTGATTAAATTTGCAGGTTTTATTTAGCTGATTAATATTATATATCCTATTGTCGAGCCAATGGTATATATCCAACCGATTCCTTCTCCATTAAAAGTAACGTTTATATATAGTTTCATTTTTTAATATATTCAGTTAAGATTCATTTCAATTTTTCTCATGTTATATTCCGGAAGTAACTGTTATTAAGTGTGAAAATATGCTATAAATTTCTAGTAACCGTTTTTATTTTTGACAGGAGGACTACCATGCACCAAGTTCGTATACTCGAAGGCTTACTAGATCCAATTACACATTTTGAAAAGCTTCATCAATCAGAAAAAGTGAAGGGTCTCTGGTTAAGAATTGCTGCACTCATTGGATTAAGTCTGCTCCTTGCTGCAGGCAGCGCTTATTTAGGCATACATACGGAAGAAATTATGAAATTGATGGATACGATTGAAAAGGAGAAGCTGGAATTCGCTAAGCTTCTATTTGGGATTGGCGGACTTTTATCGGGATTACTTTCTCCTATATTCACTCTTCTATTCTTTACATTAGTATATAGAGTGTTTTTTTATGAAATAGGGTGGGTCAGGCTTTTTACAATCGGATTGTTTCCGGCATTTCTGTTATTCATAGAAAAAGTGCTGAACTTCCCGCTCTTCTATTATTTAGGAATTAATTCGGAATCCTCTCCATTCGGTTTAGGCGTCCTTATCCAGTTAATTTCAAACCAGCCATTTCTTGTGAATGCACTAAGTCATGTCACAATCTTTCTGGTATGGAGTGCCTGGATCCAAATGATAGCTTTGCAGAAGATGTCGGATAAAACCATGAAATCAATCATAAGCATCGTGCTATTTGCTTATTTCATTTTTATTTTGGTTACTGCTTCATTCGTTTTATTAACACAAAACCTGGGGATTTCGCTGTAGGGGGATATATGAAAAAGCAAACGTTGATCGGGATTATCATCACTATCAGTCTAGCATTCATCATAATAAATATAAGCATCATTCTGAGCACAGATCACATAGAGAGGTCTAAAGCATTAAACTCGTATTCCAATATTGAAAATGGGGACTTAAAGAAACTGCTTTCTACTAAAGGAGTCGTGATTCCTTCTTCGAATTATTCCATTAAATATGATAAATCGTTAGGAACGATTAATGAAGTAAAGGTGTCTGAGGGAGATGTGATTTTGGCAGGGGACATTCTCATTGAATATCAAACTGGACATATAGATGCTGAAATTGAGGGACTGGAACAGCAGTTCAGCAGATTGAATGCCAGGATGAGTTCAGCTGAATCTGATTTGTCTTCTCTAGAGCAGCAGCTGAGTGAGGCACAGGCTGACTCCTCACCTGATCTCTTTGATACTGAAAATAATAGTATTGATAGTAATAATAGTAATAATAGTGATAATAGAGATAATGAAAACAGTGAAGAAGTGATAAGCAATCAAATTGGCGACAAACAGGATCAAATTGAAGATCTCAATTTGCAGGTGGACGGGGTGAATCAGAAAATCACCCAGTTGCATGGGGAGAAAGCGAAATATACGATTACCAGCAAAATGGATGGAACAGTTACTGAAATCAATCCATATCCACAAAGTGAGAATGAAGCCGTAGTCTCAATTAATTCAAATCAGCCTTTTCTCATTGAAGGAAAGCTTTCAGAAAAACAAGCGGCCAAAGTGAAAGAGGGACAAAAAGTAATCGCATCCGCAAACGTTTTGCCTGATCAGAAAAAAGAGGGTACGGTAAAAGAATTGAAAATGGATCCAATCGGAGTGCCATCCGTCGAAGAAAAAGAAAGCTTTTATCCATTTCGGGCTGAAATGATCGAAGCTGATGAAACCTGGCATCACGGCTATCACATCAGTCTTGATATCGTTCTTGATGAGCGAAATGGAGTTGTTGTCATACCTGATTCCGTTATTCAAAAAAAGGCAGGAAAAACCTATGTTTACGTTGTTAAAAATGGAAGACTGGAAAAAAGAGAAATAAATCTTGGGCTAGAGGTAAATAACCGCACTGAGGTGCTGCAAGGATTAGCAAAAGGTGAAAGAATCGTCAGTCATCCATCGAAAGATATAAAAGATAAGATGGAGATTTTCATGCCGATAAATCATCGTTATGTTGAGAAGAAAACACTAAAAACATTCTCGAGTGAACAGAGGGTTCGTTTGATTTTAAGAGGATTTGTTCATTAACAAAAAAGGTTTGATCAATGTATCGGCGGAGTAACTAGGTATCTATAACTATGTCATTCTTCTTATTTTTCTTTATATTTTCTTATTATTTGTATGCACTAGAATTAACAAAATCACTTTATACTTTATTCGGATAATACTTTTAAGAGTATAAAGGAGATGTCAGATGAAAAGAAAAAAGTTTTTAAATGCAGCAATTGCAGCACTGATAGTGAGTACTATGGTTTCAACTGGAGATGGACAGACCGTTTCAGCGGCTGAGAGGACAGGCTATGGATCAACTGAATTTGATCTCCAGGCACACCGCGGCGGAATAGGGCTGACAGTTGAATCTACTATTGCATCATTCTCTAAAGCTCTTGAACTCGGAGTAAATACCCTTGAGCTAGATGTGCAGATCACTGAGGATCATCAAGCTGTTGTGACACATGACCGCAAGATTTCAGGAGGAAACTGTCAGGATACAGCTCCGGCATTTTCAGGTGATCCCGAGTACCCGTATGTTGGAAAATACATAAAAAATCTAACGCTTGAGCAAATCCGCACTCTTGACTGCGGTTCAAAAACAAAGCCGCAGTATCCAGGACAGGAGACTAGTCCAGGAGCTAAGATGCCGCTGCTGACTGAAGTTTTCGATCTGGTCAAACGCTACAACGCAAAAAAGGTCCGAATGAATATCGAAACAAAGGTAGAAGCGGGTGCTCCTCATGAAACCGCCCCGCGTGAAGAATTTGTTCAAATTGTTGCCCGAGAAGTCCGTGAGGCAGGAATGCTTGACAGAGTCTCCATTCAAAGCTTTGACTGGGGGTCACTTATGCGAATGCGTGAAGTTGAGCCAAGTCTCCCTATCATAGCGCTGACAAACGGTCCGCAATTTTTGCAGCCAGGCCAGCCGGGAGCATCTCCATGGCTGGGTGGAATCGATATCGACACTTTTGACGGAGACTTAGTTGCAGCAGCCAAATCATTTGGAGCAGATGCAATCTCGCCAGTACACGGATTTCCACAGAACGGCAAAATCACCGATGAAAACTACGAACCATACGTAACAAAACAAATGGTGGCAGATGCTCACGAAGCCGGAATAAAAGTGATTCCATGGACAGTAAATGATTCTCCAACAATGCACAAACTAGTAGAGGATGGAGCGGACGGCATCATAACTGATTATCCAGACCGTCTCCGTGAAGTCATGTCTCAGCATGGTTTTAAGATGCCTAAAAGATATAAAGGGCCAAATAGTAATTACCTGCCTATAAATAACTAATCGGACTCTGTTCATGAATATAAAAATGCAATCCAGGGACAGGGATTGCATTTTTTATTTGGATTTAGAAAAATAACAGATATTACCCATTTTTCTTGAGTTATATGATATGGTTTAGGAGGAAATAAAAGGATTTTCTTGTATATAAAATGTCAAAAAACGAATGTGAGGAGAATTCGTATGAACGCAATTAAGAAGATTTTACGTTACATAAAAGGCTCCGGAAGAGGGCGATAGGGCTTTCTTAAAGAGAAAGCCCTGGAGTGAAAATGATAATTTCTCTAATGCTTTTTGGATCCTTTATTGAAAGCAGGATAACAGTTGGAACATATCTAATTGGGGGATAAAATAGCAAGAGCAGATCTTTAGTGATTTTGCTCTTTATTTGCTGTTTCAGCGTAGATACTGGATAAAAATAAGCATACCCATCTAATGTGGATATGCTGCAGAACTCTGACTTATTCAGTATGTTATCTTAAACCGTATGCCTTAATGACTTCCTGAGAAATTTTATTGCCTTGATCATCCCAAGCTGCTGCTCTTAAGGAAACATATTTACCAGATTTTGGATTGTTGATTTTGGCTGTCCACTGAGCATTTGCTTTCTGTTCAAGTTTTACTGATTTCCATGACTTTCCTTCATTAAACGAAACTTCTAAAGCGGCACCTGCAATGTTGCCATAGCCTTCTGCACCTTCCAGTTTAGACACTGATAAATCAAGCGTGGTGGAGGGAGCAGCCAATGCGTTCCCATTCATATCTGTCTCTACGTTATAATCAAGAGAATAAAACGGGAGGCTGTTGCGCATTTCATCCTGTTCTTGTGACCAGAACGTCCATTCTGTATGTGTGCTCACGGACGTGGACCAGCGCTCGGCATCACGAACAGCATCACTCACCAGACGGTATTGTTTACGATCTTCAGAAACTCCGCTGAAAATATTTAGAGCTTGCCCTTTACCTTCTTTTACAAGCGCATCTCCTTGAAATAGCTTGAGAGTTTGATTTTTAACGGAAACATCATAAGTGGCTCCGCCAGTATGTCCTTTTCCTGAGTCCGCCCAAGCCGGAATATTAAATTGGAAAGAGTTCCCTTGTCGGAACGGAGTCCAATATCCTTCACCCAACCGCGGACGTGATACTGGTGAGAACCAGTTTTCCTGAAGCCTTTGACCCTTTTTATAAGTAACCGCAGGCTGACGAATTTCCCAGGGACTGTCGATGACATTTGCCTGGTGATACCATCTTGTATCTTCCGTTGCTGATACCCATTCAGCTCGAACAGAAGGCAACGCTAATTTGTATAAAAATCCTACCGCTCCTCTTGTATGCGGGCGCAGGTCATAGCGGAACTCTCCGCCAGGAGCTTCACGGTCTGATTTATAACGAGTATCAATTTTGACTAGCTCATTGTTTGAAGGGGCATACGTTAAATCTTTAGGAATGCTGCCCTCATGTACATCCATTAAATCATAAACGTAAGGTGTATTTACTTCACCTTCTACTTGAAGTTTAAGATTACCTGAGCGAGAAGCAGTAATGAGCTTGTCACCTTCTCTTTTACTTATTGAGGCAACAGCCAGAGGCAAGTCCGTATAATCTGAATTTCCTGCATACTCACTAAATTCCTTATTTTCATAGTTTGCGATAATAAGAAGCTTAGCACCTGCTGCATTTGCTGCGATGGCTTGTTCAGATGTTGAAACCTCACTGCTGCGATCCACGAGAACCGCTTTTCCTTTTGCTTTCAAGCGCTCATAATCAGAAGAACTTCCTTTTCCTGCATAGACCGCTGATAAGTTATATTTTCCATCAAGAGGCGTACTCCCCGCAAGCGGAATATCATCCAGTACTTTTCCTTTAAAATTAATTTCAAGAACTGGTTTCGTTAATCGCCATCTAGTCAAATATTCAAACTCTCCGGTCGCTACTTCTTTTGTTGGAACAGCGTACATTTTATCAATCCAAACAGGCATTAAATAGATATGATTGATAGATTTGTCCTCAATTGATCGGTAATACTCCATACGCTGGTAGCTTGGTTCTGTTTTCTTCGGCACTTCGGTTGTTATTTCTTTCGCTTTTCGCGCATCGAGTTCTACCGTTTTAGGACCGTCTAAGTTGATTTCAGGAGTACCCACCAAAGCTATGCCATGCTGGTCTGTATCAGTATCCACTTCCATCATGGACATAGCAGAATATGTTCCAGGGCGTAAACGTAATTCTGTTGTTCCGTTAACAGCAACGAATTCGACATCCATATCTTTGTTGACTAGACCGACATACGTAAGGGCAGGGGCACCTTTACGGTCAGTGGCTTTAAATGTAAGAGAGTATTTTTCCTCTTCTTTCACCATGCCCATTGCTGTATGTGCAATTTGTTTGCCTGAATGATCTTTTGCAGTTAGATGCCCTTGATAGCGAGAGCCTAATTCACCTAGATCAGCATTCAAGGTTACAGTTACTTCTTTCTTACTGTTTGCGGGAACAGTGATTTGGCTCTCAGATACACTTAACATTCCAGCGGGTGCATCTTGACCAGTTGTATTTTTAAAATCAGCTTGGAGATGTAATGTCACAGCTTGATCGCCATCGTTTGTATAGGTGACTGTTTTTTGAACAGGCTCTACTTGATCATGAGGCCATTTGAAAAATCCGAACGACAGTGAACCTGTTGCACTTACTTCGCTTAATGCTGCTGGTACATCCAGTCGGCCGGTTCCAGCATGAAAAGCAGAGTAATTTAGTTTCTTGGAGGTGCTCATTAATGTTTCTTTTAGTTGAGAACCGTTCCAGTCAGGATTCTTCTGTAAAAGGATTGCAGCTGCACCAGCCACATGTGGAGTTGCCATAGAAGTACCATCCTTACTCGAATAAAAACCGCTTCCCGGTGCAAAATTGGAACGTGCTGCGATAATACCGACACCTGGTGCAGACAAGTCAGGTTTTAGACCCATATCTCCAAATCGAGGTCCTTTTGAAGAAAAATAAGCAAGATTGTCTGTTTTATCAACCGCTCCGATTGTCAGCGCGGAATCAGCTGCACCAGGTGAACCGATACTGCCTTCTGCTCCGCTATTACCTGCAGCAATAACAAATAGTGTGCCATTTTCCTTGCTGAGTCTGTTTACTGCTTGAGACATTGGATCCGTTCCATCAGAAGGCTCTGAGGTTCCTAGACTCATATTCACTACTTTTGCACGTTCAGAAGCCCATTCCATCCCGTCAATAATCCAAGAATCTAAGCCGCTTCCTTGATCACTTAACACTTTACCTACAACTAGACGGGCTTCAGGCGCAACTCCTTTGTTTTTTCCATCTGAAGCTGCTCCGGTTCCTAATACAGTCGAAGCGACATGTGTCCCGTGACCATTCCCATCATCTACGGTTTCTCCGGGTACAAAACTTACTGCCTCGTCTAACTGTCCTGCAACGTCAGGGTGATTCCGGTCGATGCCTGAATCAAGTACCGCCACCTTAATCCCTTTACCTGTAAAACCTGATTCCCATGCGGTCGGTGCACCTATCTGGGGAACACTATTTTCTAACGTTGCTTCTACACGGCCATCGAGCCAAATCTTTTCGATTCCATGCTCAAATTGTAAAGAATCTGTTTTTGCTTTTTGTACTGTTGCATTTTGGGGGATAATCTCATCCCAAAACGTATCCGCTTCTTTTTTAGAAGTCGAAAGAGCAGCACCATTGATGCTTTCTAATACTCGTTCGATTTGAGTTCCTTTAAGGGCTGGTTTCTTTTGGTGAATAGATCTGGATTTTGAGTCTGCATATTCTACGATAATCGGTAATGAAGCAAGCTTCTTGTCATCATATCCATTTTTAATCAACTTAGTAACATTAAACAAATCCTTGTCTAATTTGTCAGCCGCAAGATATGGCATGGCTGAACTCGGGATTACATAGGTGTCTTCACCTATATTCAGAACTTGTGCGCCAGCTCCATTGCGATCAGCAGGTTCTACATTGATGACACTCTTGCCGCCTTCGATCGTCCGTATTTCAACGACATCCCCAGTGATTAAGGTAATGGTTTGTACATCATGACCGCTTTTACTGTTTACAATCACAGAACTCTCCAATGACTTTTCAAGATTCGTTTTATCAGATGCTTTTACATCATAAAGGGGTGAAGCAAGTAAAACTGTGGAAAGAGAGGCAGCTAAAAACGTTTTCATATTCATTTTTTTCAAAATACTTCCTCCTAATAGCTAAAATCGGATAATTAGAATGTGTCATGTCTCTGGAGCAGGGAATTAATTTCTAGATCGTTCATAAAAAAAGGAAATTTAGTACCAGCTAATAGAGCAGAAACACCTCCTAGGCCAATTAATCAGCAATTCTGAATGGAAGTAAGTAATTCTGGCTGAAGATCAGATGGTTTTTAAGAGGCACTTAATTTAATAGAATTTTATAGTGAGATGAAATGAATAACAATTGGGGTAATTTTAGAGGGTTTTAGACCTATACTTTTCTATCAAAATCTTATCTATATTAAAAAAAGTGTGGAAAAAGTGTAAATAGATCTATTGATATTCCGATTATTGTAAATTGAATTGGGGTTTAAATTGCGATATTGTTTATTTGAAAATTCTATGAAAGCGTAGGTATATTTCATAAAAAAGAAAACTAATGCTTAACTGAGTCCAATAAGAAGTATATTCTTATAAGGATTTTTTTAAATTTTCATTGTATTAAAATATTTATTATTACATTTACTGTTTTGTAAATAATGGATTTTGATTATTAATAGTAAAGTGTTTACCTGAAAAAAACATTTGTATTTTTTAAGTAAATTTATTATTATAAAATAAATAAATGGCGATTAAAAACCGTTATTAAGATAATGAATCTTTCAAACTATAAGGAATGGAGATTAAAGGGAAGTAAAGAATGAATTTTGAGGTAATCTTCCTAAAATAGATTGAAAAAAAGAAAGCCCTGCTTCTTCATTTCGGTCCCGAATAGTGAGAGATTGATCGTATCTTGCTTAAGTTTTGCGTTATTAATAGTGTTAGGGGAGGAAATGGAATGGCAAACAAAGAACTGAAGAGAGGCTTGGAATCTCGTCACATTCAGATGATTGCTCTTGGCGGTACTATTGGTGTTGGTTTATTTATGGGGTCAGCTAGCACTATCCAATGGACGGGTCCGTCAGTCCTGCTTGCTTATGCAATCTGCGGAATATTTATATTTTTTATTATGCGTGCAATGGGAGAAATGCTGTATTTAGAGCCAAGTACAGGTTCCTTTGCGACTTTCGGCCATAAGTACATACATCCATTAGCAGGTTATATGACTGCTTGGAGTAACTGGTTCCAGTGGGTTGTCGTAGGAATATCAGAAATTATAGCGGTTGGGGCATACATGAAGTACTGGTTCCCGGATCTGCCTGCTTGGATACCAGGTATCATCGCTATGGTCATTCTTGGTGCAGCCAACTTAATTTCCGTAAAGTCATTCGGTGAATTTGAATTTTGGTTTGCGATGATTAAAATCGTTACAATAATCTTGATGATTATTGCAGGGATTGGTCTTATTTTCTTCGGATTTGGCAACGGAGGAGACGCAATCGGTTTATCTAACCTTTGGGCACATGGCGGTTTCTTTACAGGCGGCTGGTCAGGATTTTTCTTTGCATTATCACTGGTTATTGCAGCTTATCAAGGGGTCGAACTCATCGGGATTACAGCTGGAGAAGCGAAAAATCCGCAAAAAACGATCACAAACGCGATTCAAAGTATTATTTGGCGTATTTTAATCTTCTATATTGGTGCTATTTTTGTTATTGTCACTGTTTTTCCTTGGGATCAGCTTGATACTCTTGGAAGCCCGTTTGTCTCAACTTTTGCGAAAATTGGGATTACAGCAGCAGCTGGTATTATTAACTTTGTTGTAATTACAGCAGCAATGTCTGGCTGTAATAGTGGTATATTCAGTGCCGGGCGCATGCTCTATACATTGGGAGTGAATGGTCAAGCGCCAAAATTATTTACGAAAATCTCACGTAATGGTGTGCCATTATATGGAACGATTGCAGTACTTATCGGTTTAGCCATTGGTGTTGTTTTAAACTATATTGCTCCGCCAAAGATATTTGTGTACGTATACAGTGCAAGTGTGCTGCCGGGTATGATTCCATGGTTTGTCATACTTATTAGTCAAATTCGATTCAGAAGAGAAAAAGGGGCTGAAATGGCCAAACATCCATTTAAAATGCCTTTTGCTCCTGTTACAAACTATTTGACAATTGCCTTCTTGATGATGGTATTAATCGGTATGTGGTTTAATGATGAAACGCGTATATCGCTTATAGTAGGGATTGTTTTCCTTGGCATCGTGATAATTAGTTATTACGCTTTGGGAATAAGCAAGCGTGTCCCAGCAGATACTCAGGAGAGATGATTTGAGTAACTAAACGATCATTCGCTTTGTTTAAAGTTGATTTTTGGTCCAAGGCGTGCGATGCTGCACTTTCAGTTTCGCACGCTTTTTCATTCAGCAAAGAAAAATGGATGATTTAGGGGTAAATGCCTGCTATTGAAATGTTATTTTCTTTTTGTTTTTAAACAAAAACCTTCGTTCTGTAAGTGAACGGAGGTTTTTCATGTTTGTGGTAAATAAGCTTTATTTACCTAATACCAAATTGTTACTGCTTTTTTATAGGCATCACTATTAGGAATGGCGTGAATTCCCTGAGCTTGAGCTTTTCGCGGGTCTAAGTCATAAACCATTGGCGTATAACAAGAGGTTTGACCTTTATTACGACCCCATTGCCTCCTGAGCTATTACACGTATAAGCTTTGCCGTCTGTGCTTCGAATAATTCTTGCGTCTGCTTCATGAGTGTATACTGCCGGACTAGTAACCGTAACTTTCGCCCAGGCAGTTTTACAAGTGGTGCTATATTTTAATTCCACATAAGAAACGGAATCAATCCACACTTTATCTTTTGTCACAGCAGAACTTGCGCAACTGTTATAATAGGGGCTTTTTCCATCATAAGAATGATTTTCAGCACTTGTTTGGCCAGCCCCAAATCCAAATGATACAAAGACCATCGACAAAGTCATTATGATTGATAAACCTATCTTTTTCTTCAATCTTTTCATCCTTTCGTAAATAAAAGCTGATGAAGGTTTTGCTGATAAATTAATACCAGTCTGTTTCTCCAGCTGTATACGGCCAGAATCCAACTGCCTTTGCTTTTCTTGGATCTAAATCGTAAACCATAGGTGTATAACAAGACGTTTGCCCCTTATTTATTTCCCCATTTCCTCCGGAAGAGGAACAGCTATATTGTTTGTTATCAGTGTTTCTCACGACTAATGCAGTTGCTTCACCATCAGCTTTGGCAGGTCTGCTAAGTGATTTTCGCCCATGCGGTTTTACATTTTGTGCTGAATTTCAGCTCTAAATCGGCAGTTGCCCCATTTGCATAAATTTTTACACTTTTCTTTGTAACTGCACTAGCCGCACAACTATTGTAATAAGGACTTTTTCCATCATAGACGTGAGTTTCTGCATAAACCTTATCTGTGAAATCCAGAGAGCCAAAAAGAACAAAAAAAGCTGCAAGGGTCATTGAAATACAGGTAAATACTCTGCGAAAGACATTCATAAAAAGTCACCTCTTTACAATTATTCAAAACATTTTTAAAACACTTCACCACATTACACCCTGTGAAAGGTAATTTTAAGGGTATTTTATCCTTAACTTTCAACTAAAGGATAAATATGTAAATAAGTCTAGAATTCATCCATAAATTTACATAAGTTGAGCATTATGACTTCATTTGTAAAATTGTTTCAATTCTATGGTAAATTATGGATTTTATTGAATTTCATTGAATTTAACGATTGTAATAAATAGAGATCCAAATGGACTTCTTTTTAATACGGAGGAAAAAAGTCCTTATAAATTAGGAAAGAAGTATTGTTAACACATCACATCAGTGTAATAAAAGCAGGAATCTCTCATTAAAAAATACGGATGTCCAAATCACGATGACAATTCAAGTGGCCTGCAAAAAGCTCTTGCATCTGAAGTTGTCAGGTTTCCCTGATTCATTGATTTATTCGAAAGTTTGAACTTTCTCAGTCTGATTTTCCTTACTATGGGTGCTTATCCAAAAGAGGGCGCCTTAATTCATTTAAATTAGATATCCAGAAAACTTTTTGATTTTGAGGACTTTTACCTTTATTTACATGTATATTAAATGATAAGGACTCACTTCTGCTGCACGAGATAGGTGGAACTGTTGGTAAAAAACTAGGCTTTAATGATAGTATGAATAGGTCTGGTAAAATAAGGGAAATTACAGTTCAATTTAGGTAAACAAGAATAATGTTTTTAATAGCATAAAGATTATAATCTCATGGGGTGATAGTAATGGTTAGAAGAATATAGGCAGCCTCCTGAATTAGAAGTGAAACATTTTAGGAGGCTAATTCAATATACAGGAGATGGATATCTGATGAAACAAAATAAGTATGATGATGCAAATTTCTTTTCAGCATATGAACAAATGCCCCGGTCAATAGATGGGCTTAAAGCTGCTGGAGAATGGCATGTATTAAAAGCATTATTACCAGAGTTGTCTAATAAAAATGTTCTTGATCTGGGATGCGGTTTTGGCTGGCATTGCCGATATGCACGTGAGCAGCAGGCAAGGTCAGTTACAGGGATCGATATTTCTGAAAAAATGCTTCAAAAGGCTCGTGAAAAAACAGATGATCCTTTCATTTCATATATCAAAATGCCAATAGAAGAGATTCATTTTTCAGACTCGCAATTCGATGTGGTTATCAGTTCATTAGCCTTTCACTATATTAAGTCATTTGACACAATATGCAAAAAAGTCTATGAGTGTCTAGCACCTGGCGGTACGTTTGTTTTTTCTGTTGAACACCCAATCTTCACTGCTCGAGAAGAACAGGATTGGTTTATAGATGAACAGGGGATCCGTATCCATTGGCCAGTTGACAACTATCAATCAGAAGGATTGCGAGAAACAACATTCTTAACTGAGAACGTTGTAAAATATCATCGTACGATTTCCACATATATTAATGACTTAATTGGCGCTGGTTTTAGTATAAGAGTAATCAAAGAACCTGTTCCTTCAGATGAAATGGTAAAGAGTGTACCTGATATGAAAGATGAAATCCGGAGACCTATGTTTTTAATCATTTCTGCAGAAAAGGAAATGACTTCTTTACTTAAATAATTTTTCAATTGAAGACATCATATTTTGATATTCATAATTGCGTTCCTTTACAATTATAGTAAGGAGCGTTTTTTTAATGGTGTTTCTTTTAATATGCGGCAGCCTTCTATAGCTTCATGGATCCTAAACAATCGGGTGCCCAGGATATTATTTCATCCTAATGATACAATTGTGGTAAATATTTTATCAGAGGAAAGACTGAAAGAGCTCATACTAGATCTCCATTTTTGAGAAGTATCCTAAAGAGGGAGCAAAGCAATTGAATATAAAATTAAATGAAAAAATTATTAAAGAAATATGCGGTACAGTCTCCTTCAAGAAAGGAGACTCTTTTTATCGAAGTAATAACGTGACATTTGAAAATTATTGTCCTGATGGCTGTAAAGCCACGGTTACAGGCAAGGAAGATTTTCATGTGTTTATTGAAAAGGATGAGAGCGGAGGCTTGCGCACGAAATGCAGCTGCCCTGCGCTAGCTTCCTATAAAATGGATTGCCAGCATATAGCAGCCGTTTTACTATCGATTTACGAACACCAGCGACACGGAACAATTCCCATTGGTCCTGGGGGTGAAAACTCTGATTCTTCAACAAGTCAAGCGCTGACAGAAGAATTGCTGACACTTTTCAATGATCAGCCTAAACGGTCAGCGGGCCAGCAGCTGCACTTTGAAAAAAGACAAGTACTTGATGCAGAGTTTATTTGTAAACCCGTAAACATTGGGAAGGGACGATACTTGTTCGGAATTGAGGTTAAGATTGGCCAGACGAATGTACGAAATATACGAGGTTTTCTTGAGCATGTGAAAAAAGGTCTGTCAAGCTTGCTTTCTAATTCTTTCATTTACGACCCAAGTCTTCATTGCTTTCAAAATGAAACGGATGCAGTGATTCAACAGCTTATACAAGTAATTCATGATGAAAAAGCGTATATTGACGAGATATCCGAGAAATCAGGCGATGTATGGGGTAAACATATACTCATTATTCCTCCATCCTCTTGGGACAGGCTTTTTCCTATACTTGAGAAAGCAGCATTGGTCAAGGTGATGTATGACTCTAATAATTATGAGGGTCTTCGCTTATCAAATGAACCATTGCCTTTACAATTCCAATTTGATGCAGGCGAGGGTAAAGGCTATCTACTTAAAATCAGAGGGCTTAATCGAATGGTGATAATGAATTCATATAGGTCTGTCCTATTTGAAGGAAAACTAAAACAGATGAAAATGGAAGATTGTAATCGTCTTTCAGATCTAAAACAGATGCTGGATGCTGCAGCAGCGAATCAAATTCCGATTACTCAGGAGCAAATCGATTTTTTTATGGAAAAAGTGGTTCCAGGCTTGAAAAGACTGGGGGAAGTCCAGTTATCCGAAGCTATATCCAAACAGTTTGTAAAGACACCGTTAGTGACCAAGCTCTACTTGGATCGCGTGAAAAATCGCTTGCTCGCAGGACTTGAGTTTCATTATGAAAATATAATCATTAATCCATTGGAAAATAAGGATCTCCACGCAGGCTCCAAACTTATTAGGGACGTGGAAAAGGAAGATGCCATCCTGAAGCTGATGGAAGATAGCATGTTTGCAAAGACGGACGGAGGATATTTTTTGCAAAATGAAGAGCTGGAGTATGAATTTTTGTACCATATCGTTCCCAAACTTCATAAGCTTGTACAGATATATGCAACTACCGCAGTGAGAAATCGGCTTTTTAAAGGTAATTCTCGTCCGCACGTTAGGATAAAGATTAATAAAGAACGGACCAATTGGCTGGAATATAAATTTGAAATGGATAACATTCCTGAAAAACAAATACGTGAGGTTCTACTAGCTTTAGAGGAAAAACGGAAGTATTTTCGTTTGCAGAACGGTTCGCTGCTTTCATTGGAGACGAGGGAATTTGAAGAAATGAATCGTTTTCTTCGTGAACTTCCGGGCCAAATTGAAGAACTGGAGAGCGGCATGAATGTACCAATTGTTCGGGGGATTCAGCATCTTGATTCTATTAATGATCGTTCTTTATTAAAGTTAGAGGAATCGTTCCGTCAGTTTTTGGAAAACATCCGCAATCCGGACAGTCTGGAATTCGAGGTGCCAAAGAGTTTAGAACTGATATTGCGAGACTATCAAAAACTTGGTTTTAAATGGTTGAAAACACTTGCCAGCTATAGATTTGGTGGAATTCTTGCAGATGATATGGGATTGGGTAAAACGCTGCAGAGCATTGCGTTTATTCTATCAGAGCTTTCTGTCATCCGTAAAAAAAAGCTCCCGGTCCTGATTGTTTCACCTTCATCATTGACGTATAACTGGCTTAGTGAAATCAGCAAATTTGCACCGGAAGTACAGGCCATTGTCGTTGATGGCACTAAAACCGAAAGATTCAAGATACAGAAGGATGTAATGGATATGGATGTAGTCATTATCTCATATCCATTGTTGCGCAGAGACATAAAGTGGTTTGAAAAACATGGCTTTCATACTGTGTTTTTTGATGAAGCTCAGGTCTTTAAAAATCCTATGACACAAACAGCACGATCTGTGAAGAAGATCCAGGCAGCTCATCGGTTCGCCCTCACAGGTACACCGGTGGAGAATTCACTACAGGAGTTATGGTCCATTTTTCACGTTGTTTTTCCCGAACTATTTATGGGATTAAAGGAATACAGTAACCTATCCAGAAAAACGATAGCCCGAAGAATCAGGCCATTTTTACTTCGAAGACTGAAAGAGGATGTCCTGCCAGAGCTGCCTGAAAAAATTGAGTCAATGGAATCTGCAGAATTGCTTCCTGATCAGAAGAAGCTGTATGCTGCCTATCTGGCCAAGCTGCGACATGATACATTAAAGCATCTTGACAAGGATACATTCCGTAAGAACCGTATCAAAATCCTCGCTGGTTTAACGAGGTTACGTCAGATTTGCTGTCACCCCGCCTTGTTTGTGGATGGATATAAAGGGAAATCTGCGAAATTTGAACAGCTGATGCAGATTGTAGAAGAATCAAAGCTTGAAGGCAGAAGAGTGCTGATTTTCTCCCAGTTTACGAAAATGCTTGAGCTTATAGGCAGAGAATTAACGATTCAGGGGCATTCTTTTTTCTATCTCGATGGACAAACTCCTTCTGAAGAACGAGTGGAAATTTGCCGCCGGTTTAATGCAGGAGAACATGATTTATTTCTCATTTCATTGAAAGCGGGGGGGACAGGCCTCAATCTGACAGGTGCTGATACTGTTATTTTATATGATATCTGGTGGAATCCTGCAGTCGAGGAACAAGCAGCTGACCGAGCCCATCGAATTGGTCAAACAAATCGTCTACAGGTAATCAAGCTTGTTGCCAAAGGCACAATCGAAGAAAAAATGAATGAACTTCAAGAGAAAAAGAAACATCTGATTGAAGAAATCATCGATTCTGAGGAAAAAGGGTCTTCCTCTCTTACTGAAGAGGACATACGGGAGATATTAATGGTTTAGAAGGAATTAAGTGAATTTTAAGCGGATTTATAAACATGGTGAACTGAATATATAAAACAAGTAGTTTCATTTGCCATGCAAGCAAAAAAATTCTTTGATAACTCCGAAGATAATAGAATTTTTGATGATTATGACGAAGAAATATATGAGATTTTTGGAATGAATACAGCAAGAGATTAAAAAATAATTCACATTCAAAGTTCGGACCTTCTTATTAAGAAGGTCCATTTTTTAATAAAGTTCAACATTCTCTTTCTGAATGAAAACAAAAGATTAAACTGAAATTCAGTAAATAATTACCATGAAAAATTCATTCTCTGTAATTATAATCATAGATAGAAATTCACAATTGTTTTGCTTACAAAACTATTAAATAAAAAGGAGTGGCAATGTTGGAAAAGAAAAAAATCTTCATTTGGATCATCCCTTTGATTCTGTTAATCGGCTTTTTAGGCAATGCTGTGTACGCTGCAGGGCACCAGGAATCATCTAATGTAAAACACCCTTCTGCATTGAAGGGGCAATTCCATCTCGATGACGTGGTGAAAATCTATGTGCCTTCCACCTATAACGGTGATCAGCCAATTGATAATACTCCATTTGTTAACAGGTCATTAGAGAAATTCACAAAAATGTTTGGAGGAGCAACAGCCATTGAGGGAACTGGATCCTGGTTTTCTGATAATGATCAGCTGATTAAGGAGAAGGTTACGATTGTGTATAGCTTTGCAGAAGATTTGGACAAGAAAAAGATTAATCAAGTAGTCGCATATGCTGAATATTTAAAGGAAGAGATGAAACAATCATCGGTGTCTCTTGAAGTGAATGGAAAGATGTATTTTATTGAATGACTGCTGGCAACAAGGGCTTCTGCCTTTCTATTAAACAATCGGAGGTTTGTTTAGTAGTTTAAACCTGCTTCATGTGAATCTAATCCACAATCAGCGCATTCTCTTATATGAATGCGTCTTTTTTGTATTCGATCATTTACACAGAGAAGTGGTTGTCTAAAACTAGTTTATTTGAAATGAGCAGGCTTTATCTGAAATCAAAATCAATGATTTGCCTAAACGGCTAAACAATGGAAGGCCAAATTCCTAATGATATAATTTTAATTAAGATTTGTTCTGGAGTAGAAAACTAATTTGAAAGGAGTAAAGAAAGCGATGTCCAAACGCTTGGTGAAAATAATAGAAAGAAAAATAAAGTACGACTCAGAAATTGTAGAACATACCTGTATGCTTCTAAAAGCAAAAAATCAAAATGCCGTGCTATTCCATAAAATACTTGAATCCTTTTCGATGACAGCAAACCAAACTAAATTAACCATTCCCAGAGGCAGTTATACAATAGCGTATTACTGGAGCGATCGTCCATATAATTTATACATTTGGAGAGATCATAAGGGGGATTACCTGGGTTCCTATTTTAATATTGTAAAAAATACATATATAACTGATAAGATGGTATCCTTTGAGGATCTGATTATTGATATAATTGTTCTTCCTAATGGAGACTTCTTTATATTAGACGAGAATGAGTTACCAGAGCCATTAGATCAATTTGAGAAAGGATTTGTTCAACAGACGCTAACCTCATTAACAGATTCCCTTGATATTCTCCTTACTCAGCTTATTTTAGAAACGGAGAATGCTTATAAACACGAAGACCTTATACCTTGGCTGAACATCTGATAACATTTATACAAGATTGATATATATATTGAGCTTTATGAACCGGGTGCCAGTTTGCAGGAAGCATTATATCTTTTTTTCATGGAGCACTATGGGAGCATTTATTTAGTACGGAAAAAAAATATCCAGAATGGAATACCATTTGTAATACCGGCAAAGCTGATAGCCGGGCATGATCAATTAAATAAAAGGAAAAACAGCTGCTCTCCTTGGTTAAGAAGTGCAGCTGTTTTTGGTTAGATAGCTTATCATAGTAACTCAAACTGCTTAGAATAAAGTCTTGCATACGACCCATCACATGCAAGCAACGAATTGTGATTCCCCTGTTCAGCAATACCGTCTTCTGTTATGACAATAATCCGCTTCGCATTACGGATAGTTGAAAGGCGATGGGCAATGACAATAGTTGTACGGCCTTTTGCTAATAATTCCAGTGATTCCTTGATGATGCTCTCACTCTCGTTATCTAGTGCGCTCGTTGCCTCATCCAAAATGAGAATTGGCGGATTCTTTAAAAATACACGAGCAATACAAAGCCGCTGCTTTTGGCCCCCAGACAGTTTGACTCCTCGTTGTCCGATTTCTGAACTGTAGCCTTTTGGCAAGTTCATGATAAAGTCATGTGCATTGGCAAGCTTTGCCGCCTCAATAATTTCGTTATCACTGGCTGCCGGATCTCCGTATCGGATATTTTCCATTACTGTTCCCGCAAATAGGTAAACATCCTGTTGTACAATACCGATATTATTTCTTAATGATTCCAGATCAATATCGCGGACATTGACTCCGTCAAGGAAAACGCCTCCATCTGTCACATCATAAAAGCGGGGGATGAGTGAGCATAAGGTAGTTTTTCCAGCGCCAGACGGACCAACTAGCGCAACATACTCTCCAGGAAGGATTCGAAGCGACAGGTTTTGTATGACATTGTTCAAATGTTCTTCGTACCTGAATGAAACTTGATTGAACTCAATTTCACCAGATACTTCTGACAAAGTCACAGGATTCGGTTTATTTTCAATTGCCGGCCTCAGATTCATGATTTCCATAAAACGCTGAAATCCAGTGATTCCTTCCTGAAGCTGCGTGCTCATATGAGTCAATCGCTGAATTGGCTCGATCATATAGCTGATATACAGTAAAAAAGTGATCAAATCCGCTAAATCTAATGTGTTGTTGACAATACTGGCACTGCCAAAGATAATCACTGTGATCGTAATCAGCTGTATAATCGTTTCAAAACTATTGTATAAGAGTGCTTCAGCATGGTACGTTCTTTTCCGGCTATGAAGGAAACGATTATTTTCCCGGTTGAACTTCTCGATCTCTATTTGCTCATTGGCAAATGACTTTACTGTGCGAATTCCAGATAAACTATCCTCTACCTGTGCGTTTACGTCCCCAATTCTTTCTTTATTGCTTCGTAATGCCCTGTTCAGCATTTTATTAAAGTATAGGGCAAAGACACCTAAGAATGGCAGAAAACAGAAGACAGCAATCGTTAATGGTGCATTTATAAAGAACAATATAACAAACGCCCCAATAAAACGGACAAGGTATTTGACGTAGTCCTCTGGACCATGATGGTACAGCTCGGAAAGCAGCAGCAGGTCGTTTGTTATTCGCGACATGAGCTGACCTGTCTTTTCCTTATCGTAAAAGCTAAAAGAAAGCTTCTGCATGTGCGTGAACAGCTCGCTTCGCAAATCTCTTTCCATACGCGCACCTATTTCATGACCTTTGTAGTCCACAAAATAGTTCCCGATATTCTGAACTGCGACTAACACTAGCATCAGCCCGCCAATCCAATACACTTTACTTAGCGCGATGGACAAATCTCCTTCCAGAACATCCTTTGTGATATACCTGACTAGTAAAGGAAACGTCAAAGTCACAGCTGATACGATAAAGGCGCACGCCAATACTGAAAAAAACACCGTTAAATACGGTTTATAATAGGATAAAAATTTTTTTACTGGAAAACGCATGATTTACCCCTTTTTGTGTTATTTAAGTACACATATAAGGGGAGAGTACACAGATTACTTTAAGAAAGTGTTTCACCCTTATATGTTGAAGCTGTTTGATTCGTCATGTTTTTCATGAAAATGGCCTCCTTGTATGTTATTACTATTATTGTATACGATTTCAATTAAAAATGAACAACATATTTGGGTTTGGTGACTTTGATAGAGATATGATTCAAAACGATGCTCCGTTAGAAAAAATATACTTTTTCGAACGATTTTTGTTGAATGATAATAAAGATGTTTTTAATTGCTAGTCAAGTTATTCAATTAAAGGGCCATTTAATTGAATAAGAGTTTGCATAAAACCCCATTTTTCAAGCAACTATCAGGAGAGCTTAAGCGCACGTAAACGTTGATTTTATCAACGATTTATAAAATCTTGCATAAACAATAAATTGTTGCAAATTGAAACCCCTTGTCGCCCAGGGATTTTGTGATAAGGAACTTCTGTTAGGACATGTATGTCAACCTCACATGAATAATGCTATACAACAGATCTAGAATTTGATGACGACTTTTTTTATGTAAAAAGTGAAATTCTTTTTGACATTTAACATTAAATGGAATAATATAAAATAACAGTCAGCACTGACAGTCAATATTAAAAAAAGATGGTGAAAGAATGAACAAAAGTAAAAATCCGAGCAGCAATGATAAACTGCTGTTGGCAGCTATCGATCTAATAGCTGAGAAAGGCTACAATGGTGTGTCCACTATGGAAATCGCCACCGCAGCCGGTTTAAGCGAAAAGACGCTGTTTCGCCACTTCGGCAGCAAGCAAAATCTTCTCGAATCTGCTTTTGACCGTTTTCATTATATCGAAGAGATGAAAAAGCTTTTTAACGAGAAGCTTATGTGGGATTTACATGCAGATTTGCTCATGATTAGCAGGACGTACCATGAACTTATGAACCGCAACCGGAAAATGATTCAGATCAGCATCAAGGAAGAAGGCAATATGCCAGGGTTTCGAGAAAGAACACAGAAACAGCCTCAACAATTAATGGAAATCTTAACAGATTATTTCACGGTTATGTTCGAGAAAGGCAAACTGATACGGACGAACCCGGAAGTTCAGGCGTTGTCATTCATGATGATGAATTTTGGTGCATTTATGAACGATCTGGAGTCCAGTGCTAACTTTCCAACCGTATCACTGGAAGAATTTATAATAGAGAGTGTCCAGATATTCACTAGGGCTTTAACCCCCTAGTTTTTTTTTAAAACAAAATGACAGTTAGTACAGACAGTCATTCATGCGATTTGTGTGTTAGAGATAAGGAAAACCTTGTTCTTAAAAAAGATAACTAAAGGAGTTTAAGGAATGGTAAAGGAAGTTCAGCAGCAAACTGGTGAGAAATTGATGCTCATTTTAATGTTTACGCTCATCATATCAGCGATGAGTGGATTAATGTTTAACATCGTACTCCCTGATATTAGTAAAGATTTTAATCTTTCTATCTCTCAAGTAAGCTGGTTCTCTTCTGCGTATGCTCTGATTTATGCGATTGGGACAGTGACTTACGGGAAGTTAGCTGATAGCTACAAGCTCAAAAATTTGCTGACGTTCGGATTGATACTTTTTGCTATCGGTTCACTAGTCGGTCTAATTTCCCAAACATTCTGGTTAGCGCTTGTCGGAAGGTGCTTGCAGGCAATGGGGGCCGCTGCTATCCCAGCAACGGCCATGCTTATTCCTGTACGCTACATTGCTCCAGATCGAAGAGGTTCAGCTTTAGGCATGGCGGCAGTAGGTTTAGCAATAGGCAGTGCTCTTGGACCAGTTATTTCTGCATTAATTGTCGGTGTTGCTCATTGGCGTTGGTTATTCTGTATCCCTCTCTTAATTTTATTCACGCTACCTTTTTACCGTAAATATTTGAAAGATGAGAAGCAGGGGGTGTTTGAGAAATTTGACTGGTTTGGAGGAGGTTTGTTAGCTGTAGCAGTAACTTTGTTTCTTCTGGGTGTTACGAATGGAACATGGTGGTTTATGATTGGGGGGGTACTATCTCTGGTGTTCTTCATAGCTCGAATTCGTACAGTTGCCGATCCGTTTGTTCAACCTAAACTCTTTGAAAACAAGGAGTATATACTCGTTTTAACGCTTGCTTTTCTAATAAACGGGATTGGTTTTTCTCTCTATTTTCTAAGTCCTCTGCTTCTATCACAGGTTCAACAGCTAACATCTAGCTGGATTGGTTTTGCAATGGTTCCTGCCGCAGTTGCCTCAGCCATTTTGGGGAGAAAGGGAGGCAAATTAGCTGACTTGAAGGGGAATTCGCATCTATTCTTTGTTGCATCTGTATCATTATTGACCTGTTTTATTTTACTTTCAACCTTTACTGGAAGTTCTCCATTTTTCATTGCCATGTTTCTGATTTTCGGTAATGTCGGGCAATCCTTTATGCTCATCGCTATGTCAAATGCAATCTCAAGAACATTACCAAAGGATCAGGTTGGAGTGGGAATGGGACTCTTTTCAATGATGAATTTTATTGCTGGAGGAATGGCTACAGGGGTTTATAGCTGGGTTGTGGATATTGGTTCTGATGTCCTCTGGAATCCGTTAAATATCAATCAAAACGGTTTTATTTACAGTAATATCTTCTTCGTACTTGCTGCTTTACATTTGGCCATTCTGTTGTTTTACTATTTCCAGTATGGCAGAGCAAAGAGAAAAAGCATTCAGTTGGAAGGGTGAAGTTAGTTTAGATCAAGTTTCACTATTACTCATATTTGGAGGAGATTAAAATGACAACAACTTTATTTGTAAAAGCGAACAATCGTCAAGAATCTGTTAGTGGGAAATTATATGATGCATTTTTAGAGAGCTACCGAGCCTCATCTCCTAATGATAAGGTGATTGAACTTGATTTATTTAAAGAACCATTACCTTATTTAGGTGATGTAATGATTAGTGGAAATTTCAAATCCTCTCAAGGAATGGAACTTACACTAGAAGAAAAGTCTGTACATGATGTTGTAGCTAAGCACCTTGAACAGTTTGTAGCTGCTGATAAAGTGGTTATGGCCTTTCCACTTTGGAACTTAACCGTTCCTGCCGTGTTGCACTCTTACCTTGATTATATGCATCACCCACGTAAAACATTTAAATATACAGCTGAAGGCCTAGTTGGTCTATTACCCAATAAGAAAGTGGCATTATTAAACGCACGAGGTGGGATATATGCCGAAGAAGATTCCTCTGAAATGGCAGTAAGCTTTGTTAAGAATCATTTGAATGTATTTGGTATAACAGACATTACAACAGTAGTTATTGAGGGACATAATCAATTTCCTGATCAACGTGAAGCTATTATTGAGGAAGGAATATATAAAGCTGTTCAAATGGCCAAGAATTTTTGAATGATTAAGGACGCATTTCATTAAAATGTGAGCAGAACCTCAATTTAAAAGATAACTTCTAACATTTTAATAAGGCACAAAAACTAATAAGTTTTTCTTGTTCTACAAACGGCTCAAGAAATGCAAACTAACGACGACACGAAACAGTCGATGAAAAGAAGAGTGAAGGGGAATCATGATCAATGCAGCACACATTATACTCTATAGTACCATCGCGGATGCAGACCGGGTATTCATCCGCGATGTACTCGGATTTGATGGAGTTGACGCTGGTAGTGGCTGGCTTATCTTCAAACTGCATCCTGCCGAAATCGCCGTGCATCCTACAGATAGAATTGGTAAACATGAGTTTTACTTAATGTGCGACGATATCGAGAAAACAATTACGGAACTGACCAATAGGGGTCTTACGATCTCGGAGTCGATCAGTAACCAGCGGTGGGGTCGACTCGCCTCCATCAAGCTTCCCAGTGGCGCTGATCTCTCGATATACCAGCCACTCCATCCCACTTTTACGACCTAGGGGACTGATTTAACGCAAATCCATCTGTTTCTTCTCCATTAACGGGACACAAGAGCTCAATAATATACACACCATAATGCTGCCGTGGGAACATGCGGCAGCATTGCTGGGCTAACGGGCACGATTATAAAAAAAAGCAAGGGTGATAAATGATGAGTAAGTTTGAATGGCGAAAACAATTAAAGGAACTCTATCTACCAAAGAACCAACCTATTAAAATTGAGGTTCCAGCTATGAAATATTTCACAATAGAAGGCAAAGGCAATCCGAATAGTGAACGATTTAAAGAAAATATTGAAATCTTATATGCGTTGTCGTACGCAATAAGAATGATGCCAAAAAAGGAATAACACCAGAGGGATATTATAAGTATACAGTTTTTCCTCTGGAGGAATTTGGGATTTAGATGAAGAAGGTAGAAAATTAGATTATTTAAGCAAGGACCATTTTGTCTATAAATTAATGATAAGACAACCAGATTTTGTGACAGAAGAGTTAATTCAACAAGCAATGAATAGTGTAAAGCAAAAAAAGCCTGACTCCCATCTAGATAACGTTAAGTTTGAATTAATTAAGGAGGGTTTATGTGTCCAAGTTATGCACTATGGAAGTTATGATAATGAACCCGAAACCTTTGCATTCATGGAACAATTCTGTAGTCAAAATAATCTTAAAAGAATAGAAAAAACACATAAAGAAATATATATTACTGATGCAAGAAAAACAGCACCAGAAAAATTAAAGACGGTCCTACGATTTAAAGTGACTGAAATTTGATTTTTTAATATTCTGCTATTGGAGGATTTTCTTGGATATTTAATGGCGATCTTCCGTAATCGAGTGCGAAACTGAGGAGCCAACCTTGCTTTGTTCGTACTGAATTAAACACACTTTTGTTATAATAAAAAATTAGTAGTATAAATATTAGAATAAGATGCTTAGAGGTGATTTGAAGTTGTATTTTGAAGATCGCGTTCGGAAATTCGAATATAAGTTAAACGATACAGATGACCAAATTATTGACTATATAGTAAAAAATAGAAAGCAAGTGGTCAACGCATCTATTCAATCTTTAGCTGCCAACTTATTTACTGTCCCTAATACGATCATTAGATTTTCTAAAAAATTAGGATACGATGGATATGCACATTTGAAGAATAGTCTTAAAGAAGAATTACACTCTGATCATGAAAAACAAGAGGACAGCTTACAGTATAATCTGAAAACAACATTTGACTTAATTGATATAGATATTATTGAGAAAGTGTCCAAAATGATATATGAAGCGAAGAGAGTTCTTTTTTTTGGAGTGGGAGATACGGCTCTTTTTTGTGAGATGATGACGAAAAATCTTAAAATTGCAGGGAAGGAATCAGATTTTTTTATTCATCGTCATGAAATTATACATGGAATCAATCAGCTTAATAATGAAGGTATTCTTTTCCTCATTAGTTTATCTGGAGAAACTTCCCAGGTTCTGGAGGTTGCGGAGTTAGGGAAAGAAAAAGGAATTAAAATCATTTCCCTCACCCATTTTAATCGAAATGCTCTTCAGAAGTTAGCAGATGTAAACTTATTTTGTTTTACTCCCAAGAAATTGCTGAATGGGTATAATATCACTGATAAAACTCCACTTATGGCTATCATCAGAACATTATCTGAATTCTATTGGAATTTTACTAAGTAGTTGTGTATAAATACACATGTAAGCGCTATTTTGGAGGTGTGACTGTGTAAAAAGAAGAAGATAACCTCTTCTTCTTTTTTTTTATGCTACTATGGGGTCACTCATTAATTAACAGAAAAAAGAAAGTGAAGGGGGTACAAAAATGTTATTGAAAAGTCTTACATCACCAACTTTAGTTAGTACCAAACAATCCTTTGACACTAAAGAAGAAATTATAAAATTTTTAATTAGACAGTTAGCAAATGAAGGAAAACTGCATTCTGAAGAAGAGCTGTATCAAGCGGTAATTGATAGAGAAAAGTTATCACCTACAGGCTTTGAAGGTGGTCTAGCAATACCTCATGGGAAGTCAAAAGCAGTAAAAGAAGCATCATTTGCCATCGCAACCCTTCAGAAACCATTGAGCACTTGGGAAAGCATTGATCCAACCAATCAGGTAGAGCTAATTATTTTACTAGCGATTCCAGATGATGAAGCTGGTTCAACACATCTATCCTTATTATCAGAGCTAGTGACAAGGTTGTCTAATGAAGAGTATAAAAATCGATTATTGAGATCTAACACAAATCTAGAGCTTTTTAATAACCTGGATCGTCAAGATGAAATAGAAGAAGTGCCAGAAGTAAAGAAGATAAATAAAACCATATTAGCAGTAACTGCATGTCCAGCAGGTATTGCGCACACTTACATGGCAGCAGAAGCATTAGTAAAAGCAGGGAAAGATTTAGGTGTAGATGTGTTTGTTGAGAAGCAAGGTGCGAACGGTATTGAAGACCGCCACACGAAAGGACAATTAAACAGTGCTGATGCTGTGATTTTCTCTGTAGACGTAGCTGTAAAAAACGAAGAAAGATATAGTCATCTTCCGAAAGTTAAAACGGCAGTGGCAGCACCATTGAAAGATGCAAAAGGGATTATCAGTCAAGCTTTAGAGAAATCTGAAAACGCTCCCAAGAAGGATAGTTCTAATGAAGAAAGTGTCTCTTTTGAAGAAGATGAGGATGAAAAAAAATCCTTTAAGACAGAAATAAAAGATTCTATCTTAACAGGTATATCGTACATCATTCCAGTAATTGTAGCTGGGGGCATGACGCTCGCTGCAGCAGTTCTGCTATCCCAAGCCTTTGATCTTCAAGAACTCTATAATACAGAAGGTTCTTGGCTTTGGTTGTTGAGACAGTTAGGCGGGACACTATTAGGAACATTATTGGTGCCAATTCTTGCAGCATACATGGCCTATTCAATTGCGGATAAACCTGCATTAGGACCAGGTTTCGCAGCAGGGGTAGCTGCGAATTTAATTGGCAGCGGTTTCTTGGGCGGTATGCTTGGAGGGATTTTAGCAGGTTATTTCCTTAAATTCTTAAAGCATTATGTAAAACCAAAAGGAACATTTGCCGGATTCATCAGTTTTTGGGTATACCCGGTTGTTGGTACGCTTGTTGTTGGATCGGTTATGTTGTTTTTGGTAGGGAAACCATTAGCCCTATTAAATCAAGGATTACTTGATTGGTTACAAGGCATGTCCGGAACAAATGCGCTTATTTTAGGAGCTATAATAGGCGCCATGGTTTCGTTTGATCTGGGAGGCCCAATTAATAAAGCAGCTTACACGTTTTGCATTGGTGCAATGGCAAGTGGAAATTTCATTCCTTATGCTGCCTTTGCCTCTGTGAAAATGGTTTCAGCCTTTTCCGTAACAGGAGCAACACTTATTGATAAGAAGAATTTCACCAAACAGGAAAAAGAAATAGGAAAACAAACATGGTTATTGGGTTTAGCTGGTATTACAGAAGGAGCTATTCCGTTTATGATGAATGATCCACTTCGAGTAATTCCATCTTTAGTTGCAGGGTCTGCTATTACAGGAGCTATTGTATCTTATTTTAATATCGGTTTAAACGTTCCTGGAGCCGGAATTTTCTCGCTTGCACTATTACAAGGAAAGCCGATGCTATTAGCAGCCAGTATATGGTTTGGCGCCGCATTAATTGGTGCTGTTGTTTCAACGATTTTGTTGATTGCAACAAGAAAAAGCAAGCTGAAAAGAGAAAAGAATAAAAAATCTTCCCGAATGGCTGCTTAGATTTTTGGCGGTTATAATCTATCGCACTTAAGTTGCTTAAGTGATATACAAATACATCGTAATTGGAGGACATCATGACAAAAGTTCATATCGTTCCACATATGCATTGGGACAGAGAATGGTATTTTTCAACGGAAGAATCTAGAATTCTTTTGGTTAACAATATGGAAGAAATAATGGAGATGCTAGAAAATAATCCAGATTATCCACACTATGTACTAGATGGTCAAACGTCAATTTTAGAGGATTACTTTGCTGTTAAGCCGGAAAGTAAGGAAAGAGTCAAAAGTCTAGTTCAAAAAGGAAAGCTGATCATTGGACCATGGTATACACAAACAGACGAGATGGTGGTTGGCGGAGAATCGATTGTACGAAATTTATTATATGGAATAAAAGATTGTGAAGAGTTCGGGAGTCACATGAAAATCGGATACCTTCCAGATTCCTTTGGACAATCTTCACAAATGCCGCAAATTTTAAATGGTTTTGATATTAAGTATTCGATTTTTTGGCGAGGGGCTACTGAACGTCACGGCACAGACAAAACGGAATTCTATTGGGAAACAGATGAAGGTTCTAAAGTTCTGGTACAATTATTTCCTCTAGGATACGCGATTGGAAAGTATTTGCCGGAGGATGAACAAAAGCTTCAAGAACGTATTGATAAGTATTTTAAGGTGTTAGATCACGGTGCTACGACAGAGAATATCATTTTGCCAAATGGTCATGATCAAATGCCTATTCAAAAAAATATCTTTACTGTTATGGATAAACTGCAGGCAATGTACCCAGACCGCGAGTTTTTCTTGAGCAAATATGAAAACATCTTTGGTGAATTAGAAAAAAATGAGGAACTTCCTACACTGCAGGGTGAATTTATAGATGGAAAGTATTCACGCGTTCACCGAAGTATTTATTCCACACGCATGGATATTAAAGCTGCCAATGCAAGAATTGAAAATAAGCTCACAAACATATTAGAACCACTTGCAACTCTTGCGTACAGCCTAGGTTTTGAATATCATCACGGTCTAATAGAACTTATTTGGAAAGAAATTATGAAAAATCATGCGCATGACAGTATAGGATGCTGCTGCTCAGATAAAGTCCATCAAGAAATTGTTAACCGATTTTTTCTTGCAGAAGAAAAAGTCGATCAACTTATCAGCTTCTATAAGAGAAAAATTGTTGATTCAGTAGATACAGAATGGAATTATGATCGTCTTTCTGCTTTTAACTTACTTCCCTATGATCGGGAGGAAGTCATTACAACAGAAGTTACTACAAAATTAAAGTCCTTTAAGTTAATTGATGAAATGTCAAAGGAAATTGAGTTTGAAGTAATAGACAGCGTTGTTATTGATCCTGGGTTAATTGACCGTCAAATCGTTCATTACGGAAACTATGATCCCTTTATTAAATATACCGTTCAATTAAAAGACCAATTTCCTGCATTAGGCTATAAAACCTATTTTATAGTTGAAAATGATGGGGAAATGAAAAATTCAATTTCTCCAAAAAGTGAAGTTACAACAGATTTCTACGAAATCAGCGTAAATTCAAATGGTTCGTTGAATATTTTTGATAAGAAGTTAAACAAGACCTTCAACGATGTTCTGTTACTTGAAGATGGAGGGGATGATGGAGATGAATATGACTTTTCTCCATTAAGAGATGAAACGCTAATCTATAGTAACAACGTAAAGGCGGACGTTGAAATTAAACAGGGGCAGTATGAGGCTACTATAGATATTCGTTATACCCTTGCAATTCCAGAAGATCTAAATAAGAGAAAAGATCATATTTTAGATAGCTCTGCAGATGTGCATATTAAACTCACCATTCCAAATCACAAGCCAATTATTGAAATCAAGCTTGAGATAGATAATCACGCTAAAGATCATCGTTTAAGAGCGTTAATTCCAACGGGAATTGCTTCAGCATTTTCTGTATCTGATAACCAATTTGGTTGTTTGAAACGTGATGTTTACGATAGTGCAATGGATATTTGGGAGCAGGAAGAATGGGATGAACGTCCAGATTCCATTTATCCAATGTTAAGTTTTGTTAGTCTATCCAATGAAGCATATGGTGTGAGTGTACTAACAAATAGTACAAGAGAGTATGAGATTGTCGGTGAAGCATACGACACAATTGCTATAACCTTGTTCAGAGGTGTAGGAGTGCTGGGTAAGGAAGAACTGCTCAGAAGGCCGGGCCGTCCTTCTGGAATTAAATTACCTACTCCAGACTCACAAATGCTTGGAAAACTAACGTTAGAGTTTGCGATTGTTACACATCAGCAATCTGCATTAAAAGCTAATGCTGCACGGATGGCTAAAGAGTACTTAACACCAATTGATCTCTATAACAAAATTCCATTTAATGCAATGAAACTTAATACAGCGGATGTTAAAACGCCGGCCTCTTTCAGCTTTATAAAAGAAGTACATCAGGATTCTGTTTTAAGTACTTTGAAGAAAGCCGAAAAGGATGATCAATTCGTATTGCGTTTCTATAATCCAACCGACGAAGAAAAGGTCGTTTCATTTAAAATAAACCGTTCTATTCAACAAGCATATACGGCAAATCTTAATGAAAAATGTTCTGAAGTTATAGAGGTGGAAGAAAATAAAGTACAATCGAAAATTAAAACAAATCAAGTGAAAACGATTCTTTTTTAAAAGCAGTTTGATAGTTTTTCAAAAAGACACTCTTCTATTTGCACGTGAAGTTACCTTCAACGCAGCAAAAAATAGGGGTGTCTTTTTTATTAACAAATAGAAAGTTAAATCAACCTTGATGTGAGTAAATATGAATAAACCAATTTTTCTTTTTCCTATTTTTCAAAGAGAGAATTTTGGGAGGAGATAAGAATTGCAATGTTATTAGGAATAAATTTTTATGCCCTTAATAAATACAAGAAATAAACAGTAATTACAATGTGTATTAGGCATAATTGATTTAATCAATGCAGTATAGAAAGTAATTATTATTTTTAATTCCGACTTGACACATATGATTTATTGTATTAATTTAATATTAACAAATTTTTCAATTACAGCGCTCACTGGATAACCAGAGGCTTTCACTCAAGTACCCTGAGAACTTGAGATGGAAGCCTTTCGTTCATTTAACATGATTAATTAAGGAGTGATGAATCCATTAATGGATGAAAAAAACATATATTCTTATTTAGAGAGGTGGAGGGAATGGCCCTATGAAACCTCGGCAACAGGCTTATATAAAAGTACTGTGCTAATTCCAGCAAGCATGAAAGTGCTTGAAAGATAAGATGAGATATTCGTTTAATCCGAAACTCTTTCTTATTTTAGAAAGGGTTTTTATTTTACGCAATTTTTGATGGGCGGTGAGAACTCGCAATATTAAGGATTAAAAAAAATTGAAAAAGGGAGAAAACAAAAATGAAAAAATTATCGATTACACTTCTAGCCGGAATCATATTCATTATTTTATCAGGATGCAACATAAACTCAAATGCATCTGAAAACAACAAAATTGTCGTAGGTTCATCTGGATCAGATGCTCAAGTATGGAACTTTATTTCAAAATCAAAAGCAGCCAAAGAAGCCGGAATTGAGATTGAAGTAAAAGAATTTAATGACGGCCTGCAAATTAATGAGGCTACAAATGACGGAATCCTTGATGTAAATGCTTTTCAATCACTATCATATTTTCAAGATTATGTGAAAAGTAAAAATGCAGATTTAGCCGCAATAGCAACAACTTATTTAGAACCAATGGGTATTTATTCTAAACGCTTGAAGTCACTTGAAGAAATTCCGGAAAATGCTGGAATAGCCATTCCTAATGATCCGGCAAATACAGCTCGAGCTCTACGCGTATTGCGAAATGCAGGTGTCATTACGTTAAAGGATGATTTTGATTCATTTGGAACGATTCAAGATATTGTAGAAAACCCGAAAAATATTAAATTTGTTCCAGTAGACGGATCATCTACAGCGCGGTCTCTTCCCGATGTAGATGCCTCCTTAATTGGAAACAGCATTGCTCTTGATGCTGGATTGAATTCTATTAAAGATTCTATTTACCATGAAGAGGTCAATCAAGATACACAGGCAAATATTAATATTCTTGTTACTCAAAAAGAAAACGAAAAAAATGAAAATTTTAAAAAATTAAGCAGTATATATCATTCGAAAGAAGTTCAGGAATTCATAAAGAAGGAATTTGGCGGAACCAAAATCCCAGTAAAAAAACCGGTTGAAGAAATCATAAATAATTAATAATTAATAAAGACTCTTTATCGATGGACTATAGACAACTGATTACTTTATAGAATTAGCTGTTCCTATTCTTCAAGAAAGGGGTTTATTTCGATCGGAGTATGAAGGTGTCACTCTTCGAGAGAGCTTAGGTCTGGAATTTCCGGAAAATCAGTTTGCGTGAAAAAACGCAGAACAAGGAAGAACAGGAAACAGCTGACTTTTTATCTTGATTAGTAGACCTTTGTATAGTCCGAAAATATTTTTATAAAACCAACTTGATTTATCGGAAAAATAAGAATAATATTCTTTCAATGGATCTTAAATTTCATAATTTAAAGAATTGAAAGAATAAAGAATTGCCCACTGGTCAACCGGAGGCGCCCCAGATAAGATATGCATTCTTATCTGGGGGGCCTTTTTTGCAGCTTCTTTTGCTGACTGGACTTCTAGAGGCACATTAAATAGGGCTGTGAGGAAAAGAAATAAACAAGGGGGGAAGAAAGTGTGTCAATAAAATTGAGCATTCTTGATCAAAGTCCGATTGGAGAAAATGATACAGCAGCAGATGCGTTAAAACAAACAGTGGATCTGGCAATACTTGCAGAGAAATGGGGTTATCACCGTTTTTGGGTATCTGAGCATCATAATTCAGAGGAATTAGCTGGCTCTGCGCCAGAAGCTCTCATTTCCTACCTTCTGGCAAAAACCAAACAGATTCGAATAGGTTCTGGCGGAGTTATGCTTCAACATTATAGTCCATATAAAGTCGCTGAAATCTTCAACGTTTTGTCATCTTTAGCTCCAGGAAGAGTGGATTTGGGAATAGGAAAAGCTCCGGGCGGCCTGCCCCTTTCCACAAGAGCGCTTCAGCAAAATCTTTTGAAAGGTGGTCAAAGCATTCAAGAGAAATTAAGTGATTTAAAAAGTCTCATGCATAACAGCTTACATGAGAAACACGAGCTATACGGTGTGAAAGCTTATCCTATTCCTCCTGAACCAGCGCATCTTTTTCTCCTGGGAGCCAGTGAGAATAGTGCGAAGTTAGCAGCAGAATTGAACATTTCATTCGTTTATGCACAATTTATTAACGGTGATCCAAATGAACTGAAAAAATCACTGCAAGCCTACCTTAATGGGGGAGGTAACAATCAAGACTTTCATTTAGCGTTATCTATCATAGTTGCGGATACGGATCGTGAAGCAGAAAATCTCAGGGGTGAGAGTAAATTGATAAGAGTAAATCTGGAAAGCGGACGACATGTAACGGTTAAAAGCATTGAACAAGCAGAAAAATTTGCAGAACAGGCTGGTGAATCTTACTCCATAGAAGAACAAGTTGCCGCAATTATATACGGTTCAAAAGCAACGGTAAGAAGACAGGTTTTAGAATTGCAAAACAGTCTGGGGATAAATGAAATCATTGTTTCAACCCCTCTAGTGGATGTTGAGGCTAAACAAAAAAGTTTTTCACTTTTAGGTGAAGCTTTTACAGAAGGAGATGTGGATTCAGATAAATTTTTGACAAAGGTGGGAACTGAATGACGATAAAACAATTAAAACTAGGCGCCCTATTACACGGTGCAGGAGGCAACATGTCTTCTTGGAGGCACCCAAATGCAACTGCAGATGCCAGTGTGAATTTCCAGTTTTATAAAGAAATGGCGGTAAAAGCAGAAGATGCAAAGTTTGATCTAATATTTATTGCAGATGGACTGTTTATAAATGAAAAATCTCTGCCTCACTTTTTGAATCGTTTTGAACCAATCACCATTCTTTCAAGTCTTGCTTCTGTTACTTCGCGTATAGGTTTAGTAGGAACACTTTCCACTTCATACAGCGAACCATATACCGTAGCCAGACAATTCGCATCTCTGGATAAAATAAGCGACGGCCGTGCAGGATGGAATGCTGTTACATCACCGCTTGAAGGCTCAGCCTTAAATTACAGCAAAAAAGTACATCCAACTCATGCTGATCGCTATAAAATTGCAGGAGAATACCTGGAAGTAATAAGAGGATTATGGGATTCCTGGGAAGACGATGCTTTTATAAGAGATAAAGAATCCGGTGTATTTTTTAATCCTGATAAATTGCACCGCATCAATTATGAGGGTGAATATTTCTCTATTGCAGGACCGCTGAATATAGACCGGTCCAAGCAAGGGCATCCAGTCGTTTTTCAAGCAGGCTCGTCGGAAGCTGGCATTAACTTAGCCGCTAAAGAGGCAGATGCTGTGTTTACTGGACATGAATCAATTGAACAGGCAAAAGAATTCTATCAAAAAGTAAAACAAAAAGCAGTGGAACATGGGAGAGCTGCTGATGACATACTAATCTTCCCTGGAATTAGTCCAATCATTGGAAGGACGGAAGAGGAAGCGGAGAAGAAATACCGGGAGATTGCAAGTTTAGTAACCATTGAAAATGCGATTGATTATTTAGGAAGATTTTTTGATCATTACGATTTTTCAAAGTTTCCTTTGGATGATCCGTTTCCGGAGTTAGGCGATATCGGTAAAAACAGCTTTCAGAGTACGACAGACCGGATTAAAAAAATGGCTAAAGAAGAAAATCTGACACTCCGTGAGGTTGCATTGAGAGTGACAACACCCAAGAGTCAGTTTACGGGTACACCTATAAAAATTGCAAACCTGATTCAAAGGTGGTTTGAAGAAGGAGCTGCAGATGGTTTTATGATTGGAAGTGCTGTCATGCCTGACGGTTTAGATGATTTTGCAAACGAAGTTGTCCCTATTTTGCAGAATAGAGGCCTCTTCCGAAATGAATATGAGAAAGACACCCTCCGGGGAAATTTGGGCCTTAAAAAACCTGAAAACAGATATACGACATCCATAAATCAAGCAGAGCAATTGAATACAGGGGTGAAATGATGAGTCATATATATAGATTAGCGAGACTCGAAGATGCAGAAGAGCTCTTGGGATTGACACTGAGAGCCTATGAACCTATTAGAAAGCTGAACATTAAATTTCCTGCAGCTACAGCAGATTTAGAGCTCGTAAAGCAAAACATCATACAGCACACTTGTTATGTTTTAGAAGTAGACCAATCGATTGTATCAACGATTACAATCAGACGATTTGAAGAAATTACGGATCTTCCATGTGTTTGGTGGTTTGCAGTGGATACAGAATTTAAAGGAAAGGGATATGGAAAAAGGATATTGCAGTATGTTGAAGAGGACATATTAAGAGACCGTTTAAATGCAAAGGCAGTTGCACTTGGAACTTCAGATCGTCATCCTTGGTTAATTGAAATGTATGAGAGAAATGGTTACGTCCGATTTTACGAAAGGGACTACGGAGAAGAAGGAAAAGGCGTGTTTTTGAAAAAGGAACTTGTTCATGAATTATCACAAAATCTTTAAATTCGTAGGGAGGATTACCATGACACAGCAAAGCAAGATTATTTTATGGAGCAGAAAAGGATGTCACTATTGCGATGAGATAAAAGAATTTTTCGGAAAAAATGAGTATGAGTACACAGTGGTTGATGTAGAAGGAAAAGACCATCTGAGAGATATTCTTGAACTTAAGTATGGCATTCGCCACGTACCTGTAGTTGAAATTGGTTTTAATTATACTTTCCGGGGCGTAATCGAAAAAGATTTCACTCTAATAGAAAGTCTGATTGCCGGAAGAGATATTACGGTTAGATAAGGCTGAAGAAATATATAAATTTATTAATTTTAGATTAAAAGGACTGGGTAACTGATTACTTCTACTAAATCAAACAGGAGAAAAATATGAAAAAACTTAATATAAGTGCAGCCATAATTGCGTTAGGAATTTTCCTTACAGGATGCGGTTCTACCTCTGACAAGGCATCTGGCGGCAAAGTAGAGGCTGAGAATGAAGTGAAGAAAATTATAGTGGGGACAGGTACACAGTTTCCTAACATTTGCTTCTTGGATGACAAAGGAAGACTAACAGGATATGACGTAGAGCTAGTCCGTGAAATTGATAAACGTCTCCCAGATTATGAATTTGAGTTCAAAACGATGGAGTTTTCAAATCTGCTGTTAAGCCTTGAGACTAAAAAAATTGATCTTATTGCCCACCAAATGGAAGTCAATGAAGAAAGGAAGGAAAAATTTTTATTCAACAATGAACCTTATAATGTGTTTCCTCTCAATGTTGTCGTTCATCAAGATAATCAGGACATTAAGTCCGTTAAGGATCTAGCAGGAAAGAAAGTGATTGTTGGTGCGACAAGCAATTCTGCCGTACTGATTGAAAAGTACAATAAAGAGAATGGCGGAAAAATCAATATTGTTTATTCTGGGCAAGGATCAGATGATACAAAAACGCAGCTTAAAACGGGAAGAGCAGATGCAACCATCAGCACTCCATTTGCAGTTGATTTTCTAAATGATGCTGCAGATGCACAGCAAAAAGTCGTCGGTCCAGCATTATCTAATTCAAAAGTGTTCTTTTTACTTCAAAAAGGCGACACGGAAATTAGGGATAAAGTAGATGGAGCATTAAAGGAAATCAAAAAAGATGGAACGTTGACTGAACTGAGCACCAAATGGCTTGGAGCAGATTATACAGTAGCCAACTAAAAAAGGTTAATCAGGAGGCTGGAATGAGAAAAATAGGATCTATCTTTCTACTTATCCTTTTACTTACAATAACAGCAGGATGCGGTGAAAAACCAACGACAAATGCTGAAGGTGAAGATAAAACCGGTGAAGTGAAAAAAGTGATTGTTGGAACCGGGACCCAGTTTCCCAACATTTGTTTTATTGATGAAAACGGGAAATTAACAGGGTATGACGTGGAAGTTATCCGTGCCATTGATAAGCTCTTACCTGAATATGAATTTGATTTTAAAACCATGGAATTCTCTAATCTTCTCTTAAGTCTCGAAACGAAGAAGATTGATATGATTGCCCATAATATGGCTCAGAATGAAGAAAGAAAAAAGAAATTCTTATTTAATGATGAAACATACAATTATTCGCCGCTTTATATCACTGTCAATGTGGATACTGATGATGTTGAATCACTTGACGACTTACATGGCAGAAAAATCATTGTCGGCGCAACAAGCAACGCGGCTGTCTTTTTGGAGAAATACAATAATGAACACAGCAATAAGATCAACATTGTTTATGCCGGGCAGGGATCAGACGATGCAACAACTCAGTTGAAAAATGGCCGTGTGGATGCAACGCTTGCCACGCCATTTGCGGTAGATTTCAGCAATAAAGCTGTTGATGCAGAACAAAAGGTTGTTGGTGATATCATTATTAATTCTAAGGTGTATTTCTTGTTTAATAAGGCTGAATCGGAGTTGAAGGAACAAGTTGATGAAGCGCTTAAGCAGCTTAAAGAAAATGGAACGCTGGCTAATCTGAGCAAAAAGTGGCTTGGAGATGATTATTCAGTTGAATCAAATTAAAGGGGGGATTGAATAATGGGTAAAGCATTTGATTTAACCCTTATCCTGGATTTTATTCCAAAATTGCTTTCATATTTGCACATTACATTGTTTATATTAGTGTTCTCCATCCTTTTTGGGATCGTTATAGGTTTTATCATTGCGATCCCCCGAATATATAAAATTCCAGGTTTAAATCGCACGGCTATCCTATTTGTATCATTTATGCGGGGTACACCCATCATCATTCAATTGTTCTTAATTTACTATGGTTTACCAGCAATCCTGCAGGTTGTAGGTGTTGATATTACCCGAATGAACCCTATGAACTTCGTGATAATAACCTATGCGTTAAGCAGCGGTGCAACATTTTCTGAAATTATCCGCGGCAGTGCAGCAAACGTAGAAAAAGGTCAGGAAGAAGCTGCATATAGTATTGGAATGAATAAAAGACAAACGTTCTATCGAATTATTCTGCCACAGGCACTTTTAATTGCATTCCCCAATTTCGGGAACTCTGTCATTGGTTTTCTAAAAGACACATCCCTGGCGTTTACAATTGGAGTAATGGATATGCTTGGCAGGGGTGATACTCTGATTGCTGCAACAGCCCATGCGTTAGAGGTCTATATATCCTTATCTATTATCTACTATATTATCGCCATATTGCTTGAAAAAGGATTTAAAAAATCAGAAATTCATCTTCAGAGACATGACTATGGGATTACAGCAAATTAAAAAGGAGGGAAATTGGTGGTTATTGATGCTCTTTTTATCTTTACTGCATTCCTTGAAATAATTAAAGCTTTGCCTTTGACACTTACAGTCACGATTGTTCCATTACTGGCAGGGTTGGGAATAGGTCTAATTATTGCTGTAATTCGAATGTATAAGATCAAGTTTATTCATCGCATTGCAGAATTCTATGTTTCTTTTTTCAGAGGTACACCCATCTTGCTTCATATTATGGTCATTTATTTAGGTATTCCAATGGTATATGACACAATGGCAGATCAATATGGATGGGCGTTTAAATCAAACTCTATTCCGATTGCCGTGTTTGTTATAATTGCTTTTTCGTTAAATTCAGGTGCGTATATGTCTGAGATTATTCGCTCAGGCATCCTTGCTGTAAATAAGGGTCAAATAGAGGCGGCTTATTCTATTGGAATGAGCTCTGTCCAGACAATTAGAAGAATCATTATTCCTCAGGCATTCGCAGCAGCTATACAAAATTTAACAAATATCTTCGTTGGTTTTTTGCACGCCTCTTCAATTGCTTTTATTGTCTCATTAAAGGAGCTGAACGGTGCTGCTAATATTGTAGCCTCAAGTAATTTGAAATTTTTAGAAGCATATATTGCCGCTGCGCTTATTTACTGGGGATTAACTATTATAGTGGAGCAAGCGGCAGCTTGGATTGAAAGAAGAGTTCTTGTTTATGAGAAGGGGGTATGAGAATGATTAAACTGACAAACATCAAAAAATCATTTCATGGCCAGGAAGTCCTGAAAGGTATAAATCTCACCGTAAAAAAAGGCGAAATCGTCGTTATACTAGGTCCGAGCGGATCCGGGAAAACAACCTTTCTGCGCTGCATAAACTTTCTTGAAAAGCCGAGTGATGGAGAAGTTGCGATTGGTGATTATTCAGTAGATTGCAAGAGGCCAAGCAAACTCGATATTCTTACTTTGAGAAAAAGAACCGCTATGGTTTTTCAGCAATATAATCTCTTTAAACATAAAACAGTGCTTGAGAATGTAATGGAAGGGCTTGTGATTGTTCAAAAGAAAAAACCTGAAGCTGCAAGAATAAAAGCATTAGAATTGCTTGAGAAGGTAGGACTATCTGACAAGATAAATGCGTATCCAAGTCAGTTATCTGGCGGGCAGCAGCAGCGAGTAGGAATCGCCCGTGCACTTGCTTTAAATCCGGAAGTCTTACTTTTTGATGAACCAACTTCTGCGCTTGATCCAGAACTTGTGGGGGAAGTTCTTGAGGTAATTAAAAAAATAGCGCTAGAAGGTATTACTATGATAGTTGTCACACATGAAATGGGATTTGCAAAAGAAGTATCAAATCACGTGGTATTTATGGATCAGGGAACGGTCGTAGAAGAAGGATCCCCAATTGAAATTTTTACAAATCCAAAAGAAGATCGCACAAAACAATTTTTGAAGAGAATCAGACCACAGTTAATACAAGGAATTTCTTGAAATTCAGGTTAAGGGTAAGGAATGAGTTATGTCTTTTTATTTAAACTAAATCAAAAGGAGTCTCAAAACTGAATATGTAAGATAAAAAATCGAGTCGATTGGATAACCAAAGGCCTAACCATATTATTATATGGTTGGGCTTTTTTGAAAACTTAACAGGTAATTTGCTTAAATACAGGGAGTGTTCAATATTGGGAACAGCCAACATATTATCAGATTTTAAAACGGATGTATTTATTGAAGGAAGAGTCGTTACTGGAAGAAAAATTGGAAGAGAACTGGGGTTTCCTACCGCAAATATTGATTCCAATGTAAGCAGACTGAGTAATGGGGTATATGGTGCATTAGTCATTTTGGATGTCAGAAGATACTTGGGTGTTATGAATGTTGGTGTGAAGCCGACTGTTGACTCTAACTTACAAAAAACATGTGAAATACATTTGCTTGATTTTCAGGGGGATATTTACGGAGAAAACCTAAGATGCCATATTCTTTTTAAAATAAGAGAAGAAAGGAAGTTTGATTCTTTAGAGCTGCTGACAAATCAAATCAAGGGGGACATTTTATATGCAGAGAAACGTTTTAACTTCATTGGATATACTTCAGTACGAGAGCAAGTCCTCTTTAATGGAAAGCCAATATTTAAATCTTCCTGACTTGATATTTTATAGTAAGTGCTATCAGCAATATTCTATTAATAGAGGGGTGTATAACACTATTGACAACTGGTTTTATGAATATGGCATTTTGAATGTTATATACAGAAGAATTTATATTTTAGCTTTCTTGAGCTTTGTGAAAGAAGAATCTGATGAATTAAAGCCCAAAAAATTTATTAGATTTGGAAGTGGCGGACTGACTTTAAAGTTAACCGAATTTGTCACTTGTTATATTAATAGACAAGAAAAAGAATCTCCAAATATTCGGACTGTAAAATAATCGGAACATGAAATGACGAGTAGAAACATTAAGGGGGCGGATATAAATGAATCAAGAATGATCAATTCATAGTCTAGAGGAACACGATAGAGAAACCGTTCGTCAATTGTTGATTGAAAGCTACAGCCAATATGAAAAAGAATTTACTAGTCCTGAATCTTGGCAGACTTATTTGGAAAATATCACCTCATCGGTTGATAATGTGCAAATAGATCGAATCTTAGTAGCTAAGTTGGGTCAATCGGTCAGTGGGACTCTCCAATTGTTTGACGGTTTAACCGAAAGGGAGCAGCATGGGCAGATTAATCGGTTTTCTGAAGAAGTAATCCCAGTAATCAAAAAAGAGATTCCTGATATGATTTGGTCTCATTCAGTATCGTAATCCTAAATGGATTCTCTCAACAAATTCAAATGATAATTCGACCTTCAAACGCTCCTTTGAAGGTTTTTTTAAGCTGGAATTTTTATCTAATACGATCATACTTACGCTCTTGCAATAGAGTAAAACACGAACTGAATTACGGTACTGGATATACTAGGAATAAAGGACCCTGAAATATCAGTAAAATGGTATGGAGAAATACTTGGTTTTCAACTCGTTCTTATTTAAGAAAAGCCCCTTTAGTTAAATACAGTAATTCACAAGCAGTTCTGAAAAGAGCCTTCTAGAAATTGCTTATCGCAGCATTTGATTAAAAAAATGAATATTAAACACTTATTTTTGTGTTTTTGTGTCTGATATTCGGGCGATAGTTTACTAGTTGATTGCTTGTACTGCTAGAGATGATATTCATGCCAATTCCCAGGCTTCACTATGTCTCATTAGGCTTGTTTCAAAAACCTTAACGTTTTTAAAACACCGATATTTTATTTCGTAATTGCTATTGTAAATCCGCATTTTCCTGGCTGTACCCCATATAGTGTTGACTTTGCGGGAACGGCTTCCCTCTCATCATTCACAGGTTTTAGCTTGATGGACATGCGGTGGTATCCTAAGAATAGAGACTGTAAGAAAGATCCATCTTTTGGCCCGTTAACATGTATTCTGTTTAAAAAAATCAGAATATTCTATAATATTAGGGAATAAATTTAGAATTTCTAAATTTAAATTATAACAAGGAGGAATACGAGTAATGAAAAGACTTTCTTGGAAAGCAGTAACAATTATTATGACCACATCAGTTCTGTGTCTCTCTGCCTTTTCTTACAGCGCATCACAAGATCAAACCAATAGTAAAAGTAAAGGGGAAAACGAGGATACCTCGTACAATTTGTCACCGGAAGTGAAAAAATATTATGAGCAAATCACAGCTAATGTTCAAGTTAAACAAGGATTGGATTTCATTAAAGCTGATCATGAACAAACAGTCTCTGAACAAATTGATATCACAGAGATTCCGGCCCCTCCTTTTAAAGAACAACTGCGTGCTGAAGATTACAAGAAGCGTTTAGAAGAGGTAGGACTTAAAGATGTGCAAATGGATGAGGAGGGCAATGTATTTGGTATTCGTCAAGGAACAGGGGAGGGTCCTGTATTGTTTGTTTCAGCACATTTAGATACAGTCTTTCCAGAAGGTACTGACACAAAGGTCATAGAAAAAGACGGGATATTATATGCTCCGGGAATATCAGATGACGGAAGAGGATTAGCAGCACTTCTTTCCATAGTAAGAGCATTCAATGAGTCAGGTATTCAGACGAAAGGGGACATTATCTTTGGAGGAACGGTTGGAGAAGAAGGGTTAGGTGATCTAAGAGGAGTTAAAGCATTTTTTAAAGAACACCCTGAAGTAGACGGGTATATTTCATTAGATGGCACAAGTGCAACAGGGATTACATATAAGGCAACTGGAAGTCATCGTTATAAAATTTCATATAAAGGACCAGGTGGACATAGTTTTGGAGCATTTGGTACACCTAGTGCTATTCATGCTTTAGGACGAGCTATTTCAGACATCTCAAATGTAAAAACAGTAAAGAATCCTAAGACTACATTTACAGTTGGCACTGTAGAAGGTGGAACATCTGTTAACGCAATCGCCGCCGAAGCTAACATGCTTGTTGATATGAGATCAAATGATGAGAATGAATTAGTAGAATTAGAAAACAAAATCTTACGTATTGCAAAAAATGCAGCAAAAGCTGAAAATAAACGCTGGAAGTATAAAGAGGAAAAAGGTATAAAAGCTGAAATTGAATTACTTGGTGATCGTCCTGCAGGAACTCAGCCAGATGATGCATTAAATGTTCAAGCTGCTTGGGCATCTACTCAGGCAATTAATTTATCTCCTGCCTTAAATGAAGCCAGTAGCACGGATGCAAATCTCCCAATTAGCCTAGGTATTCCCTCATTAGTGTTAGGAGGAGGGGGTAAAAGTGGATTAGCTCATTCCCCTGATGAATGGTTTGATCCAACTGATGCTTATCAAGGACCACAAAGAGCATTTTTAACTATGCTTGGTCTTGTGGGGGTAGATGGTATCTCGGAACCTCTACTGCCAGAGTACAAAAGCACAACTAACTAACAAACTTTGGTTCTGGCGTGAAAAGGTTTATAAAGACATAGAGCCTACATAGTCTGTATAATACCAGATTATGATGCTGTTTCAGGCAGCTTAATAGGAACCTTCTGTAATATTTAATTCCCAGTAATAATTTCTAAAAAGTGATAAACAAGAGGGCTGTGCCCTCTTGTTTATCTATCCTGCTACGCTAACTTAAGAAGAAATCATAGTCCAACAGGGTAAAACTTATTGGGGATTTTTTCTTCACATAAAAAAAGGGTTTAACACTCATTATAGTAAGGTGTAATTGAGACATTCCAAACGTGCAACAACTATTCTAAGTTGTTTGCACGTTTCTTTCTAATTTCTGCATATTAAATTGCTTTAGGCACACTAGTGAGTTTTTCACGCTTAATCCATTCGTGTTTCTACTATAATATATTCGTAAGGCTCCTTCTATATTCTTTCTTGGTTGTGAAGGACGCCCCATGTGGTTACCTCTCAATTTTGCTCTTTCACTGCCTTCAGATGTTCGTTCAACTATTATATCTCTTTCAAACTGCCCAAAAGAACCTAAAACATTGAATAATAAAGATTTTAGAGGGTTTGCTGTTTCATTGACCTTAAAAGATAAATTATCTTTGAAAAAATGGATATCAACTTGTTTTTCTTGCAGTGTTTTTATAATTTTATTTAAATCAATAATCGACCTGGCCCAAACAATCTATTTTTGTCAACATCACTGTATCGCCAGGTCTTATATGTTCTAATAACTTTGTAGCTCTTCCTATTCTACTCTTGATTTCAATGGGAGATAGGATTGCTAATGAATAGAAATATTTTATGATTGCTTGTTAACTCCGTTCTTAAAATCTGAACGTGGTTTTTATATGGGAAACTATTCAAATAAAATTACCTTGACTTCAACAAAATTCGACAATATACTCGTATATGTTCTATTTTAATTATTTCATTTTTTAGTTAATAGCAAGAGTAATTTTCAGAATATTTTATTATTATTAGGTGTTATTCTTTTATTTGCAAAATGAAAATTCTATAACTAATTAATTAGGAGATAATGATAAGTTAACGGAGGAGAAAAGCATATTAATTTACTCAGGAGGACTTTCATGAATCAAATCTTTCGAAAGAAATCAATGGCTGGCTTATTGGAACAGAGCGGGAAAAAAGAGCTTTCTCGCTCATTGGGCCTTCTTGATTTAATTTTCCTTGGGGTCGGCTGTGTAATCGGCACTGGGATTTTCGTTATAACTGGAGTTGTGGCCGCAGAAAGTACAGGGCCAGCGATAATGATTTCGTTTGTTATTGCAGGAATTGCCTGCGCACTGGCGGCTTTCTGTTATGCAGAGTTTTCATCAGCTGTTCCTGTCTCGGGAAGTGTCTATACGTACACATACGCCACTATAGGCGAGTTCTTTGCATTTTTAATTGGCTGGGATTTGATGCTGGAATATGTTTTGGCGATATCGGCCGTTGCTACAGGATGGTCTGCTTATTTTCAATCACTGATTAAAGGTTTTGGATTGCAGGTTCCTGCTGCTTTGGCTTCTGCCCCAGCTATGGGACAAGGCGGACTAATTAACCTGCCGGCTTTTATCATTATCCTTGTTATTACTGCACTTGTAAGCAGAGGGGTTAAAGAAAGCATTAAATTCAATAATGTAATGGTTTTTATTAAGCTCGCGGTTATCTTACTGTTTATTTTTGCAGGAATCGGATATGTTAAACCTGAAAACTGGACTCCATTTGTTCCGTTTGGCTTTGAAGGAATCGTAACTGGAGCAGCGACAGTATTCTTTGCATACATTGGTTTTGATGTCATTGCAACAGCTTCAGAAGAAGTGAAAAATCCGAAACGGAACATGCCAATAGGTATTATTGCTTCCCTATTAATCTGTACTGTGCTATATATTGGCGTTTCTGGAATTTTGACCGGTATGGTTTCATATGAAAAATTGAATGTAGCAGATCCGGTTGCCTTTGCTTTATTTTCAGTTGGCCAAGATAAGATTGCGGGGGTTATTTCCGTAGGAGCAGTTGCTGGTATCACAACTGTTCTTCTTGCCTTAATTTATGCCCAAGTCCGATTATCGTTTGCGATCAGCCGAGACGGTTTGCTGCCGGAAACATTATCGAAGGTTCATAAAAAATATAAAACACCATTTAGCAACACATGGCTAACTGGAATTATAGCTGCAAGCATAGCAGGATTTGTTGATTTAACGACATTGGCCCACCTCGTTAATATGGGTACACTCGCTGCTTTTACCTTAGTGTCCATCGCGATTATTGTATTGCGTAAAAAATTCCCTGAAATAAAGGCATCTTTCAGAGTTCCGTTCGTACCGGTATTTCCGTTAATAAGTGCTTCGTTCTGTCTATATCTTGCACTTAGTCTGCCAAAAATCACTTGGGTATCTTTCGTTATTTGGATTGCACTAGGGGTAATTGTATATTTCACTTATGCGAAAAAACATAGCCATCTTAATTAATAACAAAATTGATATGGCTATGAAAACCTAAGAATTCTAGAGCAATCGTGAGATTGTGATTAGTTTATTGAGGTAGGTTAGTTTAAGAGTAAATGGTAAAATATAGGTTGACTTATTTAATAACACATAATAAAATTAAGAAAATTCTAAAAAATATTAAAACACAGTGACTGGGAGTATTAAGGAATGTTTATTGTTTAGAGAGCTGTCGGTTGGTGAAAGACAGTCAATAAAGTCCCCAACTCGCCCACAAGTGGTAAGACTGATATGTAGGTCTTAACGGTTGACATCCGTAATCTGTTTTAAAGTGGATTTGTTGTATAAGCAAATCAACAAGAGTGGTACCACGAAGGTAAAGCCTATCGTCTCTTATGAGATGATAGGCTTTTTATTTTGAACACTCGTTAAGACAAGGAGGAATATTTTATGGGAACAGTTTATTCATCCATACTTCCAAATCACGAAGAGTTTATAAGAAAACAACGAATTTTTTTTGTTGGTTCAGCCCCTCTATCAGCAGACGGACATGTTAACATTTCCCCAAAAGGTCATGATGTACTGCGGATATTCTCTTCAACAGAAGTCGCTTATTTAGATTTAACTGGCAGTGGAAATGAAACAAGTGCACATTTAAAAGATAACGGGAGAATAACATTTATGTTCTTAGCTTTTGAAGGTCCCCCGATGATTTTACGTCTTTATGGAAGAGGTAACGTGGTATTACCTGGTACACCTGAATGGGATGATATGGCTAAACATTTTGACATCCTTCCTGGTGCACGTCAAATTATTTATGCAAAGATAGAAACGGTTAAAACGTCATGTGGATTTAGTGTACCATTTTATTCATACAATGGTGAACGAGATACTCTTCAACAGTGGGCTGCCAATAAAAGCGAACAAGATTTAGAAGAATATCGTAAAAAGAAAAATTCTATAAGTATGGATGGGATAGTGACACCAATAGGAGATAGTATAGTTAACTTTGATAATTAGTTCTTGGTGAACTAACGAGTGCTTTAGTTTAAGAAAAGATTGCGTAAAACCCCATTTTTTTATGCAGCCACCAGACTTCTGAATAAGCCAGAAACGTTTATAAATCAACGGTAAAAAAGGTGTATCAACGATAAAAAACGACAAAGAGCCAAACCCTTGATAGTAAGAGTTTGGCTCTTTTGCTGCCTTCTTTTGTGTGTATGTAAACTGGATTTTTATATGATTTACACAGTCTTATGTTTGAGGTTTAAAACCAAACAACAGATCAAACCATTGATTGTGGAGGGCTATTGATAGTTTCGTTTCATATCAGTAAGTAAATGCAATTTTTACTAATAAAACTAAAAATGTAAGGAATCCTACGTCATTTTTTTTCATTTTGACAACCCCTTTGCCTTTGATACTTTAAACATACAGGATTAAGAATTACTTGTAAGTATTTAGGGGAGGTTATCTAACGTATTTTTTGAAGAATAAAGAGAATTTTATATTATGAACCACTACTCTGCATTACAGGGAGATTGGACTTGAAAAAAAGATATTTCACAGCTCACAGCCCAATAGAGAATAAATATGCAAACTCATTTTCCACAAATGAAACCCTAGGCAGTAGGTTAAACCCGATCTAACCATTGAGCTCTCCATAATGGAGAGCTTGTTTATTTTGCTTTTATTTATGGGGGTATAACAAAACTTGGAGCTTCGTTTGTAGCATGAAGGAAGTTCATATCTAGCACAAATGACAAAGTTATTAAAAAAATTTTTTGTATTTGAGAATTTTCTCTGCAAAATTAGGAATTATGTCAATAAATATAAAAACTTTAAATATATGAATAGTTCTAAACATTAAGAAAATTAAAAAAACTACATTGACTTGATCTTGTAGTTCCTATATATTCTAGTTAATCATAGTTGCATATTCTGACAAAGGAAGACAACCGTTAAAGATATTTCCAAAACAGCTGGTGTTTAAATTCAACAATATTCCGAGCATTTATAATTAATCAAAAGGGATATGATTATGGCAATAACAGCAAACGACGCAATCATTATGTGTTCTTTCATTATTATATTAAAACTATAAAACTCTTCAATTAATAAATTCTAGTCTAAGACTCTAAAAAAATGAAAGCGATTACATTTTTTTAGGTTTTAAGGAGGTGATATTTATTACATAAGCAAGCAATGATCTAGTGTCAAAACTGTTTAACGGAGGAAACATTTTAATTAAGTTATTAGTAAAAAGCTTTTAACGAAATGAAAAATGAAATAAGGGGGTAAATGTATGAGGAAAGCAAAACTTGCATTTTTATTTCTTGCTTTATTGCTGGTAATAGTTCCGGTTTTACAGGGATGTAGCGATTCTAGTAGTACAAGTTCAACAGATTCTGGTGAAACAGTAAATTTAACGTTTTCTACATGGGGAAACCCAGGAGAGCTTAAAGTGATACAGAAGGCTGTTGATGGCTTTATGAAAGAAAATCCTAATATTAAAGTAAAACTAGTACCAATCCCTAGTGATGGATACATTCAAAAATTACAAACACAACTTCAAGGTAGTCAAGCCCCTGACGTTTTCTACTTAGGTGACGGTGATATTTCAAAAATCATTGAAACTGGTAAACTTGCTCCACTTAGTGAATTCATGAATAGCTCTGAAAGCTATGTAAAACCTGATGAGTTTTCTGAAGGTTTATGGGGTGGCGCGAAAAAAGATAATGAAATTTATGGTGTTACGGTTGATTGTAACCCTATGTTAATATACTACAACAAAAAACTCCTCTCAGAATTAGGTATTAAATCTCCTCAAGAATATTTTGATGCTGGCGAATGGAACTTTGCTGCAATGGAAGAAGTAACAAGTCAATTACGTGAAGCTGGAAAATACGGATTTATCGTTGATAACTGGTGGGGTCCAGTATTTAGCTGGATTTGGGCTAATGGTGGAGAAATTTACAACAAAGAAACAGGTGAATTTGTTTTAGATAAAAATGAAAAAGGGATCGAAGCAATGAGTTTTCTAGATCGTATGATTGATGAGAAAAACTTTAAATATGCTGGTTCACTGCCTAAAGGTCAAGGTGCTGAAGCAATGTTTATGTCTGGCCAAGTAGGGATGGTTGGTGCAGGCAGATGGTATACTCCTTTATTCCATGAAAACAAAGCTTTAGAGTGGGATTATATTCCTTGGCCATCAAACACAGAAAACAAAACTGAGCCAGTCGGAATCCCTACCGCATATATGGCTGCAAACAATGATTCAAAGCATAAAGAAGAAGCTCTGAAATTCGTAACATACTACACATCTAAAATGGGACAAAAAACGCGTCTTGCAGGTATAGGAAATGCGATCCCATCAATCGGTGGAATTGATGAATCTGTAACTGATTCAAAAGTGCCTGAACATGTTGAATATATCTTTGATGCTCGTGAGCAAGGTTTTGCAAACTCTGTTCAGTCTACAGTTCCGGGATTAGACAAAGAGGTTATTGACCTCATTGACTTAATGTATCTCGGAAAGGATGATGCAAAAACAACAGTAAAAAAATTAGCGAAGAAAGCGAAAGAAATGATTGCTGAGCACAAAGGTGAGTAACTAGTTCAAGGAAACGAGAGAGTAACTCAAAACCAAAGGGTCAAACCACTCCAACACAATAATAGTCTCTTATATGAGTACCGTTAGGAGGTTTGACCCTTTTGAGTCACCCTCATCTATTACAGAAGAAGGTGATACCATTGAGAAGTCGTCAAAATCTATGGGGATATACATTTCTAGCTCCTCAATTAATCGGTTTAATCGCGTTCTCATTAATTCCAGTTATTTTCACACTCGTATTGAGCTTTATGAAATGGGATGGGTTTGGTGCAAAGGAATTTGTCGGTCTAGCAAACTATATCGATCAATTTACAGAACCTGACTTTTGGAAAGCATTAGTGAATACCGTCTATTACACAGTTTTGGTTATCCCATTTAGTATTGGAATCTCTTTAGCAGTTGCAATTGCTCTAAATAAAATAAAAGGGAAAAACATTTACCGTTTGTTCTATTTCATGCCAGTTGTCACAAGTTCCGTATCAATCGGTGTCATTTGGATGTGGATTTTAAACGGTGACTTCGGAATCCTAAATCAAGTTTTAGCTAACATTGGAATCGATGGTCCGATGTGGCTGACCGATACAAAATGGGTTATGCCGTCGATCGCACTCTTAAGTATTTGGTGGGGATTGGGCTATAACATGGTTATTTTCTTAGCAGGACTTCAAGGGATTTCAAAATCCTATTATGAAGCAGCAGATATTGATGGGGCATCTAGTTGGCAGAAATTTCTTCATATCACATTGCCATTGTTATCACCAACAACCTTCTTTATTACAATCATGGCGATCATTTCGTCATTCCAAGTGTTTGACCAAGCCTATGTAATGACAAGTGGGGGACCGGCAAAATCAAGCTACACATTCGTTTATCACATTTATGAAGCAGCATTCGTTGACTTTAAAATGGGTATTAGTTCTGCATCTGCTATGATTCTATTCGTCATCATTCTCATGTTTACGTTATTCCAGTTTAAGATGTCAAAAAGGTGGGTTCATTATGAAGATCAGTGATGTTCAAACAAAAACAGTACCGAATCTGAATGTGTCAGTGAGCCTTGGGAAAAAAATAAAGCCAACAAGAATTTTGCTTCACATTGTTTTAATCATTGGTGCCTTTTTGATGGTTGCTCCATTTTTGTGGACACTAAGCAGTTCCTTAAAAGATGTATCGCAAATTTTCCTTATACCTCCAAAATGGTTTCCGGATCCAATTACTTTTCAAAACTATCCGAACTCATTAACGGCAATGCCGTTTGGTCAAGCATATTTTAATAGTTTTTATATTACAGCTGTAGTTGTTCTTCTGAATTTATTAACATGCTCAATGGCTGCCTATGCATTTGCTAAAATCCGTTTCCAAGGTTCTAACTTATTATTTATTTTGTTTTTAGCAACAATGATGATTCCAAAACAAGTAACAATGGTGCCGCTTTATTTGATCATGGATTATCTAGGCTGGATTGATACACATTTATCGTTAATTGTCCCTGCTGGTTTGTTTAATGCATTTGGGGTGTTCTTATTGCGACAATTCATTAGAGGGATTCCAAATGAATTAAGTGAAGCAGCTGTTATTGATGGAGCAAATCCATTACGGATTTATTGGAGTGTCATCTTACCATTAATTAAACCAGCATTAGCCGCATTCGGCATCTTTGCTTTTATGGGAATTTGGAACAGTTTCTTAGAGCCATTAATCTATTTGACATCACCAGAAAAGTTTACTGTGCCTTTACTGTTAAATACATTTAAAGGTTTATACTTTACTGATTGGTCGTTATTGATGGCTGGAACGACAATCTCAGTTATCCCAGTCATTATTGTGTATATTTTTGCACAAAAACAAATTATTGAAGGTGTTGCTTTAACAGGTTCGAAGAGCTAATAAATAAATATGTGGAAAGGGGTGGTTCATGTGAATAAATTAATGCGGGTTTTTGATTGGATCTATCGTTTACTCTACCTAAATGCATTGTGGGTACTGTTTACATTAGCTGGACTACTTGTTTTTGGGTTGTTCCCTTCTACTGTTTCAATGTTTCATATTGCAAAAGAATGGCTAAGCGGAAACAAAGATTTTCCTGTATTCAATACCTTTTTCACTAAATTCAAAGAAGAATTTATCAGGTCACAACTTTTAGGAGTTATCCTGGTAGCAGCAGCTATCTTACTCTATTTTGATATTCAATTCTTTTTTCAAAAAGATGGAATGCTCTTTTACATGCTTAGATACCTCGTGTTAACAGCAGGGTTTGTGTTTGTGATTATGCTGCAGTTTATTTTTCCACTTTTTGTCCAAGAGAAAATGCCACTTAGAAAATTTTTGAAAAATGTCTTATTTATTAGTATCACACGGATTCTTCATAGTGTGATCATGATTTTAGGGTGCTTAACGATTTTTGTTGTATTTGCTAAGTTTGCCGGTTTGTTTATCTTTTTCTTTGGAAGTACCATTGCGGTTTGGCTAACATGGAATGCAAAAATTGCATTCCACAAGATCCGGCAAAAGCGAGCTGCATATCAATGATCAATGCAAGAAAATAGTCGAAATACATAAAACTGAAAGGATGATGAGCGTTGTCTAAAATTACATTTATTGGTGCAGGCAGTACCGTTTTTGCAAAGAATGTTCTTGGAGATTGTATGTTTGTACCAGCGTTAGCAGGTTTTGAATTTGCCCTTTTCGATATTGATGAACAGCGTTTAAAAGACTCTGAAAACATGCTTAATAACATAAAGAAAAACTATAAGATAAATATCACAATTAAATCTTATTTAGATCGAAAAGAGGCATTAAGAGGAGCCAAATATGTGATCAATGCCATTCAAGTTGGCGGCTACAAACCAAGTACAGTTATAGATTTTGAGATTCCCAAAAAGTATGGCCTGCAGCAAACGATCGCAGATACAATTGGAATTGGTGGGATTTTCCGATCATTACGTACAATTCCTGTAATGCTTGATTTTGCCAGGGATATTGAAGAGGTTTGTCCCGATGCTCTGTTGTTAAATTACACGAATCCAATGGCATCATTAACTGGAGCAATGCTTCGTTATACAAATGTAAAAACGGTTGGGCTATGCCACAGTGTTCAGGTTTGCACAAGTCATCTTTTCAAATCATTAGGAATGGATCCAGAAGGAATTGAAGAAAAAATTGCCGGCATTAACCATATGGCATGGCTGCTTGAGGTAAAGCGTGACGGCGAGGATTTGTATCCTGAGATCAAACGCCGTGCAAAGGAAAAACAACAAAAAAAGCATGATGATATGGTTCGCTTTGAATTAATGGATAAGTTTGGATATTATGTAACAGAATCATCAGAGCATAATGCTGAATATCACCCTTATTTTATCAAAAGTAAGTACCCAGAGCTCATTGATCGATTCAACATCCCGTTGGATGAATATCCACGTCGTTGTGTTGATCAAATTGAGCGATGGGAATCGATGAGAGATGATATCGTGAATAATAGTCAGCTTACGCATACTCGTTCACATGAATATGGCTCAAGAATTATTGAAGCGATGGAAACGAATGCGCCTTTTAAATTTGGTGGAAATGTGTTGAACACCGGCCGTTTGATCAGCAATCTTCCTGAGAAAGCCTGTGTAGAAGTTCCATGTGTTGTCGATCGAAGTGGGATTATGCCAGTATACATTGGTGATTTGCCAGAGCAACTAGCTGCACTAAACAGAACAAATATCAACACTCAATTACTAACCATTGAAGCTGCTATTTCAGGAAAAAGAGAATCTGTATACCAAGCAGCAATGCTGGATCCACATACTGCTGCAGAGTTATCAATGGATGATATCATTGCAATGTGTGATGAATTAATCGAAGCACATGGAGATTGGTTGCCACAGTTTACGGATAATGGATCTGTGTTGTATGTGAAATAGAAATGAAAAACGACTAGTCCATCTTGAATTTTTAGATGGAAGTAGTCGTTTTTTTGCAATTTCATTTTGAAATCGTTTTCTAGGAAAGCAAAAACTTCTCCCTGGTAAATAGGCATCGACAACATTATCCATCCAAATATAGTGTCTATTTTGCAAAAGATTATTTGTCCGAATGTTCAATTACATCACTCCAAAATGCTGGTTAAACCCCCTAAAATAAATGAGAAGCCCCCTTCATTATTGAAGGGAGCTTGTTATACATTAATTATTGGAACCGGCCGCATTTACTTTATCCCAAAAATAATCGAGCTCTTTTTTTGCTACTTCTCGAACAAATTCAATATTTTCACCGATTAGATCTGGGGCCCATTTCCGTCCGAAGTTAGCGTGTACGACCTCGTCAGCCCAATCGTAATCTTGAAACTGTGTCATCAATGGATGTTTGGCCTCATCACGACAAAATTCATATTCCGCACGTTTTCCTGTACGTGCCATTGCTCCTTCTTCAATACCTATCGATAACCATGTATATTGTGCTCCGGGTAGTTTGTGTGCATTTATGTCATAATCTGAAGTGTACTGTGGCTGGCTCATCCATTCAATACCCTCTGCTTCAAGGGCCGCTTGACCAAACAAAGCATGTCTTACCTCGTCCCAAAGATGTCTTGCTAAGTCATAGTAAAATTCCCAAGGCATATTTTTTTGAGAAAACATTACCCCTGCAATGAGTTCAGCAGCAGTCATTTCTTCTTGTCGTACACGCATTTTATCTAATAGCTCCGCTTGTATTTGATTTTCTGGAGGATTAGGGACGCCAGTTCGAGACCAAGTAGTCGGTCCCATGTTTCTCGGGTCACGGACTGATTTAAATGGTAATTCGTAAGCTTTTTGTGAACGCCAACGATGAGGTAAACTGGATGATTTCTTCTGAAAACCATCAATGCCTCCTGCAGCAATGAGAAAAGACTGCAGCTTCTCTTTGAATTCATCAGATCCTTCGTGATAAATATTAGCTTGTTGGATAACCGTGATCATTCCTTGTCCCCACTCTACTTGCTCTTCTAAATCAAGTAAGATCGAACGCAGTATTCGAATGGTAGGCTGGTCGACAATTTGCTGTGTCTCGGCAATATGTTTTTTATATGTTTGAATAAGGGCTGGCTTAATTACATCGTATATGCCAATGGCTAATTCCAAGTCGTTGTTTGCTTGAATTAATTCATCCATTAATAGTGATAAAGATGGATCTGGATCGCGATTAACAAATTGAGAAGATGTTCTAAGATGACTTAGGCGTTTTCTTAGTTTATCAGTTGCTTCAGCATCTTCATAGAGGTGTTTGCCAAGAGCAACCTTGAGATCCCAGTCTTCACGTGCAGGTAATTGACCTGCAGCAATGGTGATCAGACTTTCATGGATGTAACGATAGCGTTGTATCACTTTGGCATTTTTCTCTACACTGTATTCACCGACAGAATAGGGATTTTGAATACCTGCATATTTTAACATTCCTTCACCCTCCATTGTGCGCTAAGTTTGGCATAATTATAGTTTAATAGGCCTATATCAATTATTGATTAGATAAAGTTTCAACTCAATATAGTTAAACGTATGTTTACTGGATTTATTTGATCTTGCGCATAGATCATGAAAATAATATATATTTGTTGAAAGGGTATGGAGAACTGTATTCTTCAGCAGGTGCTAAATGATGCAGCCGGGAATCAGCATATTTGTTGCGGTATTCAGTAGCAGTTATTCCTTTTACTTTAATAAAAGTGCGTGAAAAATAATGCTCGTCTTTAAAACCGACTGCAAATGCAATTTGTTTAATACTCCATTGCTCATGCAAAAGATGCTGACATGCACGTTCAACACGCCGATACATTATTGCCTTTTGAGGTGGAAGACCAATGTGATCAGTAAAAATGCGCGTAAAATGCTCATGTGTCCAACCAGTAATATTTGCAACTTCTGCAACATTAAGATTACGGGTAAGGTTTTTATCAATATAGTCTAGTGCTCTTATTATTTGAATAGGTTTAATTTTACTATTTGGTTCAGTCTTCTTTAATTCGGTAGTTCCGTTTAGTTCTGCCAGTGCTGCTAATAACAAATAATTACACCTTTCATACCACTGATAAGGTCTTGTATCTGCTAAATACAAAATATGTTTCAACATGCGGGGAACGAAGGATGTTTCCTCGGCAGCAATATATGAGGACCCATTTAAAATTAAGTCTTTTAATGGTGAATCTGATTTTGCAACATCACATTTGAAGTGAATAAAGAGATGTCTTGTCGGTTGTATTTGGTCAAAAATATACATGTGTTCTTCTGAAGGTCGTGTGATAATAAAACATGATTCATTTAATAAATAAGTACGATCGAACACTTCGTATTTAGTTTTTGAACCATTTGGGAAATAAACTAATTCATATTCAGTTAGGCTTCTAGGACCTAAAGTCCAGCCAGATTTAATAATAAAGTCTCCAGCCATTTCAATTTGTGGTATATCCATTTGAAATAAACCACTTTGTTTATCTTGAGTATGTATCATGCTAATACCTCTTTCTGCAGGGCCTCCTAGCCCTTTTTTTTATAGGTACTAAAGGTGATTTTTCAGTCCATATGTTTTGTAAGAATGTTGTTGCTTTAATTTTTTATAATTTCTTGGCGCAACACCAAATCGTTTGCGGAATTGAATAGCGAAATGATTATAGTTTTGGAATCCAACTTCTACTGCAACTTCAGATGCTTTCTGGTCAGTATGCTCTAGTAAAAGCGCAGCTTGATTTAATTTCATTTGTTTTAATGTTTCCAAAATAGAGCTCCCTACGTTTTCCTTGAATAAATGGGAAAGTCTAGAGGGTGATAGCCCAACTTTTCTTGCTAACTCTTCAATTTTAATAGACTCACTCATTTGTATAGATAGTATATGAAGAACTTCTTCTATACGCGGTTCCATTGAATGTTTTTGCTTTTGAGCTATAAGTAAAAGAATTTCCTTTAACGAATTTTGACATAACTCATACCAATATTTATTTCTCTCTCGGTAATCTTGAATAAGCTTCTCAAAGGCATGGCTCAACCTATTTCTTCCATAGCCGTTTTCCATCGTAAGTCTAACTAGCTTCTCATCAGAAAGATAGTTTGTTTCAAAGAGCTCTGGAGAAAAATGAGCCCATAGGAAATTCCAATCTTTTCCTTTACTAGTTCCATATTGATGAGGTACCATTGGCTTTAATAAGGTGACGTCACCTTGACTGCATGTAATGTTTTCATCATCGACTTTGAAATAGCCCTCTCCTCCAAGAGTAAAAGTTATTAACCAATCACTCATGCCTTTAGGCCGTTTTGTTTTATACGTTTCCTTTACAAGAAAGTGCCCAGCGATTAAGACACCTGGCTCTGGATATACCTCATAATCTGATGGGAAATCTACATCCGGCATATTCCTTCCTCCTCATTTGACTAATACTATCCTTAAATGCATGTAATATATCGCAAATGTGATTAATTTTAGCAGTATTATTATAGTTTTTAGCTGTTTTGTTACTTTTACATTGATTAGAAGATTAATACAATATTCTTATAGAGTTGATTACAGAATATTTTGATAAAAGGGGGATGGATAATATGGTAACTGGATTAAAAACAATTTCTCAGGAGCAAAAAGATCAGTTTGAAAAAGAAGGTTATTTAATCATTAAAGAAGTATTTACTAAACAAGAGATAACAGAAATCGATCAAACCTTTATGGAAATGAGTAAAGAAGCGATTCCTGGTTGTTTTGAGCCTATAATGGATCATTCCTCAGAAGATGAAGATCCACTTAAGCGATATCCAAGAATGATGCATCCTCATCGTGTAAATGATTTGGCTATGAAATACATGCTTCATCCAAAAATTATGCTCATCTTGTCTGATTTATTTGATGAAAATGCTTTGGCAGCTCAAAGCATGTTTTACTTTAAGCCGCCTCTTGCACGGGGGCAAGCTTTGCATCAAGACAATTTTTATTTAAAAGTAGAGCCTGGAACGTGTATTGCTGCATGGACGGCTGTAGACCGAGCTGATCAAGAAAATGGTACTTTACTGGTTGTTCCAAAAACGAATAATGATGAAATTTATTGCCCAGAATTAGCTGACTCTAAAGAATCGTTTACTAATCATTATGTAAAAGTGCCAATAGGTTTGAAAGCGGTACCAGCTATTATGGATCAAGGAGATGTCTTATTTTTTAATGGGAATTTAATTCATGGCTCTTATCGGAATAAAACGAAGGACCGGTTTCGTAAAGCTTTTATTTGTCATTATGCAGGAGAATCAACTACAAAAATAGGCAACTTTTACAGCCCGCTGTTCAGAGAAGATGGAAGCAAGGTTGAACCAGAAACAAATCAAGATTCTGGTCCATGTGGAAATGAGTTTGAAGCAGGGTACCCACATTAAACATTAGTATTTTGTGGTAACTCATCGAGGCCGGATACCCTGGACTTAATTCGGACAGTACAATATGTGAATGAAATTCCTGATTTGCGATTAACAATCGATTTATCCCATTATGTGTTAGCTGGAGAGGGGTGTTAATCAGATAAAGCAGCATCTATTCATGCCCGTGTTTCTTATGGACAGCAGATTCAAATTGACATTGGCCCAGGGGAATCATCCAATGAAGAAAGATTTGTTGTTGTTTGGTGGGAAAAGGGAATGTCATACTGGTTGAACGAAGCTAAATCAGGTGATGTTCTACCTCTTGTTTGTGAACCTGTTCCTCTAGACTATTCTATTACCCATTATTCAAATCCTTCCCCGACAGAGATTTCAAATCGTTGGGAGCAGGCAATTGTTTTTAAAAGATACTAGAAGAAGCGCGGGATAGAGTGACTCATAATAACTCAATCGCTTCTAGTAGATTTTTGTTTGGATTATGAAAAGAAAGTTTAATTGATCCACTTTTTTTCAAAGGTCTTCACGGATGCTCCTATTTCTGCTTGTTTAATTTGTGTGAATTAATTGAAGTACTTGGGGATTGATTTTTACAGTTAACTGAGATGGGAGCGGTGTTCTTTTTGAAATAATAATTAAGTAACGACTAGTCCATCAACTTTTGGGGAGATGGAAATCGTTTTTAATTGTTTATTAACTTTCACCTTATTTTTTGCTTATAATTTGCCAGAAGAGAATTAAGTAGTTTATTAGGCTATTTAATGGATTGGGACTATGTCGATAAAGTTTGCCGAATTTTCGAGTCCAGAGGAGGAACTGTTTACTTTTTAGAGCTTGAGGCTGATCTGGATGAAAGACTTGATCGGAATTAAAGTTCTCATAGACTCGAACATAAGCCTGTAAAAAGAAACATTAAATGGTCTCAAAAAGATATAAAGGAGACAATGGAAAAATACAGATTGAATTCCTTAGAGAGTGAAATAAAGAAAGAAGTATATATAAAAATAAACAATATTAACTTGAGAGCAGAAGAAGTAGCGAAAATCATTAAAGAAAAATTTTATTTATAGAATAATCTCTTAAATAATAAATAAATTTTACGAAAGTAATTCTAATATCGGTCGCGCTTCTAAAGTAAGGAGGCGCTTTTGGAATTGTGCCAGATTGTTAAAGATCATAAGGGCTTTTTTCGATCTTAAATTAAAGTGCATTGTTAGGTAAAAAAGGTGAAAATCAAGATTTGTTGAACTAAGATGTGGAAGGGCAGGTTAATTGAAGAAGAGATAGGGATAGTCCTTTTATTAAGGCACCATTTTCTTGGTCATTAGAAATTTTTATGTGATGCGTATCATTCGGCTTACAATCCGCAAATATTAAAATGCAGCATAATCAAGGCATTGTTTCAATTTCCTGAACAATTTACTAGGAAGTCTTTATCAACTCCCCGCTTTGTTATAAAACTCTATGTAAGATTAACTTTGCATAATTTGTAAATTCTGTAATTGATTGGGGTTTACGATCAATTGCCCAGCGGAGTTTATCAAAGGCCCTTAGTAATAATAAAGTATTTAATACATATTCCATAGACTTAAAGTCATGTTGACTAATTCCGTACCCATCTAGAAATGCCTCAAATTCATTTGTATTAGTATTTAAGATATTCATCTGCATTAATTGAATAACATCCCAATGAGGAGCAATATTTACTTCTGAACTACCCCAATCTAATAAATAAACCTCGTTATTTTTATTCACTACTGTATTTTTTAAGGAAAGATCCCCATGATTTAAGCCAAAGTTAAAATCATAATCAATCAGTCCTTGAAATCGACGCTTAACCTGTTTTGATGTTTCATAATCTAATACACCCAACCATATTAGATCATCATCTTTTGTTAAACTAGTAATGTTGTAGTTTACAAAACTGGTCCATGTCCCATCAAAGTTGTCATGTGTCGGTGCTTGAAAGATTTTCTTTTCAGCATCAAACAGTACTTCTCCAAAACCTTTTACCTCAATTGTATGAATTGATTTCGCGTACATACCTAACTTTCTCCAAATATACGTTTTATCTAACGCGGCATCTACTCCATTCACGCCGTCAATATGTGTTTGGATCATGTAGGCTATATTACCGATTTTTCCAATTGTTAGTACCTCTGGGCTTGGAATTCCCTTATAAATAGCATTTAGGATACACCAGCGTTCTTTTTCATATTCTCGAAATGAACTCGGATCATCGTTCATTCTAATGACCACTTTATGATTTGCAGTCCTTACAACATAAATTTTATTTACTATTCCCTTTCCGACAATTGAATTCACAGATATTGCATCCTCTTGTAAGTAATTAAAAACTGCCTGTTTTGCTATGTCAGAGTTCATAAATTAATCATCCTTTATTAATTTTTATCTAAAAGAAAAATAGCTGTTTTATTTATAACTCCTCTGTTAAACTTGCTTTTCTATAAAATCCTAATGGACGGTGTTTTTTACTTCAATCTAGTTGTTCCGCTAACAGGAAAATTCAAAAAACATTTGATTCAAATATTACGTTTCTTATTTTTGAAAATGAATCTTCGATTTCGGAATTATCATGTTTAATTGCGTACCGTAATCCATCTAATTCACGAAGTCCTTGATGTCTTTTTACTCTATGTTCAATAGTCGTATCTTCTGGAAATGAGTGTTTATATTCACTTAATATCTGATTATAAAATTCCTCTCCCATATAACCTTGCGTTGCCAAATCTTTTGCAGGGTCACCTATAGTCATATTACTAAAGTCGATTATTCCCGTTATACCTGAACATAAATCATCAACCAAAATGTTTTCATACCATAAATCTCCGTGGCACAAAACAAAGTGATGGGAAAAAAACGTACTATCTTCCAATGCTTCTTCCCACCATTTAGCCATTTTGTGCTGCTCTTTTACGGTTAAAACCTGGTTTAATATTTCATGTGTATCTTCACGTAATATCTTTATATGGCTTTTGTTGTTTGATTCTTGCTGGAAATTGCAATCTAACATTCCGATTGGTATTTTATGTAACTTTATAATAAATTCCGCAAGTTGTTTGGCAATAATATTTCGTTTTTTAGAGATGAGTAAATCTGGATTAAGAGGGGTTCCCTTCAATTTTTTATATCCCATGATTCCCGAAGGATGGATCGACGGATCAACCATATAGATAATAGGCAACGGTATTTCAATATCTAGGAAAGGACGGATCTGAGGTAGCATATGAAACTCTTTTGTGTATTGACGAGCTGTTTCCATGTTTTTAGCAATCCTAAAGAGAGTTCCGTCTTTCTGTTCAATAACGAGACTCCCAATTCCCTCACCTAAAATTTCAATATCATTCTTATCTATGTTCAATATTAATAATGCTGCATCGAGCAAACCCCTCATGCGTTCTCACCTCTTTTTGTAATATTTTACTACCACTATAAAGCTATTAACATGGTAGTCTTTTGCAACACTGAGATTCTCCTTGTGTTCAGAAGCGGTAGAAGTCCTACACATAAACATATCTCCTCAGATTTATAAAAATTACTACTTCTTCTGCATTCAATTGGACTTTTATTTTCCAGGATTTTTTAACAATTATAATGAAGTATTCAATAAATTCAAATAAGTATTTATATTAAGATAGAACAGTTGTCAAAGCATGTTTCGCTTGTTATACTTGGTATATCAATTAAAATATTGCGAGGAGTTTAAGATGAGCAAATTATATAAAAAAATTTACCTTGATATTTTAGAAGAAATAAAAAATGGAACATTGAAAACTGGAGATAGAATTCTTTCGGAAAATGAGCTTGCCGAAAAGTTCAATGTAAGCCGTATCACAACAAAAAAAGCGTTAGATATGTTAGCTCAAAGAAATATAATAGAACGTTTTCAGGGAAAAGGATCTTATGTTTCGGATATTAACACGACTACAATTAATTCAACGGTAGAGGAAGAGAATAATACTTTTTTAACTGATTCAAATTCCAAACAGGAATTAGTTGGGTATATCTTTCCGGGGATTGGTAATGATTACGGCATAAAGCTTCTCGATTCGATAGAGAAAGAATGTTCTAAACATAATCTGGCTGTAGTCATTAAACAAACATTAGGTAAACCTGAATTAGAAGAAAAAGCAATAAATTCATTAGTAAACCTTGGAGTTAGGGGGTTAATCTTATGGCCTTCTCCAGGAAAGCATTATAGTAATGCATTACTAAGGTTAATTATAGAGAATTACCCACTTGTTTTAGTAGATAGGTACTTAACAGGAATTCCATCTAGTTCAGTTTGTATTAATAATAAAATGGCAGCAATTGAGTTAACAAACTATATGTTAGAACTTGGACATGAGCATATCGCTTATCTTTCACCTCAAACTGGGGGAACTTCTTCTCTTGAAGATAGACTAATGGGATTTCATGTCGCAATGGCGGAAAGAGGTGTAAGAATTATACCTGATACGATCTTACAGAATATGAGGAGTTCACTGCAAGAATGTTCAAGTATTAATCTTAGAGAGCTAACAATTGATGAAAATGATAGAAACGAAATAAAAAATATAATTGAGAATAACCCTGAAATCACAGCTTTCATAACAAGTGAGTATTTGGTTGCTGTTACTCTCTATGAAGTCTTAGCCTCATTAGGTAAAAAGGTACCAGAAGATTATTCTATTGCATGCTTTGATTCGCCCGCAGATATGATAATCGAACCGCTTTTCACTCATATATTGCAAGACGAAGAAAAAATGGGTTGTAATGCAGTGGATATATTAATTAAACACTTACAAGAAAACGATACGCCTCCAATTCACTCCGAGGTTGGATTTAAGGTAATAAAAGGTAGATCTACACAATCTAGATCAATGAAAGCAGTTCAAGTATAGAATCTATGTTCATTTATTAAATATAGCTTTTTATTTTTTTCTTTGCTCTTAAAAATGGAAAATCAACTAAAATCAAAAGAACGGGGTGGAGGTAAGTTGTTTGTCATAATTATTTTAATTAAAAATACTCTTATTTTTAGACAGGAGCTTTGGTATAGTTAGTTTGAATTTTCAGAATGTTATTAAAAAAGCGTTGACATGTGTATTTTTAAATTGATATACTAACATATAAAGGAATATGGTTATCATAACAATTGATATATTGATAGTTGATATGATATCCATATATACATAGAATGTTTCATTCTTTTGAGACTGCAAAATAATAGTCATCTTATCTATATTTTTCAAACCTGAAATTTAAATTGCGTTATTATGTCCAAGCAGCAATATATTAAAGGAAAAAATTTTTTCAACTATATGTAAGCGTATTCATTTTGTGGTGATCACTTTTTGTTATTGGGTAAAGTCAAACTTATTATAGGTTTGATTTATCATATATAAAGATTTTAAATAAGGGGGATTGAAAACGTTTACTATTTTTAGGGGAATCAAAAAAGAAAATTAACAAACAAAGGGGAGGTAAGTTTTTGTGAAAATTCGGGGTAAAAAATTTGGAATTTTGAGCATGTCTATTTTTCTTATTTTCAGTTTAGTTTTAGCTGCCTGTTCGTCAGAGGAATCAGGTGCTTCAGATGACGGCGGAAAAGCAAAAGGCACGACAGAAATAACTCTCTGGCATGGTTATACTGATATTGGTTTACAGGCATTGAAAAAAATGGTAGCAGCTTTCGAAGAAAAAAATCCTAATATTAAAGTGAAAATGGTGTATACCGAAGCTAGTGAAGGAGCAGACCAAAAACTTTTAACTGCTGTAGCTGGCGGTAATCCACCTGACGTAGCTCTTTTTGACCGATTTAAGGTTGGTTCATGGGCAACTCAAGATGCACTTACAGATTTAACTGATATGGCTGCTGAAGACGGCATAAAAGGGGATACTTATTATCCATATGCTTGGGAGGAAGCGAACTATCAAGGGAAATTATATGGACTTCCTTATACAACAGATGCACGCATGCTTTATTATAATAAGGACCATTTTAAGGCAGCCGGATTAGATCCAGAAAATCCGCCTAAAACTACTAAAGAATTGGAAGAAGCTGCAGAAAAGCTAACGAAAAAAGAAGGAAAACGTTTTAAACAAATTGGTTTTATTCCATGGTACGGTCAAGGTTGGCTTTATGGCTGGGGATGGAGCTATGGCGGGGAATTCTACAATAAAGAAACTGGTGAAGTAACAGCAAATGATCCTAAAATTGTTGAAGCGCTAACGTGGATGGCAGGTGTCGCTCAAAAATTCGGTGTAGAGGACATTGCTGGATTTGAAAGTTCTGCAGGTACTGGGGCTATGGACCCGTTTATTTCAGGACAAATCAGTATGAAAGTGGATGGAAACTGGGCAATATCTTCTATTGAAAAATACAAACCAGATTTGAATTATGGAGTAACACCTATTCCTACTCCAACTGGCACTGACTTTACTACTTGGTCTGGTGGTCACGCTATTGTCCTGCCAAAAGGTGCAAAAAATGTAGAAGCAGCATGGGAATTCGCAAAGTATTTCGGTTCTGAAGAAGGACAAGAGGTATACTTCGCAGAGCTTCCTGGCGATCTTTCTGTAATACCTAGTGTTAACGAGAAGTTAGGTCGTGGAGATAATAAAATGTTAAAGAAATTTACCGATATCTTACCAAACTCTCATAGCAGACCAGTTATACCTGAAGGTCAATTGATGTGGAATGAATTAGTAGATGCAACAGAAAAAACCGCGAGAGGTAAGGGTACAGCGCAAGAAAACTTAGATAAAGCAACAGAAACTGTCAACAAGGCACTAGAGAAGTATAAATAATTCTTAGGGCAAGGAGACTTCTTCTCCTTGCCTATACTTTAAAAATTGAAAGGGGGATTCTATATGGCGGAAGTAACTAAAAGTACTCGTGTTCAACAATCAGTAGTTGTGAAGCGAAAGAAGTTATCTACAAAATCAAATCTTCAAGGATGGCTTTTTGCGTCACCATGGATTATAGGTTTGTTAGTGTTTTTTGCTTTTCCGCTTATAGCTTCGATTTATTTTAGTTTCACAACATATAGTATTCTAAAACCAGGGGAATTCGTTGGTTTTCAAAATTACCAAGATCTTTTTAAAGATGACTTATTCTGGAAATCTATTTACAATACAATTTATTTTACAATCTTTTTTGTCCCCTTAAGCATTATATTCGGGGTTGGTCTAGCGATGATGTTGAATATGAAGATAAAAGGAATGGCAATTTATCGTACGATTTTCTTTTTACCTACGCTTGTACCACACGTTGCTTTAGCAGTTCTATGGATGTGGCTATTAAATCCTGGTTTTGGTCTTGTAAATGGGATGCTTGAAATGATTGGATTACAGGGGCCGAACTGGCTCGGAAGTGAAATATGGTCTAAACCGTCACTTATTTTGATGTCTCTTTGGGGAATTGGTCAGGCAGTAATCATTTATCTAGCTGGACTTGGTGATATTCCAGAGGAACTTTATGAAGCAGCTGAAGTCGATGGTGCCAGTTGGTGGCAAAAAACACGCCATGTAACATTGCCGTTACTTACTCCTGTTATTTTCTTTAACCTGGTAATGGGAGCTATTGGAGCATTTCAACAGTTTACATTACCGTACACTATGACCCAAGGTCAGGGGACTCCAGCAAACTCCTTAACTTTTTACGTAATGCACTTATACGATAATGCGTTTAAGTTTTTCCAAATGGGGTACGCTTCAGCGATGGCTTGGATACTTTTTGTCATTATTATGGCCCTAACTACAGTAATCTTTATGACTTCAAATCGTTGGGTTCACTATCAAGGAAAGTAGAAAGGAGTAATAGTAAATGGATCTGAAAGTTAAAATTAAACTACAGAAAGTCTTCACGCACATTGTTTTAATTATCGCATCAGTTCTCTTCATTGTTCCATTTATATGGATGGTATCAACATCATTAAAACCTTTAAAACAAGTAATGTCCTTTCCGCCGGAATGGCTTCCAAACCCATTTCAGTGGTCGAATTATCTAGATGCAATTGAGTATATACCGTTTTTTACCTATCTAAATAATACAGTTGTTATTACTCTTTTCAGTACACTTGGTGTTGTCCTTACTTGTCCTCTTGTAGCATACAGCTTTGCGAAATTGGAATGGAAAGGGCGTAACGTTTTATTTTTCATAACCATTGCAGTCATGATGATTCCAGGTCAGGTAACAATGATTCCATTATTTTTAATATTTAACAAGATTGGATGGGTAGGATCACCTTTACCTTTAATTGTACCTGCGTTCTTTGGTGTACCATTTTACATCTTCTTATTACGTCAGTTCTTCTTAGGATTACCAGATATGTTACGGGATGCGGCCAAAATAGATGGAGCAAGCGAGTTTCGAATTTATTGGCAAATTATGCTTCCGTTAGCAAAACCGGCAGTTCTTGCAGTTGGATTATTCCAGTTTATGGCTAGCTGGACAGATTTTATTGGCCCATTACTCTACTTAACAGACGAAACTCAATATACCTTGTCATTAGGACTCCAGCAATTCCAAACTCAAATGGGTACTGAGTGGGGCTTAATGATGGCGGTATCCACAATGATGACAGTACCAATGATCATATTGTTCTTCTTCTTACAAAAAACATTTATTCAAGGTATTACATTTAGTGGAATTAAATAGTTTATAAAATTATTATTCTAACAGGAGGTTGTGGTTATGATCAATAAAATAGGTATGAGAATCCCGTCAAAAATGGGTGCAGGTGGAATGGAGTCCATTGCAAGTTGGGCCTCTAGTAATGGGATCGATGTGATAGATGTACCATATTATAACGAAGAAGTTAAAGCTGTTTTGGAAGCAAAGGGACTTGAAGTCGGCTCGATTGATGGCGTTGGTGCAGTTGGTCAAACAAAGTTATTAAGCGAGAATGAAGATAGTCGATTAGAGGCAGCAGAAGCACTTAAAAATCAAATGACTGAAGTCTCGGGGCTTGGCGGCAAAGTGATGTTTATGTGTCTTGTTCCAGATGATATTACAATGCCGCGTCAGAAAGCTTTTGAGATTTGGAAAGAAACGTTTCCTAGTATTGTAAAGCATGCTGAGCAACAGAATATTTACATAGCATTAGAAGGATGGCCAGGACCTGCACCATATTATCCAACTTTAGGCTGTACACCTGAAATGCTCAGAGCCATGTTCAATGTCATTCCTTCAAAACATTTTGGGATTAACTATGATCCATCCCATCTAGTTAGACTGGGTATCGATCATTTAAGAGCTTTGAGTGAATTTGGAGAAAGAGTCAATTACTGTCATGGGAAAGATACTGAAATTTTACATGATGAGTTATATGAATGCGGTGTCATTCAGGCTACTTTTGGTTCGAAGTATGATTTTTCAGAGGGTTCTTGGCGTTACACAATTCCTGGACAAGGTGATGTAAACTGGGGAAAAGTTGCTGTGCGTTTAGAAAAAATTGGATACACCGGACCAATCAGTATTGAACTTGAAGATCATCGTTATTGGGGTTCTCTAGAGGCAGAGCGTCAAGGAATCATAAAAGCAAAAGAACATCTTGCAATTTATTTTAAATAATACAATGGTAATGGGAGGAAAAAATATGTCTAGAAGTGTAAAAGTAGCGATTATCGGTTGTGGTGGTATTGCAAATGGGAAACATATGCCAAGCTTATCAAAACTAAAAAATGTTGAATTGGTCGCATTTTGTGATGTACTGGTTGATCGAGCTGAAAAAGCAGCAGCTGAGTACGGATATGAAAATGCCAAGGTTTATGACGATTATCAAGAGTTACTTAAGGATGAGTCAATCGAGGTGGTTCACGTACTTACGCCGAATGATTCCCATGCTGAGATCACTGTTGCTGCCCTTGATTCAGGGAAACATGTTATGTGTGAAAAACCAATGGCGAAAACGACAGCTGAAGCCCGTCTTATGTTGGAGGCAGCTGAACGATCTGGTAAAAAACTAACAATTGGATACAACAATCGTTTCCGTCCGGACAGCCAGCATTTACATAAGGTATGTGAACGAGGAGATCTGGGGGAGGTTTATTATGCGAAAGCACATGCCATTCGCCGTCGCGCCGTACCTACTTGGGGAGTTTTTCTTGATGAAGAAAAGCAAGGTGGCGGTCCATTAATTGATATTGGTACACATGCTCTTGATTTAACATTATGGATGATGAACAACTATAAGCCAAAATCGGTTATGGGTACGACTTATCATAAATTAAGTCAGAAGAAAGATGCGGCTAATGCTTGGGGACCGTGGGATCCTGAAAAGTTCACAGTTGAAGATTCTGCGTTTGGTTTTATCACAATGGAAAATGGTGCAACAATTGTTTTAGAATCGAGTTGGGCATTGAACTCTTTAGATGTCGATGAAGCGAAATGTTCACTGAGTGGAACAGAAGGTGGAGCAGATATGAAGGATGGCCTCAGAATAAACCGGGAAGACTTCGGTGAACTTTACACGACAAATGTTGAACTGGGTTCAGATGGAGTGGCATTTTACGATGGAAAATCAGAAACAGATGCTGACCTAGAAGCTCGCCTATGGATTGATAATATCATCAATGATACAGAACCTGTAGTAAAACCAGAACAAGCATTTGTCGTTACACAAATCTTAGAAGCAATCTATGAATCTGCAAAAACTGGGAAAGCTGTTTATTTTGAAGAACAATCAAGTCTTGTATCTAATAAGTAAACTCCCGTTTTTACCCACATGTGGTCCGTTTAGATTAATTTTTTCAAATGTCAGGCATCCTTTTATGAGGGAAGGGATTTAAATGGAAAGTGTTAAAATCGGTATTGTTGGTACAGGGGGTATATCACATATACATGGTAAACAGTTGGGAGAATTAAAGAACGCTAGGATTGTTGCGATTGCCGACCCAAATATAGGTAACAGAGATACGTTTATTAAGAGTTTTAACCTTGATAGTATTGCACAGTTTGATGATCATCTTGACATGTTGGAGAACATTCCAATGGATGCAGTTCTTATTTGTTCACCACACACCCTTCATTATAAACAAGCGATGGATGCAATTAACCATAATTGTCATGTTCTGATTGAAAAACCAATGGCTTGTTCGCTAGAAGAAGCAGAACATCTTATTGAAATAGCAAAAAAGGCAAACAGAGTTCTGCAAGTTTCATACCAAAGACATTTTGAACCAGCATTTCTTTATATTCGTGAAGCAATCTCAAGCGGCACAATCGGAAATCTCACATCGGTAACAGCTTCTCTATATCAGGATTGGAAACATCTAACCACTGGTACCTGGCGGCAATATCCATCGTTATCTGGTGGAGGAATGCTAATGGATTCTGGCAGTCATATTGTAGACGTACTTTTATGGACGACAGGATTAAAACCGATCGAAGTTGAATCAAAAATCGAACAGCATCATACTCCAGTAGAACAGGATTCATTTACATCGATTCGTTTTGAAAATAATGTAGTTGCAGGCCTGAATATTGTTGGGAATGCCCCATGCTGGCATGAAACATATGTTTTTTGTGGGGAAAATGGAGCGATTTTTTTTGACAACGGTAAGATTGTTCTTCGTCTGAATGGTAAAGAACCCGTCATACCTGAGCTTCCTCAGCAGACGACTAATTCGGATAAAAGTTTTATCGATGCGATCCTTGGTCATCACAATGTTATGGTACCTGGAGACTTCGCAAAAGAAGTGGTAAAGCTCACGGAGAGAATTTATCAATCAGCAGGATATAAGTCAATTACATCCATTCAATAATTGACATTGAAATAAATTAAATGTACTCCTTAAATTTTAGGATGTTAATAAAAATGAGTTGGAGGGAATGTAATGTCCAATACAATTAACATTGGAATTATTGGAAGCGGGGGAATTGCAACTGCACACGCTAGAGCCTATAAGGAAATACCTAATGTCAAAATTGTAGCTGTTGCTGATGTGATTCCTGGTAAGGCCAATCTATTCATCGAACAGTTGGAACTAAAAGATGCCAAAGGGTTTGATGATCATCTTGAGCTGCTAAATATGGATATAGACGGTGTCAGTGTATGTACACCAAATGTTGCTCACCATAACACGAGTATTGATGCATTATATGCCGGAAAACATGTGTTAGTTGAGAAGCCAATGGCTGTTACGCTGGAACAAGCGATTGAAATGGTTGATGCATCCCGTAAGACCAGTAAAATGCTATCAGTTGGTTTCCAGCCAAGATATGATCCGAATATGCAAGCGGTAAAGGAAATCGTACAGTCTGGCCAGTTAGGAAATGTCTATTATGTTGAAATTGGTGGTGGAAGACGGCGTGGAATGCCCGGGGGTACCTTTATTAATAAACAATTAGCTGGTGCAGGTGCTATGGCAGACATTGGCTGTTATTCCTTGGATTTGGCTCTGAATGCTCTTGGTTATCCTAAGCCATTAACGGTTTCCGCCTACACGTCCAATTATTTTGGAACGAATTCTGCTTATCATAGTGAATCAGAAAAGTTTGAAGTTGAAGATTTTGGTGTGGCAATGATTCGTTTGGAGGGAGGAATCGTTTTAAACTTTAAAATATCATGGGCGATGCATATGGATTCCCTTGGACCAACTTTATTCCTTGGAACAAATGCTGGCTTAAAGTTAACACCAGCTGGAAGTGGTCCATGGAGCGGTGTGTGGGATGGTGGAATCGGATCGATGAGCTTATTCCATGACATAAAGGGCCATCATGTTGAGTCAACCATTCCAGTTAAAGATCATCAACTAAATATATTTAATGAGAAGGTTCGAGATTTCGTCGGTTCTATTAAAGATGGTACTTCTGCGCCTATCCCAGGTGATCAAATTGTCATTAATCAAGCGATTATAGATGGTATTTTACGATCATCAGAGCAAGGAAGAGAAGTTAGCGTGGAGTTACCGCAATTAGTATAGATAAAAAGGAGAGAACACCTGATTCTCTCCTTTTTATTATTGCCATGCTGCGTTATCTCAAACTATCGAAGCCATTGAAATAAACAGAGCTTTTAAACTTGAAGGAAATGTGTTTAATACAGGCCGTTTAATCTCTAATCTTCCGGAAAATGTCTGTGTAGAGGTTCCTTGTGTGGCCGACCGCAGCGGCATTGTTCCGTGTTATGTGGGTGATCTGAAGAACAGTTCTGTTGGCGGCACTTAACCGTACCAACATCAATACGCAGTTAGTGACCATTGAAGCTGCCATCACTAAAAAGAATACATTAATCAAGCAGCGATGTTGGATCCGCATACAGCATCAGCATTATCATTAGATGACATTATTACACTGTGCGATGACTTAATTGAAGCTCATGGCGAGTGATTACCTATTCGTTATGTTTGAATTCTTATAAGACCAGGTGGTATTTAGAATGCAATTAATTAAGCAAATTCTTCGTTTGGCCCTTCCATCAATTGCAACCTTTTCATCGATGACGTTTACAGGTTTACTCGTGTTAATGATTGTTGGAGGATTAGGACCCGCAGCAATTGCGGTGGTGGGAATTTCAAACATTTTAATGTACAATTTGTGGGCCCTATTTTCAGGGAACCAAGGATCCATCAATTATTTGGTTGCTCAAAACTTCGGTTCAAACAATATGAGATTGGGTAATCAACGCATGCAAATTGCGTTGATAGGAACAGCCTTACAAGCTGTGATTTTATTTATTGCAAGCTTTACCCTTCCTTATTTTATTTTGCAACTCATGGGAGCGAATGAAACGATACTAAGCCTTGGAGCCCCTCATGTTCAAGTGCGCATGGTAGCTTTAATGTTTACCATTTTTAACACGGTATTTTTTGCATATTTGCGAGCAACGGGTGATACACGCACACCGATGACTATCTCGTTGATTAACAGTGCATTGGTCGTCATCTTGACCTATGTTCTGGTCTATGGGAGGTTTGGCTTTCCGAATTTGGGATTGCAAGGTGCAGCCTGGAGTATGGTTGGGGCAGAAGGGATTGCATTTTTGTTGAATCTGATGGTGTATTTCGGTTTGTCAAACAAATTGTATGACACCCGTAAGTGGGTGCCGATTGAATTTCAACAAATTCGGTTGCTCCTGTCTGAAAGTGTGAAACTTAGTATCACGGAAATGTCCAACAGTATAGGGTTGTTAGTATTTACAAGTTGTATCACACGGCTGGGAACCACAGCAATTGCTGCCAATGAAATTGCTTTAAATATCCTTTCATTTGGATATATGCCAGCCAATGGATTTGGAGCCGCGTCAACCATCGGAATTGGCCAAGAGATAGGTAAGGGGAGGCCGGCGGAAGCCAAACGATTTGGATTGGTCACAGTGTATCTTGGACTGGGATTCATGTTTTTGTTTTCGATCTTTTTGTTTATTTTTGCCTTACCAGTGGCGAAACTGTATACATCAGAATCTGAGGTTTATTTGACTGCTATTTCCTTGATTCATTTAGCTGCATTTATTCAATTATTTAGCGGAGCAAGTATTATTTTTGGAGGAGGGCTGAGAGGCGCTGGCGATACAACGTATTTGTCAAGGATGTCATTTTTTCTCAACTGGGTCTTGTTTATTCCTAGCACGATTTTGTTAACTCTCGTGTATGACTTCGGACAGACCGGGGCATGGGTGGCCTTTAGCAGTGTAATTGTCTTAACAAGCATCGCTAACAGCTGGCGCTATCTATCCTTCAATTGGAAATCTGTGAAAATGAAATCAATCAATGTAACTCGGTCCAAATCGGTCAGTATTTCATCTGATTAATTTGGCTTATAAATGGTGAATTCTACACTATGTCATTGTTACGGGATAATGCATGCGTCTTATTGAGCCTATATCTTGCAAAGATCAATATTTAACCTCCTAGGTAGATGAGAGTAATATTAAACTTACATATCTCATCTACTTATTTAGGAGAATACTCTTGATGATATAAATCCAAGTCCTACTGGGTTTTCAGAATTTAATGAACTACTTATTATTCTAGTTACATCTGCTAGTAATATACTTGGAGATAATTTACAAGGTTCTTTTGCGGTAGGCGATGCAGATATGCAAAGTGACTGTGACTTTATAATATTCATTACAGAACAACTAACTAATTATCAAGGTATTCTTCAGTTAATTTAAGTTAATCATACTGTGTTTATGCTAGGAGGTACCTCTTCTATGTTGATTTGTGTAAAAAACATAAGAGAAGATTTTAAAGTGATTTATAGAAAAGCGGCATGCTTATCCAGTGTTCGAAATTTGTTTAACACAAACCAAAATACCGAGCGAAGTGATGGTGGTGTCTATGAGAATCGAATCAGCTAGAGCTGCAGCGATTGAATGGGTCATGGAGCATGCAAGTCGGGAAGCTTGGTTCAAGGGAGCTTACTTCAGCGGTTCGACCATTGAACTACCCGGTGAGGCGATGTTGCCGGATAGCTCTGATTTGGATGTCATGATTATTACCACACTAACTGAGCCACCACTCAAACTAGGGAAATTCGTATACAAAGGCACGCTTTTGGAGGTTACTTATTTGTCCTGGTATCAGTTCACCTCGGTCGAAGAGGTTCTGACATCCTATCATCTGGCCAATAGTTTTCGAGTGAACACGATTATAGCCGACCCCACGGGAGAGGTTAGTAGATTACAAAAACGGGTGTCTCGCCACTTTGCAGATCGGGCCTGGGTAAGACGCCGATGTGAAAATGCACTGAACAGAGTTATGAATGGGTTACGGGCAGTCGATACCTCTGCACCCTTCCAAGATCAGGTTATGGGCTGGCTGTTCCCAACTGGAGTGACAACGCACGTTCTTCTCGTGGCAGCGCTCCGTAATCCTACTGTACGGCTTCGCTACCTTGCAGCACGAGAGGTGCTTATAGAATACGGACAAGCCAGCCTGTATGCAGATTTGCTGAAATTGCTTGGTTGCGCTCATTTAACTAAACAGCGCATCGAGCATCATCTCGATAATCTTGCTCGAACGTTCGACGCTACTGTCGAAGTTGCCAATACACCGTTCTTTTTCAGCACCGACATCACAAACATAGCACGGCCAATTGCAATCGATGGAAGTCGAGAACTTATACGTTCCGGTTACCACCGCGAAGCGGTCTTCTGGATTGTTGCTACATATGCACGTTGCCACACGGTCCTGGCTGCAGACGCTTCACAAGACCTGCAACGCGCACTTGCTCCAGCCTTTGAAGAAATCGTCTCTGATTTGGGCATCACTTCTAGTACCGACCTCATCCGCAGATCCAAAGACGTCATTGATTTCCTGCCTAGACTTTGTGAGACCACCGAGGCAATCCTATGGGCCAACCCTGACATTGAGGCATAGTAATAAGTTATTGCATTTTAGGGCGCTTATCCAGAACAAGGATAGCGTATTATTCACAGCCCTTTAAGTACCGTTTGGATAGGTAATCAATGTTCATTTTGTTTACTAGATTTGAAATACTCTGGCTTGGAAGCGTGACTTGTTAATTTTGAGTTGAATAATCTTAAAGAAAAGCTCTAAACCCTTTGCATCCAAGGGTTCGGAGCTTTTCTTTAAGACCTGTGAAGTAATTCCTTATGTCATTTTCTAATGAAACATTTATTGGACTTCTATTTTACCTCTCTTACGATTCTTGTTTTGTTCCGAGGGAGCATCGTGCTTTTCTAATTATTCCGCAAAGCTTTCAGCCAATTGCTTTTCTTTCCACATGACTGTAATACCAAGGCCAATAATCAAAATGACAGCTGCGAAAAGATAAGGATAGTGGATGTTTACGTCAAATAATATGCCGCCCATGGCTGGCCCAACTATATTTCCTAAGCTTGTATAAGCTGAGTTCATCCCTGCAACAAATCCTTGCTCTTTCCCGCCAGCTTTTGATAAAAATGTTGTCAATGCCGGACGAAGCAAGTCAAATGCGAGGAAGATGAGGCAAGTTACCAATAGTACACCCAAAAAGTTAGATACAACGGTGGACGCCACCGACAATATTGCACCTATAATTAAACATAATTGGATCATTTTCTTTTCACCGAGTATATCTACCATTTTTCCAAACATAAATACTTGCACAACAACTCCAAAGATTGAGCTTATTGTGATAATAACGGCAAGGTCCTTAGGCGTAAAGCCGAACTTATGATCAGAAAATAGGCTAAAAACAGTTTCATATGCTGATAAACCGAAAGCAAGTACAAATACAATGATAAATGCAATAAAGTAATGTGGATTAAGTGATCTTTTAAAATCGCTTATAAAGTTTGTTTGCTTTGTTTTAGCAGAAATTTCTGCAAGCTGTTCCTTTGTTAGCGGCTCTTTTAAAATAAATATCGATGAAAAGCATGCTAAAAAAGCAATGGCTGCTGCAAAGAAGAAGGGCAAGCGTACACCATATTCTGCAATAAATCCACCGATACCAGGGCCTATAATAAATCCAGTGCTAATGGCGGCAGAAATATAGCCCATCGCTTTTGCCCGTTCCTGAACGGATGTAATATCTGCAATATATGCTGTAACACCTGGCATAATAAAGGCGGCACTAATTCCCCCTAGAATCCTTGATATATAAAGAACCGATACGTTCGTGCCTACACCAAAGATAAGTTCTGAAACACCAAAAAGGAATAAGCCGAATATGATTATTTTCTTTCTGCCGTAACGGTCAACCCAACGACCTGCGAATGGTGACATAAGCAGTTGAGCTACCGCAAATACGGCAACAAGATAACCCATCGTACTTCCTGATAAATGCATGATATTCATAAAAGATGGCATAACGGGTATGATAAGTCCAATTCCCAGAAATGCAATGAATATATTGCTTAGAAGAATAATTAATACTGCTTTTTGTTTTTTTATTGGTTTCTTCATGTATTAACACCTTTTTCTGTATGTATCATTGAAGTGAAATACCTCTCCAAAATACTGTCCAAGAAGCGGCTAATTTATCTTTCAGCCGTTTTTCATCATTGCCGTATACAAGTTCCAGCATTAGGGAATCGACTACTCCTAAGAAAGCAAAGGTGGGTGTTATTGCTGCATCTCCGATGATTAATTTAGCATTGATCCAATCCTGAAATTTTTTTTCCAGTATCGTCTGCACCTTTTCCTCGATATCTATAACTTCCTGTTCGATTGCTTTTTCAAGATGGGCTGGCGGAAAAAAAGACATACGCAGCCAAAACTTTAATTGTTCATTTTTTTGGAAAAGATCGATGACCAATTGTAGAAATCCGTACAAATCTTTTTCAGGATTTTTTGAATCAACTTTACTAAAATAGTGAAGTTTCGAAGATAGCTCTGTCTCTTTCGCATCACGTAAAACTTTCAGAAAAAGATCATCTTTTCCTTTGAAATGGGCGTAAATGGATTGCTTTTTCATGCCGACTTCTTCAGCTATCAGAGAAAGGGATGCTCCTTCATAACCATGAATTGTGAAATATTTTAGAGCTGCCTGCTTAATTTCATTGCTTTTCAATAATATCACCTCAAATTTAACGAACGTTCGTTAGTTATATTAGCAATTTAAATAAGTAAAAGCAAGCGGATCAGTAATAGAATGTATTTATGCAGCACGGTAATGCAGAGTAATTTTCCATAATCGGGGTTTAAGATTCTTAAGCATATACCAACCAAGCGTCTATTTAGAGGAAATGAGAAGGATAATGAGCGATTAAAAATTCTTTAAGATCATGTTCTGGTCTTTTTAATATTGTTTTTATAAAATCATCTGTTATGATTTTTCGTCTAGAACTGCTAGAAAATCCGAGTTCTAATAATCTGTTAAGATCTTCATCCTTAAAATAATACTGTAGTTTAATTCAATAAATCGAATAAACCCCTCTTTAAACTTCAAGTTCAAAGAGGGGTTTGTCTACGGTCTGAGTCGTGCTGAGAAGCACGTCATTTTTTTATCTCTTAAAAAAACAAGAGCGAAGTTGATCATTTTTAATAGGATCATTTAAGAAAATTTTAAGATTTACGTGGTAAAGTGGTACAGATAAACCGCCAGGATGGTTAAAACAGATAATGGAAGAAAACCTATATCTAGAATAACTTGCGGTAATGAGGAGATTAAAAGTATGTCGATTAAAATAAGATTTCTTCTGTCTTATATAGGCGTTATCGTTGTCTCAATCATCTTATGTCTTGCAGCCGGTTTTTTGATGCTTTTTACAGTCACAGGAGACGCAAATTCGGTTGAGCACTTATTTAAGAAAACCTATATTCAAAAGCCTCTGACAACAGAGGAGGAAAGCACCTTTTTAGATCTTAAATTACTTGCAAAGAAAGATCCCAATACACTTTTAAATACAAATGAACTTCAAAACATTAAACAAGTCGGGATTGATATTGTCGTAAGGAAAGGCGGAGAAATCGTCTATTCAACTGACGAGCAGAATCGAGAAAAACTACAGCGTTTTCTGCCTGAATTTGAAGAAATCAATATAAACACCCGCGATACAATACGGATTGATGATAGGTTCTACACGTATGTGAAGTTTGATTTTTATTTTGAAGATGGTGAGCAGGGCAGCATCTTCGTCTTACGAAAAGCAAGTTCAGTAGCGGAACTGACACGTGAGCTATTTCCGTTATTATTAATTTTATTGGTAATTTTGTTTGTATTGATCATTGGTCTTCTGAACTATCTGGTTTCCAGAAGCATTATTAAGCCGGTCTCCTTTTTAAAACAAGCAGCGGACCGCATCAAATCAGGAGATCTCGACTTCAAAGTCACACCAGCTTCTAATGACGAAGTGGGTCAGCTTCACCTGGCTTTTGAAGAGATGAGGATTCGGCTAAAGGAATCTACAGAACTTCAGATAAAATACGAAGAAAACCGAAAAGAGCTGCTGTCTAACATCTCGCACGATTTAAAGACGCCTATCACATCCATCATCGGTTATGTAGAAGGGGTACGGGACGGTGTTGCCAACACGCCAGAGAAAACAGCAAAGTATTTATCAACTATATCTTTAAAAGCGCGGGATTTGGACTCTCTAATCGATGAGCTCTTCCTGTTCTCAAAGCTAGACCTCAAAAGGGAGCCGTTCTTTTTTGAAAAAGTGGATCTTGTTCCGTTTATTAAAGATATATCGGAAGAAGTTCAATTCGATTTGCAGCCGCATGGCATCCAACTGGACGCTGCAATAATAGCTCCATCACTTATTGTGACGGCCGACCGTGAAAAAATAAAACGGGTTATGATGAACATAATTCAGAACAGTGTAAAGTTTTTAGATAAAGATGAGAAGAAAATTGCTATTAGTCTACAAGAAAACAATGAAGATGTTATGGTTATCATCACAGATAACGGACAAGGCATTGACCCCGAAGCACTTCCGTTTGTGTTTGACCGCTTTTACCGGTCTGAACTTTCACGGAACACGGCAACAGGTGGAAGCGGACTTGGACTTTCCATCGCGAAACAAATTATACATGCACACGGGGGAACAATTGAAGCAGACAGCAATCTTGGAGAAGGTACATCTGTATACTTTACGTTAAAAAAGGGGGATCACCGTGAAACGCATTTTGCTGATTGAAGATGAAGTGAGCATTGCTGAGCTGCAAAGAGATTATTTAGAGATTGAAGGCTTCCAGGTAGATATGAAGCATGATGGAAAGTCAGGTATAACAGCAGCCTTGCAAGGTGATTTTGACCTCATTATCCTCGACATCATGCTGCCTGGGATGAGCGGATTTGAAATTTGTAAACAGATTCGAGCTGAGAAAGATATCCCAATTCTGCTCGTGTCCGCTAAAAAAGAAGAAATCGATAAGATTAGAGGACTCGGTCTTGGAGCTGATGACTATATTACAAAACCTTTTTCACCAAGTGAATTAGTTGCGAGAGTAAAGGCACATCTATCACGTTATGAACGGCTTGCAGGGCAACAGCCAAGAAACCAAGTGCTTTTTGTACAAGGGATATCAATTGACCAATCCTCACGTAAAGTACAGGTAAACGGAAAAGACATACCGTTTACGACAAAAGAATTTGACCTGCTCGTGTTTTTCGTGATGCACCCGAATCAAGTGCTATCGAAGGATCAGTTGTATGAGCGGATCTGGAGAATGGATTCTGCGGCTGATGTATCAACGGTTACGGTTCACGTCCGAAAACTTCGGGAGAAGATTGAACAAAATCCGGCAAAACCTGAACACTTGGAAACCGTTTGGGGTGCAGGCTATCGCTTTAACGTATAATTTATTATCCCGGAATATGACCCGGGATATTTTTTTAAGCTTTTCTTAAGAATTTGTTTAGATGGAATTTATGAATTCCCTCTATCCTTATCTGTGTAAGACAAAACAAGTAAGGAGAGATGTAAAAGAGGGGTGAATAGATGAAATGGTCAGCAGCAGGACTCAGCATTATGTTACTTCTGCAAGGGTGTACCGACAAAAGCGAAAGCACCAATACGCCAGGAAAGGAGACATCAATCATGACAAATGAACTTCATCGAGCAACAGAACAGCAAGATACCGAACAAGTGAAAAAACTAATTAAGGACAGCGTTGATATAAACGCACAAGACTCTCAAGGGCGAACGCCTCTAATGATTGCTGCGTACAACGAAGACTATGACACTGCAAAGGTTTTAATTCAAGCAGGCGCAGATGTAAACATTCAAGATAACATGAAAAACAACCCGTATCTGTATGCAAGTGCGGAAGGCTACAGCGATATCCTGAGCATAATCATTGGTGCAGAAGCTGACACGAAAATCACAAACCGATACGGCGGAACAGGATTAATTCCTGCATCTGAACATGGTTATGTGGAAGTTGTAGACATGCTTTTAACGAAAACAGATGTCAATGTGGACCATGTGAACAATCTTGGCTGGACGGCGCTGTTAGAAGCGATTATCTTAAATGACGGAAATGAAAAGCAGCAGAAAACGGTAGAGCTATTGATTCAGCATGGGGCAAATGTCAACTTGGCGGATGGTGAAGGGGTAACACCGCTAGAACATGCGAAACAAAAAGGATTTAAAGAAATTGAGACCTTACTAATTGAGGCAGGAGCCAAATAATCCATAACAAAGGGAGAGAAGAATTAATGAAACCACGTAAAAAAATCCTTACAGCAGCACTTGCTTTTTCAGTTATAGCAGCAGGTGTTGTAACATATAACCAATCAGACTATGTGAATGCGGAAAAGTCAGCACAACAGCAGCAACAGAAAGAAGCACGCATTACAAACATTGATGTACTTAACACGATGACACTGCAAGTGACGTTTAACAAGCCGCTTGCAGCTGAAGATGTGAACCCAAGCAACTTAGAAAACATCAAGAAGCATTTCTCATTTAACCATGACTTGAGCATCGTGAACGTACCACAATTGAAGATCGGTGCAAAAAGCACGTACATTGTTCCCGTGACGATGCAAAAAGAAGGAATCCCTTATACGTTGAGCTACAAAGGGGAACGTACGAAGAAGTTTAAAGGAAGCGATAAAAAAATCAATATCCGTGATACTCGTCAAGTAACAGATGACACGTTTGAGATCGAGTCATTCCGAGAAGATGGTGTCACAGACTATGCGAACATCATTGAAGCTTACAGATCAAACCGAGGAGAGCAATCTTTTGAGTTGGACCGTCAGAACCGTGACGAAAACGGCATACAGTATGAAATTATTTCATCTCTTCGTGACCGTGTCATAACCGTAAAAGGTGACAACGGCGACACATTTACAGCAAACTATGTACCGTTCACACAAGGAGCTGACATGAGACAAGCTCCGAAATTCCGCCTGCCGGCTGGAGAAACGTTCTATCCCGGTGTAACTTACACGGTAACTTCTGAATGGGCTGATGTGAAGAACGCTACATTTAAAGCAGCTGACTTTGAGCCGCTAAACATTCAATCGGCTAATGCCATTGATAATAAATCTTTAGAAATTACCCTAAATGCTGATCCCGGCATGGAGCTGTTTGCTGGAAGAAGTTTGCAGTTAAAAGCAGAGGATGGCAGTACAGTTGATGCTCAATATCGTTTTTCTTCACGAAAAGGAGCAGTTGGAATCTTTGATGTGAAAGGTACATTAACGTCAGGCGAAACGTATACGATTGTTCCTCTCACTGATTGGGCGGAAGCATACAACGTCACATTTACAGCGAAATAGTTTACAATAAGCACACTTTCCTAGGTTAGGAGGTGTGCTTTCGTTTGTTACGAACAAATTTCCTTAGGTGTCAGGAACCCCGCTTTATGTAGGCGCTGCGATCATTGTGAAAAAGTGGGTGATGGCGCTATTACGGATTGAACAAGCTATTATTTTTCACCCCAATTGAGAAGGAAATCCAGAAAAGCATTTTCAACTAAAGGGCAGTTTAATTGAAGAGTGGTGTCAATTGTTCTGATCAACAATCGGGCCATTTTCTTGAATAAGAGAAGGGATTATTCGTAAGTAAATCGAAGTTAATTTAGAAGCTATTATTTAGTTTAGCATCGAAACGTATTACTCAACATTAAGGAGGAAATCGATTATGAGCGACACACAGACATTACGAGGACTTACCACAGTCAGTTTTTGGACGGATGATCTAGCAGAGGCAAGGAAGTGGTACTCAGAGCTATTGGGCATCGAACCATACTTCGAACGTCCAGGATATGCTGAGTTTCGCCTCGGCGACTACCAGCACGAGCTGGGCCTGATCGATAGACGCTACGCGCCCGATGGATCAGCGAATGGCCCGGCCGGTGCTGTAGTGTACTGGCACGTCGACGATGTAACAGCAACTTTCAAGAAGTTGCTCTCTATGGGAGCGAATGAGTACGAGGCACCCACAGAGCGCGGCGAGGGGTTCATAACTGCTTCCGTGGTCGATCCTTTTGGGAACATCCTGGGCATTATGTACAATCAGCACTATTTGGAGGTTCTAGGTTCGCCCAGAAAAGCGTGACCCTCGCCGTCGGCAATCACAGTTCACCTGACTTGGCAAATTGCACTGTCGGGCTTAGCAATTATCTGTGCAGTGGCAGCTGTCATGATTTATGTTATGCTTACCCAAACTGTTCGGTATTCATTTACTATTCTGAAGACAAAAAGCACAAGAAAAGTGAAAAGGGCTTCACGAGGTAACATTTTATTAATTCATAAAAAAAATAAAAAACCTCTAAATTATTTAGAAGCTTCTTTTAAGTCAGATTGTAAAGCTTTATCGATAGCTGAAACTGCAGGTTCAATATAATCATAAGTTTCGATCGTGTGATTATTCAAATAAGTTAGCTGAAAACACTTGTTATTATAGTCATAAGTTTCGATCGTGTGATTATTCAAATAGGTTAGTTGAAAACGCTTGTTATGGTAGCGTACTAACAATATGGGAACCTGATGCTTGTTTTTGAAAGTTAGTGTTATTTCAAAATTATTGTACTGTTGTAAGGTTTTTAACATAGATTCTATGTGATCTAAGGACATATCGTCTTAGTCTCCCTTCTATTTAATAGGGGGGTTGACTAAGAGAAGTCTCAAAGGTCCCAAACAAATAAAATATATTTATCTATCAATCATAACATAGTTTGGTAAATATTAGCGAATATTGGTGTGAACAGCAAGAAGATTATATGCAGCAAAATACAAAGGATTTGTTCAGCTACCGGGGGCGATTGCTTAATAAAGTGTTGCCTATCCTTCTAAAGTAAAGTGGCGGTTAATTTAATAAAAAAAACGCCCATAGGCGTAATTAATAAATTTTATGAGGGGAAAATTTAAATTTTTCTTTTGTAACCGTTCCTAACCGATTCAGAAATAGGAGTGAAATTAATGAAAGAACAGCAATCATAGCAACAACACCAAGCCAGTCAAAGTGATCATAAAAAACACCGGTTGCTGTTCCCATTACACTTCCACCTGAATAGTAACTAAATAAATATAATGAGGCTGCCTGAGCCCTATTATTGGCAGCCAATTCACCAACCCAACTGCTGGCAATCGAATGACCGGCGAAAAAGCCGAAGGTAAAGATAGCTAATCCAAAAATTTTCAGCCAAATATTGAGGTTTAAAGTGATACAAACCCCAATTAACAAAATGATTATCGATAACTGTAAAATCTTCCTTTTACCATATTGATCTGCTAACATCCCCATCCACGTTGAACTAAATGTTCCAACAATATAGACAACGAAAATAAATCCAATCAAAGTTTGGCTGAGTGAATAAGGTGGTTTAATTAATTCAAACCCTATGTAGTTATATAAAGAAACAAAGCCAGCCTGTAATAAAAATCCAATGAAAAATAGATAAATGAGTCCAGGTGCTTTAAACTGGCTAAATAATGTGATTACTAAGTGTTTCATCCTAAATGTTCGGGGTTTAAAATGAGTTGATGGAGGGAGGACCAGCCAGAAAATAATGGTTGCAAGTAAACTAACGATTCCAATTCCTATTAAAGCAATGTGCCAACCAAAATAATCAGTCAAAATCCCATTAATAATACGACCTGCCATTCCTCCGATAGAATTTCCGCTAATATATAAACCCATTGCCATACCTAAACTCTTTTTTTCAATTTCCTCTCCCAAATAAGCCATTGCGACTGCCGGAAGACCGGCTAACGTTATCCCTTGTAAAATTCTGCATAGAATTAGCAAACCGAAATTTGGAACAAATCCTGTGATGACAGAAAGTATTGATGAGGCGACCAAAGATATGAACATTACAGTCTTGCGTCCAAAAATCTCGGATAAGGAACCCGCTATTAAAAGGCTGATAGCCAAAGCAACTGTTGTTGAAGTTTGACTTATACTTGAACTCGCTGGTGATATATGAAATTCTTCTGCGAACTCGGGGAGTAAGGGCTGTGTTCCCCATAGTAAAGCGAAGGTACAGAATCCGCCTGCAAATAAAGCAATATTAACTTTTTTAAATTCAGATGTTCCACGTTTGATGTAAGTCATTGATTAACACCTTACTCCCTTTAATGCTTTATAAAAAAGCGATTAATGTATTGAATAAATCCCTCCACAACAGGTGATATGTAGCCATCTTTTACCCAAGCCATTCCAATTTCCCGTTTACAGACCGGATTATTGACTCGGATAAGTTTGACTTTCCTTTTATCCAGAAGCTGCAAATCAGGCAACAAAGATATGCCCAATTTCGCACCGACTAACCCTGATACAGTATAATTCTTCAGTTAATAGTAACTGACAGAAAACGTCCTTATCATCGTGAAGCAATGAAGTAAGAGCTAGATCCACATTTCTCGATTTTAATTGCTCTATAATTTGTTGATTCGATATTTGTGTTAATTGACGTTTGGGTAAGTTTTTTGGAAAGTACTTATTATGTTGGGAACAACATTTATTCCAAGAGAAGGCAAAAAGGATAAGGATATCGTCCCATTATCTGGATGTATTTCATCCCATATTTCCTGTTTACCGATTTCAATTTGTTTTATCGATTGCTCAACACGGTTTAAAAACATTCTTCCATAACGATTCAAATAGATATTTCTGCCTTTACGATCAAAAAGCTGTACGCCTAATTCGTCTTCCAGTTTTAAAATTGACCGGCTAAGTGCAGGCTGGGAAATGGATAATAGGTCTGCTGCTCGTGTGATATGCTGAACTTGTGCAACCGTTTGAAAATAATTGATTTGATGCCAATCCACTTGAATGACCTCACTTATGATTTTATTTCTCTTTAATAATACGCTCCTTTACTCATTACTTCTAATTGTTAATTTGCATTAAATTAATACCTAAAAGGTATTATTCGGCTCTAAATTCGTTATTACCGAAGGGCGGCAGGGGATAGATTGTTAAATTATGCACTTAAACTGCAGGGTGCATTAGATCAATAAGAAGGAGCTGTCCCAAAAAACTGATTTAAGATAATAATGTTCGTTTAAGAGCAAATCTAGATATAAAACTGTGATTCTTAGCCATACTAATAAAGACTAAAAATTTCGTTAGGAGGCAATATTATGGGAAGATCAAACAATCATAAACCATCTAGCAGTAAAAATTCATTACCTCAAACTCCCAAAAACTTAAAAATAGAACCGGATCGTGTGGATGATGAGTTTTCTCGTGAGCTAGGTGAAAGTGGGAAAATAAGAGCTACAAGACCTAAATAAAACTGTAAAAAAGTTCATATTTATTTTTTTTCATTTTTGTAAAACAGATACAAAAGAGGCCGCCCATACTTATGGGTGGCCTCTTTTTATACCAAAAAATCTTGCTGTTTTTTAATAATTTCTTATAGAACTATAGTGTGCTTTAGTTTAAGAAAAATTGAGTGATTTTTGACTGAGGCTATATTTAAATTTTCCATTAAAGGGCCAGATTTTTTAATAACATGATAAATTTAATGTTGGATATTTATGTTAATGTCATTATAAAGAGTGTTAAATATTTTACTTAAAGAAACGTTTAGCAAATATGATGGTGCAAGACAATTTCCGGCTCCACGAAACTGATGAATAATGTAAATCAAATTTTAATTTTCAATTGAATTTATGATAATTTATAATATAAGGCATTGTTACTTAATAAATAGGGGCATGACTGATGAACCTCCTGTAATGGGAGTAGAGGAACAGCCCAAGTCTAACGGGAAAGAACGATTGGTGCATTGCCCCAATCAGATAGGAACCTGGGAACATCCCTTCTGTTAGGAGGGACGCTGCAGTGTAAGTAACGGTGAACTTATGATCAAGTAGATTCGGTTAAAGGGAGCGCGGAATGGGGGAAAACTCGCACGTTCCGTGTGGAGCAGGGGAAATGCCGGAGATAGCTTCAAACGCTTACCTATTGCGATTGTGGAAGAAGCTAACTTATATTTAACGACTTTATTGTTGCATATCTAAATACGGTGAAGATAGCCGCGGTATTCCTTTCTTTTGTCCACCTTGTATAATTAAGAATATAACCGTACCTTTTATTCCAAACATTTTTTGTGAGCGCATACATTCTTCATGAAAAGGAGTTCAGGCTTGGCAGGATTGACCCCCATAGAAAGATGTTTACCCGGTTCAATAACATCTCAATGTAGTTAAAAAACTTATTTATAGAATTTTTATCCATTTATATATTTGCTTTTACCTGGTTTTTCATTGCACACTTTCTTCTCAACCCTGTATATAATAAAAACCAATACACATAATTCTGTTAACATTCCTATTGATTGTGCAATAGCACCAATTTTCCCGTTCCAATATGGAACAATACTAGAAGTTATGACTAAAACAAGAAATGTTAAGAGTAAATTGGCTGACTGAGAAAGAACCATCACCTTTGTTTTGTTCCGTACCATTAATAATCCATTACAAAAGTCTATAAAAGGAAAAACAAGTGTCATTAATAAAAAAACGTTTAAACTATCCAAACTTGCCATTACTAGGAGTTCGTTTGCACCTAATACATGCTCAATAAAAAAGGCACCAATTGGAGTAAAGCAAAACAGAGACAAAATACCTGTAGGAATAAACCCTATTATTAATGTGAATCTTTGAACTTTTTGAGGATGATCTTTATAAAATGTTAGGACGATTTGATGAGTATAAGTGAAGAAGCTCAAGAATAATTGTGTAATACTTAAGGCAATTGCATAAGACGCAATCGCAAGTTCAATTTCATTAGTTTTTCCTAAAAAAACATTAATAACTGGACCAACCATAACAATTATTAATGATGATAGAATTAACGGATTATAAAACCGGAAAATTTGAGATTTTTTTGTAATGGTATGTTTCTTATCATCATCAACCATCTTCTTCACTAGAATTCTACCTTCTGTAAAACTAATTATACTTTCAATCATCATACCTGCCAAAAAGATATAAGCTCCTGTTTTGGCATTAATATGACCGGTATTAATAAAAACTAAAGATAATAAATACATCACGATGAGCCGTATGACCATTCCAATTGTCAACCACTTCGTTTGTCTATTTATAATAATAACTCCCTGAAATAAACAGCGAATTGCTGAAAAAAAGGTTACGATAATCAGTATTTGATAAACATCAACTATTTGTGCAATCATGTTCTCATTAGCACCAAAAAGTGTAGTAAAAACCCAATTGCCGATAGGTGTATACGCAATTGTTCCAGAAACCACCATTAAAGCCGTTAGAACATAAGCACCAACAATCGTCATCACCTTAAACGACACCTTGTCACGCACCAAAGCAGAACAGGCATTACGCAATAAAACACCAAGACGTTCTGTTATGCCAAATAAGCTCATTGCTATGGCATAACTAGCAATAATGACCTCGGGATTCTCTCCTCTTGTTAAAGTTCCATTAATTATCATATGGGAAAACGTAACTAAGCTCGCTGATAATCCTAAGGGGATAAAAAACAAAAGGATCTTTTTAGTCGGCAGGACTTTTTCGATTGAATCAATAATAATTCCCTTCTCCCTTGTTTATTTATAAAAGATTACTAATTAACTCTGATAATGTTAATGGTTTTATAGATGCGTATTATAACAATGATTTTACCAAAAATTGAAAACTCATTCTAGGATATTATTTCTTTCTAATTTTCAAATATAAAGTTTTCTTATGTACATCAGCATGTGTCACAATGTTTTTCACAATTAATCAATCGTGTCTCTGCTAGAGACCCATACTTCTGGAGGATTTGGAAAAATGTATTTTGAAGGTGCAAACTGGTTCAATAAACTGACTGTTAAACATAAATAGAATAACAAAACAACTCCCATTTATATCTTGATTAACTAGCAGTCAAATTACCTTATTTGCTAATACAAATCATATAAAAGAGCAGCGGTAGCTGCTCTTTTTAATATGGAAAATCTTCTGCAGCTGTTATGAAATGATAGCTTGTGTTCTGTTAAATGGCCAGATTGTTGAGGAACGTTTTCTATATATAAACGTAAATTTTTGTTCAAAAACAGAACAGAAATTGTGATGATTTTCACTTAAACTAACGGGCTGGATTGTGGAAGAGTCATTTTCTATCATCTTTAGTTAAATGGTCAGATTGTTCAATAAAGGAATCTTAAATAATATATATTTTTTGAACGATTTTAGAATTAGTTATGGTAATCTAATAGTAAATTTGTTGAAAAAGGGGAAATTATCCAGTGGAAAAATTATATTTAATTTTAGGGTTAATTGGTACTGTTTTTCCGTATTATTTTTTTATTCAGTTCCTCAGGGATTATGGACTTGATTTAGGTTTAATAATGGAATTATTATTTTCTAACACGATATCGGCCTTTTTTGCAGTTGATTTTTTAATCTCATGTGTTGTTTTCTTGGTATTTATGTTCAATGAATCACTAAAATATAACATTAAAGAAAAATGGATTTGTCTTATATCTCTGTTTACAGTTGGATTATCTTTAGCTCTTCCTTTATTTTTGTTTTTTAGACATTCTTATATTAATAGTAAAAATCAAAGTATAAATTAGAAAATAAGCATGTTTAAGTTAAGATAAGTAAAATGTTTATTCAAGTATCGGGCGCAAGAATTGAGCAACAATGGACTATTTCAGTAGTCCATTGTTGACGGAATTAGCGATTACTATTTTATAAGAATATGAAACATAATCTAATTAAATGAGGGATAGATTTGATTAAAAAAATTGATATTACTAATCCGAAATTTGCTGAAGAAGTTTTAAACGTTCAACTCCCATCTTATAAGGTAGAGGCAGAAATAATTGACTTTTATGAAATACCGCCATTAAAAGATACTGTTGAAACGTTGCTGCAATGTAGTGAAACTTTCTTTGGTTATTACATAAGCGAAGAGTTATGCGGGGCTATTTCTATAAAGGTTGAAAAAGATGTAATGGATATACATCGGTTAATAGTGCATCCAAACTATTTTAAAAAAGGCATTGCCAAGATGTTATTGGATTTCATTGAAAGCCATATAGAAGGCATTGAAACAATAATAGTGTCAACGGGTTCCAAAAATACACCAGCAGTAAATTTCTATGAAAAAAACGGATTCTCAAAAATAGGTGAAACAAGAGTAAATGAACGTTTATCTCTAACTTCCTTTAAAAAGAAAATTTAAGCTAAACTAGCTAATAGAAGTTAGTATGATATTCAACAATCGGGCGCTATTGCCGAACTATGAGCATCCGCTTTTTTACAAGGCGGATTAGAATAGTTCTATAAATGATTCGCAGTAAATATTTTAGAAACTGTAAACCTGGAATAAAAGAATATAAAAGAGGTGTTTAATTTGAATGATTATCACACAATTGAAATCTACAAAAACCACCTGCAGCACTTTTCGAAGGATCAGTTAAGACATATTTCTGCTGAAGGGACCTGGTCTATCGGGCAAATGTATCTCCACTTGATTGAGGTTGCATTTGAGTATCTTGAGAATGTTGAAGCTTGTTCAGCAGCATCTGAAGAACAAAAACTTGGAAAGACGGAAGCAGGAGAGATTTTGTACAAACGCGGAGGATTTCCTCCAATTAAAATCAAGCTGCCGGCAGATCCAGAAAACACACCAAGCAATACCAAAAGGAAAGAGGAACTTATGCAGGGGCTCATTCAAGTAGAGAAGAGAATGAGAGTGTGGGAAGAGAAGGTAAATGTCATTAATCCTAACTTCAAAGTAAAACATGGGGGCTTCGGCTGGCTCAATGCAAAGGAATGGTTCGATCTTGTCGACATGCATTTTCGTCATCATTTACGTCAGAAGCGGGAATTAGAAGAAAAGATATGCCTTTAGAAAGAAAAACAATAACCCTTCCATTTATTCAATCAGAATAGCATGGAAGGGTTTTAAAGTTTTGATTAATAGCAATGTCTAACAGATTTCAGCGAAATCCATTAGTAACATGATGGCTTTCCTGAAAAACTATAGACATTAAAATCTGTCATAGGTGCATCTGTTAATCCCGCATTACGGCCAATCGTTGTAATCTGACCTCGGTGATAAGTACTGTGATTCATGACTTGGAGGATAAATTCAAATCTGGGTCGAGTTTCATTAAACCATGGAGTTTCAACTTGACAAGGTCCTGTTATGGAATTTTCGGTAAGTGAATGAACATATTGAGATAACTCTTTTGAACTTTTCTCCACCATACTAAACACTTCCTCCATTGACTGAGTGGATTTCTCTCCAAACTGACCCAAATCTGGCGGTGATTCCTGCTTAATCACTTGCAGCCAAAAATTTTGAACATCCGCAATATGCTTGAGCGTCAGCTTGATAGTTGGAAAACTCGAAGGGACTTCCTGTACCATTTTTTCAGACGGTTTTGTTTTGAGCCACCCGGTCATTTTCGTATTTGCCCATAGGTTATAGTTCGCAAGATCTTTTGTTAGCGTCGTTAGATTCATTTCACTGCCGGAAAGTTCTTTTTCTATCATAATAGCTCTCCTTTTTTCACATTTGTAGAAAAGTTCAACAAAAATAATCACTTTCCTTTATTTAAAGGGCAAATAGATTTTATAATTGCCTAGCAGTTCTTATAGGAATATTTTTGTATATTTATTAGGAGTATATTATAGTAATGTAAAGTAACTTAATTAACAAAGAATTACTAATTCTATGCAGTGCACATGACAAAACTGAAGTCATAAAAAAGGCGTGATGAATAAAATGACGTTTACTCTTAAAACGGGAAGCTTTGAAGGGATGAGATCCCTAAATCAATCTTCCGTGCTCAATCTTATACGCTTGAGAGAACCAATATCGAGAGCAGAGATAGCGAAGATTACAAAATTAACGCGTCCTACAGTAGGGGATATTGTGAGTAACCTTGTTGAACAGAATCTGGTCATAGAAAAAGAATCAAATAGTTCAAAGCAAGGCGGCAGAAGGCCAATCATGCTCAGTATTAATTATAAAGCTCGTTACATAATCGGTGTTTATGCGGCAGCGGAGATCATTCGTGTTAGTCTGACAACAATGGATGGGCACATTGTCTATAATCTTTCTAAAGAGCTTGAAACTCTTCCTTCTAAAGAAGATTTTATTACCCTTATAAAGGAAAGCATCTACTCAGTGCTAGAGAATAGCAAAGCAGATAAATCCCTGATAATTGGTATAGGTTTTGCCATGCATGGTTTAGTTAATCCGGACAAAGGACTTGCCATTTTTTCTCCGCACCTGCATCTTGAAAATATGCCGATCAAAGAGATTCTTGAACAGGAATTCCACCTCCCTGTAACCTTAGAAAATGATGTTCGTGCCTTGGCAATGGCAGAAAGCTGGTTTGGACAAGGAAAGGGAGTTTCAGATTTTATTTGTATTAGTGTTGGCAGAGGTATTGGATCTGGCATTGTAATGAACAGCGAAATCTACAAAAGCTCTTTTCATACTGCCGGTGAAATAGGCCACACTGTTCTTGACGTAAATGGCCCTATGTGTGAGTGCGGAAACAATGGCTGTCTTGAGGCTTATGCATCGGAAGCGGCCATTCTTAAAAAAGTTCATAAAGGATTGGATTCTGCTGAAGATTCTATTTTAAAAGAGTGGGTAAAGGCGGATAGGAGTAACCTTTCGATTGAATTGATATTCAAAGCTGCAGAAAAAGGAGATCCCCTGGCCAGTCTTATTGTTGAACAAAGTGCTAAATCTTTAGGATTGGCAACAGCTAACTTAATTAATATTCTGAAGCCGTCCAAAATTATTCTTGAAGGCCGTATTTTTGAGCAAGGCGATCTAGTTATTTCTTGTGTTAAGGAAATGGCAGGCAAATATACAATAAGAAGTTTGGAAGAAGAAGTGGACATTGTCTGTTCTGCACTCGGAAAAAAAGGAATGATCCTTGGCGCTGTTTCTGTAGTAGTTAAGAAAATGTTTGAAGCTGGGGGACTGAATACTTAATGTTCAGTCACCATCTTTGACATATACCCATAGTCAGAATCATGAGCCAGCAATGTGTTATTTTAATAATGTCAAAGACAGCAGAAACTGAATACTTTTGAGCATTAAATGTGTTCTAGGAATAAAGTACCATTATCAGAAAATTTAAATAATAGATATTTACATTTATTTTTTTGCATATTATAGTTAAGTAAATTAATTAACTATGATAGCAAAGGAGAAAAATAAATGGTGTACCGTAAAGAATATCCCCGTCCACAGCTCGTCAGAAAGGAATGGCTGAATTTAAATGGCGCTTGGCAATTTGAATTTGACGATGAGAATGCTGGCTTAAAAGAAAAATGGTTTAAGAAAGAAAAAAAGTTTGGCAGAAAAATTGAGGTTCCTTTTGCTTTTCAGGCAGAGCTTAGCGGTATTAATGAGAGTACTTTCCACGATTGGGTCTGGTATAGAAGAGAAGTGGAAATTCCAAAAGATATGTTAGGAAAGCAAATTTTTCTGCATTTTGGAGCGGTTGACTACCGTGCTGCCGTTTATGTGAATGAACAGTTAGCAGGAACTCATGAAGGCGGACACGTTTCCTTTTCTTTTAATATTACAGACTATTTAACTGGAGAAAAGGAATCCATCGTTATAAGAGTAGAAGACCCTTCAACAGATGAAACAATTCCCAGGGGCAAACAATTTTGGCTGGAAGAATCAGCTGGTATCTGGTATACACGGACAACAGGAATTTGGCAAACCGTTTGGCTAGAGGCAGTTCACACCACTCATCTCTCAAAACTTCGGTTTACCCCCAATATAGATTCCGGGGATATTCAAATTGAATTCGAGGTGGCTGGGGAGTTTAAAGAGAAAAAGGCATTAATAGAAATATCATTTAAAGGCTCAAAGATTGCAGAAGAAAGAATAGAAATTTTTGATTCATTTACAAAGAGATCAATCAATCTGTATAATCGTCAGATATTTAAGGCCGGCTATCATCACGAAGGATGGAACTGGTCTCCGGAAACACCAAATTTGTTTGATGTTGTCATTAAAATTATAGATGCTGAGATCGTAATAGACGAAATTACTTCTTACTTCGGAATGAGAAAAATACATACCGAAAATGGAATGGTCTATCTAAATAATAAACCCTATTATCAGAAACTAGTGCTGGACCAAGGGTACTGGCCTCAAGGGCTGCTGACAGCACCAGATGATCTGGATTTTAAAAAGGATATTGAACTTTCAAAAGAAATGGGATTTAACGGATGCAGAAAACATCAGAAGGTTGAGGATCCGCGGTTTCTGTATTGGGCAGATCATCTGGGGTTCCTCGTATGGGGTGAGTGTGCTGCATCTCCTATTTACAGCGAGGATGCAGTAGCGCGGTTAACTAGGGAATGGATTGAAATTATCGAGCGTGATTATAATCATCCTTCGATTGTAACGTGGGTTCCAATAAATGAAAGCTGGGGAGTCCCAAACATCTGCAATAATGAACAGCAGAAACATCATTCATTAGCCATGTATCATCTCATTCATTCGCTTGATCCTACTAGGATTGTCATTTCAAATGATGGGTGGGAAATGACCACGACAGATATATGCGCCGTCCATAATTACAACCATGGACACAAGGAAGAGCTAGAGAAATATGAGCATTTCAAGCACTCACTTTCTACAAAGGAAAAGCTGCTGATGTCCCGTCCAGCAGGAAAAAAGATATATACAGAGGGCTTTGATTACCAGGGTGAGCCAATTCTATTAACTGAATTTGGCGGTATCGGCTTTAAAATTGGGGATGCCGCTGGCTGGGGATATACTTCTGTATCAAGCGAAGGAGATTTTGTAAGCGATTACGAAAGGATTATAAAAGGCGTTTATGCCTCAAGAACCCTTCATGGATTTTGTTATACACAATTAACAGATGTGGAACAGGAGATTAATGGAATTCTAACCTATGACCGCAAGCCGAAATGCGATCTGAAAGAAATCAAGAGGATTAACAATCTGTGGCATATTGACACAGTCGAATAACTTTCAAAGCTTACAGGGTGAAAAGAAATATAAGCGCTGTACTATGGGCTGAGGCTATTCATTTTGTTTTTAAGTGATAAATGGTAATCAAAAATTTCAGGGGGAATACTATGAAAATCACTATGAAATCAATGTTCAGTTTATTCGTTTTAGTAAGTCTCGTGTTTACGCTCGTTGGATGCAGCTCAAACAGCACATCAGGTGCCAACAGTAAAGAACTTGTATTTTGGAACCCTTTTACAGGGCCTGATGGGAAGAATATGCAGCAGATCATTAATAATTACAATAAAACAAATCCAGAATATAAGGTTAAAAACGTATCTTTAAAAGAACAGGATATGTATACCAAAATTCCTACAGTAGTTAACTCGGGAAAAAACATTCCTGATATGACAATCGTTCATGCAGAGAGAATTAAAGGGTTCACTGCAAATGAGATGCTAACCCCATTTGATGAAGCATTAACAGATTTTCCGGAAATAAAGGAAGAGAATTATGTTAAGTCTGGCTGGGATATAGGAAGCTTAGAAGGGAAAAGATACAGCTTGCCTTTAGATGTTCATAGTTTTGTTATGTATTACAATAAAAAGCTTGTTGAAAAATATGCTCCAGGGGTTTTAGAAGATAATATTGTCACATTCGATGAAATAAAAGCAGCAGGTGAAAAAGCTAAAAAAGATAACATTAAAGCAGTAGGGATCACATGGACGAGACCAATCTTCCTGTCTCTTTATCACCAATTTGGCGGGGATATAACAAGTGATGGCGAAAAACCAACGCTTAATACACCCGAAGCCGCAGAGGCTTTAAATCTATTGAAATCACTTGTTGATGAAAAGCTGACAAACAAGGATGGAGAAGACCCAGGGCAGCTGTTTAAATCAGGGAAGCAGATTTTTTATCCTGAAGGAATCTGGATGCAAAATGGCTTAAACGAAGTGAAATCTTTGGAATGGGGAATGACAAACTTTCCTCAAATTTCAACCGATAAAGTTGTTAACTGGAGCTCATCCCATCAGTTTGTCATGCTAAACAGCAAGGATCGAAATCAAGAGAAAACAAATGGGGTTATGAAATTCCTCGATTATTTGAGACAAAATTCTCTTCCTTGGGCTGAGGCAGGACAAAATCCGGCTGCACTGGCTACCTTAGAAGACCCAAAATATTTGGAACTGCCTCAATCCTTCCTGGTAAAGGATGAAAAACAGCAGGAAACGCTTAAAATTTTTGACTATCAATATAATGGTTTTGTCGTTGACGAGATTGATAAAATGGCCGGAGATGCCATTTTTGGAAAAGTGAAAATCGAAGATGCTCTTAAGAAAGCGCAAAAATCGGTTGAGGATAAGATCAGTCAGAATAAAAACTAACATAGAGCGAATTTCATTCAACGCGTGATGAAGAGTAAAAGAGGCTGTCAATCATGAAAGGATCAACCACTTGTTTTTGCATGGTTTTACCCTTTCATGATTGTCTCTCTCTATTCGATCAAAAAAGAATAGGAGACATGCTATATGAATCGTCCAGCGATAAAGCAGCAAACCCGACTTGTACCTGCTTTACAGGAGATCAAGGTTCCTAAAAAGAAAATGAACCTTTCCCCGCTCATTTATATCGGACCCCACCTGATATTGTTTCTTGTATTCTTTTTCATTCCAACGTTATTTGGTATTTATATCTCTTTTACAAATTGGGATTTGATTAATCAGCCGGAATTTGTAGGTTTGGCTAACTATCAGGAAATTTTATTTAATAAAGAATCAACGTTTCATACACAGCTGTATACAGGGCTTGGTAATACCTTTCAATTTGTCCTGTTTACGGTTCCAGCATGTATCGCCGTTCCGCTTTTGCTTGCAGCAGGTTTGCATGCAAAGCCTAAGGGGATGGGGTTTTTTCAAGCTTTATTTTATGTGCCGACACTTTTTTCTGTATCAGCAGTCATGATTATATGGGCAATGCTTTTTCATGTAACTTTTGGACCCATCAACCATTATTTTAAGCTGGATACAAACTGGGTCTCTGTTCAGCCTTATGCCTGGGTAGCTCTTGTAATCGTAACTGTCTGGTGGTGTATTGGAGCGAATATGATAATCTACCAGGCAGCTCTAGGCGGAATTCCAAAGGAATATTTTGAAGCTGCGTCAATCGATGGTGCAGGCAGTGTGCAGCGCTTTTTCAAAATTACATTGCCGAGTATTAAAGGACAGCTTATGTATACAGTTGTCATTACGACGATTGCCCAATTCAATGTTTATGGCCAGCCGTTAATGCTGACAAAAGGAGGACCTGACAGTTCAACAACTGTGCTGCTTATGTATATTCAGCAGAATGCGTTCGGTTCCGGCCAATCTATTGCCGGCATCGCTTCAGCTATGGCTGTAGTCTTAGGAGTCTGTATTATGATTGTTTCAGCCATTCAATTCTTCTTTTTAAGACAGCGTGATTAGGAGGTGTTATCTATTAATAATCGGGCCGCAAAGCTGATATCGTTTTTCTTTTTGCTGGTTATGGCATTTATCTGGATTGTCCCATTAGTTTATACATTTTTAACATCATTTAAAAATGAAGCGGATCTTCAGGCAAATGGCTTCACCATTTTGCCGATCAACTGGGTGATGACAAACTATCAGGATGTTCTTTTTAATAATACAAGTGCGCCCCTGGCTAAATGGTTTATGAACTCTCTTATTATATCAGCCTCTCAGACTATTTTAGTGGTAGTAGTGGTTTCATTGGCTGCATTTGGTTATTCCAGACTAAAATTTAAAGGAAGAAACGCCCTTTTTCTCTTTTTAATGGCTACCATGATGTTTCCTAGTGTCGTAAACTTAATTCCGCTTTATAAAATGATTGATTCTTTAGGGTGGGTAAATAGCTATCTTGCCGCAATTGTCCCTGGTGCAGCGGGTGTATTCAATATTTTCCTGGTTCGTCAGTTTTTAAATGGCATTCCCAGGGAATTTGATGAGTCGGCGAGAGTCGATGGAGCCTCTGATTTTCAAATATTTTTGAAAATCATTTTGCCCTTGCTTAGACCCGTTTTGACAGTAGTAGCATTATTTACGTTTACTGGAGCTTGGAATGACTTCTTATGGCCATCCATTGTCTTCAACGATGTTGAAAAAATGCCGATAACTCCAGGATTGCAGCTGATTCAGGGAATGTATCAATTGGATATTGCCCATGCGTTAACTGCCGCATTAATAGCGATTATCCCGACTTTTATCCTGTATTTATTTACGCAAAAATATTTTGTCGAGTCCCTGTCATTGTCTTCGGGTGTCAAAGGGTAGATTTCATGGAACTGGAACATTTTCATCCTATCCAAAAAGGAGATAATGAACTGTGAATAGAAAACTTGAGAGAAGACTTGTTTTAATAGGGGCGATATGGGAGATTTTCACAGGAGCGGTGACCATGCTCTTTTATGCATCCGCCATAAAAAAGCAAGGGCTTAGCGTCAGAGAAACTTCCTTTGGAAAAATGGAAGCCATACAGTCTCTTTTTGGAAGCATGTACATGTTTGCGGTAACATTCGGGATGATATTCATCACGCTTGGATTTATAAATTTGTATCTCATGAATAAGCTTGATGAGCAAAAAATAGAAGTGAAACTGCCAGTATGGTTTATCTTTGTAGGACTTGTATCTTATTTGCTGATGGACATTCCAGGAGCTGTTCTATGTCTTTCTGCTGGAATTTTAGCTTTGGCTAAAAATAAGTCGATGAGAAAACTAGGTCAGTTACATGAAGAATCTCAACTTTCTTAGGCAAGATAGGGAGCATATCATAATAAGATCAATGAATTTGAGGCTGATTCAACAGATAGTTGAATCAGCCTCAAAGCTTTCGTCCAAGACTATCTAGAAGAAATTAAGAGTAAAGAGGTAAAAAAGAACATATCAGGGGAAGAAATTATTCATCTGGCTATGAATGATGATCCTGCAGCTTTTTCCGTTTACAGCCGATTTGTTCACTTTATTAGCATAGGCCTTGCAAACATCACTCACCTGCTTAATCCAGAAGCCATTATTATTGGCGGCGGAATAACAGAAAAAGCTGACCGTTTAATAATAGATATTAATAAAAATTTAAAAAAGGAAGTAATGGAGTACTACGGACATGATTTGTTAGTTCTTCCATCTATGCTGGGAAATGATGCGGGTTTATATGGTGCATGCTACAATATGATTAACAAGCTAAACATGGTGTATAAATATTAAAATTATGATATTTTTTATAATGGAAAATAGATGTATTTTTTTTGATTAGAGAAGATACAGAGGGGGTTCCTGCTGATTTGGCAGGAGAAGATGCTGGTGTCTTTAATTTTCTGAATATATCGATGAAATATCAATTTTTTCGGTGGAAATTGAAATATTTCTGCGATCGCCCAAAAATCATGACAACACGGACTCACCACAATTGGAAAGTCCGTGTTGCTTCCAGAAATGAAATATCACGACGATCCCACAATCTTTTTGCCTCTTGGCTGGGTGCTGTATTGGTCAGGTTCGACGGTAATACCGATTTGATCAAAATCGGAGTTTTGTACAAGCTGGTAGGTTAACACTCCGGCCCCGCTTTCATCCGGCTTGAAAATCCCGGCATTCTCCCGCTTGCCATTTTTTAACAGCCACACCTGGTATACTTCCGATCCTTCTAACCTAGGCAAATTATTGACTTGTACAACCAGCCTCTTGTCTTCGCCCTGCTGCAAAATAGATGCATGGCCCCTCACGTTGCTGTTCGCTTGATTGGCGCTCTGTAAAGAAAGTGTTGACAAAACTTCAATTGGAGCGTATTTTAAGTTTTCTTCACTCACAAGTTCATTTTTCAATTTTACATTTGAAATTGACTGACCGATAGACAGGCACATAAAGACTAGCACTATAACAGCAGATATGGGGGTAAACTGCCTTTGAAAAAAGCTGCCCCATTCTTCCAGCTTTGCTCGGATTGACTTATTAACATTCTTTTTTTCACTCTCGAACACAAAATCCATTACGTCCACCTTTAAGGATGCAGGTACTTCTTTTTCTTCAAAGTCCCAATGTAATGAATTCCAGGCTTCTGTCATGTGTTCATACTCCCTTGAGCATTCAAGACAACGCTGTAAATGCTCTTCAAATTTTCTTTTTTCTTTTGCATCCAATTCATCCGCTATAAAAGAAAGCAGGTTTTCACATTCTCTGACCATTTATAAATCCCCCATTTCCAAATGCTTCTTTAATTGTTTGAGAGATTGATGAAGCCTGCTCTTAACGGTTCCTACCGGTTCGTTTTCGATCTTAGCAATTTCTGTTAGAGAATAGCCTTTCCAGTATAGTAAATCGATCAATCTTTTTTGCGACATATTTAATTTGCTTTTTGCCTTGGCCACTTCACTGAAAATCAGCCTTTTCTCAATTTCATTGCTCGGATCTGCTATTTCAATTGACCAACTTGGATCCATTTGTCGGTTGTTTTGGGCATGAATACTGTCTTTCCGGATATAATCAACGCAAACATTACGGGTAACCGTCAGAAGCCAATTCGTAAAACTGCCTTTTAATGGGTCATAGCTGCTTTTTGTCGTCCAAAGCTTTAAAAATACTAACTGGACAATTTCTTTCGTTTTATCTTCATTGCCGTTTGTAAATTTAAATCCAAAGCTATAGACTAATTTAATGTAGCGATCATAAAGTTCTTCTAGAGCAGGACGATGCTTTTTTTTCACTAATCTCATTAATTCGTCATCACGTTTGTTCTTCAATCGTACCTGCACTCCTCACCATTGATATCTTTATTATTGGTTAAACCCATACAATAAAATGATGAAAAGGAACCATCACTCGCGTGAAAGTTCCTGATCCTTTTTATATTTATTGAAAGACTGTTTCACTGTTTACAATAAACCATACATCTTTCACACCCTGGCCGTTTACGTCACCCTCTTTTTTGTCATTTACAAAGTAGTACAGAGGGTATCCTTTGTACGTTACCTGCTCCGCCCCAGTATCCTCTCTTGTAATCGTACCGAAGTCTTTTTTATTGAACCCATCCGGCACTTCAAATTCCTTTTCTGTAAATGGCGGCCATTTTGCTAAGCAATCACCAGTGCAGTTGCTTTTTCCGGACACGTCATTTTTAAAATAATATAGCGCCTTTCCCTCTGAATCAGTAAGATACTCACCTACCGCTTTATCCTTAAGCAATTGCAAACTTGCCGCGTCTTCTTCTTTAGCAGCGGTTTCCGATGCTGCATCAGTTTCGCTTTGAGTTCCCTTTGCCGTTTCTTTAGCTTCATTTCCACAGGCGCCTAAAACAAATATAGCAGCAAAAATTGATATAACAAACATCCATTTTTTCATCTCCAACCACTCCTTATACTAGTTATCATTTCCATCCCCATTTTTGAAAAACTTGGTGTGAAGCTTCTGTTTTTAAGTAGTCGATAAACATTTTTGCTTTTTTCTTATTGTTCGAATCATTCGTCAAACTAATAGGTGTTCCCCTATACAGTTTGTCTTCATCAGGGAGCTGAACCAAATCTGTCTCGTCTTTTAACCGATAATGCCAAGACTCGTATGTAATCCAAGCATCATATTTGGAATTAGATTTCCAGTACTCAATGGCTTCCGCGCTTGATTTCACTGAAATGGCAATATTGCGGTCAATTCCTGGAATAAGCCCTTTTCTTCCCGCCAAATCCTCCCACAGTCCAAGCTGGCCTGCACCATTGACATCAATGATTTTAACGCCATTTTTCGTTAAATCCTCCAACGATCGAATGTTCTTTGGGTTTCCCTTTCTGACTAAAATGCCTGCCGCTCTAGGATACAGCTCTATACGTTTTTTCTCATCAATCATTCCGGGATATTTGAGCATAAGGTCACGTAGCATATATTCGGAGCCTCCATAAATAATGTCGGCATCCTGTTTGGCTTTATCGATCCATTTTGCTTCTGGACCAGCAGTTACATTCACTTTTATTCCCGTTTCCTCTGTAAACCGTTCCGCCAGCTCTTTCATTGGCCCGAGAGGTCCTCCTGGTCCGTAAACGTTTACAACTTCATCATTATTTCGGCTGGTCTGCGCCTGTTTTGAATCCGCAGCTTCCGAAAACCCGAGCAGCACTAGCATTATTAATAATAATCCAGCAATAAAAACGGTTTTGTTCATTTCCATCCCCCTTTTTTGTATCACTATAGGTAACGAGAAAAAACACAAAACGGTTTGAAATAATTTATTTTTTTAAAAGAATTTTTCAATGCGGTGTTTTTTGTATTTATAGAGCCTTTTCAAGGATACGCCTTTTAAATGTGTTAATAGAAGCAATTTACTTCAATCTTTTGGCTACACTCTTAACTATTAAACATCTATCCTATTTTCAAACTGCATACTGCTTCGTAAAACGGAAAAAAAATCATTTAATACTCCTTTTAATTGTTGAACTTTAAAAGCAGGTTAGTTAAACAAAAAAACGAATGTAATAGCTAAGGCAACTATGTAAATAATTATGGAGGTGTTTATTTGAATAACCCTATTTTAAATCAAATCGGAACAGTCTTTATTCCAGTGAGCAGCATAGAACAAGCACGAGATTGGTATTGTGATATTTTAGGTTTACAAGCAGATGGAGACATTCAATTTGGTCATATTTACGTTATACCTCTGAATGGTACGGGGATTGTTTTAGACAGCAAGATTTATTCAGAACATAACATTATAAAAACCCCCTTATTTCATTTCAATACAGAAAATATTGAGGAAGCATATACTTTTATGAAGAAAAAGAACATTGATGTGATTACTGAAATAGAACATAATCACTATTTTAATTTTAAAGACCCTGATGGAAATCATCTGATGATTTGTAAGTGTTAATTAATATCTATTGAGATGATGAATAAGAAAGGAATATTTGAAGTATTTAGTTTCTAATCTCATTTGTGAATAGTTAATCTTCAACAATCGGACACTCTTCTTTAGTAAGGAGGTGTTTTTTACTAAGCGGTATAATGGAATAGCCAAATAAAATACAAGTGACATATGAGATTCGTTAATCTATTACTCTTCAGTTGAAAAAGATTATAAAATACAATTTAAAGGCGTATCCTGTTTACAAGAGGATACGCCTTTAAAAAATATTAATTGATTCTTTCAATCAGCTAATTGCTTAGTAAAGCGGTTATAAAACCATCCAATATATCAAAGTTTGATTAAGCTTAATGGGCATTTATTAAAGTGAATTTTATTCTATAATTGGGCACTTATCCAAATTGGGATAGTGTCTTATTTAATGAAAAGTTTAAAGTGAATGTTTATGATTTGAAATGAAATCGCTCAGTTTCTGTTAACCAATTTTCAGGTAAAGTCCAAAGTCGTACGACTTAAAACGTACACATGTTCAGCCAAATATACGATTCCTCTTTATTTCTTATTTGTTACAATGGGGAAAAATAACAAATCTATAGAAAATAGGGAGGGACTTATGAATGTTTCCAGGAACTCTATATGAAACACATGTTCAAACAAAAAATTTAGAAACAGCAATAGAATTCTATAAGAAACTAGGATTAGATCTAGCCCATTATATTGAAGAGCGCCGTGCAGCATTCTTTTGGTTTGATAAAAATAAAAAGAGAGAACAGATGCTTGGCGTTTGGGAGGTTTCAGAAGAAAATTTTCATAAAAGCCACTTTGCATTTAAGATTAGCTATGAGGATATCATACTTGCCAGAGAATGGCTTCTTGAAAAAAGTATTAGTCCAAGGCCAGCTTTTGGGCTGGAACCCTCTGAACCCATGGTTCATACTTGGACACCTTCTGCTAACCTCTACTTTTATGATCCAGACGGAAATTCTTTAGAATTTCTTTGTTTACTTCCCAAAAAGAAGAATGTGGAACGAGATGTCATGTATTTAAGTGAATGGGAAAATATCAGAAGTGATGGATAGGATAAAAAATCATTATTATCGAAATTCTCATCAAAATCGTTAAATTATTACTCATGTTTTTTCAAAGTGCAACTGGACTAAAATTGCTGGTATCACCACGGGTAACATGTTGGTTTATACACAGCAATTTTAATGTCAGCAGTTGCGTTTTTGATTTTTATTTACCAAGTTTGGCATAAATGGTTTGAAAAATATTGAACAGCATTTTCAATAAATCTAAATGCTCAGAGAGGAAATTCTCTGAGCATTTATTATTCAATTCCTTCGTGTATCCTTGATGGATGAATATGGTGTTATCAAAAACTTCTTATTATTTGAATGCGGCACAATAAGACCTTACTTTATTATCCATCATTTATAAGATACTATGGAGAGGAATACAGCGTTTGCCACATAAACTTCCTATGAATTTAATGGTACAGATAAACAGATGATAAGAACTGGAACAAGTGTAAGTGAAAGTATAATTTCAAGATGTTATTTATTGGAATGTATTTTCCCTTCAAATGATCCTGAATCAGTTGAACAAGCATGTTAATTATAAATTTTCGATAGTTTTGTGAGTGAAAACACTTGATGTTACATAAAAGACAAAAAGAAGAGAAGGAGATACTATGACAAATAAAAAAGAAAAAAAAACAGGATGGAACTTCGACAACAGTTACGCCAATCTGCCGAAATCATTTTTTGCCAGCGTAAATCTTAACCCTGTAAGTTCACCGAAATTGATTATTTTTAATGAACCTTTGGCAGCATCGCTTGGGTTAAACATACAGGCGCAAAAAAGCGAAGATGGAGTAGCGACGCTTGCCGGCAACGAGATTCCTGAAGGTGCTTTGCCTCTGGCTCAAGCTTATGCAGGGCATCAATTCGGCCACTTTACCATGTTAGGGGACGGACGGGCCATGCTGCTTGGTGAGCAAATCACTCCCCATGGTGAGCGGGTTGATATTCAGTTAAAGGGGTCAGGCAGAACACCATATTCCCGCGGTGGCGATGGACGGGCTTCACTTGGACCTATGCTGCGAGAATACATCATAAGCGAAGCCATGCATGCGCTGGATATTCCTACCACTCGCAGCCTGGCAGTGGTGACAACCGGTGAACCGGTAATTCGCGAAACTGAGTTGCCTGGTGCGATTTTGACCCGAGTGGCTGCCAGTCACTTGCGCTTCGGAACATTTCAATATATTTCAAAATGGGGATCAGTCGAAGAACTCCGGGCCCTTGCTGATTATGCACTTAAGCGTCATTTTCCAGACGCTGATAAGGACGAGAGCAGATATCTTTCTCTGCTTCGGGAAGTAATTAAGCGTCATGCCATGCTGATTGCCAAGTGGCAGCTGGCTGGCTTTATTCACGGAGTGATGAACACAGACAACATGACCATAAGCGGAGAAACCATTGATTATGGTCCTTGCGCTTTCATGGATGCCTATGACCCGGAAACGGTATTCAGTTCCATTGACATTCAAGGCAGGTATGCCTATGGAAATCAGCCGTATATTGCCGGGTGGAACCTTGCTAGATTTGCGGAAACCTTATTGCCGCTGCTGCATGCCGATCAGGAGGATGCCGTCCAGCTTGCGCAGGACGAAATTTCAAATTTTATTGAGCTGTACCAACGAAATTGGCTTGCAGGAATGAGAAGGAAACTGGGATTATTTAATGAAGAGATTCAGGATGAAGCCCTTATAAACGACCTCCTGAAGCTGATGCAGAAGCATCGCGCTGACTATACCAATACATTCCTTGCATTAACTTTTGATAATGCGGAGGGTACGATGCTGTTTGGCACTAAAGAATTTGCTGATTGGCATAAGCAGTGGCAGGATAGACTTGGAAGGCAGGAAGAACCAAAAACCATCTCGCAGCAATTAATGCGCAGAAACAATCCTGCAGTGATCCCCCGCAACCATCGAGTAGAAGAGGCATTAGATGCTGCTGTAAAACAAGGAGACTACAGTGTGATGGAGAGGCTTCTAGGTGTACTTTCCAGCCCGTACGCGCACTCTCCGGAACAGGCCGATTACTGCACACTTCCGCCGGAATCATCAAGTCCCTACAAAACTTTTTGCGGTACTTGACATCAAGAATAGGCATGGAATTTTAAGATGAAACAATTTATGGAATCTGATCAACAAGTTTCTATATTTTTTCAACAATTAGGCGCTTATCCAAAGCAAGGATTGCGCTTTTTTGATGGAATAAAATAGTGAAAAAATCAGTAAAACGATTAGGATGAATGAACAGGGGCGTTAAACTTGGTATGGAAGAGATTGTTTATTTTTTGCAAAAGGTCGCCTCCATAAGTTGTTTGTGCTGTTATAAACTATATACTTACACATAGGTTCGTACATATTATAAGAAAACAGAACATAAAAACCGTCCGTATATCCGAACGGTCTATATTAAAGTTAAATAAAATTACATTTACACAATTTTATATTTTGGGGTTACCCTTTCAAAATGGGGATTTTCACCATTTACCATCAGTCCCATACCCCAGTCAAAATGATCATTGCTTGTCGGGAAATCGGATGCATCCCGGTATTGGAAAAGGATATTTCTTCTCGTGCGATTACTTTTGTTAACATCCGAACCGTGAATGGTTAAGTAATTAAAAAACAACACATCGCCTGCTTCAGCTGGACATAATGTTCCTTCTGAAATCGGGTATTCCTTTTGATTTAAATAATGACTTCCTATATGCGGAAGGACCCCTTGTTTATGTGATTCAGGAATGACACGCAGACAACCGTTTTCTTCATTGCTGTTATCTAAATGGACACTTGCCGCTAACATGGTATGGTTTTCGTGCGGAAAGTAGGGATAATCTTGGTGCATAGGGAAAGCGGCACCATTTTCAGGCGGTTTTACAAGCATTTTTGAATGATGAAGCTGCACATTCGGTCCGATTATCTGTTTCAATACAGCACGCATATTCGGATGAGTCAACGCTCTTAAAAATACATGATCATGATAGTGAATATTATGAAAACCTTTTAATACTAGTCTTTTCAATTTTTCCTTTGGTAAATAGTCACCATCCCATGTGGCATTATGATCCTTATTCGCGTGTACTGCCCGCTGGATGATATTATCGACACCAGTACGCATTTCTTCAACTTCCTGCTGATTGAATACTCCTTTTACCAACAAATACCCCTGATCTTTGTAAAAATCTACATCACTAGATTGAATCATTTTCCCCAGCCTCCTTTATAGTTGTAAAAATTGACTTTATCTTCACAATTATTATAATAATGTTAATCCTTTTCTGTATTTGAATAAAACCGCCATTTTTTTGTCTGATTCCGCCATTATTAAATAAATGAGGGGATAGCTATGTATCTTGTAAAGGAAAGTGTTAGCCGATTAAATCAACATTTAGTATTAACTGGACAGGGAGCATCTTTTCGTATTAATTATTGGGGAGTCGATTCACAATTGACATACAACCCGGTCCATCGGCATTCATCGTTTGAGGTTTGTTATGTTCTAAATGGGGAGGGAACATATATAGACGATGGGAATATCTATTCTCTCTATCCAGGTACCTTGTTTTATTCACGACCAGGCATCACACATCAAATATTAAGTGAAAAGGGTCTTTTCTTGTTATTTGTTTGTTTTGAGGTTGACGAGAGGCGTTCATCAAGAGAATATATAAAGCATTATCTTTCACTGGCACAGCAGGATCATGTTTTGATTCATAATGGAGATAATTCTTCTACTGCAACTCTTTGGAAAACACTCCTCGTACCCATTCAAGAGCAATGGGCAGTATCGTCTGACACATTGCCAAACTTAGCTCATACTCTGCTGGTCTCCTTTCTTAACTTGTTTCTTAATCATAAAGATACCTATAAAAATAACATGAATCTTCCACATTTTATCTTGCAGCAGGCAAAAAAATTTATAATTGACAATTTGGAAAAAGAATTGTCATTAGAAATGGTTGCTCAATATCTTAACGTTTCAACTAGACACCTGTCCCGGTTATTTTCTACAGGAATACATGAGAACTTTATTACATTTATTCGAAAGGAGCGTGTCAAACAAGCTGCTTATCTATTAAAATCGACAAACCTTCCAATAAAAGAAATTGCAGAAGCGACAGGATTTGGAAGTGTCCATTATTTTACAAGAGTTTTTCAAAAGGAAACAGGGCTCCCGCCTGGACGATTCCGAAAAACAACCAACTAGAAATATATCTTTATTTTGAAATGGAAAACACTGATGCTATTAAAATTCTGAAAATTGACAATCGTGTGAAATTAAACTATCCTTTATATCGATAGTTATTGGGGACGGTTCAAGTAAATAAAGACTTTAATGTTAAAGCGCGCATTAAGATGCTTCCATCATTGAAATGATAACGCTTTCAAAAAAGGATTGAATCAGATCTATTAAAATTAAGGGCAAGTGCTGACTCAATTGTGCTAATTGGAGGCACAGGTCACGAATGAAACCATTAAAAATGAGGCATTGCCTCAATCATGAGCTGTTTGCGAGATTGTGCCTGCTGGTCTTGGTGAAAATGTTGGTGATTTTGCCAGTCTTTCTGTTGCCTTACATCTGCTTGAAAACAATACAAAGGGAAGTGAAGGATAAAATGAAAAAAGCGCTAATTGTATCCGGTGGCTGGAGTGGACACAAGCCGAAAGAAATCTCAGAGATTCTTGCAGCCTATTTAAGAGAAAAAGAGTTTGAAGTTGAAATAACAACTTCTTTAGACACTCTTTTAGATGAAGAAAAGTTAATGGAATTAAATCTTATCGTTCCAAATTGGACGATGGGTGACATAACCCAAGAACAGCTTCAATCTTTATTAAACACTATCAAAAGTGGTGTGGGACTAGCTGGGCTGCATGGCGGAATGGGGGATGCATTCCGAAATGCAGCAGATTATCAATTTATGGTTGGAGGACAATTTGTAGCACATCCAGGCGGGGACGCTGTGGAGTATACCGTGCAAGTGGATCCGGCTCACCCTGTTACAAAAGGAATGAAGGATTTCACCGTAAAATCCGAGCTGTATTATATGCATGTTGACCCTGTAATCGATGTTTTAGCCTATACAAACACGGAACAGGTAAAGATGCCAGTTGCATGGACGAAACAATATGGAGAAGGACGAGTCTTCTATTGTGCATTGGGGCATTCTATCGATCTTGTGGAGCGTCCGGAAATGAAGAAGATGATGAGTCAAGGAATGGCTTGGGCTGCAAAATAATCTCAGTGAAAGGTGGAGAGATATATGGAAAAAGTGAAAGTCGGTATTATCGGATGCGGAAATATTAGTGATATTTATTTCAAAAACTGCTCAAGCTATAAGTCATTGGAAGTTATCGCTTGTGCGGATCTTGATGTTGAAAAAGCGAAACAAAAAGCAAAGTTATATAACATAAAAAGAGCGTATCATGTTGATGAGATATTATCAGATACAGAAGTTCAAATGATCATTAACTTAACCATACCTGCGGCACACGCAGAGGTTTGTATAGCGTCACTTGAGGCAGGAAAACACGTATATGTGGAGAAACCTCTTGCGGTATCCCTTGAAGATGGTAAAAAAATGCTTGATTTGGCTGAGAAAAAAGGGTTACTGCTTGGCGGCGCACCAGACACATTCTTAGGGGGCGGTCTGCAAACCTGCCGAAAATTAATAGATGATGGAGAGATTGGTAAACCAGTTGCAGCTACTGCTTTTATGATGTGCCACGGCCATGAAAGCTGGCATCCGAATCCTGATTTTTATTATCAGCAAGGCGGTGGTCCTATGTTTGATATGGGTCCCTATTATTTAACTGCGCTTGTCTCATTGATTGGTCCTGTTAGAAGAGTTACAGGATCAACAAGCACTTCATTTCTGGAAAGAGAAACAAAGGATGGACGAAAAATACCTGTAGAGGTTCCAACACATGTATCCGGAGTCCTTGATTTTGAAAATGGGGCTGTGGGGACTATTATTACAAGTTTCGACGTATGGGGAGCAAATCTGCCGTTTATTGAGATATACGGCGAAACAGGAACAATGAGTGTTCCAGATCCCAATACGTTTGGCGGCCCTGTAAGAATAAAGAAACAGGGAGAAACAGAATGGAAAGAGTATTCACTTACGCACAATTATACAGGAAATAGCAGAGGCATTGGGGTAGCTGAAATGGCAGATTCTATTAAAAGCGGCAGTCAGCATAGAGCAAGCGGCCAATTAACCTATCATGTACTTGATATCATGCACGGATTTCATCTTTCTTCAATCAATGGTACGCATTATTTACCGTTTTTTAAACCCGAAAGACCTAAATCATTAGAACCGAACACAGAATTTTAAAGTCGATTTTTTTTTTCTTTTATTACTGTAAGTCATCCATGCACTTTATGATTCAACAGAAAATTGAGAACGTTAAACTCTTCATTAGACTTGAGATGAGAAATTGAGAAAAAACTAAATCTGATTATTGGAATGGAGGATTTTTATGGGGAAATTAGGATTACAAATGTTTTCGGTCTGGAGAGAAGCAGAAAAAGATTTTTTGCAAACATTATCAAAGGTCGCTGTATTAGGGTATGAAGGCGTTCAGTTTGCAGGTTTTTATAATACGCCCGTTCAGGATCTGAAAAGAGCGATGGATCATAATGGACTTAAAAGTGCAGGTGCTCACGTCAATATTAAACAGTTAATAAATGGTGAATTTGAAAAGACTGCAGAATATCATGAATTTATTGGTAATAAGCTTATTATCTGTCCTGGTCTTCCAGAAGAAATGAGAAAGAATGCTGATGACTATAAGAAAGCGGCAGAATTATTTAATCAGATAGGGGAAAAGTGCAAGAACTTGGGATTTACTTTTGGATACCATAACCATGAATTTGAATTTGACGTTTTTGATGGAAAAACAGGATTTGACCTATTATTTGAGAATGTAGATCCTTCTCTCGTGAAAATCGAGCTGGACGGCTTTTGGGCAGCCTTTTCAGGATATGATCCTGTTAAAATTCTTTCAGACTATCAAAATCAGTGTGTAACATTGCATTTGAAAGACATGAAAATCGCAGATGGAAAGAAGGTAAGTACGGAAATTGGGAACGGAGAATTAGACATTCTTGAATTCCTGCAAACTGGAACAAAATTCGGTGTCGAATGGTTTATCGTGGAACAAGAAGAATTTGAAATAGATCCGTTTGAAGCCTTGAGAATAAATTCAGAAAGAGTAAATGAAATGATAGATTTGATCAGTAAAAACAAAAGCTATCAGTAAGCTGTATAAATTCTCATTTAATATATGATGTGACGCAGAATTCAAGCCTCTTTATGACTCACATTATTCATCTGAGAATAAATTCATCTTGTTTATTACATCAGTGTTATAAACGTAACACTTATTAACGAAGCTGCACCTATTGGGATAGGTTTATTGTAATGTACTTTATACAGTCTAAAAAGGCATTGGATAAATAAGCCTGTTTTTAGTCTGTAACATGAACTGCACTACCTCCTATCTCAGAAAATGGGCATAGGAGTTTTTTTGTTAAAAAATGATTGATGGAGGGATTTAAATGAAATTTGATATTAGAGAATTTAATTTATCAATTCCCGATTCAGGTCCGTACGGTATAGATTCAACACTAGACGGAAAGGTATGGTTTACACAACATAAAGCAAACAAAATCAGCTGTCTAGATGAAAGTGGTAAGGTAAAAGAGTATAAAGTTCCTACTCCAGATGCTAAAGTTATGTGTTTAACTATATCTTCCAAGGGCGACATATGGTTTACAGAGAATGGAGCCAATAAAATAGGAAGGCTTACAACATCAGGTATTTTTATTGAATACCCGCTGCCACAGGCGGATTCAGCTCCTTATGGAATAACTGAAGGCTCAAATGGCGATATTTGGTTTACCCAATTGAGCGGGAATCGTATAGGCAAATTGACCACTGAAGGTGATATTCATGAATATGATCTTCCAAATAAGGGTTCCTTTCCTTCTTATATTACTTTAGGTTCAGATAACGCACTATGGTTCACAGAAAACCAAAATAATGCTATTGGAAGAATAACTGAAACTGGAGAGTTAACTGAATACCCTCTGCCTACACAAGCAGCAGGGCCAGTGGGAATTACTAGTGGTAACGATGGTGCACTCTGGTTTGCCGAAATTGTGGGCAACAAAATAGGTCGCATTACTACTTCTGGGGTGATTAGCGAATATGATATTCCAACTCCAAACGCACGCCCACACGCAATAACCAAGGGAAAAGATTCCGAAATATGGTTCACTGAATGGGGTGCAAATAAAATCGGCAGAATCACAAGTGACCAAACGATTCATGAATATCAAATTCAAACAGAAAATGCAGAGCCGCATGGTATTGCATTTGGGGAAGACGGTTCCGTATGGGTTGCGTTAGAATGCAACAAAATTGGTAAACTGAATTTGAGTGAATGAGATCGGAATGAGCAGTATTTATGAAACCAAAAACCAGCAAGGACCTAATCCACAAGAAGGATACCCAGTAATAAACATATTATATTAAATAAACAATCTATTACAAAGCCTCCTATTATAAGTGGAGATTATTCTTGAAGAACTGTATATGGGATAAAGCTTTTTTGTGATAAATGGGAGATTCTAATTTTCTTGTACCGGGAGCATTTATTAATAAGAAAGTTACTTTCGGAAATACAATTTTATATTGATATGCTATTATCGGCGCTTTCCAATAATAAGGATTGTGCTCTTTTTGCATGCAGATTTCATTGTATGGTTAGCCAGTTAATGTTGACTGATCTTAATACAAAGCTCTGTTTTGAGATTGAAAATAGATACTAAGTGCGATTGAAATCAGAGAGATGCCACCCTTTATCTACTTATATTTGTAAATTTTGATATATAATCTCTTTATAAAAGTTATAATATTGGAAATCGGCAGAATTAAAAAGTGAACAGTTTAAGACTATCAAACTAAAATACAATGATCCTCATAAAACTAACGGGCACATTCCTTGAAGCAGGAAACGAAGGGAGCTGATTTGTAAAATGAACCGCATTATGGTTATGGGAGTATCAGCAGGGGTAGGGAAGTCTACATTTGCACGCAGGTTAGGAGAATTATTAGAAATCTCTGTCTACCATTTGGATGCTTTATATTGGAAACCAGAATGGGAAGAAGCTTCATTAGAAGAGTTTGCAGATGATCAGCAAAAAATTGTCTCTCTAGATCAATGGATTATAGAGGGCAATTATAGTAATACATATGATATTAGAGTGCAGAATGCAGATACGATTATATATCTGGAGCTTCCCTTAATTGTATGTTTGTATCGAGTGTTCAAGCGCTGGATTCAAAACATTGGGAAAACGAGACCTGACATGGGGGAAGGGTGCAAGGAAAAATTAGACTTCCAATTTCTTAAGTTCATCTGTACCACTTACTATCCCCGTAAGAAAAAGATGGAAACCAGGCTTCAAGCTTTCAAAGGAACGGGTTCTCAAAAAAACATAATCATGCTGAAGAATAAGAAAGAGATCCGCTCTTATTTAGAAACTTTATCGCATTGAAATATCTAAATGGGATATCAAGAACAGGGTTTGAGGAGGGAAATCAATGGAAAAAGAATTTCCAATAATAGAAACAGCAAGATTAATCCTAAGAGCCGTAACATCAGAGGATGCTGACGATATGTTTCACTATCTATCTGATTATGATGTTGTCAAACATATAGGACTAGCACCTTGCAAAACAGTTAAAGACGTTTTAGATGAAATAAATTGGTATCAATCTATATACGAAGATGGCACAGGAATTAGATGGGGAATCACACTTAAAAATTCAGGTAAGGTTATCGGAAGCTGTGGTTTTCTTAATATGGCTTCCAAACATTTCCGGACTGAAGTAGGTTTTGAATTAAGCAAAGAATTCTGGGGAAATGGGATAGCCGGTGAAGCATTGGAAGCTGTTGTGAAGTATGGTTATCATCACTTTCAGCTAGAAAGAATTGAGGCTTTAATTGAACCTGCTAATCTCCCATCACAAAAATTAGTAGAAAAGCAAAGGTTTAAAAGAGAGGGCTTGCTGAGACATTATGAGTATACTTGCGGTAAATTTGATGATTTATATATGTATTCAATCATAAAAGAAGATCTGAAGTTTAGTTAGACAAACGAGAATTTTTAAAAATCATTCCTTTGCCGGAAAAAGAATAATGCAAGGGTAAAGAGGAGTATGAATTCTCAGTTGTGTTTTTTGAGGTTGCAATGATCCTTAAAAAGGGGACTGGCTGTATAGTTTATCACTTTCAGTCAGCCCTTTATTTTAATATAGATTTATCATTAGCTGAACTTTTGATTATTTTTAATTTAATATTCTATTTCATCGTAATCTTTAATGGAAAACTGTCTGAAAGGCAGTCTGGAATCCGTATATATCTTTTGTTCTATATAGTCTAGACAAAAAAACATTTATAATTACAACATTTGGTGAACAGGCAAATGAAGCATTAAGTAATATAATAATATTGTGTCTTACCATTTAAGGTTAGTGCACAGCCGGTGATTGGCTAGTGGGACATTTTCCATTTTGCCAGTGCCGGTTTTTTATTAGATAATAATAGTGTGATTATAGATTCTATGAGATAAAGGTAGGTGGCGCTTTGGAAAAGATAGATTCTATTTCTATGAGAGAACATTTTGCAAGTTTTTATATTTATTCTATTTCTTTTCTCGGTTTAATAGCTGTTATTACTTCCATATTTATGAGTGAAAAGACTTCTGAACCCATAATCCTTTTCCTATTGGCTGTGTTTATAGGGATTATTGAGTATTTTCCTATCCGCATTGGGAGAGGAGGAATCACGCTCAGCCTTACGCTCATTTATCCAATGAATTGGGAGTTTGGGATACATATAACTGTCATTGCTTGTGTGTGTGCAATGGTATTTACTCATACCCTTCGCCGTTTGCCCATGCAAAGAACACTATTTAATAGTACTCAATTAGCTCTAAGTATCACTCTAGCAGAGTGGTTGTCAAACCAATGTATTTCTTTTTTTATTACGGAGATGAACCTGCATGTTTTATATGAAGATTTAATAAGCTTGCTTTTATTTACCGTATTCTTTTGCTCTATCAATACCCTTTCTTACGATCTTTTAATGGTGCTTCTTCCTCAGCCATACACGCGAGAACAATGGCACAAGAAAAATATTTTAGTATTTTTGAGTGCAAGTTTTTGTTTATTCTACGCCTATCTTATATATATCTTAGATCATCGATATCACGGAGAGATGGATGGAATTACTGTTCTGTTCTTCTTTTTCCCGCTTGTAGCCATTTGCATCATTAGTTCTTTCTCCAGGCAAATACGGATTGAAAAAGAACGATTATATAACCTTTTTTCTATTACGACGGAGTTGAGCCATGGGCTGTCTGCCGGAAACTTACATCAGATGAAACAATCACTTAAAGGATTCTTGGGAATACAAGCATATGCTTTATGGGCAAAAGATGAAGGGAACTGGCAGCTTCTATTAAAGGATGGAAAAGTACATTCCAATATTTCAAGTTCACCTGATCTGCAGAATTTTGAGGAGATAGCTCAAACCTTTGTTGTTACTGATTGGAAAAAGGGTATGGCTCCAGGAGATGAAGTATTTGAAGATGTTATACGCTCCCTCGTCTACTTACCTCTAAAAGTCAATCATGAGTTGGTTGGAATGTTTGTTGCAGGCAAAAGCAGGGGGGCGAGTTTTATTACCGAAGATATACAGTCTTTAGCTACGTTTGCCAATCATTTGGGCAGCTTGCTTAAAACACGGTCGCTCGTCTCCGAACAGGAAAAACGAATTATTCTGGAAGAAAGAAATCGATTAGCCCGTGAAATCCACGATGGAATCGCACAAGTATTAGCCGGAGTCATATTTCATCTGGAATCAGCTCAGAAACAGTCCAAAGATCAATCAGGAAACATGGAGCAAGTGGTAGACAAAAGCATAAAAAAATTACGGAAGAGTTTAGGGGAAGTTCGGTATTCTATCTATGCTTTAAAGCCATATCCTACCCAAAGATTAGGGCTAAAACAAGCAATTGACAATAAAATTCAATCCATTAAACAAGAATATGATCTGGCCATTAAATATCATGAAAGGGGCCGTTCACGAACTCTCAGTTTTTCAAAAGAACGAGTCATTTTCGATACATTACAGGAAAGCTTGCAGAACATTGTTAAGCATGCAAAGGCGGACAAAGTTGATATTCTTTTAAGCTATCAACGTGAACATGTACTTTTAAAGGTGAAGGACAATGGGATTGGCTTTTCCCTTTTTGAATCTATGATTAAAACGAAACATGAGCCCCATTATGGAATCTTGCATATGAATGAACAAGCTGAACAGCTGGGTGCAACCCTTCAGATTGATAGTTCACCAGGAAAAGGTACAGAAATAACATTGTTAATTCCAGATTCGGAAAAGAGGGAAGAGTATCATGATTCAAATATTATTAGTGGATGATCATACTGTCTTGCGTGATGGAATTCGGAGTATATTAGATCTAGAATTCGATATCCGAGTCGTAGGAGAAGCTGTTTCAGGGGATGAGGTGTTGAAGAAAGTAGAAGAGTTACGACCTGATTGTATTTTGATGGACATCAATCTCCCTGGAAAAAATGGAATTGAGGTAACCTCACAGGTGAAAAGTCAGTATCCAAACTGCCGTGTTCTCGTATTGACTATGTTTGAGGATGATGAATATTTGATGGAAGCGCTTCGGGCGGGTGCAGACGGATATTTATTGAAGGATTCATCATCTGAACAAGTGGTGGCAGCCATCCGAATGGTGTCACAAGGAGATTCTGTTATTCATCCGCGCATGACGAAAAAACTGATTACGTATCATCACCAGCACACGAAATCAGAACCAAACGAAAATATGCTGACAAAGCGTGAAAAAGAAATCCTGTTTGAATTGGTCAAAGGTCTTAGTAATAAAGAAATTGCTGAAGCCCTATTTATCAGTGACAAGACCGTTAAAATCCACATCAATAAGATTTTCAAAAAGCTGAATGTGAAAAGCCGTTCCCAAGCAGTCATTTATGCCGTTCGAAATCAACTTGTTCCTTTTTCTTAAAGAACTATCCTGCGCCTGCACAAGGTGCGGATAGTTCTTTTGTTTTATATTGGTATAGAACCAAAAGCTTCAGTGATTATACCTTTTGATCAATTTTCAGAAAAGTGAAAATGAGAGATGATAAAGATAGATTTGAAGTTTATTAGTTTTATCTATTTATTTTTTTATAAGGAAAAGGAGAGATGTTCATGAAAAAAAGAAAAATGAAGCCATGGAAAGTCATGACCACAGCAGCGATGACTTCCTTATTATTTTCATCACTTACCGTTTTTGCAGAAGGTGATGTTACGCCAGCTGAGTCGCAAATGGCTGAAGAAATTGGGGAACAAAGAGGACAATTATTTTTTGATAAGGATAAGATCGAAACAGGTCAAGAAGATTCACTATATAAAGACGTTAAAAAAGAAGGTTTGGCTACAGCATATAAACCGAATGATACTGTTCGCTTAATCGTAGAAGTTGAACAACCAACAGAAATTGAGCAAACAGCCAAAAGCAAAAAAGCTTTATATAAACAAAAACAAGATAAAGTAATCGAACAAATCTCAAAAGAAAAAAATTCTCAATCAAATGCTCCTATTAAAGTGAAGCATCGTTTTTTCAAAGGGTTTAATGGATTCAGTGTAGAAACAGAGTTCCAAAATATAAAAGATATCCAGTCTATTTCAGGGGTTGCGAATGTCCATATCGCTAGAACTTTCCAGGAAAATATGGCAGCAAGTAAAGAATTAGTGCTAGCTCAAAAAGTATGGGAACAATATGGTTATAAAGGTGAAGGATTAGTAGTAGCGGTCGTAGATTCCGGGATTGATTATACGCACAAAGATATGAAACTTTCTGACACAGCCAAAGCGAAAGAAAAATGGACTCAAGATAAAATTAATCAAAAATTTGCTGAGACAGACGTAAACGAAATTTGGTATTCCGATAAAGTCCCAACAGGATATGACTGGGCAGACAATGATACCAATGTCATTCCGGGAACAAAAGGCAGTCCGCATGGTACACACGTGGCTGGTACAATTGGAGCAAATGGCGACGAAACGAAGGGTGGTGTCGCTGGAATTGCACCAGGTGTTCAACTATTAGCCGAGAAGGTATTTTCTGATAATGGCGGTGGTGCCTATGAGGATGATATTATCGCAGGAATTGAGCATGCAGTCACAATGGGTGCAGATGTAATTAACATGAGTTTAGGTGTTGATGCAGGCTATGTAGATGAAGATTTTGATCCGATCCAAAAATCAATCCGAGTTGCGACAGAACAAGGCACCCTTGTTGTAGTGGCAGCCGGTAATACAGCCTATAGTACAAAGAATAATATTATTCTCTCTTCATTAAGACCATATGCAGAAAATCCAGATATTGGAACGGTTGGTGCACCGGGTGTAAGTCCATATGCGTTATCGGTTGCTTCCTATGAAAATAGTAAACTTCATTTAAATGCATTAGCAGATGCAAGTGGGTTTTCGGTGCCGTTCAAAGATCAAACGCAATTTCCAGCATCGTATAATTTTAAATTCTCTAAGGTTCTTTCACCAGAAGTACCTTATGATTTGGTATATGTTGGGGAAGGAAAGAATGCATCAGATTATCCTAAAGGCAAAACTGACTATATTGCCGTTGTTAAGCTATTAAATTCATATAGTACGGTTTCATCCATTCAGTGGGAAGCTAAGAGATCAGGAGCAAAGGCGGTTATTATGATACCACCTGCAAATTGGTCAGATTATACTACACTACCAGTAACGCCAACAGCAGCACCAACGGCGTCAACAAGTAAAGCTGCAGGTGAAGCATTACTTAGTAAAATGAATAGTCTGCCAAGTGGTCAATATTTAAGCATGAAATTTGCAGGCAATACTTGGGTAGAGAATCCAGCGAAAGACACAATGTCCTATTTTTCATCTTTTGGTTCGCCAAGTACATTAGATTTTAAACCAGAGATTTCTGCTCCTGGTGGAAATATTTATTCAACTATACCAGGAAATGATTATGAAGTGATGAGCGGTACATCGATGGCAGCTCCTCATGTTGCAGGCGGTTCAGCATTGTTATTGCAGGCCCTTTATCAAAAAGGATTAACCCATTCAGAAGATACAGTTTTAAAAGCAAAACTTGCTTTAATGAATACAGCTAATTTTGCCATGGATCCAAGGACAAATGGAGAAGTTCCATATTCACCACGTGTACAAGGGTCTGGGATAATGAAAATTCAAAATGCCATTAATACACCAGTCATTGTAACAAGTAGAAACACGCCTTTAGAACAAGCTGGAGCGGTTGCATTAAAGGAAATCGGTCAAAATACAAGCTTTAATTTAATCATGGAAGCATTCGACACTCTTAAGGGTAAAAATAATAGTGATGATATTGAATACAATGTTTATGTAGATCTATTGAAAGATAAGACTGAAATGAAGGAATTCGATTTAGATAGTGATGGGCAATTGGATTCAAAAGAGTATTTAACATTAACTAGTGAACGAATTAATGGTGCGACAGTCACTGTAAATGATAATGTGGTAACAGATAAAACTGGAGCATTACTTAAAATTAAACCAGGTCAAACAAAAATACTGACTGTTAATGTAACTTTACCAGATTCCTTAAAGAAAAATAGTTTTGTAGAAGGATTTGTTCGTCTAGTTCCAGCAGCCAAGGACCAAGATAAAGCAGTACCTTTAACTGTTCCTTATATGGGCTTCTATGGAAAATGGGATGAACCGCGAAATATCGACGCACCTGCATGGGAGAAGGATGCATTTGTAGGATATACGGCCCTTTGGGATGAGAATTCAGAAAGATATCCATTGGGATATAACCCATATACTGGAAGGTTCAGTCTCAACCATATTGCATTCTCGAAAAACTATATACTCGATGGTATCTATCCGTCCTTCCAAGCCTTACGTAATTTAGACAAAGTTGAAATGTATATTGAAGATCAATCTGGAAATCTCATAAAAAATTTAGGCGATTTTAGTGAATATACTGGTACTCCATGGAAATTCAGAAAAAACATAATGTCATATGGGGATAGAATGTATGGCGGATATAAATGGGATATGAAAGACTCATCCGGACAATATGTACCTGATGGTGTTTATCAATATGTTACCAAAACAACATTAGATTATTCAGACGCAAAACCACAGATTGTTAAAATGCCAATTACGGTAGATTCTGTCCCTCCGACCGTTTCAGATATTACAGTAACGCAAAAAAACGGAAAATATGAAATTTCCTTCAATCCGCAAGACAATGCAAGTGACTTTAATTCTGCTGTTGTATGGGTGAATGGACAATATTATTCACTAAGTCTTGAGCAAAAATCTTTCTTAGTTAATACAGAACCGAAAAGTATTATTATCCTAGCCATTGATTATGCAGGAAATCAATCGTACAAAGTTTGGGGAGATCCGAGCTATATTAAATATACTATGGCCGTTCAAACGTTCAGTTTAACTCCAGCTGCAAATATTAACAAAAGCAAACCTGCAAATATTAATGCCTGGGCTTATGCCAGAGCAGACTGGACGATTAATGTTAAAGATGCAAGTGGAAAGATAGTCGATTCGTTTGAAGTGAAAAATGAACATACACTGAAAACACAATGGGTACCTAATACGGACCTTCAAAATGGAACGTATTCTATCTCAATTGATGTCGTGACAAAAGACGGTTTTAAAGTAACAACAACGCCTAAACAAGTAACGGTTCTCCAACAATAAACCGATTGCGGCCCAAGTGAGGATGATTCACTTGGGTTTTTTCATGCCCGGTGCATGGTGCCATTTCTATACGCAAAAGATGAATGATTAAATAAAAAGTCGCGTAGTAGTACTTTTGTTTTATATTGGTATAGAACCAATAACTACAAAATTTACTTCCTATGTTTAATTTTCAGAAAAGTAGAAATGTGGGATGATAAGGACAGTATCTAGTTAACTAGTTTCATGGATCTTTCTTTAAATAACTTGTTTGTAAAAAATATACAAGTTTAAGAGAGAAAAAAACAATTATATAGGGACAAGGTGATGCGGTATGAAGAGGAAAAAAATCAGTAAAATTCTTACAGGAACGCTAGCTGTTGGCATGTTACTATCTCAAGGCGCTCCATATAACGTATTGGCGCAAAGCTCGTTTGAGCTGAATCCAGTTGAAAATGCGGAAGAGATCTTAGCGAGCCTGTCTGCAGAACAAAGAAAGGCATTAGAGCAATTGGATACCAATTCAAACTTTACGATTTCTCCGGATATTAATGCAAATAGTCCGGAATTAGTCAAAGTCATCGTTGAATTTGAACAGGCGCCGGCGAAAATTGAAGTGATGAAACAAGCAGCGAAAGGAAAGAAACTATCTTCTGCTGATGCGAATGAGAAAGTGGAAAAAGCTCATAAAGATTTTAAACAGCATGTGCAATCATTGAAATCACAGAAAAACGTGACCAAGTACAAAGCAGAAGATGTAAACATCACTAGAGAGTATAAAAACGCCATCAACGGTGTAGCGATGACGCTGCCTGGTGTGGCAGTGGAGGATTTGCTGCAATCTGGTGTAGTTAAACGTATCTTTAAAGATTACGAGGTAAAAGTGGAACCGCCGGTAAAAACGAAAGAAGCCATCGATCCGAAAATGGCAGACAGTATTCCGCAAATTGGCGTGGACAAGCTGCATGCCGAGAACATTACCGGCAAGGGCATTAAAGTCGGCGTTCTTGACACAGGTATTGATTACAACCATCCAGACTTAAAAGAAGCATATAAAGGCGGATATGATTTTGTAGATAATGATGCAGATCCGATGGAAACCACATATGAGGATTGGATAAAAGAGGGCAAGCCAACAGTTCCCGGCTATGTGTATTACACAAACCATGGGTCACATGTCGCAGGGACGATTGCAGCCCAAAAGAAAAACAATGTGGATTATGCTGTGAAAGGGGTAGCACCTGAAGTAGATTTATATGCGTATAGAGTATTGGGACCTTGGGGAGGGGGAAATACAGAAGGAATCCTTGCTGGAATCGATCAAGCGATTGAAGATGGCATGGACGTCATCAATTTGTCGCTTGGCGCGCAGACTAACGATCCTTTATACGCCACTTCTGTCGCAGTAAATAACGCCATGATTTCAGGCCTGGTGACCGTCGTTGCCGCGGGCAACTCCGGACCGAACGAAAAAACTCTTGGCTCTCCAGGAACAGCAGCTCTTGGCATATCAGTAGGTGCAAGCGATGCCTCCATGTCCATTCCTGCATTTAGTGGAAGCGCTTCCGCCGAGAAGTTTGAAAATATGCAGCTGCTAGGCAAAGATTTTTCTGATAGATTAGAAGAATTGCAAGGAAAATCCTTACCAATTGTATTTGCGGGACTTGGTAAAGCGGTTGATTTTGCCGGGAAAGATGTCAGCGGGAAAATTGCGTTGATTCAGCGCGGGGAACTTGCGTTTGATGAAAAAATCAAAAACGCCAAAAACGCTGGGGCTAAATCAGTGATTGTGTATAACAATGTCGACGGGCAAATACCTGCCTACTTGGGTGAGGCCGTCGGGTTAATCCCTTCTTTCCGCCTGTCAAAAGCGGATGGTGAGCGATTAAAGGGGCTGGGCGAAGGTTCTTTCACATTTGAAACGTTAAATAACACAAAAACAGAAGGCGATCATTTAGCAGATTTCAGTTCACGCGGACCGGTAAATGGAAATTATGATATTAAGCCGGATGTAGTCGCTCCAGGTGTGTCGATATTCTCTACGACACCGGAATATATCAACGATCCGCAGGAAGGCATTAATTACGGCAATGCCTATGTCCGCTTATCAGGAACGTCTATGGCTTCTCCTCACGTAGCAGGTACAGCAGCATTGATTTTGCAGGAGCATCCAGAATACACTCCTTTCGATGTGAAAACGGCACTCATGAATACATCGGATGATTTAAAAGGGAATTATTCTGTATACGAAGTGGGTGCAGGACGAATCGATGCCTATCAATCGGTTCATACAGATACATCCATCAAGGTATGGGATAAGACAAAAAATATCGAAAATGGAAACGTCGTAGAAATTGACGAACAAACAGGCTCCATCGTATTCGGCAGATATTATAAAAAAGGTAATGAACCAATTGAAGCAAGCAAAAAGGTGACGGTTCAAAACAACAGCCAGGAAGAAAAATCTTATAAACTAGAAGTGGAGTATCACGGCGAGCGCAAAGGCATTCAAGATGCAGTGAAGAACGGTGTGAAAGTAGCTGTGCCTTCATCGATTACAGTATCAAGCGGGCAGTCACAGGAGCTTCAGCCAAAAATAACGATACCAACCAGCGCTGCGGCAGGAAGATATGAAGGGTATATTCATGTGACCAATTCCAACAATCCAGACGAAACCTATCAAATTCCATTTGCTGTTATGGCGACTGAAAAAGGATTTGATTATGTCAAAGCGACTAGACCATCCGTGACAAATACAACACCTTTCTGGGAACTTAATGACACAATGATCCATTTCATCATGAAGTTGAACAGCCCAATGACAACCATGGATGTGCTAGTAAAAGACAGTAAAACAGGAAAATCTGTAGGGTTCATAGGGACAGCGAACACTAACTTTCCAATAGATAGAGAAGTGTATCTTATGGGTGCGTTCAGCGGTACGGTCTTACCATTTACAAATGATCCGTCCCAGCCAATCAGTGATATTCCTATAAAGCTTCCAGCAGGCGATTATATACTGGAGCTGATTGCACACGATGAGGAAGGTGGATCATATGTGGTAGACAATCCGCTTATCGTGGACAATACAGCACCAGAAGTAAACATGGATATAAAATCGGGAGTAATCGAAATCAATGATTCTATGTTTACAGTAGAAGATGGCCAAAAAGCAGTGTGGCTGCATGGAACAGCTAAGGATGAGACAGTGGATTTATTGCAATCTAAAGGGTTGGACGTCAATCAATCGTCCAACACTATGGCTTACTATACAGGTGGCTCTGGATATATGGCTGGGTTCTTCCCGGTTCAAGCGAATGGAGATGTGAAATTAGGAATTGAGGAAAGTGATATAGCAAAACAACCTATGAGATTGTGGTTGAGAACGTGGGATACTGCAACAGCAGTTGGTTACCAAAAGTATTACTTCATGAAAGAAGGAACGGAATATACGACTTCCAGTTATGACAAGAAAGAGTTAAAAGTCGGCGATAACTTTACGATGACACTCAGCCTTAATAATGTGAAACAGCTTGTCTCGGGAGAATTTAATGTAGAGTACTACAAAGACTTCTTCAAGTTTTCGAACGTGAAGCTGAACAAGGCAGTAAAACAATATGCAAATGAAAAAGGCTTACAGGTATCACTAGATAAACCTGTTGTGACGGAAGGTACATTCAATAATAGTTTGAAGATCGGTGCTTCCATTACTGGAAATGTATTCAGAGGACTGGATGGAGACATGCCGTTCCTCGATGTAACGTTTAAAGTATCGAATGATGAAGTTTACGATGAAATTCCTGGATTTGAGGTAAAGAAGGGGTCTTATAAGAAATCCGGACAAACAGCAGGTACTGCTATTCCTTTTTACGGCACTGAAGATCTTAAAATAACTCCTACACATACACAGTTGCTGGGATCCATATTGCCGGAAGCATTTTTGATATATGAATCAGGATCAGCATTTTTGAAAAAAGGGGATTATTCAAAAATAGGAGCACAAGTATACGCTCTCTCCAGAAGCGGTAAAAAGTATAAAGGAACAATTAATAAAAATGGATCCTTCACGATCAATGATATTCCGGCTTCCGATCAAGTATATACAGCTGTTTTCGATGTTCCGGGGCATCTTAAAGTGATGAAGAAATTCATTCCTGGATATCATGATGCAAATGGAGAGCTACGAGGGCAATTTTTAAGAATTGGTCAGAGAAGTCTTGCAGGGGATGTGAATGGCGACAAAATGATTGATATCCTCGATATCCAGAGTGTCGTTGATGCATATGGTACGAAGGATTCATCTATCGTGCCGCAAGATATCAATCAAGATGGTGTGGTAGACGAAACAGACATTCGCTTCGTTGAGAAAAATTTCTTAACGAAGGGACCGGATGCGCCTGCCGATAAACAGCCAAAAGAAAAAATTGGCAAAAAAGGTCTGGAATACTTCCTGCGTCTTGTCGGTCTTGAGCCGAAACAATAACAAGGGATGTTGATAAAAGGGGAGGAATGCAAAACATTCCTTCCTCTTTTTTCTTTGTTATAAAATTCAAATGAAGTTAAGAATAGCAGAGGCAAGAAAGGTTGAAAAATTCTTTTATGGAGAGAAAAACTTGATAGATTAATTTATAAATATCAAAGTATAACAATAGAACCTAACCCAATAAACGTGTGAACGGAATGGAAAATGTTAAGTAATTGTAATGGCTCTATCAATTGGTTAAAAAATATTACAACTTATTTTAATGGGATAAGCCCTTGATTAAAAACCTTCTGCAGGTTTATTATATCCTTTAAAAAATTTGAGAGGAGTGACCTAAATAATAATAGAATCAGTTTCCAATATAATAGATTTATTTTGGAGGTTAGAATGTAGAGGTAAAAAATATGGAAAAAAACTTAAAATGCAACACCGACACTATAATTTATTACCGGGATCTGCCCCTGAAAGAGAAAGCTCCAAGACAATGACCAATACTTAATGAGAGTGGTATGCTCAAGGCCATCAATTACTTAGTAAGTGAAACAGAGGGAAGGCGTTTATAAATTTGGTGTCCTAAACTCTACACGTAATTGGTCCGCTAGCTGCGCTGCCAAGTGTACTTGGAACAGTATGGCATAACATTTCCGGTCCAATTCTAGCAACCTTTTGGTCAAAAAAGCCGGTCGCCGAAAAAAATAAAAAGTGGTTAGAGCTTCCATCTGAAGTGAAAATGTAAAGAGAGACACAATGAGCGATGCTTATTGTGTCTTTTTTCATTTAAGGGTGATTTTTTAAAAACAGTAAACGGATTAAATCGGCATCCCTTTGAATGGGTACCTAATCGGTCTGTGACAAATCCGCATTTTCTGTGCGCAAAGCCACATTTTTTATGCACTCTTCGGACCTCTTCCCGTTTTCTGCAGTACACAAAATCAACGCAATCTTTTTTCTCTTTTTAAAAACCTGAGATTAAACCACAGGCATTTTCCCAATATAGTGAGACTCCGGTCTGAAAATCGTATTATTTTCTGCCTGCTCAAGGACATGTGCCGTCCAGCCGACAACTCTGCTTGCTGTAAAAGTCGGGGTGAAAAGATCAGATTCCATTTGAATAGATTTCATAATGGCTGCAGCATAAAATTCAATATTGGTGTATAATGCTCTTCCCGGTTTTAGCTCTTGAAGCAGTCTGACAGCAGCCGTTTCCACATCTAGGGAAAGACCAAGCCATTCATCCTTGCCTGCAATCTCAAGTAATACTGATTTCAGTGCCAAAGCTCTTGGATCATGCGTTTTATATACGCGATGGCCAAACCCCATTAATCGTTCCCCGCGATTTATTTTCTCCCGAATCAGTTTTTCAATATTACCGCTTTTGGCAGCTTCATCTAAAAAGGCGATGACTTCAGAAGGAGCTCCTCCATGAAGCGGACCTTTCATCGTGCCGATAGCGGAGGTCACCGCTGAATAGATGTCAGACTCGGTAGAGACGGTAACTCTGGCTGAGAATGTAGAAGCATTCATTCCATGCTCTAAAGTTAAAATCATATAGGTTTCCAGTGCCTTGCACTGAGATTCCGCAGGCTTTTCTCCATTAAGCATATAAAGATAATTTTCAACATGATCAAGCTCCGCTGAAGGGCGGACAAAGGGTCTGCCTTCTAGATGGCTTTTTCTGCATGCGATGATTGTCGGCATCATAGCCGTTAACCGGATGCTGTCTGAATAAGAGGGCTTATCTTTATTTAAAGGACCAGCTGCTGAAACCGCTGTTCTCAAAACGCTCATAAAATCCATCTCAGCCGGGAGACTGATTAGCAGATTTTCTAAATACTCGGGAAGCTCGCGATGTTTCTTCAGTTCGTTTTTCAGCTGAAGGAGCTGGTGATGGTCTGGCCATTCTCCATGCCACAATAAATATGAAACTTCTTCGAAAGAATGATTTTTCGTCAATTCCCCTATATCAAGTCCTCTGTATATCAATCGCCCATTTACCCCGTCAATATGGCTGATTGCAGTTTCAGCAGCTTTAACGCCTTTTAATCCTTTAATTACCATAAAAATCTCTCCTTTCCTTTGTACTGTCTATTCTATAAAATAATAAGTATTAAGAAAATTAAATATATATAAATCATTTGATTAAGAATCTTAATTAGGAGGATGTATATGGAATTCACTTGGGTTCAAACGTTTGTCACGGCTGCAGAATGCGAAAATTTCAGAAGAACAGCAGAGCTGCTCTACATTTCCCAGCCATCTGTTTCCGTTCATATCAAACTGCTTGAAAAAGAGCTCGGGGTTTCCTTATTTGAGCGAGATGGCCGGAGAATTAAGCTGACAGAAGAGGGAAGGGTTTATTTAAAGCATGCAAAGGAGCTGCTTTCAGTTTATCAGAATGGGCTAGTAAAGCTGCAATCCTTTCAGCAGGGATTTACATCGCAGTTTACCCTGGCGATTTCCCCGCTGATTGCGGACACGATTCTTCCTTATGTGCTTAAAAAATACTGCAACCAGTATCCTGAGGTAGAAATTTCCGTTAAAATTATTGAGTCAAGCGAGATTGAAAACGCAGTGCTGAATGAAAAGGTGGATCTGGGTTTGTCCTGTTCAGAAAGCACGCATCCAGATTTAAACTGTCAGCTTCTGTACAAAGATAAGGTATTACTTGTAGCCACACACGATGGAGTGGATTCTGAAAGTGCACTCCCTCTGAATGAGGAAGAGGTTTTAACATCAAATTACCTTCTCACTCATAATCATCCTGTATACTGGGATTCCCTGTGCAGAGCTGTAAAAACAAACTATCCCGGCATTCGAATGATGGAGGTCTCCCAAATTCACATTACGAAAAGGTTTATTGTCGAAGGACTTGGAGTTTCGTTTCTTCCAGCTTCAACTGTCAGGAGAGAAATGCTTGAAGGAAGACTGCTCGAGGTCGATTGTCCTTCTATTTCATTGCCCGAAGCTCATACATATGCCATCATGAAGTACACTCATAAAAAGCAAAAAGAATTTTTAGCATTTCTTTCACAGTTCAGAATTTAAAAGGAGGCCATTTTATATGAAAAAAACGATCGTTTTTACAGGAGGCGGCTCAGCAGGGCATGTCACGCCAAATATCGCGATTATTGATGAGCTCGATAAAAGCGTCTGGGACGTCCAATATATAGGTTCTAATAAAGGGATTGAAAAGGAACTGATAGAGAAAATCTCTATTCCCTATCATGGAATTTCCAGCGGAAAGCTGAGAAGATATCTCGATTTTGAAAACGTGGTTGACAGCTTTCGAGTGTTAAAAGGCTGCATGGATGCAAGAAAAGTACTAAGAAAACTGAAGCCTGCTTTAGTTTTCTCAAAAGGCGGTTTTGTCTCCGTACCGGTCATTATTGCAGCCAGATCATTGAAAATTCCTGTTCTGATTCATGAAAGCGATATGACTCCGGGCCTTGCCAATAAAATTGCACAGCGCTTCGCTACAAAAATATTTACTTCGTTTGAAGAAACGCTGAACTATTTTCCAAAGGATAAAACAGCTGCCATCGGCTCACCGATTCGAAGAGGTATCTTAAAAGGATCTCCATACAAAGGAACGGAGCTGCTCGGCTTTGACCGCAAACGTCCGGTCTTAACGGTGATGGGCGGCAGCCTCGGGGCAAAAAAAATCAACGAGACTATTAGAGCTGCATTGCCGCTGCTGAAAGATTATCAGATTATTCATTTATGCGGAAAAGGCAACGTTGATGAGAACTATACAAATTTGAAGGACTACAAACAATTCGAATATGTTTTTGACGAGCTGCCGCATTATTTAGCAGCAACGGAATTTGTCATTACCAGAGGAGGATCAAATTCTATCTTCGAATTCCTTGCATTAAAAATCCCAATGCTCATCATTCCTCTTACGAAAAATCAAAGCAGGGGAGATCAGATATTAAACGGAAGATCATTTCAGGAAAAAGGATATGCTATGATGCTTGAGGAAGAAAATTTATCTGTTGATACATTGGTTATACATCTTGCTGATTTAAAGAAAAGAAGGGATGAAATGAAAGAGAAAATGACCTCGCTTGAGAAGAAGGACGCTATTGGAGTATTAGTAAGGGAGATAAACGCCAGATAAAAAACTTCAATAAAGGGAGCAATAGATGCACCTTTTCATATAAAAAGCCAAGGATTTGCTAACCGTTCCACCATTGGATTCATGTAGGGTAGAATGGACTGCTCTTTATCTTGAATGATAGGCTTTGTTGATGAGTTCAAGAGAATTGGGCTCTTTTTTTATGTATGAATATGATAAATTATAAAAAAGAAGGAGAGTGGAGAAATTGATCGCATTGTATAAATTGAATAAAACACTAGAAGCAATCGTCACTCGAATTTTAAGTGAACACGGTCATCAGCCTTCCTGCTTTCACTCAAAAAAAACAGTTATAGATCATATGATGAACCCATTTGTTCTAATTACGCCCTTAACTTATGTAAACGAGGTTCACTCACTTTCCATCCCAGTTGTTTCATTGTCCATTCATTTAAGTGATTTCGAAAAAACAATAGAAGATCATGATCTTAACGATAAAAATCCTCTTATTATGGTCTCAGAAGAAGAAAAAAAGTGGTTAGATACTGAAAATCATATAAGGCATCAAAATCGTTTTGAAATTTGCAGCAGGGAACAGGTTCATTACGGCTACGCAAAGAAAAACACATCCATTCTTGTTTCTTCTTGGGAAAAAAACCTTTCATTTTTACAGCAATCTAAGAAGCATCTCTTTTTTGTTCAGCCTTCAATGGATACGGTAATTTCCGCTATTCGTCAGGCAATCCAATTAATCGATGTTACGAAAGAGATGTTTAAAGAAAAATATCAAGTACAGGCTATTGTAGATTCTGCACATGATGGTTTAATAGCAGTTGACCGGCAAGGGAAAATCACGTTGACCAATAATAATGCGAAAGTATTTCTGGGTTTGGAAGCAGAAGTTATTGGCCGAAATATTACAGATTATATCCCGAATTCTGATATGCTGAGAGTTCTGCAAACAGGTAAGAAGGAAATAGGGGATGTAGCCAAAATTCAGGACCGTCAATTCATGATTAATCGGTATCCTGTTATTCTTAATAACACTGTTGTAGGAGCAGTATCCAATTTTAAAGAGATTACAGACCTGCAAAGGCTTGAAATGAAGTTAAGGAAAAAGCTGCATGAGAATGGTCTAGAGGCTAAATATACACTTAATGATATTGTAGGAGAAGCAAAAAAAATCTGTGAAGCAAAGGAACAGGCCAAGGTATTTGCAAAAACGGACGCTACAGTATTAATTACAGGGGAGTCTGGAACAGGAAAAGAATTATTTGCCCAGGGAATTCATTTACAAAGCACCAGAGCAATTGGACCTTTTGTGGCAGTTAATTGTGCCGCATTCCCTGAAAGTTTACTAGAGAGTGAACTATTTGGCTATGAAGAAGGAAGTTTTACAGGAGCAAGAAAAGGAGGAAAACAAGGACTATTTGAATTGGCGCATGGAGGAACTTTATTTTTGGATGAAATAGGTGAAATGCCATTGCAAATTCAGGCGCACTTATTAAGAGTTTTACAGGAGAGATCAATTCGAAGGATTGGGGGCAAGCGAACAATACCTGTGAATGTTCGTATTATCGCAGCAACCAATACAAACATTGAATCCGAAATTGAAAATAAGCGGTTTAGAAATGATTTATACTATCGTTTAAATGTGCTTTCACTTGATTTGCCGCCATTACGCACAAGGCTTGCTGATATCCCCCTCCTTACCCGCCATTTTATCCGGCAATTCAATGAACAGCACCGCAAACAAATTGAAAAGATTGATGAAGACTTTTTTTCTGTATTACAAGAGTATCACTGGCCGGGAAATATCCGTGAGTTAAGAAATGTCTTGGAACGAATTGTCTTGCTTCAACAAGATTCAGCCATATCTGCAAAAGATGCCTCGTATTATTATCCTAAACTTAGAATAAACAGATCCGACACAACTGCTGGCAATGCGACCATTAAAGAAAAAGAAAAAGATTTAATCCAAGTAGCGCTAAAGCAATATGAAAGTAAGGCAGAAGCAGCAAAATCACTTGGAATTGATCGATCAACACTTTGGAGGAAAATAAAAGAATATAAACTCTAGTGTTTTAAACTGAAACGCATGATGCAAAATGAAACATTAATTAATGATACTCAGTACATTTATACCTTAAAACGCCTTTATAATTCAGAATATTTTAAATTAACTGAATTGGCATAGAACTTGCATTAATAATCTATTAACAGAACAAAAAGAGGTGATAGCTTGCAACATTTTTCAATAGCTGCCATACCTGGTGATGGAATTGGCCCTGAAGTCATGGCAGAAGGATTAAAAACATTAAAGAAAATTCAGGAACTCCACGGAGGAATTCATTTCTCCATAGACACATTTGATTGGAATTGTGATTACTACTTAAAACACGGAAAGATGATGCCGGAAAATGGCTTGGACATTCTGCGGGATTATGATGTCATTCTGCTTGGGGCAATTGGTGCCCCAACTGTGCCTGATCACATTTCAGTATGGGAACTGATCTTGCCCATTCGCAGAGCCTTTCAGCAGTATATCAATTTGAGGCCTATTAAACTATTAAGAGGTTTGAACAGTCCCCTCCGGTATAAAGCTCATGATGATTTGAATTTTGTTGTAGTCCGTGAAAATACTGAAGGGGAATATTCCAACATGGGAGGGCGCCTTCACGAGAATACTCCTTTTGAGCTGGCGGTACAAAATAATGTTTTTACGAGATATGGAAGCGAAAGAGTCATCAAATATGCCTATTCGCTTGCTGAAAAAAGACCTAAGAGAAGGCTGACGGCAGCAACAAAATCGAATGGTATAAATCACTCGATGCCTTTCTGGGATGAAATCGTCAGAGAAGTCGGCATGCATCATCCGAACATCAAGACTGATATTTATCATATTGATGCACTGGCTGCTTACTTTATTACAAGACCGGAAGAATTGGATGTAGTCGTTGGCAGCAACCTGTTTGGCGATATTTTAACTGATCTTGGTGCAGCCATTGTCGGTGGCCTTGGTCTTGCGCCTTCCGGAAACATTAATCCGGAAAAAAACTATCCGTCGATGTTCGAACCGATTCATGGTTCTGCACCTGACATCGCCGGAAAAGGAATTGCCAATCCAATTGCACAAATCTGGAGTATTAGCTTAATGATGGAGCATCTTGGCTATTCTGATATAGGCGACTTGATCGTTTCTTCTATTGAAGAGGTTCTTCTTGAAAAAAATGTATCTACCCCTGATCTCGGCGGTAAAAATACGACAATAGAATTTGGAGAAGCCATTAACAAGCAAATGACCAAAATGAGCATGAATTCTATATAAGGAGATGAAAATGATGACTGAGATACAAACATCCCTGCTGAATCATAAAAACTTCCATTTATACATTAACGGTGAACACATTCACACAGTACATCATATTCCTGTCTATCACAAGTACACAGGTGAATTGATTGCATCAATCTCTAAAGCGGAAAAACAACATGTAAAGGAAGCTGTGAGTGCTGCTGAAAAAATCTTTAAATCAAACAAATTAACTGCCTATCAACGGTCTAATATTCTATCAAAAGCAGCAGACTTAATGGAACAAAGACGAGAGAATTTTGAGGTTTCATTAGTAAGAGAAGTTGGAAAAACACGCAAAGATGCATCAGGGGAACTGGATCGCACGATTAACACGATTCGATTGTCTGCTGAAGAAGCTAAACGAATAGCAGGAGAAATGATTCCTCTTCAGGCGACAGAAGGATCAGATAACCGGCTGGGATTTACCATTCGTGTTCCTAAAGGTGTCATAGGAGTGATTACTCCATTCAATTATCCTTTATTATTGGGCATCCATAAAATAGCGCCAGCTCTTGCGGCTGGAAATACCATTGTAATTAAACCAGCAACTTCAACTCCTCTTGCGACCTTTCAGCTAGTAGAACTCTTAGAAGAAGCAGGTCTTCCCAAGGGATATGTGAACATCATTACCGGAACAGGAAGTGAAGTGGGTGAATGGCTATTGGAAGATGAACGAATTGCCATGTATACGTTCACGGGTTCTGGTGAAGTAGGCAAGCATATTAAAGAACGAAGCGGACTGAGGCCTGTGGCGCTTGAACTGGGAAACAATTCTCCAAATATTGTTCATAATGATGCAGATCTTGAACTTGCTGCAAAACTGACGGCAAGCCGAAGTTTTCATAATGCTGGACAAGCCTGTATAGCTGTACAGCGCTTATATATCCATCAATCGGTATTAAAAGAGTTTACGGAAAACTACTTATCGCATGTTCAGCAGCTGATAGTCGGCGATCCTGAAAAAACAGAAACAGATGTGGGCCCGATGATCAGTGAGAAAGATGCTATTCGATCAGAGGAATGGGTGAGAGAAGCCATAGAACAAGGTGCCAAATCTTTGCTTCCATTAAAGAGGGAAGGGGCGGTCTTATATCCAGTGGTACTCGTTGACACGAATCCTGCCATGAAGGTTGTATGTAAAGAAGTCTTTGCCCCAATCGTTTGTATCATCCCTTATCAAGATATTGAAGAGGCATTTCATTCTGCTAATCAATCAGAATATGGTTTACAGGCAGGAATTTTCACACGTGATTTGCAGCTGGCTATGAGGGCGGCAAAAGTTCTGGAATACGGTGGAGTCATTATTAATGATGTATCCACTTATCGTAATGACGTTATGCCTTATGGGGGAGTGAAAAACAGTGGCCTTGGGAAGGAAGGGCCGCACTATGCGATTCAAGAAATGACAGATGAGCGAATGGTGGTGATGAACCTGTGACTGCAAGATTGTTAGAAGGAAAAACAGCCGTTATTACAGGTGCGGGCTCAGGTATGGGAAAAGCTGCAGCTAAATTGTTTGCAGCACAAGGGGCAAACGTGGTTCTATCTGACATAAATAAAGATGCAGCAGACCAGACGGCGGAAGAAATAGATCGAACAGGACACGTTAAGACGGTTTATACAGATGTAGGAGATGACGAAAGTGTCCAAAATCTTGTCAAAGAGGCATTTAATGAATTTGAAGATATAGATATTCTGATTAATTGTGCCGGCGTTCCGCAATTCTTTACCCCGATAGAAGAAATGAGCTTAAGTGAATGGGATAAAATTATGTCTGTTAATTTGAAATCGATTTTTCTAACAACCCGTCATCTTGTTCCTATTATGAAAAGAAAGGAAAAAGGATCGATTATAAATATCGCATCGATAGCAGGAATAAGGGCCAGGCCAGGATTAAATGCATATTGTGCATCTAAAGGAGCAGCGATTATGTTAACCAGGGCATTGGCGCTGGAATTGGCTCCTTTTAAAATACGGGTCAATGCCATTAATCCAGGCCCTGCTGAAACACCAATGCTTGAGAGATTTTTACCTGGCGATCCGCAAAAAGTAGAAGAGGATAAAAAGAAAATTTTTCTTGAAAGTGTTCCTTTAGGTACGTTAATTCAGCCTGAGGATATTGCCCAAGCGGCACTATATCTTGCTTCTGATCTCGCCAGGGCTGTTACTGGGGAAATCATGAATGTTGATGGAGGAAGGGGAGTGTAATGAGTAAACCATTCATTAAAATAGATGGAATTTCGTTTGAATATACAATTAACAACCAAAAGACTGTTCCTGTTCTGCAGAACGTTACCTTTGATGTACATCCGGGTGAATATGTGGCGATAATTGGTCATAATGGCTCTGGAAAGTCAACGCTGTCAAAGCATTTTAACGGAATTCTAAAACCGCAGCTTGGCGATATTTTTGTGGATGGTTTAAATACCAGAGATGGAGGACTGCTCCGTGAGATCCGTCAAAAAGTAGGGATGGTCTTTCAGCATCCCGATAACCAGATTGTTTCGACGATTGTTGAAGATGATGTAGCTTTTGGGCTGGAGAATATCGGAGTACCTGCTTCAGAAATGAAGGCAAGAATTGATTTTGCATTAGAAGCGGTTGGGATGAGTGCATTTCGGAATCGCCCTCCTCATCATCTCTCAGGAGGCCAAAAGCAGCGGGTTGCTATTGCGGGAATCCTTGCGATGAAGCCTGATTGCATTGTCCTGGATGAAGCGACCAGTATGCTGGACACTTATGGAAGAAGAGATATTCTGGATGTTGTCCGCAAGCTTAATAACGACGGTATGACGATCATTACTGTAACCCACCATATGTCAGAGGTAGCTGAAGCAAGCCGGGTTATTGTCATTGAAAAAGGTCAAATCGTATTGGATGGTGCACCAAGAGAAATTTTTCAGCAGCATGAACTGCTGCATCGATTGCAGCTGGATGTCCCTGTAGCAAGCCAATTAGCAAGGCTGATTCATAAATATGACAATGAATATGAGGCTGATTTGATTCATAATAACGAGATCGTTCAAGAGGTAATCCGTTTATCAGCCAAAAGAGGGGTGTATGCAGGTTGAGTGAATTTCCCATTCTTGAAGTGAAGGACTTACATCATATCTATATGGAAAAGACACCTCTTGAACACAAGGCCCTCTCCGGAGTAAGTTTACGTGTTGATAAGGGGGAATGTATAGCAATTATTGGACATACAGGGTCAGGCAAATCGACTTTAATTCAGCACTTTAATGGGCTGATGCGCCCTCAGCAGGGTAATGTTATAGTGGACGGCCAGCATTTATCTAATCCAAAGCTAGATGTAAAAGCGCTGCGGAGAAAGGTCGGCCTTGTGTTTCAGAATCCAGAGGATCAGATTTTCGAAAAATTGATTGGTGATGATATTGCTTATGGCCCATTAAAGATGGGACTTCCTTTAAAAGAAGTAAGAGACCGTGTGAAATGGGCAATGGAATTGGTTGGGCTTTCCTTTGAAGACCTGAAAGATCGTGCTGCCTATGCCTTAAGCGGCGGCCAAAAAAGAAAAGTCGCTCTGGCCGGGGTGCTTGCTTTAAAGCCTGAAATTTTGGTATTGGACGAACCGACAGCAGGCCTTGATCCAAGGTCAAGACAGGAACTTTTGGAGCAAATACTTCAGTTGAACAAAAAGGAAAATATGACAGTCATTTTTGTCTCTCACAACATGGAGGAAGTTGCGTATTTAGCAAATCGAATTTACGTTTTAGCAGAAGGAAGAAATCTGATTGAAGGAACACCGGGAAACATATTCGGCAATTCCGAAATCCTGGCAAAACATCATATTGGAGCACCTCAAACGGTGGAGATTCTGGCGCAGCTAAAAGAACGAGGATATTCAGTCAATCTTAATGCATATGAAATAGAGGCTGCAGCAAAAGAACTGGTTTCTGTCATTCAGTCAAATAGGAGGTGAGGAAAATGGCTGGTTTTGAATTCGAGTTAACCCGAAATATTACCATAGGGCAGTATTTGCCCACAGGTTCTCTCATTCATCGTATGGATCCTCGCATGAAGCTCTTGGCATTTACCATCCTTGTCATAGCAATGGCTATTTGTGACACATATGGGGGAAATATAATTGCACTAGCTTTTGCATGTTATTTATTTTATATGTCACGTATTCCGATTAGCTATGGTTTGTCAGGAGTCAAGCCGGCTGTCCCTTTCATTTTGATCTTAGCGGTATTGCAGCTGTTATTCTATAGCGAAATTGCTTCAGGCGGAACGGTTTTTGTCGATTATGGATTTATTCTTATTACTAGTGACAGCGTTCGTCTGGTAATCGTTTCTGCCCTTCGATTTATTGAAATCATTTTTTTAAGCAGTGTATTAACCTTAAGCACTTCAACCACACAAATTACACATGGTATCGAAAGTCTGTTAAGACCTTTAAAGCATGTTAAGTTTCCGGTTCATGAATTTGCTCTAATCATTACGATTGCGATTCGCTTTGTTCCTACATTTGCAGTGGAAATGGAAAAAATGATGAAAGCTCAAGCCTCAAGAGGGGCAGAATTTGGCACAGGAGCATGGTGGAGAATTATCCAGCGGACCAAGGATGTCTTTCCGATTATCATTCCATTATTCAATGTTGCGATGGCGAGGGCTGAAGATTTAGTGCTTGCTATGGAATCCAGATGCTATACCCCGGGGAGTGAACGGTCAATTTATACAAAATATAAAGCTCAAAGCAGAGATTATAGTGCACTCCTTTTCTGTATTCTATTTACTATTCTATTATTGGCATTTCCATTTCCCTATTAGATTTTAATCCATTTCTATTATTTAAAATGCAATACCATTCTAGCAGTCTGAAAAAATAAGGAGGGTAATCGAATGGAAAAAGGTCTAACCACTAGAAAGATTGTCATTGCCGGAGTATTAGGAGCAGTAGCTATTTTGCTTGGTGTCACCCGATTAGGTTTTATTCCTGTTCCAACTGCAGCGGGGAACGCTACTATCATGCATGTCCCGGCAATAATAGGAGGAGTCATGCAAGGCCCGTTTGTTGGATTAGTCATTGGACTGATCTTCGGTGTGTCTTCGTTCCTTGATGCAACCATTCCGTTATTCAAAGACCCGCTGGTTGCTATACTGCCGCGATTGTTTATTGGAGTAACAGCCTATTTATCTTACATTTCCTTGAAGAGAGTCAACGAATATGCCGCTATTGGGGTGGCAGGATTTGTAGGTGCATTTACCAATACGCTGCTTGTTTTGACAATGGCGGTAATCAGAGGATATATTGCTCCAGGTGTCGCGGTTACGATTGCTGTAACCAACGGAATACCGGAAGCAATTGTTTCCGTGATCATTACGCTTGCGGTGGTTGTCGCATGGAAAAAGCTGGACCATAGCGGAAACAAGAAATCAAAGATTTCAGGAGAATTGTAGTGGAACGGTTTTATAACATAACAGACGTTCCTGGTGTAAAAGTAGGGAATGAAGAGGACAAATTTGGTTATACGGGCTGTACCGTTTTATTGTTGGAGAAAGGTGCTGTATGCGGAGTAGATGTTAGGGGTTCAGCTCCAGGAACAAGGGAAACCGATTTACTGAATCCAGTGAACCTTATAGACCGGGTTCACAGTATCTGCCTGGCGGGAGGAAGTGCCTATGGCCTTGATGCAGCAAGTGGTGTTATGCAGTTTTTGGAAAAGAAAGGTATTGGTCTGGATGTAGGTGCAGGAGTGGTTCCGATTGTTCCCTCAGCTGTCCTGTTTGATTTGCCCGTAGGGGACCCTTCTATTCGTCCAGATCAGAAAATGGGATATAAGGCTGCATCAAACGCAAAAAGAGGATATTTCCCGTTAGGTAATTCAGGAGCGGGCTGCGGGGCTACGGTTGGAAAAATAGCTGGTCACGATCGGGCTATGAAGGGCGGGCTTGGTTCCGCTTCTAGAGTTTTTCCAAATGGTTTGGTTGTAGGAGCCATTGTTGCAGTTAATGCGATGGGGGAAATTCGAAATCCCGAAACGGGAGAAGTGATTGCCGGTGCCAGAGATGATCAGGGGAAAATAAAGAGCAGTTTAGAATGGATGCTAGAGCAGCCTTCCATTCCCCTAAAGCCCGGTACTAATACAACAATAGGGGTGGTTGCCTGCAATGCGAAGTTAACTAAATCGCAGGCCTCTAAAGTAGCCTCCATGGCACATAATGGATTAGCGAGAACCATCTATCCTGTGCATACGATGTTTGATGGAGACACAATCTTTTCCCTGAGTACGGGGGATATGAGTGCATCAGTTGACCTGATTGGAACGATTGCTGCTGACATTTTGGCAGAAGCGGTCATTCTGGCTGTTAAGAATGCAGAAGGAATTAAGGGCTTTCCATCAAGTAACGAAGTCAATGAATCTCATTAAGAAAGGACGTTTGCCATGACAGCAGCGATAGAATCTATTCTTCCTTTTATTGATAAAAAAGAAGTGATTGAACTGACAAGGAGTCTTATTCGTATACAAAGTGTCTATCGTCCAAATGTCGAGGGCGGAAACGAGGAAAAAGTCGCCCGTTTCATAGATGACTATCTTAAGAACATCGGATTAGAAGTTTATTATGAAGAAGTGGTGCCAGGACGGCCAAATGTTATTGCGGTTTATGACTCTGGCATTCCAGGCAAAACTCTCTTATTTGAAGGACATACGGATGTAGTGACTGAAGGAGATATTGATTCATGGACATATGATCCTTTTGGCGGAGAAGTCAGCAATGGCAGAATTTATGGCAGAGGTTCTTGTGATACGAAAGGAAACCTTGCTGCAGCCATTTCTGCTGTTCATTCTATAAAAAAATCAGACGCTGCTTTTAATGGGAAAATAATCCTTTGTATCCCATGCGATGAAGAGGGAATGATGATCGGAATTAAAGATTTTATTAAAAAAGGATGGGCAGATGGAGTGGATGGAGCTATTATCTGTGAACCTGAGGAGAATCAGCTCTGTATTACACAAAAAGGGGCGATGCGCATTGTATTAAAAACTTACGGAAAAATGGCTCATGGTGCGATGCCGCTCACCGGAATTAATCCAAATACACGAATGGCTAAATTAATCGTAGAATTGGACCAATTGGAACAGCGGGAAAAAGAACGGATGGGTGAACATCCCTATCTTGGATGGCCTAGTATTACTCCAACTATCTTGCAAGCGCCAGTTAAGGGAGAACCGCAAATCAATGTAGTTCCCGCACAATGTATGACTACACTGGATATTCGGACGGTTCCCGGGCAAGAGCATCATCAATTGAGGAAAGAAATAGAAGTCATTATTGAACAGCTGGGTAAAGAAGATCCACATTTCAAAGCTACACTTGAATTGATTGAAGACAGACCTTGGACAGAAACATCAAAAGATCATGAGGTGGTACAAGCAGTAGCTCAGGCTTATAAGCAAGTTACAGGCAAAGAACCCGTATACAATGGGGTCCCTGGGGCGACAGACGGGACGTTCCTTCACCTTGCAGGTGTGCCGATCATTACAACAGGAGCAGGTGACCGCCATATTCCCCATCATGCCGATGAATATGTTGATATTGATGAGCTCGTTGAAACTGTGCAAATCTACACACTTTCTGCTCTTAACTTTTTAAAGTAGAACTCTACACAGTAAAAATAACATCAACAATCATATAATCAGTTCATTCTATTAAATGAAATAATATTGATGGGAAGTTGAGTAAAAGAGGTGTGCCATGAGGCTAACTTTTGGCACACCCTTTTTTACTGTGAAAACGGCTAGAAGTGCCTGTTCTTTCATGGTGGGCAGGTGTATATATAGACTAATCGGATGAGAAAAATCTGGGCCATGGAATGAAATCCGCTTTGAGCCTCCGTGGTACATGGTTCTGGAACGACACTCCATTTTATTTTTCCGGGGCTAAAGAGTGACCTTTACCAAACATCATATTACTCTTTGTATTTCTGACTTCCGGCATTCACAATGACAACTTCTATTTGGATCTCAGACAGAGAATCTTCCCGCAGCTTATATTTTTTTGTGAGTTCAGGTGATGAGCGGTATGTGGATGCAGTCAAATTATACAAATCTGCGTCCAGCTTAATTCCGTTTTCATATGTGCGCTGTACATCATTTTTAATTTCTTGTTTGATTTTTTTCTTTAAACTGGTCAGTGAAGGTTCATCTACACTTTCATCAATGAAAGCCTTAGTATTCAATTTAACAGTATAGTGCAATCCATCCTTTACAGGTTGATGAAGAGTGATTTTATAGCCCTTCACCAAGAGTTCAACGACAGTTTTTTCATGAGGGATTTCAAGTTTATTTTCTTTTTGCTCCTCTGTTAACCATTGTAGTCCTGAAAGATCTTCGTAACTCAAAAATCCCTTGGATTTCATCTTGGATACAATAAAACCTCCATTTACTTGAGGGGTGGGGGGCTTTTTTTCATCTTCCTGCCATTTTCCCTGAGAGATAATAACATTCGGAATCAGGATCGATCCATAAGGCTCATTGCCGCCTCTCATCAGCATCTGCATATTTAAAGGATTTACAGCATGATTCCGGCTAAGCATAATGTCAGGATGAAACATGACTTTATATGTTGGTGCCTGATTAAAGAGAGACTTTGTTTTCAAAACTTCTGACAAATCCTCAGATGTGCCGAAAACCCAAGAGGTATATCTGATTAACGGATCATGGCCTATGTGAGAGATAACTTCTTCTAACTTTTGATTAATAACCCTCTCACTTAGCAAGATTACCTGTATGTGGCCATAGTACAGGGGATATTGGGATGCCTTCTCCAATTTCCTGAACGCCATCGTTAAGCTATCTGCTTCCTCTTTTCCTACCAGTACTGGGGACTCCGAAGGCTGGGATCCTCCACCTTCTTGCTTTGCTATGGAAGAAAAAACGGCAGATTCTGTGTATACAATATACTTTCCATCTTTATAGTCCACTCCTAATGCCTCAATATAAAGCTGATCGCTAATTCCCCGGCTTCCCCAGCATCCGCTCAGAACGGTACTGATCGAAAAAAGCAGCAGAAAAAGTTTTATATGTTTAGTGATCATTGTTGTCACCTTGACGGGATGAGTCCTGAGGAAACATCGATTTATCTCTTTGTTTCATAAGCGGAAAAGGCAGTTTGAGAAATGTTTTTAGAAAGTCTGAAACATTAGGTGCAGCCAATGTTGCCAAGTAAGGATAGTCAAATGAACGCAAGGACCCCAGAAGCAAAAATAAGCTGAGCATTGATATAAAAAAGCCGAATAATCCAAACAAACCGCACATCAAGAGGGTATAAACACGTAAAAAAAGCAAATTTCCGCTTAACGATTGGTTCACGAATGTATAGCTTGCGATCATGGTGATTGCTACGACAACAAGTGTAGTAGGGGAAGTAAGACCTGCACGAATGGCTGCATCTCCTACGATTAACCCTCCCAATACAGCTACAGTCTGACCGACTGCCCTCGGCAGCCTTGCGCCAGCTTCTTTAAACAATTCGAACAATACGACCATAATCATCATCTCAAGCGGCAAGGATAAAGGAAGTCCGGTTCGAGAAAGAGTAAGAGTTGCAAGCAGCGGATAAGGGAGCTGATCCTGGTGGAAGGTTGTTAGCGCAACCCACAGACCAGGGAGTGAAATCGTTGTAAATAATCCCGTAAAACGCAGAAGCCGTTCAAAAGTAACCATATAAAAACTTGCGTTTGAATCCTCTGGTGATTTTAATGTAATCCCTAGTGTCGCTGGTCCTATCAGAACCGTAGGGGATCCATCGACAATAATGATGAAATGACCCTGAACCAAGGATTGAACGGCATAATCAGGACGTCCTGTATTATCAAGTAAAGGAAAAATAGAAAAGTAATGATCTGATAAGGCCTCTTCTAAATCACTGCTGCTCACCAAAACATCAAGATCTAATTGTGTGAGACGATGATGAACCCGTTTTACTAAATCCTGATCGATAATATCATTTACATACAGCAGAGATAAAGAAGTCTGGCTTCTCTTTCCAATCGTATAGGATTTACTATGCAGCGAGGAAGATTTAAATCGTTTTCTTATTAGGGCGAAATTCGTTTCTAAATCCTCAATAAATCCATCTCGCGCTCCTCTGATCGAAATTTCTGTATTGGATTCTTCAGGGCTTCTTTTAGGTGTGTTTGATAGATCAATTGAATAAACATAGCTTCCATGATCTTTTGTTATTAAAACATTGCCTGAAAACAGACTGCGTTCTATCAACTGAAGCTCTTGATCAGTAAGAGAAAGTTTATTTACTGTAAAACGGTTTCCTATCGATTGACAATCTAAAGTTTCACCTTTTTCGATTATTGATGTCAAAAAAGGAAGCAGCGTTTCCTCCATAATCTGAACATCTGTTAACCCCTTGCAAAACAAAAGCGTATAACCGCAAGGAAATTCTTCAGTAAATAAGCGTTTCTTAATGACCACATCCATATTGTTTTGAAAATAGGACAAAAATTCATTTAGTTCAATAGCTTTGACATTAGCGGCAGCATTATGTGTCATACAGTTTCCTCATTTCTTAAGTAGGACGTAAATACAAATGATGCTGATGAGCGGAATCATAACGTACATCTGGAAGGGAAAAAAGTAATGATAGAGATACCTGAAAATGACAAGGTTAGATATTGGAGCAAGTGTATAGCCGATTACCAGAATGTATAAAAGACTTATTATCCAAATTCTGTATTTTTTCACTTTAATCAAATGTGATCCTATATAAATCAGTAAGCTGATACGAATAAACGCTCCTGAAATCCATTGATAGATCGACAGAAAATCCATTCTGGTAATTTCTTTGCTGATGGTAAGGAGCTTCCATTGCTCAAATGCAGGATAGCGGAGCTTGCTTGCCTCGTATGGTCCAAACTCAGCGATTGCTGCCATCAAAGGACCAAGCATGAGTCCCATTAAGATAAAAGCCACCAGGAAAATATGCTTCCATTTCAAAGGCTTATTCGTATACTGGACCATAAATAAAAGCGTGCATAATTCTGTAAGTCCAGAAAAAACGTAGGTTGTGCCCTTTATTATTGGTCCTGGTCCATGTTCAGCGATGGGAAGAAGCATGGAGTAATCCTTATGCTGAATATTTCCAATTGCGATGAAAAAACCAAAGGCAACAACCAGCGGAAGAGCAATCATAGCAACAATGCCTAATTCCTGAATACCTTTATATGTTCCGAAAAAACACAGTAAGCCTAACAAAATGCAAAGAACAAGCGGTGGAGTATTCATCAAATAATTGGTTTTTGTCCAAGTAACTGTATCTCTGAAGGTCACTGCAGCATTCAAATAAAAATATAGGAACAAAATCACTGATAACAGAAAAACAGGAACACTTCCAAGACGAGATTTCAAATAGTCTAAAAGGTTTTGATTTCCAATCTTTTTAGTAACTGCACCTATTAATAGAATCCAAATGATATAAGGAACGATTGAAACAGCAACACTGAGCCATGAGTCTCGCCCGGCAGCCGAAAGAATAAGCGGTAAGATAAGAACGTGATTGACTAATCCGGAAGACATGATAATCATGAAATAGATATGGATAGGAGCAATTCCTGGCTGAATTCGCATGTTTTCCCCCATTGTTATTAATAAAAGTTAGTATTTAGTTAAAAAATGGGTTTTATACGATAATTTGGTGGTGTTTCCCTGATTTTCAACATAGTCAGGCAGTAAAGAGTTAATAAGTTTCGATATGAAAAAAGCGGGTAAAAAACTAATAGAACGACGCTTATATAAAGAAGGGATGGATTCAAATGTCAGAACAAAATCATATTATTAATAAAAATGAAGGTCTGGAAACAGAAAAAGTTGAAAGCCGCATAGCGACGATTCCTGATGAAAAGATGGAAGATATTCTGGGGAGTTTTGAAAGCTTTAAACAGTATTTGGGGAAAAGGGTGGCACTAGGCGAAAAACTCGGACTAAATGAAGAACAATTAGCCAAAACAGCAGAAAAGGTAGCAGCATACCTTGCTGAAAATGAGGAACCGAGAAATAGAGAAGAAAAATTGCTTCAGGAACTTTGGAAAGCATGCGGGCACGAACAGCGCCATCAATTGGCGCATATGCTTGTCAGGCTTGTTGGAAAAGAGAACGCATAAAATCATTAGAAAAAACTAGAGCGGAATTTTCCGCCCTAGTTTTTTCTTTTATGAATGGGAACGGCAGGATCGTTCGGCATAATAAAAGATAGGGTGATAGAGGTTAAACTCATACGTATGCCGCGTCCACAATGCCGACCATTTTTTCAATGTCGTAAAGGTCCAGCATAGAAACATAAAAACTGCCATTTCTTTAGCAGATGCTCAATTATTCTTAGAAGGAGAACAAACAACACTGCAGCTGTTTGAAAATCACAAAAAATCGATTCACAAACAATTAAGACGCTGGGGGCTACTGGAAAAAAGCTTGATGATAAGATTGCTGCTTATAAAGAATTAATAAAGAAAAGCACTATTAATAAGCAAAATTAACAAACCATTAAAAAACCTGTAAACGGACTTCGAACCTGTTACAGGTTTTTTATGCTGTACGTTTGTAATCTCCCGTTCATGTTGTGTTCACCTTGCTTATTTATAATTTTCGTATCAAGAGAATTGGAGGAAGCAAAATGATTCTGGCATGGAAGGAAATCAAAAAAAACAAGGCCCGTTTTATCATTTTAGGATTCATCATTTTTTTAGTGAGTTTTCTGACGTTTATGATTTCTGGGCTTTCAAATGGATTATCCAAAGATAATGCATCTCTGATAAAAGATTTGCCTGATGGTCATTTCTATATGAATGAAGATGCTGAAGAAAATTATCTCGCATCTAAGATTGATAAAAAGATTGAGGGAAATGTCCTTGCGGAAAATAAACAGGCATCTGTCCTTGCAATCCAAATGGGTTTTATAAACGATGATCAAGATAAGCAGCATAGTGTTGCATTTGTGGCAGCAGCTCATTCGCCATTTTTTGAAGAGGTCGGAAAAGGAGAAGTGATTCTAGATCGTTCTTTAAAAGATGAAGGAGTGAAAATAGGAGATAAGGTAAAAAACAAACAATATAGTAAAGAACTGATCGTAAAAGGGTTTGCAGATCACAAGAAATTCAGTCATGCTCCTGCAGCTTTTATTCATAAAGAAGATTACAAAGAAATTTTTAAAGGAACTGAGATGCAGTTAATCTTTATTCCAGAACTAGTTGAGGCTCCATCTATTACCGGACTTCAGTCTTTTACGAATGACGAGTTCCTCAGCACAATTCCCAGCTATAGCGCGGAGCAGATGTCCCTGAATATGATTTCCTGGTTTTTAATAGTCATAAGCGGCATGCTGTTTACTATTTTTTTCTACATGATGAATGTTCAAAAAATAGGGCTGTACGGAATATTAAAAGCCATTGGCATGAAAACGAGGTCGTTGTTTGTTATGATGTGGAGCCAAATGATGATCATCACGCTCGCTTCACTTGGAATATCTGTTCTATTGAGCCAAGCGTTAGAAACCGTTGCTCCTGAGGGATTGCCATTTTATTTGCCGGCCAAAACCAGTTTTCAGTTTTCACTCGTTTTTATAGCAGTTGGGTTCATTGGGGCTACATTATCAGGTATTCAAATAAAAAAAGTCGAACCATTAAAAGCCATACAACAGGGAGAAGGGTAAAATGACAATATTACAGCTGAATGATGTGAAGAAAACGTTCATTTATGGTGAAGAGGAAGAACAAGTATTAAAAGGAATTAGCCTATCTCTTAAAGAAGGTGAAATCACTGCGTTAGTAGGGGCCTCAGGTTCAGGGAAGAGTACGCTTTTGACGATTGCTGCAGGACTTCAGCGTGCAACACATGGGAATATTCTTTTTAATGGTGAAAATGTAAGTGAAATGAGTCAGGACCAAATCAGAAATTTGAGAGCCAATCAGTTTGGCTTTATTTTTCAAGCTTCTCATCTGGTCCCATTTCTTACGGTTCAAGATCAGCTAATTCTCATGCTTAAACTCTCTGAAACAAAGCTAAAGAAACAGGAACAAAGAGACGAAGCAGGAAAGCTGCTAAAATTGACAGATCTGTATCATCGGAAGGATGCATATCCCCAATCTTTATCAGGTGGAGAAAAACAGAGAGCTGCTGTAGCCAGAGCCTTGATACACAAACCAAAAATCTTATTTGCGGATGAACCGACAGCCAGTTTAGATTCTAAAAGATCAAAAGATATAATGAATTTAATCAAACAATTAACAAAAACGATGAAGATTACCACAATGATGGTTACTCACGACGAAGAAATGCTTCTTTATGCAGACAAAGTCGTTACAATAAAGGATGGGCTGGTTTTCAATTAATGGAACAATCATGAAAAGACTGCCGGAATCTGAGGCAGTCTGATTTTGTCCATATTAATTTGATTACAATAGTGAATGATAGGTTTATTTCTTATCTAAGGGGAAGAGAACATGAAAAGAATTTTAGTAGTGGACGATGATCAGGATATGGTGAAATATATCCAGATAGAGTTAAATCGAGCAGGCTATAATGCAATCGGCGCCTATTCTGGTAAGGAAGCTCTTTCCATATTAAATAAAACGTCGGTCGACTTAGCTGTAATAGACATTATGATGCCTGGTTTAGATGGTTTTGAAGTAACAAGAGAAATGAAAAATATTTGCGAGGTGCCTGTCATCTTATTAACGGCAAGGCATCACATAGAAGACAAAGAAAAGGGATTTCAATCAGGAACAGATGATTATGTCGTAAAACCATTTGAATTTAAAGAATTACTATATAGAATACAAGCTATTTTAAGAAGATATCAAAAACATCAGGATGAGCTCCTGATTATTGGTTCTATCAAAATTGACCGCAGAAGCTATGAAGTTCAGGCGGAAAGCGGGACGCTGATGCTTCCGCTTAAAGAATTCGAAGTCCTGAGCCTTCTCGCATCTCGTCCAAATCATGTGTTTACCCGCGAACAAATAATTGAAAGTGTGTGGGGAATAGACTACACAGGTGATGACCAGACTGTCAATGTTCATATGAAACGAATCCGCAGCAGGCTTTCCAGCAAGGCGCCTGATATACAAATTACAACAGTCCGCGGAGTAGGGTATAAGCTGGAGGAGCTGACATGACCCATTCACTCTACCTGAAGTTCGTTTGGTTTACTCTCATTACAATGATCATCAGCAGTTTAACATCCTTCTTTGTTATGAATACGTATTATCACCAGTATGTAAAAAAAGAAAATGATAAGAAGAATGCAGCGATTGCGGCTGAGATGTCGGCATATTTAGAAGGTTTGAGTTCCGATCAGCTAAGTGATGCTTTTGAAATGCTGGGCGCATCCGGCTATCAGCTATATGTGGAGGATCAAAGCGGAAGCAGTTCTTTCTATGGAGGGGAGTACCGGGATAAAACTTTGCCCAAAGAGGTTATTTCTACTGTCATTAACGGGGAAGTGTACCATGGAATGCGAGACTACCCAAGAGAAACGTTTGTGACAGGATTTTTTGCAAATGAGCTAAAAAATTCAGTAGGTGTTCCATTGGAAGCGGATGGAACAAAATATGCTCTATTTATTCGTCCTAACATCGGCCTGCTGTTTGGAGAGCTTCGTTTTTTATTCGGAGGTCTTGGTATTGGTCTATTGCTTTTAAGTGTTTTTGGCATGATTATTGCTGCAAGGAAATTAATTCATCCAATTACTCACTTGACCAACGTGACAAAAAAACTGGCCGCTGAATCGTTTGATGAACCGATTAACATTTCCCGCCGAGATGAAATCGGCCAATTAGCTGAAAGTTTTGATGCAATGCGTGTGCAAATCAAGCAGCTGATGACAAAAAGAAAAGAGTTCGTAAATAATGTTTCACACGATATTCAGTCACCGCTGCATACGATTCAAAGCTACCTTGCGTTATTAAATAAGCCTGATGTGACAAAAGAAGAGCAATTCGCTTATCAGAAAATTATTCATCAAGAAACGTCCAGATTGTCTGAATTAACTAAACAGCTGCTTGCATTAACCGTTTTGGACGAATCTCTTGCAGTTCAAGATCAGAAACTTCTTTCAATAAATAAACAATGGTTAGACACGATTAACCACAATAGATGGAAATTAGAGGAAAAAGAAATGAGCCTTTCTCATTCTTTGAAAGCAGAAGATATCAAAGGAAATGCAACCTTGCTTCAAACAGTATGGGAAAACCTTTTAAATAATGCGGTTAAATATAGTGAAAAAGGCGGAAGTATTCATATTGAAACAGATAATAATGAGGATCAGGTTACGATCATAATCCGCGATGAGGGGATTGGAATGTCTGAGGATGAGAGAAAACAGGCGTTTGAGAGATTCTATCGTGCAGATAAGGCAAGAACACGCAAAACCGAAGGGACAGGTCTTGGTCTTTCGATTGTGAAAAAGATTGTAAAGTTGCATCATGGCAGTATTTCAATCGAAAGTGAACCTTTAAAGGGGACTTCAATCACTATTTCCTTACCTAAAGGGTAGCAAAAAGATGATATTTGTAAGAATCAGGGTTACATTAGAGTAAAAAAAGCTGAAGTAATTATACTTGAACTCATTTAAAAGAATATATACACCTACTCAAATCGTTCTTATTTGGTTATTTACGAACAATGCGCAATTGATCTCTATATAGAGTTTAAATATGATGGATAGTGGGTAATTTACGAAGCATGTCGATTGATTGACCTACTTGCTCATACAATTCTCATTCACTGGTATCCGATTAGCAGTCCTCTGGAAACATGGTATTTCATTCTTTGAATGATCATTGTGGGGGTAAATCATTTGAAGGGAACGGAAACCTCTAAGTGCAATCAAACTTTATGGAGGGGAAAGAAATAAAAGAAGCCTGTATCAATGATTACTTGGTAATCTTTGATACAGGCTTTTTAATTCAATAAGTGAATTGTCATTATATAAATTTAACATCGGGCCTGTTGCAAGTTGCTGCAGGACCTTTAATATTCGTCTGGATATTTTTCTGACAAAGCATAAAAATTATAAAAGGAAGCCGAATGGCTGCACTCCTTTCAATCTTTTATTCTAGAAAGACCCTTTCACAAAGGAGTTTCCAATCAATCACTTTATTTTTCTATGGTTACAATACTCTCTGCCATCTCTGGAAAATCAATAAATGGGTTCCGATTGCCTTGAAGTTCATAGATAGCTAGGTTGCGATGCTTTTCATAGATGGATACCGGAAATGTTTGATGCCATTTTAGCAATAAAGAGACATTCTCTAGTTCTTTTTTTATTGTGTTTGGATAGCGAATTAGGAAATAGAGTGTTGCTCTGGCAACGATTCCTTTGCCGTATTCTGGTTCGAATTTACTTTCTTCAGTCTTGCCGCAGCCATCTTTGATTCCTAGAATCCATCCTTCAGGGACATAATCGTGGAAATCATAGTAAGGATGGTTGCTGCGACTGCTATTGCAGGTGGGTTCGCAGGCAAATAGATGATGCAAGTCTCCTCTCATCGGTTCTTTTTTATCGAACCATGATTGAGGAACTACATGTTCACAGTTTAATAGATCTTCCGAGAAGCTGCCAATTAACCCTTTTGCCTGCATTTCATGGAGTCGAACGTCCTCCTCTATGACAGAAAGCGGATTCATCCCTTTTCCAGAATAAAGGCTTTTTAATTGACCGTTTTCCTGCAAATCAACCCAAGGGTACACATAACGGTGCGGGCTGTAGTTTAACTGATCTGTATGTGTTTTTTCAAGCAATGTATGAAGGCTGTCTGACAGATTAGCATCCGTGAATGAAATGCTCTGGTAATATTGATCCTTGACTTCCTTATCTTTCTTTTCGTCATAATAGGATCGATTTTCTTTATATTTTAAAAAGTCTGACTTGGCCGTTTCCCGTTCACTGTATAGCAATTCTAGCTTTTCCATTATAATTTCAACGCCTGAGCAGATATTTTTTGGTTGAACACATCCGATAAGCAGTCCTCTGCTGTTAAGTACAGCAATCCGTTGCCTTCGAGTTTTGGCGAGTTTCCTAGCGGAACCGTTCTCTTTATTAATTGTGCATACAGCTCAGGCTCTGTGAGATTTCGCTCAAAGTTTTTGTTGGCAATCTCTTTAATGAGCGCAAGTGAACCGGATATATGCGGTGCTGCCATCGAGGTTCCGCTTAGTTTTGCATACTTTCCCTTTAAATACGTTGAAAGGATTTCTTCACCAGGAGCTACTAAGTCGACTTCATTATTCGAATTTGAAAATTCAGAAGAACGGCGTTGCAGATTAATAGCTCCAACGCTAATGACTTCGTTGTAGCAGGCAGGATAGGCCAATTCATTTGAAGAATCCTGTCCATCTCCCTCATTTCCAGCAGCGCATACTACTAGAATTTGCTTAGCGATTGCGTTTTGAATAGCTTGATGCAACTCAGAAACATCCTCAGAACCACCGAGGCTCATAGAAATGATATCCGCCTTTTGTTCAACTGCATAGTTAATTCCATTTATGATCCAGTCGTATTGACCTGATCCATTTTTATCAAGAACCTTTAAAATCAGTAGACTCGCTTCAGGTGCAACCCCAACTACTCCTGTATCGTTATGGACCGCAGCAATTGTGCCAGCCACATGGGTTCCATGGCCATTATAGTCAGTATATACATCAGGATTTCCATTATCATCACCAGTGAAATTCCGTCCTCCGATAATCCGCTCATTCAAATCAGGATGGGTGACATCGCAGCCTGTGTCCAATATCGCAACCGTGATTCCCTTCCCTTTCGATTTCTCCCAGATTTTTGGAGCCGCAATAAGTTCAATACCTTTTGGCACCTCAGACACCGCTTCGACCACTGCATTTACTTGATACGGAATTAAATGTAATTTTCGCTCCATTTGTATACCTCCTGACAGAATTAATTTTCTGTTTATTCTTGGTAGTTACTAATAGTTTAACAATTCAAAATCTATATAAACAGTTACAATAGATGTGTTTTTATCGAACTAATGTTCCTGTTTTGCAATTGTCCCAAGTTACGAAAATCATGACTGACTTCTTAGATCAACACGTCATCTAGCTGGTTTAGATACAAGTTGGCTTAACCATGAAATAAAAACCAATAACACTGTTAGTCAATCACGCATGACTAATTTCCTTCAATAATCGGGCCATTTAATTGAATAAGACTTAAAGAAGAATTAGATATATATGTTAATTTTGGTTTGAGATTGTGAGGAAATGTACTTAAACTAAAGAATCAGGTTAGTACAACAATAAGCATCACTAATTAAAGGGATTTTGCTCTTCAGTATAGAAAGAACAAATAATTAAAAATGTTAGGGGATATAGGAGATGTCAGAACAAAGCAACCAATCCATTCAGATTAAGCCTTGGGAAGATAAGGACCTTGAATTACTTTTTCGTATGAACACTCCAGAGATGTTGAAGCACCTTGGGGGTCCGGAGAGTAAGGAAAAGGTTTTGAAACGACACAAACGGTATCTTGAGCCTGGTAATTGGGGAAGTATGTTTAGCATTAAAATGTTACCAGATATAGAAGCAGCAGGATCTGTTGGATACTGGGAAAATAATTGGAATGGTGAAAATGTGTATGAAACTGGATGGAGCGTCTTACCATCGTTTCAGGGGAAAGGTATAGCAACAATGGCAGTGAAATTAGCATTAGTTAAAGCAGCTGAGCAGAACAAGTATAAGTACGTTCACGCTTTTCCTTCAATCAGTAATCCTGCTTCAAATGCAATTTGTCAAAAGCTTGGCTTTCAATTTATCTCCGAATGCGAATTTGAATACCCGCTGGGGAGCTTTATGCGGTGCAATAATTGGCGTTTAAACTTAATTGATTATCAAGAAGTTTTCTCTAAGAAAGATAACAAAGATGGGATGTAAATGGGCTGCCGCCAGCAAAACGCGGATTTACTTTAAGCAACTAAAAAAAACGAAAAAAGCCCAGTTTCTTAATATTAATACTAAGAAACTGGGCTTTTTAATATTGGAATTTCTTAACGTTGTAAATCCGTATTTTCCTGACGCTACACTAAATGATTGGATATTTGGATCATATAGTGTGAGTCATTTGTCTTGTAAAATGGGTTTTTCTTCCTTTGAATTTGCATCAATTATGGTCGTGAAAATACATTGATAAAATTGAGAAACTGTGGTAAATTTATATAGATACACACTGTTAATGGATTTTTGTATAAAATATCCCTATTTTAATTATACATCATAAAATCCTTTTCAGTCAACCCCAATTTTTATTTTTTTGATATGAACATGGAACTTCGCCAGAAGCAAGAACGAGTGGACAGCGTAATGGAAACAATTACAGAACAAAGGTTGATCAGATGAACAATTTATGCATATGATTCGTCTTGGTATTGAGCGATAAATGGGAGGGAAAGAAATGAAACCATATGTACTAGAGTTTCGGGAGATCGATAAAACGAGACAAATGGTGGTCGGTGGCAAAGGGATGAATTTGGGCGAATGTTCGAGGATTGAAGGAATACTTGTACCAGAGGGATTTTGTGTTACCACTGAGGCATATAAAAGAGTCATTGGGAAAAATGAGGAGCTTCATCAATTACTGGATCAACTAGCAGTTCAAAAAGTGGACGCACGAGAAAGAATTAGTGAAATTAGCGGGAAGATTCGTGAGCTGATTGAGGGGATCGAGATCGAGAAGGGGATCGAAGAAGATATCGATCGATGTCTCTTAACTTTTGGCTTCGAGCATGCATATGCTGTTCGTTCAAGTGCTACAGCAGAGGATCTTCCATTTGCCTCCTTTGCTGGTCAACAGGATACCTATCTAAACATCAAAGGAAAAGATGCAATTTTACAACATATTAGTAAGTGCTGGGCTTCACTATTTACTGATCGTGCTGTGATTTATCGAATACAAAACGGATTTGACCATCGTAAGGTTTATCTGTCTGTTGTTATTCAAAGGATGATTTTTCCACAAGCATCCGGAATACTATTTACAGCTGATCCAGTTACCTCAAACCGCAAGGTGCTGTCGATTGATGCTAGCTTTGGACTGGGTGAGGCACTTGTCTCTGGCATAGTGTCTGCGGACAATTATAAAGTGCGGGAAGGCAGGATTGTGGAGAAGACGATTTCTGGCAAAAAGTTTGCTATATATGCACGAAAAGAAGGCGGAACGGAGAAAAAGGAAATTGAGCTGCGTCAGCAGAATCTATCGACCCTGTCAGATGAGCAAGTGTTAGAGCTAGAACAGATCGGCAGAAAGCTTGAAGCTTATTTTGGATGTCCGCAGGATATTGAATGGTGTCTTGTTGACAATGAAATTTACATCGTTCAAAGCCGGCCCATCACTACTTTATACCCGATCCCTGAAGCGAACGATCAAGAAAATCACGTCTACGTATCTGTCGGTCATCAACAAATGATGACAGATCCCATAAAACCACTGGGATTGTCTTTTTACCTGTTAACGACTCCTGCACCCATGCGTAAAGCTGGCGGAAGATTGTTTGTTGATATTACACATAATCTGGCTTCCCCTGTTAGCAGAAAAATGTTATTAGATGCCATGGGACAACACGATCTGCTCATGAAAGACGCACTTATGACCATTTTAGAGCGAGAAGATTTTATAAAATCGTCACCAGATGGTGAAAAAGTACCGAGTCCCAGTAAAAGCAATAAAGGTATATCGTCTTCGGGTTTTCAAGCACAAATCGAAAACGATCCGACAATTGTTTCTGATTTGATTAAGAGTAGTCAAACATCGATAGAAGAGTTAAAACAAAACATCCAAACGAAATCAGGATCGGATTTATTTGATTTTATTCTGGAAGATATCCAGATATTAAAGAAGATTTTATTTGACCCACAAAGTTCAGCTGTGTTTATGGCTGCTATGGATGCTTCATCATGGATCAATGAAAATATGAACGAGTGGTTAGGTGAAAAAAACGCAGCCGACACCCTTTCTCAATCTGTACCAAACAATATTACTTCGGAAATGGGTCTGGCGCTATTGGATGTTGCAGATGTGATTCGTCCTTACCCAGAAGTAATTAATTATTTACAGCATGTAAAAGATGATAACTTTTTGGATGAACTGGTTAAGTTTGATGGTGGACAGGAAACCCGAGACACCATCTATGCTTATCTCAACAAATACGGAATGCGATGTAGTGGAGAAATCGATATTTCTAAAACTCGTTGGAGCGAAAATCCAACTACACTTGTCCCCATGATTCTCAGTAACATCAAAAATTTTGAGCCTAATGCCAGCAATCGGAAATTTGAGCAAGGGCGACAGGAAGCTTTGAAAAAAGAACAAGAGTTATTAGATCGACTGAAGCAATTACCGGATGGTGAACAAAAAGCCAAAGAAACAAAACGAATGATCGACATAATCCGGAATTTCATCGGTTATCGGGAATATCCAAAATACGGCATGGTTAATCGCTACTTCGTTTATAAGCAGGCTTTGATGAAAGAAGCCGAACAGCTTGTACAAGCAAAAGTTATTCGTGAAAAAGAAGACATATACTATCTTACTTTTGAGGAACTTCGCGAAGTCGTAGGTACAAACAATCTGAATTATCAAATCATCAATAAACGAACAGAAGAGTACAAACTATATGAAAAACTAACTCCTCCACGTGTTATCACGTCCGATGGAGAAATCATTGTAGGTGAATACAAACGGGAACATCTCCCATCTAATGCTATTGCAGCTCTACCTGTTTCTTCAGGTGTTATCGAAGGAAGAGCACGTGTCATCTTAAATATGGAAAATGCTGATTTAGAAGATGGAGATATATTAGTCACCTCCTTTACTGACCCTAGCTGGACACCATTGTTTGTATCCATAAAAGGCCTAGTCACCGAAGTTGGTGGACTGATGACTCATGGAGCAGTTATAGCACGTGAATATGGCTTACCGGCAGTTGTCGGGGTGGAGAATGCTACCAAACTGATAAGAGACGGGCAGCGAATTCGGGTGCATGGAACAGAAGGGTATATCGAAATACTATAATTCATTACATTAAGCATTATGTACAATCAGCACTATTTGGAGGTTCTGGGTTCGACCAGAAAAGTGTGATCCTATCCTTTGGCATTCACAGTTAACTGAGGCTTAGAAAGTAGCACTGTAGGGTGTAGCAATTATCTGTGCAGTGGCGGTCTGAATTTATATTATGCGTACCCTACCTGTTCGGTATGCAACTACTATTCTGAAGGCTAAAAGCACAAAAAAGTGAAAAGGTAAAAAGGGCTTAATGAAGTAATATTAGTAAAGGATTATTTCAGAATAGGGCGAAAAAGGAATGCATATCTTAAACATATTCCTAAGAATATTCACACTAAAATAAAAAGTATCAACCACCTCAAATTAGTTAATGATAACAAAAGAGGAGGTGTGATACTATGGCTAAAGATGTTCTTTGTGAAGTAAACAACTGTTCGTATTGGGGTTCAGGAAACAAATGTAATGCGGATGCTATTTACGTTGTAAGTCATAAAGGTAAGCAAGCTTCGAATAGTGAAGAAACAGATTGTAAAACATTTAAACCAGGAGTTTAATTTTCTTAAGGGGTAACCAACATTTTGGTTATCCTTTATTAGGTATAGTATTGATAATAACTATCATTTTCATTCATATTTAATAAAAATTTATTAGCTGTGATAAAACAAAAGTATTCCAAGAGGATTAAGAGTGAACCTTCTTTTCATTTATAAATAACAGATAATGGGCATTTTCCACTTTTTTTTCTAAATAGTCGAGTGAATAATTGCCTAATGGATCTGCAAAGTCTCCGATTGCCCGAGATAAATTATCAATCACTAGACTTAATGTATCAAACTGTCTCCGTTCTTTCCTTTTATTCATCTCATCCATGATTTCATATGCCAGATGTTGGATTCGACGTAAGCGTATTTCTTTTGTTTGCATGATATACTCATCCTCCTCTATATACTAACTTATATTGTCTAAATATATGACTAATTATAGAGTTTATGTGTAGATGATCTTACAGAACTCGCTCGCTTAATTCCTTGTCCTTTGACAAATAAGATCGCTTTATTCTAGCTAAAGCAATCATTGCTCCTTCTTAATTAATAATATGGTCGATCTTCCACAATCGGACGCTTATCTGTAATAAGGTAAGTGTCCTTTTTAATGGTATATAAAAGATTGAGTTAATCATCTGATTTTGAAATAATTGGTATTAAGCAACGGGACATGTTGTGGTGTAAGAAAGGAAATTAGGTGGATCATCTTGAAATGGTATGTTATTCCAGAAAAGGGCAGGATTGTGGAAGAGTTTGTTTCTTTGCAACAATCGGGCCATTTAATGGAATTAGAATTTTTAATAATATACGAATGTAAGTGGACTTTTTTAATCTGAAAATCTATCAGACGATGATAAAGTAAATCTGATTTCGAAGAAGGAATACTATAGGAGCCGTGAGACAAAAAATAAAGGTGAATGTATTAGTCAAAAGTAAAAGGGTGATGGATATTAGTCATGTTTAATATCCATCACCCTTTATGCTTTCGAACAAGGACAGTTTTGCCTTGTTGAAAGAATTTATAAAAAGTAGTTTTGAGGATTTTTTAATGCACTTGCAATTTTCCTAATTCCTTCTTCAATTCGATGGGCGTCAACATTTGAAACATTCAACTTCAAAATCCGATCGTGGTAAAAGCCATCTAAATAATTTCTTTCAACTGAATCCAGATATATGCCTTCTTCATGCAAATGATAAACAAATGATTTCAAATTCACACGCTTGGGCAACCTAATATGACTATGCATTACAATTTCTGTTGATGATTCGTACGTAGATAAATGATCTTGTATTGATTGATGCAGAATTTTCGCACGTGCATAATAGATGTTACTGACTTTCGTTTTATTATGTTCAAACATACCATTTTTCAAATAGAGATATAATGCGGCTTGTGAAATCATAGAGCTGTCGATATCCGTTGTCATTTTGTATTTTTGAAAAATGTCAATAATTGAGGAAGGAAGAACCGCCAAACCAACTCTTAACCCGGGAAACATTATTTTTGAAAAACTTTTTAAATAGATGACTTTATCATGGTAATCATCAGCAAAAAGAGGATCGTTCTTCGGATTGTATTCAAAATCTGCTAAATAATCATCTTCTAAAATGTATACATTATATTGGTCTGCTAATTGTAAAATAGCTTCTTTTTCTTTTTTACCGTATGAAGATCCTAAAGGATTATGGAAGCGCGGCATTGTATAAAAGAATTTAATATCTTCTTCATGAAATATTTGTTCTAGTCGACCTAAATCAATACCTTTCGCGGTACGTTGAATTCCTATTGCTGGTATCTGTAAGGTTTTCAGCAGTTCCATATATAAATGATAGCTGGGTTGTTCAACTAGAATGGTGGAACGATTATTTGGAAAGGGCATCATACTTACTAAAGAAAGAGCCTGTTGAACACCTGCAGTGATGAAAATCTGTTCGTTATGCGTGAATACTTGGTAAGATTCTAACAGTTTTTTAGCTTCTGCTATGAGTGGTGGCCAACCTTTTGGCGTTCCGTAGCGAAATAATTCTTCTTGATAGGTATCAATTGCTTTATTTATGCAGTGTTGAAATTCTTTATAAGGAAATGCATGCCAAGTAGGAGATGCGCTTGTAAAGTCAATTATGTCAGTGGACAATGGGGTTTTGAAGACGTGATTATCCACAACATAATAACCACTTTTCTGTAGGGCATAAATAATATGTTGCTCCTCCAATTTTTTTAAAGCGGTCAATACAGTGCTTTTACTACAAGAATATTGTTGAGTTAAATTTCGAATGGATGGTAATTTTGCACCGGCCGAAAATTTTCCAGACTGAATTTGCATCATAAGGGATTGATAGATTGATTCATATTTAAGCATCATAAACCTCTTTGCACATCTGTATCGGTACAGATGTGTATTTTTTATATCGTAAAGGTTATTATTATCTCTTACGATAATGGTACCGGACAGATCAATATAAGGGGGTAATCGAAATAATTGAAAATAGAAATGCATATATCGCAGCAACCATCTATGCAATCATTATCGGATTGTCATTTATGTTTGTTAAAGTGACATTAACGGTTGCAACACCGTTAGATACATTGGCTCATCGGTTTACCATTGCATGGATCGCTGCCACAGTGTTGTTCGTGTTAAAAAAAGAATCGATCAAAGCAACAAAAAAAGATGTACTGCGGATTGCCTTGTTAGCCATCTTATATCCGACACTCTTTTTTGCTTTTCAGGTATTTGGGTTAGTGCATACATCTTCATCAGAAGCTGGTATTATTCAAGCAACAATACCAATTTTTACGTTAATTTTTGCAAGTATCATTTTAAAGGAAACATCTACAAGTAGTCAAAAAATAGCCATTGGTTTATCTGTACTCGGTGTGATCTATATTATGTACATGAACGGGGCAGGGAGCACAAATACAAGTCTCCTTGGGACTGGTTTAATTTTACTTTCAGCACTTACCGCCTCACTATACAACGTATTTGCCAGAAAGTTAACACAACGCTATTCGTTATTCACTATCACATATTTCATGACCTTGTTTGGGTTTATAGCTTTTAATGGACTGGCACTGACAAACCATGTAATGAATGGAACAGTCCATCAATATATGCAACCTTTTGGACACTGGGATTTTGTTCTTGCCATTTTATATTTAGGTATCCTATCGTCATTAGGAACGTCCTATCTTTCCAACTATGCTTTATCAAAAATAGACGCATCGAAAATGAGTGTTTTCAGTAATTTTGCTACGCTCATTACCATTCTAGCAGGGGTCATTTTTTTAAAAGAGGAATTTCATTTATACCATATAGTTGGATCAATTATCATTATCATCGGTGTTGTTGGTACAAACTATTTTGGTGCAAGGGGCAAATCAAATGAAAAAATATAGTCTCTTGCTAATCATAAGCTTCATTTGGGGATCTCAATTTTTCTTCGCGGAATTAGTAACGAATGATGTAAATTCCATTTCGTTGTCTGCTTTGAAAGCACTGATCGGTGCAATTTGTTTATCAGTGATTAATCTGTTCCAATCAAGAAAAACTACACAACCAATACTAAAAAATATTTTTGGATTGCACTTTTTGAAGTAGTCTTGCCGTTTATTCTTACTGCACAAGGCCAAAAGTATGTATCGAGCAGTATTGCATCTATGCTGATCGCAATGGTCCCGATCTTCAACAATCGGAGGTATAATGGAATAACTTATTAACTCAGTTCAACAATGAACTGAGTTTTATTATGCAAAAAAACACCACTAAAAGCGGTGCGAATTAGTTTACTAATCCTAATGCTATACCCGGTGTTTAAAACCGTGTGATTTCAAGTTTTCCCTCCCAAAACGTAACTCCTTAATCTTCAATTGGAGGTTTTTTCTCTTTCGAATAAGTGATTGTCTAATTAACCGCGCTTTCATCCATATACATAACTTCCCAGAGGTGACCGTCCAAGTCCTGAAAGCTCCAGCCATACATAAATCCATGATCAATTGGGTCTTTAGATTCCTTACCTCCAGCATGCAGCGCTTTATTAACAATCTCATCAACTTTTTCTCGGCTATCTGCAGATAGAGCCAGGATAACTTCAGTACTTTTTCCTGCATCCGAAATAACTTTCTTAGTAAAAGTTTTGAAATAATCTTCAACAAGCAGCATGACAAAAATATGCTCGCTGATCACCATGCAAGTGGCATTTTCATCTGTGAATTGGGGGTTGAACTCAAACCCGATTTTTGAAAAAAATTCGACGGATTGATTAAGATTTTTTACAGGTAAGTTAACAAAGATTTTATCTGCTGTCAGACTCATTTTTATCACCCTTTATTAGTATTCTCAATGTACGGGCATTGTCAAATTTAACTAAGAAGCTGCCTTTTCTTAATTCCAAAATCCCCCCTCTACAAAAGAATTTTACTGTCTTGCTTCATCTTTTTATTTCTCCAGCAATTCTTTAGTTTCCTGCCGAATTCACAGAATCTTATGAAAATATCTTGTCGTTTTTAGTCCTTTTCATTTAAAATTGGACATTGGGAGCAGATTTACAATGGATGCTGCTTGCTTATCAGGCGCATGCAACTCTAACTGAAGGAATTCGGGATTTTGAGAACTCATATCGTTTGAATACTCAAATTGGATTCCTCCCGGTTTTTGGGGACTCATAGAGTTCGATTGAGTCCTCAAACTGGATTCCTCCTGGGTTTTGAGAACTCATAGAACGCGATTGAGTCCTCTAACAGACCTAATTCGTAATTTTGAGAACTCATAGAGGGTGGTTGAGTACTCAACTTGAATTCCTCCCGGGTTTTGAGTACTCATAGAAAGCGATTGAGTACTCAAACTGGACGAATTCGGGATTTTGAGAACTCAAAGTGCGTGTTTGAGTACTCAAATTGAATTCCTCCCGGGTTTTGGATACTCAAAGAGCGCGATTGAGTCCTCTAACAGAACGAATTCGGGATTTTGAGAACTCAAAGTGCGTGTTTGAGTACTCAAATTGAATTCTTCCCGGGTTTTGGAGACTCATAAAGCGCGATTGAGTCCTCTAACAGAACGAATTCGTAATTTTGAGAACTCAAAGAGCGTGTACTCAAATTGGATTCCTCACGGGTTTTGGAGACTCATAAAGCGCGATTGAGTCCTCTAACAGAACGAATTCGTAATTTTGAGAACTCAAAGAGCGTGGTTGAGTACTCAAATTGGATTCCTCCCGGGTTTTGGATACTCAAAGAGCGCGATTGAGTCCTCTAACAGAACGAATTCGTAATTTTGAGAACTCAAACAGCGTGGTTGAGTACTCAAATTGGATTCCTCGCGGTTTTTGAGAACTCATAGAACGTGATTGAGTCCTCAAACTGGATTCCTCCCGGGTTTTGGGTACTCATAGAAAGCGATTGAGTCCTCTAACAGACCTAATTCGAATATTGAGAACTCATAGAGGGTGGTTGAGTACTCAAATTGAATTCCTCCCGGGTTTTGAGTACTCATAGAAAGCGATTGAGTCCTCAAACTGGACGAATTCGGGATTTTGAGAACTCAAAGAGCGTGGTTGAGTTCTCAAACTGGACTCCTCCCGGGTTTTGGATACTCAAAGAGCGTGGTTGAGTACTCAAATTGAATTCCTCCCTTGTTTTGAGTACTCATAGAGCGCGGTTGAGACCTCAAAATGAACGAATTCAGGCTTTTGAGACCTCTATCTGGACCACAAGCGGGATCGCGGTTTAGATCAATGCTTACTGTATGGCCGCAAAATGAATCATTTAGCGGGAGAGATCATTTGCCAAGGCATACTTCATTCTTTTTAGAAAATTTTTCATGTAAAATAAAAGGAGAGGGGAGGTAATAAAGGTGTCATACGAAGTGGAAATCTCAGAATTGAAAACGTCAGAAGTGCATATTGAGAAGCTTTCTGATCTTCTGATCAAGACAGTAGAGGGAGGTGCTTCAATAGGGTTTCTGCCCCCAATGAGCCATTCTCAGGCAACAGAATATTGGGAAAACGTATTAGAACCCAATGTGATTCTCCTAATTGCGAAAGTGAATCATGAAATTGTTGGGAGCGTTCAGCTCCAATTATGCGGGAAACAAAACGGACGCCATAGAGCAGAAATCGCAAAACTGATCACACATCCGGACTATCGCAGAAAAGGCATCGCCCGGTTATTAATGCAAAAAGCCGAAGAGCGGGCTAAACAAGAAAAGAGATCCCTGTTAGTTCTCGATACAAGAGAAGGCGATGTCTCGAATCAACTTTACATCTCACTTGGTTTTACAGAATGCGGCCGCATCCCGTTATTTGCTGAATCAGCGGATGGAAAGCTTGATGCAACTATTGTTTATTATAAAACTTGCTGAGGAATGAAAATAGGATCTACCTTGTTTTGATAGAATTCAACAAATAATAATCTTTCCCAAAGATGTGCTGCTAATGATTTGGGGCTTTCTTTTTTAATTCCATCTTTCCTCTTTGTCGGTGCAGCTGTGTACTAGCAGCCGCCTGATGATGTGAAAAAAAAGGAATCATATTAAAGAAGTAACGAATCAGTGCGGATAACCAAAAGGGAATTCATAATACATGATAAGTTCAATAATAAGGAAAGATTCGTGTGATTATCAAAAAATCAATTTATCTATTATTACATATATACTGTCTTTGTTTTTGCTGCTGACAGCATTAAATGCAGTGGACTTTAACATTGAAATTCACCATTATCTGGATTTCAGCTTTATCCACTTTTTTTTACTTGGGGGAGTGTTGCTCAACGCTTTGCCAGTATCTTTCATTATAGAATGGATTGCTAAAAAAGTGCCTCAGAACACCAGAAATATATATAAGCTGTTTATGTATTTATCGTTTGGCATCTTATTCAGCTTCGTGTTCATGATTCCCATGGACGGAATAAGTTTCTTTTCGATTGTTGTATTATTCCAATTTTTCATTGTGGAAACATTAAGTGAAAAACTTCCTTTTATAAAACTTCACCCGTTTATTAAAGGTGCTTCTTCAGCGGTTATTCTATTTACGGGTATTTATTACAACGTTAAATTGGCAGAATTATTTATTTTGCGGATTAACCAATAGCTTCAAATTGTGAAGATCATGCTTGTTTTTCTCCTATCTGGAATGAACGTATGGCTTATTGCACAAAATACTCCTGTTATGAGGAGGTGCAAACATGCCAAACTTAAATGATAACAAGTTCAGAAAAATCCAATCCGAAAGTCAAAAGCAGGGCAAAACACAAGAAGAATATGCTGCTGAGTTAGACAGCAACCGTGCTAAAAGCGGGCAGAAGAAGAAGGACTAAAAATTAAAGAAGCAAAGTAATCTAGAGGCTGCGCTGGCAGTCTCTTTTTTGGGGTTTTATAGAAACATGACACTACTGAAGAAAGACCTATTGCTTGCTTCATTTAGTTGTCTAATATTTTAACCATCATGAAATCTATTTAAAGTAACATATGATTTCCTGATTAGGGATCGAGGAATAATCAGTATGGAAAAATTAAATGATATCCAACATTTCAAAAGGTTCTCCAATCTCAAAGTCAAGTCTAAAACCATTGATGAGGGGAATGGATATCCTCTGTTTTAATCTGGACACCGCAGAACAAAGTCCCAGGACTCTTTAAATCGTTAGGTTGAAGCTGGATAAATTAGGGTCTTTAGAACTCTTGTTAGCAAGAAGTGAAAAGGTTAAAATTACCATTAGAAATATTTAGTAAATATAAAAATGAGAAAGGTCGGATTTAATGGAGCTTTCTGAAAGTATTGAAGAATTTGTAATGAATTATGATGATAGATTACGGTTCTCTGGCGCAATCTTAATTCAAAATGAAAAAAAGATATTTGAGGGTGGATTTGGCTACGCCAATCGAAGTGAACATATCCCTATTACTTCAAGGACCAGATTTGGAATGGCATCTGGTTGTAAAATTTTCACCTCAGTTGCGATATGTCAACTAGTTGAGAAAGGGATTTTAACTTTCGATACATGCCTCAAAGATTGTCTGGATATCTCTTTTCCACATTTCCATCCAAATGTTACAATTCACCACCTCTTAACACATACCTCAGGAGTACCAGATTATTTCGATGAAGAAGTGATGAGTGATTTTGAAGAGTTATGGAAAGCTGTCCCTATGTATTCTATTAAATCACCAAAAGATTTCTTACCTATGTTCCAGGATCATCCTATGAAATTTAATAGCGGAAGTAAGTTTTCATATAGCAATGCAGGATATATTTTACTTGGGTTGATTGTTGAACGAATGACAGGGATGACGTTTCCAGAGTATGTTGCGGAAAATATATTTCGAGTTTGTGATATGTCCGATTCTGGGTATTTCCGGATGGATAAACTCCCAGAACGGACGGCACTAGGGTATATTGACAGCGAAGAAGGCAACGATTGGAGAACAAATATTTATTCCGTTCCTTTAGTAGGAGGTCCAGATGGAGGAGCATTTACAACCGTGTTAGACTTAGCAAAGTTTTGGAATGGATTATTAAATGCGAAACTATTAGGAAAAGAGTATACGGACAAGCTATTAACTCCCTATGTGAAGAGCAGCAATGATATCTATTATGGATATGGAGTTTGGATTTCAATGAAAAATGATGAGGTTCTCAAATATATTATATTTGGATTTGATCCAGGTGTTAGAATTCATTCCTCTGTAAATGCAAAATCAAAGATACATTCTCATATTATGTCGAATATTGATCAAAGTGTAATCCCTATTGTAACTGGGATTGATAAACTGATATATGGATAATAATTTAGGATTTAGTCTTGGGAAAATATGACTATTTGTGACTTTTAAGTATATAACAATGATGGGGGTATGGTTAGAAAGTGGATCTGTAATAGACAGTTTCGGGTTTTGGTGAAATTCGGAAGTTTATTGGTATTTATAAAGAGATTATAAATAAATGATTCAGGTCGTAAATCAAGTTCATGATTTCTATTAAAAGGAGTTAATAACATGAATAGTGAAATTAACCGATTAGAAGCGACGAACCCCCCACAAGAGTTAGAAAAGCATCGATTTTCGAAAGAAATCTTGTTGAAAATCCGCGACTTACAACAACGTAATAATTGGTATAATTTTTTTGCTATAGGACTGGATTGGTTAATCATCTCCTTGGCAATTGTTCTCAATTATTTTATACCAACTGTTTGGATGTATTTAATTAGTATCGTTATCATCGGCAGCCGTATGCGCGGATTGGATATCATGATGCATGAGTCAAGTCATCGTATGCTGTTTAAAAACCGTAAATTAAATAAGTGGGTTGCTTGTTTCTTTGCAGCCTATCCGATAATGATTTCTCATAAAGCATACTGTAAGAGTCATATGAGTCACCACAAATACTTGTGGAGCGACGTAGACCCCGATAAACAACGGTATCAAATTGTTGGATTGGATAAACCTCCTGAAAATAGGATGAAGTTTTTTATTCATCATTGCTTAAAGCCATTGTTCTTGGTGCATGTGCCCAACTATCTAATCGGAATGATCAAAGTAACAGCATATGCAAAAGATGAACCTCGTTTGGATCAGGTAATCCGAACTTTATATTGGGCAGTTATCATTATTAATTCAATTATTTTTGGTTTTTGGCAAGAGTTAATCCTTTTCTGGTTTGTACCATTTATAACAACATTCCAAGTGTTAAAGTATTGGGCTGAAATGGCCGAACATGCTGGGTTAGAGTCTGAACAGGAGATATTTGCATCAAGAAATTCTTTTGGGAATTGGTTTGAGCGCACTCTAATCCACCCTCACCGAAATTCATACCATTTAGTTCATCACCTTTTCCCTGCTGTACCGCACTACAACATAAAGAAAGCTCATCTTATATTGTTGGAAGATTCAGAATACCGAAAAGCGCACCATTGTACGGGCTTCTTTTTGTCTTCTGCACCAGGGTTCTCATCGGTTATTGATGATATTCAAGGCCGTATACCATTCTGGAATAAATTAAAGAACAAATAGTTTCATACACGTTTTATATAGGCTTTATAGAAATTAACTGGTTTGCCAAAGATGTTTTTCCTGATTGCACCCTATACATATAAGTTGGGGGTTAGTTTAGCAAAACCTTGGGAGGTGTCGGGTAACTTATTAATCTCTATAGAGTCTTTTAGTTTATTCAAATCAATTTATCCGGGAAGGGGATAATGAATGAGTAAATTGGTTCTTTTTTGTTTTCCCTACGCTGGAGGATCAGGGTCAATATTCAATAATTGGCGCAATTATTTACACCATAGCATTGAGCTGCAGCCTATTCACTATGCAGGGAGAGGAAAGAGATTTCAAGAATGCTGCTATCAAGATATGAATGAGATCACAAATGATATATTCGAAAATATAACTGATTATATAAACAAAAGTAATTATTCGTTTTTTGGACATAGCATGGGAGGACTTATCGCCTATGAACTTTGTAAAAAAATGGTGAGCGAAGGCTTACATTCCCCTGCTCATATTTTTCTGTCAGGCATAAAACCTCCTAACCATGTTAGAGAAAAGAAAGTTCATAATTTACCTGAAAAAGAATTCAAAGAAAAAATAGGTAAACTAAATGGTACTCCAAAAGAGATTCTTAATAATCAGGAGTTAATGGATATATATTTACCGATTTTAAGGTCTGACTTTAAATTGATAGAAGAATATGAATTTAGCAGAGAAGGGTACAAATTAAACACTAGTATTACTGCTATGTACGGTAAGCAGGATGATATAACTGAGGAAGATATGAAAAAATGGACTGACTTTACTTCAAAAGACAGCCAAGTCCGCGGCTATCCAGGAGGGCACTTTTTTATTAATGAAAATTATATTGATATCATAGATCTGATTAATTTGACATTAGTTGGGAGAGGCGGTTTTTATGATCAATCATACATATAATAATGATTTGTTAACTGAAGAAGAAAAATTTTGGTTGAGTCAGCTATCCGAGAATTTAAGCATGAGCAGCTTTACTCATAAAAATAATAATGTTGATTTTGAAGATCGTAAACGCAAGTTATTTACATATAGAATACCAGGTCAAATATCCCGTGAAATCCTTAAGATGAGTGATCAATCCGAATATGGGTTATTCATCATTCTGATGAGCGGGGTAAAATACTTACTTTCAATATATACGGATAATGGAGATGTCTCAATCGGAACCCCAGTTATTCAATCAAAATCTGGGGCAGCTTATCAAGATCATCAATTGATCATACGAAGTGATATCCATAGCGGAATGTCATTTAAAGAGCTTCTATTTAAAGTGCAGCAAAATATTTCTGATGCCAATAAAAACCAGAAAGTATCACATGATAAATTAGCAAAATTATTAGGTTTTGATTCTAAAACCTCCAATAGACTGAACCCCCTTACAGTTGTCCAGCTTGAAAATATTCAACGCAGCAGTTCAAATTATGATTCATATGCCGACACGGTCTTCAATTTCACTTGGCATGGAAGCACTATTGAATGCTCTATTACTTGTAACGGAATCGCAGGAGAAATGATCGGAAAAATTACAGATCAACTGACTCATTTCTTTAGAGCAGTGGTGGAAAACCCTAATATTCGACTTTCTGAAATCGATATTTTATCCAATGATAGGAATCAAATTCTTTATGAGTTTAACAACACTGCTGCAGATTTTCCTAGAGACAAGTCAGTTGTTGAATTGTTTGAATTACAAGTGTCAAAAACTCCTCATGAGACAGCAGTCGTTTATCAAGGCCAAAAGTTAACTTATCAGGAATTAAATAAAAAAGCGAACCATATAGCAAATGAATTGGTTAAGCTGGGGATCAAAGAAAATTGTGTAGTAGGAAGTATGGTGGATAGATCTCTCGAACTTCCAATCGGAGTATTAGGAATTTTAAAAGCAGGAGCAGCTTATTTACCCATTGATCCAAACTATCCAAATGAACGTATAAAAAAGGTTATAGGTAACTCCAACGTAGATATAATTTTGAAATGCAGTGATCATAAACATGTGTATATTAATCAGAATACTCTATTTATTGATATCGATACAACTTTAGAAAAGGGTACACCAGTATCAATGGAAAAAAATCTAGAGCTCGAAATCTCATCTGAAAGTTTAATGTATGTTCTTTACACCTCGGGAAGTACTGGTGATCCTAAAGGGGTTATGGTTAAAAGAAATTCATTTGTAAACCTGCTCTACTGGTACACGAATGAATTTGATATAAATGAAGCCAGCAATTTATTATTAATTGCCCCAATAAGTTTCGACACTGCGCATAAGAATTTATTTGCTCCATTAATAAGAGGAGGACGATTACACCTCTTTGAGCCGGGTATGTACGATTATAATAAAATGTCAGATTATATTGAATTTCATAAAATTACAACTATAAATTGTACACCAAGCGGTTTTTATCCATTGGTTGATTATAATGAAGAATCGGATTACAGCAGGTTAACATCACTGAAACATGTCTTCTTAGGCGGTGAATCAATTAATTGTAAAAAGTTGAAACCTTTGGCGGAGTCAGCCAGCTTCAGTAGTGAAATAGTAAATACTTATGGTCCTACTGAGTGCACGGATATTGCCTCCTTCTACCGAATCAGCAATCAAGAATTAATTCAGCAGAAGTCAATTCCTATCGGAAAGCCGCTCAATAATGTAGAACTATACATTGTTAATCAAGAAATGAACCTCTTGCCAATTGGTATAACAGGAGAATTATGTATTGCTGGAGTCGGATTGTCACAGGGATATTACAATGCACCCGTTTTAACTAAAGAAAAGTTTGTGGAGTTTCCGCATATTCCCGGGAAAAAAGTTTATAAAACTGGGGATATGGCGAGGTGGATGCCTGATGGGAATATTGAATTTATTGGAAGAATAGACAATCTTACAAAGATAAGAGGCTTTCGGGTAGAAGTAGGTGAAATTGAGAATTGTCTTTTGAAACACCAGGATGTGGAGGAAGCAGTTGTTGTTGCGATGGAAGGTACTTTTGGCACAAAAGAGTTAAGCGCTTATTTTGTTGCCAATGGGGATATAACGAATTCGGAATTAAGAAATTATCTAATTAAAAGGGTGCCGGATTTCATGGTACCAGCTTATTTCACTCAACTGAATAAAATGCCTCTTAATCAAAATGGAAAAATTGATCGAAAAGCACTGCCCGTGCCTGATTTGGATAATGCGTCAAGCTCAAGTTATGTCGCACCTGAAAGTGAACTGGAAAGAATGATCGCTGGTATCTGGGAAGAAGTTCTTAATATTGAAAGAATAGGAGTTTATGATAACTTCTTTGAATTAGGCGGCCATTCGTTAAAGGCTGCTTCAATTGTTCTGAAGATAAACCAAGTATTTGAAACAAATCTGCAAATAAGCGAATTGTTTAAGCAACCAACCATAAAAGAAGTTGTTAATCTAATTACTAAGATGCAACAACATAAGAGATCAACCGTTTTAGCTGTCAAAGAAAGAGAATACTATCCCGTCTCATCACAGCAGAAAAGATTATTTATCATGTGGCAGCTTAATCGAGACTCTGTGGCCTATAATTTGCCCTCTGCAATCATTATAGAAGGTAATCTTAATCCAGATAAGCTGGTGGCAGTTTTCCAGAAGCTCGTTGATCGTCATGAATCTTTGCGCACATCATTTTCTTTTGTCGGTGGTCAACTTGTACAGTCAGTTCATCCTAGATTAGATGTTATTGTCGATTTTGCGGAAGCCCCGAAAGATAGACTAATGGAATTTGTAAAGAGTTTAGTCAAGCCTTTTAACCTGGAAAAACCTCCTCTTTTTAGAGTAACGGTTATTAAGATCGGAGAAAATAAGCATTTGCTGTTGACTGATGCTCATCATATTGTTTTTGATGGTATATCCATGGATATTATTATGGTGGAATTTTCTGATTACTATTCAGATAAAAACCTGCCTCAGGCTAAGATACAGTATAGAGACTACTCAGTATGGCAGGAGGTATTTTTTCAGACTGATGATTTTAAGCGCAAAGAGGAGTATTGGTTAGACCTGTTTAAAGAAGGTATTCCTGCACTAGAGTTAAATACTGATTACCCGCGTCGTCCCTTGCAAAATTATGAAGGGGATCATGTATTAGTTACTGCAAGCCACGATTTGACATCACGTTTAAGAAGAATAGCAGCGGAGAATGGGGCAACCCTTTATATGGTGTTACTTTCTGCTTTGAATGTGTTGTTTTTCAAATATACCGGTCAAGAAGATATTACAATTGGTTCACCGACTGCAGGTAGATCCCGTCCTGGTTTGGAAGGTGTTATCGGCATGTTTGTTAATACTGTGGTAATGAGAAACTTTCCATGTCGTGAAAAAACTTTTCGGAAGTTTTTGAGTGAAGTGAAGAATACTACGCTGAATGCTCTGGATCATGAAGAATATCCGTTTGAAGTGTTGATAGATCAATTAGGCGTTCATAGAAATCTTGGTAGAAATCCGATGTTTGACATTATGTTTTCTCTAGACAGTAATGAGAATTTCTTTAAGGATACTAAAGAATTGTCCTTCCATAAATTCCCGATAGAAAGCAACTTGACTCAATTTGATATGTTCATTCATGCAATGGAAACGAACAATAGCATTGATTTGAAATTTAAGTTTCGGACGAATGTATTTATGAAAGAAACAGTACTAAGAATGGCCGACCATTTTATGCGTTTGCTTGATGAAATTACCCAAAGTGTGAATATGCTGCTGCAAGATATTCAGATAATGTCCGAGCTAGAAAAGCAAACCATTCTCTCAGGATTCAATAATACGGATGCAGAATTCTCATATCATCAAATGACGGTGCATGAGATATTTGAGAATCAAGTGAAAGAGACAATATCGAAAACTGCTGTCGTTTGTAATGGGATTACACTATCTTATTCTGAGCTTGATTCGAAAGCCAATCAACTGGCCCGCATTTTAAGAACAAGAGGAGTGCAAAGAAATAACATCATCGGAATTATTGCTGAGCCCTCCTTGGAAATGGTCATAGGAGTTCTTGGGGTGCTAAAGGCAGGAGGCGCATTTTTGCCAATCGATCCCGGCTTTCCGATAAGCAGGATAGAATATCTATTGAAAGACAGTAATTGTCAGTTAATCCTGACGCAGCATCATTTGAAGGGAAAGTTAACTTTTGAACAGGAAGTTGTTGGACTGGATGATGAAACGATCTGTAATGAAGATGATTCTACTCTTGAAAATATAAATCAATCCGACGACTTGGCATATGTGATTTATACGTCCGGAACAACTGGGAATCCAAAAGGTGTTATGATCGAGCACAGAAATCTTGTCAATCAGCTGGGTGGATTGATCGAAAACATGCAGTTTGACCAAGAGTTTCATCATTTGCTGCTTGCGAAAGTTTCTTTCGATGTTTCCGTACAACAGATTTTTCTCCCGATCCTGTCAGGAGGAAAATTGTATATTCCTGAGGAAGAGCTGGCTGCTGAACCGAGGAAACTTTGGAGTTTTATTGAGCAAAACAAAATCAATATGCTGGGTGCTGTACCCGCCCATTTGAAGGTTTTGATAAATAGTGCCTCTACAAATCAGCGTCTTCGCTACGTCTTTGTAGCAGGCGAGGTCTTCACAAAGAATCTTTACGATGAATTACGAAGAACTGTTAATGCCGATCAAATAATAAATCTTTATGGTCCAACCGAGACAACGATTTTTTCAACACTTTATGTTTGCAACGAAAAAGAAGAAGGTTCGAGCTTGCCTATAGGTAAACCTTTAAACAACTATCGAGCGTATATTTTAGACCAAGATCATAGTCCCGTACCCTTAGGTGCAACTGGGGAGTTATGTATTGCTGGTGCGGGCGTAGGGAGAGGCTATATCAATAACCCAGATTTGACAAATGAACGTTTCGTCTCCGATCCATTTGTTCCGGGTAAAAGGATGTATAAAACTGGGGATCTGGCTAGGTGGCTTCAAAATGGGAACATTGAATATATCGGAAGAATTGATCACCAGGTAAAGATTAAAGGAGTCCGAGTAGAGCCGGATGAAATAAAAGAGCATCTTTTAAACCATAGCTCCGTTAAGGACGCAGTTGTCATTGCAAAACAGAATCAGAGTGATGAAAGTTACTTGTGTGCGTATTTGATTACAATTCAAGATGTAAATACCGCAGATTTAAGAGAATACTTGAAAAATAAGCTGCCAGATTACATGATCCCATCACATTTTGTAAAGTTGGAAAGTATGCCCCTGACGAACAGTGACAAAATTGACGTAAGAGCGCTGCAAAAAAGAAAAGACGAGGACTATATGTTGTCAGGACCCTCTTATAAGGCACCTGGAACACAAATAGAAATAACTATAGCGGATATATGGAAACAGGTACTTGGTGTGAACAAAGTAGGTATCCATGATCATTTTTTCGAGCTTGGTGGAAATTCCCTTAATATTGTTCAAGTAAATGAGCGGCTGAAAGAAGAATTAAACATCGACTTACCTGTAGTGGCGTTATTCAGACACACCACCATTTATTCTTTGGCCCAACAATTAAAATTGATTAATGCGGAACCAGAGAAAACGAATCCAGATCGAGTACAAGTGATGGAGGAATCGAGAAACAGGCTAAAGGACAGAAGGCGAAGAAAGAGGGATTGGAATGAATCATAGTCCGCAGCTATCGGTTAGAAACGGTATGGAAATTGCTATTGTCGGGATGTCATGCAGATTTCCTGGGGGAAATAATGTAAATGCGTTCTGGGAGAATTTGAAGAATGGCAAAGAATCGGTATCCATTTTCTCAGATGAGGAGCTGCGGGAAGCAGGAATTGACCAAGAAACAATCCAGAGTCCCAATTACGTTAAGGCTGGAGGATCCATCACCGGCACAGAATGGTTTGATACTCATTTGTTTAAGTACTCTCCCCGGGAAGCAGAAGTAATGGATCCACAGTTAAAAGTTTTACACGAATGTGCTTGGGAAGCGTTGGAGAACAGCGGCTACTGTTCCGATACCTTTAACGGACTGGTTGGTACTTATATTGGAAGCTCAACAAACTTGTATTGGATTGACACGGTTTACCATCAAGCACGTGATTTTATAAAAGAAGCAGAATTGTTGAATGGTTCACAATTTTTCAGTACAAGATTGTCTCATCAATTGAACTTGAAAGGCCCAAGCTACACCGTTCAAACTGCGTGTTCATCATCCTTGGTTGCTGTTCACTTGGCAAGCCAGGCTCTTTTAAGCGGTGATTGTGACATGGCTTTGGCTGGTGGCGTCTCACTCACATTACCTGAGAAAAGAGGCCATTTCTATCAAGATGGTATGATTCTTTCACCAGATGGGCATTGCAGACCTTTTGATGCAAATGCCAGGGGAACGGTTAACGGTAATGGCGCTGGAATCGTTGTATTGAAACGTCTAGAAGATGCTGTTGCTGACGGAGATTTTATCCATGCTATCGTGAAAGGATCTGCAATAAATAATGACGGTTCAAATAAGGTCAGCTTTACCGCACCCAGTGTTGAAGGACAAGCTGACGTTATCAAGGCAGCCCATCTCATGGCAGAAGTGGAACCCGAAAGCATATCTTACGTAGAGGCCCATGGTACTGGAACCATGTTAGGAGATCCAATTGAGATTGAAGCTTTAAAACTGGCGTTTAACACAAGAAAAAAAGGGTTTTGCGGCATCGGATCTGTCAAAGCGAATATTGGTCATCTCGATAACGCCGCAGGTGTGGCAGGTTTGATTAAAACGGTCGTTTCTTTAAAACACCGAATGATTCCACCACATATAAACTACGAGAAACCAAATGTGAATATTGACTTTGAGAATAGCCCATTTTACGTGAACAATAAATTGACGGAATGGAAGAACTCCGGGTTTCCTTTAAGAGCTGGAATAAGTTCGTTTGGTATGGGGGGCACAAATGCCCATGTAGTCCTTGAGGAAGCACCGGATATAGAGGCTTCGGATAGAGGAAGAAGATATCAATTACTTTCCTTTTCTGCACAAACGGAAAAGTCACTTGAGGAACAGACAAAAAAGTTGGCAGATTACTTGAATCAAGACCCTAATGTGAATTTGGCCGATGTGGCCTATACTCTTTTAAACGGCAGAAAAAGTTTAAAACATCGAAGAATGCTGGTAGTTTCTGATATAGAGGAAGCTAAGCGTGAACTTTTCGCTATGAACCCTGTTAAAGTTCAGACCAAAAGTTATGATGGCGCCAGTAAGCAAATAATATTCATGTTTCCTGGACAAGGGGCACAGTATGTAAATATGGGGTTGGATTTGTATAGAGAAGAAAAGATATTTCGGGAAGAACTTAATCGCTGCTGTCAAATTTTAGAGGGAATTAGCGGCGTCAATTGGATGGAATTATTATATCCCTCTGATCCAGAAGCTAAAGCAAGTGACGCGATCAATCAGACATCCAATACTCAACCTGCAATATTTATTTTTGAATACTCATTGGCAAAAATGTTAATAGGATGGGGGATTCGTCCTGATGGCATGATCGGGCACAGTATAGGAGAATATGTAGCTGCCTGCTTGTCCGGGGTATTATCCCTAAAGCACGCACTTAAGCTGGTTTATGACCGTGGGATCTTAATGCAGCAATTACCTAAGGGAAGTATGGTAAGCGTAAAGGCTTCGCAAAATGACATTTTACCATTAATGAGTCGTGATTTATCCTTTGCTGCGGTGAATGGTCCATTATCATGTGTTGTTTCGGGTTCTGATGAAGAAATGAACATTTTGGAGACCAAATTGAATCGTGAAGGTTTTAAATATATTAAACTGTTAACTTCTCATGCTTTTCACTCATCCATGATGGATCCGATCTTAGCTGCTTATAAAGAGAAGATTAAAGAAATTGATCTTCATCATCCAAATATCCCATTTATTTCTAACGTCACAGGAGAGTGGATTACCGCAAGCCAAGCAACCAGCTCCGATTATTGGGTAAATCATCTGCGGCAAACAGTTAGGTTTTCTGACGGTATCAAGCATCTAGTAACAGGTTCGGAAAACATTTTTGTCGAGGTCGGACCTGGAAGAGCTTTAAGTGCATTGGTTAGACAACAAGAGCAGGGAGAATCAGAACTTGCGATTGTAAACACTGTACGGCATTCCAAAGAAAGAGTCTCCGATGATAAGTTTTTGCTTCAAAATATTGGTAAGCTGTACATTTATGGTGTAAAGATAGATTGGCCGAAATACTTTTCACAAGAAAGAAGACAGCGGGTTCCTTTACCCACATATCCCTTTGATCGGCAGTTCTTTAGTATTTCTAAGGATTTAAAAAGCCGAGAAAGTGCGTCCTTATCTCAAAGTGAACTTGTAGGAGATTCGAAGCAGCCTATTGCCCCTAAAGATGATAAAGAGCAAAAAATTATAGAATCATATAAGGAAGTTACTGGTTTGAAATATATAAGTCCTCATGCTGATTTTTTTGAAATAGGAGGCAGCTCACTTACCGCAGTCAATGTTGTCGCCAGATTACAGAAGGATTTTGATATTTCTATTAATCATTTATTTGAATATCCCAGAGCGTCTGAACTAGCACAGCATATCACGTTTAAGGGAGAGAAGAATAAGGTCGATAAACATGTGTTGACAAGTTACCTTGTTGCAAGGAGGGAAAGGCACCGCTTAGTAGAGGATAAAATTAGGGACATTGAAGAAACACGCCGTTTATATGATGATAAAAACAGAAGATATGAGGAAGTAAATCTTTTTTATCAACTTAATTATAAAGAGATTCTATTAACAGGAACTACAGGATATTTGGGAATTTACTTGCTGCGTGATTTATTAACAAAATCAGATAGCAATGTTCACCTCATTGTAAGAAGCAAGAATCAAATAGAAGCAGAAAATCGCACGAAAGAAAAAATTTGTTCTTATTTTGATCCACCTTTTTATGACAAGTTTAAACAAAGAATTTTTGTTTACAGTGGTGACCTGGCAAGAAATGATTTTGGATTGGATATGAGTAATTATCAATATCTTAGTGAAACGATTCAATGTGTTATCCATTCAGCTGGTAATGTTAGTCATTTTGGAAACTACGATAAATCCTTCGAAGCGAACGTATTGGCTACGAAAAATTTAATCGATTTTTCACTCACGGGAGTAAAGAAAGATGTTAACCATATTTCTACATTGGCTGTAGCTTCCGGTACAGTGAAAAATAAAAAAGATATATTGTATACGGAATACGATAATGATTTGGGACAAGTTATTGAAAATCCTTACCCGAAAACAAAGCTAGAAGCTGAAAAGATTGTTATTGAGGCAAGGGAAAGAGGAGTAAACGTAAACATTTTTCGAGTAGGAAATATCGTTTTTGATTCTAAATCTGGCAGGTTTCAAGAGAACATAGAGCAGAACGCTTTGTATTCTATGATGAAATCATATATAGAAATTGGTCTGGTTCCAGAAATGGATAGAGATACAGATTTTTCATGTGTTGATGATGTTAGTCGAGCAATAATCAGTCTATTTGATAAAGAAGAATTAATGAATGAAACCCACCATATCTTTAATCCGAATTATATGAGTTTATCCGATCTTCTAACTACTCCTGACTTGAATATTGATGTGAAAGAAACGTCAATTGACAAATTTTTAGATTTTATCTTTGATGAAAAGCAAGTCGATCGACATGCATCAGCTATTTATAACTTACAGCTGCATAGCATAGGAGAAGAACTGGAAGTCTTTGATAATGCTGGGCAGACAGTTTTTCATATCACAGCTGATAAAACAAATATGCTGCTAAGCAGAACTGGTTTTATATGGAATGATATAAATGATCAATTGGTAAGGAAAATGATAGAGTACGGTCAGCAGGTGAACTTCTTCTCTAAATCAAAAAAGATAAAGTGGTGATTATATGAATCATACAGAGTATTATTCGCTAACTCATCCCCAAAAAAGAATTTGGTATATGGAGAAAATCAACGCTCATCAACCACTGCATAATATTGGTGGAGTAGTAACGATAAAAGGGGAGCTGGATTTTACCTTCCTGGAGAAAGCAATTAATAGTTTTGTGAAAAATAACGACGGAATGAGACATCGTTTTATAGAAACAGACGAGGAAGTACGGCAATACGTGGAAAAATACCAAAAGATAGACGTACTTAATGTTGTTTTTAATTGTCGGGAGGATTTGGACGCCTGGGTTCAACAAGAGGCGGGGAAACCTTTCACTATTCATGATTGCGATCTATTCGATTTTGCAATGTTTAAAGTGCGAGATACTAACGATAGCGGTTACTTTGTTAAGGTTCATCATATCATTTCTGATGGATGGTCTATGAATCTTTTAACGGAACAGATTTTCGATACGTATATGAGGCTTTTAAAAGGTGAAAAAATAATCGATCAGCACAGAGACTCTTATACTCTCTGTCTCAAAAAAGAACAATCATACCTAGCATCTGAGCGATTTATGAAGAATAAACAATTTTGGAATGAGAAATTCAGCACACTTCCAATTCCGATCCAGAAGAGGGAGTTAGAATGTGCAGAGGGGAATAGAAAGACATATTGTTTTCCGAATAGTCAATCTAACGGAATCAAACAATTTGCTGCTGACCACAATGTTTCTGTGTATGCTTTTTTTGTTGGTTTGTATTATATCTACCTTCAAAAATTAACGAAGCAGGAGGATTTGATTGTTGGAATGCCAGTACTTAATCGATCCGGGAAAAAAGAAAAAAATATCGTAGGGATGTTAACGAGTACTATGCCCTTCCGGCACTCTGTCGATGTGGAAATGACGGTTCGAGAATTTATCAAAGATATTAACCGTGAATTAATTCGCTGTTACTACCATCAAAAATATCCTTACGATTTACTTGTACAAGATTTGGGATTGAAGAAAAAAGGCTATGGTGATTTGTTTGATGCATGTATTAATTATTACAACACAAACCTTCCGAATGAACTTGGTGGTATTCCAGCAGAAAATGAAGAATTCTACAACGGAAATCAGATTTATTCGCTCCAGCTGATTATTCGAGAGTGGTCTAAATCAGGAGGATTCAATTTAGATATCGACTATAAGATCCAAGAATATGAAGAAAAACAAATAGAACAAATGTATCTTTCCTTCACCCATTTAGCAGAAAAAATGCTTCAATTTCCTGATAGAAAGCTTGGGGAACTGGAACTTTTATCAGAAGACGTAAGGAATAAATTAATAGTCGAATTCAATGCAACGGATTCGGATTACCCCAAGGATAAGACTATTTACCAGCTTTTTGAAGAGCAGGCAGCAAGGACCCCTGACAAAGTTGCTCTTAACTTGGGAAACGAGGAACTTACCTATCGTGAATTAAATGAAAAATCGAATCAATTGGCGAGGTATCTATTAAAGAAAAATGTGAAAAAAGGTACAATTGTCGGAATATCAACCAAGCACTCACTGGAAACAATCATTGGAATTCTAGGGATTGTGAAAGCGGGAGCAGCATACTTGCCTCTCGATCCTGACTATCCATCTGAACGAATCAATTATATGCTGGAAGACTCGGGTATTTCTATGCTGCTGACTAACTTTGATGTCTTAAATCGATGGAACATTTCCCCACACAAAGTGGAAGTTGTTCAGCTTCATTCAGCAAATCTTTATGAGGGTAAGTCTTCTAATATTAATGCTCTGAGTGACCCATCTGACCTCGCATACATTATATACACATCGGGTTCTACTGGAACTCCTAAAGGGACGATGATCGAGCATCAAGGATTGGTTAACTATACTTGTTGGGCGAAGAACGTATATGTGGAATCAAGTCAAGACGAAGTGTTTCCTTTCTATTCTTCACTTGCTTTTGATCTCACGGTTACGTCTATATTTACCCCACTAATTAGCGGCAATCAAATTGTCATTTATCCTGCTGATGAAAATGAACATGTCCTATATAAAATGCTTAGGGAAGGCAAAGTAAGTATTGTCAAATTAACTCCATCCCATTTATCCCTCTTACAAGATGTGGATTCAGAGATAAGTTCTATCAAAAAGTTTATTGTTGGAGGAGAAGATTTAACGGTAAGCCTTGCTAAAAGCATTCAGAATCGCTTCGGCAGAGATGTCAAAATATTCAATGAATACGGGCCTACAGAAACAGTTGTCGGGTGTATGATTCATCAATTCGATGTTGAAAAGGATCTAGGAACATCGGTGCCAATTGGCATGCCTGCACAAAATACGAAGATATACTTGTTAGACTCTGATCTCCGTCATGTTCCAGTGGGTGCTGTAGGGGAAATCTATATTTCTGGAGACGGCGTTGCGAGGGGGTACCTAAACAAACTAGATTTGACACGTGATAGATTCATACCGAATCCATTTTCTTCAGAAGAGCGGATGTATAGATCAGGTGACTTAGCCAGGTTTATGGATGAGAGCAAGATTGAATTCCTGGGAAGAGCGGATAATCAAATTAAAGTCCGCGGTTTTCGGATAGAACTAGGTGAAATTGAAAGAAATTTATTAAACCATCCGAGTATCAGGGATGCAGTAGTGGTCGATCGGGAGAACCATGATGGAAATTATCTTTGTGCTTATTACATAGAGAAAAATGAGGTTACTGCTACAGAGTTATTCAGATATTTAAAGAAATTTATGCCGGCATTTATGATTCCTTCTCATTTTATTCCTTTGAAAGAAATTCCGCTGACAATTAATGCAAAAGTTGATAGGGATGCTTTGCCTGAACCTGTAATTGCGAAACGCCATGCAGCTAATGCTGCAATAGAAGAAGATCTACTAAGTATCATCCGTCAGGTGTTACTTGTAGATAAAGTGCGGATGCGGGACAACTTCTATCATCTAGGCGGAGATTCAATCAAAGCAATTCAGATAGCTTCCAGGCTAAGTGAGAAAGGACTAAAAATTAAAACAAAAGATATTTTGTCTAATCCTGTAATAGAAGACATGGCTTTACATTTAGAAACAACCGCTAAAAATTTGCATGAGAGTAATCAACCATGCGTTGGCAGTGTTCAGTCACTTCCATCTGCATCTTGGTTTTTCTCACAAAAATTAGATAACATCCATCATTATACGCAGTCTGTATTATTGAAGGTGAAAGATGATATTAATATGCAAATGCTTGAATCCGCTCTGCAATTATTGGTTTGCCATCATGACTCTTTCCGATTGAATTATATGATCCAAACGGAGAAGTTATATTATAACGAGAAACATCTCGATCAGAAGTTTGAATTGAAATTCTTTGATTTATCATGCTATTCGGTGCAAGATCAGAACAATCATATAGCAAAAATTGGAGAAAAGTTAAAATCGAGCTTTAATATTGAAAACGATATTCTGCTTAAAGCGTGTATATTCGATCTGGGGGATCAGGGTAAAAGGTTTTTGATGGCGGCACATCATTTGGCTGTAGACGGGATATCTTGGCGTATTATTTTTGAAGATATGAACCGATTATATAATCAGATGGAGAATAAGGAGATTGCTTTATTGCCGCCAAAAGACAATTCGGTGCAAGATTGGGGCGTTGAATTGGAAAAGTTAAGCAAAAAAATCCCAGACAAGGAAAAACAATATTGGAATCATGTTTATCAATCTCGGGAGGAAACATTTTCAGATTTTGACTTAGGACCTGATCGCATGGAGGATTGCGAGACATTTGATCAAAAATTATCAGAAGAAGAAACGGCACAACTTTTTCAAAAAGCAAATGAAGCCTATCGAACAAAAGCTGACGAATTGATGATTATAGCACTTTCAATGGTGTTGTCTGACTATATCAAAAAGAATGAAGTAATCATTGAAGTTGAAGGGCACGGGCGTGAAGACTTATCTGAGGAAATAGATGTATCAAGAACTGTTGGATGGTTTACGAGCTTATATCCGATTCTGCTGAAGGTAGAAAATACAGATATATCACAGCAGATCAAGCAATTAAAGGATCAATTGCGCAGTATTCCCAGAAAAGGTTTGAGTCATGGAGTTTTGAAATACATTTCGGATGAATTGAGGTTTGACAATCAAAAATACGTCCGATTTAACTATCTGGGTGATTTTAATGCGTCATTTTCAAATGGAATATTTGAATTTGCTGAGGAATACTCTGGCCGAGATACCTGTCATTCAAATGCAATGGATTGTTTGGTGGATATCGTTGCATACACAGTGGATAAAAAGTTAAATTTATCAGTCACGTATAGCCGTAACAAATTTAAATGTGAAACCATATCGGAGTTTGTTAGAGATTATACGATTCAATTAAGAGATTTGATTCAACATTGTTGCCAAAGGAATCATTCTGAATTTACTCCATCTGATTTCGAAACTGCAAACCTCTCAAGTGAAGAGCTGGAAAATATATTTAACCTATGAGGCAGGGGAGGAAAGATTCAGTCATGATTAGAATAAAAATCGTTTTGATTGCCCTTGTAGTCTTATTGCAATTGCAGATGACTGCTGGAATACAGATAGGAAATGCAGAGAATGATAGAGTATCTGCCGGTTTATCCGATGACTATGGAAAAAAGCTGGACTCATTCATTAAAAAGCAAATGAAGGAAGGCAAAATTCCAGGTATGTCAGTGGTAGTAGTCAAAGGGGACCAAGCTGTTTATAAAAAAGGTTTTGGGTATTCCGACATAAAAACAAAACAACCAGCAACGGATCAAACTTTATTTGAAATTGGCTCGAATAGTAAGTCATTTACAGCTCTAGCAATCTATACGCTTGCCGAAAAAAACTTAATAGATTTGAAAGAACCAGTCAAAAAGTATTTGCCCTGGTTTCAAATGAAATATGTGGGTGAGTATAAAGGTCAGCAACTCAATAAGAATGTTGATATAACACTTGAACAGCTCTTATATCATACGAGTGGAATTCCGTTTCAAACGATAGGAGACATCCCAGTCGCAAATGACGATGATGCGCTGGAAAACACCGTTAGAAAGCTGATAAATAAAAAATTGGAGACTTACCCAGGTGAGCAATTTACTTACGCAAGCATCAACTATGACATTCTAGGTTTAGTTATACAAACAGTAACGAATCAATCATTTGAGAAATACATTGAAAATAACATATTAGTCCCATTTGAAATGGATAATACTTATTTGTTCAGAGAAAAGGCTGCCAAATATGAAATGTCTAAGGGTTACAAAATCAATTTTTTAAGGCCTAAAGAGTTCAATGCACCTATTTATCGCGGGAACACCCCTGCAGGTTATTTTATTTCAAATGCAGATGATATGGAAAAGTGGCTTCGTATGCAGTTTGGGATGTATAAGTTAAGTGATGGCCAGCAAAAGGCGATTCAAAAGACGCATATACCTAACCGCTCGGTTCCACCTTCTGCGGATGGCTCTTCCTATGCGGGAGGTTGGGAAGTATACCAAAACGGTTCCGGCGAGATCTCCCATGCTGGAAGCAATCCTAATTTTTCGTCTTTTATTGTATTTCGTCCTCAGGAAAAGATAGGTGTTGCAGTCATGGCCAACATGAACTCCTCTTATACTCAAAACATTGGCCAAGGAATCATCGATATTCTCTCAGAGAAGGAATTAGTAAATAATACAAAAGATATGTATAAGAGCATTGATGCTTTTTCTTTTACCTTACTTTTGTTTATGATTCCTTTTTCGTGCCTTACCCTATATTTTATTTTTCAAATAATCATTCAGGTGTATCAGAAAAAGAGGAATCTGGAAGAAAATAGAGTTAAACGCATTGGAGTTCCATTTATTATGGTTGTGTTTTCTTTGTTTGCCGGGTATTCCCTTTTTAAAGTTCCATCTGTATTTTTTACAGGGCTTACTTGGGATTTTGTAAACGTATGGGCACCTGACAGCATGAGTTTGGCGGCTTGGGCTACTCTAATTGGAATTGTATTGTTTTCTATTTACTTGTCGCTTATAACCATCTTTCCTTTATATAAAAATAAGAATTTATTCCCGCTCTTTGTGTTGAGCGTAACTAGTGGTTTTGGAAATGCGATGATCATATTTATCATCAATGAAGCTTTAAATAGCAGCAACGATTCAAACAATAGTCTGTTTTTATATTTTGTGCTTGGAATCATCATTTATGTACTTGCACAAAAGCTGGTTCGAACTCAGTTAATCACTCTTACAAATAATCTGATTTATGAACAAAGGCTTATTCTATTAGACAAAATCTTAAATAACCCATATGAGAAAATCGAACGGATGGAATCCGAAAAAATTCAGACCATATTAAATAATGACACAGAAGCCATCAGTAACCATGCTCCTGCAATTATCACCGGTCTGACCGATTCAATTACACTCTTGTGTTGTTTGGTTTATCTGGGTGTAATTAATGTGTTCGGACTTCTTATTTCAATTGGGGTCATTCTTGTTGCAGCAGGCATGTACTATGTAGCCGGAAGATCAGCCAATAATCTTTGGGAACAAACACGGAATATTCAAAACACCTTTTTTAGATATATCAACGACCTCATTGGCGGTTATAAAGAGTTGAGTATCGGAAAGGCAAAACGAGAAGAGTTTAGAGAGGACATGAAAGAAAGCTGTGGTGAGTATAAGGATAAACGGATTAAGGGCGGCCTTAAATTTGCCAATGTCTTTATTATTGGTGAATTGCTGTTTGTTTTGGTGATCGGGGCCGTTACATTCCTTTTTCCCATTCTGTTTAAAGAGGTGCAGAGCGAGTTCTTAAGGAGTTATGTTTTTGTTTTTCTTTATATGACAGGGCCAATTCATAGCATACTTAATGCTATTCCAAACGCTATTCAGATGAAAATCAGCTGGAAGAGGATAAAAGCTTTTTCTGAGAGTCTAAATGCGGATGAAGCTGATAAAAAAGAAACAATCAGTATATTGAAAACTCCTTTAAGACTGAAACTGGAGTTCGAAAATTTAGAATATCAATACGATAGTGATCATGAAGAATCTTTCCAGGTAGGTCCAATTGACCTCCAATTAAAATCAGGTGAGATTGTTTTCATAACAGGCGGGAATGGAAGCGGCAAATCAACTCTTGCAAAACTGATTACAGGTCTGTATACCAACAAGAGCGGAGACATATTCGTCAACAATCAAAAAATAAGCCAAAAAGAGTTAAAGGAACTATATTCAGCGATATTTAGTGATTACTATTTGTTTACAAAAGTCTATGGAATTGATTGCAGCTCGAAACAAGAAGAAATAAAAAAGTATTTAAAAATACTGCGTATCGATGAAAAAATACAAATTCAAAATGGGGAATTTAGTACAACAAAACTTTCTACGGGTCAGCGGAAAAGGTTAGCATTGTTAATCTCTTATTTGGAAGACAAACCTATTTATCTATTTGATGAATGGGCAGCTGATCAGGATCCCGAATTTAGATATTTTTTCTATATGGAGCTATTGCCTGATTTAAAGGCCCAAGGAAAATGTGTCATTGCTATTACTCATGACGACAGGTACTTCCATCTTGCAGATAAGGTAATCAAGATGGAAAGCGGAAAGGTTGTGGATGAAGTGCAACATGATCATCTAAAGGAGGAGCTTACTGATGGCAAAATTGGATAAACAAAATGTGGAAGACATTCTTAGCCTGACACCAATACAGGAGGGGATTTTGTTCCATTATTTAAAAGATCCGCATAGTGATGTGTACTTCGAACAGATATGCCTAGAGGTTTCAGGAGATATAAACGAGTCATTCTTTATGAGAGCATGGGAGTCTGTTATCCAAACCAATGAGCAGCTGCGTACATTGTTTCGGTGGGAAAAATTAAAAGCTCCTGTCCAGATCGTATTGAAAGAGCATAAGCCCTATATAGAAATAATCGATCTACAGCATAAAGATGAAACAGAAAAAAGTGCCCTTCTTGAGGAAATAATAATCAAGGATCGAGAAAAAAAAATCGATCTTCGAGATGTACCGTTCAGGATCACCTTGTGCAAATTAGCGGAAGAAAAATATGAAATGGTTATCAGTAATCATCACATTTTATATGATGGCTGGAGTAATGGGATCATTTTGAAAGAGTTTTTAAAAGCTTACCAATGCTTGAGTCATTCAGTAAAATACAATCTTCCTATCAAGAAGAAATATAAGGATTTTATTAAATATATCCAAAATCAGGATAAAGAACAGCAAAAAAAATTCTGGCAAGGTTATTTAAAGGGGTTTGACCCACAGCCAAGGCTGGAGTCGAAAAAGAGAAAATCGATTCGAAACGATCGTCATTATCGAATTCGATTCTCTAAAAATGAACTGCTCGGATTCACAACAAAAAATGAAGTTACTCTAGCCTCACTTATCTATAGCTTGTGGGGGATAGTACTTCAAAAGAACACTAATAGTAATGATATTGTTTTTGGCTCAACTGTTTCCGGCAGAGCAGGAGTCTTTAATGGAATTGAAGAAATGGTTGGATTATTTATCAATACAATTCCATTAAGAATAAGAAGATCTCCAGGGGAAACATCTATAGAACTTATCAAAGCGGTAAACAGCGCATTACAGAACTGGGAATTGTATGGAACTACTTCTTTACCGGATATTAAAAGACATGGCGAGTTGGATGAGAAAACGGATCTCTTTGACACCATTGTCGTTTTTGAAAACTATCCTCTAGATCAATCCGTATTAAACAAAAAAAGTGATATTGCTTTCAACTCCTACTCCGCAACTGAAATGACGAATTATGGTTTATCTATCAGCATAAGTGTTTTCAAAGATGTTGAAGTATGTTTCAGCTACAATGAACAATTATATGACTCATCTACAATTAAGCGGTTGGCTCAACACTTTACTTTAATCACAGATGACGTAATAAAAAACCCTGATAAAGAGATAGAACAAATCGAAATTATACCTGCCGAAGAGAAAAAGCAAATCCTCTCGGATTTCAATAATACCCGGACAACATATTCAAATGAGTACACGATTAGCCAATTATTTGAACATCAAGTGATGAAAACACAGGATAATATTGCAGTGATATATAAAGAGAGCGCTGTTACTTATAAAGAGTTGGATGAGATGTCCAGCAGCCTTGCAAATGTGCTCCTTAGGAAAGGAGTACAAAAAGGTGAAATTGTTGGCATAATGACAGAACCGTCCATTGAAATGATTGTGGGAATCATTGCTGTTTTAAAAGCGGGAGCCGCATATTTACCTGTTGATCCGGAATATCCTGAACCGCGGAAAAGATTTATGGTACAGGATAGTGGAACCAGGTTCATACTGACTGAGGAAAATTTAATGAACAAAAACAACTGCCTGATCGGGGTATTTCATAAAGATTGTATTCTTTTGTTGGATGATACCAGTCTGTTTTCAGGTGAGACGATTAGTCCAAGATTGGATCCCAGTCCTGCTGACTTATTTGCCGTTTTTTACACTTCAGGTACATCAGGAAAACCTAAAGGTGTAATGATAGAGAATCAAAGTGTGGTTAATCTTATTCAGTGGTTTGGAAATACTTTTAATATGACGGAAAATAGGAAGCTATTACAATTAACAAATTATGTATTTGATCCGAGCATTGAAGATTTTTTTGGGACACTTCTTTACGGAGCGACATTACATATAGCCGAAAGGAATTTGATATTAAACAGTGAGAGCTTCTGCGATTATGTTGACCAGCATCAAATTGATATTATTAATTTTATCCCAACTGTTTTAAAAGAATTATTATGTACTAATCGAAAGTTGAAGAGTTTACGCACAGTCATCTCCGGTGGTGAAAGACTGGAAGAATCATTGAAAGATGAACTGATTTATAGAGGTTATGAACTGTATAACAATTATGGACCGGCAGAGACAACAGTCGATGCCTTAAGTATAAAGTGTTCTGAAGAAAATGTATCATTAGGAAAGCCAATTTCAAATGTGAGATGCTACATCTTGGATAAAGACCAAAACCTTAGCCCAATTGGTATTCCTGGCGAGCTGTATATCGCGGGAGCCGGAGTGGCCAGAGGATATTTGAATATGCCCGAGTCTACAAATGACAAATTCATGAATGATCCTTTTATACCCAATGAGCGGATGTATAAAACAGGTGACTTAGGGAGATGGAATCGAAATGGAGAAATTGAGTTTCTCGGGAGATCGGATCACCAGATCAAAATCAGAGGATACCGAATTGAAGTTGCAGAAATTCATAATCTGCTATTAAAACATAATCACATTCAAGATGCGGCAGTAATTGATTGGGAAAATGATAAAGGCAAAAAAGTGCTTTGTGCATATATCGTATCAGATGCCCAGATCAATTCGAAAAGTCTTAGAGATTACTTATCTGAAGAATTGCCAGATTATATGGTTCCCTCCTATTACATCCAACTAGAGAAACTGCCTTTAACATCGATAGGCAAGCTTGATCGAAAGAAGTTGCCGCCACCGAAAATCCAAACAAACAAAAAGTATGTAGCTCCTGCTAATAAAATTGAGGAAGATCTGCTGGATGTTTGGTCTTCTGTATTGGGCATTGAACAGGAAGCAATCAGTATAGAAGATAACTTTTTCGAACTCGGCGGAGATTCTATTCTAAGTATCCAAATAGTAGGCAAGGCGCTGCAAAAGGATATAGAGATTACTGTAAGTCAGATGTTTCAGCATCAGACCATTGCGGAGCTCGCTGCATGTGTTGTGGACGGCAAAGAGAGTAAGCGTGAAGAAGGGACTAAAACGCCAGAGACAGGAGAAGTGCTCCTTACACCGATTCAAAAGTGGTTCTTTGAACAAGACTTGGGAAACTATCATCAGTGGAACCAATCAATCCTGCTGGAAACACAGCCCGGTATAAGCTCTGCACTGTTAAGTCAAAGTTTTCACATCCTGACAAGCTATCACGATAGCTTCAGACTTCGGTATTACCAAAGAAACGGTGAGTGGGTTCAAGTATATTCAGAAGCTAATGAGCATGTATTATTTGAAGAATATACTTCTGACCGGCAAGATGATCAAATGCAAGAGATCTTCTCAAAACTGCAGTATGGGTTGAATATCACGAATGGACCGTTAATCCGAGCAGCATATTTTGACTTTGGAAATCAGGAAAAAGGAAGGTTGTTTGTAACAGCACATCATCTTGTAGTAGATGGATATTCATGGCGGGTCATGATGGATGATCTACAATCTATTTATGAACAGCTTGAAAATAGTGAAACTGTCCAACTCCCATTGAAAAGCCTTTCATTTAAAAAGTGGTCAGAGTATCTTTACGAGTATGCAGATTCGGATCAGCTAAAAAGTGAACTCGTCTATTGGCAGATGAATACGCCACCTGCCTCCAAACCTATTCCTGTTGATATAAAAGGTGGGTTAAATACGGAAGACTCGGCTCGTACATTCTCTCTTATGTTAACAAAGGATGAGACAGATTTTTTATTGCGTGATATGCACCATTCTTTTAAGACAAGAATCGATGACAGTCTACTTTCAGCACTTTCTAGTTCATTGGCAAAATGGAACGGGACAACCCTAGTCGATCTAGAAGGACATGGAAGACACCCATTATTAAAAGAGCATGATATTTCTCGGACCGTAGGTTGGTTTACCTGCGTATATCCGATGATCTTAGGAGATATTGAACCAGAGATACATGTGGAAGATGTATTGAAAAAAGTGAAAGAACGGTATCGCGGTATACCCAAAGGTGGAATTGGGTATGAGATTTTATACTACTTGGCAGAAGAGAGTATACGTGAACAATTTGAATCTAAGCCAAGGGCACAAATAAGCTTTAACTACTTAGGTCAGTTTGAACAAGTACTTGAGAAAAATCAGTTATTTAAGATCTCTGAAGTGAATACGGGACCTGGTCGCGACTTGAGCGGAATAAGGAGCCATTTACTTGAAATCGATTGTATGATTGTTGATAAAAAGTTATATATTGAATGGAAGTATAGTTCTAATAAACATTTGCCTGAAACAATTGAGCAATTAGCAAACGACTTTGTTCATTATCTGAAACATTTGATCCAGTATTTTCAGACGAATGATAGTATATATTTTACTCCATCTGATTTCCCGCTTGCTTCTATCGATCAAAAGAATCTTGATGAATGGGGAAAGAAATATAAAACCGTAGAAGATATTTATACACTTTCACCTGTACAACAAAGCATGGTTTTCCATCATATCTACTCACCTGATTCATCAGTAACGGTGGAGCAAACCGTCTTCTCGATAGAATCAAACTTAGATATCGAGGTATTCGAAAGAGTATGGCAAACGATCCTGGATCGTCATGAAAGCTTGAGGGCTTCATACCACTGGGAGGAGGGACTGAAAGATCCCGTTCAGATTGTTCATAAAAAGATAAAAGTTCCTTTTCAAGTCTTGGATTGGACGAATCTTTCGGAAATTGAGGGACTTCAGAAATTAGAACGATTGATAAAGGATGATCGTAAGAGGGGATTTGATCTTACTAAACCGCCGCTAATGAGAATTTTGGTAGTTAAAAGGGGCGATTCTGTCTACGATGTGATATGGACACATCATCATCTTCAGCTGGATGGTTGGTGTAATAGTATACTCCTTAAGGAGATCGGAGAGTTTTATAAAGCCTATTGTGCTGGTGAAAAAATTGAAATGGGAAATGCACTTCCATTTAAGGATTATATCAAATGGTTACGCAGACAGGATGGGAAGAAAGCGGAACAATATTGGAGAAAGGCGTTAAAAGGATTCAAAACGCCTATACGATTTGATAACATTTTCCCTGTAAAAGCAGATTCAGATGAGTTATCCGCTTTTGGAGATGTTGTATATGAAGTGACACAAGAGAAAAAGCAGCTGATCCAGAATTTTGCCAGGAAGCACCGGATCACACTAAACACCTTGGTTCAGGGAGCATGGGCTATTCTTTTAAATCGCTACTCTGAAGAAAAAGATATTACTTTTGGTGTTACCTCATCTGGTCGCCCAGCTGATTTGAAAAATTCGGATGCTATGATCGGATGCTTTATGAATACTCTCCCTTTCAGAGTAAATGTAAACTCGAACATCGATTTGATACCATGGCTTAAGGATTTGCAATTGAAACAAGCTGAAATGCGTCAATTTGAGTATACTTCTTTAGCTGATATACGAAGTTGGAGTGAAGTACCAAGGAATTCTGGCTTATATGATCTGTATGAAAGTATTGTAATAGTTGAAAACTATCCTTTTGACGCTGCTCTAAAAGATGGAATTGGTTCTCTTCACGTAAAATCAATACGTGTAGAGGAACAATTGGATTACCCTTTGGTTGTCTATTGTAACTTACAACCAGAACTTCATTTTAAGCTCCTGTTTGATTGTCACTTTTTAGATGAAACGGAAGCAAATCAGATACTTGCACATTTAATTAATATCCTATGGAATATGATCGTAAGTGAAAATAGACAGCTAGGTGAAATTTCGATGTTATCGGAAAAAGAGCTTAAACTTTTAATTGACAGTCATCCTGCATCGATGGAGTATCCTAAAGACAAGTGTTTTCAAGATTTATTTACAGCTCAAGTGAAATCACGGTTAAACCAATCTGCAATTATACAGAATGATGAAAGTTTATCTTACAAAGAGTTGGATATACTCTCAAACAAATTAGCTCATAGACTCATAAAGCTAGGGGTTGGGCCCGAGGTGCCTGTTGGGCTGTACGTCGAACGTTCAATCAAAATGGTTGTAGGGATTCTGGGTATTCTAAAAGCTGGAGGAGCTTTCCTGCCCATTGACGCTGATTATCCTGGCGATAGGGTAAATATGATGTTGAATGATGCGCAAGTACCTGTGCTGCTTACTCAAACCAATCTGAAACCAAAGATACGAAGCTATGAAGATCACACTATTTGCCTTGATGCGGAATGGGATTCATTGCTTAAAGAGCCTGAAGGACAGCCAAAATCTCGGATTGAACCTAATAATTTGGCATATATCATCTACACTTCAGGTTCATCTGGCAGACCAAAAGGTGTAATGATGCCCCATGAAGCGGTTGTTAGCCACTCCATCGATCTTGTTAAACGCTATGAGCTTACACCAGAGGATCGGGTTCTTCAGTTTTCTTCAATAAGTTTTGATATTTCGCTTGAACAGATTTTTACGACTCTTGCTGCGGGAAGTTCTCTTGTTCTGCGTGATAAGAATATATGGACTCCTCACGAGTTTTCTCGAAAGTGTGTGGAACTCGGACTTTCGGTTGTGAATCTTCCTACATCTTATTGGGGGGAAGTTATCCAAGAATGGCATATAAGTCCTGAAATGATTCCAGATAGTAAGCTTAGACTTGTTATAGTCGGCGGAGAACAAATGTCAGCAGAAAAAGTGGGAATATGGGAAAGCTTATCTTTAGACCACGTAATTCTATTAAATGCTTATGGACCTGCTGAAACAGCAATGACCAGCACTTTGTACAGAGTATCTGGTAATGGAACTAAGAGTGCTAATTTAAGGAATATTCCGGTTGGAAGGCCACTTGCAAACAGACGTGTTTATATACTTGATGAAAGCATGCAGCCGCTGCCCATTGGTGTGAAAGGAGAAATATTTATTGGAGGTCTGCCCTTGGCCAGAGGTTATCTGAAAAATCCTGAGATGACAAAGGACAAGTTTATTCAAGATCCTTATTATCAAGATTACGGAAACAGGCTTTATAGGACCGGAGATCTGGGCAGAATTCTTCGTGATGGCAACATAGAAGTGTTAGGACGAAAGGACGACCAAACAAAAATTAGAGGTCATCGAATGGACATTGGTGAAATTGAAGTTGTTTTGAACCAATGCGATAACATAAAAGATTCTGTAGTTGTAGTGAAGAATGATGAGAAGAATGAGAAGTACCTTGTTGCATTCTACGTCCCAGCCGCACATATGACAAATGATTTATCAAGTATTAGGAAGTTTTTACGAAATCATATCCCAGAGTATATGATCCCTTCCTTTTTCATACAGCTGGAAAAACTTCCAATGAGTCCAAATGGGAAAATTGATAGAAAGTCGCTTGCTCATACGAAAATAAAAGTGGATATAGATGGTGGATATGAAAGACCATACAATGAAATACAACGAGAACTCGTACGTATATGGGAAAAAATACTGGGAACTGATGGTGTGGGAATCAATCATCATTTCTTTGAAATTGGAGGTCAATCATTAAAAGCGATTACGCTTGTTTCGGAAATTCACAGGGTATTTGAAGTAGAGATTCCACTTGGGAAAGTGTTTGAGTCTCCTACCATCAAAGAGTTGGCTTTACTTATTGAAGAAATGATGGGGAAGAAAGAAACATATCAATCTATTTCCCCAGTAGCGCAGCAGGAATTTTATAAGGCTTCCGCTGCACAGAAGAGAATGTATATCGTCAGCCGCTTGAGCGGTGCTAGTACCAACTATAATATTTCTGGAGCTGTATTTCTTGATGGCAAAGTAAATGTGTTACAGCTGGAAAGGGCATTTCAAGCTTTAATCCTTCGGCATGAAAGTTTACGAACATCATTTGCACAGACAAATGGGCACATCATTCAAAAGGTCCATGAAAACTTGGAGTGGAACATGGAACATCTGTATGCGAATGAATACAATCTGGACAGTGTTGTCGAAAGTTTTATTCAACCATTTGATTTAGAACGGGGTCCCTTGTTCAGAGCGGCAATTGTAGAAATGTCACCTTCAAAATTCTTACTTGTTTATGATATGCATCATATAATATCCGACGGTTTATCGATTGGAATTTTAATCAGAGAGTTTGTAAGTCTATATCAAGGAAATACCTTGCCGAATGTAAGAATCCAATATAAAGATTTTTCAGGCTGGCAGAATCATGCGGTAGAATCTGGTTTATTAAAATCTCAGGAGGAATACTGGCTTAAAACATTTTCACAGGAAATACCCCTTTTAAATCTGCCAACAGATTATCGCAGATCGGATGAACCGCTGTTTGAAGGAGATGGAGTGAAATTTAATTTAGAGGATAGTTTAACTTCGAAATTAAACCAAATCTCAATCGAAAAAGGGGTTACTCTGTACTCGCTATTACTCTCTGCATTCAATGTTTTGCTGTCTAAATATAGCGGACAGGAAGATATTGTAGTAGGAACTCCAGTAGCCGGAAGACTGCATTCTGAACTTGAAAATATGGTGGGTATGTTTGTAAATACACTAGCTCTTAGAAATTATCCTGATCCCGAAATGACGCTTGAAAACTTTGTGAAAGAAGTAGCCAATCAAACAGTTCAGGCTCTTGAACATCAAGAATACTCATTTGAGATGCTAGTTGATAAGTTACAATTAAGAAAGAATTTAAACCGTCATCCCTTGTTTGATGTTATGTTTGCCTTTGAAAACGTTGATGGGGCAATGGCCCAAATTGATGATTTTGAGATCATACCATATGAATATACCAATCGAACAACTAAATTTGACTTGGAGCTAAAAGTAACAGAACAGAAAGGCAAACTTCACTTTGTTTTTGAATACAGTACTGGTTTGTTTCGCAGAGATACAATTGAACGAATGGCTGAACACTTTGTTAAGATTATCGAGGTTATAGCAGATGACATCACAATTTCTATCGGGGAGATTGACCTAGTAACAACAGAAGAAAAAAATATAATAATGGATTTTAATGAAACTGGTACCCTTTTCCCAATAGAAAAAACCATCAAAAGTATATTTGAAGAACAGGTGGTAAAACACCCTTATCGTACTGCAGTAGTGTTTGGTCACAAGAAGCTAACTTATAAGGAGTTAAACGAGAAGGCCAATCAACTGGCTAATTACTTGATCAAGAAGGGTGCAAGGCAAAATACTGTGATTGGTCTTTTGGCGGAGCCTTCTATTGAAATGGTTGTTGGACTATGGGGGATTATTAAAAGTGGAGCAACTTATCTGCCCATTGATCCCGAGTTTCCAGATGAACGTATAAATTTTATGATTGAATCTAGTGGTTCCACTGCTATTTTGATTCAGTCTCATTTGTTAACCTCCATTGAATATGCTTGTGAGGAGGTTATCGAATTGGATAATAAAGAATTACTTTCTGAAGATACTTCAAACCCAGTAGAAACTACTGCATTTGATGACCCGATATACATTATTTATACTTCTGGCACAACTGGCACACCGAAAGGAGTACCAATCAAAAATCAAAGCTTGGTCAATTACATTTCATGGTTTACACGAGAAGCGAATATAACTTATAGCGATAAAACAATGCTGTTATCTTCCTTTGCATTTGATTTAGGATACACAAGTTTGTATACCGCATTATTGAATGGGTGTGAACTGCACTTAGCTCCAAAGAAAAGTTTTACAGTTCCAGAATCACTACTAACGTATTTAAAAGATCAGAAGATAAGTTTTATAAAACTGACTCCTTCACTATTCACCCACCTAGTAAACAACAGTTTGATTGAGAAAGAACAAAACCGTCTGTTGTTGAGGCTGGTGGTCTTGGGCGGAGAAGAAATGAAAGCAATTGATATCGAGAAATTTAACAGTTTGTACCCTAAGACTGAAGTAATGAATCATTATGGGCCCACGGAAACTACTATCGGCTCTATAGCCCATAAGGTCGATTTTGCCAAACTTAATCCTTTATTCCAGGGAACGGTCATTGGAAAACCGATCGATAACGTGAAAATATTCATCCTTGATAAGCATCAGAAACCTGTGCCAATAGGAGTAACCGGGGAAATCTGTATTGCCGGAGCAGGATTGACAACAGGGTATCTGAATCAAACTGAACTGAATACTGACAAGTTTATTAAAGGTTCATTTCTTGACTATGAAAAAATCAACCTGTATAAAACTGGGGACTTAGGCAAATTCACATGTGATGGAGAAGTTATATTCCTCGGAAGAATGGATAATCAGCTGAAAATTCGAGGATATCGAGTGGAGCTTGAGGAAGTGACTTCTGTACTCCTGCAGCATGATTCGGTAGTGGATGCAATTGTAGCTGCCAAAGAAGATAAAGAGGGCAACAATGATCTTTGTGCCTATATTGTGTTAAAAGAGGGTAAGAACGGATCGGGAATAAGAGAGTATCTTTCTAGTAAAATCCCTTACTACATGATGCCGTCTAGTTTTATCAAATTGGATAAAATTCCATTGGCCCCGAATGGGAAATTAAATGTTAAAGCCCTTTCGGAAATTGCCGGTGAGTCATTAATTAGAGTTGAATACGAAACTCCTGGAGATTCAGTTGAACAAAAGATTGCAGAAATATGGGAACAAGTCCTTGATGTTGAAAAAGTTGGTATGAATGACTCGTTTTTTGAAATGGGCGGAAACTCATTGAAAGTAATGCTATTAACGGCGGAGATTCATAAGCAATTTAATGTAAATATCCCGTTGCGAGTATCATTCAAAGCACCAACAGTTAGAGAGATGAGTAAGTATGTAAAGAATTCTTCAGAAAATATATATTCATCGCTTCAACCGTTAGAAAACAATGAATACTATGAACTTTCATCTGCGCAGAAAAGGTTGTATACACTTCATCAGATGGAGGGGGTTGGCACAAGTTACAATATGCCGAGAGCAACATTATTAGAGGGCGAGATCGATCTGGATAAACTAGAAAATGCTTTTTGTGAAATTGTCAAGATGCATGAGGCATTGCGTACTTCTTTTGAAGTAGTAGAAGGTGAACCCAAACAACGAATTCAAGAGAATGCGGAAGTTGAAATCAAATATTCTGTTCTAGACGGAGACTTATTTCCTAATTCAACGGGAGAACCTGCTGCTGAATTTATTCATTTGATTGATGAATTTATAACACCTTTTGACTTAAGCAAAGCACCTTTGGTCAGAATTATGGTCATTCGTTTACGCAGTGATAAACATGTGCTGCTGACGGATATGCACCATTTGATTTCAGATGGATATTCAGTCAGTATTATGTTAAACGAGTTATCAAAGCTGTATCAAGGACAGCAGATACAAAAGAATCGTATCCAATATAAAGATTTTGCCGGGTGGCAGAACGAGTTTTTGAAAACCAGTGCTGCAAGTAAGCAGGAAGAGTATTGGTTAGATATACTCTCAGGAGACCTCCCAGTATTGAATATGCCTACAAATTTCCCTAGACCGCTTATGCAAAGCTTTGAAGGAGATTGTTTTATTTTTGAAGGAGGAAAGGAATTAAAGCAACGCTTAGATAAGCTGTGTTTGGAAACGGATACGACCCTTTTTATGGTTTTGTCGGCAGCTTTTAGTATTCTTTTATCCAAATATTCCTCACAGCAAGATATTATTGTAGGTTTGCCTATTTTAGGACGAACGCATTCTGATTTAAAAAATACCATCGGCATGTTTGCCAATACTATTGCAATAAGAAGTTTCCCTAATGAGAATAAATCTTTCCTGACGTTCTTAACGGAGGTTAAGGAGCATTTGCTTAAAGCGTATGATAATCAGGATTATCAGTTTGATATGCTCTTAGATAAACTAAAAATAAAGAGAGAGCCAGGAAGAAACCCTATATTTTCTGCAATGCTTGCTCTTCAAGATGTTCAAATCAACAAGAATACCATTGGAAACATAAAATTGACTCCTATCAAATATAGAAATAAAATTTCTAAATTTGATCTATCGCTATTTGTGGAAAACGGGAATGAAGACATTTCTTTCGAACTCGAATTTGCAAGTAATTTGTTTAATATTGAAACTATTAAAAAATTCGCAAATGATTTTCTATTTATTCTGGACAAGGTTAGTTTCAATAGGGAAATAAAATTAGAAGGATTAAAGATTGAAGGATTAGTAGTTGAAAACACTGAAATTGAAAATGTTACTTTTCATTTCTAAGACAAATAGCTAAGCAGTTATCATTTGATCCCGTCCTAAGTTGGCGGGGTTTTTTATATCACTCTATGAAACAAAACAGCCTTTAGATACGTATATAAAGTAATAGACTGCAGCTCTTAAAAAAGGAGAAGGTTATGCATAATAAGGAACTTTTATATAAAGCAAGGCAGATTTGTGTGATTCCAAGTGAATATCAGCTTGAAATTGAAGATTATTCTGAGGATGGAAGCCGGGCGATTTTCGCATGGAAGCATCCAGATGAGGAAGAAATGGGGATTTGGATTGAGCTGGATGGAAACGGTCATCTGCTTGATTTAACAAAAGACAAATCAACTGCAGAGGTTCAACACAATCTCTTTAATCAAGAGGATTTAAAAAATAAAGCATTGCAATTTGTCGAGATTCATTATCCTGGTGCAGTTAATAAGTTTATGGAAGAGCATGTACACAAAATAGATGTGAATCTCCGCGTATCTTATATCCAGATGGAATTGGATTTACCTTTGCCATTTACCGGTTTTTACATAGATATTAATGAACACGGGGAAATTATGCAGTTTCATTTTAATGGTTCAGCTGAACACATTGTTTTTCCCGAGTTGCTGCTGCCTGAAGAAAAAGTAAGATGTGAATTTCTGAAAGACATAATCATGAATCTGATGATAGTCTGCCTTAATGAAGAACTCTATGAAAAAGGGGACAATCTTCCTCACTTAGTGTATGAACCAGAATTGCTTTTTTATAAGATGCCGGCAGACGGGAAACAAAAAGTATTTATAGAAAATGAAGAAGAAGATAAAGGACAAATTTACAAAAGATTGCCAAAGTTAGAATCTGGATTCTCCCCAGAAGCGTTAACAGAACTGGATGCAGGCTTTGCCAAAATTCGAGAGCAGGATTTCGGGGATGCGATTGGACAGGTATATAGAAAATATGGGGACGAGCCAGCTGCAGCAGATCATAGCATCATGACTTTTTTCAACAAAAGAAATGAAAATACAATAAAAGTAAAGCGTGATAAAGAAACCGGCAAATTAATAGGATTCATTTCTTTTATTGAAACGGCGGGGAATCAATTGCTGAGCATAAAAGAATGTGAAATAGCAGCCATTCAATTTTTAAACGCCATTTATCCTGATGCTCATCTTTATTTCCGGATGAATGAAGAAATAGAAAGTGATGAAGCAAGAGCCCTTTTTCAATTTGATCTTATCCATCATGGAATATCTGTGAGATATGGAACGGCAAGAATTAGTGTGAGCCGAACCGCTGGGAAAATCACACACTATCTTGGACCAGAAGTAGAGCCGAAGCTGCTGTTGTCAATTGATCCTGATCCCGGAATTTCTAAAGAGAATGCTATAGAAATATTTCGTTCAGTCTTCCAAATTGAAAAGCAATGGTCTAAAGAGTATAAAGACAATTCAGAAAGCTATTATCAGCTCGTTTATAAACCTATCTATCCAGATTTTAAAGGGACTGTTGCTTTTATTCATGCGAAAAATGGAAAACTTATAGTGGAAAAAGGATTTTAAATCCATTAAAAAGAGGCATCAGTTTTTAAGTAATACCTCAAAAAAATCGCTATATAGAATTTTTGCAGGCAGGAGTTAGCGGCAGGCAGCAATAGAATGAAGGGGCATGGGTTTTAAGATAACTTTAATAGATTTCGGCATTTTAAATTCATCCTGTGCTTTTTTAAAATACTTGTACATAGCTTTGCTTCCGACAGCATTGGCGGAATGAATCGTGATGCGTTTGGCATAAAGGTGATTATTAACCATGTACTCAACAAGCATTAGCCCGTTTCTTGTTTTGTTTACAAGATCATGATCAAGTGAAAGATGGTCCACACAGTTATTCCGCAAAAGACTGATGCACTGATCTATATTTTCTGCCAAAACATATCCGCTTGGGCACGTTCGGTAATCATCTAAGAAGACACTGATTTGCATGATGATTTCCTCCGATCAATTTTTGACCTGTCTTAAGTGTAACATATTTTCAGCATAAACAAAGGGGAAACCGCTTTGCCGAAGAGGAGATTACGTATATAAAAGCTCTCAGAACAGACACTTAGATGCCAATTGTTGTAATAAAAAAATTTTTATGAAGTATTCAGGAGCAGGAAATGGTGTAACTTCGCCATAAATGAATAGACTGCAGGAAATCATCATGAGATTACCGTCTTAATTTTTTTAGGCACAATGGATCTTTAAGTAACTCAAATAGAATAAATAGGAATTTATAGTTTTATCAATTACTGATTTTTAAAGAGGGTGGAGAAATGAATAATGCTTGGAATAAAGCGATATATAAGGTTTGGTCTCCAGTTTACGATAAGTTTTTCAATTCAGGCCGCTTTCTCAATGCCCGAAAGAAAATATTTCAAGAAAGGACATTTAATCGTACACAAAAAGTCCTTTTTGTCGGTGTAGGAACAGGAGCAGATTTAGAACAGATTCATCACAATGGACTAGATATTACCGCTATCGATTTTTCACCTGAAATGCTAAACAAAGCAAAAGAGAAATTTCCCAACTCTTCTATCCATTTCATAGAAATGGATGCTCAAGAAATGAATTTTCCAGATGAACAATTTGACATAATAGTAGGGAGTTTAATACTCTCTGTAGTACCAGACGCAGATAAATGTTTTGGAGAAATGTCGCGAGTTTTGAAAAAAGAGGGTGAAATCATACTGTTTGATAAGTTTTCCTCCAAAGCAAAGAGGCTCTCCTTAATAAAAAAAATCATTAGGCCATTTATCAAGGTTTTAGGAACTGATATTGGATTGAATTTTGAGGAATTATTTGCAAAACAAAAAGCAAAACTCCGTATTAAAGAGGATGCAGGGATCATGTTCAACGGAATGTATAGAAAGATAATAGTTACTAAGCAGTGATAGTGTGCCTAGGAGACACTTAGTGTTCGTCATCTTTAGGTAAGAGTGATAGTAATATTCTTTAATAAAGAGAATATTTGAATGGTCAATGTTCAGAGTGGGAACTTCTGAGCATTTTTTTGTTCTCTTTTTCTTTAAGGCTCATTTCGTAAAGATTGTTGTTTTTAAATAAGATGATTGATAATTTACTTTTTATGGTATTGTATTTACAGGAGCTTATTCAGCTAAAGAGCAGTTATCTTGATCAAGTTTAGATGAAAACGGTTTAATTGTGCTTTATTAAAGGGGGGATTAGCATATATCGCTCACGGACAAATATGTTTCTCTTATTTTTGGCAATCTTATTTTTCGCAGGTATTATTCTTTTTTCATTTAGGTTGTTTGTTTGGGGATTATTACCACTGATATTCTTGCTCCTCATCTATATCTCAACTAATAAATACCGTTCATCCGTTTCCTTGTTTATATTCTTCTTATTAGGTACATTGATGTTTCAAATTGGAAGCAGCTACATAAATGAATGGAACATATCCGTAGAAATAAAAACCATAATTAACAGAAGTTTACTTTTGTTTATTATGGTTGGAACAGTGATTTCACTAATGTTATCTAAGCAGAAGATATTTTACTTCGGACTATTACCAGATTGGCAAAGACGTATAACAATGCCGTTTCATACAATTAAATTACCATACTTTTTACTTATTGGGCTTATGGTATCGAGCACAATACTTATACCATTATTTATTCATCAAGAAATGAGCTATTTAAAATCAATATTACTTTTTGGTATATTATTTGCCATCTTAAACGCTACACTTGAAGAGGTAATTTGGAGAGGTATTATGTTATCAAGTTTAAAAAGAAATGTTTCCACCTTTTATGCTGTCGTAATAACCAGTATCGGATTCGGGCTGCTGCATTTAGCAATTGGAATTCCTGTAATAATAAGCTTACTTTTTTCTTTCGGAGGGCTTTTCTATGCAATCGTAGTTTTAAAGACCAATAGTATATATCCATCCATAGTGTTTCACATTGTTATCAACTTGGGGATGGTTTTCAATGGATGGATAATTTGAACTTATTCCATACAAGGGGGATTTAATTGAATAACCCCATTTAATTACGACGCTCAGAGTATAAAAGGCTCTGAGCTATTTTTAATTTAAATGATCGATCACCTTCATAACATCTCTACCGTATGGCAGTTAGATCTTTGACACGCTGAATTCAACATTTGTTCTCAGCGTTTGTCTAGTCCTAAGTGCTTTCCTATTTCAGCGAGTGAAACCAGTTTTTAATTAAATTCTAAATATGTTGAATAAAACATTCTATATAATTAGAATAAAAGAAAGGAGATGATAAAAATGAACTTATTAAACACATCCTTTGAAAGAAAATCATACGAAGTAGAACTAAAGCATTCGATAATATTTGAATGTGTGCTTGGAATTGCCATGATTACATATCCAAAGCTGCATAACCAGCTGGAGAAGCCAAAGCAGGAATGGGATCACATCCGATATAATCTTTCTGAAAGTCTGACGGCCGAGCTGCAATATTGTCAGGAACACAATACGTGGAAAATGCTGCTGCAGCTTTTGCACGAGGAGAATTTTTCTTCTTTTAAAGATCTACATGGTTTTATTGATGATCTTCCTGATCAGCACCTGAAATATTTGATACTGCCTTACTTGGATCAAACTCAGGATGAGAACCGTCTGAAGGCTTCCAATGGAGATGCTGAATCTGAAAATGAGATGATCCTTGCTTGTAAAGAACACGCTTTTTTCCCGCAAATGATTCATTTCATTTGCAGGTGTGACTTAAAAGAACTTAGAAACCATTTTAAACAGGTAACAATCGGCTGGTACAGAGAATTTATACAAAAACAGGAATTAGAAATAAGAAGCATTCTGGAACGTGATCAAAAGGAAAAGGAACATTGGCTGAAAAATCAGAGTCCTCAGGAAATTGTTCTTCATGCAGCAGGTGTAGATTACAAGCCGGAGCCAGGTATTACAAAGGTTTTGCTGATCCCGCATCACATTTACCGGCCGTGGACCATTCAGGCTAATTTAGAAGAAACAAAAGTCTTCTATTATCCAGTAAGTAATAACAGTCTGAATGAAACAGCAGATCCTTACGAGCCGCCTGCACAGCTTGTCCAGCGTTTTAAAGCAATTGGAGATGAAAAGCGGCTGCGGATCGTAAAGCTGCTTTCTGAAAAAGAGAGAACATTAAAGGAGCTTACAGCTTTACTTGGAATGGGCAAAACAACGGTTCATCACCATTTATCATTATTGCGTTCAGCAGGAATTGTGAAAGTGACTGGTGCTTATTATTCCGTAACAGAACAAGCTTTCCGGGGTATTGAAACCCAAATTGAGAATTATTTAGAACGGAACTGAATGGATGAAAAGTGTTTCCTTGCTTTTTTACAATCAGCTGCTTTCAACCTTCGCAAGTACGTTTGGCACCTTTTGCATTTCCTGGATTGTCTATGGGGAAACAGGCTCTAAGTTTGCGATGGGAGGACTTTGGCTGGTGAGTATTGCGGGCCAGCTGCTGATCCAATTTTTAGCGGGTCCCTATATCGATCGTTTTCAAAGAACGACTATGATGAAAACTTCAGAATGGATAAGATGTTCAGCTTATTTTCTATTGTGGATGATCATTTTTTCAGGAAATGCAGAGGTTGAATTTCTTTACTTTTCAGCTTTTATAACTTCAATTGTCGTTTATGACCCTGCTGCTGCAGCGCTTATACCAAAACTCGTTAAAGATGAGGAATTAGTAAAAGTGAATGCGAAAATCTCAGGCGGAGTCCAGCTAATGAGGTTTATTTCTCTTCCTGCTGCAGGTTTGATAGTAACCGCTGTTGATTATAAGGATGCTCTTTTATCCATTTCTATTATGTTTTTCATTTCTTTTACAATGATACAGAAGATCAATGAGCCATTTATCAGAAAAACGAAAAAGAATACTTGGACAGGTCAATTTAAAGAGGGTTTCACAATTTATCGAAACCATTGGATTTTGCTTGTTTTAGGAGGATTTATTTCCGTTGCCAGCTTTGGCGTATACGCTTCGCAAACGATGTACATTCCATACATAGCTGAGATAATCGGCGGCTCTGCTTTTGAATATGGTCTGTTCGCGGCTTCTTTTCCATTAGGCTATATTCTTGGGAGCTATGCCGCTGCAAAAATAAGAGTTCCAAAACAATCACTGTATATTGTCATGACCTCCGCGCTATTTATTGGAGGCTGCACGTATTTAGCTTTAGGAGTCACTAAAATTTTATGGGCTGCTATTTTAATAGAAATCATTGCTGGAGCCGTCATGCCTTTTTGGAACATCTACAGCACGACCCTCTATCAGCGGCTGGTACCAGATTCGGTCCTTGGACAAATTCTGTCGGTCAGGTTCTTGTTAACAAAAGCGGCCGCTCCTTTGGGGATTTTGTATGGAACTTTTTGCGCTTCGCAAATTGGGATTTCTGCTTTGTTTTTATCCGTTGGGCTTCTGATATGTATAGTGTCAGGCGCAGGCGCTGTAATCCTGAAGGTTTTCAGAAGGAGACTTGCAGTTCAGGCGGCAGATTAAGCTGGGTTAAGCAAGAGACAGCTTTTCTTCAATTTAATGTAAAAAAATCTGCGTTTTCTTTGTCTTTTTTGTAAATATTACGTAAAGGACGGACAATGAGAATTTACAAAGTCAACAAACTTACTTAAAGAAAGACCAATAGAATGTAAATAGAGATTATTAATCTATTCTATTGGGAGGTCGTTTCATTGTTTAATAGAAAGTTTGGAAAAAAAGTCATTCCGGTTGCTGTACTTTCAGCAGTGGTTGCTGGCAGTTTAATTGGAAGCTTTCCTGAGGCGAAAGCGAATCATGCAGAAGCATCCTCTAATAAAACGGGCGAAATCAAAAACGTTATTTTTTTAATCGGTGACGGAATGGGAGTATCATATACTTCATCTTACCGCTATCTGCAGGATAATCCAAATACACCAGTCGCTGAACGCACAGAATTTGATAAGCATCTTGTCGGCAATCAGATGACATATCCTGAAGATCCGTCAGAAAATGTAACGGATTCAGCGTCAGCAGCAACGGCAATGTCAACTGGGTACAAAACGTTCAATGCAGCGATTGCTGTAGACAACGATGGAACGGAACTTAAAACGGTTTTAGAATCTGCAAAAGAAAAAGGAAAGTCAACTGGACTTGTTGCAACTTCTGAAATCACGCATGCCACTCCGGCATCGTTCGGCGCACATGACATGAGCCGTAAAAACATGAACTCATTAGCAGATGATTACTACGACGAAATGATTAACGGCAAGCACAAAGTAGATGTGATGCTTGGGGGCGGCTCAAGCAACTTCATCCGCGGTGACCGCAACCTGACAGAAGAATTCAAAAAAGATGGATACAGCTATGTTACTAATAAGGAAGATTTATTGAAGGATAAAAATGAGCAAGTACTTGGATTGTTTGCAGAAGGCGGTATGCCGAAAATGATCGACCGCAACAATGAAACACCTTCGCTTCAAGACATGACCAACTCTGCATTGACAAGGTTAAATAAGGACAAAGACGGATTTTTCCTTATGGTTGAAGGCAGCCAGGTCGACTGGGCAGGTCATGACAATGATATTGTCGCAGCCATGAGTGAAATGCAGGATTTTGAAAAAGCATACAAAGCAGCGATTGAATTTGCTAAAAAGGACAAGCATACACTAGTGGTTGCTACAGCTGATCATTCAACTGGCGGATATTCAATCGGCGCTAATGGTGTCTACAACTGGTTTGGTGAACCGATTAAAGCTGCTAAGCGCACACCTGATTTCATGGCTAATGAAATTGTCACTAAAGGTGCAGATGCAGAAAAAACATTAAAGCAAAATATCGATTTAGATCTAACGGCAGAAGAAATTAATTCTGTTAAAAAGGCTGCTGAGGAAGGAAAAGCAGATAAAGATAAAGGTATTTTACGAGTAGATAATGCAATTGAATCTATTTTTAACAAGCGCACAAACACAGGCTGGACAACTGGCGGTCACACAGGAGAAGATGTTCCTGTATTTGCTTATGGACCTGGATCAGAATTGTTTGCAGGCCAAAAGGACAACACAGATCATGCAGAAATAATCTTTAAGATTTTAGAGAAAAACAAAAAGAAATAAGCAGGAATCCGCTGTTCTTCTGTGACTCTTACGAACAGCCCCGGCGATGAAGCCTAAATAGTTCTTCATCGCCGGACTTATTTCTGCCAAAAGCGGAACTACTAATAATCTATATCCACTCCTAGAGAAAAGGGGATTACAAATGAAAAAATTATGGACCCTCCTATTATTAACGTTAATTCTTACAGCATGTCAAGCTCAAGCTTCAGCACCAAAAGATGCTGCTGAAGAAGAGAAAGAAACGGTATCTGAACCCTCAGCAAATAAACAATCTACAAACGATGTCTACGTTCCAAACCCTCAAATTACAGATGACCGCGAGCTGCTTGAAGTCGGTCAGACTTTTAAGGACGACAAAGGAGCAGCAGAGTTAAAAGCTATTAAGAAAGTCAATGAAACGTACCAAGTCGGCGATGTTGAACTAATAATCCATGATGTCAAAATTATCGAGCATACACCGGCCTACAGCATGATCGATTTCTTTCACTCTTTTACACATGAAGAAACGTTTAATATTGTGAAAGTAAATATTGAAGTTAAAAATACGTCAGATCAGCCTGTTTTCTTCTCACCGTTAGCTGTCCTTGAAACGAATACAGGTGAGCATAAAGATTGGGAGTCTGATATTTACCTCGAGGAGTTAAATGGCGAGCTTGCGGCAAATGGATCTAAACGGGGGAATATCGGATTTATCTTGGATCATTCTGATAAAGAGATTAAGAGTATTAAAATTTTGACGAGTGATCTATTAAATCAAGAACAACAGATAGAAGAGAAAGCACAGGAAATAAACATTAAGTTTTAATAGGACAATGCCAAACAGGCATTGTCTTTTTTATTGGAAGAAATTTTATCGGAGTAAAGTAAACGCATTCAATGCTGATAAATAACGATTTGTGCCTTTTTTGTAAAAGAGTACTGAAAAAATGAACTAGTCAATCAATTTAATAGCTGATATACTTTGAACTATTATTTTCATGACTATTTTCTTATAGGAACTACTACATCAAAGGAGCTTTTTACATGACAAAGGAATTTAGTGGGAAACAACTTGTTTTTATTAGCTTAATGCTATTTTCAATGTTTTTTGGGGCAGGAAATTTAATTTTCCCAGTCTTTCTTGGACAGGCTGCCGGGGATAATATGTGGCCATCCCTTGCAGGATTTATTGTTTCTGCAGTAGGACTGCCGATCCTGGGGGTTGTGGCTATTGCGAAAGCAGGGAGCTTTCAGACACTGAATTCCCGTGTACACCCGTTATTTGCTCTTATTTTTCCATTTATCATTTATATTTCAATCGGACCGGGCCTTGCCATCCCTAGAGCAGGAAGTCTTGCCTACGAAATGGGAGCAGCACCATTTCTTCCTGAAGGATTAGCAGTTAATCCTGCAACACTATTCATTTATACAATTGTCTTTTTTGGTCTAGTTTACTGGCTGAGCATGTCACCATCTAAGCTTGTAGATTTGTTTGGAAAACTGCTGACGCCTATTGTGCTCGCACTTATTGTGATCATTTTGGTGAAAAGCCTGATCACTCCAATTGGTTCTTTTGAACTTCCAACAGGCAATTATGGAAATAGTCCTGTTTTTCAAGGGTTTTTGGATGGCTATTTAACGATGGACGCCCTTGCTGCCCTTGCATTTGGCATTGTGATTGCCAATACGATTCGGGCACAGGGAGTAGAGAATGATAAGTTGCTGTCACACTATATGATTTCCGCGGGAATCGGAGCTGGAATCTTACTGACTGTCATCTACATTATCCTTGGATATCTAGGTGCTGCCAGCGCATCTCTTGGCCAGTCAGAAAACGGTGCGCAGATTTTGACAAATATTATGGGGTATCTCTTCGGACAAAGCGGTACTCTCATCTTAGGAATTGTTTTTACACTTGCATGCTTCTGCGTCTCCATTGGTCTTGTGATTTCATGCAGCCAGTTTTTCGCTGGTGCAGTGTCAAAAGTTCCATATAAAGCCTGGGTTCTTATTCTTTGTCTGACTAGCACAGCGGTTGCGAATTTAGGTTTAACTCAAATTCTTAAAGTGTCCGTGCCGATTCTGGGCATGATTTATCCAATTGCAATTGTGCTGATCTTCCTTCCACTAATCCATCAGTATATTGAAAACAGTTCTTATATTTATGTTACAACTGTCGCAGTTGTCGGACTGTTCAGCATCCTAGATACAGTAAATAAAACATTTATGGGAGAAGCATTGAGTCCGGTTTTGAATGCAATGCCGCTGTATCAAGAGGGAATAGGCTGGCTCATTCCGGCACTCATCGGGATCGCACTCGGCTATCTTCTTGGTAAAAGAAAAACATCAAGTGTTCCTGCCTATAAGTAAATAATATAAAGGATCGTTTACTTTGCGGGGGTTCTCCCAGTATACTGTGCTGATTTTGGCTATCCGGTTATCAATTCCCTGAAAATAGCCTTTCGGATATAAGTTACTCCATATATTGTAAAATAGAAGTTCATCTGTTTTCGGATAGCAGGGAGGCTTCGTAAACCATGAATCCGTGTTAACAGGGACAATAATGTCAATGGACCCCTTGCTTTTTAGCCTCAATCAGTGCTTTAATCAGCTGATTGCCAGGAACAAAGCAGGGGGTTTCTTTGGCGAATGATTTTTTAAGTCTGTTATAAAAGGAGACCTCTTTTGTTCCACCCTTCGTTTTTAAAAAGCTTTGTCTTTTTACTGACAGCTTTTAGCCCGCATCTTCTTCCCAGTCCTTTAAAAATCGTTTCTTGATTTCTTCTGAGCCTTCACCTGCAATCCGCAAATGATAGTCCCGAAAGGATTCAAACCTGTGACTTGACCAAGGTATTCCTCGCCTAAATTGAAACCGCCGCACAAGTGTGAAGCCTTTCCATCAATGACGAAAAACTTCCGCTGATTTCCATGAATGATAGTAAAGAAAAAGAGCCTCTGCATCGTTTCCCGCTTTATTATGAAGAGCTCTAAAAACCTCATGCTGATTGACTTCTCTAATGATAAAAGTGAATATAAAAGCACTTATGCACCTTCAAAATCTTTAAAAAAGGGCAGGATAGAGTTTGCTGACTGCAGGATAAAGCGCTAGCTCCCCCTGATAATAAAGAATGCACCTCTGTATAGTAATCATTTACAAATCGCAAGCAGGATGACTCCACATAAAATAAGTATCATTTTCTTCAGTATATTAAAACTTCCGGTATATCGATATTAAATTGGGTTAGGCACACAAGTGAATTTTAGAGAAGGAAATGTATGGAATGAAGGGGCTGACAAAAAGTAAAAAAATGTTTGAGTTTTTTTCACAAGGGAATAAACATAAATGGAAAATATCAATTGGATTCTAACAGAGAAGGAGACATGTAATGATTCAGCTTAGAAATATCACAAAAAAATATCCTGATGGTTTTAAGGCATTAAAGGATATCAATCTTGAACTTGAGGCAGGAAAAATTCATGTAGTGATCGGACCAAGCGGATGCGGGAAATCAACAACCATGAAGCTTATCAACCGTTTGATTACTCCGACTGAAGGCACGGTATACATAAATAATGAGGATATCTCGAAGATAAATCCTGTCGAGCTGAGGAGGAAGATCGGCTATGTCATTCAAAGCATCGGTCTTTTTCCGCACATGACCATAGCCGACAATGTCGCAGTCGTTCCGCGTTTACTGAAGTGGGAGGAAGAACGGACAACCCGGAAAGTGAATGAGCTGCTATCGATGGTCAATTTAGATCCAGAGACCTACCGCAGCCGTTTTCCAAGCGAGCTGAGCGGGGGACAGCAGCAGCGCGTTGGCGTGATTCGCGCACTTGCAGCAGAACCTGATGTCATTTTGATGGACGAGCCGTTTAGCGCACTTGATCCAATCAGCCGTGATCAGCTTCAGGCAGAGCTAGTGAATTTACAGGATGATCTGAAAAAGACCATCGTGTTTGTCACTCATGATATGGACGAAGCCATTAAAATTGCGGATAACATCATTTTAATGAAGGATGGAGAAGTGATCCAGGTAGGATCGCCAGACTCGATCTTGCGGCATCCGGCAAATGATTTTGTGAAAGAGTTCATTGGGAAGAAGCGTTTAAAAGAGCATAATGATACAAGTTTTCCGATGGATCCCGATGAAATTCCAACCGTTAATGAAGTCATGATTGATAATCCTGCAACAGCCTATCCAGAAAGAGGTCTTGCAGCCGCAGTGAAAATCATGGAGCAAAGACGAGTGGATTCGCTGATTATTATTGACCGGGAACGCAACTTGCTGGGATATGCGCCAATTTTGAATCTTCTGGGACAATACCGTGATGAAACCAAAACGCTGAAAGATGTCATGCTGCCTTTCGCGCATACCGTCCAATCTGACAGTCCTTTTACAATTGCACTTGATTTAATGAGCCAGTATAACCTGCCTTATGTACCGGTTGTTGGAAGAAACGGCAAGTTTGTCGGCGTGATTACGAGAGGAAGCATGGTCCGCTTAATGGCAGACGTATTTCCTTATGCAGATGAGGTGGTTTAAATGAAACTCATTCAGGATTATTTTTCCTTTCTGCAGGAACGGTACCCAGATATTCTGGCAAGGTCAGGAGAACATTTAACGATTGTTGGCCTTGCTGTTTTATTCGGCTGCATAGCAGCTATTACAACTGGTATTTTACTGACAAGGGTGAAAGAAGGCCCTTTAAACAGCTTCGTATTTGGTCTTGTGAATGTATTTCAGACGGTTCCGACCATTGCCTTGCTTGCGATGCTTATTCCGCTGATGGGCATCGGAATGAAGCCTGCAATATTTGCTCTCTTTTTATATTCATTACTGCCGCTTCTCCGCAATACCTATTCAGGTATTAGAGAAGTGGATGGCAGCATTGTTGAAGCAGCCAGAGGAATGGGGTTTGGCACGTTTCAGCGTCTATTTAAAATTGAACTTCCGCTTGCATTTCCATACATTCTTTCAGGAATTCGATTAACGACCGTTTATATAATCAGCTGGACAACCCTTGCTGCATTGATTGGAGCCGGGGGACTTGGTGATTTGATTATTGCCGGCATGTCAAACAATGATAATTTTCTTATCTTTACTGGAACGATCAGTGCCATTATTCTGGCGGTTATCGTTGATGTTGTTTTAGGCTTTTTCAGTAAAAATAGAACCGGGTTAACAGCTTAGAAATAAGGAAACACAAGGAGAAATTTAATGAGGAAAGCAATCATTCTATCTGCACTGGCAGTTATCATAGCATGCACCTCGGTTTTATCAGGATGCAGCTCAAAAGAAACCATTAAAATCGGCGCCGCCACCTACACAGAAACAAAGATTATGGCTGCGATTTATAAAGAACTGATTGAAGATCGGACAGATTTAACCGTTGATATTACACCTGATCTGCTCTCAAATCCGATGATTCTAAAATCGATGAGCAGAGATGACCTGGATATGGCGCTCATGTATTCAGGAGTTATTTTCAGCAACTTTTTCCCTGTAAAGCAGACGACAGACCGCAAAGAGGTTCTGAAGCAGGCACAGGAAGGCTTTGATAAGCACTATGACTTTACATGGTTTGACCCTCTTGGCTGGGAAAATACCTATGCGCTGACCGTTCAGAAGCAGACTGCAGAAGAAAAAGGGCTTAAGAAAGTATCAGATTTGAAAAAAGATCAGGGGAATATGAAATTCGGTGTTGATTCATCCTGGATGGAGCGCAAACAGGATGGATATCCTGCCTTTATCAAGCATTACGGGTTTGACTTCGAACAATCTTATTCCATGGATATCAACTTAGTTTATGAGGCAGTTGCGAATGAACGGGTCGATGTGGTTCTTGCCTATTCAACTGACCCGAGACTGATTCAATATCATTTGAAAACATTAGAGGATGACAAACGATTTTTCCCTCCTTATGATGCTTCTATGGTTGCACGAAATGAGGTCCTTGAGAAGCATCCGGAGCTTAAACCGATTATGAATGAACTGGTCGGTGAGATGGATGAGGAAACCATCACGAAGCTCAATTACGAGGTTGATATTAAAAACCGCAACGAACGGGAAGTAGCAAGAGAATTCCTGACGGAAAAAGGCCTCCTGAACAACGGATCGGAGGGAACGAAATGACATTTCTTAAAGAACTATTTTCTTATATGGGCGAAAATATAGATTTGCTGCTTCTTTACACTGGACAGCACCTGCTTATGGTCATCATCGGGGTTTCATTGGCATTGATTGCGGGAACGCTCCTTGGCATTGTGTGCAGCAGGTATAAGAAACTGGCGCCTATTATCTTATCAGCAGCCAACATCATTCAAATCGTTCCGAGTCTTGCCTTGCTGGCCTTGCTGATGTTATATTTCGGACTTGGCTTCTATACAGTGGTCATTGGATTGTTCCTTTACTCATTGCTGCCCATCATCAGGCATACCTATGTGGGGCTCGAGCAGGTTGATTCATCTCTCACGGAAGCGGGACACGGTATTGGGATGACCTACATGCAGCTTCTGACAAAAGTACAGCTCCCGCTTGCTATGCCATTTATCATGGCTGGATTAAGAATTGCGGCAGTGATCGCTATAGGCGTTGCAACCCTTGCGCCATTCGTAGGCGGTGACGGACTAGGACGTGAAATTTTCTCAGGAATTAACTCCAGAAATGACATTCGGATCTATGTCGGCGCCATTCCGGCTTCCATTCTGGCCATCCTTGCAGATATTATTTTAGGGCGGATGGAGAAGAGGATGAGTGTGAAGGCTGCGAAATAAGAAGAAAAGAAGATCAGCTCCTTTTAGGGCTGATCTTCTTTTAAATAAGTGTATATCACGATATAAGTTTATTTTTGTCCAGCTCCATCGCAAAGAACTGTCGGGGCTAACCAGGCGATTCCACATTTCTTTATAATTGTTTTGTCTCTTTCAAATACTCCACATTGCTTGTTTTCTTTCTATAGTTAGTAAGGTATGAAATCCCCACTAAAACGATAAAACCAGATGACATTCCATATATGATCGGGTTTGTTGATGTAAGCCCTTCAAAAAACAGCCCGGCAAGGACAACGACCGTGCTGACCAAAATGGAATAAAAGCCGGCATTCGGCGTCGCTTTTTTCCAGAAGAATGTCATGACGAGCGGGATAAAGATTGCACCGGATAAAATGGCGTATGCTACATCTAAAGCGACTAAGACATCCTGAATCCAAATCGAGAAGGTGATCGCGATTAATCCAACGATAAGCGTTGTAATTCTTGATGCTCTTAAAAGCTGTCTATCTGTCATGTTTTTCATGAAATATTGCTTTAAAATATCATTTGTAATAAGAGTGGCCGACGCCAGCAGAGTTCCTGATGCTGTTGACATGAGAGCAGAGCAGACACTTGCAAGAACAAGCCCTAAAATTCCCGATGGAAGAATGGCAAGGGCCATTTCTGCAAAGGTGTTTTGAGGATTGCTGATGGACGGGATGACGATAAATGCACACATCCCGATGATGCTTCCTGCAAGTGCATAGGCAATGCTGTAGAAACCTGCAAAAATAGAGCCGTTTCTAGCTATTTTATTCGATTTTGCAGTAAATACCCGCTGCCAAATATCCTGTGATACGACCATGCCCAAGGCATAAAGCAGGAAGTATTGAAAGATTTGCTGATAACCGATAGATGCAAAACTGAAGTGAGTCTGAGGGAGCTCTGTCAATAGATTTCCCCAGCCATCCGCTTTTGAAATGCTCATTGGCAGCATAATGAAAAAGATTCCGATGGTCATGACAACAAATTGAATAATGTCTGTAACGGTTACACTCCACATGCCGCCAAGAATGGTATAAAAAAGAACGATTCCGCCCCCGACAAGCATCGAAGTCGTAATATTCCAGCCTAAAAGGACGTTGATGATTGCTCCCATTCCTATAACCTGTGTTACAGCAACCATTAAAGTATAGATGGCAGCTACAATTGCACTTAGCAGGCGGGTTTCAGAAGTATATCTTTTGCCGAGCAGTTCACTGATGGTTGTGATTTTCAAAGAATCAATTTTCTTAATAAAAATAGTGCCGAGTATAATAATGCCAAGACCAATCATGGTGACAAACCAGATCCCTGAGATTCCATATATATAACCAAGTTTTGCCGTTCCAATTGTTGCGGCGCCTCCGAGAATGACAGCAGAGAGACAGCCGAGATACATGAACATTCCAAGATTCCGTCCGGCCAGGTTAAAATCTTCCGATGTCTTTGCCTTTTTGGAACCGATAACCCCAACACCTATTAAAACCCCAAAATACACTAAAACCACGAGCGTATCGAGCAGCTGCATGTGAAAAGCCTCCTTTTTAGTTTAAATGGTTACGAATTTAATAATGCCTTAGATAAATGAGAGCTTTGGTACTCATAAACGGCTTCTTCTAATACTTTGAGGCCATGATCAATTTCATCCTTGCTGATAGTAAGCGGAGGGATCATCCGAATGACTTCGCCATGATTACCGCATAAATAAAAGAGCACACCTTTTTCCAGACAGCGATCCAAAATGGACATGAGTGCTTCTCCGTCTGGTTTTCCTGTTACAGGGTCAACAATTTCAATTCCAATCATCAGACCGATTGCGCGTACGCTTCCGATCACAGGGGATGTTCTTTGCAAAAATCTAAGCTTCTCCACTGCATATTTGCCCATTTTATTAGAGTTCTCAATGAGCTTCTCTTCTTTCAGCACTTCAATGGTTGCAAGTGCTGCCGCACATGCAATCGGGTTGCCTCCAAACGTTGTGCCGTGACTGCCAAGCGGCCATTGATGCATTAATTCTTTCGAAGCAACAGTAGCACTCAATGGAAGACCTGATGCTATTCCTTTTGCGATGGCCATAATATCGGGCACAACATCAAATGCTTGAGAAGCAAACCATTCTCCCGTCCGTCCGAAGCCTGTTTGAACCTCATCAAAGATAAGGAGAATCCCATGCCTGCTGCAGATATCCCTTATTTTTTTCAGCCAGCTTTTCGGAGGAACGATATATCCGCCTTCTCCAAGGACCGGCTCAACGATCATACATGCGACTTCTTCTGGTGTTACTTGATGATTAAACAATGTTTCAAAATCTTTTTCTAATTTCTCCGTGCAATAAACCTCAGGATCAGCCCCATTAGGACATCCTGAAACATCTGCATAGGGAACTTGATAAGCGAGTCCATTTGGCTGCAGAAATTTACGGTATTTGCTTTTAGAAGTTGTCACACTTAGTGCTCCGAGCGAACGGCCATGAAAGCAGCCGATAAACGATACAACATATGGTCTTTTCGTAACGTGTTTTGCGAGTTTTATCGCACCTTCAATTGCTTCCGTTCCGCTGTTGGCGAAGAAAAAACAATCGAGATTTTCAGGCAGAACGATCTTTAATTCCTTTGCCAGCTTCAAAATTGATTCATACATGATGACGCCTGATGGACCATGCATCAGCTGGTCAGCTGCATCCTTAATGGCTTGTACTACTTTAGGATGTCTGTGTCCTGTGTTGGCTGTCGCAATGCCTGATGTAAAATCCAAATATTTTCGGCCGTCAAGCCCGTAGTAATAACAGCCTTCAGCCTTTACGACGGGCAGATTCGGGTGATCCTTCGCCATGCTCGGCGCTAATAAATCCGGCATTTCTGCAACTAAATGACTCCAATTATTTTCCATCTTCATCCTCCTTGATCAATCCTGCATCATGTTTAAAAAGTAATCTGTTTATACTTAAACACTTGCAAGAACCGTGCCAAGAGAGTTAAAGGATCTCATGTTTTTTCATTTTTCTAACAATTGAAGGCTGACTGATGCCAAGAGCCTCTGCCATGCGCACTGTGGTTTTATATTTTTTCCTTGCTTTTAAAAGAATTTGCTTTTCCATTGCATCCATCATTTCTGATAAGGTCTGATTTTCATCAATCGGGAAGGGTGCAGGACCAACTGAATCTTTTATATATTCTGGCAGCTGGTCAACAGTTATTAATGCAGAAGGTGAAATAACAACCAGCCGTTCCAGAATATTAATCAATTCACGGACATTGCCCTTCCAATCGTAATGTAATAGGTGATGTGTAACAGCTTCATCCAGCGTCTTTTCCTTGTTGTACTTTTCTTCAAATTGTTTTAAAAGAAGATGAATAAGCGGCACAATGTCTTCTGTCCGCTGTCTGAGCGGGGGAATAGTTATCGGCACCACGTTTAATCTGAAGTACAGATCCTCCCTGAATAATTTTTCTTGGATGGCCTGCTGCAAATCTTTATTTGTAGCAGAAATGAGTCTGAAATCAACGTGAATCGGCTTTGTTCCGCCGACCCTGTAAAACTGTTTTTCCTGAATGACCTTCAATACTTTTACCTGATGGGCAAGAGGCAGTTCGCCAATTTCATCTAAGAAAAGGGTACCGCCATCAGAAAGTTCAATCAGGCCGATTTTGCCTTTCCGATTGGCTCCGGTAAAGGCTCCGGCTTCATATCCAAACAGCTCTGCTTCTACTAGGGAATCCGGTATCGCACCGCAGTTCACTTCAATAAATGGTCCGCTTTTTCGATCGCTTTTGTTATGTATAAATTTTGCAAGCAGGGATTTGCCAACGCCCGACTCACCCAGTATTAATACGTTTACGTCAACTTCTGATACTTGGAGGGACGTACTGATAACTTTCTGCATTTCATCACTTTTTGCAATAATTCCGGCATCATAAAGCTGTTTGCCCCGCAAAAGATCAAGCTCGCTTTTTACCCGTTCCATTTCTTCTTCCATTGTGATGAGGAAATTTTTATAGTCTGCAAGTTCCGTAATATCGTGTGAATAGCTGACAACCCTGTAGAGTTCACCATCTTCATTGTAGACCGGTATGCCTGTAACCAATAGTTTTTTTCCTTTATTCGTCGTTTGAACAAACGTAATTTTTTTCTTCTCTTTCAGAACAATTGGAGTCAAAATGGGGGTGAACAGCCCCTGCGCCTCAAGATCATAGACTGATTTTCCAATTAAACTATCAGATTCTACCTCGTAGATTTTTCCTGTAAACTCACTGACTTTTAAAATAATTCCATCTAAATTGGTAACAAGAATATCATCCTTCAGGGAGTGAAGAATTTGTTCATTTTCATTCCAGTTTGTTGATTCCGTCATCTAAAATTCATCCTTTCATTGAATGAATATAAGAAATATTATTCATATTTGAATAATTATTCATTTTTGAATAATTATATCAGGGTTCTAAATGAAATCATATACTTGAATATAAAAAGACGACAGCAAATGAGCTGTCGCCAATGTTATAAAAGCTGTTTATTTTTAAAATATTTCCACATTCCAAATGTTAATAGAATTAGAAAAGAAAAGATAATGACTGTCGCAAAAGGCGAGTCCTGGTAGGGAAGCGGAACATTCATTCCGAAAAAGCCTGTTACAAACGTTAATGGAAGCATAATAGTTGAAATCAGCGTCAGGACATTCAGTTTTTCTGAGGACTTCGCATTAATAATAGAGTAGTAGGTATCAAGAGCACTATTTACTAAGTCTCTGAACGTTTCAGTAGAGTCGACAATCCGTTCTAAATGGTCAATTAAGTCTGTATAGAAAGGGACATTTTCTTCTCTTATATCAAATTTCCATTTACCATCAACATTGATAAAGATTCTCCGCTGGGGGAGTATGACTCTTCGGATTAAGATGATGGTTCGTTTTAAGGCGAGAAATTCCTCGGTTACACCGCGAATTTCTTCATCATAAATCTCATCTTCTAATTCATCAATCCGGATTCCTATACGGTCAAGGATGGGAAAATATTCATCTGTTATACCGTCAATGAGCGTATATAAAAGAAAGTCAGCGCCTTTATTCATATATTTAATGTGTTTAGAGCAAATTGCGTCCATTTGTCCAAGCCACTTTAATTTGTGCTTATGAATCGTTACGACATAATTAGGGCCGACAAAAACGTTTAATTCAAGGGTCGTTATTTCATTATCGCTTTCCTCGTTGTACCGGAGAGCGTGAAAGACAAAGAATTTATAATCCTCGTAGTTATCCATCTTAGCCCTGGGGCTGTCATGGAGACAATCTTCAATTGCCAGATGGTGAAAATCAAATATTTTTGCGACTTCATATAATTCGCGGTTTTGTACATCATACATATCAATCCATAGTAAGCTGTCTGAATGGCTTAAATGATGATTGATTTCATTCATTTTAATATCTGCGATCATTTCTTGTGTATCGTTTTTATAGAGATACGTTTTAATCATCTGTATACACCCCGTAAAAGTTTATTCTACGAGGCAAACGTGCCCGCTTAGATCTTCTTTGGCAGGAAAAGAGGAACAGGTGCACACTGGTTGCCTCATGCTTATGCTGACTCTGTTTTCATCTGCCGGATTAGGGTCATCTGTGCCCATTATTTCCTCACCCCCATTATTATGAAAAGCGCAAGCGCCCATAGTTTATTCTGCCCGAGTAGCTGGGTGATTCCGCTTGCCATCAATGCTCAAAATTCTGTTAAAAAGACCCCTTTCATATGAAAGGGGTCATAAAAAGCATAAATAGCAAGCTTTAAATGTCTCCCCTTGTTTTGAGTTTTAGCACTGTACAGCATAGGATCATACCAGCTGCATTAAGAAAAACCTTAATCCGATTTTTCCTGTTGACCCATTGGCGTCTCTCGACATTTTTGGGCAGCAGCGTATCTCTATACAGGAGCCTCACCTAACAGAAGACTTATTTAGCTATAGTCACTATATGAAACATTACAATAAGTGTCAAACTTTTTTTAGTCAATCCTTTAACTGAATATTCATTTGGACATAACTCTATATTCAGCAAAGAATTATCAAGGAAAATATTCTTTAGTTAACCTATTTTAATAAGAAATAGGATAAGAAATGGAAATGGATAAGACTCCATGCCTATCTTAATTAAAGACAGATTCAGAATTTATTAACAGCTAAAGGAAACAATAAATCTGATCTTAAATGAAGGAGACTTGGATATGGTAAAATGTTTGACTGCTTTGGTTTTAATGATATCCCTTGTGTTTACACCGGTAGGGGACAGCGTTTTGGAAAAAAATACTTCTTATGTGAGTGCAAAATCATTTAAAGGGGGAAAACGCCGCTATAATCCAAACAGCAATTATAATCAGCGGGATGCACCTCGTTCGAACTTTAGCGCCCGCAGGAACAATCCGGCCAGGGGAGGAATTATGAGAGGATTGCTGTACGGCGGAATCGCCGGACTGCTTCTTGGAGGTTTGCTTAGCAATCTAGGGTTTTTTGGAGGGATCCTTGGGCTGTTTATCAACCTATTTGCCATTTTGCTTTTCATTTTTATAATAAGAAAGTTAGTTCGATTTTTTACACATCGTGTAAATTAATTTTTACAAACTTATTCTTTTCAAAAGGATAAGTTTTTTTACTGCTCAGACTGTCCCCCGGATGTACTGACGAACACTGCAATAACTGGGGAAACCATATCTGCTAATTAAGAGTTTACAAGCTCTTCGGCAATACCACTGAAAATCTTACTTGAAAACGCACATTAGCCTTATTTAACAGCTTCTTCTCGATTTGTTCATAGTTTATTCATATTTGGGCGATATCATTGGATGTATGTTCAGCAAAAGAGAAATGGTTAAAGAAGGAGATTTGTTTATGAAGAATGTTTTAAAGAATAGGCTAACTTATGCTTTTCTGATGACTGGGATCTTAGGAGTGGGACTTGGATGGGGCATTACCTCCACTGCTGAAGAAGAAGTGGCAAGCGTAAATGGAGAAAAAATCAGCAAGGACGAGTTATACAATCTCCTGATGGACCAAGGCGGGACGCAGCTTGTCGATTACTTAATAACGGAAAAAATTATTGAACAGGAGTCAGATAAAAAAGACATAAACATCTCAAATGATGCTGTAGAAGAAGAATATCAGACGGTTATAGCGTCTTATGGGGGCGAAGAGGCCTTTATTCAGCAGCTTGAGACGAGTGGCGGCACCGTTGAAGATGTAAAAAAAGATCTGGAAACAAACTTGAAAATCGAAAAGCTTCTGGAGCCGGAAATTAAGATTTCAGAGGATGAAATGAAGACCTATTTTGATGAAAATAAAGAAAGTTTTGCAGAACCGGAACAAGTAAAAGCAAGTCATATTTTAGTAGAAGATGAGGCTGCAGCTAAAGAAGTGAAAGAGAAGCTTGACGGCGGAGCAGATTTTTCAGAGCTTGCGAAAGAATATTCAACAGACACTTCGAACAGTGAAAAAGGCGGTGACTTAGGTTACTTTGCAAAAGGCGATATGGTTACTGAATTTGAAGATGTGGCATTCGCTATGAAAGAAGGAGAAATCAGCGAGCCGGTTAAAACCGAGTTTGGCTATCACGTTATTAAATTTGAAGATAAAAAAGCAGCTGCAGAAGCAGTCTTTGATGACAAAAAAGAGGAAATTAAAGAAACATTGTTTGATCAAAAGATGCAAACGGTCTACACAACATGGCTTGAAGAGAAAAAAGATGAATATGATATTAAAAATACGCTTGAGAGTTGAAGAAGAGAAGGAGAGGATCCCTCTTCTTTTTCTATTTTCCAGCATTAATTGTACCGGATATACGAGCAGTGATGGTCAAAAGAAACAGACTTGATAGGTAGGTTTTTTAAGATATCGCTTATACATCTGTTAATGCAAAAAACTCTTTTCTTTCTGAAATTAGGAGGCTGCTGGAAAAAAGGGAGTGTTTCTATAAAATCGGAAAGTTTTTACCAGATTTTTGCTAGTAAACAGGTCATTTCGGATAGTAAAAGTCTCATTTTGGAAAGTAAACTTTCATTAACATAGAATATCACATTTAAGTAAACTAAAATAAAAATAAGTTGACATAAATCCCCTCCATTCTTTACCATGAAAGAGAAGGAAATGATGGAGGGATTACCATGGACTGGTTAACACTTGCAAACGAAGTAGTAAATGGAAAAGAATTAAATGAAGAGGAAGCACTGAGTATCTTAAACTCTGATGATGATGAACTATTAAGTTTACTGCAGGGTGCATTTACAATTCGCAAGCACTACTACGGAAAAAAAGTAAAGCTGAACATGATCATCAACACGAAGTCAGGTCTATGCCCTGAAAATTGCGGGTACTGTTCACAATCCAGTATTTCAACCGCGCCGATTGAAAAGTACCGCATGATGGACCGGGAAAGCATTCTTGCTGGAGCAGAAAGGGCTTATAATCTGAAGGTAGGCACATACTGCATCGTGGCAAGCGGTCGGGGACCATCTGAAAAAGAATTGGACACGGTTGTATCTGCAGTGAAAGACATAAAAGAACATTATGGACTTAAAGTATGTGCGTGTCTTGGTCTTTTAAAGCCAAATCAGGCCTCACGCTTAAAAGAAGCAGGAGTTGACCGCTACAATCACAATATCAATACATCAAAGGAACATCACGAATCGATTACAACATCCCATACATATGATAACCGTGTTGAAACGATAGAAGCTGTCAAGGCATCAGGGATCTCACCATGTTCAGGTGTCATCATCGGCATGAGAGAAACGAAAAAAGATGTCGTCAACATGGCATACAGCTTAAAGGTACTTGATGCAGACTCGATACCCGTTAACTTCCTTCATGCGATTGACGGCACTCCGCTTGAGGGGACAGACGACCTTGATCCGCGCTATTGCCTGAAGGTCCTTGCACTATTCCGTTTTATCAATCCGGCAAAAGAAATCCGCATCTCCGGGGGACGTGAAGTGAACCTTCGATCCCTTCAGCCGCTTGGGCTTTATGCTGCGAACTCTATTTTCGTCGGCGATTATTTAACGACTAAAGGCCAGGAAAGCACAAGTGACCATGAAATGCTGAAGGATTTAGGATTCGAAGTAGAGTTTGATTTTGAAGAAAATGAGGCGTTGACTGTATAAAAAAAGGGTCCCTTCCTAATAGAGGAGGGACCATTTTTTGTTCACAATTAAGTCGGATTAATTATGAAAGTCTGCTCATTCATTTTTTTTTATAGATTAATAAGTAGATTCAGGAATCGCTTCGTACTTTTCAGGATCAAGAGTATATACAGATTCATCACTTACGCCATTGATAATGCCCATTAAACCAGTTTCCACTGTTTTCACGAGCATTCCTTTTTGTTTTTGACCAAAGTTCTGTGTTTGTCCTTTTACTTCGAAAAGGACGGTTCCGCTTCCATTTAATGCAAATGAACCAAGTGCAGTTCCCGGCAGATCAAGACCTTGCTCATACAGGGAGATATTCGTGAATACAGAATCTCCTTTTGCCTGAAGGGCTTCATATGCGGCAACATTCAGCTGTCTTGAGAAATCATAGTTGTAGTCCGCTGCATATTGAGCATATTTTGCTCCTTCAGCTGAGCTTGGGTCTGGAACAAACTGTGCAGAGATTGACATTGTCGCGATTTCTCCTGTGTCCCCAACATATGGAAATCCTTGATGATGAAGATCCATGAATACATCGACTTTACCGAACTCGGCCTGAAGATCTTTATACACGTCTCTTACTGTTTGAGCTTCAGGTGTTATGTACCAGCCTGGTTTGCTGGAAGCACCAGGGAAATCAGCTGCATTTGGCACATAGTTTAAGTCAGGATGAAAATCACGGTTTACATCAAATCCTGGGTTTGCTGCATAATCATCACTTTGCAGGACTCTCGTATAATAGTTCCATGATGGCGTGGCTGAACTTAATTGCGGGTATCTTTCCACGACCTCCTGCCAGCTTAAATCATTTCCTCTGCGATCTAATTCAGAAGCATCCACATTCATCATTGGAATGGCCACAATCGTCATTTCTTCTCTGATTTTACTGGCTTCAGCAGAATTGCTTGAGCCAATGTTTTGAAGCGTATTCAATAATGCAGCGGTTCCTGTTTTTTCATTTCCATGAATTTCACTTTGAACGAGCAGAACTTTGTCTCCTTCACCGACTCTGGCCGTGTAAATTTCACGCCCCTGATTCGTATAGCCTGCCACATCCACAGAGACTTTTCCGCTGCTGCTCTGCTCAATTTGAGTAAGCCTTTGCTTAAGCTCCGCATAATCAATAAAACCTTGTGTTGATAATGTTTCGCCTGCAGATGGTTTAGCGGCTTCCATGTTTCCTGCCTGCGGAAAGACAAAAACAGAAGCTAAAACAGCGGTACCTAAAATCTTTTTCCATGATTTTTTTTTCAATCCAGTCACCTCATCCTTAATAGTTCTAACTGCAATCAGAATATACTGCAAAAAATCTTCCAATCCTTTCTGAATTGACAAAAATGACGCTATGGTTCTACAAGAACTTTCAATTTGTTATTTCTTCCAATCTATTTTCCTAGCAGACGGAAGTTCTTTCGCCTCACGAAATAAAAGGTTTTCTAAAGGAATAAGTTTTAGCTGAAGCAAACTCTTTTTGACTGACATTACTATTGTTGTATTATGAAAAAAGGTTGCTGTAGACCCACTCAGTCCTTACTTGGTAAGATGGTCAAGGAATAAAAAGTGGAGGACTTTTGGATGGAACAACAAAAATATGCGGATTTAAAACTGGGTGAGCGCGGCGCCATCATAAGCATCCTTGCATACCTGTGTTTATCTGCTTTAAAACTCATGATCGGATATACAGCAAATTCAGAAGCTTTAAAGGCTGATGGATTAAATAATGCGACCGATATCGTTGCGTCGATTGCAGTGTTAATAGGTTTAAGACTATCTCAAAAGCCAGCTGACAAGGATCATCCGTATGGGCATTGGAAAGCGGAAACGGTGGCTTCCCTAGTTGCATCTTTCATTATGATGGCAGTAGGGCTTCAAGTTCTTTATGGGGCAGTCATGTCAGTTTTTGAAGGGAAACAGGAATCGCCTGATTTACTTTCTGCATGGACAGGGATTTTCTGTGCTGCTATTATGTATTTCGTATATCGCTATAATAAAAAACTCGGCGAGAAAATCAAAAGCCAGGCAGTTATTGCCGCTGCAAAAGATAACCTTTCAGACGCATGGGTCAGCATTGGGATCGCAATCGGCATTATTGGATCCCAATTTTCACTTCCTTGGCTGGATCCTCTCGCTGCTGTCGTTGTGGGATTTCTGATTTGTAAAACAGCCTGGGATATTTTCAGAGAAGCCTCTCATCATTTAACAGACGGATTTGATGAGCAGGAAATTCAGGCGTTTAAAGAAACGACTCTCTCGCTGTATGGGGTAAAAGGCGTCAAAGAAATTAAAGCAAGAAACTATGGAAACAATACAGTCGTCGACATTGTCATCCTCGTCAATTCAAATTTGGATATTAGGGATGCGCATGATATTTCAACAAAAGTTGAAAACATTTTAATGAACAAGCATGATGTGTACAATGTACATGTTCATGTTGAACCGAATTGAATCTGTTTTTGCTTATAAAAAAAGGAGGGAGAACCGATGGATACCAACCTGCTTACAAATTTGATCCGCATTGGACTGCCGATTATCATCATTGGAGCATCCATATTCTGGACAATGAAAATGCCTTACACAAGAAGGTTAATTCCTCCAGTTACGCTTGCCATACTTGCTGCTGCTGTATTTGCTGCACCATATGCTCTTGAATGGATCAATGTCAGTGATCGGGACTTAGAATCAGTTTTATTAACGATTTATATCACACTTACTTTGATGCTCAGTTCTGTATTGAGTTTGATCACAGCTTTATTTGTGAAGAAAAAAGAGACAAAATAAATATGAAATAGAAAAGACACTTCTTTCATAGCAGAGAAGTGTTTTTTTATTGATTTGATTGGAATAAAGTTGAATTCGATAAATAAAAGGAATCCCAAAGGATTGTAAGAGGAAATCACTGCTGAAACGAGAACTACATAACTGCATAGATGAAAAAAAGGGGGGCTCCATATTGAGAAAAATGATTTTTCTCATGGCCTTTATTAGTATTTTTTTAATTAGTTGTTCATCATCAAAATCTTTTGAAGGAAGAATCAGCGATATTAAAAAAGGATATTTTGAAGTGGATTGTTCTAAAGAGGTGCAAAAGGGTGAGGAGAAAGGGGAATCCGCCGGGTATCCATGTACTGTTAAGCTGTCAGATGAAACCATTTTTCGCGACAATCATGGCAAAAAGCTCAAAGCTAGGCATTTTACAACAGGATTAGATATTAAAGTTGTTTTAGCCGATCGGAAAAAAATCAGTAAGAGCAAGGAAAGCAGAGAGGTGGAAGCCAGGGAGATCATTCTGCTTAATTAAAAGTGAAAATGCTTCTCTTTTGAACTTTTGAATTAAAAGAGAAGCATTTTCTATCTAAAAAGATTGATTATTTTTTTGTTTTCTTAAGTAAGAAACGAACAATATTAATAGTCCGCCAACAATAAACCCTGCGAGAACCCCTAACGGAAACTCTCCTTTATTAACTCCAACGATTAATCCGCCAACACAGGCACCCATTATAATCATGAATACTCGAAAAACTGAGTTTTTCATTCCTGCACCTCTTATTTATTTGTTTTGAGGCTCTTGAACACTCGGCCATTTTTGCTGCAGAGCATGAATAAATGTTTTTACAATCTTCTTATCTTCAATGACTGGTGAATAAATATAAGACAATGTCCGTGTAAAATTCTGGTTTTTCATTTTAATGATGGACAGGTTCTTATTCTGTACATCTCTTTCAATGACACTTCTTGATAGAAAGGATAGTCCCATGCCATTAATCAGGGTTTCCTTAATACCCTGATTGCTGCTTATAGTGAGAAGCGATTTCACTTTTAATCCGTTAGTCCGGATCACATGATTGAGGAATTCGCGTGTGCCTGAACCTACTTCTCTTGTGACCCACGGCTGATTTTGAAGATCTGCGAATGTCACCTCATTTTTTGAAGCGAGCTCATGATTTCTGGAGGAAACAATAAATAGCTCATCCTGCATAAATGGATGCACAGAGAGCTCTTTTTCATTTGTCTGTCCTTCTATAAGGCCAATATCTACTTGGTGCATGCGGACAGATTGTATGATCTCTTCTGTATTTCCGATAAGAACCTGCAGCTCAAGCTCCGGGTATTTATTTTGAAGGTCAAGGAGTAAAGACGGTAAAATATACTCGCCGATGGTAAAACTGGCGCCAATTTTCAATTCTCCCTTTATCGAATTCTGATGCTCTAAAATATCCTGTCTTGTTTGTTCGTAAAGGGTAATCATCCGTTTTGCGCGATCATATAAAATCTCGCCTGTCGGAGTAATCTGCAGGAATTTTGGCGAACGCAAAAATAACGTCGTCTGAAATTCTTTTTCGAGATTTTTAATATGCAAGCTTACACTCGGCTGCGACATACGGAGATTTTCGGCTGTTTTCGTAAAGTTCTTAATCTCTGCAAGGGTCACAAATGTTTTTAATGCGTCATAATACAAAAGAAGCCCACCTTATGATTAGTAATCTTAATTATAACAATAAATTAAATGTATTTTACTAATTTTCTGTTTTCGGGTAAAGTAGAAATAGTATTTTTTAATTGGAGAAAAAGGTAAATCGATAGGTATGATTTTACCCTAAAAACCAACTTAATTTATAGGGATAATCAAAATGATTCTTTCTTTCTATAAAATAAACTGGATTTTTCCTTAATAATGATTTGAAAAAAGTGTTAAATTTCTTTGTGAGGTGGGAAACGTTGCAACTTCAGGTAACTAACAGTCCGTTCAGTCAGGAGCAGGCAGAGCTCCTTAACCGCATTCTGCCAACGCTGTCAGAAACACAGAAAATCTGGCTGACAGGGTATTTAACAGCAGCTCAGTCTCAGTCGATTCAGACAGCACCGGGGACTCAATCATCAGAATTGACTGTACAAAGCAGTGAGGCAGCCGTCTCTAAAGAAGTAACCATTTTATACGGATCACAAACAGGCAATGCTCAAGCACTTGCTGAGAATGCAGGCAAAACTCTTTCAGAGCAGGGTTTGCAAGTGACGATCTCGTCGATGAATGATTTTAAGCCGAATCAATTAAAGAAAGTAAAAAACCTTCTGATTGTCGTAAGTACACATGGAGAAGGCACTCCGCCGGATAATGCGCTCTCGTTTCACGAATTTCTGCACGGCAGACGCGCGCCTAAACTTGATGGCCTTAGCTTTTCCGTTCTGTCTCTTGGTGACAGCTCGTATGAGTTTTTCTGCCAGACAGGCAAGGACTTTGATCAGAAGCTTGAAGAACTTGGAGGCACACGGATTCATCCGCGAACAGACTGTGATCTTGATTATGATGATCAAGCAGCAGAATGGCTTCAGGGAGTTCTTGGCAGCTTAATGCAGGATCCGGGAGGAAGTCAGGAATCATCTGTACAGACATCATCTTTACAGGTAACTGAATCCGTTTATTCCAGAACAAACCCATTTCGTGCAGAAGTGCTTGAGAATCTTAATTTAAACGGACGCGGTTCAAATAAAGAAACACACCATCTTGAGCTGTCCCTTGAAGGATCTGGGCTCTCGTTCGAGCCGGGTGACAGCCTTGGCGTATACCCGGAAAATGATCCGGCACTAGTTGACTTGCTGATTCAGGAGATGAACTGGGATGCTGATAAAGAGATAACCGTAAATAAACAGGGGGATGTCCTTCCGCTTAAAAAAGCACTTATATCCCATTATGAAATCACGGTTTTAACAAAGCCTCTTCTTGAGCAGGCAGCTAAGCTTTCTGAAAGTGCGGAATTACAGGAGCTGACATTGCCTGAACAAAAAGAAAAATCTAAAGCATACATTGAAGGACGCGATTTGCTTGATTTGGTCAGAGATTTTGGACCATGGAATGCATCAGCAGAAGAATTCGTTTCGATTCTAAGAAAAATGCCTGCCCGTCTTTATTCAATTGCAAGCAGCTTATCAGCAAATCCTGATGAAGTCCATTTGACAATCGGAGCTGTTCGCTATGAAACACACGGGCGTGAGCGAAACGGCGTCTGCTCGATTTTATGTGCAGAGCGGCTTCAGCCAGGGGAGACCCTTCCGGTTTACATACAGCGGAACCAGAATTTTAAGCTCCCTCAAAATCCGGATACACCGATCATCATGGTTGGACCTGGGACTGGGATAGCGCCTTTCCGTTCTTTCATTCAGGAAAGAGAAGAAACAGGGGCAGAAGGAAAGTCTTGGCTGTTCTTCGGTGATCAGCATTTCGTAACGGACTTCCTTTACCAGACAGAATGGCAAAAATGGCTTGAAAACGAAGTGCTGACAAGAATGGATGTTGCGTTTTCCCGTGACACGAATGAAAAAGTTTATGTGCAGCACCGGATGCTTGAACAGAGCAAAGAATTGTTTAAATGGATCCAAGAGGGAGCGGTTGTTTACATCTGCGGCGATGAGAAAAACATGGCCCATGATGTTCATAACACTTTAATTAAGATTTTTGAAAATGAAGGCGGCATGAGCCGTGAAAAAGCAGAAGAGTATCTTGCAGATATGCAGCAGCAAAAACGCTATCAGCGTGATGTATACTGAGTTCTAGATTGAAAGGGGTATTTCAGCATGGTGAACAAATTATTAACAGCGCCGGATGGCCCGCCAAGTGATGTAGAAGATATTAAGGAAAGAAGCAATTATTTGCGCGGTACATTGAAGGAAGTCATGCAGGACCGGATCAGTGGCGGAATTCCTGACGATGACAACCGTCTCATGAAGCATCATGGCAGTTATTTGCAGGATGACCGTGATCTTCGAAATGAGCGTCAAAAGCAAAAGCTTGAACCTGCTTATCAGTTTATGCTCCGTGTCCGCATGCCGGGCGGGGTGGCGAAGCCAGAACAATGGCTTGTAATGGACGATCTTGCCCAAAAGTACGGAAATGGCACGTTAAAGCTGACTACGCGCCAGACCTTTCAAATGCACGGCATATTAAAATGGAATATGAAGCCTACCATTCAGGAAATTCATGCTTCGATGCTGGATACCATTGCTGCCTGCGGCGATGTAAACCGGAACGTGATGTGCATTTCGAATCCTTATCAATCTGACATTCACTCTGAAGTATATGAATGGTCAAGAAAACTGAGTGATGATTTGCTGCCTCGCACGAGAGCGTACCACGAAATTTGGCTTGATGAAGAAAAAGTAGCGGGAACACCTGACACAGAAGAAGTTGAGCCAATGTATGGTCCGCTGTACTTGCCGAGGAAGTTTAAGATCGGCATTGCGGTGCCGCCTTCAAATGACATCGATGTCTTTTCACAGGATCTTGGCTTCATTGCAATCGTGGATGAAGGAAAACTAAGAGGGTTCAACATAGCAATCGGCGGGGGAATGGGAATGTCCCACGGTGATAAAGCGACATATCCGCAGCTGGCAAAAGTAATTGGATTCTGCGCTCCTCATCAAATTGTCGATGTGGCTGAAAAGATCATTACCATTCAACGGGATTATGGAAATCGTTCTGTCCGCAAAAATGCCCGTTTCAAGTACACAGTTGACCGCTTAGGGCTGGATACGGTAAAAGAAGAACTTGAAAACCGCCTGGGATGGAATCTTGAAGAAGCAAAGAGCTATCACTTTGACAATAACGGTGACCGATATGGCTGGGTAAAAGGAATGGATGGCAAGTGGCACTTTACTCTTTTTGTAGAAGGCGGACGCGTAGCAGATTTTGATGGCTACCAGCTGATGACCGGTCTGCGTGAGATTGCAAAAGTCCATAAAGGTGAAATCCGGCTTACTGCCAATCAAAACTTAATTATTTCTAATGTCCCAAGCCATCAAAGAAAAAAAATCAACGATCTGATTGACCAATACGGGCTGACTGACGGCAAGCATTACTCTGCCCTTCGCCGCAGCTCTCTCGCATGTGTTGCCCTGCCGACATGCGGCCTTGCAATGGCTGAAGCCGAACGCTACTTGCCGGTGCTGATTGATAAAATTGAAGCAATCGTTGATGAAAACGGATTGCGAAACGAAGAGATAACCATTCGAATGACTGGCTGCCCAAATGGCTGTGCACGCCATGCTTTGGGTGAGATTGCCTTTATAGGCAAAGCCCCAGGCAAGTACAATATGTATTTGGGCGCAGCTTTTGACGGCAGCCGCCTGAGCAAGATGTACAGAGAAAACATCGGGGAAGAAGAGATTTTAAGCGAACTTCGCGTCCTTCTTTCACGCTACGCAAAAGAACGGACAGAGAAAGAACACTTTGGAGACTTTGTCGTTCGGGCAGGTGTCATAAAAGAAGTAACAGACGGCACAAATTTTCATGATTGATGAAAGACAGGATCTTCCTGTCTTTTTATTTTGGAAAGAAACAGGAAATAATAGAAGTGGATTGAAAACGAATGTACGTTCGTGTATAGTTAGTTTAGATAGTACTTCCTATAAAAGAAGGTAGAAATGATGGCTGAAGCCCTGAAAAATATTTATAATGAATCTTTTATTGAAGCGTTAATTGCTGCAATAGATCAAGAATACTCTTTATTTGATTCCGAACAATTCCGGACACATTTCTTTGAAGAAGGCTGGGAGAATTTAGCGCTAAAGCAGCGGATGAGAAAGATTACAGTGTGTTTAAAAAATTCACTGCCTGAGGACTATCAGGATGCTCTCCAGATTTTATATAAAATTGCACCTCATTTTAATGGTCTTGGCGGCATCATTTTCCCCGATTACGTGGAGCAATATGGTTTGCAGGAATGGGATGAATCAATGCATGCGTTAGCTTACTTTACAGAATTCTCAACTTCAGAATTTGCAGTCCGTCCTTTTTTAATTAAAGATGGAAAGCGTATGCTTGAGCAAATGCTGAAGTGGTCTACCCATTCGAATGAGCATGTAAGAAGACTTGCTAGCGAAGGGAGCAGACCAAGACTTCCTTGGGGAGCAGCGGTTCCTTCATTAAAAGAAGACCCCCGGCAAACATTGCCGATCTTAGAAAACCTGAAAAATGATCATTCTTTATATGTCCGCAAGAGTGTGGCCAATCATCTAAATGATATTTCCTATACACACTCTGAGTTTGTTTTAAGCATTGCGAATGAATGGATCGGAAAGAACAATTATACGGATTGGATAATCAAACATGCCTGCCGTTCATTGCTTAAAAAAGGAAACAGAGAAGCACTTGCGTTATTTGGATATGGAAATGACAGCCCAATAAAAATTGAGCATCTGACACTTCATCCCGATACTATCCGGATTGGAGACAGTATTCAGTTTACATTTCATATTTCAGCAGAAAGCACAATTCCTGTCAGGTTGGAATATGCAATAGATTATGTGAAATCACGGGGACAGCGAAACCGAAAGATATTCATGCTGAAAACATGCCATATGAAGCAGGGAGAAAAAAACACCATCACAAAAACTCACGCTTTTAAAGATTTAACAACAAGAAAGCATTATAAAGGAATACATACCATATCGATCGTTATTAATGGTGCAGTAAAAGCAGAGAAAGATTTTATCATCAAATGACAGACTGCTGGAACAATGAAAAAAAGTCCTCGGAGGAGGACTTTATTCATTAGTCATCTTGTCTGTCTTTATCATTCATATCTTCAGGGTCTTCAATTGGATCTTCTGGATCTTTCTCTCCATTTTCTTCGTCATCTTTGTTCATTGTGTCATCTTCATCTAAACCAGGCACATCTCCATTTTGTTCTTCTTGAGGAGCTTCATCATTTTGCTCTTCTTCTGGGGGTGCCGGATCTTGATCATCATTAGTTGCGCATCCAGCTAAAATTAAAGCAGAGAAACATACACTAAATAGTACAGATAACCATCTTTTATTCATTGTGTTACTCCTTCCATTAATTAGAATGATTGTTAATTCTGTTTTATATTTCCCTTAAGAATTTTATTTATCAGTAATTTTTAAAAAAAATAGTTGAAAACGTTAATAAAGAATTCATACTGTGTTTAAAAGTTGTTAACATAATGTTCACGTTTACAAGTATCCAGGAAATCTGAATGGTGATAAACTAAAAGTAGAAAATTGGATGATTTTAGGGAGGAATCAAGCATGTCTCATTTTGGTGAACATTTAAAACATTACCGAGAGCTGAAAAACATGAGTCAGGAAGAACTTGCTTTTAAAGCGCGACTTGGACGGCAAACCATCGAAAAGTATGAATCCGGTGTAAAAGTTCCCGATACCCAAACCATCTTAAAACTCTCCACTGTCCTTGATGTTCCAGCATCAGAGCTAGTTGATAAAGAGCATTTTCAAAAGAAAAACAAAATAAATTAATCGTTATGTTTAAAAAAGGCGTTTCCTATAAAAAAGGAAACGCCTTTTTTCGGAGAGAAATCCATTTTATTAAATCTATTCCAACTTCTCATTTAGAGAATAGGTCTTCAGGGGCAGGAGATTATGAGGAAGGGGGGACATAAAAGAAGGCAGGATAGATCATATATAAGACAGCATTTAATAAAGGATAATTGTGATTGGAAGCGGGTTCTCACCATTTTATTTGTATGACTTTTAATATTCAACTAACAAAAAACACCTTCCATTACTGGAAGGTGTGATTGTAGTCCATCCTTTTATCGTCTGCTTTTTTCGCCGCCTTTTTGCCCAATCTCCTGGTAAAACTCTTTATCATGAGAATCAGCTGTAGCTTGTCCGCCTTTGCGTCCCGCTTCTTCGCGGCTCATTTTACCGTTATCGCCAGAGCTGCTGCTGTTAGAATTCGATTGATTTTGGTTAGAGGAGCTAGCTTGTCCGCCTTTGCGTCCTGCTTCTTCGCGGCTCATTTTATCATTATTGTTTGAGCTGTTGTTAGAATTCGATTGGTTTTGGTTAGAGGAGCTTGCTTGTCCGCCTTTGCGTCCTGCTTCCTCGCGGCTCATTTTATCATTATTGTTTGAACTGCTGTTGTTAGAATTCGATTGATTTTGCTGAGCGGCATTTGCTTCGCCGCCTTTTTTTCCGATTTCCTGGTAAAATTCCTTATCATGAGAATCAGCTGTAGCCTGTCCGCCCATCCGTCCTGCTTCTTCGCGGCTCATTTTGCCATTGTTTTGATTAGCCATTGAAAATACCTCCTAATAAATTTGGATTTTTTAACCACACTTTTTTAATACCCGTCAGCTTAGCAATCAAACTGCTTTTTTATCATTACGGCCAAATGTACTAGATAAGAATGTAATAATTAGATAAATAAAACTGAAAATATCATTTCTATATATGATTATCAATTAATCCCTTTATCCTGTTGTGCCAGTGCTAACAGGATGGAATGAAAGAGCGATAATCTTTTCACAAATATAAAAAAAGATATTGGCAATGATAAATCAAGGAGGGTGATAGGATGTATTTCTTGTTAAATATACTGGGTGTACTAGTGGTAATTGGAATTGTTTATATTTGTTCACCTAATAAAAGGAATGTTAAATGGAAAGCTATTCTTACCTTGATCGTTGTTGAATTCATAATTACTTGGTTCATGTTATCGACTAAAATCGGGACATGGGTCATCAATCAAATTGCAGCTTTCTTTACCTGGCTGATTGCTTGTGCAAATGAAGGAATTTCTTTTGTTTTCCCATCAGCAATGGCAAATGAGCAGGTAGATTTCTTTTTCAGTGCATTAATGCCGATTATTTTCATTATTACGTTTTTTGACATTTTATCGTATTTCGGTATCCTGACCTGGATTATCGATAAAGTAGGCTGGCTCATCTCAAAAGTATCCGGATTGCCAAAACTTGAGAGCTTTTTTTCCATTCAGATGATGTTCCTTGGAAATACCGAAGCTCTTGCTGTTCTGCGTCTCCAGCTTGGTGCTATAAAAACTCAGAGATTGCTGACATTTGGAATAATGGGCATGAGCAGTATTAGCGGATCCATTATCGGGGCTTATTTATCCATGGTTCCTGCTACATATGTGTTTGTTGCTATTCCATTAAACTGTTTAAACGCACTGCTGATCGCTAACATGCTTAATCCTGTAGCTGTCAGCAAAGAGGAGGATGTCGTATATGTTCCTACTAAAGAGGAACGTAAAGATTTCTTTTCCACTATTTCTAACAGTATGCTTGTGGGAATCAAGATGGTTATTGTCATTACAGCTATGGTAATCGGTTATGTAGCATTGACGGCCAGCTTAAACGGTATATTAAGTTTCTTTGTCAACGGTTTGACGATTCAAAAAATCTTCTCAGTTCTTTTTAGTCCATTCGCTTTCTTGCTAGGTTTAACTGGGAGTGATGCGATGTATGTTGCTCAATTAATGGGAATCAAACTTGCTACCAATGAGTTTGTTGCCTTGCTCGATTTAAAAGATAAAGTTGACACCCTTGCTCCGCATACTGTGGCCGTTGCAGTGACATTCCTCACCTCATTTGCCAACTTCAGTACAGTAGGCATGATTTATGGAACATTTAATTCCATCCTTGATGAAGAAAAATCGCACATTATCGGAAGGAATGTCTGGAAGATGCTGCTGAGCGGAATGGCTGTTTCCTTGTTAAGTGCTATGGTTGTTGGATTATTCATTTGGTAAATAGGTTACTGATATAAAAGAATGTAAGAAGGAAAACAAGATACAATAAGGGGAAAAGTAAGGTTACTTTCATCTTCAAGTTAAGGAGGGGGCGTTAATTCAGAAGGATTAACGTCTTTTTTCTTTATTAATGGCGCTTGGATTTAATTCTCCCATTACCGCAGATACTGTCTTTTATACGTATGTTTTAATATGTTACGAAATTTATGTAGTCAAAAATTGAAAAAAAGGATATAATCACATTAATATTTGTACCTATAAATATAATATATGGCAATGAATTAGGTGAGCTGATATAAAAATGGAGGGTTTAAAATGAAGTTTCCATATGATTTTTTATTCGGAGCAGCTTCTGCTTCTTATCAAATAGAAGGCGCCTGGAATGAAGATGGTAAAGGTAAAACGAACTGGGATGTCTTTTCAAAGATTCCGGGGAAAACGTATAACGGCACAAACGGAGATGTAGCCATAGACCATTATCATCGCTACAAAGAAGATATTAAGTTAATGGCAGAGATGGGGCTTGAATCGTACCGTTTTTCCATTTCATGGGCCCGTATTTTGCCGACAGGAGACGGAGAAGTCAATGAAAAGGGCTTGGAATTTTATAATAATGTGATTGATGAATGTTTAAAATATGGTATTGTTCCATTCGTTACACTGTATCATTGGGATTTGCCTCTGACTCTTGAAGAAGACGGAGGATGGACAAATAAGCGAACAGCTGACGCCTTTGTCAAGTATGCAGAAATTTGTTTTCAGTCATTCGGCGACCGCGTCAAACATTGGATTACGTTCAATGAAACAGTTATGTTTTGCGGATTAGGCTATTTAAAAGGAGCACATCCGCCTGGTATCCAAAACGATGAGAAGAAGTACTTTCAAGCGACGCATTACGTGTTTTATGCACATGCAAAAACCGTAGAAGTCTATAAAAAACTGAATCATTACGGGGAGATAGGTATTACCCATGTTTTCTTGCCAGCTTACAGCATAGATGATAAACATGAGAATGTAGTAGCTGCCAGGCATGCCAATGAATATGAAACTTTTTGGTATTATGATCCAATATTAAAAGGTGAATATCCGTCTTATGTGGCTGAGCAGTTAAAGGAGAAAGGCTGGACGCCAAGCTGGACAGAAGAAGAACTGGATACGATAAAAAGAAATGCGGGAAAAAATGATTTTATAGGACTTAATTATTACCAGCCCATTCGAGTAGAAAAAAATCATGAGGCGGATTCATCTAAGGAACATTCAAGAGAAACATCTACTCTAGCTCCAGGCAACCCGTCTTTTGATGGTTTTTATCGGACCGTAAAAATGGAAGATAAAACATATACAAAATGGGGATGGGAAATCTCGCCTCAAGGATTTTTAGACGGACTGCATATGTTGAAAGATCGTTATGGTGATATTAAGATGTATGTAACAGAAAACGGGCTTGGTGATGAGGATCCGATTATTGATGGGGAAATAGTGGATGTTCCCCGTATTAAATATATTGAGGAACATTTAAAAGTGATTAAGCGTGCAATCAAAGAAGGCATACATTTAAAAGGGTATTACGCATGGTCTGTCATTGATCTATTAAGCTGGTTAAACGGCTATAAAAAGCAATACGGATTTATTTACGTGGATCATCATGATCATTTAAACCGAAAGAAAAAGCTGTCGTTTCATTGGTATAAGCATATTATTGAGACGAGAGGAGAAGAGCTGTAAAGTAGAAGGAAAACCTCTTGATTTTAATCAAGAGGTTTTGTGTATAATAAAGAAAAAATGATTGAACGAATGATAGGGAGATTATATGGCTGTTAAATATAAAGAAATAGCAGATTGTTTAGAACGTGAAATTAGGGATGGGAAATTTGATAAAACGAAAAAGCTGCCGACAGAAGAAGAACTGATGAAAAATTTTGAAGTGAGCCGAAATACGATCCGAAAAGCCATTAATCAGCTGGTCAATCGAGGTTATATCTATCAGGTGCAAGGGAGCGGAATGTTTTTACGGGAAAAATCGGTATCAGATTATATTAACTTAGGCAGTCTTAGAGGATTAACAAAAGATTTGACTTCAAAAATAATTGAGACGAAGATTTTGGATTTACATGTGATAGAAGCTGATGAAGTAAAATCAAAACAAATGCGCTGTGAAGCGGGAACAAAACTTTATTATATTAAGCGGCTGCGAATTGTAGACAAAGAACCCTTCTCAATTGAAATAAGTTACTTTAAAAAAGATATTGTGCCATATTTAAATGAAGATATTGCATCGAGTTCTATTTATAGGTACCTTATAGAGGACTTAAAATTAAACATTGGTTTTGCCGACAAAGTAATCAACTGCGAAAAAATCGATGAAGCAAGTGCGAGATTGCTCCATGTTAATCCGGATGATCCAGCATTGATCATTGAAAATACAGTATTCTTAACTAACGGAACTATCTTTGAATTATCTAATTCTTTATTTCATTATCAAAAAGCAAAAATATTAAATCGAATCAATTTTAAATAAAATAAGATTTAAGCAGTTAAGACTCCTGTTCTTATCCGGTTTATTATATGGTGCTCCTGAAATCGCTCAGTGTACGTTCGTCTTGTAAATAATCAAATTACCTTTATGTTATTGTGGGTGCTCACACAATAAAGCTATGAAGAAATCCTTGTCAACTGACGGGTGCTTTACTTCAGTTGCAGGCTGCCATTTTCGGCAGCTTTTTCTTATTATACAAACGGGTCAGGGCAGAAGAAGGAAATCAAAAACCATTCTATATAGAATGGTTTTAAAAAGGAATTACAAAATATTAGGTTAAAGGCTATATGATTTCCCAACTTCCTGCAGTAAGACCTACTTTTATAGATATTCCTGCCAAATTGCATCAAAAGGTGATGTTCCAAGGTCTGATTGTATAGTCAGTGAAATACCAAGAGTTAAGATCATGATCCTTAATCCATAAATAATATATTTCGATTTACTTAACCTTTTCATAATTATTTAATAGATAATTCTTTAGTCATTAAAATGTGCGGAATTCCATCTTCCATAAATATACTTGATGAAGTCTGATAGCCAAGTTTTTTATAAAAACCCTCAGCTTGAGTTTGACCGTGTAATTTAACCCTGGATACTCCTTTTTCTTCAGCTATTTCTTCTAACGCTTTAATAATTCCTTTTCCAAGTCCAAATTTCCGGTAAGGCTCTAGGATACAGATTCTTTCCAATTTACCTGAGCCATCAACAACTCTTAATCTTCCCGTTCCGGCTGGCTGTTGATTGTAATAGACTAAAATGTGTTCACATAGTCCATTAAGTGTGTCAAAATCATCAAATTCATCTTCAAATGATACGCCTTGTTCTCTAACAAATACTTCTTTTCTGATATGAAATGCTTTTTTTAAATCATCTTCCACAGTTATTCTTTCTGACTCCACTTATCTTCAGCCCTTTCTGGATTTATTTAATCAGACAAGTCATAATAAATTAAATATCTTCGAACAGTATACAGGAAAATAATATTGTTGTAAATGCAACAAAAAACGTTGGGAGTTTTTTGAATGAAGGAAATACTTCGTGAAATTGGAATGATAGCAAGGGCATTAGACTCTATAAGTAATATAGAATTTAAAGAACATGATCTTACAAAAGGGCAGTATTTGTATCTTATTCGAATCTGTGAAAATCCAGGAATTATTCAAGAAAAATTAGCAGAAATGATAAAGGTAGACCGAACAACAGCAGCCCGTGCAATAAAAAAACTTGCGATGCAAGGTTTTATTGAAAAGAAAGATGATGATAACAACAAAAAAATTAAAAAACTATTTCCAACTGGGAAAGGTGAAAAAGTATATCCCTTTTTAAAGAGAGAAGGAGAATACTCCAATATGGTTGCATTATCTGGATTTTCCGAAGAAGAAATAGATATCATTTATAATCTTCTTCAAAAGGTTAGAAAAAATATAGAGGTCGATTGGGACTTTGTAAAAAAGGGAAACAAGAGAGAATACTGAAAAAATAACTTGGATTTTGAAAAACTCGCCTTTTTTTCTAAGGGGTTCCGTTTTGGAGAGAAAATCTGAAAATACACGGTATTTAGCGCCGGGAATAGCAGCAATCTGGGGCTATTATGGAATAACTTGTTAACTCAGTTCTACAATGAACTGAGTTTTTGTATGCAAAAAAAGACACCGCTAAAAGCGGTGTGAATTAGTGTGCCAATCCTATCATTTAAATGTGGTCTGTCAGTAGTCATCGGCCATTCATATAAATTGGGAATTCTAAAGCCAATTAGCACACTTCCGTGAAATATATTGTACATGCGATCCAGTTCATTTTTCGTAATTTTTATAAAATTGAAATAAATAATTGGATACATTTATTAAATATGATAAGATGGCATAAAATTTTATAAAGGAGAATCAAAATGATCAATTACCATAATCGCCGCTTTGTGTCTGTAGAAAATACTGCAAATGGAGAGGTCTCCTCTAAAACTGTTTTTACGTATAAACAAGATGGCCAAATACTTTCAGCAGCTTATGAAGGCGGAGAGATTGTCAAAGGGACATTAATTGGGCTTGTTAAAGAGGATGGTACATTAGAATTTAAGTATAACCACGTCAATGTAAACAATGAAATCAGGGGAGGGCACTGCTTTTCCAAGCCAGAGATATTATCTGACGGCAGAATCAGACTTCATGAACAATGGCAGTGGTTTGACCGGGATCAGACAGAGGGAGAATCTATTATAGAGGAAATTGTTAAGTAAGATAATCAGACGATCTTTTTCACTTTGTACACAGAATTTTTCAAAATACCAGTCTGCCTTTCTTTTTTCTTTCTTGTTATCATCAAAAAAGTGAAGAGAACAAGAAAGAAAGGCTGATGAAGATGTTTATTAAGTTTACCAAAGAAGAAAAAATGATGATGATTGAAGATATTCAGCGCTACTACTACCAGGAAAATGGGGATGAAATTGGCGAGCTTGCGGCTGAAAATCTATTGGAGTTCATTAAAGAATCCATCGGGCCACACTTTTATAATCAGGCGATTAAAGACGCTAAAAATTTAGTTGAACAAAGAATGCAGACGATGGAAGAAGATCTTTATGCACTTGAAAGATCTATTAAAAGATAAATTAGTGTTAAGCTTACAGTCTCTGTAAGCTTTTTTTGAACAAAAAAATTGCGAAATCCCTGCTGTAATGCTATCTTTTATAGGATTATAGAAAAAAGGTGGATTCGTATGACAAGATTATTTACTTCAAAGAAGCTGAATGCCATGATGATTATGATGGCATTTGCATTAGTGATTGCCGGATGCAGCAGTTCTGCAGAGAAAAAAGAAGAAAAAACGGCATGGGATACAATAAAAGAAGAAGGCAAGCTGACAGTTGCTACTTCTGGCACGCTTTATCCAACGTCTTACCACGATTCAGAAACAAATGAGCTGACTGGATATGAGGTAGAGGTTGTTCGTGAAATGGCGAAGCGCATGGATCTGGAAGCAGAATTTTCTGAGATGGCATTTGACGGAATGCTGACATCCATCCAAAGCGGAAAAGTAGACATCGCTGCAAACGATATTATGATTAATAATGAACGAAAAGAAAAATTCGATTTCGCCGATCCATATAAATTTTCATACGGTACAGCGATGGTCCGGAAAGACGATCTTTCTGGAATAAAATCATTAGAGGATTTAAAAGGGAAGAAAGCAGCGGGAGAAGCAACGACTACATACATGGCTGTTGCCCGTGAATACGGAGCAGAGGAAGTCATTTATGACAATGCAACAAATGATCAATACTTAAGAGATGTATCAACTGGAAGAACCGACGTTATTTTAAATGATTATTACCTGCAGCGCCTTGCGGTTGCAGCGTTCCCTGACTTAAATATTGCCATTCATCCTGACATCAAGTTCAACCCTAACAGCCAGGGCATCATTATGAAAAAAGGAAGCGCTGAATTGAAAAAGAACATGGATGCAGCATTAAAAGAAATGCATGAAGATGGAACCATTTCAGAGATCTCGAAGAAATTCTTTGATGGTGCTGATGTTTCAAAAAAACCGGATGTTGATTTTGAGTAACTGGTAACTGAAGAAGGTGAGTGCGATGGGAGATATTCAGTGGGAATACGTCTTTAATTATGAACTTGCAGTGGAGTCTTTTCCATATGTGATACAAGGGATCTGGAATACCCTGCTCATTTCCTTAGTCAGCATGGCAATTGGCTTGGTGCTCGGTTTTTTTCTCGCACTAGGACGCACTTCTAAGTACTCGTTTTTCAGGTGGCCGGCTAGAATCTATATTTCGTTTATGCGAGGGGTTCCGATTCTTGTTATTCTGTTTATTTTATATTTTGGATTTCCAATTATCGGCATCGAGTTCACGGCCATAACGGCTGCTTTAATCGGCTTCAGTTTAAACAGTGCAGCCTATATGGCAGAAATTAACCGCTCAGCTTTAGCCTCTGTTGACCGCGGACAGTGGGAGGCTTCCAAGTCGCTTGGACTTTCCTACTGGCAGACGATGAGAGGAATTATTTTGCCGCAGGCATTCAGAATTGCGCTGCCCCCTCTTTCTAACGTGCTGCTTGATTTGACGAAAGCATCCTCACTGGCCGCGATGATTACTGTGCCGGAGCTATTTCAGCAGGCTAAAATAGTCGGAGGAAGGGAGCTTGATTACATGACAATGTATATTCTAGTTGCCCTTATTTATTGGGGAATTTGTTCTCTTTTGACAATTGCCCAAAATTACCTCGAAAAAAGATATGAATACCTATTATAAATTAAAGTCACAGCATTGGAGCCTGATTTTCATTAATAAGAAAATCCGGCTTCTTTGATTTTATCTTTTTTTAAAATGGATTATACTTAGTGCTGGGAGTAGGACTTCTGCATGAAATGATGTATGCAGCGTTTTAAGCCTGTTTCGTGCATGAACAGTCTCTCACACTAATGTAACAAGATATTTACTTAGCCATCTATAGTTAAACAGGAGGCAATAAAAATTATTCCATGAGAAAATTTTCATAATGATAGATTTTATTAAAACTGAAATACTAGTTGACGCACCGGAAGAATAGTAAAAAACAATTTATCTTTAATGAGGTGAAGGCATGACTATTAAAGGTTTGAATCATTTTTTATTTTCCGTTACTGATTTGGAGCACTCAATCAAATTTTACCAGCATGTATTTGATGCAAAGTTATTGGTAAAAGGAAGAAGCACTGCCTATTTTGATTTAAATGGCATGTGGCTCGCTCTCAATGAGGAAAAAAATATTTCCCGCAGGGAACATAATCAATCATATACACATATAGCTTTTTCAATAGATGAAGCGGATTTTGATAAAATGTGTGATCGGTTGAAAAAGTTAAATGTAAACATTCTTTCTGGGCGTTCAAGAGATGTGAAAGATAAAAAATCAATTTATTTTACAGACCCGGATGGTCATAAGTTTGAATTTCATACGGGTACACTGGAAGACAGATTGACTTATTATCGACAGGAGAAAAAACATATGGAATTTTTCTAATTTCAAACGAGGAAATACTTGCTTCTTCATAAATGATATAATTAGGTACCATGTATTTTTTTGGAGAATTAAAGTAAAACTCTTGTTTATATTGGGTATTCGTTAGTTGAAAAATAATCCAAAATAAAGAAAAGAAGTAAGAGGTTTAGTTTATGTTGAAAAAAAGATATGTCATACCATTTATAGGATTAATTTCGTTCATTATTCTTTTATTCTCTATGTATCATTTAATGAATTCAAGAACCTTTCAATTATTTGGCGGGTTAACCAGCAATGTTGAAACGTCACAAAAAGCAGTTGCATTGACATTTGATGATGGACCAGCAGGAAATACGGATGAAATATTGGCTATACTGGATAAATATCATGCGAAGGGTACCTTCTTTTTAATCGGAAATGAGCTGGAAAATCATGCGAAAGAAGGACAGATGATAGCGGAAGCGGGACATCAGATTGGAAATCATACATATTCTCACAGCAGAATGATTTTTAAGTCACCATCATTCATCAAGGAGGAAATCGAAAAAACAAACAACTTAATACGTCTTGCAGGCTATGAAGGAGAAATTGATTTTCGGCCTCCAAACGGGAAAAAATTAGCCCTGCTGCCCTATTATTTAAACAAACGTCAAATGGATACAATCACATGGGACATTGAACCAGACACATACTACAGTTCCATATCTGACAAAGTAAGTTATGTAACTGAAAAGACTGAACCAGGGTCCATCATTTTGCTTCATCCAATGTACGATAAAACTGGAAAAGAACTAAAAGCTCTGGAAGAAATCATCAAATCATTAGCAGAAGAAGGTTATGAATTCGTTACGGTGAATGAATTACAAAAATATTAGGACTGTATAAAGGCAGTAATCCTGTCTTTATTTTGTTTATACATAAACTTTCAATTAGAAAAAGCAACCTGAGAAATGAACCAGGTTGCTTTTTGTATTAGATGTCATATCCCATGTAATTATTCTTCTCCTAAGATATTAATAATCCAGTTTTTTAAATCAACAATCCGTAATTGATCAATGTGATGCCCGGTTCCTGTAACGATTATAGGAGCATAAGAATCGACTTTGTGCATAGAACCGTGGGCTCCTCCGCCAGTATGTTCTGGAGAGCTTTCTCCTATGAATTCATAGCCGGGGTTTGCATCCGCTATTAGAAATTCTCCTTCTTGTGAATGAATGGCTCCATACAATCTTGATAAACCATCAGGGTAATCCCCATAGCTAAGCTGTTTGCGGCTATTTGCTTTCAAATCTAAAATGTCCATGTTCCCTTTTATCTCCCAGTTTTGATGATAACGATCTTGATAAGGGCCTCCAGGTTTAAATTGGAGAGTTCCTTTGCTTCCTTTTGAAATAACTTGCACCATATCGTTTTCTTTCCAGGCAATCCAGGCAATCCGGGGATCTGTCTGCAAATTACTGGCTATTTTTTTTATAGAGGGATCCTTTTTCAGTTTGTATATATATGCCATTCGTTCATTTGCAGTAATAGCAATTTCAGTGTTTTTTTGAACTTGATCACCAAGCTTTAAAAGCTTGTAATCCGATAGGGCATCTCTTAAGTCGATCAAGGCTTTCTTTTTGTTCTTTTCTACAGCTGATTGATTACCGTCCCCCATAATAATCCATACTCTATTTGCGAGAGCGTCATTCCACTTTGGATAAGTATTCAATATTTCTTGAAGATGTTTATCAAGCTTTTCAATCCCATCCGTTGTTTTAGGTCCTTTTCTATGGACTGCATGATCATTTTCAGGCAAGTACAAAATTGTAAAGTCAGGAAGAAGCTTGTTTTTTAGAAGATAGGTTAACTCTTGAACAGCAAAAGCATCATTAATACCTAATCGATTTATCACATGATTGTTTTCCGGATCCTGATTAAGAAAATCTCCTAAAGTTAATATCTTTGGTCCGGTTGTATTGTATTTGTCCGGCAGGGAAGTCGTTTTTGCTAAAATTTTTGGAACCCTTAAGGTATGCTGATAATTTCCCCTGTATATTACTGCATTGATAGAGGCAGTTTGTTTTCCTCTATCATCCAGATCTTCATGGATTGTTTTCACATTTTCACTTAGATCTTCGTTATTAAATTGATAGAGGCTGTTGTCTGCCACATTCGTAACTCCATACTTTAAGGTTTCTAAGAGTCCATTCCCATAGCTGATCACCCGCTGTTCATCTTCGTTATACCAAACAAGACCGGGTATTTTATGCTTATCCGGGCTTGTTCCTGTAAGCAAAGTGCTGTCAATAGTAACGGACATAGTTGGATAAGCACTTACCAGCTCTTTACTGTACTGACCGTTGTTCAGGAAAAATTCGAGTGCAGGGGCTTTATTTTCATGAATCGCTTTTTTTAATGGTTTGTCCATTAATGAATCCACAACAAGAAGAATCACTTTTGGTGAAGAGGAGTTTTTTGTTTGAATAATGTTTGGAGAGACTTGATCATTATTGGCTGAGCAGCCGGTAATCAGGATGATCGAAAGGGTTACTAGAGCTAGCGCACAATTCTTCATTCAGACTCCACCTTCGGTTTACAAGTTCTCCTTATTATTTACAATATCTCTGCAATCATGTTAAAAAACGCAATGAAAAAGTGAATAAAGAATTTTTTATAAGGGGAAGGTAAGATAGCGAAAAGGAAATCAAATAGTCGGCTCAAGAATCATTTGGAGTGAAAAAATTATGCCCTCAATCAAGATAGACAGCTGCAATTCTTTTCATTACGAAGAATTCGGTCAAGGGATACCGGTTATATTTATTCATCCTCCCGGTATGGGAAAAAAAGTGTTTTATTATCAGCACAATTTATCAAAGCATATGAGAGTTATTTTTCCGGACTTAAGCGGCCACGGAGATAGTGAGACTGCTTCGCAAGAAATTTCGATTTCGTATTATGCAAGTGAAATAGTATGTTTTATGGATGCTTTAAATCTGGAAAAAGCTGTTATATGCGGATACTCAGCGGGGTGCCAGATCGCCCAGCATCTTGCCATTTATCATTCAGAAAGAATCGAATTGCTCATTTTATCAGGCGCCTATCCATGCGTTGATGATGCGTCAGGACAAATATTGCATCGTTCCGGCATTTATATGGCAGATAATCATTTGAATTTATTAATAGAAATGATTTCAAGGAGTCATACAAAAGATAAAAAGATGAGAAAAATGCTAAGTGGCCATATGAAAAAAGCGGACAAAGAAGTTTGGAAGCAATATTATATTCACTCTTTGCAATACAGCTGCCTCGACAAACTTCATCTCATCACGATGCCTATGCTGTTTATGTACGGTGAAGCAGGAGACTGGACGAACCATTATTTAAAACTTTATCGAAATAAATGCAAACACGCAGAATTTTTCCTATTTACTAACCAAAATCATCAGCTTCCTACGAAGAAATGGAACATATTCAATGAAATTGTTACAGGATTTGTCCTAAATCGAGTGAATTTCACCCATGACAATACCATAAATTTACAAAGGCAGCTCTTTTAAAAAGGCCGCCTATTTTATTATGAATGAAAGGATTTTTTAAGAGAGAGAAGATGTCCTTTAGCCAAGGGCATTTGTCTCGGAGCTCAGATTACAAAAGTGGAAGCTCATATTGTTTTTAGAGAATGAATCAAACCCTATCTTATTTAAAAGGAGCAGCTTGTTAACCCTTTGAGCCAATAGAAAGAACTTTGCTGAAGATTCTATTTTTGCACTCAATATCCAACAGTAAATTTGATAATATTGGAAAAGAGGAATAGAAAGGAAGTGTGGATGATGAAAGCGGTCCTTTTTGATTTTGACGGAACTTTGGCCAATACTTTGCCAGTGTGTTTTTATGCCTTTCAATCAGTATTTAAAGAGTTTGATAGGAGAGATGTTTCTGCAGAAGAAATAGTTGGGATGTTTGGTCCTTCAGAAACAGGGATTATTCGGGAGAATCTTCTAAATGAGGAAAAAGAGAAAGCAATTGAAAGATACTATGAAAAATATCTTGAGATGCATCCAGAGCTGGTTGAAAAAAACAATGAAATAGATGAATTAATCCGGCTTCTAAAAGACAGGGGATTAAAGCTCGGCATTGTGACTGGAAAAGCAAAAAGAAGTTTAGAGATATCCTTAGAAGCCCTAAACATGGTTGGCCTGTTTGACGTAATCATTACAGGAGACGATGTTAAAAAACCAAAACCTCATCCTGAGGGAGTAAAGAAGGCATTATTTATTCTTGGCACAGAAAATAATGAGGCCCTTTTTATCGGAGACAGTGAGGCAGACATTCTTGCAGGAGTTCGAGCAAATGTTTATACAATCGGGGTGCAATGGCTGCCGGAATATCAAACGATTAATTTTGTTACACAGCCAAACCAAGTTATGAAAAATATAAAAGAATTTAGGGAATTTATTAATCGGATGAACACCAGAAATTAAAGATTTTTAATTTAATACAAGTTTATCTGTGAATGTTGAACCTCACAGCTGAAAATTTTTCATCCTGTTTACAAAGGCGGATATTTATGAAACTTATAGAGTTACAATTATATAAAACTGAATATTTCGATCTTATCAATAGATTCAGCCTGCCGGAGGATCAGCTTCCGTTCACTGCATTACCAAATCTGATGGCGGAAATAACATATGAAAAACACCCTGTCGTCATTATATGCGGTATGGAACCAGTCGGTTTTTTTGTTCTGCATTCAAGTGACAGAGTGAAAGAGTATACTGACAATCCGGATGCCATGCTGCTGACTGCATTTTCAGTTAATCATGTTCAGCAGGGGAAAGGATATGCATTCCGGGGAATGAATCAATTAAAGCCGTTCCTAAATCAGCACTTTCCAAAATGCAAGGAAGTTGTACTCGCAGTCAATAAAAGAAATATTCCAGCTCAGAAGCTTTATCAAAAAGTTGGATTTACGGATACGGGAAGAAGAAAGATAGGGAGAATTGGAGAACAATTGATTTTGAGTTTGAAAGTATAACATTAAACCAGCCTGCGTCTGATTTAGATGTTTGGTGGATTATGTACATATAGGAAGTAATCAGTCGCTGGCTGGAAATAAATAAAACTTCTGCGGTACTTAAATGCCGAAAGCCTATTATCCGGCCAAATTAAGTTTTATTAGATGAGTTCCGTTATTGCGGAATTTTCCGTAATAACGGAACTCATTCGAAATTAATTCCTGAATTCCGGAATTTTTAGTGGCTCTTTTTATTAAATATTCAGTCTATCTGTAACGCAAAGCCAACAAGGAAGCGGAATTGGGGCTATTGTATGAATTTTCATAAAAGAATAAATAGTTGGCACACTTCTTGCAAGTATAAAAACGAGCTGGTCATTTAGAAGGAGAGCGAAAACAGGTCTGATTGCACATGTTGTAAGCGCTTACCAGCTAAAGTCTGCTCAATTTCAAGAATTAAAGAGGCCAAAAAGGGGGATGTTTGTGGAAATCATTATTATTTTATTATCACTAAGTTTACTGATGTTTGTTGCTTATCGTGGATTTTCAGTTATTTTGTTTGCTCCGATCTGTGCTCTGTTTGCAGTATTGCTGACAGATCCGAGTTATGTACTGCCGTTTTTCTCTAACGTGTTTATGGAGAAAATGGTCGGATTCATTAAACTTTATTTTCCGGTATTCTTGCTTGGAGCTATTTTTGGAAAGGTCGTGGAAATGTCCGGTCTTGCTGAATCCATTGCCAAAACGATTGTAAAGCTAGTAGGAGCAAAGAGAGCGATTCTTGCGATTGTTCTGATGGGTGCCATCCTGACATACAGCGGTGTCAGTTTGTTCGTTGTGGTGTTCGCAGTCTATCCATTTGCTAAAAATCTGTTCATTGAGGCAGATATTCCAAAACGTCTGATTCCCGGAACAATTGCTCTTGGAGCTTTTACTTTTACGATGGACGCACTTCCAGGTACGCCGCAGATTCAAAATGTCATCCCGACAACTTTCTTCAAAACTGACATTTATGCAGCTCCTGTTCTTGGGATTATAGGTGCGATTTTTGTCTTGTCACTTGGAATGTGGTATTTGGAATCACGACGTAAAAAAGCGGAAAAAGCAGGTGAAGGGTATGCAGGATTTCACTCAGAGACTGCAGCTGGGCTGGATCCGGAGCTTGCTCGTGAAAAAGAAGAGGCAGCTGTTTCAGCAAGAACGGAACTTAGTGCTGCCCGTCAGATTTTAGCCTTCGTACCACTTATTCTGGTTGGTGTCATGAACAAATTCTTCACCGTTTCTTTTCCAAAATGGTATCCAAACGGATTTGATTTCTCAGCGATCGGACTTGAAGCATTTGGTAAAATCGAACTTCCATCTGTTGTTGCAATATGGTCTGTTGAACTTGCGCTATTAGTAGGAATCATCACGACAATTGCTTTTGACTGGAAAGCTGTAACCGCTAACATTAAAGACGGTTTGAATGCTGGAATCGGCGGTGCACTTCTTGCCGCCATGAATACAGGAGCTGAGTATGGATTTGGCGGAGTCATCGCTGCACTTCCTGGATTTAAAACGGTGAGCAACGGTATTTCCTCAACATTTACGGATCCGCTTGTAAACGGAGCTGTGACAACGACCGCACTTGCAGGTATCACAGGCTCCGCATCCGGAGGGATGGGAATTGCGCTTAGCGCAATGTCAGATAAGTATTTAGAGGCAATTGAAAAGTTCAATATTCCTCCGGAAGTTATGCATAGGGTTATTTCTATGGCATCAGGCGGTATGGATACTCTGCCTCACAATGGAGCGGTTATTACGCTTCTAGCGGTTACAGGTCTTACTCACCGTCAATCTTACCGTGATATTTTTGCCATTACGATTATTAAGACAGTTGCTGTCTTTGTCATTATCGCTATTTACAGCCTATTCGGCCTAGTTTAAACAATTTTCATAGAAAGAGAGGAAACTTAGATGGCTAAGGGAAAAGTTTTAGACTCATTTAAACAAGCAATTGATAAGATAGAAGACGGTGCAACATTGGTCGTTGGAGGCTTCGGCCTCTGCGGCATACCTGAAAAAACGATTCTTGCTTTAAGAGATAAAGGTGTCAAAGATCTTACTGTTGTAAGCAATAACTGCGGAGTTGACGATTGGGGCCTGGGCTTGCTGCTTGCAAACAAACAAATCAAAAAAATGATGTCTTCTTATGTAGGAGAAAACAAAATTTTTGAACGTCAGTATTTAAGCGGAGAATTGGAAGTGGAGCTGATCCCTCAAGGAACTTTGGCTGAGAGAATGCGGGCTGGCGGCGCTGGAATTCCTGGCTTTTATACAGCAACCGGAGTTGGAACAAAGGTGGCTGAAGGAAAGGAACACAAAGATTTCGATGGCAGGACGTATATCCTTGAAAGAGGAATCGTTGGAGACTTTGCCCTAGTTAAAGCATGGAAAGCGGACCCGCTTGGTAACTTGGTTTTCAGAAAGACTTCCCGAAACTTTAATCCAGTGGCTGCGATGGCCGGGAAAATTACGATAGCAGAGGTCGAAGAAATTGTTGAAGCCGGAGAGCTGAATCCCGACGAAATTCATACACCCGGCATTTATGTCCAGCATGTATTGCTTGGTGCGAACTATGAAAAACGAATTGAACGCCTTACGGTTCGTCAGGCATAAAAAGGAGGCAAAAACATGAGTGACAGCAGACAAAAAATGGTGAAGCGAGCAGTTAAAGAAATAAAAGACGGCATGAACGTAAATCTTGGAATCGGGATGCCTACTCTTGTAGCAAATGAAATTCCTGATGATTATAATGTGCTTTTGCAATCGGAGAATGGCCTGCTTGGAATCGGACCGTATCCGATTGCAGGAACAGAAGATCCAGACCTGATCAATGCAGGAAAAGAAACGGTAACAAGTGTACCTGGTGCATCTTATTTTGACAGTGCAGAATCCTTCGCCATGATACGCGGCGGACATATTGATCTTGCCATTCTAGGAGGCATGGAGGTTTCCGAACAGGGAGATCTTGCGAACTGGATGATCCCAGGAAAAATGGTTAAGGGAATGGGAGGTGCCATGGATCTGGTTAATGGCGCCAAACGGATTATTGTCATTATGGAACATGTCAATAAATATGGTGAATCCAAGGTTAAAAAAGAATGCACGCTTCCTTTGACAGGGAAACAGGTTGTTAACCGTCTAATTACAGAGCTTGCTGTATTTGATTTTGCAGATGGCACGATGGAGCTCGTTGAACTTCAGGACGGTGTAACCATTGAGGAAGTAAAAGAGAAAACAGAGGCCTCATTTACAATAAGTCAATCACTGATGACCGCCCATTAAGGCGAGCAATAGAAAGGACAATGGCGATGAATCGATTACTTAAGGAAAAAATAGCGCTTGTGACAGGTGCCGCGAGCGGCATAGGATTTGAAGTTGCAAAGGAATTCGCAAAAGAAGGAGCGGCTGTGGTCATTTCAGATGTGAATCTGGAAGCTGCCGAAGCAGCTGCTGCACAATTGAAGGAAGAAGGTTTTGAATCCATTGCTGCTGCTTGCGATGTAACAAAGGAAGATCAGATCATTCAAACGATTGAAACCGTTCAAAAACAGTACGGGCGCTTGGACATTCTTGTTAACAATGCTGGTCTGCAGCATGTTTCTCCAATCGAAGAATTCCCAACTGACCGGTTTGAATTCCTGATCAAAGTCATGTTGACAGCACCATTTGTAGCTACCAAACACGTTTTTCCAATCATGAAAAAACAAAAGTTTGGCAGGATTATCAATATGGCATCTATTAATGGAGTGATCGGTTTTGCTGGAAAAGCGGCCTACAACAGCGCCAAACACGGTGTCATCGGACTGACAAAGGTTGCTGCGCTTGAAGGGGCGGAACATGGAATCACCGTTAACGCACTTTGTCCGGGCTACGTTGATACCCCTTTGGTTCGCAACCAGCTTGCTGACCTTGCAAAAACGCGGAATGTAGAGCTTGAACGTGTTCTAGAACAAGTGATTTATCCTCTCGTACCGCAGAAAAGATTGCTCTCTGTACAGGAAATTGCCGATTATGCAGTCTTTCTGGCAAGTGATAAAGCAAAAGGAATTACCGGTCAGGCAGCTATTCTTGATGGCGGGTATACCGTACAATAATACTCATATTCTAGAAAAGGGACAGCCAAAGCTGTCCTTTATTTTTTTGCAAAGAAAAATAAATTGTCTTTCTTTACCAGAGTGATTTTTTAATCTGAATCTTCCAATCTATTGATTTTTATTAATAGGTCTGTGTAAGATGAACATACAAATGTAAACGGTTTATTTCAGATAACCAGGAAAGAGGTGGAGAGAATGAAAGGGCTCATGGAAAAGCTTCCCTATGATTGGATTGAAGAAGTAGTCAATTTGGCGGCAGAATGCATGGTCGTTGTGGATCATGAAGGAATTGTTGTTTATCTCAATTCGGCCTATTGTGAATTCCTGAAAGTAACCGCAGAAGAATCGATTGGGAAACCTGTTCAGGATGTTATTGAAAATTCAAGAATGCAGATTGTAGCAAAAACCGGTCAGGCGGAAGTGGCGTCCATTCATCCCATAAACGGAAGCGAAATGATTGCAAACCGGTATCCCCTCTATGTGAAAGGTCAGCTGGTTGGTGCTGTTGGAACAGTGATGTTCCGCAATGCTCAGGAATGGCTGGACTATTCTAAGAAGATCCAGCCGATTATGGAAGAATTAAACTATTATAAAACGAAATTTGAGAAAGAACTTTTCAGTAAATATCATTTTGGGGATCTTGTTGGAAGCAGTCCCAAATTCATAGAAGCCAAGAAGCTCGCAGAGCGGGTATCAGACAGTCAGTCGGCCGTTCTTCTGCTTGGGGCATCTGGAACTGGAAAAGAGCTGTTTGCCCATGCCATACATCAGACTAGCGGAAGACGCTTTGCCCCTTTCATGAGGGTCAATTGCGCTTCAATCCCCGAGCATTTATTTGAATCGGAAATTTTTGGGTATGAAGAAGGTTCATTTACCGGTGCGAAAAAGGGCGGGAAAAAGGGAAAGTTTGAGCTTGCTCACGGAGGGACCATTTTCCTTGATGAGATTGGCGACCTCCCTCTTCAGATGCAAAGCAAATTGCTTCGTGTGCTACAGGAAAAAGAAATTGAGCGAATCGGCGGACGCGCTCCTATTCAAATTGATGTAAGAGTGATTGCCGCCACCCATCGAAACCTGGAAAAAATGGTTTTAGACGGTGAGTTTAGGGAGGATCTTTATTATCGCCTGAATGTCATCAAAATCGATATTCCCTCACTTAAGGATCGGAAGGAAGATATAGTCCCAATCTCAAGAATTCTATTAAAAAAGCTGGGCACTAAATTTCACAGGTATGATCTTGACCTCTCTGAAGAGGTGATGCTTGACCTGGAGCGACACTCGTGGCCCGGGAACATTCGTGAGCTTGAAAACGTACTTGAGCGTGCTGTTAACGTACTGGACGGCCAAATGATTTACCCGGAACATCTGCCTCTGTATCTTCAGCAGGAAGGGAAGAGTCATAGCCCAACCTACTCTGGTCAACTGCCTCTTAGTCCAACTCAAAGCAGCAAACTTTATGGGCCTGTCAAATCGCTTAAAGTTATCGTGGCTGAAGCTGAGAAAGAAGCAATCTTCCATGCTCTTACAGAAGCGAAAGGGAACAAACTGGAGGCAGCCAAACTGCTTGGAATTGGGAAGACAAGCTTTTATGATAAATGCAAAGGGTATGGGATAAGCTGACGTTTTCAGAAAGCACCATATGATGCTAAAATCTATTCTCCAATATACTGGGAATAGGTATAACGAATGACAAGTATCGAGCAGGGAGCACAAGAGAAAAGATGGAAGCATGGTTTGAAAAATGCTTCCATCTTTTCTTTTTCTTTTAAAATTCCCGGATTGACTTTCTTTAATATTTATTAGTACTTTACAAATGGGCTAAAGGGAATCTTCTTATATATATATTTAGAAAAGTGTTTCAAAAATGAGAGACAGGCAAGAATCTATAATGGAAACAATTACTATAATTTGAATGATTGAGCTTCATGAAATTACATGTTACTATGTAGTCACATGTGAGCATTCCGTGCTGAAATGAACGAAAGGATCGTGGATATGGAAGACAAGCTTTCCACATTGTTTAAAGCGCTGGGCCATCCAATTAGAAGACGCATTCTTGATATTCTTAAAGAATCAGCTAAAACAACTGGCGAATTAAATGACTATTTTCCTGAAGTATCCAGGTATGCAATCATGAAACATCTGACCGCACTTGAGGAAGGGAACTTGGTTGTTGTAAGACGGGAAGGGAAATACAGACTTAATTACTTAAACGCCGTTCCTCTGCAGGAAATGCATAACAGGTGGGTGGGAAAATACATGGAGACAGCGGCCGGTTCTTTACTTCGATTAAAATCGGCTGCTGAACAAAAAGGAGAAGAAGAAATGAACTTGGCAGAACAAGCAAAAGTGTTTCGAATTGAACAAGAGGTTTTCATAGACGCACCAAGAAAACAGGTATTCAAGGCATTGACAGAAAAGGCAGAAGAATGGTGGGAGTTTCGGTTAGCCCCAAAAGGAGTGACATCGAAGTTTACGTTTGATCCTGTACCAGGCGGCCAGTTCATTGAAAGATGGGGTGAAACAGAAGGGGCAGTGTGGGGGAATGTATATTATGTTAATGCTCCGGAAGAAATACGCCTTCACGGGCATTTGGGAATGCAGGGAGCAGTCAATAGTTCTTATACGTACCGTTTAATTGAAAAAAATGATGCTACAATCCTTCAGCTTTCCCATACCGCTTCAGGATTGATTGAAGAAAACTGGGAGCAGGATCATACTGAAGGATGGAAACATCTGCTTGGAACATTATTAAAAAAATATGCAGAAAGAAAAAATTGATAGTTGCCTTTTGGAGGATTAAAGAGAATGGTCCACGTAATTACTGAGATAGAAATTCGGTGCACTGCTGAAAAGGTGTCAGCGTTTGCTTCAGATCCTGACAATGCACCTGAATGGTATGTTAATATTCATTCGGCAGAATGGATGACCGCAAAATCTTTAACAATTGGCTCTCTAATTGCATTTAAAGCAAAATTCCTAGGGAGGGAACTCTCGTATGTTTATGAAATTGCTGAATTCATTCCAGGTGAAAGAATGGTCATGAGAACAGCTGACGGACCTTTTCCAATGGAGACCATCTACACTTGGCAGGCAGCTGATCAGCATACAACAAGAATGATACTTCAGAATATAGGGAATCCGACAGGCTTTTCAAAATGGTTAGCTCCGTTTATGTCTATCATGATGAAAAGAGCGAATACCAAAGATTTAAAAAAACTGAAGAACATCCTGGAAAATAGATAATCGCTGTATTTTTTATACAGAGAGATTTAAAATCTGGCTCTTCTTCCTGGATATTTGGTAAAGTTAGATCATACAGAATAACAGGAGGCAGCCTATGAGCGAATCAGGTAGTGCTGCCCCCTAAATCGATTTCGAATAATTGTTTTGCGGCCGGAAACCCTTGTCAGATTATAAAAAAACATAGAGCAAAGCACAAAATCATAGAGCGAGGTTTAATTGTGGATTTATATACATATGCAAAATACGATGGCACTGGACTTGCCGAATTGGTTAAAAAGAAAGAAGTAACACCGAAAGAATTGACAGAAGCTGCTTTTAAACAAATTGAGAATGTCAATCCTCTTTTAAATGGCGTGGTCCGTACACGGCAGGAAAAGGTTTTAAAAGAGCTAGAGCAGCTGGACCTTCAGAAGCAGCCATTTGCGGGGGTTCCTATGCTTCTGAAGGATATTTCTCAGGCGATTGAAGGTGAACCTTTAACAGCAGGATCAAGGCTCCTTAAAAATAACATTTCAAGCAGAGATTCGAATTTTGTTGCTCGGTTAAGAAAAGCGGGATTTTTATTTTTGGGCCACACGAACACTCCTGAATTTGGTTTAAAAAATATTACAGAGCCTGAAGTTCATGGACAGACGATGAATCCATGGAATACAAAGTACTCAGCCGGCGGATCGAGCGGCGGTTCAGCAGCGAGCGTGGCCTCGGGCATAGTTCCGATTGCCGGCGCAAGTGACGGCGGAGGCTCAATCCGTATTCCTGCTTCTTTTACGAGCCTGTTTGGACTGAAACCTACTAGAGGAAGAACGCCAGTAGGACCAAGTGTCGGCAGGCAATGGCAGGGAGCTTCGATTGATTTTGTTCTGACAAAAACAGTCCGCGACAGTGCCGCTATGCTTGATATTCTCCAAATCATTCAGCCGGAAGCTGCTTTCCATACCCCGTTGTTTGCAGGCAAATATACGGATGTTTCTAAAAAAGGGATAAAACGCCCATTACGGGTAGCGTTTCAAACCCAGTCTCCTGTCGAAACACCAGTCAGTGACGAAGCAATTACTGCCGTTAATCGTATGGTGAAGTGGCTTGAAGATCAGGGTCATGAAGTAGAAGAACGCGGAAACGGCATCGACGGTGTCAGACTGATGGAAAACTACTATATTATGAACAATGGTGAAATGGCTGCAACGATTCTTGGCCTTGAAAAAATGCTCGGCAGACCAATTGCAGCAAATGACGTAGAAATTGTGACTTGGGTGTTAAGTGTTGCAGGACATTCCGTAACGGCTGCCGAATTTACACAGAGTCTGGCTGAATGGGATACTGCAGCTGCTCAAATGGCTGCTTTTCATGAAACATTCGATTTGTATTTAACTCCGGCAACTGCATTTCCAGCTCCTAAAACCGGAGAGCTCACTCAGACTGAAGAAGAAATCCAGTCGTTGCTTAAGGTCAGTGAGCTGAAAAAAGAAGAACATTTATCATTCGTTTATGACATGTTCTTAAAGAGCTTAACGGTTACACCTTTTACACAGCTTGCAAACCTGACAGGACAGCCTGCCATGAGTGTGCCCATTCATATTACGGCTGATGGATTGCCTTTGGGTGTTCATTTTGTGGCACCAAAAGGGAAAGAAGACATACTTCTTGCTCTTGCAGGTCAGATTGAACAATCTGATCTGTGGATTGGTATGGAAGGAAATCCATTTTTCTGAAAAATCGTTATTATTTTAAGTGAGTAAATTAGTGTCCGTGTTAAAGTTTTGAAAAATTTGCCGATATAGAAGGAAAGTATTTAATCAGGCTGGAGGATCACTGATGGAAGAAGAAGTAAAGAATTGCCCTAAATGCAGAATGCTTCAAAAGCATACAGACAGTAAGTGCCAGGTGTGCGGACATACAGTCATGGATTCCATTTTGGCCTTATATCCTTCAAAAAGCGCCGGAAAACGCTTGGCAAAAAAGAAGTGACGAACATGGACTTTTACTCAGAGAATAAAACCATCAATTTTAATGATGGTTTTATTCATATGTAATAAAAGGCAGACAAAACAGGAAAGCTAAAAAAAAGTGGGTTCCTTCCTAAGGGTTTTTATTTGATTTATATATATCTTACTTGTAAGATATATATATAATAATTAATAAAATACATTTCACGAACCAGTGAATATAAAATCATTCATTAAAGGAGAGGAATTCACTAATGGCCATTACTATGTTTACGTCTTGCAGCTGCACATCTTGCAGAAAGTCAAAAATGTGGATGGAAGAGCATGGTCTTTCCTATACAGAAAGAAATATTCTTACACAGCCTTTAACAATGAAAGAACTTAAACAAATTCTTCATATGACAGAAGAGGGCACAGATGAAATTCTATCAACCCGCTCAAAACAATTTCAGGAATTGGATATGAATTTAGATGCTTTGCATCTGAAGGAATTACTTGGACTTATTCAAGAGAAGCCGGGAATTATGCGCTGCCCGATTATACTGGATGAAAAACGTTTTTTAGTGGGATTTAATGAAGATGAGATCCGGAAATTCCTTCCCCGCAATATACGGGCCTATCTTTTAAAGCTGCTTGAAGCGAAAACAATGCTGCCTAATTAACGGTTCGACTGATAAAGGAGAATTACAAGTGGAAGAATTGCCAATACCCAACATGAATTATGATCAGCTTAAGAAAATAAAAAATGAATTAACGCGGTTTATGATGTCCTACAAATTTGCGTTAGAAGAAATGAACACGAAAATAAATATCCTTGAACAGGAATTTCAATATATTCATGAGTATAATCCAATTGAACATGTCAGCTCGCGTCTGAAGTCTCCTGAGAGCATCGTAAACAAAATATACAGGAAGAATTACGACCTTTCCCTGACCGATATTAAAAAGAATATAAAAGACATAGCAGGTATTCGCATCACCTGTTCTTTTTTGTCTGACATTTATCAAATCAGCGAGATGATTCAAAACCAAAAGGATATCAATGTCATTGAATGCAAGGATTACATAAAAAATCCTAAGCCAAACGGCTATCAAAGTCTGCATTTAATCGTGAAAATTCCAGTGTTTATGTCGGACCGCCAGGAAGATATCCTTGTAGAAATACAAATTAGAACGATTGCGATGGATTTTTGGGCTAGCCTTGAACACAAGATCTATTATAAATATAATAAAGAAATTCCTGAGCGGCTTACAAAGGAATTAAAAGAAGCCGCAGTTTCTGCAGCGGAACTCGACCGCAAAATGGAGAAACTTCATAATGAAATGACCGATATAAAAGAAGCAGAGGAACCGGCAGGGGAACTGTCCCAGCTGCTTTTCAGCAAGGAACAATTTAAGCTTCCCATTGATTTAGTAAATTCATTAAAATAAGGAACTGTTTGTGGAGATGAAATTGTATGAATAAAAAAAGAAGTGAAAATATCGTCTCCTTATTTGAGATTTTTGTTTCACTTGAACGTAAATGGATGAATGACTGGAATCATCTGAATGAGGTCGGCCTTTCAAAAACTCATATTTTGATTCTGCAAATCCTTGAAACGGAAGGACTGAAGCGTCCGTCAATACTTGCAGAGCAATTACAGATTACTACTGGCGGTGTGACCGTCCTCACAAGCAAGCTAATCAAAGACGGGTTTGTCCAAAAATGCCAAAACGAACGTGACCGAAGAGCATACAACCTTGAAATCACGGATTCCGGAAAAAATCTTCTGCATTCGGCCAGGAGCCAAATTAATCAGCAGATTCAAAACATGTTCGGAATGCTTTCAGATGAAGAAATTCAGAACTTGCGGGATATCTTTTACAAATGCTTAATGGGACAAAAACAATAAGCTTTGCTGACAGGAGAGTTTTAAGGTTTAAATATAAAAGAAAGCCAGTGATCTGGCTTTCTTTTATTTAGCTTTCTTCATTTAAACAATTATCGCACAGCCATAAATTTTCCGCTTCGGAGAATGTCAATTTTTTATGAAATGAGCATTCGTCGCATAGATCTTCTTTTTCTTCAATGTCTCTCACATTCGCAGCCTCCTTTTATCGGCAATAGGTTCTCATCCATAAGCAGCTGTCATTAATATATGTATGATTATGATTTTAGATATACCCCTATAGAAATAAAAGGAAACATTTCCTATTATAATGAAAAAGGATGAATCCGATAGTCGTTTATAAATAAAATAAAGCAAATCATTTTAATATATAAGAGACTGCATCTTACATTTTTCTGTAACATGCCGTATTTTTTCGAGCCTAAATATAAACTATCTTTTTGAAAGAATAATAATCGTATCTAACCTATATAAAGCCCGCTGCATTGGGACTTAATCAGGATTTCATCGTCGAACCCAAAAATTATCGTGCATGAGGATGCGTAAACTTCTCTGGAGGAAAAGGAAGCGAACTGTTCAGAATGTTTCAGGAAAAAACATAAAAAAACGGCTTATCAGAAGGGAAGCCCTTTTGATAAGCCGCTTTTTTTTCTTGTATTTTTTATGTTTTCCAATTTTGCAGCAACTGCTTTTCGTTCAAATAAGATCATCCAAAGACCGGCTGAGAGAATGACAGAAGACAGTACATCATAAATGACATGCTGCTTCACAAATAAAGTAGAAAGGATAATCAAAATTCCTGTTACTTGCGTGACATAATTCATCATTTTCCCTGAGTCTTCTATCCGATTAACAGAGAGCATAATAATCATCGTAGTCAGAACATGAATGCTTGGAAAACAATTATATGGCTGGTCTGAACTGTAGATTAAGGAAACGAGCTGGACTAGGAAGCTGTCTCCCATAAGCTGAGGACGCGGCACGGTAGTCTGAAAGTAAAAGTAAATAATGAAACATACGATTTCGCCAGCGGTTATAGCCAGGATAGACTTCCAGTAAACACTCGGGTTTTTCCACCAAAAATACAGCAAAAACCCAAACATATAAACATACCAGATCACATAAGGAATGATGAAAATAGGAGCAAATGGAATGTATGAATCCAATGGTGAAGAAATATTCACAGCGTTTGCTGATTTTTCATTCAGGTATTCATAAATCAAACCAAGAATTGGGAAGATGAATAGTCCCGTTAAACCTCTTATTTTTATTAAAGCTGCCTTTGACATGTAAAACGCCTCTTTTGCTGTTTTTTTATCTATGATGCTGCTGACAAAATTCTGTTGTATATATACCCCATATGGACAACCTTAATCATCTCTATGAAAAAGTCTGACAATTAGTGATAGAAATCTGGAAATCTTACAATTATTGAAAAAGTTGGTATAATCAACTTGCGGCAAGAGCCGCAAGTTCTACTATACCTTTTTGGGAATACAATTGGAAGATTTGGGATTGGGATACGATAATAAATTCAAACAGCAGGTAATAAGCATGATTGAGTTAAAAAAACCGGAATTTTTGGCGCACTTAATAAAAAGAATCAGTCCAATTCATTTCAGGGAAACAGTCTCCAAAGTTTAATGACATGCATCTGAGCACGGTGCAGATGTTAACGCAGTCGCCAGCGACGGAGATGCTCCGATTCAGGAACGCAGCTTTTGAAGGGAATACAGAGATTGGAAGTCTATTAATAAATAACCGAGGAGACACCCTAAACGGCGAACAAAGAAGTGCTGCAGAAATAGCAAAACGAAAATATCACACAGATTTTATCAATATACTGAAAAATCCTTAAGGGGAGAGTGATAAATATGAGACTGGATCCAGTAGAAGCTGCAAAAAGAATTATAGAAAAACGGTACCCGTCATGCAAAGCCGCTGTATTATCAGGCAGTGTGGTAAGAGGGGAAAGCACTAAAACGTCAGATCTTGATCTCGTTATTTTTGATCAAGCACTAGAATCTTCCTACCGGGAATCATATGTTGAGTTTGAATGGCCAGTGGAAGCATTCGTCCATAATTTCGAGTCATACCGGCAGTTTTTTCAAAGTGACTGCAAAAGCGGCACGCCATCCATGCCGAGAATGGTATATGAAGGACTTGTTATAAAAGGAGAAGATTTGCTTGAGCCAATTAAAAGCGAAGCTCAGAAACTTTTAGAAAAGGGTCCGCAGCCTCTTTCGAAAGAAGAAATAGAAATGAGACGCTATTTTATAACAGATGCACTTGATGATTTTACGGGGAGCAGCAAACGCTCGGAAGAAATTTTTATTGCTGGGGTACTCGCAGAGCTGATCCATGAATTTGTCCTGCTGACAAATGGAAGATATATAGGGAAATCAAAATGGATTCCAAGGGCTCTCATGCAATATGATCCTGTATTTGCCGATGAATTCACCTCCGTTTTTGACGAGTATTATCGTACAGGACGCAAAGACAATGTTATTGCCTTGACGGATTCGATTTTGGAGCCCCACGGCGGCAGATTTTTTGAAGGGTTTTCACTGGGAAAAAAAGAATAGAATAGGAGAGATGATCATGTCACTTATCATACGTCATCCAAATGAAATGGATTTTGTTGCTCTGACAGCGCTTATGTATGAATATATCGTCGATTTTTATCAATGTCCAAAACCTCCAGAGCATAAAATTCATCAGCTGATTAAGACACTTCAGCAAGAAGAGAAGGGTATTCAATTTTTGGCGGAGGAAAACGGCAAGGCTGTCGGATTCGCGACACTTTATTTCACTTACAGCACAACCAGAGCTGAACCCATTACGATTATGAATGACCTTTATGTTCAGGAAGCATACAGGGGATCTAAAGCTGCAGAAAAACTTTTCAAAAGCTGCCAGACATACAGCAAGCAGCATCAATATGCTGCCATGACCTGGGAAACAGCGCGGGATAATGCAAGAGCACAGCGCTTTTATGAAAAGATGGGTGGCAGAAAAGGAGACTTTCTGACCTACTCCATTTGAGAGCGAAAAGTAAGCGCTTGGAAGACTTCCAAGCGTTTATTTGAAGAAATTTTTTGAGAAAGAATAATACAAAACACAAAGTAAACTCGCTGTCATGATGACAAAAAATCCTGTTACAATTCTTTCATCCAAAGTTCCGTCTGAAAACAGCACAGGACCGATTCCGAAGAAAGCAAGCAGCATGAATAAAAGAAGGAACACTACATCCACAATCCACTTCAAAGAATATCACCTTTGCCTTTTTCATACATCCTATGTTTCATTAGGAGTCTGAGATACAATAGTTCTTAAAAATGACAGCGCTTTCAATCTAAAATGATTATCTAATTCAATGCAACCTTCATCTATAGAAATAACCTGTTTATCCTTCACATAGAATGTAAGAAGCATGATATTCAGAATGCAAGTGAGGTGGGTATCCGGATGGAGAGGGAGTACTTAATCAAACCGATGCTTGATGAAAGCTATAAAAAAGTCAGCCATGGACAAGGTGTTTATCTATACGATACTTCTGGCAAGAAATATTTGGATGGATCATCTGGAGCTGTAACTTGTTCAATCGGACATGGGGTCAGTGAAATAGTCGAAGCAATGGCGGAGCAGGCGCGAGAGGTATCGTTTGTCTATCGGTCTCAATTTTCAAGCCATGCAGCTGAGGGCCTGGCAAAGAAGCTTGCAGAGATAACGCCGGGTGATCTTAACTGGACCTTTCTGGTCAACAGCGGATCTGAAGCCATTGAAACGGCCATGAAGACAGCGATACAGTTTTTTCAGGAAAAAAACATGCCTAAAAAAACAAAAATCATTTCCAGGTGGATGAGCTACCATGGGATAACAATTGGCGCGCTTTCTTTGTCAGGCTATCCAGAGCGGCGTTTCCGGTTTCAGCCGCTGCTTGAAGCAAATCCCGTGGTATCTCCTGCGTACTGTTATCGTTGTCCATATGGATTAATACCCTCCTCTTGCAAGGCGAAATGTACAGGAGAATTGGAAACGGCAATAAGAAGAATCGGTGCAGATCACGTTGCTGCTTTTGTTGCAGAGCCGGTTGTCGGTGCAGCGGGAGCAGCAATTACACCTCCAGAAGGATATTACGAAAAAATCCGCGATATTTGTGATCGAAACGACATTCTGTTCATCGCGGATGAAGTCATGACAGGCATTGGAAGAACAGGAAAAACACTTGCGATGGAGCATTGGGGAGCATTGCCTGACATCGTTGCACTCGGGAAAGGATTAAGTGCCGGTTATGCTCCTGTTGCGGCAACTTTAATCAGTGACAGGGTGATGCGGCCAATTCAGCAAGGATCAAAGTTAATCATGAGCGGGCATACCTACAGCGCGAATCCTCAATCTGCAGCTGTCAGTCTAGCAGTCTTGCATTATATTGAAAAAAATCAATTGAACAATGCAGCTTTTGAAAAAGGAAAGATGCTGATTAAAAACCTGCAAAAATTGCAGAAAAAAACAGAAATCATCGGTGATGTCAGGGGAAAAGGATTATTAATAGGAATTGAATTTGTCATGAACCAGACGACCAAACAGCCTTTTCCGAAATCTTATAATCTTACGAACCGCATCATTAAGAAAGCAAATCAGAACGGACTGCTTGTCTATCCGTCTGCTGCTGGAATCGAAGGCGGCGACGGCGACGCCATATTAATTGCCCCGCCGCTGAACATCAATGATGAAGAGCTAAACGAACTTATCCACCTATTTACAAAAACGACTGAAGAAATAGAAGCCGAAGTGCTGCCAATGTCATAAAAAGGAGAATCTGTATGATTGCTAATTCATTTCAGAAAATTAGACAAATTGATGAGGTTATAGGCAAAATCAATGACGGCTGCACGCTGATGGCAGGTGGATTTGGAGGTGTTGGCACCCCTCCGTCTTTAATTGACGCAATTTTGGAAAAAGAGGTGCGGGACCTCGAAATTATCTGCAATGACACTGGTTTTCCTCATATCGGAATTGGAAAATTGATCTCTGCAGGGCGTGTCCGAAAAGTAATTGCCTCGCATATTGGCTCAAATCCAATCGCGGGAAGCTTGATGTCAGAAGGCAAGCTTGAAGTGGAATTTTCTCCCCAGGGAACTCTTGGCGAGAGAATCCGTGCCGGCGGCATGGGTCTTGGAGGAATTTTGTCAGATGTAGGCATGGGAAGTGAGATTGCAGAAAAAGGAAAAGACCTTGTACAAGTGGAAGGGCGCACCTATTTTATTGAAACAGCCCTTACTGCTGATGTGGCCATCATTTGCGGAAAGGCAGCGGATGAATTCGGAAACATCATTTACAAAAAAAGTGCACGGAATATGAACCCGCTTATGGCTATGGCTGGAGATTATACCATTGCTGAAGTCGATGAAATCGTAAGCTTAGGCGAGCTTGATGCCGAAGCCATCATAACCCCGGGTGTATTTGTTCAAGCCATCGTACAAAGTGAAGGGGTGAACTGGAAGTGGGTATGGGAAGCGAAATAAGAGAAAATATTGCAAAACGTGCAGCGCAGGAAATAGATAACGGCATGATCGTCAATCTTGGCATAGGGATTCCCTCTCTCGTGCCGAATTATCTGAAAAACAAACCTCAAGTGATGATTCAGGCTGAAAACGGCATCCTCGGCATTGGACCAACACCTTTGCAAGGAGAAGAAGAGGAGACACTGTGCAATGCTGCCGGCTATCCGGTAACCCTTGAAAAAGGAGCCTCTTATTTTGACACGGCTACAGCGTTTGGCATGATTCGAAGGGGATGCATTGATTTGACGATTCTAGGTTCTCTCCAAGTAAGCGAAAATGGGGATCTCGCCAATTGGATCGTACCCGGTAAGCGTGTACCTGGAATGGGCGGAGCAATGGAACTTGCCGGAAAAGCAAAAAAAGTCATTGTCGTCATGAATCATGTCAATAAAAACGGCGATCCAAAAATTCTCACAAGCTGCACCCTGCCGCTTACATCCAAACAATGTGTCGATTTAATTATTACGGATATGGCAGTAATTGAAGTGCATGAAACAGGACTTATATTAAAAGAGGTCATGGCTCCATTCACAGTCCAGGATGTGATGAAAAGCACAGGAGCAAAGCTTGAGATCGGCATGAATCTTTGAAGGAGTGATTCGATGAAAAACTTGCAGGTGCAAGTTTGCACATGGATAGAAGAAAATCGAAACCGGTCAATTAAATTACTCAAAAAGATGGTCGAACAGAGAAGTGTTCAGGGAAATGAGGCGTCAGCTCAAGCGGTCGTGCTGGAAAAATGCCGTCAGCTTAGTCTGGATATAGATCTGTGGGAGCCTGGCGGCAAACTCCTAAAACAGCACCCGCATTTTGTAGCAACGAGAACATCTTTTAAAGACAGCCCGAACATTGTCGGTGTTTTAAAAGGAAAAGGAGGCGGGAAATCCGTCATTTTAAATGGACACATCGATGTCGTGCCAGAAGGCGACTTAGAGCAATGGGATGTGGACCCTTATCAGGCAGCGGTAACCGAAAACCGTCTTTATGGACGCGGATCGACGGATATGAAAGGCGGGAATGTCTGTCTCTTAATGGCAATGGAAGCTATTAAAGCATCAGGGATTTCCTTAAAGGGAGACGTCATTTTTCAAAGTGTCATTGAAGAAGAAAGCGGCGGCGCGGGAACCCTTGCTGCCATTTTACGCGGATACAAGGCAGATGCAGCCATCATTCCGGAGCCTACTAAAATGAAAATTTTTCAAAAACAGCAGGGATCTATGTGGTTCAGGCTGAAAATAAAGGGGCGTTCTGCACATGGGGGAACGAGGTATGAAGGAATCAGCGCCATTGAAAAAAGCACGCTGGTTGTTAAGCATATCCTGGAGCTTGAAAAAAAGCGAAACGAAAAAATAACCGATGCGCTTTACAAAAAAATTCCGATTCCAGTTCCTATTAATATTGGAAAAATAGAGGGAGGCACGTGGCCATCCTCTGTGGCAGATCTTGTCACCTTAGAAGGAAGGTGCGGGATCGCACCGAATGAAACGATAGAAGAGGTGCAGACTGAATTTCAAGAGTGGATTTCTGACCTTTCTTCAAAGGATGAATGGTTCAATGAACATCCTGTGGAACTTGAGTGGTTTGGAGCAAGGTGGCTTCCAAATGAAATCGGAATCGAACATCCTCTAACCGAAGCTTTGATAAATTCTTATAAAGAGATCATGGATAAAGAACCGATCATTGAGGCATCTCCTTGGGGAACCGATGCAGGCCTTTTATCTCATGCAGGAGATATTCCTTCCATTGTATTTGGCCCCGGCGAAACAGAGATGGCTCACTTTCCGAATGAATTTATTGAAATTGATAAAATCATCGAATGTACAAAAATTCTGGCTGTTTTCTTAATGCATTGGTGCGGTGTATCAGAGCAGATGTTTTTACAGATCGATGGAAAGGGTAAATAATTGAAGATAACGATTAAATAATTGAGGTGTCAGCAAATGAAGCAGCATTTATGGATCAACGGACAGCATATGGAAGCAAGCAAGTATCAGGAATTAAAGTCTCCTTACACGGATGAATTGCTGGCAGAGGTAGCAATTGCGGGTCAGAATCAAGTAAAAGCAGCAGTTGACGCAGCAAGTGAAGCGATTAGTAAGATGAACGTTTTGCCTGCCCATAAGCGTGCAGATATTTTACTGAAAACAGCCCAGCTTCTTGCTGAACGAAAAGAAGAAGCGGCTGTGATTATTGCCAAAGAAGCCGCTAAACCAATTAAAACTGCGAGAGCAGAAGTGGACCGAACGGTTATGACATACACATTTGCTGCTGAGGAAGCGAGAAGGCTGAATGGTGAGACGATTTCAATGGATGCAGCTCCAGGCGGGGAAAACCGGACAGCATACACAGTGCGCGAGGCAATCGGCGTTATTGGAGCGATCACGCCTTTTAATTTCCCGATGAATCTCGTTGCGCATAAGCTTGGGCCTGCTTTTGCCGCAGGCAATACAGTTGTTTTAAAACCTGCGACACAAACACCTTTAAGCTCCTACTTCATCGGAGAGCTTTTTCATGAAGCGGGTCTGCCTGAAGGCGCACTGAACATTGTAACAGGAAAAGGCAGTGAAATCGGCAAGCATTTTACATCAGATGAACGCATAAAGGCACTTACGTTTACAGGAAGTCCAGACGTTGGGAAAAAGCTGAAAAAAGAAGCCGGCATGAGAAAGACGCTCCTTGAATTAGGATCAAACTCAGCTGTCATTGTCGCAGAAGATGCTGATGTTTCAAAGGTAGCTCCAAGATGTGTGACAGGTGCATTCGCGTATGCGGGCCAGGTTTGCATATCCGTGCAGCGAATTTATGTACACGAAAATGTATTTGATGAGTTCGTTGCGAAGGCTGTAGAAGAGACGAAGAAACTTAAACTCGGCAATCCCCTTGCTGAAGAGACAGATGTCTCCTCATTAATCTCAAGCGAAGATGTGGATCGCGCCATTTCCTGGATTGAAGAAGCTGAGAATGCAGGAGCTCAAATCGCATGCGGCGGCAAATCAGAGGATCATCAGACTGTTCAGCCGACTATCTTGCTGAATGTCTCGGCAAAAGTCAATCTCTCTTGTCAGGAAGCATTTGCTCCAATTGTCATCATCAACTCATTCAAAACATTTGATGAAGCAATTGAAGAAGTGAATAACTCGAGATATGGACTTCAAGCAGGTGTATTTACAAATAAAGTCGACCTGGCCTTCCAAGCAGCAAAAGCCCTTCATGTCGGCGGTGTCATGGTCAATGACATTCCAACCTTCCGTGTCGATCACATGCCATATGGGGGAGTGAAGGACAGCGGTTTCGGCAGAGAAGGCATTAAATATGCCATTGAAGAACTGACTGAATTGAAGCTGATCTCGTTTAATCATGCCAAGTTCTAAGGCTTAAAAAAAATAGAGTGTGCAGGCTGCACTCTATTTTTTTAGGGTAATTTTTTATATAAGGGGGACCAGTTCTTGAAAAAAACGTACTCCGAAACAATAATGTTAGCTAAAAAGGACTATCGGGCTGATGCAGTACTCGATTATTTTAACAAAAGGCTCCGAATCGATGACTATCGCGGAAATACAGAGTCCTTGCTCACAGATGCATACAAATTAGCTTCAGATAACAGCTTCACAAAAGTTATTGTCAAAGCAAAAGCCTGCGACATCACTTTTTTATTGAAGCATCAATTTCAGCTTGAAGCCATTATTAAAAATTATTTTCACAGTGATGACGCCTATTTTTTTACGAAATATTTAAGTGAAGAAAGAAGAAAAACAGACTGCTGGACAAAGCAGGACAGCATCGTCACATCCATTTATGAAAAAAAGAAGACAGTTCATGTACAGTCAGCAGCATTTTTATTTCGTACAGCTGAAGAACATGATGCAAAGAAGCTTGCAGAGTTATACAGAGCAGTATTCGAAGTGTATCCAACACCCCTCCATTCAAGTGATTATATACAAAAAACGATGAGGGATGGCACCATCTATTATCTTGCTGAAAAAGGAGACAACATCGTTAGCGCTGCTTCTGCTGAAATCAATTCAGCATACCACAATGCTGAAATAACAGACTGTGCAACGCTGCCCGAAGTCAGAAAGCATAAATTAATGAGAAGCCTGATTTTATTACTTGAGCAAAAGCTTTTTGAAAACGGTATTTTTTGTGCTTATTCGATTGCAAGGGCGGATTCTTTCGGCATGAACGCCGTTTTGCATCAGCTGGATTACGAATATACCGGCAGACTTACAAATAATTGTGTCATTAGCACAGATCTTGAAAACATGAATGTATGGTGCAAAGATCTGTCTGCCGGAAATTGAGCAATGTATGCCGAAAATCCGGCGGCTTATGTAAAAAGGAGGAAAACCTTTGACAAATCAAAATAGGGAGCGAATCATTCATCATATTTTAGAAACGATTGATGAGGGGATTCATGCGGTTGATGAGAAAGGAATCACCGTTTTTTACAACGAGATTGCAGCTTTTCATGATGGTTTGAAAGTCGATGAGGTAGTAGGCAAGCATTTATTTGATGTTTTTCCGTCTCTTTCTGAAGAAACGAGCACACTATTAAAAGCCATTAAAACGAAAAAACCGATTTATCACCATTCACAAACGTACATAAATATAAAGGGCGAAAAAATTGAGACTGTGAACACAAGCCTGCCGATTTTATCAGAGGATAAAGTGATCGGTGCAGTTGAAATTGCAAAGGATTATTCAGCGATCAAGCGGCTGACAGAGCGGCTTGCTGACCTGCAAAAACAAGTGCATTCTCCCCCTAAAGCAGAGGGATCCAACGGCACAAGGTATGTTCTTGATGACATCATTACTGCAAGCAAGAACCTTCTTATGATAAAAATGCTTGTGAAAAAAGCGGCAATTACCTCATCAAATGTTCTCATTTATGGGGAAACAGGAACTGGAAAAGAATTAATTGTACAGGCCATTCATAACGAATCACAGCGCAGAGATGCTCCTTTTATAGCACAAAACTGTGCGGCGCTTCCTGAAGCCTTGCTTGAAAGTTTATTATTTGGTACAGCAAAAGGGAGCTACACAGGGGCAGTAGACAGGCCAGGCTTATTTGAACTGTCGCACGGCGGCACGCTTTTTCTGGATGAACTGCAATCTATGCCACTGAATCTGCAGGCGAAGCTTCTTAGAGTCATTGACGATGGCACGATTAGGAGAATCGGAAGCAGTCATTCAATCACAGTCGATGTCAGAGTGATTGCCGCAATGAACATCAGCCCTGAAAAATGTCTCGCGGAGGGAAAAATGCGGGAAGATCTTTATTTTCGCTTAAACGTCTTCGGAATCAATCTTCCCCCGCTCAGAGAAAGGCCGCTCGACCTTCCCTTACTGATTTCTTATTTCATAAAAAAGTACAATCATGAATTTCAAAAGCGTGTTGCTGCATTATCAGACGAAGCGCAAGTCCTTTTAAAGCACCATCACTGGCCCGGGAATGTAAGGGAGTTAAAGCATTGCATTGAGTTTGCCATGAATATGTGTGATGGGAATAGAATTAAAACCGATCATTTACCGCCATATTTACTGAAAGAGGAAGATACGTCAAAGGAAGCGCATTCTCTTCATGAAAAAATGTCAATGATGGAAAAAGAGATTATTCAACAAGCACTTGTTCAAAGCGAAGGCAATATTTTAAAAACAGCAAAGCTGCTCCAAATTCCGAGACAAACTCTTCAATACAAAGTGAAAAAATATTTTCCTGACCAATTTTCGGCACCAAAATTATAAGCATAAATAGCAAATGTGATTTTAGCAGCTTCATAGTCACGTTGGCATGGTTTTTGCATGTAATAATGGTAAAGACCGAATTGGGGGAACTGCCATGAAATACGATCTATACAAGCCGAAGCGCGACTGGAAAGACATCGAACTCTGGAAAGATGTCACAGATGAACAGTGGAATGACTGGCTCTGGCAGCTGACAAATACCATCCGCACACTTGATGACCTTAAAAAAGTAATTAATCTGACTCCTGATGAAGAAGAAGGGGTTAAAATATCAACGAAAACCATCCCCTTAAATATTACTCCCTACTATGCATGGCTAATGAACGAAGATGATCCGAGATGTCCAATCCGCATGCAGTCGGTTCCGATATCACAGGAGCTTTATAAAACAAAATATGACCTTGAAGATCCGCTTCACGAAGATGAAGATTCACCTGTACCTGGCCTGACTCACCGCTATCCCGATCGCGTCTTGTTTCTAGTGACAAACCAATGCTCGATGTACTGCAGATATTGCACGAGAAGGCGCTTCTCTGGTCAAATTGGCATGGGTGTGCCTAAAAAGCAGCTGGATGATGCGATTAACTACATTGCTCAAACGCCAGAAGTCCGGGATGTGCTGATTTCAGGGGGAGACGGATTGCTGATTAATGACACAATTCTTGAATATATTTTAAAAAATCTCCGAGCAATCGATCATGTAGAAATCATCAGAATCGGTACACGTGCGCCTGTAGTTTTTCCGCAGCGCATCACAGAAAATCTCTGCAGCATCTTGAAAAAATATCATCCGGTCTGGCTGAATACACATTTCAATACTTCCATTGAAATAACTGAAGAATCTAAGAAGGCATGTGAAATGCTTGTGAACTCAGGCGTGCCAGTCGGAAATCAGGCGGTTATCCTTGCAGGAATTAATGACAGCGTGCAAATCATGAAAAAACTGATGCATGATCTTGTGAAAATAAGAGTGCGGCCTTATTACATTTATCAATGTGACTTGTCAGAAGGAATCGGACATTTCCGTGCACCTGTTTCAAAAGGACTTGAAATAATTGAGGGCCTCCGCGGACATACAAGCGGCTATTCGGTTCCAACTTTTGTCGTCGACGCTCCGGGAGGCGGCGGGAAAATTGCCCTGCAGCCTAACTATTTAATTTCTCAAAGTCCGGACAAAGTTGTGCTCCGTAACTTTGAAGGAGTCATTACAACCTACCCGGAGCCGGAAAATTATACGCCTGGACTTGCAGATGATTACTTTAATGAAGTCTATCCGGACTCTGCATCCAAAAAATCCCTATCAGGAATTGCTGGTTTGTACGAAGACGCTCAATTTAACTTAATCCCTGAAGGCATCGGAAGAATAAATAGAAGAAAAACGTTTGAAACCAACCCTGCTCATTCAACATTAAAGGACAAACGGGAAAAGCGTGATGAGTTAAAGGATAAAAAGTACCGTGCGCAGCTATTAAAATCCGAAGAAAAGAAGGCGTCAGAAAATGAGTGAGCGCTGCGAATGGTGTGAATCGCAAAATGCAATGAGCTCAAGCAACTTAGTTCACTGGGAGCTGCCTGACGGTTCGCGGGCTATCGAAATTTCAGATACTCCATGTATTACTTGTCCGGATTGCGGTATCAGTTATCAAAGCGAACAAACCATTAATGAAATTGAAAATCAGCTCCTTCTAATTTCCGTTAAAGAGCTGCCAAACCGCATAGATTACGAAAAACTGATGAAATGGAAGCGTCATCTGAAGCGAAACTATTTTGATTTTACCTGAACCTAAAGAACCTTCTGAGGTTTTCTTCTTGTACAATAAACGTTATAATAGGGACAATTTCCAAACGTAATTGTGACAAGGGGGATATACCGTGAAATCTTTTTACCACTACCTGATGAAATACCGTCATCCAAAACCGGCCGATGACATCAGCCAATTTGCAAATGACGCTTATGACGACCACAGCTTTCCGAAATCATCCGAAGATTACCATGAAATCAGTTCCTATCTCGAACTGAATGGATCTTACCTCCACAGCCTCGTCGTCTTCGATGATGCCTGGGAATTGTATGAAACCGAAATCCTTAAAAAAGCATCAATCTAAAAACAACTTACTTTGTAGGTTGTTTTTTTTTTGCGAATTTAGACAGTCTTAACCAATTAAAAAGTGCAACGGAAAAAGGCGGAATAGTATGGAATAGAGCGTGTTTAACCTGATAAAAATAGTGGTCCGAATAAAATGACATAGAGACAAAAATCAGTCCGGATTTCAGGTAATCAAAGAGAGGCTATGGTTACCTAAAATGAACGAAATCCAGATTTCAGGGTATTAAAGAGGTCTTATTGTTACCCGAAATTGACAAGCAAAAAACACAAATTGGAAGACAAATGCAAAATCAATCCCTCAAACTTTTATTCTTGACATCACCTTCGAATAATCATATAGTTAATAAAGTTAATAGTTAAGTAGGTTAAATATTAATTTCGTTAAGTGTACAGGAGGGGAAAATGGAAACAAGACAGGAACTTACGTATGAATTTCTCTCTAATTACCGGAAGTTAAATAAAATGACCAGGACAAATTTGAATGAATTGCTGGAAACTTATCTCCCGTTCAATGAATTTATGGTCCTTCGTCTGATTCGTGAGCAGAGCCACCAAAATGTCAGCCAAATAGCTGAACGATTAAGTGTTTCAAGCAGCCATATCACTTCTGTAAGTGAAAAACTGATCAAAAAGGGCTATTTGAACCGGATGCGAGCTGAAGAAGACAGAAGAGTGGTCTATTTGAAGCTGACTGAAGCAGGAGAAAAAGTAACAACTGAAGTGGAAGCGACCATTACTGAATACTTTCATCACAAACTGGAAAGTGTAACCGATGAAGAAATCATTGTGTTTAATCGATTATTAACGAAATTACTAGATGAACAATAGAGGTGGAATAATGGAACATTTAAGTCATAAAGAAAAAATCACGATTATGATTGCAATTATTGCAGCGATGTTTTTCGCCGCGGTCAATCAAACGATCGTCGGGAATGCTTTGCCGAAGATTATTTCGGATCTAGGCGGACTGGACTATTACAGCTGGGTATTTACGATTTACATGCTGACAAGTGCGATCACAACGATCCTTGTCGGTAAGCTGTCTGATATTTATGGAAGAAAGCCGTTTATCATTATTGGTATCATTATCTTTTCAATCGGTGCATTTTTAGCCGGAACATCAATGAACATTTTTCAGTTGATTATCTACCGCGGAATTCAGGGATTTGGTGCAGGGATGATTATGTCTACAGCTTTTACGGCTGTAGGAGATCTTTTCGCGCCGCGTGAACGGGGAAAATGGCAGGGTGCCATGAGTGCAGTCTTTGGAATTTCAAGTGTGTTTGGTCCAACACTTGGGGGTTATATTGTTGATAACCTTGAGTGGAAATGGGTCTTCTGGGTGTTCTTGCCGCTTGGTATAGTAGCTCTCGTTCTAATTTGGAAGCTTTTCCCTTCAACAGTTAAAAAAGCTGGTGAGAAAGTCGACTATCTTGGATCCGTCTTTTTATCAGCAGCGATCACAACGGCATTACTGGCTTTTTCATGGGCAGGAACAAAATATGACTGGGATTCTGTTCAGATTTTATCTTTATTTGGAGCTTTAGTGCTGTCTCTGATCATTTTTGTCTTTGTTGAAAGAAAAGCGGTGAGTCCGATCTTGCCATTGGACTTATTTAAAAACAGTATTTTTACGATTTCAAATATAATCGGTTTTGTCATCGGAGTTTCCATGTTCGGAGGCGTCATGTACGTGCCATACTTCATTCAGGGAGTCCTTGGCTATTCAGCTACACATTCCAGCTTTCTGACGATGTCGATGACTCTTGGATTAGTTTTTGCCAGTGCTCTTGGCGGCCAGATTATTTCGAAAACAGGAAAATATAAGATGCAGGCCATTATCGGTCTTTTTATTTCTGCCATCGGTCTTTACTTGCTTTCTACCATGACTGTAGAAACGTCTCAATACCTATTGGTGTTTTATTTAACTTTAGTAGGATTTGGCATAGGAATTGGCATGACGGTCTTTACCTTAACGGTACAAAATGCGGTTGATCAAAAGCTGCTCGGTGTAGCAACTGCTTCGTCACAGCTTTTCAGATCAGTAGGCGGTACGGTTGGGGTTGCCATCATGGGAACCTTGCTCAACTCACGTATGCAGGATAAAATGGCGTCTATGAGTCAAACTGGAGACACCAATCAAATGGCCGCTTCACCAGAACTTGCCGGCAAATTGGAATCTCTTCAAAATCCTCAGCTTCTGCTGGACCATGAAAAACTTGACGGGCTTAAAAATACATTGCCGCAAGAGGCGATTCCTTTCTTTGATAATGTCATTCACAATCTTCAGGATTCTCTGAGCTATGCATTATCGGGTGTTTTCATCTTTGTAACTATTACGATGGCCGTCGCAATTCTCTTAACATTCTTTATTAAAGAAGTTCCGCTTAGAAGTGCGAAGGATCAGCCATCAGTAAAAAAAGAAAATACCATTAAAACTGGAAAATTACAGAGCAACGAAAATTAACGGTAAACCAAGGTGCATTTCGTGCCTTGGTTTTTTTGATTATAAATGAAATTTTTTCCAAAATAAGCTATAATTGAAAGGGGAGAATTCATATATAGGAAAGGGATGAGCTTCATGACAAATGCAATTCAGCTGTACGATTTTCACAAGTGGTCTAATATCAGAGTGTTTAGCCGATTGAAGGAACTGCCGAAGGAATTGTATACAAATGAAATAGAAAGTGTATTTCCGTCTCTGTCCCATGTCATGGTTCACATGTATCTTACGGATGCCCTTTGGCTGAAAGTAATCAAGCGGGATTCTTTTGAACGAATAATGGCTTATCTTGGCGAGGCTCAAAAAGAAACAGAGAATAGGAGTATGGAAGAATTAGAGAGAATGTTTGCAAAGCTTGCGAATGAATACGAATTATTTTTAAAAGACAATAGAGATGCAGAAAGAGCATTTACTATTGAACACCCGATGTATGGAAAATTAGAGACAAATGTTTTTGAATTGATCCAGCATGTAGCAAACCACGGAACCTATCACCGCGGGAACATCACAGCAATGCTTAGGCAGCAGGGTGTGCCAGGTGTATCTTTGGATTATGTGATTTATCTTTATGAAAAGAGAAAGGACGGCAGCATTGAATAAATACGAACATTGGCTGCTCGTTATTTTGGTAGGGTTCAGCTTAATTCCCGGCATTTATCATTTCGAATTTACTTTGCCTTATGTTATGGCAATCATCTTTGGAGTCATTGGTTTTATTGCAGTTCTTTACATGTCAATCTCAATCCAGCTAAATCAAAAGAATAAAACCTCTTAGTGGACATACATATAGAAATGAACATTCTATGACGTCTGCTCAGCAAAAGTAGTTTTTAGGGCATTCATATCCTATAATAATAGAAAAAAGTGTACTGGAGGTTCACCTATGCTTCAATCACCAATTGGCCGCTTTAGGCTCATGGGATTCATCGAAGGAGCGTCTTTGCTGATTCTTCTTTTTATTGCCATGCCTTTAAAACATCTGGCAGGAATCCCTATGGCCGTAACAATTGTGGGATCACTTCATGGCTTTTTCTTTATCACGTATTTGCTGATCATTGCCTATACTACGTATAAAATCAGATGGTCCTTCACCTGGGTATTCAGTGCAGTCGCTGTAGCGTTTATTCCGTTTGGCAACATGATTCTGGATGCGAGACTTAAAAAAGCAAATTTATAAGAAAATGAAATGTACAAATGACCTTTGCGAAAAGGTTATTTTTTTATGCTTTTTTCAGTTTCATCTTGCACTCCTTTTTATCTCAAGTGATATCATTGCACCTGGTTGGAAGGAGGAGGGGAGTTTCTTAAAAATTGAATGGATAAGGTCCAAACTAAATTCACACTGCGAATCTTTTCTTATTTACCATAACGATGCAGGAAAAGAGTTTCTTGAATGATTTCATCAGAGAGGGCGGTCTGGTGAAAACTGCATTCGCAGTTTAGAAATGAAAAAATGCATCCGATTATTCGGATGCATACTTAACAATTCCATGTAAATAAACGGAATATTCGCGCTGAACAACTTCTCTTAATTTTATTTTTCCTTCTCTTTCTAATTCTGAAACAAATTGGTCAATCTGCCTTTCATCTTCCTTCGTAGCCTTTTGAACCTCAATCGAAAACAAATTGCCACGGCTGGCGTGATGCATTTTTTTTAATAATTTATCCTTATTCATTGGGTCAGCCCCTTTATCCTATTTATTTTCGACATAAATGGAGAAATTCCTCTAATTACTATTATATTAATAATAGAAAATTTTTTGTAAAATCGTATGATTCTGCTATACCAACAATAATTGATAGGACTATAGACTATTTATCCTATTTATTCAGTTCTATCTTTTGTACCATGTCTATCATTTCCTAAAAGAGTAAACTAGAAATGTTTAGTTTGCAGAAAATTCTAATAAAGGGAGTGTTTTTTTGAAAAAAGAAATGATGGCGTTTACTTTATCGGCAGCCATGCTTACATCGGTGCTGCCAATCCCTCACCATGCTGTAAATGCAGAAACCTCTCAGCTGCAGAGTCTTCTTATACCTGGTGCGCAGAATGTAGTTGAAACTTATTTTGATGGAGTGAACGGAAATTACTTAACAACGAAAAATCCTCTTCAATTTCAAAATGCAGCATTGTTTGGAAACATTGGTCTTGCTCCTGTCAATTGGGGGAGTGTAAATGATGGGACAGGCTGGTACAAGATCAATAAACCCGCAGCCATCAGCGGTACTCAGATAAATGGCGCTTTTGAAGACGCTCAGTTTGTGATACGTGTCCCTGATAAGTGGAATGGGAAACTTGTAGTGGCTGGTATTCCTGCTACTCGAAATGAAACGTCTACCGACTTATTGTTCAGTGATTTTGTTCTTGAAAAAGGGTATGCGTTTGCAGCAATTGACAAGGGAACACAAGGAGAGACGGATCCTAGTGACCCATTTGCAAAAGCGAAGAACGCCCTGGCTGCTGAAGATGATAGCGTCGCAGAATGGCATAAGCGTTTCAGACAAATCACGAAAGCCGCTCAATCGTATTTAGCGGAACATTATCAAGAGCAGCTGATTTCTCCAAAAGATAAATCAAATCCAGCTCATCATTTAGTGAGAAAGAATCACAGTGTTCCAACTTATGCAATGGGGATCTCAAATGGGGGATATGTCGTGAGGTATGCTCTGGAGCATGACGGCCGCCAGAAAAAAGAAAACCGTCTGTTTGATGGAGGTGTAGATTGGGAAGGTGTTCTATGGACGGAAAAGCAGCCAAACTTAATTTCTTCTCTCACAGCAGTCGTTAATCATGCTGAAGCTGCTATTTACGGCACTGGAATAGAAAAAGAAAAAGCTATAAAAGAAATGTATAAAGCGGGCATCCCAAAAGGATCGGAAAAATTGTGGTCATACCATGATCAGGTTTATTGGTTTATTACAGCGAACATCTACCGTGACCATTTTGATCCAAATGCCCCGGACAGCATTCCGTGGAGAAACTACTTGAACTTTATTAATGGAGTCAGGGACAGAAGCTACGATTATATTTTTGAAGGTTACAAGTATCAAAGCCGTCCGAAAAGGGTTAAAGAGAACATAAAAGAAATTGCTAATACGGGTGACATAGACGTTCCGCTGATCAGTTTTACAGGAACATTGGATGCCTTGATTTTCCCTGATATTCACGCCAGGGGCTATGAAAAACTTGTAAAAAAAGCAGGCAAGGAAAAGCTTCACCGCATGTATTCGATTGAAAATGGAAATCATGTTGACAGTCTAGTATGGAATTCTGCAACGGACTCGGACAAAAAACTTCAGCCTTTGCTCCCTTATGCCCATCAGTCATTTGATTTATTGGTAGATTGGGTAGAGAATGGCGAGAAGGCACCTGGAAGCAAGACAATTCCTGTTCCTGATGATACAACGAAGGTTATCGATCTTAAAACAGGAAAAGAGGTTGAGCCAAGGTAATATAAGAATCTGAAACAGGAACATAGTTATAGATTATATTTAATGCCATCAAATCCTGTATTAAACTCTTAATATGGGATTTTTGTTTTGTCTTTATCTTTACCTATTTAAAGTCCATTGGCCTTACTGATACTCCAAAGTTAAAAAGAGAAAACCCGCTGAATCAAGTGTCACTTTATCGTAAAGCTTCTTGCTGGATTCTTACCCATCAGAAGAGGAGAGGAAGTAAATATCCCTCTCCTGTACATTAATGACAGCATTTCATAACATGTAAAACAACCAAATCCAATTAAATTCTATAAAAACAGAAACACGGCAGAAATAAACACCCCTGTAATTAACATGATAACCAGACCATAGCCCATGATGTCTTTTGCTTTTAACCCTGCGATTGCCAGGGCAGGAAGGGCATAGAAGGGCTGGATCATATTCGTCCAGGCATCCCCCCAAGCTACCGCCATTGCCGTTTTCGGTAAAGAAACATCCAAATTCTGAGCGGCTTCCAGCATGACTGGAGCTTGAACAGCCCATTGTCCGCCGCCAGATGGCACAAAGAAGTTAACTAATCCTGCACTCCATAAGGTGAATAAGTGAAATGTGTGTTCATTTGATATCGATATGAACGCATTAGATAATACTCCAGCTAAGCCTGATGCAGAGACAATCCCCATTAACCCAGCGTAAAATGGAAATTGAATAATAATGCCGCTTGCACTTTTCACTGAGTCTGTTACCGCTTTCAAAAATTGTCTTGGTGTTTTATGCAAGATGATGCCGATGAAGAGAAATAAAAAATTAACGATATCAAGATTGAGAGCAAAACCATTTTTGACAAAGTAATAGACTAAAAAGGCGATACCCAACAATCCAATAAGCAATGAAAGGATTTGGCTATTTTCTAATCGATCAGCTGGGGACAGAACAGTTTGTTCTTCACTGGCTGCTTCGAAAAATTCTTTGTCTTCTAACAAAGCTGGATCAATGACAAACGCTTTATCTTTTGGCGGCACCATCAATCGGTTAATAATAGGCACTAAAATAAAAAGGCCCGACAGAATAACTAAATTAAAAACAGAAAAAATCGTTTCGCTTGTAGGAACAACTCCAATGAGATGTTCAGTAAAATGACCAGGAGTTGCAATGGTCAGGGCAACAGATCCAGAAAGCCCGCCGCTCCATATGATAAAACCGCTATAAGCACTTGCTATCAATAAACGATAGTCGACACCCTCTACTTTTGCAGCAATCTCTTTTGCAAACAAAGCTCCGATGATTAATCCGAATCCCCAATTTATCCAGCAAGCTGCAAGCGCTACAACCGTAACTAGTATAATGGCTTGTCCCGGAGTTTTTGGCAAATTGGCTAAGGTTCCTAATAGTTTTTTAAAAAATGGACTGCTTGCCATTACATGACCTGTTACGATAATTAAAACCATTTGCATTGAAAAAGCTAATAAACTCCAAAACCCGCCGCCCCAATATTCAATAATTTGCACAGGTGTACTACTTGTAAAAATAAGTGCAAGGCCGCAAACAAAAAAGGTGAGCAAAATAACTAATAAAAAAGGATCAGGCATATACCTCTGCATCAATCTGTTCGAAAAAGAGATCAGGATTTTCATATTATTTCCCCCTATTTTATTGATGAACTGTATTCTTTAAAATCTTATCTTGTATTTTATAAGAATTATTTCATTTTTCTTATATTTTTAAAATTTCGATAAAATTTTACATTTTCCTGCATTTATAAGTTTTTTTGGGTGATAAGTTTAATGAGTTTCATGAGGATAGGTTGGGCAATATTTATATGCTGGAAAGCGGAAACATCACAATGTTTAGTCTGTCTGATTTTCAAGGAAAGGGAATCGCTCAGAGAACAATAAAGATGGTTGAAAAGATGTTCCCTCAAGCAGCCAGTTGGGTAATAGTCAAAATATTGGAGGAAGAACGCAATTGTTATCTCTGCGAAAAAATGGGTTACTCCATGACTGGTATAAGAAAAAAGCTGAATGAACAAACAACGCTTGTATTTCACCCGAAAATAACGGGCCCTTTTAATCAGATATAAAAAAGAGTATGCTTTCCTTTCAAAATGAAATTTGACGAAAATCATGAACTTTTGGGAGCCGGATCACCGGTTCCCTTCTTATTTAAATGACCAGGTCAGAATCTTTTTCTTTTCTAGTATCATCGTCTGAATTCCGGCGGCAATTTTTTGAATTCCTTTTGCAATTAACTCATCTTCCACTTGTGAAACACTGAGTCTCAGGACATTTTCCTGTTTATATGCAGGGAGATACATTCTCTCGGCATTATCTAAAAAGACATTTTCTTTCTCTAATAATCTAATCAGCTGCTGTGCTAGTAAAGGAGGAGGCAAGTGAATAGTTGAGTAAAATCCTGATGAAGAACCTGTATAAACTGCATCAGAAGGCAAGAATTCCGAGTAGGCCTTCTGCAGCAGCTTTCCTTTTTTATGGTAAGTCTGTCTGATTTTTGAGATGTGTGCATCGAACATTCCGTTTTTCAAGTAAATTTCAAGTGCGCCCTGTGTGAGAACAGGGGTGTGAACATCAGCAGCGAACTTTACCTGCAAAAATTCTGCTTTAATCGCTTCAGGCATGACGATTAAACCAAGTCTGAGCCCTGGCAGCAGCGTTTTTGAAAAGCTTTTCGTGTATATGACTCTTCCTGAGGGGTCATAAGCAAACATTGGATCCTGCTTCATCTTTAGATCAAGGTCACCCATGTAATCATCTTCGACTATGTATACGTCGTATTTTTGGGCAAGTTCAACGATTTTTTTCTTTTCTGCGTTTGTGTAGCTGTATCCGGTTGGATTATGAAAGCGTGAGACGGTATAAAAGAATTTAATGTTTTCATATTTGAAGATTTCCTCTAAACGATCCAGATCAATGCCGTTTTTTTGAATTTCAATGCCAACAGCATCCGCTTTTTGTGTCTTAAGCGATTCAATAAATCCTGGATGCGTCGGCTGTTCTGCACATATTTTACTCTTTCCATTAGGAAATGGAAGAGAGACAAGTAGATGAAGGGCTTGCTGTGAGCCAGTTACGGCAGCAATCCGTTCAGGCACAGTAAATACCTGAAGATCCTGCAAATGCCTGGCAAGCTGTTTGCGGAGGGAATACAGGCCCTGAAGCTCTGAATAGGAGAACATGTCTTCTCTGTAGCGATCGATTGCCTGATTTATGCAATGCTTAAAGTCCAAGTAAGGCATGGCTTCTTTGTCCGGTCCAGCTGATAAAAAATCTATCTTTCTGTTTTGTGAAGACTCTTTTTTCTGAAATTGATAGTCTTCTACGAGGTAATAACCGCTCTTTTTGACTGAATAGATTTGATGATTCAGTTCCATTTCCTGATAAGCTTTGATAATTGTATTCTTACTGCAGGATAGTTCTTCAGATAAAGCTCTTATTGAAGGAAGTCTGCTCCCTGGCTTTAATACTCCAGCCGCTGCACGACGTGCAATTTCCATCATAACCTCTTCGTATTTTTTCTTTGTCATCAGCTTCTCCTCCTAAATCTGTACGGGTACAGAGCAAGAAAAATGGGATTTCGGTTCCTGTTAAGGATAAGTATACTTGAAATCAATAAATCCTGGTGCTTCTCATCAGTAAAGAAAAGCAGCGAAAGAAGGTGGAAATGCCGTTTGGCAAGCTTTGCTTTAAATTAAATACTTTAAAAAGGAGAATGCAAAAATGAAGAAAATGATGATGTTTTTACTCAGTATCTTATTAGTCTGCTTGACGGGTTTACCCGTAAGTGCTGAATCGCCAAAACCAGAGAACCTGCAGGTGGCCGAGCTGTTTAAAGGAAAACAAGGAACCATTGTGGTTAAAAATCTGAAAACAGATAAAATTTATGTTTACAACAAAAAGAGAAGCAACGAGCGCCTGACACCTGAATCGACTTTCAAAGTGCCAAATGCGTTAATTGGGTTAAAAACAGGTGCGGTCAAAGATGAATATGAAGTGAAGCGATGGGATGGAACAATCAGGGAAATTGAAGATTGGAACAGGGATCATACCTTAGCTTCTGGTATGAGGTTTTCTGTCATTTGGTACTATCAATCGATGGCAAGAGATATTGGATCTGATGCGATGCAGGAAAATATTGATTTACTGAACTATGGAAATCGTGACATAGGCGGAGGGATCGATCGTTTCTGGCTTGACAGCAGTTTGAAAATCTCTGCACAAGAACAAATCGGTTTTTTTGAAAATCTTGTTGAAGAGACACTTCCTTTTGATAAGCAGCAAATGAGAACAGTTAAAAGAATCATGATAAATGAAGAAGCGGATTCATATGTTCTGCATGGCAAAACGGGTACTCGCCTTTCTGACCTTGGGCTCGGCTGGTATGTTGGATACGCCGAAACAGAAAAAGCGGAATGGGTTTTTGCGGCAAATTTAGACGGAAGCGGATCCGAGGCAAAGAATATCACGATAGAGGTATTGAAACAGTTAAATATAATTAATAAATAAGATTAAAAGGAAACAAGATCTCAGAACATGAGGTCTTTTTTTATTGGAAATGCCCATTTAGAAATGACTCCGATTCCTGATGAAAAATCCCCACTAAATCCCACTATTCATTTCATAACCTCGGGGAGTATGATTACTTTTATATGTTAAAAGATTACAGAAGGAAGATGAACGCAGTGAGAAAGGTTTTAAGCAGTTTACTAGTTTTATTCCTGATATTAAATCAAATGCCTCTTATAGGCAAAGCTGAGTCAAATACTCTGCAAATTGGTTCTGTAAAAGGAAGCAGCGTCAATGTTTATTCTTCTCCAAAATTGAGCTCGGCTGTGACGGCTGTTCTTCAAAAAGGTGAGGAATATCCTCTTATTCAATCAGCAGCGGGAGATTCTGCCGATGCTATTACACATAAAGTTACAAGCGGAAATACACTATGGAAACTAGCTAATCAATATGGTACATCCGTTCAAGAACTGAAAAGGCTCAATGGATTAAAAAATGAGAAGATTTCGCTCGGTCAAACTATTAAAATTCCTCAGTCCGTTCAAGTTCATCAAGTAACATCTAGTGATACACTTTGGAAAATCACAAACAAATATGGAGTAACAATCGATGATGTTACCAAGCTGAATGCTTTGAAGACAACTCAGCTTAAAATAGGCCAAAAATTAAAAATTCCTGTGTATTATTATGAAGTTCAGCTGCTTGGCGGCAAAAAAGGGTGGGTCAAAAAATCGCACCTGCAAGTAAAAACAAGCAAACGTGTTGTCATGGGCTGGAGTTTTAATGGAACTTCAGATACTTACATTCAGCAGATGAAAAATAAACCAAATTTAAATGTTGTCTCACCGCGCTGGTTTACATTATCTCAATCGAATTCAGGTGTTACAGTTAAAACGGATCCTGCCTATACAGAGGCAGCACATGATGCAGGAAAAAAGGTTTGGCCGCTTCTTGGCAACAACTTTGATCCAGTTCTGACAGACTTGATCATAAGCAATCCGCATAAAAGACAAAAACTAATTTCTGCGCTTCAGACTGCATTAATCAAAAGCAAAAGTGATGGAATTAATGTTGATTTCGAAAACATTGATATAAAAAACAAACAGGATTACGTATCGTTTATCCGGGAATTAAAAACAGCCCTGAAGCCTCATGGAATCATCGTATCTGTCGATGTGACAAGAACAAGCGCTGACCCGTTTTGGTCAGGAAGCTTAGACCGCAAAGAACTTGGCAAATTAGCCGATTATGTGATTATGATGGGATACGATGAGCATTGGGGAGGGGGACCGAAAGCTGGTTCTGTTGCTTCCCTGCCTTGGGTTGAAGAAGGCATTAAGCTTCTAATGAAAGATGTTCCCTCACATAAAATCATTCTCGCTGTGCCGTTTTATACGAGAGAATGGGTGACAGACCTATCTTCTAACAAATTGAGAAGCATCGACCGCTCGATGTCAGAAGTCAATCGGATCATTTCCTCTAAAGGACTTAAGAAGGTATGGGATCCGAAGGCTTCACAATACTTTGTTCAATTCACTGAAAAAGGTGAAAAACATCAGCTGTGGATAGAAGACAAGAAATCAATTGAGCTGCGGATGAAGATGATGAAAGAAAATCATTTAGGCGGAGCTGCCGCCTGGTATATCGGCTCAGAAACTTCGGATATATGGGATGTTTATCATTTTAATTAATGATAGATAAATAACGCGGCAGAGAAAAAAATCACAAAGGGAAACGGGTACCAAATTGCACAGCAATTGGTATCCGTTTTTTTGTTGTTGAGGAACAAAGGAGCGCTATGAGGACTCAAAATTCATGATCAGGCGAGTTTGAGGACTCAAAGGAGCGCTATGAGTATCCAAAATCCATGATCAGGTGAATGAGAGGAATCAAAAGCGCGCTATGAGTATCCAAAATACATGATCAGGTGAATGAGAGGAATCAAAAGCAGACTATGAGTACCCAAAACCTTGAAAAAGAGGAATGAGAGTACTCAAAGGCAAGATATGAGTGCCTAAAACCTTGAAAAAGAAGAATAAGAGTACTCAAAGCAAGCAATGAGTACCCAAAACCTTGAAAAAGATGAATGAGAGTACTCAAAGGCAGATTATGAGTACCCAAAACCTTGAAAAAGAAGAATAAGAGTACTCAAAGGCAAGCAATGAGTACCCAAAACTGCAGAGCAGATAAAAGAGAGGAGTCAAAGGCATACTATGATTCCTCAAAATCCAGGAGAAGTTGAATTTGGGTACTCAAAGACAAGCTATGATTCCCTAAAACCTTGAAAAAGATGAATGAGAGTACTCAAAGGCAAGCAATGAGTACCTAAAACCTTGAAACAGAAGAATAAGAGTACTCAAAGGCTAGCTATAAGTACCCAAAAACTTGAAAAAGATGAATGAGAGTACTCAAAAGCAAACTATGAGGATCCAAAAGTTCCTCCAAATCATCTTTACCTATGAAAAACCGTATTTTATTCGATTCTTTCTCCCTAAAAAGTCAAAAATTCATTTATTTGGTATAAATAACCAGAATTAATAATAAAACTTTATAATTTCATACCTTCATTGATTGTGATATTATTTAGTAATCCGAAATAAATTTATGGTATTCAGTTAACTTAGGAGAGATACAGTGAATCAATTAAAGAAAGCACCTCTTTGGACCAAATCGTTTATTATGCTTATGCTTGGCAACTTATTTATTTTTATGTCGTTTCAAATGCTGATTCCCACACTTCCGCCTTATATTAAATCTTTAGGAGCTTCTGGGCTTGAGATTGGATTAGTTACGGCTTTATTTTCAATTGGAGCGGTTTTGAGCCGTCCGTTTATCGGATATATGCTTGAATATAAATCCCGCAAGCCGCTTGTTTTGATTGGAGCAGTTGCGCTTCTTGCGATTACAATTTTTTACCCGATTTCAAATGTGATTCTTATTTTCTTGATGTTCAGGTTCATCCATGGTCTTGCCTGGGGTTTTTCAACCACAGTAAACGGGACGGCAGCCGTGGATGTGATACCAAAATCCCGTCTTGGAGAAGGCATGGGGTATTTTGGTCTTTCCGTAACACTTGGCATGATTATTGCACCAAGTCTTGGCATCTTTTTATTTGGGGTTACAACTTTTAACAATTTGATCTATATATCCTGTGCTCTTGGAATCATTGCGATTGTTCTTTTAGCAGCTGTTCGTTACTACACGCCTGAATCGGTCAGACTGACCAAAAAAGAAGATCTGAAATTTTCATACCTTGGTTCCCTTGTTGAAAAAACAAGCTGGTATCCAGCTCTTATTACGATGATTGCAACATTCGGATATGGTTCTGTTGTGACATTTATTGTCATTTTCGGTGAAGAGCGCGGAATTGACCAGATTTTCATTTTCTATCTGTTTAATGCAGTTATGGCTTCTATTTCAAGACCAATTGCAGGAAAGTGGTTTGACGAAAGAGGGCCTAAGGGGCTTATCGTTGTCTGCAGCTCTCTGACCTTTGCCGGTATGTGGGCTCTTTCTTTCTCTCACACCAATGTAGGAATTGCCATTGCGGGCATTTTATTTGGAATAGGATTCGGTTCGCTGCTTCCGACACTGCAGTCATGGACGCTTTCAAAAACACCGGATAACCGCAGGGGTGTGGCAAATGGGATGTTTTTCTCTGCGATTGATTTTGGAATCGGTTTAAGCGGAATCGTTTTTGGCTTGCTGGCTCAATTTCTTGAAACAGCGGTTCTCTTTCAAATTTCAAGCATTTTTCTGATCGTACCTATGATTCTTACACTTTTAGAAGGAAAGAGCAGAAGGGTACAAAAAAAACAGACAGCCGCGTCTACTTATTAAATAGAAGAAAGCACCTGACTCAGTCAGGTGCTTTCTTCGTTATTTTTGCTTCCACTCATTAGCAAGCATCCCATACACGGCATGATCAACGAAATGATCATAGAGCCATTCAGCTTGTCTGATGTTTCCTTCATGCACAAAGCCAAGTCGTTCGGGGATGCTTCTGCTTTTCGTGTTCAAAACAGCAGCCCGGATTTCAACTTTGTTCAAGTTGTATTCCTGAAAGGCTATATCGGTCAATGCTCCGGCAACTTTTGTCATAATGCCATTGCCCTGAAACTCTGCCCCGAGCCAATATCCGATATAAGCTGTCCTGTTTGACCAGTTGATTTGGTTAAAGCCTGCTGTTCCTGCGAGTTCACCTTTATATAAAATAACTGCATTCAGGCTTTTATTTTCTGCATAAGCCCGCAGACACCCTTCAATGAATGATTTTGTGTCTTCCTGTTTTGTTGTGAAATCCAGCCACGGAAGCCAATTTCTCAAATGGTTTCTTGAATGGTCTGTCAATTTGAAAAGCTTATCAGCATCCGGCAAATCTATTAATTTTAGTGATAGTTCATCATCAATCTTATGTAAAAACATTCTATTTTCCCCCTTTATGCATCTGTTCTATTTAATTACTATACTATGTTTAAAAAAGGCTGCCAATAAAAGGCAGCCTTATCTGTTATATTTTTCTTCTTTTCGTACGAAGCTTATCTACGACTATATATAAAGCAGGAACGATCAGCAGCGTCAGAATTGTTGAGAACAGGACCCCGGATACTATGCTGATGGCAAGCGGTTTGAATAATGGATCGCTGCTGAATGCAACAGGCAGCAGAGCCACTAAAGCAGTGAATGCCGTCAGAAGGATAGGACGTATTCTAGCTCTTCCCGCTTCCAGAACAGCTTCCGTACGGCCATAGCCCGCTTTGATCCGCTGTTCTATAAATTCAAACAGCACGACAGAGTTTCGGACTACAATTCCTGCAAGAGACACAATCCCCATTGTTGCCATGAAACTGAATGGAGTCTGTGTCACAAACAGTCCGGCGACAGCTCCGGCTACTGCTAAGTAAACAGTTCCAAGGACAAGCAGCGGCAGTGAAAGGGAATTAAACTGAAACGCAATAGTCATGTAAATCAAGACAAGAACGACCAGGAAGAGAAGACTGATTTCGATAAAGAATTGCGTCTGATCGTCATTTTCTCCTCCTAGAGTCAGGCTGTAGCCTTCATCTGCATATTGATTTTTAAATTCATTTACTATTTTTGCAACATCTTCTTTAAATGTTTCTGATTCTCCCGGATAAGCTTTCAGGGTAATGGTCCTTTCACCATTTTCATGGGGAATCGTTTGATATTGTTCAATGGTGTCTGTTTCCAAAAAGTCACTGATTGGCGCTGTTTGGGGAACCGGACCTTCTGTTTGAAGAGGAACCTCGATTTCACCCAGCTGTATTCCTTCCTGATGAATCTCCGTGTCCTGCTTCATCACTAAATCAATGTTTTTGTTATCAGATTTAAAGGTGCCTATAGGAATGCCTTCTGTTACTAAACGAATTTGATCACTGATGAATTTAGGGTCTAACCCATTTTCAGTTAAAGCATCACGGTCAAGATTATATTGGATGGATGAAAGGGATGCTTTTACATTGTCAATAATCAAGCCGTTGTCCGCTTTCTGAATTTTACCTGCAAGCTCATTCTTAATATCATTCAGTCTGTAGAAATCCTCACCGCTTAATTTTACGGTTACAGGTGCTTCTGTCGGAGGACCCTGGACGATTGTGGTTAAGAAAATTTCTGCATCAGGATACTTTTCCCTGAGATCATCTTTGTTTTCTTCTATATATTCATCGGCAGTCACCGCTTTATTATCTATGCGTGCGACAATTTGACCTGTGTTTTGACCTGCATTTTCAACCGTTTCACTAAAGAGGCCTGGTACCCCGGTACCGGCAAATATCGCTGTCTCTTCGGTTTCTTTTATATCCATCAAATCTTTTTCCAGCTCTATAAGAACACCGTTTGTTTCTTCAAGAGTGTAGTCTGTAGGCATTGTGACAGTTAAAGTTACTTCTTTTTTATTAGCGGATGGGAAAAACTCAAACGGAACGTAAAACGCCAGCAAAAAGATCAAAGATGTGGCTGCAATTCCGCCGACGCCAATGATAACAGGCCGCTTTACAATTTTCGCAAGGAGAATATCCGCATAAAAGTCCGACAGTTTTTTGAGAGGCTTTCCTAAGAAGCCCGGTTCTTTCTCGCTTGAACGAATTCTCTTCTTATTTACAGCATATTGATAAACCGGAACCAGCGTCAATGAGATAATCATGGATGCCACAACCGTTAAGATAAGAACGGAGGGAAGGGACCGGATAAATGACCCATTCGAACCTGACAGCAGGGTAATCGGCAGGAATGCAAAAACAACTGCAAGCGTTGACGTGACAATTGATCCCCATACCTCTTTAACGCCATCTTTTGTTGCCTGCAGGACATTTCCATTTTTCTGCAGCTTATATTGACGCAGAATATTATCATTCACAACAATAGCATCATCGACCAATATTCCAAGTGCGATAATCAGCCCGATCACAGAAATTTGGTTCAGGTCAACATCAAGGAAAGGCAGCGGCATTGTCCCCAAGGTAATAGATAAGGGAATGGCGAGTGAAACGATAAATGCTCCGCTTAATGTTAATCCAAGGGTTGTAATCAGAATAACGGCAAGCACCGCAATGACTGCCTCTTTGATTAAATCATCAAAAATAGTATCAACATCTGCTTTTTGCGAGTAATACGTTTCGAGCTCTGCTCCTTCAGGCAAATTCAATTCATCCTTGATTTCTTTGTCTACTTTAGTAAAAGCAGCGGGAATATCAAGTCCTGAATCGATCGTGACTGTAAAAGAATACGCGGGTTTGCCATTAAAAGAAACAATATCTTCCTGATCCTTCTCCTCAAAAGCAAGCTCGGCGATATCACTGACTTTTATTAGCTCTTTTGTAATAGGCGATTGTACGGTAAGATCTTTTATTTGTTTGACGTCTTTATATTGTTTCAGCGAAAGGCCGACATTTTCGCCGTCTTGCTTTGTTTCGCCTAGTGGTGTCGTTTTATACTCATTATTGATGGCATCAATAATCGTAGAGACATTCAGCCCCTTATCAGATAACTTATCACTGTCAAGCTTTAAAATGGCTTCTTTTTCATTAAAGCCTTTAATCGTAACGCCTGATACACCGTCAAGGTCGAGAACCTTTTCTTTTAAATCAAGAATTTCCTCCTGGCTGCTCTCAAGTGTATTCATATCTCCAGCAGTTATCATATATGAACCAACCGGTAGATCAGCCGCGGCATTTTTTACTTCAGGATCAAATGCACCCTCAGGAAGCTTCGAGACATTGTCGGATACATTTTGTTTAATATTACTGGATATTTTTTCAAAATCTTCACTATCATCAACTTCAATGATAACAGTTGAAAATTCCTGTGCAGAAACGGAATTAATGCTTGCAATGCCTTCTGAATTTTTGAAAACATCTTCTAAAACCTCCGTTACATCACTTTCAACAACTGAGGCATCCGCTCCTGGATAAACAGTTGATATTGATACAATATTTGCTGAAAACTCCGGCAATTCGCGTTTAGGAAGCTGATAAAATAAATACCCGCCAACTAAAATAATCATAAAAAATAAAATAATGATTAATTTTCCCCGTTTAAGAAAATGTTCGAACATAGGCTGTCTCCTCCTTAGTCATTAGTCAAATTTGACTAATAAAACTATATCACAGAAATAGTCTTTTTTTCATTCCTGAATGTGTTAAGATTTGTGAAATTTTTTTAATAAGCATCTTTAACGAAGGATTTTCATAAAAAACGAAGCGGAAAAAATTACGTGCGGGAGAGTTCGCTTAAATGTAAACGGTTGATTACGTGTTTTTTAACTCTTTGTAAAGGAGTATTAAGTTTTTGTTAAAATTATCTTTAAAAAGCTAACTCGTTTTGCTATGATTAACTGAATATAAAGATCTATTTTTGTTCGATTAAATTACTTAAAGGTGTGAATATAGATTGTCATTAAATAATAGAAAGAACATGGTCATGTTTTTGCTGACCGTAGGGTTGATCACCGTTTTCTGGATGTTTAAAACCCTGTATTTTGTACACGAAATGGAATTATCGCCTCATAAGAAATATATCCTAGTTGCCTCTGCCGGTTTTGCTTTATGTTTAACAAGCCTCTTAGTAACAGGAAGATCAAAATTAAAATTCATCACCGCATTCATCATCTATTTCATTCTATCTTTTATCCTATATGCAGATGCTGTTTATGAACGGTATTATGATGCTATTTTAAATGTAAAACTGCTTGGGCAGGCTGATCAGTTAGGGCATGTGAAAGATTCAATTATATCCCTTATCTATCCGGCCGATTATTTATACTGGATTGATGTCTTGCTGGCTGCTGTTTTGTTGATTGTTTATTATTTAATCAAACAGAATGAACAGCGTAAAGCGTTCAGCAGAATTGCCTTCGGACTTGGAGCAGCAGCTATATTATTTACTTCTTTTTACCCTTTGAAAGATACATTTTCTGATCAATATAAAGTCTCATTAACAGGAGTTCTTCCTGCCCATATTTACGATGTGAAACAAAATATGCTTAAACAGGCTTTTGCTAAGGAAACCTTCCTTAATGACAAAAAACAAATTCAAGAACTGCAGTCGTATTTCAGTGAAAATCAAGAATTGCAGAAAGAATCACCTTATTACGGCAAATTTAAAGGGAAAAACGTCATTGTCATTCAAGCAGAATCTTTAAACACGTTCCCAATCGGACTGAAAGTGAATGGGGAAGAGGTCACTCCGAATTTGAATGATTTGATTGGAGAAAGTCATTATTATCCGAATACTTATCTGCAAATTGGACGCGGTAATACGTCTGATGCAGAATTTGTTTCAAATAATTCTTTATATCCAATGGCGCCTAAAGGTGTTTATAATGCATATCCTTTTAACGAATACATGTCGCTCGCGAACGTTTTAAAACGGGAAGGATATTCAACCAGCGCAACCCATGGCAATAATCCTGATTTCTGGAATCGCCATCAAGCCTATCCGGAACAAGGGTATCAAACGTTTTACCATAAAAATCACCCGAAAATTACAGCGGATGAAATTGTTGGACTTGGTATTTCGGATGAAAGTATATTTAATCAAATGGCTGAGATATACACAGAAGATAAAAAGCCTTTCTATAATTTCATTGTCTCGCTTACCAACCATCGTCCTTTTGTTATGCCGAAAGACCATCAATATTTAAATCTTCCAAAAAGGTTTGAAGGCACGAATACAGGTCATTATTTGCAGTCTACAAAATACTTCGACGAGACAATTGGTCTATTTATCGAAGATTTGAAAAGGAAAAACCTGTGGGACGATACAATCTTTGTTGTATATGGCGATCACTATGGACCGCTGCCAATGGATAAAGATGAAATCAATAAACTGATTGCTGTGGATTTTAATGAAAAAGAACAATTCAATATCCCGCTGATCATTCATCATCCCGGGCAAACAGAGGGTGCAGTCAATGAAGTAACTGCCAGCCAGATGGACATCTTTCCAACAATCACGTCTTTGCTTGGAATCGATCAGAAGCTGATTCAGTTTGGGAAACCTCTTGATGCTGATCATGAGGGCTTTGCAGGATTTGCTTACGAAACAACACGTTATTCGTTTTACTCTGATAGCTATGATTACATTGCTTCCCATGATGGCGTTTTTTCATCTGGTAAATGTATAGATAATAAAACCAAAAAGCAGACAGACATTGAAGCCTGCAGAGAAAATTATAACAAGTTATATAAAGATATAGAGTTATCAACGATGTTTTTGGAAAATGATTTAATCACCAAATTATATTAATCTTTTGATGAAGCTGCTTTATTCTAACGGATAGAGCGGCTTTTTTCTTGTAGAGGAAAGGTAAATATCCGATAATTATTTTAAAGCGGAGATAAGGGAGAGGTTTGGCTTTTGAATCCATATGTTAAAAATGCATTGCATCAAATTGAGGTGGCAAATGACACTATTATTAAGATTATAGAAACGTTAGAAGAAAGTGATTTGATGAAAAGACCGACAGCTGACAAGCATTCCGTCGGAGAGCTGCTCAAACATATTGCAATGATCTGTCATGCAGATCTGCTGATTTCTGAAGGAGCAAGCTGGGAAGAGATGGCCGGCTTCTATTCTTCTGCAGCTTTAAATAACCTCCACGACATAAAAGAAGCATTGATTAAGAATCACATTATTTTATCAGAACGGTTCAGTCAATTTAATGAAAAAGAACTTCATCAGGAAATGACCTCTTATTGGGGAACCGTTTATACCCGGTATGAATGGCTTTTAGAAATGGCAGTTCATTTGTATCATCATCGAGGCCAGCTGCATGCGATCCTTGTGCATTGTTATAAGAAAGATCCCGGGGTTATGATGTTTGAATAGGAGACTGACCGTTATTGAATCTGACACGAAGAGTGAAAATGAAGCTTGTGTTTGTTTGACTGAGAGAGCTGTTTGGCGGCAATTTAAAAATAATAATGATGCCTGCAAAAAATAATGAAAAAAGGATTTATTTGTTAACTCACTGTAATTCGGAAAAGTAAAGAGGACTGTTTGCATGACCTCGATTAACTTCTGCAGAAATAGAGAGACTTGGAAAAGAAAGCAGAGGCAATAAAACAAAACTCCAAGTCGTCCATTTTGGCATGGGCCATGATGTTTTTCCGGGATTTCAAAGATTTTACTAGAAAAAGAAAGAGAAGGATTTCATTAGCCTGACGGATGTAAGAACAAAATTAGAAGTCATAATTTTAAAACTCATCCAGTATTTTGAAATGATGTATGATTACACACGAGGAACTAAAGTGTACAGAGTATCATACAAAAATCAGGGAGGTACAAACAATCATGGCAAAAAGTGTTTCAAAAGGCCGCCTTTTGACTTCTTGGGTGATGAGCGGACTGGTTATCCTGTTTATGTTATTTGACAGTATTATGAAATTTGTCAAACCTGTTCAGGTTGTTGAAGGAACCCTTTCGCTTGGTTTTGAGGAGCATCACATTTTTATCATTGGATTGCTTGGGCTATTATCTGTGATTCTGTATCTTGTACCGCGGACTTCTCTCTTGGGAGCAGTACTCCTGACCGGCTATTATGGAGGCGTTATCGCTACACATTTACGATTGGATGCCCCGCTCTTTTCTCATACTTTGTTTCCGGTATATTTAGCTGTTATAGCATGGGGAGGCTTATGGCTGCGGGATGAAACCGTGCGCAGTCTATTTCCGTTTAGGAAACAGCTTTCAGCTGACAAAAAGATTCAATCACATATTTAAAGGTATGAAAAAACCTGATCAGCAGCTGCTGATCAGGTTTTTTCATTTTGCACTGGACACAAGATGGAATACTGTTGTGCACTAAATCAAAAAGGTATTTTATAGTCATATATATTGTTTATCTCTGGGAATGACAATGGAACTTCTTCCGCTTTTAATGGTTTTTACGAAAGGAATGAAAAATTTTTTCAGTATACCCAGTAATCTGTTCATCATAATCTGGATAGTCGTAACTTAAACGATGAGCAACTAATTTGGAGTATTTTCTAAAAAGATCATAGCAATCAAATAAAGATTGCCACATATTTTCGTAACTATTCTCTGCATACGTATTAAGCAATTTTTCCCAGTCGTTTATGTCTAAATAGGTTTGAATATACTTATAGTTCTTTCCGACGCTTAAAGAGAAATCAGTTTCGATCCCGATATTCCAAGCCATCATTCGTAAGAGATTAGGTCTTGCTATTTCATTTAAATGATCAATTGCAAAAAGAATTTCTTTTCGTGCTAAACCTTTAACAACATACGTTGACACCATCCAAAATTCATTGCAGCAATCATCAAATTCTCTAGCTGAAGGTTTTTTTATGTGATATTTTTCATCATTAGGATCTATTTTTTTATTTATCTTTGAATCCTTATCCAACAATAATTTTATCAAGCCGTCACTTTCTGATAAGTACTGTTCCAGCTCATCAATTGGGATAAGAGTTAAGTCAATTTTATTATCATCTGCAAATAACATCAAATAGGAAAACCAATTGCCAAGTTCCGGCGGGAAAAGTTCCATATCTTCCGGCTTTTGCATCAAGATTCTTTGGCCAAATTGATTTAACCATTCATCGCTGGATTTAAAAGAATCAATATCCGTTACAAAATAGGAAATATCAAAGTCTTGAAATTTGTCTCTTGGCACATTTTTATTTGCTCTTGAACCCTCTAGAGTTACTAACCGAATTCTCTTATCATTTTTGGCAACATCAAGAATTAATTTCATCATTTCGCTTTCGCTTCTCAATTATGTTTCCTCCAAAATCTACTTATTTTATTGTAAAGTATAGCAAAGGTGGTTTTTATTAGAACATGCCATAAGGTTGAAGAATGCAGTCATTTTTAATAAAGGTAGAATAGGGGGACCAAAGTAAATGCTATACCATTTTAGTGAAGTTCCTTCTATAAATCTATTTAAACCGCGGCACTCTGCTGCTTTTCTAAGCCTTCGTCCAGTTGTCTGGGCCATAGATCAGGAGCATGCAACTTCATTATTATTTTCCGCGGGATTGTCACAGAGTTATATATTGGAAGGGGGAGCAAACGAAGGAAGAGGATTCTTCCAGATTTTTCGGTGAGACTAGTACAGATAAGATTATTGTGATTGAAAGCTCATGGCTTGAACGGATCCGCAGCACAAAATTTTACATTTATACATTTAATTCGGAATCATTTGAGTTGTTTGATGAAGCGAAAACGGCCGGATACTATTTATCTTTTGAAGAAGTTGTGCCGCTGAACGTTGAGCCTGCAGGCGATTTATTGGAGGAAGATTTTGACGGCAAACGTTGAGCTGAGATTTACTCCAGACCTATATCCAATCCGGAATCGTATTCTTTCATCATCCTTGAATTTTTCAATTATTCGTTTTTGAAATGCCGCAAGAATGAAAGAAGGGTGAATCAGCAGGTCACCCTTCTCCATATAAACTACTGGATTTTGCTGCCTTGAAAAATATCCTGATAGGCCGTGCTTGGATCAGCAAACCAGCCGGCAATTCGATCTGCTTTTGCCTGTTCCCCGGAACCTTGAAGGATCTGGTCGATAACATGCTCAGGCATCGGCATTGTCATCGCATTTGTCCACTCTGTCACTTGCTTGACTAATGGTTTCGTTTTATCCCAATAGGATTCCCCAAGCTGTGAATTCCAAGGTTCATCTTTAAACTCAATTAACGTCTCATACAGTTTTTCTGCGCAGTAAGACGAAAGATTGCAGCCTTGTCCTGTAATCGGATCATTCAAAAACACACTGTCTCCGCATCCGACTGCTAATTTATTTTGTATAATTGTATACGGTTTTCGTATAACAGGTGTGATCGCTGTTTGCAGAATTCCCTTTTCATCATTTAGAGCAAAGCTTTCCTCTACAATACGACTTGCGATTTCCGGGAAAAAAGATTGCAAAACTGTCCGTATTTTTAACGTGAATTCGTCTGATGAGCGAATCGCTTTAAAAATATCTAATCTCTTTTCCTGAATTGCCATAATAAACAAGATCGTCACTGGACCTTGATCCGTTAATGCAGGTATTTCAAACATTTCTCCTTCACCTGGGAGGATGGTGACATTAATTCCTTGAGGTGTAAGCGGCTTTATACCTCTAAAGTATCCAACGATGCATTTTCTTTGAGGTGTCTGGAATGGTGAAAAATCTTTTTCAATAGGAAAGGGGAAAAGCGGCCCATTTTTGCCAGTACAGTCAATAACCAAGTCAAATTCTTCTATTAATTCACCGAGATTCTCATTATTTATTTTTTTAAAGAGAACAGGGACCTTTCTCTCTATTAGTTCCTCTAAACAATGTGAAAAATAGAAGCGCTGATCAACAGAAAGTGCGGGTTCAGCCAGCATTCCTGCAAACAGTTTTTGCTGACCAATGGTCATATGGATACTTTCAATTCGAGTATGCTCACTCCATTTTGGCATAGAAAAGCGTCTTTCTCTTTCAATTGTCGAGCCGAAATGTACTTGTGTAGACTGAATTCTGCCATTTCTGATCTGTTCTGCTGTGCGATGGGAGATCACCGTCACATCAAACTCCTTTTTAAGAGCATATGCCAAATGGAGACCAGCTGTCCCGGTCCCAACAATACAAATTCGCCGTTTCATACCTCTCACTCCCCAAAATCATAATTGAAATTCATATAGTGAATTTTACCATTATTAAACCTCTATCACATTCTTCTATAGTAGGATTTTACACAGGTGTTATTGGTTGGATAAATAAAGGCTTACAAGTATTTATCTCGTAATCTTACCTGTTATTTTCTAGTACGGGAACTTAAAGGGACTTAAGAGCTGACTTTGAGCTCAGCTTTTTTTTCAGCTGTTATCGGCATAAATTATGTGAAATTGCCTCAAAATAAATAGAAAAACGGAGTGGCATGAATGTACGAATACTTTCAGCACGACCCTAAGGTTGAAAATTTCCGTCTATTTTCAGCAGATCACATATGGACATTGGTTTTAATTCTGTTTTTGACTTTCCTTTTATTTATTTTTAAGAAAAAAGTTAAATTAATGAGACAACCTGTTCGTATTGCACTGGCAGTAATTCTTTTTCTTTCCATGTTTGTGCACCAGGTGTGGCTAATAGCAGAAGGGGCATGGACACCCCAATCTTCATTGCCTCTTCACCTAAGTGATTTTACTGTCATTCTGGCCATTATCATGCTCATTGCAAAAAGCTCCAGGCTGTTTCAATTTCTGTATTACGCAGGAATTGCAAGTTCCATTCAGGCCGTTCTCACACCGAACCTTGGACAGTATTCTTTTCCGCATTTCCAGTATATCGTTTTTTTTCTGTCACATGGAGGAGTGATCATTGCATGCTTGTTTATGATACTGGCCTATCATTTTCTGCCAACCTGGCGCTCATTATGGGCTTCAGTGCTGATTGTCAATGTTTACGCCGGATGTATTTATCTCTTAAATAAACGGATTGGCTCAAATTATCTATACATCATGAAAAAACCTGAAAATGCTTCGCTTTTAGATTTTCTTGGGGCTTGGCCGAGGTATTTGCTTTGGATGGAGGTCTTTATGATTGCGAGTTTTCTCATTTTATACGGGTGTATTAAATTGAAGCAATTACGTTCTGATTAGATGAAATTTGTGAAGGAATGCTGGTCAGCTGGTTACAGAAAAAGATTGGGATAGTGCCAATATAAATTATATTTTCTTCTTTCAGAATCAATGTGCATTTGGCACGCGGATTAAAAGTGTTTGTCGATTTACTCGCTGAAACGAGTAAAATACTTACCTGTTTGCCTATTTTACTGGCCAGATTTGGTGAAATACTTGCCCATTAATAAGAAATACTTTCTTTTTCCAGATAACCCCCAGCTGACGGTGCGAAAGTTCACCATTATTATTAAGGATCCTGCAGAAACAGTCTTTTCTGCAGGATCCTTTTGTGTCCGTCTGTGTCATTGTCCAACTGGACCTCCTGATTCCTCATACAAAAGAATTCCCCCGAAAAGTCAGACTCTGCCTTTTCGGGGGAATTCTTGTAAGCCGCATCTGAGCTGACCAGCCGGCTCACAAATTCATTATTATCCAGCTCCATCGCCTAACCTCGGCCAGAACGGCTCCGACAAAAAAGTTAAACCAAAACTTTTCTGCCTGGGCTAACCAGGCGATTTTTCATTTCCTAATTATTTATGCGTTTTATTCGGCTTTTTCTTGCCCGGGTTTCCTTTGCCCTGGTGCTGTCTGTTCTGCTCGTCCTTTTGCTGTTTTTCATGTAAGCCTTCGACGTAATTAGATGTGTTTTCCATAAAAAATGACCTCCTAAAATGACTTCATATTCTTACTATCTCCAGGTCTCCTGAAAAAATGAGTCAATCATTTAAATGAAACCGAATTGATAGAAAATCCTTTGCTGATTTGCCTATTACGCATTCAGGTTTTACAGCATATACTATTCTAACTTTTATGAATCGCGGCAGAGGAGGATCTTTTAGTGAACAAAAAAATTCCAAAGTTTAAAGTCGGTGATACTGTCGTGATTATTATGTACAGTACGGTTGGAACGGTTACGAACGTTCATCAAATCGATCAGCATTATCTATATGAAGTAAATCACAGCGAGATTTTATACTTTGAAAACGCGATCCAGCTATACTCAGAATACACCGGGAAAGTCATTGATTCCGAAAAAATAGAAATTGAATTTCAGTATCATATAGGAGATATTGTACAAGTAAAGGGCTACGAAGAAGAGCTGTTCAAAATAGTCGGTTTTCGTACTGAAATCTGGAGATATACAGAGGATGGCTGGGAAGATATTATCTATGAGCTCATGCGCATCAACGACGGGGAATGGCTTGAAGCATCCGAGGAAGAGCTTGTATTTGTTATGGGGAAAAAACAGGCAGGAACATTCGTTCAGCAGCTGAGCCTGATGCATATCGTTTCTCCCGAAAGTAAAGCGATGGAACAGCTCCTTGCCAAAGAAAAGCTGACAAAGCAAGAACCCGCCGCTCGTAAAGTAAAACGAAGCAAAAGGGATATTGTTGATGAACTTCTTGATATATACAATGATTATTTGTCATTGTACGAAATGTTTGGAGATCCTGAGTATAAAGAAATGATGGATTTTATAATCGATAGTTTAAACAAGTATACAAAGGATCATTAAGAAAAGATTAAAATCAACAAGTAAATAAAAAACGGCACACATCCGAAGAGCATAGCCCCTTGAAGGATCTTAATTGTTTGTTCAAGCAGATGATCAAAGCCCTCTCCATCTATAAATTGCAGTACAATATTTTCTTCTTCTTTTTTTGAAACCGCTTGTAAGTTCTTCATTTCATTCATCTCCTCTTTGGCTTGTCCATTTACTTAAATGGTATGCAGGCAAGGATAGATTATGAACAATAAAATTTATCGAAAGCTTATTCATTCCTGACATAGTTTTGAAAATTGGGACATATAAACAATTACTAAGGGGGCGATGTTGTGAAAGAAATTGAAGTTATTATTGATACAGAAGAAATGGCAGAATTCTTTTACAATGAGCTGACGAAAAGGGGATACATTCCCTCAGAACTCGAACTGGATACAATAGCAGATATCGCATTCGATTATTTACTCGAAAAATGCATAATTGATGAAGATTTGGAAGACATAGAATAAACGACGAGGGTTCTCGTCGTTTTTTATTGGCGTTATGTCAAAGTATTTTCTTTGTAATCAATTGGAGGGAGCTCATTTTCAGCAAATTCATTTTTACATTCTTTGTTATGTCTTTATAGGTGCCCGTGTGCTGAAAAACATCAAATTCTGAAATTAGATCTATATTCTGAAGCCAATCACTGTATCTGTGAAAAGTATGAGGAACATCTTCCCATGCATCCAGCAGCTTCGGGCTCTGGAATTTTTGCTTCTCTTTAGAAGCTGAGAAAAGGTGTGGCCAATAGTCACTTCTCGAGCCAGTATGCGGAGTATGCTTTGAAAATAACAAAGCCTCATTGAAGACGGCTGGATGAAAAAGAGTTTGATAAAGGATCTTTCCTATTTTGATTCTTGCTTCAGGCTTAATAAAATTATCTACTTCCATTCCTGCAAGGGAATATTTTTTATCAAAAAAGTGCTTTTTGTATGGTAAGACAACATTCGTCAGTCCGCATTTTTCCTGCACAGCATAAGGGAATGTTTTTAAGATGCCGGACGATTTTGACAGCAGCTGATTCTCCACATAATGCTGCTCGTTTGTAATTAAGGCAAGCGTAAGCACGTCAGAGTATTTCTTTTTAAAAAACATCTCCCAGATTGGTATCATAAACCGCGAAACATTTAAGGCGGGCAATAAATGAAAAAGCGGTTTGCCTGATAAAAGGCTTTTTTCGTATAGCATCAGCTGCGGATAGGCATCATGGAAAATAAGAGCGTTAGCCGTTTCAAGAAATTGAAAAAGAGCGACAATCTCTTTTTCAGGCAGAAACTGACCGACAAAGCCATTTTTCAAATCAGTCATGCTGTATCCGCCGTTTCTTGACACCATATGTGCAAGAAAAGACCAATGAATTTCAGGGTGCTTTAAATAAAAAGCTAAATAGGCTTCCGTTCTTGTCAGGTTATTCCTGTTCAACTCGGCAGTCTGAGCTCTTATGTCCAAAACAGCAAGTCTTTCTTCTTCATATAGTACAAGGGGACTTTTTAATTCTAAAGACTCTGACAAAGTTTTTTCCAGGTTTACTTTTTCTGTATTGGGTAAAAGGACAGGTAATGCTTTCTTCTTAAAAAGCGGGAGGATATTCATAATAGCCAGCTCCTATATCCGTGCCTCCTACTTACATATGAAAAAGCTGAAACTTTTGTTCTTATGAAACGTAGTAATTAAAGAAAGAGGGATCTATATGTTAAAAAAATTGATCAATTCATTTTTAGGGAAAAAATCACATCACAGATACAGCAGCAGCGACCGCAGGAATAGACATTACGGAAATCCCGCTAAGTATGGCCACAAGCATTATAAGCGGAAATCTGGATCAAGCCGTTTTTCAAGATCCTACAGCAGTTAATGATTAACCTGTTATTAAAATATGGGGAAAGGCCGTTAAAATCAGGCATGACGATTAACAGCAAATACCTCATAAAAAAAGTGCTGGGTATGGGCAGCTATGGCATTACGTATCTTACCGAAGATATTCATTGCAGGAAGTCTGCTGTCGTAAAGCAGCTTAGAGCTTATAAAGCGCGTTCAAGTAAAGGGCTGCTCTCGTTCATGCGGGAAGCTGACATTCAGTCTAGCATGCGCAATTCTGCCTTTCCTGATTTTTACGAATCCTTTAAATGGGAAAAAAAACATTTTATTTCAATGGAGTATGTAGAAGCCGAGACATTCGAGGATTTAATATTTATTAAAAAAGAAGCTTATGGAGAGAAGGAATCCTTTCATATATTGTTGAAAGTATTAAGGGCTGTAAAGATTCTTCATGATAATGGAATTGTTCACAGGGATTTAAGAATACCGAACATTCTCATGAAAAATCAGTCCATTCATATTATTGATTTTGGATTAGCCAGAAGACTGAATGATTCTAATGAAGTATTCAAGTCTGAAACAAAATACTCCAAAGAAAAGATTCTTTTGAGAGAGGTTTCCTATCAAAGCGATTTTTTTGCTTTGGGACATTTCGTGCTTTTTTTATTGTATTCAGGCTATGTTCCTTCTTCGAGAAAGAGCAGAAGCTGGGAAGATGAACTTGAATTATCAGCGTTTGCTAAAGAAATTATAAAACGGATGCTCAAGCTTCTAAAGCCATATGATTCTATTGATGAGCTTATAGTGGAAGTATTGAAGTGTGCGGATGGGAGAGAACAAAATGTCATTTTTTAATAAAATTCTTTCAAGTGTAGGTATTGGTGCAGCTAAAGTGGATGCGCGGTTAGCTTCTGATAAAATTGTTTTGGGAGAAGAGCTGAAAGGAATTATTCACGTCCAAGGCGGAAACATCGAACAGCAGATCGATGAAATCTACCTTTCTCTGCAAACAACTTATTTAAAAGAATCAGATGATAAGAAATATCATCAGACTGCAACCATTACAAAGGTGAAAATGAATGAACCATTTGTAATCATGGCAAATGAAATAAAAGAAATTCCATTTGCTTTTCCACTGCCTGCCGACACACCAATCACCCTTGGCTCATCAAAGGTTTGGCTGGAAACCGGGCTTGATATTAAAGGGGCAGTTGACCCGAGTGACAAAGACTTTTTAGAGGTGGCAGCCCCGCCGCTCGTGCAAACAATTTTCTCCGCACTAAGAGACCTTGGCTTTAACCTTAGAAAAGTAGAAAACGAGGCAGCTCCGTATCATTTGCGGAAAAGGCTTCCTTTTATTCAGGAATTTGAGTTCTATCCAACCGCAGGTCCGTTCCGCGGCAAGCTCGATGAACTGGAAGTCGTCATTTCAAATGTAAGCCATCACGGAGTAGAGCTGCTGCTCGAAGTAGATCGCCGGGCAAGGGGACTCGGGGGCTTTTTATCTGAAGCCCTCGAAATGGATGAATCCCTGGTAAAAGTTATGATCACTCAGCAAGAGCAGGCATCTATCAAAAGAACGCTTGAAGATGTCATACAGCGATATAGTTAATCAAGTGACAGCAGTGAAGAGTTTATCACTGCTGTTTTTTGATGTGAGATAACCAATTTAATAGGAGAGGTGAAACAAAATGAAGCAAAAATCACCAAAGCTCCCCCTAACTGACAAGGAGAGGGAACAGCTGAGAAAGGGCAAAATCAGACTCTCAGAGATAAAAGAGATGAAGGCAAACAAATTAGCAGCTTTAATTGAAGTTCCAAACGAACGGGCCCGGGAATTAATTGGGCTTGCTGTCTTTCAGTCTATTCCGTCGGTGGGCCCAAAGCTTGCCCATAATCTGGCTGTGGACCTTGGATTCTCTGCTTTAGAGGATGTAAAGAACAGGAGGGGAGAAGAGCTCGTTCATGAACTAGAGAAAAAGTACGGGGTATGGATGGATCCTTGCGTAGAAGACGTCATGAGATGTGTCGTCTATCATGCAAATCATCCAGGCAGCGATAAAAACTGGTGGGAATTTACCGAAGACCGCAAGAAATACCGTGAAATTTTCGGGTATCCTGATGATCGGCCGGTTAAGGCGTGGCACGAGTAAAGAGGCTATTTTAATCCTGTGTCAACAAGTGCTTCAACAGTAAAAAAATCTTCCAATTTAAGAGAACAGACAAAAAAAGAGCGGCATGGAACGTATAGTATAGAAAGACAATTTATTTCTGACTTATTAATTGAAATGATTTGTCATGAACATTACAAATTTTTAACGCACTACAATTTAAGGAGGATGCAGCCATGATCTACGAAATTGAAATCGGCACAGAAAAAGGAAAGTTATCTTTAATCACTCTCGGATTAGAGAAAGAAGACGTCATTAACAGTCTGCAGACAGACCGCTTTTTTATAGGCTACACACATACAGGCCTTACATTCGGTTTAAATGCCAATGAAATTGTGACATTTGATATTCAAAAAAAAGAAACGGTTTCAAGCATGCTTGCAGCAGCTCTTACAGAGGAATTCGGCGGGGAAACAGCTGAAAAGTTTCCTTATTTGTCTACTGTATTATTAGAAACAGTTTAAACTTATAATAAACACCGCAGATTAATGTCGTACGGACTATATACATAAAGAGAATCGAAGCGAGCTCCGCGCTTCTTGTGAAAAGGGAAGGGTTGAAAGTGGTTATGAGTGAGAATCTTTGGACTAGAAAGTATACAGTACTGGATAAAACGCGGGAACAATTAATCAAGGACCTGGAAATTCAGGCAGCTTATTATCCTTTTATAGATGCTGCAAAACAGCGTATACAAGATACAGGGAAATATGGACCGGTGCATGATGCAGCAGACCGATTCCTTCAATATTTAGAGGAAGAATATATGTCTATAGAAAATGCAAGCAACTGAATAATCAAGCTGAAGGCGTTTCTATAAAGAAACGTCTTTTTACAAAAAAGAAACGTCTTTTTACAAAAATAAGCTCAAAACAAAACGCTGTCTATGTATACAGAACATAAACAGCGTCTTATCTTGAATCAAACATATTCACTTTTTTGTTCTTTCCTTTCTTACTAATAACCATTCGCTGCTTTGAATCAATTGATTGCTTTCAATTAATGTCTTGCACGGATTCGATCAGTTTATTCTTTTGCTTTGATTTTCCCGCATGCCCACATGCTGCGAAAATAGGTTTCACGGGCTATTTTCATCTGCATCATGATCTTAGCATGCTTCGCTCACCGTCGTCATTGGAATCATCCCCTTAGTCAGATTCACGTTTCCCCGCATATCCACACACCTCAAAATCAGTTTTCACGGGCTGATTTTTTACTGGATGTGATTCTGATATGCTTCGCTTACCGTCGTCATTGGAATCACGCCTTCCTATGAGTGAGTAAATTCATCTTAACAAAATCTTTACAATAATTAAAGATTCAGAATAATCTGTTTTAAGGCAAATAAAGCGTTTACAACGTGTAAATCTCTCGTATTCTCTGTTTTTCTCAGTTTCTCATTGAATTTCATATATTTATTTTTTCTGCGGTGATTAAATATGCATTGCTAATATGAACAAGGGTTGATAAAATTAATTTAAAATTCAGAAAATATGGAGGTTTTCCATGCCAACAGAAGCTGAGGTACGACCTTTTACGGAAAGTGATATTGGAAAAACAGCTTTATCTGAAAGCTTTAAAATTGATCTTCGCACCTATACAGAGGAAGAAAAAGGCGAGCTTTTTGCAACAAATCTGGTTCGGGACTGGTCGATGCTGACGTGGAAGGATGTTGGAAAACCTTACGAAGTCAAAACATATGCAAAAGATCGAAAGGACTGGGAAAAAGAAAATCAAAAGTCCATGCCTGTTCATACATCATGGCAGTATTTTAATAAATCCTTCCATGAATGGTTTGTTAAAGATGTCCCAGAAGAAATGAATGCATTTAATGAAGAACTGAAGAAAAATTTTGCTGCATTCCGTCCTGCTGTAGTTAAAGAAGTTCTCGGCAAATCAATGAAGCTCAGGCTTTGGAATTATATTCACCGCATTGAAGATGGCATCTGGGATCCGCGGGGGAAAAGAGCGCTGTTTGAGGGACTGCATGTTTCAAAGCCAAGAATTCTATTTTTAGGTGCTGCCGAAGGCTATGAAGCGATGCAGCTTGCTGCCATGTATCCAGGCGGTGAAATTGTCATGGTGGACTATGATGTTTTTTGCCGAGACGGCCGGTTTGCCGAATTTCCTGAGCATTATCCTTTTTTAGGTGAAAACCCTGTGACTGGTGCACCAAAAGTATGGTATAAGAACGATTTTAATATCACGTACCTTGTTGAAGATATTCGAAATCTTCCATTCGGAAAAGAATTTGACATCGTCATAAGCGTTGGCATGATTGAACATTTTCCTGATGAGCAAAAACCTGAGTCCATTGATTGGCACAGAAAGTTCTTAAAAGATGGGGGATATGCGATCTTAACTACACCGAGGGCTCAGTTGAAATCCAAATTATATTATCAGATCATGGCTGATGTTATGAATCATACCTACAGAGAATTAATGACGATTCAGCAAATGGGAATGTACATTTATGAAAACGGTTTCGATATTTTAAGGCATGGTTTTATTAAAGTTCATAACGGAATTATTGCCAGACCTCGTTAAAAAAGGAGAAAAATAAGTGGAATACTTAGAAAAGGCTGTGACATCAGCTTTTTTTTTAGCGACCATTTTAAAGATGCATCTGAGAAATATATTTATTCTGACAATAAGGCATGACCTTTTCTTTTACAGCATGTATCTATAAGATAAGAGATGAGTTGAAATATGCCTTAAGGTGTGATGCTTATTTTCTTTCTTTTTGCCGTAATAGGCCTTATGATTGGCATTTTATCCGGATTTTTCGGTGTCGGCGGCGGATTTATATTAACCCCTGTCTTGCTGCTGATGAATACAGAACCAATTACTGCGATAACAATCAGTTTATTATATACAATCGGAACATCGTTTTCGGGGATGATTGCTCATCTTAAATTGAAAAACCTGAGATGGAAAGAAGCTGTAATTATGGGTCTAAGCGGTGTGGCAGCAACTCAGGCAGCCAATCCTTTTGTCTATTACTTAAATAATAATGGATATGATAAAACCGTTATTCCCGTTACTTTTATTCTCCTTTTGAGTTATTTTGCCTGGAGCTTGCTGTTCAGAAAGAAAAAAAAGAGCATCGTGGTAAAACCAATTAAAAAATGGTCGATTGTCCTTTTAGTACTTACAGGAGCAATTGGTGGATTTATCTCAACTATGCTTGGTGTCGGCGGAGGATTTATCATCGTGCCGCTCTTAATTTCGTTATCCGGTTTTAATCCTAAAGACGCAATCGGGACAAGCCTTCTCAGTGTATTATTTATTGTCAGCAGTGGCTTTATCACTTATTTCATAAAATCTCCCATAGATTTATCGACAGGCGCTTTTTTGATAGCGGGAGGCCTTGCAGGTGCTCAGGCCGGAGCTTATATGACAGTCAATTACGAACATGCAGAGATGAAATTGCTTCTTGCCATGCTGTATTGTTTTACAGCTATGAGCGTAGGCATGAAATTGATTGGCTTTGAAGTTTTGGGCATGATTATTCTGTTTTTATTTTTAGGTTTACTTAATATGAAAATGGCAGTTTCTTTTATAACTCGCCGAAATAAAATCCGTTCCTATTGAGCGGATTTTTTATAAAAGCCAAACCAAGAACGTACGTATTTTCGCCTAAACTCCGAAATACGAACGTTCTTGGTTTTCTAGTCAAACCTTTTCCCCACCACAACCCCATCAACAGCTAGTCTTTTTACATTTTTATAATCATATTTATTGTGTATGCCCCATACATACAGAGTCAATTTTGCCCGTTTGGCCTGCTGATAAAAATAATAATTCAGGCACCGTTTGTGCAGTGTGATAAAATCAATCTTTGCTCCCAGCTCATTTAGCTGATGATAGGTAATATGAGAAGAGATAACAAGTCCTTTTTTGATTTGGGGCAGGAATGTATTCAGAAGCATGATGCTTTTAAGCTCAGTTGATTGGATGGAGAGCATAGAAAATTCATGAGGAGAGTATGTGTCCAATATTTTATCTGTCAGGACTTTTTCGATGCCTGGATATATAGAGGGGCGTTTTAAATCAATGAGCAGATGATAGCGATCTTTAAATTTCATAAAAACTTCATCTAACGTAGGGATTTTTTCGCCTGCAAACGATTCGTCATACCATTCACCAACATCGAGAGTTTTTAGTTCCTTCAATGTTAGATCTGAAATTTTTTTGTCAAGGCCTGCGGTTCTTTTCAGGGTAATGTCGTGAATGACAACCAAATGTTTGTCCTTGCTCATTTGAACATCAAGCTCAATCATATTAAATCCTTCAAGGGCAGCATGATTAAACGAAGACATCGTATTTTCAGGAGCGATGGAGGAAAGTCCGCGGTGTGCAATAAAAAGCTCTTCATTAAAGGATGGCGGATCAGCCGCCAGAAAATAATGGGCAAGAAAGGTAAGCAAAAATACAATGACAACCAGATACTTCAGTTGAATCATCCTTTCTGACTGAATCAGAGTCTTATGTCCTATAATATGCCAATGATGGACAAAGCGTTTATGTGAATGTTTCTTCCTTAGTTTTGAAAAAATAAAAGGGTGACAATTTTTCAGAAGGAGGAACTAGTATGGCACACAAACATCAAAATAGTGCAGAACAGAAAGCGAAAAAACAGCCTGCAAAGCATCAGGAAGAGTTTTCAAGCGAGATTGCTCATAAAGCAAAACCGGCTCCTGGGCACAAAGAGCAAAAAAAACATAAAAAAATATAAAGATGGCAGGGGGGAGGAGATTCAATGAAAAAAATAGCTCTTTTTCTTTTTCTTTTTATCTTTTTAGCTGTACTTTATCAAATGGAAGGCATACAGCAGATGGATAATGCAGTTGTAAAAGGTGCAGAGGATTTTCGGACTGAGCCTTTTAATTTCTTTTTTCTCACTGTCAGTGATATTGGGTCAATCAAAGTGGAATTTCCCATTATGATCTTCGCATCAATTGTTCTTTTGCTTTTTAGAAAGTTTTTGCCTGCCATATTTTTGTGGGGAACTTTCTATTCCATTCGCTTTATCAATGATGAGCTAAAGGATTTATTTCATAGGGAAAGACCGTCCTTTGATGCACTTATCGATGCAGCGCATTACAGTTTTCCAAGCGGACATGCAATGAATTCAACTGCTTTTTATGGATTTCTTTGTTATTTGGTGCTTTCGTTCACATCATCAAAGCAAAGAAGCAGAAAATGGTGGATCGGAATAACAGTTATTTTGATAGGCTTAATCGGCATGAGCAGAATCTATCTGGGCGTGCATTACTTAGTAGATGTTCTGGCCGGATTTTCAGCTGGTATGGTTTGGCTGCTCGTCATTATAAAAGGATACGAAATGATAAAATCGACAAAACTAGACTATCTTAGATGAAGGAAATTTGCCTTTTGCCCTCTAATACATAATGTATCGACTTTGAAGGGGGAATCGTAAAATGGGGTTAAGTCTTTTTGCGGTAAAAAAGAGGTGCCAGAATTACGACATCACCATCTTCCAAACACCTAAATATGGTGAAGAAAAAGGCTATGAACAAGTATACCGTCTGAATATAAAGGCTTCAGGACATAATGAAGCTCTTCATTATGTTTTTTGTATGTTTAACGTTTCTGACCGAGTGCCGGATGATTATGAGGCGAGGTTTATATCAACTGGAGATATTCTTTTAATTGACGAAGTAAAACGTGGACAAACATACTACAAACTGTTATCTGGCGGCTGGGCGAAGATTAACAGGGTTCATGTCAGATAAAGAAAGGCAGCGATCTGACATCGCTGCCTTTTCTTATTTTATAAGTTATGGCCAGGCCCATTTTTTCGTTTGGCTGAAGTTTCTTCTTTGCCGTGAGCATTTTCTTCAGCTTCAATTGCTTCGGGCGGGATGTGGTTATTCTTTTTTTGCCCATTGATGCGATTGCGGTGTTTTTTGCCCAAAATTAACCCCTCCTTGTCCTCTATATTTTCTACATTCAGATCGATTTTCACTACAGTTAATAATTTTCATGTATAAGATACAGGTTAAATCGGAAAATGTAGAAGGAGAAAAGATTTTTGAATGCTGATTATGGTATATTGAAAAAGCACCTTTTTATACATATAACTGGAGGAATGAACGATGAGTGTTCACATTGGAGCAAAACCGAACGAAATTGCAGAATCCATTCTATTGCCTGGAGATCCGCTTAGAGCTAAATATATAGCAGAAACGTTTTTAGAAGATGCAGTATGCTATAACGAAGTACGCGGGATGCTTGGATTTACCGGAACTTATAAAGGCCATCGCATCTCTGTACAGGGTACAGGCATGGGTGTTCCATCAATTGCGATCTATGTAAATGAGCTTATGCAAAGCTATAATGTTCAAAAATTAATCCGTGTTGGAACGTGCGGTGCCATTCAGCAGGACGTTAAAGTAAGAGACGTAATTCTGGCGATGAGTGCGTCAACCGATTCACAAATGAACAGAATGACGTTCGGCGGTGTAGATTACGCGCCAACTGCTGATTTTGAATTGCTGAAGCACGCATATGATGCGGGAACTGAAAAAGGATTAAAACTGAAAGTCGGAAACGTCTTTACTGCAGATATGTTCTACAATGACAACTCTGAGCTTGAGAAATGGGCAAAATACGGTGTCCTTGCAATTGAAATGGAATCAGCAGCACTCTATACGCTTGCAGCTAAATTCGGACGTCAGGCATTATCCGTTCTGACAGTAAGCGATCACATTTTAACTGGCGAAGAAACAACATCTGAAGAACGTCAAACGACGTTTAATGAAATGATGGAAATTGCATTAGAGGCAGCAATTAAATAAAAAAGAGAAAACGCATGAAAATTTTTTCGTGCGTTTTCTCTTTTTTTCGACAAGATCTGGCACAATTGACAGATATAGTTTTTCTCATTTTAGGCAATAGTGATAAAATGAAAGCATGAAAGACATAAAGGCAGGTAGGGTGAACAAATTTTGAACTTAAAAAAAGCAACAGTAATGACTATGATTCCCATGACGTTTTTACTTTCGGCATGCACCGGAATGCAGCTGTCAAAGGATCTTAATCCATTTAAAGAAGGCCAATCTGAAACTCAGCAGGAAAAACAGAGTCCTGCGGAAGAAAAGCCAAAAGAAGATACCGCTCTTTTCCAATTAGAGGAGCAATTTTTCAACAAGATTCAAGAAGTCAATGGAAAGCCGACAATTACAAATCCCGAGAATCGAATGGTGCTCGTGAATAAGGAATATTCACTTCCTTCTGCATATGAGCCAGCTGACCTTGTTGCTCCAAAGGTGGCGTTTTCATTTGGAGATACAGATGTACCGCAGCGTTACATTCGTAAAGAAGCAGCCATTGCCCTTGAAAAAATGTTTGCACAGGCAACAAAAGAAGGGATTGAGCTATTTGCCGTATCCGGATACAGGTCGTATGAACGTCAAACCGGCATTTTAAATGTTGAGAAAGCACGTAAAGGCGATGAAGTGGCACTTGAAACAGTTGCTCTTCCTGGTCAAAGCGAGCATCAGACCGGCCTGGCTATGGATATTACAAGCAGAAGTGCCGATATGGATATAACCGAGAAATTCGGAGATACTCCAGAAGGAAAATGGGTTAAGGAAAATGCTCATAAATTCGGCTTTATTATCCGCTATCAAAAAGGAAAAGAAGATATTACACAGTTTGCATATGAGCCTTGGCATTTGCGCTATGTAGGAGTAAATGAAGCAGCGGAAATCTATGAAAACGATCTGACACTTGAAGAATTTTTTGATAAAGCGAAGAAAATGTAATGCGTCATCCTGATCTTGATCTGTTGAAACATGACCTGGATGTCATCTTCATCGGGTTTAATCCGAGTTTGTATTCAGCTGAAGTCATGCATCATTATGCAAGTAAAAGCAATCGTTTTTGGAGAATTCTTTCTCAAGCAGGAATAACGGACAGGCTTTATTCACCAAATGAAGATTTCAAGCTTCTTGAAAAAGGATTTGGTTTTACGAATATCGTCGACAGGCCAACGAAGTCTGCTGCGGAAATAACAGCTGAAGAATATCGTGAAGGCAAAAAAGTGCTTTTGAATAAGCTGACGTTTTATCAGCCGAAAATAGCCTGCTTCGTCGGGAAAGGTGTTTATTTATCCTATAGCGGAAAACAGAAAGCAGATTGGGGTCTGCAGCCCGATTCAGTAGCTTCAGGAGTTATGGAATTCACTGCCCCTTCTTCAAGCGGACTGGTGAGAATGAAGCAGGATGAAATTGTTGCCATCTATAAAGGTTTAGCTAATTTGATCAAAGAAAAGCAGTCTTTCATTTAATAGTGAAAAGACTGCTTTTTATGTTCATTCATTTACCTACCAGAACAGCAAACCGCCTAAAATCACGCCAGTTACAAACGCTAAGCCGATTCCATAAGGATAACCATAGCCATAGCCGCCGTAGCCGCCGTAAAATCCCATGCCGAAACCGCCGCGCCCGCGTCCTCCTAAAGGCTGTATATAGACCTTTTGCCGAGTTACATTTGTAATTCTGCCAACATGCTGATTTCCAAATCGGTCACTGATGCGGACAACTTTACCATGGTACTGACAGCAAAGGTTATAATAATTTTGCGACAAATTTTTTTCCTCCCTTCAACCTGCTTCTTCATAATCTATGAAAAATAAGGGAGAAGGGTTTGTACGAATACCCCGATACTCTTTATTTCACACATCTGAAAATGCGGAATTGAACAGCGAGATGATAGGCTTCACGGAGTTTTTCGTGCTCAGCAAGCATGTCAAAATAAACGGGCTCAAGATTATCTGACATATCAAACTCTGTTGTCGGTTCATCTTCTTCGATAATAAAGTCTTCTTCTGTGCGGACTTCAATTTTCTGAAAGCCTGCTGATTTTATTGCGGACTTCCACTCCTCTTCGTTAAATAGATGGTGAAACCCGTAAAATGACTGAATTTTTTCCTTTAGTTTGAGGTCAGGCTGATCTGTACCCGTCACTTCAATCGCAAGCAGAACACCGTTATCTTTCATTACCCGGTACAGTTCTCTCAATGACTGAACAGAATCTGTAAAGCTCAAAACAGACTCACAAAAAATGAAATCAAATTGTTTATCTTTGAATGGAAGGTTTTCGACTGATCCTTGTACAAGGCATTTATCCTCTTTTAATCTGTTTTTAGCTTTTATAAGCATAATGGGGTCAATATCTAAACCTGTCACATTGTAATTAAGCGATTTTAGAAATTGTAAGGTTTGGCCGGTTCCGCAGCCAGCGTCAAGAATGGATGCTGATTCAGGAATTATTTCAAGTTCGATGATCTCCTTTGTCAGCATAAAGCCGCCTGGATGGGCGCCGCCAACTCCAAGTTGTGCAAGTAAATCAAGATAGCCAGGCATTTGCATGAACTCCTTTCAAACTAAATTATGCGGATTTCCATCTTCCTGTGAAGTTGAATCTCCAATTTGTCCGAAAATCATTAAATGAAATTGAATTTTAATACACCGAGAATGGTTTCAGTTATATAGTAAATACTGTTTGAAGGACCTGGGATTCGCTGTGTTTTTAGTTGACGTTTTTGTTTTCGTTACTCATAATGATTACATAATGAGGGTGGTGTTAATTTGTTTAAAAATAACAATGTGAAATTTCTGTTTGCAATCCTTTTAACTGCCATCATTAGCGCAGGTATTACGTTTGCGGTCGTTCAGAAAGACAGCGGCCTGAGGCAGGCGCAGGGGAAAAGCGATGACCCCTTTGAAAAGCTTTATTCTACATACGACACGCTTAAAGGCGAATTTTATCAGGATACAAATCAGGAAAAACTTGTAGACGGTGCAATTAAAGGAATGCTTCAATCTTTGGATGATCCGTATTCAACTTATATGGATCAGGAGGAAGCAAAGGGCTTCAATGAGAATATTTCATCATCTTTTGAAGGAATCGGGGCTGAGGTTCAAGAGTCTGACGGGAAAATTATGATTGTTTCTCCTATTAAAGGTTCACCTGCTGAAAAGGCCGGACTTAAGCCAAAAGACAAAATTCTGAAAGTCGATGACAAAAGCGTTGAAGGAATGACAGTCAACGAAGCGGTTATGCTGATCCGCGGGGAAAAAGGTTCAAAGGTTCAGCTCGTTATAGAACGTGACGGTGTCGGAGAGCTCGATTTTAATCTGACAAGGGATACCATACCTTTAGAAACTGTTTATACTGAGGTTGAAAACGGAATTGGCAAGGTTCAGATTACAAAGTTTTCAGAAACGACCGGCAAAGAACTTGCTGATGCTTTAAATAAGCTGAATGATCAGGAAGTGAAGGGGCTTGTACTAGATTTAAGACAAAATCCTGGCGGTCTGCTTGATCAGGCGATTGCAATGAGTGATATTTTCGTCCCTAAAGGAAAAACCATCATGCAAATCGAAAACAAAGATGGCTCAAAAGAAGTTCAAAAATCTCAAAATGATTCTGCCGTGAATGTTCCAGTTGTCGTTGTTGTAGATAATGGAACAGCAAGTGCTGCAGAAATTATGGCCGGTGCTTTGAATCAATCTGCCGGTATTCCGATTGTCGGAGAAAAAACGTTTGGGAAAGGGACGATCCAAACAGCCAAAAGCTTTGAAGACGGATCCTCGATTAAATACACGATCGCGAAATGGCTGACGCCTGACGGATCATGGATTCATAAAAAAGGAATCGAACCGCAGCATAAAGCAACTCTTCCGGCATACGCAAATCTTCCATACTTAAATCCAGATAAAGAATTAAAGCAGGGAGATTCATCTGCTGAAGTGAAAGTAGCTCAGCAAATGCTTAAGGCATTAGGCTATAAAAATGTAAAAACTGATGGATTTTATGAAGAAACAACAAAAAATGCTGTTACACAATTTCAAGCAAAGTACAGCCTGAAATCTACTGGAACGATCAGTGGAGAAACAACGATTAAAATGCTTGAAACGCTGCAGGCACAGCTGAAGGAAAATGATACTCAGATGGAAGAAGCTATCAAAGTATTGAATGAACAAATGCAGTGAAAAAAATGATTTAAAAGCGCAGACTTTATTGTCTGCGCTTTTTTCCATAATAAGGAGTTTCTTCTTTAATCGGAAGGGTATAGTAATAATGATAAAGCAACAGCTTATGAGTTGACTTTCAAATTGGGACAACTTATAATTAATTTGAATTCGAGATATATGGATTGAAGATAGTTGTTCTCGAAAATTATCGTACATTACACGAGGAGAGATCGGAAATGTCAAATGTAAAATTAGCTGTCATTTACTACAGTTCTACAGGTACAAACCACAAGCTTGCGGCTTGGGCTGAAGCTGGAGCAAAAGAAGCTGGCGCTGAGGTAAAAGTGCTTAAAGTTCCTGAGCTTGCACCGCAAACAGCGATTGATTCTAATCCTGCATGGAAAGCGCACCTTGAAGCGACAAAAGATGTTCCTGAAGTTACATTAAATGACCTGGAATGGGCAGATGCCATCATTTTCAGTGTCCCGACTCGATTTGGTAATGTTCCTGCACAAATGAAGCAATTTCTTGATACAACCGGCGGACTCTGGTTTCAAGGAAAGCTTGCCAATAAAGTAGTCAGTGCCATGGCTTCTGCAAGCAATCCCCACGGAGGCCAGGAAGCAACAATCTTGAGCTTATACACAACGATGTATCACTGGGGAGCAATTGTTGCCGCACCTGGATATACCGACCAGTCTTTATTTGAAGCAGGAGGAAATCCGTACGGTACCTCTGTTACAGCAGATCAGGACGGTAATTTAAAAGAAAATGTTGAAGCAGCCGTGAAGCATCAGGCTAAACGAACTGTTACTGTTGCAGAATCCATTAAAAAAGGCATGCAATAACCCGAAAAAAGGTTAATGAAAATAAAAAAAGGGTTTGGCTTACATGCCAAACCTTTTGATTTCAAAATAGGAGCGAATAATCATGAAACACATTTTTGAAAAAGGCAAGAACCGCAATCGAACATTACTGCTGCTGCATGGAACTGGAGGGGATGAAAATGATCTCATTCCGCTCGCTAAACATATTGATGCAGATGCCAATATTTTAAGTGTAAGAGGAAACGTTCTCGAACATGGAATGCCCCGCTTTTTCAAAAGATTGGCAGAGGGCGTATTTGATGAAGAGGACCTGATTTTCCGAACAGGTGAATTAAATGACTTTTTAACAGAAGCTGCTGAAAAGTATTCTTTTGACCGTTCAGAACTTGTTGCAGTCGGCTATTCGAATGGTGCCAATATTGCAGGAAGCTTGCTTTTCCATTATGAAAACTCTTTGAAGGCGGCCATTCTTCATCATCCAATGGTACCGAGAAGAAATATTGAAATCCCATCACTAAGCGGAACACCGATTTTCATTGGTGCAGGCATGAATGACCCCATCTGCCTGCCTCAAGAAACGCGTGATCTCGCAGACATCCTGAAAGCAGCCAATGGGGAAGTAGTCATCCACTGGGAAAACCATGGTCATCAGCTGACTTCATCTGAGGTAGAGGCTGCAGCTGCTTGGTATGATTTAAATTTAAGATAAGTTATGCATCAAAAAGGAGTGCCGGGTCGGCACTCCTTTTTGATGAACTTGTTTATGCAGTTCCGTATCGCGGTGTCTGGCTCCATCGCCAGAACAGATCCGCCATAAGAGTCAAACCCGGACATTAAAGTCTGACGGGCACAACCCTGGAATTGGATACTCAATGATTGCGTATGATTCCTCTAAACAGGCACAATCCTGGATTTGGATACTCAAAGAGAACGAATGATTCCTCTAAACAGGGACAATCCTGGAATTGGATACTCATAGAGAGTGTATGATTCCTCTTAACAGGCACAATCCCGGATTTGGATACTCATAGAGAGTGTATGATTCCTCTAAACAGGCACAATCCTGGAATTGGATACTCATAGAGAGTGTATGATTCCTCTTAACAGACACAATCCCGGATTTGGATACTCAAAGAGAGCGAATGATTCCTTTTTACAGGCACAATCCTGGAATTGGATACTCATAGAGAGTGTATGATTCCTATATAGAGGCACAATCCTGGATTTGGATACTCATAGAGAGCGAATGATTCCTCTTAACAGGGACAATCCTGGAATTGGATACTCATAGAGAGTGTATGATTCCTCTAAACAGGGACAATCCTGAAATTGGATACTCATAGAGAGTGTATAATTCCTCTAAACAGGGACAATCCTGAAATTGAATACTCGTAGAGAGTGTATAATTCCTCTAAACAGGGACAATCCTGAAATTGGATACTCATAGAGAGTGTATGATTCCTCTAAACAGGCACAATCCTGGATTTGGATACTCAAAGAGAGTGTATGATTCCTCTAAACAGGCACAATCCTGGAATTGGATACTCAAAGAGAGCGTATGATTCCTCTAAACAGGCACAATCCCGGATTTGGATACTCAAAGAGAGCGAATGATTCCTTTTTACAGGCACAAACCTGGATTTGGATACTCAAAGAGAACGAATGATTCCTCTTAACTAATAGCAGGCGCTTTTGCGGTACAAAAGGGAAGTTGGTCTCTTCGATCACTTTTCAATTTACCAAACGTTAATTTCCCTCCAAAGGTTTTAATAAAACAAAAACCGGCAAAGATTTTCCTTTGCCGGTCTGCTAATTATAAAAATGTGCTCAATTCTTCGATGCTGATGCGTGAGCTTTGGTGTGCCGGTTTAGCTGCTTTTCCGATAGAGATAAGCATAACTGGTACATAGCGATCATCAATTTTAAATGTTTCAGACAGCTGCTGAGCATTGAAACCGCCTATTGCGCATGTATCAAAACCTTTAGCTTTTGCAGCAAGCATAAGCTGCATAGCTGCAAGTGAGGCATTACTGAAAGCTGCATCGCGGGCGTAAATCGGATTTTGATAAGCGCCATTGATTTGGCCTGCAAGTGTTTCTTTAATTTCTTCTTTCATAAAACCTGCTTCTACAAGAGGATTATAAACTTGATCTGTATTCTTATTTGCTTCAAGATCCCCTAAAATGGCAACTACTGCAGAGGCTTCAGTAATTTGGCTTTGGTTATAAGCAATAGGAAGAAGTCTTTCTTTAGACTCATTACTATGGAAAACCATGAAGTTCCAGTGCTGAAGGTTCCATGCAGATGGGGCCTTTCCAGTAATCTCAAGAATTTCTCTGAGTTCATCTTTGCTGATTTTTGCAGATGGGTCATATTTGCGCACAGAGCTGCGTTCAGACATAATAGACAAGATACTTTCTGATGTAGCTGTTGACATGTGTAAAACCTCCATTGTTGAATATCGTTTACAAATAAGTTATAATATACAAAAAGTTACAGGCTAACTTTTCGTAAGTTAGATTGATTTTTTTATCATAAAATGATTAAGATTATATGTCAAGAAAAAAGACGGTAAAGGAGATTCAGGATGGAATCAAATTTATGTCCCAAAATGGAAAAAGCATTCGGATTTTTAGGGAAAAGATGGACAGGTTTGATCATCAATGTCATGTTAGACGGACCTAAGCGATTTAAGGATTTAACAGATACCATTCCTAGTATTAGCCAAAAAATGCTTGTCGAACGATTGAAAGAATTGGAATCGGCGGGTATTGTACAGCGGGTTGTCATTCCTGAAACACCAGTAAAGGTCACATATCAGCTCACAGAAATGGGCCGTTCTTTAGAAAAAGTAATGAAAGAAGTGAAAGAATGGGCGGATCGTTATTGCTTTGAGGAGGATAAAAAAGAATGAACCGAACTGTCATCATCACAGGCGGTGCCAACGGGATAGGAGAAGAACTGGTCAAGCAGTATGCGGCTATAGGCGATAAGGTTATTTTTGCAGATATCGATGTGAAAAAGGGAAAAAGCATTGAAAGCAATTATGAAAATTCTCATTTCGTTGAAACGGATGTAAGAAATGTTCAAGACATTAAACAGTTCATTCAAGAAGCAGAACGTACAACCGGCAGGATCGATATTTTAATTAATAACGCGGGAGTGTCCAGATTTAAATCCCCATTTGAGCTTACATTGGAGGATTGGGACGATGTTATTAACACGAATTTAAGAAGCACGTTCTTTTGTTCAAAAGAGGCAGCGAAGGTGATGAGAAAGAATTCTGCCGGCGGTTTTATTGTAAATATCGCTTCTACACGGGCATCGATGTCAGAGCCGGGATCAGAGGCTTATGCCGCTACAAAAGGCGGAATTGTTGCACTGACCCATGCGCTTGCCGCTTCCTTTAGTGAAGAGCGGATCAAAGTGAACAGCATTTCACCTGGTTGGATTGAAACAAAGGATTATGAGAACCTGAGACAGGTCGATCATGATCAGCATCTATCAAAACGTGTAGGCACTCCTGCTGATATTGCCAAAGCCTGTTTTTATTTAACAGATCCTGAAAACGATTTTGTAACAGGGTCAAATATTGTCGTAGATGGCGGGATGACAAGAAAAATGATATATGAACATTAAAGACTGCCTGCCAATAGGCAGTCTTTTTTTGTAAAAATTTTATCATTCGTATTTAAAAAGAGGAGGATATGCGATAAGTATAATTAGATATTATAGATAGTCTCTAAGTACTCACTAACTGCTGTCGTTATCCTCCTTGCAGGCCAGGTTTTTACATAACGGAATTGAAGATTTGACAGATGCATCAATCTCGGTGGTCATTATGTGCGCAAAGTTTATCGCTGCCGGAATTAAAAATCGGGAAATCAGGGGGAAAAAGAAAATGAATGTGAATAAAGGGATTCATTTTCGATGGTGAGCGAAATACTCTAACTTTGATTTATGACTATATACTGCATGTTAACAATCATGATTATTTATGTCATGACCTGGAGGGGGATGGCGGCCTGCCGCTTGAATGGGGAAAGCGGTTTAAGGTCTCTAGTAAGAATACGCTTCTAGTTTCTCCTGAATTTTCCCAAAAAAGGAATCATCATTCAAGCGTTTGCATGGTATTTTCTGTTTCTGATATCTTCAAAATTTCGTTTGAATTCATATATCCGGGGTAAAGAACGAATAAATAACCTTGAAAGGAATGAGTTGAAATGCCTTGGACAAAACAAGATTACCCAAATTCAATGAAAAACCTTCCTGATGAAACCCGTGAAAAAGCAATTGAGATCGGAAATGCCTTGCTAGATGATGGATATGAAGAGGGGCGGGCCATTCCGATTGCCGTTTCACAGGCAGAAAAATGGGCAGACAATGACACGGTTAAAGATGAATATCTCTTGTTGTCAGATGAAGACGGATGGATGCTGAGAAAAGAGGGAAATAAACGTGCAAGTTATCGATTTGAGACAAAACAGGAGGCACTTGAAAAGGGAAGAGAGCTTGTGAAGAAAAATAATTGCACGCTTGTTGTCCATTTGAAAGACGGCTCAGTTGAAAGCAAAATAAATGAATAGAGGAATGCTTTTTCACTAAATTCATTTTTCTCAAGATATTCGCCCACTCCAAAACTTTTTAGGTGAATACCCTTATAAGGTAAGTGATTTATGGAGGAGGGGAATGCATGTACCCGCACTATGCAGCACGAGGCTACCGCAGCGCAGGAAATAGAGGACCTTTCTTTTTCGGATTTGGAGCTCCGTTTGTAGGAGGTTTATTGGGAGGATTTCTTGGAAGTGCCCTTTTTAACTATCCAAGACCTTATTATTATCCGCCGCCACCGCCGGCTCCATTTTATGGAGGCTACTCAGGACCTGGAGCAGGCGGTTATCCTGGTTATCCGGGAGGACCATATCAAGTAGGACCATATCAAGGAGGTCCGTATTAAAAAGAACAATATAAAAAGCATAATAGAAATGGACCAGAGCAGGCTCTCTGGTCCATTGTTTTGTAATAAATCTATTATTTGGATAGATAAATTTACAAATAGATGAATGATGGAAACAGGTAGATTAAATACAAATCGGTTTATAAATTACAGATTTCAGCACATAAGATGCCAAAATTCCACACAGTCTGTTAATTTTGAGTGATTTCAATCTCGGATATTTGCAGGTCCTCATTCTTATGAAATTTTATTTCAAGAATTCCATTCCGGTAAGATGCTTTTGTACCTTTACGCTTAACTAGGGAAGGAAGGACGAGTTTTTTCTGTTCACCCATTGAAGGGAAGTTCAAAATGAAAAGCTGATTGCTGCTGTGCTGTATTCGAAGATTTTCAAGCTGTTCTTCTGAAGTCTGCACTTTGACGAAGATGTGGTCGTTCGTTTCAAACAGCTCTGTACTGCCCTGATTTGCAGGAGTATGTTTGGTGTGATCCGCCATATTTCCTGCCATATTGCCCTGAAAAGGAAACTGCTGGGGAAAGCCCTCGCCGAAAACATTTCCCATGACATTTTGAATATAGTCTTCAACATTTTTAGGGTTCATATTTTTAAAATGATCAGACATTTGTCCGGATTGATTAAATGGAAAGTTTTTTTTCCAGGGAAACATGATTTTCACGCCCTTTTTTGCATTTATAATTCACTATATGTATAAGGGTGGGTCTTGGTTAAGTTTTTTTTCTTGTAGAAAACCTTGTATCGGGATTATAATGAGCATGGAGTTTTGAAAAGGATGGTGCTGTAAAATGGAGCAAAGAAATCCAGATATATATCGCACAGGCCTGATGCACACAGCATTAGCCTATTTTTTATGGGGTATCCTTCCGGTTTATTGGAAGCTGATCGATCAAGTCGGGGCTGAAGAAATCCTGGCACACCGAGTGTTTTGGTCATTCCTTTTTATGATGAGCCTGATACAAATTAATAAACAGTGGGACCAGCTGCTGGAAGTTTGCAAAAGAATGCTGAAAAAACCTCTGCTCCTGGTTTCACTAATCCTGTCATCGGTTCTGATCAGCATTAACTGGTTCCTTTACATATGGGCTGTAAATAATGATCATATCCTGGAAACGAGCTTAGGGTATTATATTAATCCTTTAATCAGCGTTCTCCTTGGTATGGTGTTTTTAAAAGAACGGCTCAATAAATGGCAATATGCTTCATTTATCCTTGCTGCGGCGGGTGTTCTTTTCATGACGATGCAATATGGCAGGTTTCCATTTGTAGCGATCATTCTTGCAATGAGCTTTGGTTTTTACGGTTTAACCAAAAAAGTAACCAAATTAAATGCTTCAATTGGGCTTACACTGGAGACAATGATGGTCATGCCTGTTGCCCTGATTTATTTAGCAGTGATTGCAAATAAGGGAGAGTCAGCATTTTTTGAATGGAGTTTAGGAACGAATGCATTCTTAATCGGAGCGGGAATCGTAACGGCGGTTCCATTGCTGCTGTTTGCAAAAGGAGCACAGCATATTCCGTTATTTATGGTTGGAATTCTGCAATATATCGCACCAACCATCACCCTCTTACTTGGAGTTTTAATTTATAATGAATCGTTTACTAGTACAGAAATCATTACGTTTTCCTTAATTTGGAGTGCACTTGTGCTTTTCTCCTTTTCACACGTAAGAGGAATGAAGGAAAATGCATGGAAGCTGAAAAAAAAGAAAACGATGGAAATGTAAAACAGCCTGCCTTGTGTAAGGCTTTTTTCTTTCATTGAAATGATTTTTCAGTATACAATAAGAGAGTCAGGAAAGGGATGATGACAGGAGATGACGGAGAACCGCAAGCTTTTAGAGGTATACCGGAAGCTTTGGTCAAATCGGCAGCTTGAGGTCAGTGGTGATGACATGCAGACACTTCTCGGCGCCATTAAAATTGATCTGCAGGATGAAATGACGCATCCGCGCCTGCGGAAAAATACAGAGCAGAAGTTTTTTTCAGCAGTCAAACGGATTTCAATGTCCACACTCGGCAATCAGGAAAAGATGTCCTTGATTGACCTGCATATAAAAGTGTATGAAGAAATCAAACAATCTACATAAAAGGAGCAGGAAGATGGTCCCCATTACGAAAGATGATATTCAGAAACATTTAGACGTTCTGGTGAATAAGGAAGTTTATGTTCACCTGGAAACGACGACAGGCGCTTATTCTGCCCACATGAATGAAAATAATATGACAGTTGTGGCTTTTATCAGAAATGCAAAAGTTTCCTTTAACCAGGCAAAAATCACCGGACAGGGTCCTTACCGTGTCGGACTCAAAATAGATCACGGGTGGATTTATGCAGAAGGCCTTACAGACTGGGTGTACAATGAAAAGAATCAGCTGCTGATGGCAGGGCATGACCGCGAAGGAAAGCTTGCCATTGCGCTTCAAATCAGCGAGACTCCGTTTGCTGAGTAGAAAGGGAGAATGAAAATGAGAGAGCATGTATTAGTTGTTCTGCCTCACCCGGATGACGAGTCATTTGGAGTTGGGGGTTTAATGTCATTAAAACGTAAAGAAGGAATTCCTGTTACCTATGCTTGCGCAACACTTGGCCAGATGGGAAGAAACATGGGAAATCCTTTGTTTGCCAATCGGGAGATCCTGCCCGAAATCCGTAAAAAAGAACTAAGAGATGCATGTGATGCCCTTGATGTTCAGGATTTAAGAATGCTTGGTCTGCGTGACAAAACACTTGAATTTGAAGACATCGACCGTTTTGCAGATATTATTGAAGAAATCATTCAAGAAGTGAAGCCTACCCTTGTTGTCACGTTTTACCCTGGACATGGCGTTCATCCTGATCATGATGCTACCGGTGCTGCAACCATTCGCGCATTAAGCAGAATGCCGTCTGAAGACCGCCCTGAGACTTACTGTGTTGCCATCACAAGAAACCGGGAAGAGGTGCTTGGCGAGCACGATGTCACAATTGATATCTCAAGCGTAGCCGAAATGAAATTAAATGCATTGCGCGCTCATCGCAGCCAGACAGAAGGAATGCTTAAGCAAATGGAAGAAAAGTTCAAAAACAAAGACCCAGAAGTCATGCATTGGGTGGAGCAGGAGATTTTCTGGACTTATAATTGGAATGACTGATCAACGAGAAGCTGTTGCGATCATAAAAAACGAGTGAGAAGTCACTCGTTTTTTTATGCCTGAAATACGCTATAAAAAAGATGACCTCTGTATATTTGAGATCATCTTTCTTAATATTATAGGTTTATCCTTTTTGTTTTTCACTAAGCGTATAAACCTTATTTTGAATAAACCACAGCCTTGAAGACAGCGCTAATGCGGCAGCGGCAAGGCCCGCTATCAAGCCAATCCAGTATCCGAAAGCCATAAAAGACGTATTGTTTGCAAGCAAATATCCTGTTGGAAGTCCTATAACCCAGTAAGAAACAAGCGCCATCAACAAGGTGACATTTACATCTTTATAGCCACGCAGCGCTCCTTGAATAGGGGCGGCAATTGCATCTGAGAGCTGAAAGAAAATCGCATAAATCAAAAACTGTGCCGAGAGTTTTATTACAATGTCTTCATTCGTATAGATCGCTGCAATTTCATTTCTTAAGAAATAGATAACCGCTGCGGTAATAAGCGACAGGATAACAGCCATGACAATCCCTAAATAACTGTACTGCTTTGCATCCCTGTATCGTTTCGCTCCAACTTCAAATCCGACGACAATCGTTAGCGCCATTGAAATACTCAGCGGAAGCATATACAGAAGAGAGGCAAAGTTAATGGCGATTTGATGGGAGGCAATCGTGACCGTATCGTAATTGCTCATTAATAAGGTAACGGCTGCAAAAATGCTGGTTTCAAAGAATATTGCGATTCCTATAGGGATTCCGATTTTTAATAGACTAAGCCAGGCTTTTGCTGAAGCGCTGTACAATTTCTTAAAAATACCATAGTCCACAAAAGGCTGCTTTTTCACTATGACAAAAGCGGAGATCAGAAAAATACACCAGTATGTAATAGTTGAAGCAACACCAGATCCTACACCGCCAAGAGCAGGAAAACCGAACTTCCCAAAAATAAATAAATAATTAAATACAACATTGATGGGCAGAGATAATAATGTGATGAACATTGATATTCTCGTAAATCCAAGAGCATCAATAAAACAGCGCAAAACATTATATGCAAAGAGAGGCAAAATTCCAAAAGCCAAAGCAGCCAGATAAAATTTAGCCGTCTCTCTGACATGGTCCTCCAGTGACATTGAATTTAATATTGGATCAATGACAAAAATACCGATAACTCCCACTATAATTGACAACAATACAGAAAGGTACAAGCCTTGAATAACTGTATAAGGGATTTTCTCCTTCTGTTTTGCACCAACATACTGTGAAACAATCGGAGTAACTGCAAGCAGGATACCGCTTAGTCCCGTATAGACAGGCACCCAGATACTTGATCCAATTGCTACACCTGCAAGATCTCCGGGGCTTACTTTTCCTGACATGGTCGTATCAAAAAAATTCATTGAATAAAGTGAGAGCTGTGTAATCAAAATCGGCAAAAGGATGAGAGAAAATTGCTTGCCTTTCTCCCAAAGAGTAAAGGTTTGTTTCATGTTAAATATCCTCGTTTTCTTAGAGTAACGAAAGAATTATAACATGAAAAATGGATCCCGTGACTATTTCGACTTCTCCTCAAGCTCTTTTTTCTCGGGCTTAAACATTTGATAATAAAAATAACTTAAAATCATTACACCTAATCCTGAAAAAAGGTATTGAAAAATTTTAACTGTCGTCATGAATCAAACCTCCATATCGCAGCTGGATCAAAGCTGCTATTTTAAGACATAGCTTAAGTATGAAAATATTGCGCTGTGATGTTCAGCTCCAGCGCATAACTCCTTTGTCTGGCACCGTCAAAAAAGTTTTCAAATCGGAACCTTATTTACCTTTCGAAGCTGACCAAGAACTTCCGATTTTCTAGTAGTATGAACCTCAGATGGAAAATTATTGCATGGAATGCAGAGATTTTTCAAACAATAAAATAAGCGATGTTATACAGGGAGAGGAGCAGAAAGTCTTTGAAAAAAGAAATAATGGATCCTATTAAAAAACTCATTTATGACCAGCTGGGAAACATCATTGATGAATCTATGCAGCTTATGAATTCTCTACAAGAGAAAGACCATTGTCTGCTTTGTGAGCTTGAAGATCTGCATAAGATTTTTCAGCAGCTGCAGTCGCAGGCGTCATCCTTTTACTTGCAGTCTTATTTATCAGAGTACACTCCGCATTATGCCATACTCTCAAAAGTCATTCAGCATCTGTCTGCTCAAAAACACGGAGGTTTGATTGTGATAGAGAGAAACGACCAACTTGTCTCTTTTCTTAAAAACGGTGTGCCGATTGATGCTTATTTATCTGCGTCATTGCTTGAAAGTATTTTCTATCCTGGGAATTCTCTGCATGATGGAGCTGTGCTTGTTTCCGGTACTAAAATCATTTCTGCAGCAAATGTCCTTCCGCTTTCTACTAAAACCGCAGATGCCAAGATTGGTACAAGGCACCGCGCTGCTATTGGCATAACAGAATCAACAGATGCAATAGCGCTTGTCGTATCAGAAGAAACGGGGAAGATGTCATTTGCCATAAATGGCGGGCTGTATCCGTTCAGCTCTGAATAAAAGCTTCTCATATTAAAAAAAATCATTTATAATGTAGTTTTTACTATATGAGCTATGCCTTCATTATTTGCTTCAGCCATCAGCATGATAAGACAGCGCTCTTCTATTTATGAGGAGGAAGAACAAATGCAAGACAAGAAAAACCTGCTTTCGTTTTTAAACTCGTTTTTCCGTTTAGATGAACGGCAAACAACAGTGAAAACGGAATTTATTGCGGCCCTGACAACATTTATGACGGTCAGCTACATCATCCTTGTTAACCCGATTATCTTATCTGAAGCTGGGATGCCAAAGGAAGCAGCACTTGCAGGTACAATTTTAGCTATTGTCATAACAACACTATTAATGGGGTTGTGGGCAAACCTGCCGATTGTCATTGGACCGGGAATGGGGTTAAATGCCTTTTTTACATATACCGTCGTCCTTGGCCAGGGATTATCTTGGGAAACCGCTCTTGGGGCTGTATTTATCTCAGGTTTTGTTTTCTTTCTATTATCTGTTACAGGAGTCAGTTCAAAAGTTGTCGCAGCTATTCCTAAAACATTGAAAGCTTCTATTACTGCAGGAATCGGATTATTTGTTGCTTTTATCGGCCTTAAAAACGGCGGCATCATTGTTCCAGATGATGCAACCTACGTTGCACTCGGAAACATTGCAGATCAGGGAACATGGCTTGCGCTGTTAGGATTGATCCTTGCATCTGTGCTTGTATCCAGAAATATTAGAGGCGGTTTGATCTTAAGCATCTTTGTCATTTCGGCATTGTCCATGCTGATCGGCCACTCGCCTGTGCCAAATTCTCCAGACGATATTATTTCCTTTGACTGGCCATCAGTTGAATTAACGTTTATGAAGCTTGATATTATGGCTGCGATCGGATATGGTATTTTCTCAGTCATCTTTTCATTTACTATCGTAGAATTATTTGATACATTGGCTACCTTGATCGGATTAACAAAAAAAGCGAATCTGAATGATGAAAATGACGAAACACCTAATATGAAACGTGCATTGACGACCGGAGCACTCGGCACAATGATCAGTGCGGTGTTTGGAAGTACAGCCATGAATACCTATATTGAAAATGCAACCGGAATTGCGGAAGGAGGAAGAACTGGCTTAAAAGCAGTATTTGCTGCTCTGCTGTTTTTGCTGACTCTTTTATTTACGCCTCTGATTCAATACATCCCAAACGCTGCGACAGCTCCAGTTTTAATAATCATTGGAGCATTTATGATGACAGAACTGAAGGAAATCCATTTTGATGATTTGACCGAATTGATCCCGGCATTTTTAACCTTCATTATGATGCCATTAACATTCAGTATTGCAGAAGGTGTAGCGTTCGGTTTTATCTCATACACATTATTAAAGGTTTTTACCGGGAGAACAAAAGAACTTCACTGGATGATGTATATCATTACTGCAGCCTTTTTAATAAATTTCTATACAATGATTTAGCGGGTCCCTTAAAGGGGCTTTTTTTTGACTGCAAAAAGTTTCGCTAGGCGAAATAATTGCAGCGGTGCTATAGTAGAAATAGTGAATAAAACAGAAAATGGAGACAACGCCATGTGGAAAAATAAAAATGTCTGGATTGTGCTCAGCGGTGAATTTATTGCAGGGCTTGGTTTATGGTTTGGCATAATCGGAAACCTGGAATTTATGCAAAAAAATGTACCATCTGATTTCATGAAATCTCTTATTCTCTTTATTGGTCTGCTTGCAGGGGTGCTTGTCGGTCCTCTTGCCGGCAGAATGATTGACAGCTGCTCAAAAAAGACCGTGCTTATTTATTCGGGTCTTGGAAGAATGCTCAGCGTTGTCTTTATGTTTATGGCGATACAATTTGATTCTCTTTTCTTTATGATTCTGTTTATGATCAGTATTCAATTATCTGCAGCCTTCTATTTTCCTGCACTTCAGGCTGTCATACCTATTATTGTAAAGGACAAGGATTTAATACAAATGAATGGGGTCCATATGAATGTTTCGACCATGGCGAGAGTGCTTGGCACAGCACTTGCCGGTGCGCTGCTTGTCTTTATGAGTCTGACATCGATTTATGCACTGTCCATGGCCGCATATGCCATTCTTTTTGGAGCAACATTTCTGCTTGATTTTAAAGAAGAGAAGAGGGAGCAGTCAAAATCGGGGAACTCCGGCAGCTTTAAAGAAGTTCTTCCTGTATTAAAAGCGACTCCCATTGCCATTACAGCTCTAGTCCTGACAATCATTCCTGTTTTGTTTATCGGCGGATTTAATCTGATGGTAATCAACATAAGCGAGCTTCAGGACAGCACGTCCATTAAAGGGCTCCTTTACACAGTTGAAGGAATCGCATTTATGATCGGCGCTTTTTTTGTAAAAAAAATTACTCATCGTTTTTCATCCGTTCACATGCTCTTTGCTTTTGCTCTATTAATTTCAATTGCACATTTAAGCTTATTCTTTAGTGATATCATGTGGATGTCGCTCATCTCATTTGGAGTATTCGGTCTTGGCGTTGGCTGCTTTTTTCCGATTGTCTCGACCATCTTTCAAACAAAGATTCCAAAAGAATATCACGGCCGTTTTTTTTCGTTTAGAAATATGCTGGATCGTGTTATGTTCCAGGTGGTTCTCCTCGGAACGGGCCTGTTCCTTGATACAATCGGTCTGCAGTTCATGGTGCTTATCTTTGGAACATTATCGCTCACGATGGTCGTTTTATATGGAATGAAGTATTTTCAGAAAACAGAAGTAAGAAATTTAAGTGAAAGCAAGTAAAAGAGAGGGGAGAGCCCTCTCTTTTTTTGTTCGGCGTTTCTCTGTTCTTTAATATCTAATAATAGCGGGGGTCAGCGCCAAACTATCAGCCTTTCCGCTTAATTCAAATGATTATAACTGCTATAACGAGAAAACAGCTGAATCGAAAAAAATGAAAAGCCAGAATAAATCTTAAAACCGCTAATAGAAACGGGAAATTGGCCAGAAAAAATCGAATTTCGGCAATTAAAATAACGATTTCGGCTAAATGAATAGGATATGGTCCACCGTAATCGTGTCTTTAATGGGGATTCCATCCCGGATAGCCCTTTGACTTGGAGCAGAACGGACGATTCTGCTTTTCTGTATTGTCCAGAGCCACCTCCTATCCCTTTGACCAGAACAATTTCCCTCAGGAAAGTCGGACCCGGACTTTTCGGGATGCCCGAGTCTGAACAGTCGGTCCCGCTTTTCTTATTCTCTGCATTTCTTGCATACAGTAAGCTTCTGTCCATCTGTCTGAAGTTTTGGGTAGAGCAGTTTAATTCGTGTTGTCCCGCATATTGGACAAGTGCCGCGGCCTCTTGAAGCCATTTTTAATAATGTTTTACCCCGATATCTCTTCGCCATCTTTAAACACCCAGTTTCTTTTTTAATACTATATGATTTCCTTGTTGGATATGCTATCTCAGGAATCGGCCAAAAAAGACTAATAATGTCATAATTTGCAAGAAATACGGGATAAAAATAGGGGATTTTAGCTATTTTAGTAAGAATATAGTGCTATTTTTAGAAATTTGTAGTAATTAATGCCCTAATCTATTAAAATAATCATGTAAGAAAAAAGGAGGTACTTAGCGAACAATGAAACAGAAAATTATTGGGTTAACTGCTTCAGCAGTCATCGGTTCCACTTTAATTGGCTCCGCAGCTTCTGCAGACAGTATAACCGTTAAAAAAGGCGATTCGTTATGGAAGTTGTCACGCGAGTATAAAACAACAGTTGAAACAATTAAACTGACAAACAAGCTTTCTAAAGATATGATTTTTCCAGGACAAGTCCTGCAGATATCCAGAACTGCAAAAAAACCTGCATCAAGTGTTCAAAAACCTGCTGCACCCGCTACAACCTCTTCCTCTACATACAAAGTGAAATCAGGCGATTCCCTCTGGGTCATTGCACGAAAACATAATGTATCTGTAATTGAGCTGAAAAGTTTAAATGGGCTGAAATCCGATTTAATTCGTCCCGGACAAACCTTAAAAGTAAGCAAGACGACTGGAAAAGCTCCGGATGCTGAAGCGTCTAGACCAACTGCTAATCAGCCTGCGGCATCAACCTATAAAGTACAGCTTGGTGATTACCTTGGAAAGATTGCTAATCAATTCGAACTAACCGTCGCAGAGTTAAAAGCGATGAACAATCTCAAATCGGATGTGATTTACGCTGGCCAGACCCTTAAAGTGAAAGGCTCAAGCGCTGCACCGCCTAGTAAGGTGGAAGATACAAAGCCATCTGCAAACAGTAAAATTGACACGATGATTGCTGAAGCCAAGAAACATATTGGAGTGCCTTACAGATGGGCTGGAAATACTCCTTCTGGATTTGACTGCAGCGGATTCATGTATTATGTACTGAACAAAGTGACGTCTGTTTCCCGTCTCAGCACTGCTGGATATTGGGACATCATGACGCCGGTCAGCTCTCCGCAAAAAGGTGACTTCGTTTATTTCACTACATACAAGGCAGGCCCGTCTCATATGGGAATTTATCTTGGTAATGGAGAATTTATTCATGCAAGTTCATCAGGTGTGACCATCTCTAAATTGGATAATTCCTACTGGAAAGCAAGATACCTTGGAGCAAAACGATATTTAAAGTAAGAAGCCATCAGGGCTTCTTTTTTTTGGCGAGGAACAAACTGCCTTCCAAAAGGATGAATGAACAAATCCATTCATATGATGGAAATAAAAAAAAACAGGAGGCGAAGTGGATGACGGCATTGCCTGCAGGTGTCATGACTCATAAGATAGCAGGGAAAAAGCTTACGATATTATATCCATCAATAACAGGTCCGCATGTATTGAGTCTGCAAAAAATCAATACGGACATCCTAAATAACGTTCAGAATCAGATTCGTTTTGGAGGGTATGACGGGGGAGTGCAAACCGACATGCAGGGCACCTATGAACTTAAGACGAATGAGCGGGACTTGTTAAGCTTAACGCTGCTGAATTATGTGTACAGCGGAGGCGCTCATGGCATGTCTTTTCTAAAAGGGCTGACATACGATACCCAGACAGGCAGGAAGTATAAGCTTCAGGATCTTTTTAAAATAGACAGCAACTATAAAGAACGATTATCTTCCATTATTAGTGAGCAGCTTAAAGAACGAGAGATTACATTACTCGATCCTCCCTTTAAATCAATTCGCCCGGATCAGGATTTTTATTTAGCTGATAAATCGCTTGTTATCTATTTTCAGCTCTATGAAATTGCAGCTTATGCTTATGGGTTTCTGTACTTTCCCATCTCCATTTATGACCTGCAGGATATCATCGATCCAGATGGTCCTCTTCCCAGATTATATGGATAGATAAAAATATCTTGCATTCCTCAAAGATTCGCATATAATAACCCTTAATAGAAAAAAATCCCATGAGGAAGAGAGTAATCATATCCAGTTCTTGAATCAGCGATTTAGGGAAGGTGAAAGCCTAAAATGAACGGAATGATGAAACGCACTTCCTAGGAGCCTGCCTGAACTTGGATAGTAGGGCATGCCGGTCGGCTGGCCGTTAAAACGCTTCGAGTGGTTCAGAAATGAACAATCAGAGTGGTACCGCGGGAAAATGCCCGTCTCTTTTATAGAAAAGAGACGGGCATTTTTATTTTATTTATAGGAGGACGAATTATGAAAAAGAGACTTGGGGCGATTATTTATAGAACTTTAAAAAACGATCTTACCTTTGATGAGATAATGGATGTCATTGAGATTCCAAAAGCAAAACAATTTGGAGATTACAGCTTTCCTTGTTTCGTTCTTGCTGCCGTCTATAAAAAAAATCCTCATCAAATTGCATTGGAGCTTGAAGGGAAGTTTCATGATGAGTTTATTACACAGGCAGCTGCTGCTGGACCCTACATTAACTTCCGCCTTAACCGGGAGATTGTAAGCAGGGAATGTCTGCAGACAATAGGACCATTTCAGAGCGCAGAAAAAACAAAAGTAATGACCATTGACTTTTCATCTCCTAATATTGCGAAGCCTTTCTCGATGGGACACCTTCGCTCAACGGTCATCGGCCAGGCAATTGCCAATCTTGGAGAGAGATGCGGCTATAACGTAATCAGAATCAATCATATTGGAGACTGGGGCACACAATTCGGCAAGCTGATTGCAGCTTATAAAAGATGGGGAAATGAAGAATCCGTCAAAGAGAATCCGATACAGGAGCTTTTTAGACTTTATGTAAAGTTTCATGAAGAAGCTGCCGTTTTTTCTGACTTAATTGAAGAGGGAAGAAGCTGGTTTAAACGTCTGGAGGATGGAGACACAGACGCATTAAAACTGTGGAAATGGTTCAGAGAAGTATCACTGGAGGACTTTCAGAGGGTTTATAAACTATTGGGCGTTCAATTTGATGCGTATAATGGCGAAGCATTCTACAATGATCAGTTATCGCATATCTCTGATTTGCTTGAGGAAAGAGGGCTGCTTAAACATTCTGAAGGTGCAATGGTAGTTCCTTTGGATAATGTGAATCTGCCGCCATGCCTGATCCGAAAAAGTGATGGAGCGACCCTTTATGCAACAAGAGATTTGGCTGCCGCCTTCTACAGAAAGGAAACATACAAGTTTAATAAGTCACTATATGTAGTGGGGATGGAACAATCGATGCATTTTAAACAGGTTTTTGCTGTTGTAGAGAAAATGGGCTTCAGCTGGCATAAAGATATTCATCATATTCCATTTGGATTCATTTTGAAGGATGGAAAGAAAATGTCTACAAGGAAAGGCAAAATCGTTCTTTTAGAAAAAGTAATAAAAGAAACGATATCTGCTGCAAAAGCAAATATTGAAATGAAAAATCCTGAGCTTGAAAACAAAGATGAAGTTGCAAGTGCGGTAGGAGTTGGAGCGATTATTTTTCATGATCTCAAAAATGACCGTACGACTAATATTGAATTTTCATTGGATGAAATGCTTAAGTTTGAAGGGGAGACAGGTCCATATGTGCAGTATACACATGCAAGAGCCTGCTCTTTATTAAGAAAAGGCAGCGGGATCAAGTCAGAGAAAACAAGAGCATTAACAGATGAGCATAGCTGGGAAGTGCAAAAATTGCTTGTTCAGTACGGGCAAGTCATTCAATCTTCATTTGAGAAGTATGACCCATCCATTCTTGCAAAATATTTACTGCATGTATCCAGGGTGTTTAATTCTTATTATGCTAAAGTGAAAATCCTGGAAGGAAATCAATCCCTCACGTCCAGACTTCTGCTTGTTCAATCAGTAAGAGATGTTCTGAAAGACGGGCTGAGCATCCTTGGAATCAAGGCTCCTGAAAAAATGTAGCGTTTGTATCCTCCGTTTTAAAATTCTCCTATTATGGCTATCATGCTAAAGAATTTTAAGATGGAGGGATTGGTAATGATCAGAAAAATGATTTTCACAGCATTAATCGCAGCTTCTTTAGGCATGAGCGCCTGTCAGGCTTCAACAGAATTTGAGACGAAAGAAGAATCACTGCCGGTCAGTGAAAAAGCAGTTGCGCCGGTAAACGTCGATATAATCAACAGCGAGGGTGTTGAAATTGGAACAGCAACTCTGACTGAAGCGCCTAAAGGAGTGACTATCCGCTTAAAAGCGGAGGGTTTAGAGTCTGGAAAGAAAGCCATTCATCTTCATGAGACAGGGAAATGTGAAAAGCCTGATTTCACATCTGCCGGAGCGCATGTTAATCCTGCCACAAAGCAGCATGGATTTGATAATCCTAAAGGCTTTCATGCCGGAGACCTGCCAAACATAGAAATTGACGAAAATGGAACTGTGGATGTCGAGCTTCATGCACCTGATGTGACATTGAAGCATGGTAAGAAAAATTCGCTGCTTGATGAAGACGGCAGTGCGATTATTATCCATGAAAGAGAAGATGACTACTTGACTGATCCTGCAGGAAATTCAGGAAACCGGATAGTTTGCGGGGCACTTGTGAACTAGATAAACAAAGACGTTTTGACAAATTGGATCTGAAATAAAAAAGCTGATGAGACTTGTTGTCTCATCAGCTTTTTGCATTATTATTCTTCTGTTTCTTCAGGACCCATATAACGGTATTTAGTTGGATCTACAGGTTCAAATCCCTTAGGCGTATAGAAACGCAATAGATCTCCGTATACAATCTGGTCTGAAATGGTCAATTTTTTATCGACCATTTCTTCTGTTTGTGTAATTTCTTCGTTTTCCTCCACTGTTTCTCCAGTAGCAGTATCATAGAACTTTCCGTCAACTGAAGTAAACTTAGGCGTTACAAAGTCGCCGTTTCTGAAAGGAACCACTTGCTGATGGTCTTTTGATAATAAATCCGTACCCATTTGAACGTAATCTTTTGTATCTATGCCAAGCAGGTGAAGGAGAGTAGGGCGAATATCAACTTGTCCGCCGAACTGGTGCTGTTTTCCGCCTTCAAGGCCTGGAGCGTGAATGAAAAGAGGAACCCGCTGCAGCTGAGCATGTTCAAACCCATTTATCTCTTTGCCCATTACCTGAGACATAGCTTTGTTGTGATTTTCAGAGATTCCATAGTGATCACCATACATCACGATCATTGTGTTGTCATATAACCCTGACTTTTTCAGGTCTTCAAAAAACTGTTTTAAGGATTCATCCATGTAACGTGCAGTCTGGAAATAACGGTCTACAGATCCATCACCTGTTGTATGAGGATCGATAGTAGCTTCGTCCTCATCAATTGGGTAAGGGAAATGATTTGTTAATGAGATGAATTTTGAATAAAATGGCTGCTCCATTGATTTAAGCAGCGGAATGGATTCGGTAAAGAACGGTTTATCCTTTAATCCATAATTCACAACATCTTCATCTTTCATTGAATAATATGCTGCATCAAAGAATTGCTCGTAGCCAAGTGATTTGTACATCACATCGCGGTTCCAGAATGATTTATAGTTGCCGTGGAAAACCGCTGTTGAGTACCCTTTTTGATCAAGGATAGCTGGTGCTGCCTGATATGTGTTCTCTGCTTTTGTTGTAAAAACCGCTCCCTGCGGAAGAGGGAATAGTGAGTTTTCAGCCATGAACTCAGCATCAGACGTTTTTCCCTGGCCTGTCTGATGGAAGAGATTATCAAAATACAGTGTATTTTTGTTTTTTGTTAAAGAATTTAAGAACGGTGTTACTTCTTCACCGTTAATTTTGTAATCAATGGCGAATGTCTGCAATGATTCAAGTGAAATATAAATAACGTTCATGCCTTTTGCTTTTCCAAAGTATTCAGGATTAGGTTCAGCATGTGTTGCTTTTGTGTAGTTTACAACTTCCGTTACATCATTGCTGTCAGCCAGTGCACGCTGGGCAGATGATTTAGAGCTTTGAATAGCGTCATAAATTGTGTAATTATACATGCCTAAATATTTAACAAGATAGTTGCGGTCAAACGTGCGCGTTAATAATTGCGGACGGTCCATTTCAGCTAAAGCAAGGTTTGTTCCGAACAGAATCACAGCTGAAATCAGGACTGCAGAAACTCTTTTGCTTTTCATTTTTACATTTTCAGGCTTAACGAACTTGCCAAATACAAGAACCATTAAAATAATGACATCCAGGAAGTAAAGGACATCGTAAGGTTTAACCAAAGCACCAAGACTTTGTCCCAGGTCTCCGGCATTCTTAGTCTGTGTCAATGTTGGCACTGTAATAAAATCGTTGAAGAATCGGTAGTACACAAGGTTGGCATATAATAGGAAAGAAAGCAGGAAATCGATGACGATCATCCAAATAAATGCCTTTTTTCCTTTAGCGAATAAAGCTAAACCTAAAAACAGCACAGCAGAGCTGATCGGGTTGATGAACAGCAGGAACTGCTGAATGGTATTATCAATTCCTAAATTAAGTTCTACGCGATAAGCAGTATAGGTTTTTATCCACAGCATTACGACTGCTAACAGAAAAAAGCCAAGATGCTTATTCAAAAAACCCTTAGCAAATACATTTTTCATTTTTTAACACCTCTAGTAATCAATTAATTTCGTATTTTAGCGGTTATGTTCAGTAACTTGCTCATAGATTATTTGTTCAGCAAAAGATAAGAAAAATCATAACGCAAAGAGGGACTAAAAGTCAACTTTTTAACTATTCAATTAATCTTGCATCTATTAAATTATCATTAAAAGATTAGACTTATTTTCCACAACAATTCATCAGACGGGTTACATAAAAAGTCTCTTCCTTATACATAGTAATATTGGGGGTGATTATGAATGAAATTCTTTTTAATTGGAGCAATTCTCCTGCTTGCTCAGCAAATACAAACAGATGACAGCTTAACGATTACCCATAATAATCATGTTATAGAAAAAATGGACCGGAATAATGCGGCAATGCTGATGCCAGAGACATTACTAATTGACCAGACAAAATTGGATAATCTCATGAATCATTTGGATCATCAAATGTATAAGGCTCCAGTAAATGCTGAAATCGACAAGAGCGGAAAAATAGTGCCGGAAAAAACCGGCTACAGATTGAATCGTGAAATATTCAGCGAAAAATTCCACGGTTACTTTTTTGGGAGCGGTGCAGCAAGGATGGAAGCACCCAGAATAAAATTGTATCCCAGAGTAGATAAAGAACTGCTTGCCAATATTCGCTCTGCTAGGATTGGAACCTATGTAACTTTTTTTAACAAGAATAATAAAGAGCGTACAAAGAACATATATCTTTCTGCAGAAGCGATCAATAACACAGTTATTTTTCCTGGCGAGACTTTTTCTTTCAACGGGGTGGTAGGCAACCGTACAGCAGCAAAGGGCTATTTACGGGCTCCGATCATTATTAGAGGAGAACTGTCTGAAGGAATTGGAGGAGGCATTTGTCAAGTTTCCTCAACCTTATTTAATGCCATCGACAATGCCGGATTAAAAGTGATCGAAAGGTATTCCCACAGCAGACGGGTCCCTTATGTTCCAGCAGGAAGAGATGCTACCGTCAGCTGGTATGGACCTGACTTTCGGTTCACGAACAAATACAGCGAGCCAGTATTGATCAGGGCGGCTGTTTATGGGGCAAGTGTGATGGTCACCATTTATTCAACGAATGAAGTTGCTTATGAAAAGAGGACAGAGCTTCGAAAATAAGCCTTTGAATATTGTGAAAGAGTCTTTGTTTTGATTCTCTTGATACATAAAAAAAGTGTTTTGGCTGAATCGCCTGAGGAAAAAGATACTTCTGAATCTTCATGCTTGGACATATATTTAGAAGTATCTTTACTTAGGCAAGGTGATCATTATCACTCAAAAATTAGCAGCAATTTTAATAGGAAGCTTATTGATCAGTATTGGCATCAATGGCTTTTTAGTTCCGCATCATTTGATTGATGGCGGAGTCGACGGAATAGCCTTGATATTACATTACTATTTTGACTATAAAACGGGTTTATGCATTCTATTTTTAAGCTTGCCCCTTTGTTTTTTTTCGTGGTTTTTCAAGCCGGTCTATTTTTACAGCAGTATCCACGGTTTATTGATATCTGCATTTTTTATTGATTTGCTGGATCCATTGAGAACTCAATTTTCTTTGCCGATTTTTTTAAGTTCCCTGATAGGAGGAAGCTTAATAGGAATTGGCATCGGAGTCATGCTCCGAAATGATACAAGCACAGGGGGAACGGATTTATTGGCACGGCTTATTTCCGACAGCACAAAATTAAATATAGGAATTTCGATTTTAATTATTGACGGTCTTGTAGCAGCCGCAGGGTATAAAACCCTGGGACCCAGAAGCTTTTTCTTTTCATGTGTCACAATTGGTATCATTGGATTGATCACACACATAATTATGAAACCTTCAGATCATTGAAAAAGCAGACCCCAAAAAAGGATCTGCTTGTCTGTTTTTATGGATTTGTTGACCATAATCCTGCTGTCTTCACAAATACGCGTGAATTAAGTTTTAGCTGAGCAACCATGAATTCGGCTAAATCTTCAGGCTGCATGACTGATTCAGGATTTCCATCAGTCAGATTCGTCTCAATCGCTAAATCAGTTGCAACTGTGCTAGGTGTTAAGGCACTGACACGAATATTATGCTTCCTTACTTCAAGCATAAGGGATTCTGTTAATCCCAGCACTGCAAATTTAGAAGCGCTGTAGGCACTTGTAACTGGAGCACCCTTTTGGCCGGCAGATGATGAGATGTTAATAATATCGCCAGCTTTTCCTTCAATCATGTCAGGAAGCACGGCTCTTGTAGCATTGTAAACTCCCATTAAGTTTACGCGGATAATGCTTTCCCATTCTTCAGGAGTCAGCTCTAAAAAGCCTCCGAATTTAGCAATTCCAGCATTATTAATAAGGATATCAACGTTTCCTAATGCTGATTTAATGTCATTTACCGCAAGCTCAACAGAATTAAGATGTGTAACATCAGCTGCAGCAACAGCTGTTTTTACACCAAATTCCTTTAATTCCTCAGCAGTTTTTTCGAGATTGGACAAAGTCAAGCCAATAAGCCCAAGATTGACACCTTCCTTGGCAAGAGCAATGGCAGCTGCCCGTCCAATGCCTCTTCCAGCACCTGTAATAATGGCTGTTTTTCCATATAATGAACCCAAACATATCACTCCTATTAGAAAGTGAAGACAGAAAGACCGCAAGCGAACCGCAGTCTTTCGTCTTCTCATTTATTCTAGATTGGCATGCTTGCCGTACATCGTTTCGGAATCTAATCCCTTTTTCTCCATAAACCTTAAGATAATCGCATCATAAAACAGCAGAAGAGTTTGCTCGAACAAGGAACCCATCGGCTGGATGGTTTTCTTTTCACTGTTTGATTGATCTTTAGGAGATCCAGGCAATTGAATGGTGATGTCTGCGAGTTTTCCCAAAGTCGACTCTGGTTTAATCGTGACTGTCACAATCGTTCCGCCGATGCTTTTGGCTTTTTCTGCAAGCTGGATCAAGCTTTTTGTTTCGCCTGAACCTGAACCGATAATTAAGATATCATCTTTTTCAAAGTTTCCAGTAACGGTTTCTCCGATGACATATGCATCAATCCCCATATGCATCATTCTCATTGCAAAGGATTTTCCCATAAATCCAGATCTTCCGGCCCCAGCCGTAAAGACTTTTTCAGATTTAAGAATGGCATCGACTAACTTCTCTGAATCACTGTCAGAGATTAAATCAGCGGCAGGTCCAAGCTCATTTAAAATTTTTGCAAAATAGTGAGTTGTCTGCGTCATGGATTTATCCTTGTTTGATTAATTTTTGCATTTGGGATGCAGCCGCTTTGATATCAGCTTGGCCAGTAATGCCGCCGCCGACGATTACCAGGTCAGGCTGTGCTTTAATCACTTCAGGCAATGTTTCTAATTTGATGCCGCCTGCTACAGCTGTTTTTGCATTTTTAACAACGCTTTTAATTGCTTTTAGATCTTCAAAAGAGTTTTGTCCTACTGCCTGAAGGTCGTAGCCTGTGTGAACACAGATATAATCAACGCCAAACTCATCAAGCTCTTTCGCACGGGCAGCGATGTCTTTTACAGCGATCATATCAACAAGAATTTTCTTGCCTTGTTTTTTAGCCTCTTCGACAGCCCCTTTAATGGACATATCTTCTGCTGCTCCAAGGATTGTCACGATATCAGCACCAGCTTCAGAAGCTTTCATGACTTCATAGCCTGCTGCATCCATGATTTTAAGATCAGCTAATACCTTTAAGTTAGGAAATGCTTCTTTCATTTCCTTTACAGCGCGAAGGCCTTCGTTAATAACGACAGGTGTTCCGATCTCAACGACATCTATAAATGATTCAACTTCTTTAACCAGTTTAATTCCTTCTGGTATATCGACTAAATCTAAAGCTAATTGTAATTCCATGAATAAGTTCCTCCTATAAAAATCTAGTTTTTGCTGCACTCTAATACTATCTTCCTGCAGCATGGAAAGTTGTTCGGTAAATTACTAAATGCTGTTGCTCACCAGCACAATTGCAAGTGTAATACGTATATCATTAAAATAAAAGTACGCACTTTTAATTTACATAGTGATAAAAAGTATACTATGGGTTATACTAAGGGCGGAGGTGATTGATATGTCTCGGATGGATGGAAAACTATTTAATTGCGAAAAAGAATTGACTCTTTCTGTCATTGGCGGTAAATGGAAAATGCTGATTTTATGGCACCTAGGTAAAGAAGGAACAAAGCGCTTTGGCGAATTAAAGTCTCTTATGCCTGGAATTACCCAGCGTATGCTTGTTAATCAGCTGCGCGAGCTTGAAGAAGACTTAATCGTTGAACGCAAAGTATATCCTGTCGTTCCTCCCAAAGTGGAATACTCTTTAACTGACCAGGGCAGAACTCTGATGCCGATTCTTGACGCCATGTACGAATGGGGCAAGAATTATATGGAGAATGTTGCTGAAGAAAAACCGGAGATAAGTGAGTCGATTAAGTAATTGAACATTTATATATGAAGGCTCATTATGTAAAGTTGCTTTTAGAAAAAACGTTGTAAACCCTAGTGGATTGCAGCGGAAGGAACTTGACTGCTGCGGGAAATGGTAATGAGAGACTCGGCAGGCTTAGCCGAAGAGGCTCCCGTCCTCCCCGCGGAAAGGAACGGTAACATTGATACCAAATAACAACAAGCAATGGGAACACAGCCTATATGAAAGAGCAAGATTCCGAATGGCGGAGATCTTGCTCTTTTTTTACGGCGGAAAGATAGAAGTTAGTGAATGATGGAACGTCTCTTTATGATGATGTTTTAATAGGTTTAGTCATTTTGAAGTAAGATCAGGATTCATTTCTTCTCCCTATATTATATATTCACGAAAAATACAACGAGTAAAATCAAAGCGAGAGCAATGCTGACAATATAAATAGCGGATAAATTCTTCATTCTGGCCTTCGTTGATTCACGGTAAGTCTCAACTGCTTGATTCTGTCCGATTAATATGGTTACTATTAACCCGACTAAACTAATAATAGAGATAATAATGACACTGATCCAAATAGACAATTTATTGACTCCTTTTGTATAATATCCCCGCTCTTAACAATCATTTTACATGTGTTCCAGGAGATGGGGCCATCCAATTTTCATATTTTGATGCCATCCACTTTTATAATTGCACTATTATGTATATAAGGAGCTGATTATTATGACGATAGAATGGAAGCCCGACCGTTTAAGTGAGCAGCCAATTTATAAACAGATCGTTCAGTATTTTGAAGAGCAGATTCGCAACGGGGAACTGCCTCCATTAAGCAAACTGCCTTCTGAACGAATGTTAGCAGAGGACTTAGGGGTAAACCGAAGCACAGTTGCAACTGCTTATGCTGAACTCAGTGCATCAGGTTTAATTATCAGCAAAAGGGGAAGCGGTACCTTGGTCGGTGAGGTAAATCAAGACTATTCTAGCGGACGTTTGCCGAACTGGAACAGCATGCTCATAGCCGGTACACTTTTGCAAAATGTGCCGATCATTCAGCGAATTGCTGAAGAAACCCATCATAAAAATCTGATTGATTTGGCTACCGGGCAGTTATCACCGGAATTGTTCCCAAACGAACAATTTCAGCACTTATTAAAGAATCAGCATTTCGATCATCCCTTAAGCTATGATCATCCGCATGGGAATATGAAATTGCGGGAAACAATAGCCGGTCATCTGAAAACCTATAAAAAAATAGATTGCACGCCATCATCCATCCTTATTACTTCAGGAGCTCAGCAGGCTCTGCACCTTATAATTCAATGTTTATTGAAACCTGGCGATGCAATTGCAATAGAAAATCCTTCATATACATATTCTTTGCCTATTTTCAAATCTCTTGGCATTAAGACAATATTGCTTTATGCGGATGAAAATGGCGTCAATCCTCAAGCTATTCATGATGCCTATATGAAGCACCGGATTCGGATGATTTTTCTAGGTTCCGCATATCAAAATCCAACTGGTGCCGTTCTTCATTCTGAACGAAGAAAAAAAATCCTCAGTACTGCATATGAGTTTGGAATTCCAATCGTTGAAGATGATCCTTACTCTTTATTGTCTTATGAGAATGAAAGCGGAGCAACCTTAAAATCGGAAGATTCACATGGCATTGTGATCTATATCAGCTCACTGTCAAAAATGGTATCCTCAGGCATGAGAATCGGCTGGATTTTGGCTCCAAAACAAATTATTGAACGATTAGCAGATGCCAGACAGCAAATCGATTTTGGATCAAGCATTTTTTCGGATTGGCTGGCAAGAGAGTTTTTAAAATCAGATTTTTTTGATCCGCATCTTCATCAGTTGAAAATTGAATTAAAAGAAAGGAGAGATATACTGGTTTCAGCTATTGAAAAGCATCTCCCCGGACTGGTGGATTATACAGTGCCAAAAGGCGGTATTCACTTATGGTGCCGAATTATTCCTGCACATCATGATGAAAAACTTTTTAATCAATCATTAGATAAAGGGATGATATATACCCCGGGAAGTGCTCTTGGTTCGAATAAGGGCTTTGTCAGATTCACATTTGGACGAGCGGCCAAACAATCAATTGACACAGCCATTGCTGCATTTTCAGAGGCTCTGTTTCATCAAAAATAAGAATTCAGCTTAAGAGGAGAAAAAGCAATGAAGCTAAGTATTCTAGATCAGTCACCTATTTCAGAAGGTTCCAGTGCAAGAAATGCCCTGAAGCAGACCCTGCAATTAGCAAAAGCAGCCGAGGAGCTGGGCTACACTCGTTTTTGGGTTGCAGAGCATCATAACACAAATGGATTAGCAAGTACGGCTCCAGAAATATTAATATCTCACATTGCCTCAAATACAAGCCGGATCAAAGTCGGATCTGGCGGCGTGCTGCTTCCGCAATACAGTCCTTTTAAAGTTGCTGAAACGTTCAATACGCTTGAAGTTCTATTTCCAAACCGAATTGACTTAGGCATTGGACGTTCACCCGGTGGTGGTGCTGAAACCCGTCTTGCACTGACTGATGGAATACGAAAGAGCTTAAATGAATTTCCAAGGCAGCTCCAGGATCTGCAAGGGTTTTTAAGCCAGTCGCTGCCAGTGGATCATGCATATTCAAAAGTACTAGCAATGCCTGATTCGGAAACATCTCCAGAAATGTGGCTGTTAGGTGTTTCACATCGGGGAGCAAGGACTGCAGCGGAACATGGTTTGGCATTTACTTATGGACATTTTATCAATCCTGCAAGCGGGAGAAAAGCTATGAAAGATTACTTGGAACAATTTCAGCCCACACAACAATTAACATCTCCTAAATCCAATTTTTGTATTTTTGTTGTATGTGCAGAAACAGAAGAAAAGGCTGAATATCTGGCATTAAGCCAGGATGCATGGCTTTTAAATGTGGAAAAGGGAGGAAATACAAAAATCCCCTCACCTGAAGAAGTGAAAAAGATTGATTTTTCTCCTGATGAACAAGAGAAAATAAACAGAAACCGAGATCGCATGATTATTGGCACACCTCAAAAAGTAAAAGATGAATTGCTTCGTATCGGAGCAGATTATAAAACAGATGAATGCATGGTGATCTCCAATCTTTTCAGATTTGAAGACAAACTTAAATCTTATGAGCTTCTTGCAGAATCCTTTGAGCTTAAGCAAAGATAATCCATTTTTCATTCAAGTCGTTTTGTTTTCATTCATCAATAATACTTGATACAATGTCGTTGATTATAGATAAGGTAATTGTTGAAGGAGGACAAAGAGATGTCCAATGAAAGGATAAATTTAAAAAAAGAAGTGAAATTGTCTGTTCTGGATCTTGCTCCAGTTGTTGAAGGCAGTACACCAAGTGAAGCTTTTAAAAACACACTAGACCTTGCTCAGCATACGGAAAAATGGGGCTATAACCGTTTTTGGCTTGCAGAACATCATAACATGGAGGGCATCGCAAGTTCGGCTACAGCTGTGTTAATTGGACATGTTGCCGGAGGAACGTCGAAGATCCGCGTTGGTTCAGGCGGAATCATGCTTCCAAACCATGCTCCCTTAGTAATTGCAGAACAGTTTGGAACGCTTGAATCCATTTATCCGGGCAGGATTGACCTTGGACTGGGACGAGCTCCTGGTACGGATCAGCTGACAGCCCGTGCTCTTCGCAGAGAAAACATGAGCAATGGAGAAGATTTTCCAGAACAGCTGGAAGAATTGAGAGACTATTTTAATCCGACAGAAGCTAAGCATGTTCGTGCTGTTCCAGGACAAGGGCTAAACATTCCAATTTGGCTCCTCGGTTCAAGCGGTTTCAGTGCACAGCTGGCAGGAAGACTTGGATTGCCTTTCGCATTTGCAAGCCATTTTTCACCGGAGCATACCATTCCAGCGATGCGTCTTTACAGAAGCAGCTTTAAACCATCTGAAGTGCTTCAAGAACCCTATGCTATGGTAGGTGCGAATGTGGTAGCTGCAGACAGCGATGAGAGAGCAGCTTATCTGGCAACGACAATGCAGCAGCAATTTTTAAACCTTGTCCGCAATCGTCCAGGCAAAATGCAGCCTCCTGTTGAAAATATGGAAGAGCTTTGGACAGCATATGAAAAAGCTGCCATTCATCAGCAGCTCGGTTCATCAATTGTCGGAAGTGCAAGCACTGTTAAAGGCAAATTAGAGAAGTTCTTAGATGAGACAGGTGCAGATGAAATTATGGTCAATGCTTCAATCTATGATCATCAGGAACGCTTGCGCTCATTTGAAATTGTTTCACAGCTTTTCAAGTAAACATCGGAGGAAGAGATCATGAACTGCAAAATAAATCGTAATGCTGCAAAAGAATTAAAAAAGCTGCTGAGTACGGAAGAAGCTGATGGTAAAATGATACGTGTCGTTGTGACTGAAATGCACGGCGATCACGCTCATTATGACCTAGCGCTTGATACACCGACTGAGCATGATGAAATTGTAAAGACAGATAAAGAGATTGATGTGCTGCTTGATCAGCGCGAAGACTTTTTAGACGGCGTATGGATTCAGTATTTTTATGTGCCCGATCCAGGATTTGTCATCACAAACTCACAAAAAGGCACTCATAGACATTAAATGATGAAAAGAGTGAAACCGTAAAAGGTTTCATTCTTTTTCATTTTTCATATTTGTTAGAGGCTCGATATCAAGCTGATAGCTCACTTCCACTTTCAATTTTCCCCATTTTTGCAGCCACTCTTTTTCAGTAGGCGGCTTAGTAAAAGGTGTTTTAATGCGTTTTCCTATTTCAATAGGATCTGCTTCTAAATCTTGCAGCTTTTTGATTAATTCTTTTGTCTGTTTTTCAAAATATGTTTCCAGTTCATTATTAAGCGTCGTTAATTCTTTTTCATTGAAAAGGTTTTTATCTCCTCTGTACTCCTCAAGTCTTGCATGTAAATTAACATTTAATGAAAGGATATCTCTGCTGGGGTTCAGATCGATCTTCACATCTGAGCGGACTTGCCCAAGTACAGCAGAGAAAGATGACAGCGGAAGGAATTTTAAATAGTAATTGTTATCAATCAGCTGATAAATTTGATCCTCTAAATAGGAGAGGGTATAAAGAAGCTTGTCATTTCTGAAAATACCTGTTCCAGCGTATACGAAATTGTCCTCCTCAATTTTAAATACAGGCAGAATAGGATCAGAGTAAGGTGTATATAATTTATTTTTATATTCATGCAAATTTGCAATTGTGAGTTCCCCTTGGTCATTTTCCTCATAATGCTTAAGCATACGGTAGAGATAATAGTCAATGTTTTCTTCCTGTTCCAGCTGATTTTGAAGATATTCATCAAAGTTCCCATTTACGACTACCAAATAGATGCGCTGTGAAATATCAGGATCAGCAAGCAAAGTATTAATTAAAAAGGTAATACCTTTTTTAGCGAAATCTTCAGAAATGATGAGCATTCGAACTTGTCCTGATTTTATTTCGCGGTAATAATTCAAATTAAAATTTTTGCTGCCCTGTTTTAAAAGGTCCACCTGCATCGTAATGATCCGTTTCTTTTCTTTGAGCAGGGGCGGGGTTAATGTGCTTAATATTACTTGATCATTTTCACCAGACCTGGCAGACCAAAAAGTAACGGGTGCTATCTCTTCGATCGTATTGTTCTCGACAAAGGGACTGCATCCGGTTAATAGAATCATAAAGATAAGCGATAAGCCGGCAGTCCTTTTTTTTAGTTTACTCATGTCTTTTCACGTCCTTTTCGTTTCATGGCTGAAAATAAGAAAGACGGAACAAGTAAATAAGTTAAAGCTCCTGACCAAATTTGAATGTTCAATAATACGCTCTGTTCCATTCCAAATTGACTAAGCCATTCATTAGAAAGATAGAGACAGATAAATATAATAATAAAACAGGCGTAAAAACCGACCCTCCTCGATTGTTTATTCAATTTTGAAGCAGCAATTTTTAAGCCGCCATAAAAATACAATAATAACAATGCTCCCGCAAAGATGGCGTTAAATAAAAGGATCGAAATTAAAATGATATCGATTCTCTCAATGAAAGGAAATTGAAGATATCGTGCCAAATGAACAATAGGAAATTTACTGAAGCTTAAATAATCTGCTCCGAAGAACAGTAAAGAAGCAATAAATAAAAGTAAGTATTCCAGAATCGTCATGGCATTTGCAAAAGAGAGATATTTAAGGAAGTTCTGATTTGGCTTCAGCCAAGTTGCTAAACAGATTAAATATTCTGGTCCTGACAATGATGACCAAATCAACAATAAACTTTTCCATGAACCGTCCGGCCAATCAAACGGTATGAGAGGGTAAAGGTCGTAAACAGAAGCATTTGGAGGCAGGAAAAAAATATAAAATAAGAGAATGAGCCAAGCTGTACAAAAAAAGGCAATCACTGCAAAGCCAATGGTTTTTTCCATTCCCTGCGAGGCAACGTAGAAGCAAACGAGCAAAATCGTAAGGATCAGCCACTTGCTGTTCATGGAAGGGAAAATAAACTGTTCTACAATCTCTGCGTAACCTAGCACGATTACTAATATTTTTAAAAGAATGAAAAACAATCCTAGGAAAGAAAAAAATCGAACCATGCGCTTGCCGAATAATTCGATAAATCCTTGATATCCTTTTTTAGAATACTCAGATTGAAACCATTTAGACAGCAAAATCAAATTTAACTGTGAAAGAATGCCAACCCCGATAATTCCCCAAATCATATAGGGGTGAATCAAGTACATTGGCAAGACAATAAAGAAATAGAGCATCTGAAGCCTATTTGTCATAAGCATGATATACATACCGTTAAAGGCATACGTTCGATCATATAGAGAAATAGGTTTCATTATCTCATCTCCTTTGACTGTATCTCCATTTCTGAACAGGATGCAAATGTTCAGGACGCTCTTTCATTTTTGTCAGCGGACCTCGTATGAATAGATCATTCCAATCCTTTCCATAGAAGGGGGCAACCGGTGAAAAATAAGGTTCCTTTAAAGAATTTAGTCCATTAAGGTGGGCAAAAAGCAGGATCAAACCAATCGCAATGCCAAAGATTCCAAAAATAGAAGATAAAATCAGAAAGCCAAATTGGATCAGGGAATTTGCTTTTGTCATTAAATAATTTGGGATTAAAAAAGATGCAATCGTTGATATTCCAACCATGACAATTAAAACTTTACTGGCAAAGGCTGCTTCTACGGCAGCTTGACCAATGACTATACCCCCAATTACACCAAGGGTTTGACTGGATTTTGTCGGCATTCTTAAGCTTGCCTCTTTAATAATCTCCAAGATGATCAGCATTAGAAAGGCTTCCCAGAAAGGGGAGAAGGGCAGTTTTGTTCTGGATTCCATCAGGACAAATAAAATTTGAAGAGGAATCATCTGATAATGATGTGTAGTTAATGCAACATAAAAAGGGATTAAAGTAATTGAAATAAAAAAGCTCAAGTAACGAATGCATCTTAAAAAACTGGCAACTGGCCATCGGTTTATATAATCCTCTGGTGATTGGAACAAGTGAAAAAAAGTGATCGGTGCTACAAGCACAAAAGGAGTATTGTCTAAAAGAATCGTAATTTTACCCAGACCCAGCGAATAAGCGCAAACATCCGGCCGATCCGTTTGCTGAAATTGGGGGAAGATACTGTTACTGTTCTCCTCCATAAAAGCGGCCAGCTGAGAAGAGTCAAAAAAAAGGTCAAAATTAATTTCTTCAATCTTCTTTTTTGCAGTCTCTATAAATTCAGGATTGGTCAGGCCTTCTATGTACATGATGACTGCGGTGGACTGACTTAAAGATCCAACAGTGAATTTTTCCGTTTTTAATCTCGGAATTGGAAGCCTATGTCGAATCAATGAAATATTATCTTCAATATTTTCACTGAAACTATCTTTAGCACCATATAAAATTGTCTCTGTTTCTGAAGTTTCTATTGATCTGCCTAGAGGGTTTTTAAGCGGAATAGCAGCCCAAACATTATTAGCAGGATCATATATCAAAACAGCCCCTGAAAAAAGCTGTTTATTTGCTTCAGCGATAGAGGTAACTTCCTTAATTTTTGATGCAGCCATCTTTTTTAATACTTGCTCTTGTGCTGATCTTTTAAGTGGTTCAATAATACTTTCATTCAAACGCTCTAGGTCAATTAATGTCCTTATATAGATCAGCGTCAGCTTATGAAAGTCATTCTTTTCAGGCTCAATAATTTCAGCGTCATCCATTTTTTCGAGTATTTTTTTAAACTCTTCTATAGATAAGGGCTGATTTTCCAGAGCCAGTGTTTGCTTCGTGCTTTCTTGCTGCACTAAACCCCTTTTTTTCTTATTCCAAAACATAAACATCCCTCACCTGTAAATCAATGAACTAGCCGTGTTTAATGGGCAGTAATGCATTTATTGTTCACTGTAATTCTTCTATTTATTCGCAATATAGTTCTGGTCAATTTTCTTTTTGTAACGGAATAAGAGCTTAATTAAGGGTCTTTTTTCTTTTCCTTTATATGTTAACTGTAAAAAGGCGTTTAAAAAATCAGCACTGTTTGCAGTTGAAAGATCTATTACATTATTCATTATCGGCATGAACGCGTTTACAGCAATCAATACCTTTGAGTAAGCATCGGATTTCTAGTATACTTGGTCAGAGAAATTGTACTAGGAAAGGGAAAACCATACTATGACATCACAATTAGAAGCTTTAAATCTCCCGAATAATATACTGTCAGACATAAAAAAAAGATCGGAAACATTTAAAAACAGCGAAGATGCGATGCTGATCGGCAAAGGCGGGTACATGCCTTCAGAAGATGCGATTTTATTTGATGCCATGATCGCTTTATCATTAGGCAAAAATGTTTTATTAAAAGGACCTACAGGATCGGGTAAAACAAAGCTTGCCGAGACACTGTCAAATCTTTTCGGCCAGCCGATGCACAACATAAATTGCAGCGTGGATCTTGATGCGGAGGCCCTGCTTGGCTACAAAACCATCTCGCAGGAAGGTTCGAAAACGAGCATTGAATTTATTGAAGGTCCTGTCATTCATGCGATGAAAAAAGGTCATATCTTATATATAGATGAAATTAATATGGCGAAGCCCGAAACATTGCCGATTTTAAATGGAGTGCTGGACTACCGTAAAATGATTACGAATCCATTTACAGGAGAGGTAATCAAAGCAAGCAGCGACTTTGGCGTGATTGCAGCTATTAATGAAGGTTACGTAGGTACTGTTCCTTTAAATGAAGCCCTAAAAAATCGTTTCGTTGTGATTGAAGTGCCATATATTCAAGGTGAACAGCTAAAGGCCGTACTGCGCTCACAATCTATGCTTACAAATGAAAAGCTGATCAGTCAGTTTGTTACTCTTTCATCTGATCTGATCACCCAGGTGCAGAATGGTCAAATTTCGGAAGAAGCTGCGTCTGTAAGAGCACTTATCGACACATGTGACTTAGCTGTCTATATGCCGCCGCTTCGGGCTATCTCACGCGGAATCACTGAAAAACTTGAAGACGACAGGGAAAAGGCAGCGATTCAAAATATTGCAGAAACTCTTTTTGTGTAAAGGGGCCGTGTCATGAAATATATAAAATTTAATGACAAGCGGGTCGATTCGTTTTTATTTATGGAGCTCTCCGACTTGGCAAAGACTCTTACCAAAAAAGATGAGACTGAGGTTGAATTTGCCGTGCAGTCTTACTATGATCCGTTCATTCAGAAAGTGTACATCAGCCACTTCTGGGATAACCGGCCGCGCCGGGATATGGTGAATGGCTTGAAAAGCGATGTATTTTTAAGAAGCATCGGCAGCTATAAATACACGGATTTCCTTGCAGTTGATGCCTTTTTATCACATGTGCAGAAACTAGCCGTTTCAAGCTTTGCGAAGCAGCTGTTTGTAATGCTTGAGGATTTGCGGCTTGAGGAGCACTGCAAGCATGAACGTCCCGGCACAACAAAGGTGTTTGCTGCCAGACGCTCGATGTACAGACGTTTTTTTAAAAGCCAATTAACAATCAACCAGGAGAGAAGCATTTATACGGATGCACTCTTTAATGCTTTTTATTTAAAAGCAACATCGGATTCTCCGCTTGAAGAGTTTCCGGCTCTGACAAATTCAATTGATCTGGCTGTGCCGTTTATCCAGAGTGAACTGCTGAAGCTCTATGAAGCCCGAAATACGGATGACATAGGCAAGATTGTCCTGAACATTTCAGAAGTCCTTGAAGACATTGTTCCGAATGACATGCTGAATATGTATTTTCATCTGCCATTATTAAACTACTCAGAAGCAGAATCGGGTTTAACCTTTGATGATCTGAAACGAAAATCAAAGCTGAAAAACGATGATATTCTTGAGCGGAAAAAAGAAGATGATGAAGACATACACGAGGACAAACTGCCGACCTGGCACAGGGAAACAAGTGAAGCGACAAAGAGCTTTCTTCAATTTGACCTTGAGCAGGGAAGCAAAACAGACCTTCTCGGAGAAGGTGTCAGAGAAGGCGATGACGGCGATCAGGCGCTCGGAATGGTACAGGGATCCTCCAAGAAAACAGCAAGAAATGATTATTCTAAGCTTGAAGCGATGGAAAACACTGAAAACAAACAAGAGCGCGGGGACAGTGAGGCATTCGGCAAAGAAAATAAATTTGCCTATCCTGTCTTTGTATCACCCGAAAAGCCAAGTGCATCGGATCAAGCAGCATACTTTGTAAAAAAAGAAACCATCGTTCCATTTCAAAAAAAGCTAAAGCAAATGATTGAAAAAACGCTTGAGCATAAAAAAATTTCACCAAGAAGCGATCTCCATACCGGACGCTTAAGCAAAAAACTGCTGAAGCTCCTTACAGATGAGAATCCGCGTTTATTTTATAAAAAAAATCAGCCGTCTGCTAAAATAGATGCTGCGTTTTGCCTGCTTGTCGATTGCTCGGCTTCAATGTACGATAAGATGGAGCAGACAAAGCTTGGCATCACGTTGTTTCATGAAACGTTGAAATCTGTTTCCGTTGTCCACCAGGTCGTCGGATTTTGGGAAGATACGAATGAAGCCACTGAAACGAAACAGCCAAACCATTTTAAAACGGTCATTGATTTTGGGTCCTCTCTGCAGAAAAAACGAGGGCCTGAAATACTGCAGCTTGAACCGGAAGAAGATAATCGCGACGGCTATGCTATTCGTCATATGACAAAGCAGCTTTTAAACCGCAGTGAAAATCAGAAGTTTATGCTGGTCTTCTCAGATGGAGAGCCAGCAGCAACAGGATACGAGCAAAATGGCATAATTGACACACACGAGGCCGTACTTGAAGCAAGAAAACGGGGAATTGAAGTGATCAATATTTTTCTCGCAAATGGAGAAATTGACGAAGGACAGCAAAAAACGATTCAAAACATTTACGGCAAATTCAGCATTGTTGTTCCTGACATTGAGAAGCTCCCTGAAGTGCTGTTTCCAATCCTGAAAAAACTGCTGCAGAAAAGCATCCATTCGTAAGAGTGCCTTTATTAAAGGCACTCTTTTTGTAACGCATTCTCTCATTTGCTACTATATAAATAGAGGGAGATAAAAATGAAATCCGTTATTCCAATTCTGAGTATATTTGATGAACGGAAAGCAAAGGAGTTTTACCTGGACTACTTAGGATTTAGACTTGAATGGGAGCACCGGTTTGAACCGGAATATCCACTGTATTTTCAAATTTCAAACCAAGCCGTGCAGATTCATCTTTCCAGCATCACGGAGATTGCTCGCCGGGGGCAGCCGTCAGAATTCAGTGCAAAGATCTTCAAAATTATCATAGTATACTCAAATCTAAAGAATATTCTTTCTCAAATCCAGGAATTGAAAAGAATCCATGGAACACATATGAATTAACCGTTCAGGATCCTTTTATGAATCGGATCATTTTTTATCAAAATACATAGAATTTAGAAGAAAAACAAGAAAATATGTCGGACTCAGCAGAAAAAGAGGCTGATTTTCCTCTTGAAAAATGAATATAATGCATCTTTTGTTTTTTAGATTCACTTTTAATTTTTGTTTTTCAGTATTATTTAAAATTTTCTTGTGATACTCCTTTGATTAAACGGGCAATGAATGTTAAAATAACAATGGAAGCGTTTTAATCCAAACCTATCTTTCTAAGAAAGATAGGATAGTATATTACAATAATATCCATTTGAATCTGTTTTTAAAAAATTCAATCAGATTCACTACCATTGCTGGGGGTTATGTAAGATGTCAGGAACAACAACAAAGCGCAAGATTCGACTTGAGGATTTTCATGGACCGAACCTTGGCTATGTACTGGAGCTGTTTGATCAATATCAGCAGGATCCAGAATCGGTTGATGAAGAATTAAGAGAAATGTTTGATGGATGGGACACAGTACCGCAGACACAAGTTAGCAATGAAACATCAGCGGGCACAGCATCGTCTGTTCAAAACGCAACAAGCGCGGACAAAATGAAGAAGATTGCTTATGCAGTCAAGCTTGCAGAAGATATCCGCACTTATGGACATTTAAACGCTTCAATATATCCATTTGAAAGTGTTAAACAAAAAGAGTTTCTTCAGCTTAAGGATTACGGGCTGACAGAATCTGACCTAGAAGAAATCCCGGCATCCATTTTATGTGCGGATGCACCTAAAGAAGTAACGAATGGATTACAGGCCATTCAATATTTAAAAGAAGCTTATACAAAAACGATTGCTTTTGAATTCTCTCACGTACACCGTTTTGAAGAAAAGTACTGGCTTAAGAAAATGGTTGAATCCGGAGAAATCTTCAAAAGTCATTCAAATGAAAAACGCACGGCTATTCTTCGCCGCCTTTCAGAAGTGGAAGGTTTTGAGAAATTTTTGCACCGCACGTTTGTAGGGCAAAAACGTTTCTCGATTGAAGGATTGGACATGCTTGTTCCAATGCTTGATGAACTGATTTCAAACGCTGTTCACGCAGGAACAAACAATGTAAATATTGGTATGGCTCACAGAGGACGTTTAAATGTGCTGGCACATGTTCTCGGAAAGCCTTATGAAATCATTTTCTCAGAATTCCAGCATTCTCCAAACAAGGAGCTTGTTCCCTCTGAAGGATCTGTAGGCATTAACTATGGCTGGAGCGGAGATGTAAAATATCATCTTGGAGCAGACCGTCAGATTACAGACGAAAGCACAAAACGTGCACGGCTGACTCTTGCAAACAACCCAAGTCACCTTGAATACGTAGACCCGATTGTCATGGGCTACACACGTGCTGCACAGGATAATCGCCAGACAATCGGCTATCCGAAACAAGATGAAAAAGAATCAATGGCGATCATCATTCACGGTGATGCTGCGTTCCCAGGTGAGGGAATCGTTGCAGAAACTCTGAACTTAAATTCACTTACAGGCTATCAGACCGGCGGTTCCATTCATATTATCGCCAACAATATGATCGGGTTTACAACTGAAAGCAGAGACTCCCGTTCTACAAAATATGCAAGTGACCTTGCAAAAGGATATGAAATCCCGATCGTTCATGTAAATGCAGACGACCCAGAAGCGTGTCTTGCAGCAGTGATGATTGCGATTGAGTACCGCAAGCTCTTTAACCGTGACTTCTTGATTGATTTAATCGGCTACCGACGCTTTGGCCACAATGAAATGGATGAGCCATCAACGACTCAGCCGCAACTATATGAAAAAGTCCGCAAGCATCCGACAGTCCGTGCACTCTATGCTGCACAGCTTGAAGAGGCAGGATATTTAAGCAAAGAAAAAATTGCGGAAATTGATCAGCAGACATTAGACAAATTTGACGCTGCATATCAAAAAGTGCCTTCGAAAAAAGTTACTCAGGTTCATGACATAGAGCTTCCTGAAATCGTTATCAACGGACTGCCGAAAATCAAAACGGCCATAAATAAAGAGTCTCTCTTAAGAATTAATGATGAGCTTGTGAAATGGCCTGAGGGCTTCAATGTTTTTGATAAATTGAAAAGAATTCTAGAAAGACGCGCAAATATCTTTGTTGGAGAAGAAAAAGCTGACTGGGCATTAGCAGAAACGCTTGCTTTCGCAACTATCCTTGAAGACGGCACGCCAATTCGCCTGTCGGGCCAGGATTCGGAACGCGGCACATTCTCTCAAAGACACTTAATGCTTCACGATAGTGAAACAGGAAATGTTTACTCACCGCTGCATACACTATCTAAATCAAATGTGTCTTTCGCCGTTCATAACAGTCCATTATCAGAAGGGTCAGTACTTGGCTTTGAATATGGCTACAACGTATTTGCTCCTGAAACACTCGTGCTGTGGGAAGCTCAATACGGTGACTTTGCAAACGCTGCACAAGTATTCTTTGATCAATTCATCGCAGCAGGCCGTGCGAAGTGGGGTCAAAAATCAGGGCTTGTGATGCTTCTTCCTCATGGTTATGAAGGACAAGGACCTGAGCATTCAAGTGCAAGACTTGAGAGATATCTGCAGCTTGCAGCAGAAAACAACTGGACAGTCGCAAACTTAACAAGTGCTGCACAGTATTTTCATATTTTAAGAAGACAGGCAGCGCTTCTGAAACGTGAGGAAGTACGTCCGCTTGTTATTATGACACCTAAGAGTCTGCTTCGAAACGCGCAAACTATTTCTTCAATAGAAGAACTGAGCGAAGGGGAATTCCGTCCGGTTGTGGAACAGCCTGGACTTGGCCTGAACCATGGAGATGTAAAGCGCATTGTCTTATGCAGCGGCAAAATCGCAACTGATTTAACAGATAAATTAAAATCAATAGAAGAAGATGTAAATCAAATCCACGTTGTACGAGTGGAAGAATTATATCCGTTCCCTAAAAAGGAAATTAAAGCAATTCTTGGACGCTACGAGACGCTGGAAGAAATCGTCTGGGTACAGGAAGAGCCAATGAATATGGGTGCATGGACATACATGGATCCAGAACTCCGAGAAGTAGCACCGGAACATGTGAAAGTGAATTACATTGGAAGAAAAAGAAGATCTTCGACAGCAGAGGGAGATCCAAACGTTCATAAAAAAGATCAAGAGCGTATCGTAACAGAAGCATTGACGTGGAAAAACGAAGGGAGAATTTGATCATGGCACAAGTAATCGTACCAGAATTAGCTGAATCCATCTCAGAAGGAACTATCGCACAATGGCTGAAACAACCAGGGGACTACGTTGAAAAAGGGGAATATCTGGTTGAGCTCGAAACAGATAAAGTAAACGTTGAACTGACAGCTGATTATTCTGGTGTGCTGAAGGATGTTGTCAAAGATTCCGGTGACACGGTTCAAGTTGGCGAAGTGATTGCTGTGATTGATGAAAACGGCGAAACTGTTGGCACTCAAGCAGAGGAAGTTAAAGTAGAACCGGTTAAAGAAGAACAGCCAAAAGCTTCTGCGCCTATAGAAGAAAAGCATGAAAAGACTGAAAGCAAATCACAGCGTCCAATTGCTTCTCCGGCAGCGCGAAAGCTTGCAAGAGAAAAAGGAATTGATTTGACTCAAGTTCCTTCAGGAGATCCGCTTGGAAGATTGCGCAAGCATGACGTTGAAGCTTATTCTCCAAACGCGCCCGCTTCAAAGCCAGCTGCTCCTCAAAAAGCGCCTGAAGCAAAACCTGCAAAACCGGCTTCTGACTCTTTCGACAAACCAGTTGAGCGCGAGCGCATGTCGCGCCGCAGACAAACGATTGCTAAACGCCTTGTCGAGGTACAGCAAACAGCTGCGATGCTTACGACATTTAATGAAGTTGACATGACGGCGGTTATGGATGTCCGTAAACGCAGAAAAGATAAATTCTTTGAGCAGCATGACGTACGCCTTGGCTTTATGTCATTCTTCACAAAAGCAGTTATTGCAGCACTTAAGAAATACCCATTATTGAATGCTGAAATTCAGGGTGATGAGCTTGTTATTAAGAAGTTTTATGATATCGGCATCGCCGTTTCAGCTCCAGAAGGATTAGTTGTACCAGTTGTACGTGATGCAGACCGCAAATCATTTGCCCAAATCGAAGGAGCAATTGGCGAGCTTGCAGGAAAAGCGAAAAACAACAAATTAACGATTGGTGATCTTTCTGGCGGTACATTTACGATCACAAATGGCGGTGTGTTCGGTTCTCTTATGTCAACACCAATCTTAAACGGACCGCAAGTCGGAATTCTCGGTATGCATAAAATTCAGCTTCGTCCGATTGCGATTGACAAAGACACAATGGAAAACCGTCCAATGATGTACATCGCGCTTTCATACGATCATCGTATCGTAGACGGCAAAGAAGCAGTAAGCTTCCTCGCAACTGTCAAAGATTTGCTTGAAGATCCAGAATCATTGCTGATTGAAGGATAAAGAACTTGAAAACCTCATGACCTTAATCTAACTGTTATGTATTGAGGGAGAAAAAACAAAAATATTGAAGAAAACGGGTACTAAATTGCACAACAATTTGTATCCGTTTTTTTGTCTTATTATCGATTGAGTAAGCCTGCTTTGTGAGGGGCAAAGTCTCGCTATGAGTACCAGAGTATCCAAAAATTCCAATTTTGCAAAGCAGGGTTCAAGGGGCAGGAAAATTTTTATTATCATTTTAGGTTTTTTTTCTTATATAAATAATCACCCGTTTAGCTTAGGATGAAAGAGTGCATTTTTGTAGCAACGTTCCTGCACAATAGCACTTGAATGATCTGCATCCATTCAGGGAGATAGATAATAAAATATGAAGAACTGAGGAAGGGTTGTCATTGATTAATAAATTTTGTCCAATATGTGGAGAAGAGAACGAGTGTATGACAGGTTCTGGAAAAAATGATAACTGCTGGTGCAGCGCAGAAAAGTTTCCTAATGAAATCTTTGAATTAGTTCCTGCAGAAAGTAAAAGAAGACATTGTATATGTAAAAAATGTCTAAGTACATTTAAGAAAGAACAGAAGATAATAGAAAGATTGTAGTGATGTATACAAGAATTAGCTGCTATACTTTACTTGAAATGATCATTTAAATGAAATTTTTCATGCTTTAGCTGATTCTGCAAGAAGAAAAATGGTTCATATGATGGCCCTAAAAGAAAGAACAGTTTCAGAATTAGCAGCGCCTTTTGATATGTCTTTGGCTGCCGTTTCAAGGGTGTGTTTGTTCTTCCAGAACAAGAGATTTTAATAGAGCAACTGTGGGAACTCCATGTAGAGTTCCCTTCTTTTTATCCAGCACAAAATGAATAGCAGGGCTTTGCTGAGCAACAAAGTCCTGCTATTCACCTATTCTAATTAATATGTTATTTGGTTCGTTATTTAACGGTTTGCACCTTTATCAGAACCAATTAATCAGCAATGTATTTTCTTTTTATCTTCAGTCTTTAACAGGGAACCAGCCAGGCGTATGAATGATCGCCTGCCATAAAGGATCAGGCACGACCAGGCGGGACTGGGCATTTTTATCGAGTTTCGTCTCAATTTCATTTTCCCGGCCTTCGGCAATTTTCTGCACCCAATCAGGATCGATGATCAATTCGCGGCCAAGTGCTATCAGCGGCACTCCGGTACTCATTGCTTTGATGGCATCATCTGGTGTATAAATCGATCCAACGCCAATCAGCGGTACCTTGCCGTCAACACGTTCTTGAATAATTTCCAGGCGGGAGCGTGTATCATCAATACCCCGTCTTGGAGTTGACCAATATTGCATCAGGGAGATATGAAGATAATCCAAGTCTTTTTCAGTAAGCGCATCAACAAGCGCTAACGTATCTTCCATCGTAATCCCTGGTGTTTCCGGCTCCTCAGGTGAGAAACGGTAACCCACAAGAAATTCATTTGTTCCATATTGATCAACTGTCTTTTTTACCTCATCAACAATTGCAAGAGGAAAAGCAAGTCTTTTTTCAATGCTTCCTCCAAATTCATCTTCTCGCCGGTTTGAATGAGGCGATACGAATTGCTGAATTAAATAGGTATTCGCACCATGTATTTCAACACCGTCAAAGCCTGCTTCAATGGCACGGCGGGCTGATTCACCGAAGTCTTTGATAATCCTGTTTATTTCTTCAATTGTCAGCGCGCGCGGCACTGGTGCATCCCCAGACGGATGCCCCTGTTCCGCTGCCACTGCACTGGCACTGACTACATCACCATTTGGAACTAGTTCTGCAGGAACCATGCGTCCGCCATGAAAAATCTGGAGTATCGCTTTTGCCCCTTTATCCTTTATTGCTGAAGAAAGCTTTCGCAAGGAAGGAATCATCTCATCGGTATCACTTCCAAATTCGCCGGGGAATCCTTTGCCGCTCGGCGCCACATAGGCACATGCGGTAATGACCATGCCAGCTCCGCTTGCACGGCGGCTATAATAAGCAGTTTCTGCTTCTGTTACTGTTCCATCATCATTTGATGAAAAGTTAGTCATTGGCGCCATAACGACACGGTTTTTTAATTGAATTCCGTTTTTAAATTCGAATGGCTGAAATAACGGCTTATAGTTTGAATTCATAATTCTCGACCTCCGTATTCATATGTACCATTACATGATACTGTCTTGATTTAAAACTTGCATTAAATATGCTCATTAGAATTTGTTTAATCTTATTAAATCATTCATGATAGAAGGTATGGAGCGTGAAAACGATGGTGAAGATTGAATCAGATGTGATACAGGGGCGCGGAAGCTATTATGACCTTGGTGTCAAACAGGGAAAAATACATAAAGATTCTAAACTCTTTCAAAATCATCAGAAAAGGAGAATAAAATCAATCAAATTTTATCAATCTGAACTGAAAACGGCTCAGAACCTGTATGAACAATTTGCTCCAGGCCTATGGCAGGAACTAGAGGGTTTGTCTGCAGGACTCGAGTGGCCCATAGAGGATGTTATCCATGAATACAGCGGGTATCAGGCAGATTGGAAAAAATCTGGGTGCAGTGCTCTAATGCAAAACGGCTATTATGCCAGAAACTATGATTACCATCCAAAAACGTACGAAGGAAGATTTTTGATTTGGCAGCCGGAAAGTGGATACGCAAGCATCGGTTTCGCCACAAGGATGATCGGACGGATTGACGGCATGAATGAAAAAGGGCTTGTGATCGGCTATCACTTTGTGAATCGGCTTAAACCTGGAGACGGGTTTATTTGCTGCAGCATTGCAAGATTTATCCTTGATACATGCAAAACGACTGCTGAAGCCATTGAGAAGATAAAAGAAATTCCTCACCGGCATGCGTTTAATTATTCTCTTTACGATGCAGCCGGAAATGCAGCCATAGCAGAAGCATCCAGCAAGGGAGTATCTATCTCATCAAATTCTCAAATGGCGTGCACAAATCATTTTGAGAGTCCTTCTAAACTTAGGGAAAACCGTCATCATTTAGTGGAAACACACACCAGGAAAACACAGCTTTCAGAAGCCTTTCGCCCAGATTTTTCAGCATCTGAAGCTTTTGCTTTCTTTAACAGCACCAGCAGCCAGATTTTCAAAAAAGAATATCATAATTGGGCCGGAACCCTGCATACTGCTGTCTATATTCCAAAATCCCTTCAGGTTCTGATCGGAGTTGGGGGAGACAGTCAGCCGCTTATCTTTTCATTTAAAGAATGGTTAAAAGGAAAAGACAGCTATTTGAAAAAAATAAGAGGAACTCTTGAAACAAATATTGAACTTCCTTTTTAAAGAAAACGTTTAACTCCGGGTTTTCTTAGGGTAGAGGGTAGAGAGGAAAGTAAAGTTGGGGGAGTGTATATGCAGCAAGTAATAGACATGATGAACCAGAATGAACGCCTGCTTTATGAGAAATGGGAGAACAGCGTTGAAAGTCCGCAATCTATAGATTCAGATGAAAAGCAAAAATTATTTAATATGATTTTCAGCATTATCAGCAGACCGGATGAAAAGTCTGCTGATTATTTGAGAGAATGGTACGAGAGATATATTAAACAGGATGATTCATTAACATATCTAGTAAAGTCTATTCAGCAGTTCAGAAGGTCTATCATCGAACTTGCCCTTTCAGATAAAAAATCAGCGATCATGGTGAACGACTTATATGAGAGCGTGGATAAATGGTTTGATCCCATTATTGCAGATTTAGTGACTAGTTGTTCAAATTCTTGGAATACAGAATTCCGCAAACAGCAGCATATTGTAAAAGAACTGACGGCTCCAATGATTCCTATCTCGAAAAGCATTTGTATCCTGCCTCTGATTGGCAACATTAACGATGACAGGGCAGAGGTGATAAAGGAAAATCTCCTGATCGGCGCCCGACATTACAAATGTTATCATATATTTATAGATATTACCGGCGTACCGGTTGTCGATACATTCGTTGCAAACCATCTGGTCCAGGCAGCAGAAGCTGTCCAATTGCTAGGCGCCAGCTGCATCATTGTCGGCATTCGCCCGGAAATTGCCCAAACCCTTATAAACACCGGCATATCGATTGACAATATTCAAACATTCTCTAACCTTCATACAGGTATTCAGTATGTAACAAAGAATGATCAGAAAGAACAGCGTCCATGACGCTGTTCTTTTATGTGAAACAAGTTAACATAATATTATTATGTTTTATTTTAGGTTAAAAAGCATATAAACTAGCTGTATCATTGGGGAATACCTATCTTTTTTAACTGAAAGAACAGGGAATTTCCTATTTCTGTAGAATAGGGTAATAGAATCAGTAAAAAAGGGGTGTTATACATGATTACATTTCAAAAGCCGGATGTCGAGCAGTTTTTAAAGGTGCTGACGATTCAGGATTTTACGGTTTCTCCAGATAAAAAACAGCTGGTGTTCAGCACAAATATCGGCGGCCATTTTAACTTATGGGCAATGGATTTGCCAAATCAGTATCCTTACCCGTTAACATCCATTAATCAAGCATGCGACAGTCTTTTATATAATAAAAAATCTAAATTTATTATGGCAGGATTTGATCAGGACGGAGATGAAAATTCGCAGCTGTATGCGCTTTCACCTAAAGGAGGTTCACAGGTTGCGGTGCGGTATGAAAAAGGTGAGCGTCACATGTTCCCGTTCTTTTCAAAAAATGGTGAATCCCTGTATTATACATCCACTAAAGATGGACACGATACCTATCTTGCAGCCTATCGGTATAATCTTACGGATGAATCCGAAGAAATTTTAATAGAGGGGACGGATACATCAGTCTATCTAATGGCCGTATCTCCTGAAGAGAAAAGCTTTGTTTATTCTAAAAACTACGGCAATACTTCTTCGTTATTGTTTGTGAAAATAGACGGGGAAGATGTTCTGGCTACACCTGAAAGTGCTCAGCAATTTACTCAAAGCGATCCTGTTTATACTTCTGAGCAAGAAATCTATTTTATTACAAACTATGAATCTGACTTTTCCTATTTGGCAAAATTTGATTTGGTCAAGCGGGAGTTTTCGAAGGTGCTTGATCTGAAAGGGAAAGATGCAAGTGCGCTAAAGTATGATGATGCTTTGCAAAAGATTTATGTGATAGCGGCTAAAGGGGTTAAAGATGTATTGATTTCTTATGATTTAATAGATCAATCACCTGAATTCATCGAGGTTCCAATTGACAGGATAAACAAAATTGAAGTAACAGAAGCTGGAGAACTTTTCATTCTCGGGCAATCAGCAACAATCCCTTTAAATATTTTCAGCAGAACCCCTTCGCAAAGCTGGGTGCAAATCACGAATCATGGTGTCACTGGAATGAGACCTGAAGATTTAGTTGAACCCGAAACGGTTACATATGCGTCGTTTGACGGACTGGAAATTGAAGCTTCCTTGTTTAGAGCTCATGCTGAAACAAGCAACGGGCATATGATTATCTGGCCCCATGGTGGTCCGCAGTCTGCTGAAACAAACTCATTCCGGGCTCTTTTTCAGTTTTTGCTGAACAGCGGCTGCAGTATTTTCGCACCTAACTTCAGAGGATCAACCCGTTACGGGCTTTCTTTCATGAAAATGGTAGAGGGAGAATGGGGGAATGGTCCGCGCCATGATATGATAGCGGGAATTGACTGGCTAATCGAACAAGGAATGGCCGATAAAGAGAAGCTTTTCTTGATGGGCGGAAGTTTTGGAGGGTATATGGCCCTTCTCCTTCACGGGCGTCATCCGGAATATTTTAAAGCTGTAGTCGATATATTTGGACCAAGCGATCTTTTCTCGTTTATCAACAGTGTGCCGGAATTCTGGAAGCCTGCTATGGATCAGTGGGTCGGAAATCCTGAGCGTGACCGTGAAAAACTGATTGATTTTTCTCCGATAACGCATTTAGAGGGAATGACAAAACCGATGCTCGTGATTCAGGGGGCAAACGATCCGCGTGTAGTTAAAGCAGAATCTGATAAAATTGTTGAAGCCCTGAGACAAAAGGGCCGGAAAGTAGACTACATGGTTTTAGAAGACGAGGGACACGGCTTTACCAAAAAAGAGAATGAAATTCTTGTTTATCGTGCAATCGCTGATTTTTTCAATCGTTACTTATAAGAGAAGGTGAATAGATGAAAAGCAGGAAAATTGCCATCGTGACGGGAGCAAGCAGACTTAAAGGTATTGGGGCAGCCATCTGCCTTGAGCTTGCTGAAGCCGGAACAGATATATTCTTTACTTACTACCGGCCATACGATGCAGAGCAGCCTTGGGGATCTAAAAATGAGGAAGCTGAAAAGCTGAAGTCTCAAATTGCAGCCTTAGGAGTGCGCTCGTCAAGTATGGAGCTGGATTTAACTAATACAGAATCTTTCCGCGTTTTGTTTAACCAAGTGGAGAAAATGCTTGGAGAACCGCCTATTCTTATTAATAATGCAGCATACTCTGCTGAAAATAATTTCGAGACGATTACATCTGAAAACCTCGATCTTCATTATTTCATGAATGTCCGTGCACCGCTTATGTTAAGTTCCGAATTTGCCAAACGGTTTCAGCAGGGCCGGGGAGGAAGAATTATTCATATGACATCCGGCCAATCCCAAGGGCCAATGCCCGGTGAGCTTGCATATGCCGCAACAAAAGCATGCATTCCGGATATGACCAAAACACTTGCATCTGAAGTTGGCAACAAAGGCATTACCGTGAATGCAGTGAATCCCGGTCCGACAGATACAGGGTGGATGACGGCTGATTTAAAAAAGGTTCTTATTGAAAAATTTCCAATGAATCGTATAGGGCAGCCTGAAGATGCTGCCCGTCTGGTTGCGTTTCTTGCAAGTGAGGCAGCTGAATGGATTACTGGGCAGACGATTCATTCCGAAGGTGGATTTTTAAGGTCCTGAAGGTAAGAGCGTATTTCGTAAAATAAGCAGAATGGATTAAGGAAGGGATACATATGACAGTAATCAAACTAACGAATGACCGATATCGCGAAGCATTGAAACTATCTGAATATGCGTTTCAATATAAAGTTCCTGAACAAAGCATTGAAAAAAGATTGGAGACAATGGAGAAGCATCATGAATTATTCGGTATTCTGGAAGGGGAAGAGCTTGCTGCTAAGCTTCACATGCTGCCCCTTGAGGTATACCTTGGTGAAACGAAATGGAAAATGGGCGGCATTGCTGGTGTTGCCACTTATCCGGAGCACCGCCGAAGCGGGTATGTGAAAGAAATGATCACCTTTCTTCTAGAATACATGAGAAAAGAGGGATTCAGTGTTTCCATGCTGCATCCATTTTCCGTGCCATTTTACAGGAAATACGGCTGGGAGCTTTTTTGCAGCCGATTAAAAGCTTCGTTAAAATCAGAAGATCTTGTCATGAAAAAGCAAGTGCAAGGGAAAATCAGACGCTTTCAAAAAGAGGCGCATTCTTCTCAAATCGAAGAAATATATGATCAATTTGCCAAGCAATTTTCAGGCATGCTCGTCCGTGAAACATCTTGGTGGCAGGCATCCATCTATGATGAACTTACTGCAGCTGTCTATTATAATGAGGCTGGAGAAGCTAAAGGTTATATGCTCTATGAAGTGAAAAAAGCTAAAATGACCGTTGAGGAGTTTGTTCCATTAACTACTGACGCCAGAATTGGGCTATGGAATTTCATTTGCCAGCATGACTCAATGATAAAAGAACTTGAGATCGCTACATACGAAAGCGACCCGTTATTTTTTTCGCTCAACGAACCGAGAATTAAAGCGGAAGTGACACCTTATTTTATGGTCCGGATCGTTGATGCCGAAAGTTTATTAAAGAATTATGATTTCGAGTGGTCAGCTGGGGTTTCTGAACTTGTCATTCATTTAAAAGATCAGCATGCTCCTTGGAATAATGGAACATATAAGATTAAGAACAAAGAAGTCAATAAGTTGAACGAATCAGAATCTGAGGGACTGTCGCTCGATATTAATACTCTGTCTGCGATGCTGTTTGGTTACAAACGGCCTGCTGATTTATATGAAATTGGCCAAATTGAAGGCGGGGAAGAAGCAATAAAAGGACTGGAAACGCTTATTCCCGCAAGAAAAGCTTTCTTTTATGACTTCTTTTAATAAGGATAAGAGCTGCGTTTGCAGCTCTTTTTTGCATGCAAGAGTTATCGCAGATTCCTATAATGACTCAAAGCAAGCAGCGGAAAAATCTTATTGTAGCTGTGATAATGAATATAAAATTGCTTTGGAAGCCCGATTCCTGTAGGATATACAGAGCTTTTTTCATCGAAAGGATCCATTAGGCGCTTTATGCCTCTTTGTATCACTGCGTCCTTTTTATCCAGCACACATAATAGGGCATCAAGAGCCCAGGCTGTTTGGGAGGGAGTACTGAAACTGAGCGGAATGTAGGTTTTCACTTCAGAACTTCTGCATGATTCGCCAAATCCTCCATCTTTATTTTGGATGCTCACTAACCATTTAACCGCTTTTACAATAGCAGGGTGAGAGTTTGATAAACCAGCTGCTTTAAGACCGGTAATCGCAGCCCAAGTTCCGTATATATAACATACTCCCCATCTGCCATACCAGGACCCGTTTCGTTCTTGATGCTGAACAAGCCAGGAAACCGCTGCATGAATTGAAGGATGGTTTTTCGTCAACCCTGCAAAATTTCCGAAGAATTCAAGGACACGTCCTGTCAGATCGGCAGTTGATGGATCTGTCGCTGCGTCTTTGGCATTTTCAAGAGGGATGGAAGCAAATATAGGATTATTGACATTTTTCTCAAATGCACCAAAACCCCCGTCACGATTTTGCATAGTCAGAAGCCAAGATGACCCTTTATTCCACGCTTCAAAATACAAGGAATTAGTAGCGGAGGGCTGAGTGATAGCACGCAGAACAGCAGCTGTGTCATCGTTGTCAGGATGATTGGTATTGATGTTAGAAAATCCCCAGCCGCCGGGAGATGAAGCTGGATTATGAATGCTCCAGTCCGCCATTTTCGTTTGCTGCCGCAATAGCAAATAGGAAGCAGCATTCATAATTAGTGAATCTTTATAAGGTACACCAGCTTTTTGCAGGCTATAGCTTAGAAGGGCAGTATCCCAAACCGTAGAAGTGGAATTTTCAAGCGTGATTATCTTGTCATCTTGATAGATGATCGATTTCAATCCTGAAACTGCCTGCATGATTTGGGCTGAGTTTTCTTTATACCCGAGCGCGAGAAGGGCGTAAATCATAAAAAATGTGGCGCTGGCATAGCTGAAAAGCGTTCCGTCTGATTCGATCCTCTGGAGCATATATTTTTCAGCAGCGTTCTCACCGGCTCTTTGAACATAGGATGGAAAAGAAAAAAATGACCGAATAGTTTCAATGAATAAACTGTGCTCTGTGCGATGGCTGTCTGAAAACGACAGCCAATCAATGGATTTTGGTTTTGAAACATGTAAATGCGATAGATTTATAGAATGGGGAGTACTGTGAATATATCGTTTATTCATCGCAAGAATCATCGGTATAAAATGGATTCTTGCATAGGAACTCAATTGATACATACTGACCGGGGAACCGGCTGGCTGCAGCAAATAGGCGAGCGGAAAGCGAAAATACTTAGGCCATGGATAAAGGCCGTTTACTGCCAAGAACCATTTTGTCATGAAATGAACATTAGCGAGTCCTCCTTGAGAGATAATATAAGATTCTGCCTTTTTCAGCGTGGAGTGTGATTTTTTATATAATCCTGTGAAAAGCAGGGCTGTATAAGCCTGAACAGTTGCTGTTAAATTGCCTTCTTTTTCATCTTCGTAAAGTTTCCATGTGCCTTCATCTGTCTGCAGATTTATCAGCCGATTTGACAGATTTTTAATTAAATCTTCATCATTATACTTGAGAGAACGAAGAAGAATTATCATAAATGCATCTGTCATTGGCCCGCCTTCAAAGCAAAAGCGCCATGAACCATCACTTTTTTGCATCTGCCTGAGCTCATCTGTCATCTTTTGGATTTGTTCTTTTAAAATGTTCATTGAAATCACTTCATTCACCTCATCTTTTTCAATCTATTCACGAAAAGGGGGTGTTATCACAGTAACGGTGTTCCGCACATGGTTTATATAGTATAATAAGGTCAAAATGCATAAAGGAGAATGCTGAAATGATTCATCAAGAATGGCTGAACAAAGAGACAATTAAAGTGGTAAGATGCAAACATACAAATGCAGAAAAATACATGGTAAACCGAGTTTTAACAGCCGGAAATACATATGAAGTGAAAAACGAAACAGAAGAGTTTTACTTTGTCATTGATAACAATGGAAAAGTGAGCGGGTTCTACAAGGATTATTTTGAAGAGAAGTAAACGATAAAAAAGCCATCTGATTTTGATCAGATGGCTTTTTGTCTGCACGCGTTAACCAGGCGGTTCCGCTTTTCTCATTGTCCAGCTCCACCTCCCAGCCCCTCGGCCAGAACAGATCCGCCAAAAAAGTCAAAAGCAGACTTTTCTGTCGGATCCTTATCTGTCTGTCGGGGCTAAACGGTCGGTTCCGCTTTTCTATTTTATCGCTGAAGGTTAATCCAAACACTCTTAACTTCTGTATAATTAGACAAAGCATAGGATCCCATTTCGCGTCCAATTCCGGATTGCTTGTAGCCGCCGAACGGCGAAGCAGCATCAAATGCGTTGTAGCAGTTGACCCAGACGGTTCCAGCTTTTAATTTGCTTGCTACATAATGGGCATTGGCAATATCCCGTGTCCATAATCCTGCAGCAAGACCAAATTCACTTTGATTTGCACGGTTAATGACTTCATCCAGATCATCATATGGCATAGCAGCAATAACCGGGCCGAAAATTTCTTCTCTTGCAATGGTCATTTCATCTTTAACTGCCGAGAAAATGGTAGGTGAGACGAAGTAGCCGTTTTCAGATGGAGATCCGCCGCCAGTTAAGATTTCAGCGCCTTCTTCTACACCTTTTTGAATATAATTCAGAACGCGGTTTTGCTGTTCATCGGATACGAGTGGCCCGATTTGCGTTTCCGGTTCAATACCTGCACCCTGGCGGATATTTTTTGCATGGGAAACCATGTCGGCCACAACGTTATCATAATGTTTCTTTTGGATGAAAACGCGCGATCCTGCACAGCATACTTGACCTTGGTTAAACATAACTCCAGTCAGAGCTCCAGGAACAGCAGCCGAGAGATCTGCGTCAGGAAGAATGATGTTAGGCGACTTTCCGCCAAGCTCAAGTGTTACGCGCTTAAGTGTTTTTGATGCTTTCTCCATGATCATTTTACCTACAGGTGTAGAACCTGTGAAAGCAATTTTGTCTACATCAGGATGCATAACAAGTGCATCTCCGGCTGTTTCACCGAAGCCCGGTACGATGTTGACTACTCCTTCAGGGAACCCTGCTTCTGCAATCAGCTCAGCTAAGTATAAAGCTGAAAGAGGCGTTTGTTCAGCCGGTTTCAGCACGACTGTACACCCAGTCGCAAGTGCAGCTCCCAATTTCCACATCGCCATTAGTAGAGGGAAGTTCCAAGGAATAATCTGTCCAACTACACCAAGGGCTTCATGTCTTGTGTAATTAAAAAATTGACCGCTTACCGGAATGGTTTGTCCGACAATTTTGGTTGACCAGCCTGCATAATATCTCATATGTTCAATTGCCAATGGAACATCAGCATTTGTTGTTTCATTAATCGGTTTTCCATTATCAAGCGTTTCAAGCTGAGCAAGCTCTTCTTTATTCGCTTCCATTAAATCAGCAAGCTTGTACATCAGTCTGCTTCGTTCAGCTGCGCTCATTTTAGACCATGGACCTGCATCAAATGCTTTTCTTGCAGCCTTAACAGCAAGATCGATATCAGCCTTGTCACCTTCATAAACGGATGCAAGCGTTTCGCCTGTGGCTGGGTTTGGAGTGTTAAACGTCTTTTTAGATACACTCTCTACAAATTCACCATTGATAAACAGCTTTTTCTTTCCCTGCAGAAATTTCGCCAGCTTTTCTCCAACTTTTAACGTAGCTTGACTCATGAAATCAGCCTCCTAAATGGTAGTGGTGAAAAAATATGTAGAAATCATGCTGAAGACGGGCAGACGGACTGCCAGTTATGATACTAAATTGTAAGCGATTACAATGAAAATAATATACTAAAAATTCATAATTTACAATATATAAGTCTTTATTATCTATTAAAATATGAATATGGCAAAAAGGGATAGGCTGAGGTGATAGAAATGAAATCATTGTTGAACGAGCTCATTGAGCTTTTTATAGAAGTTTGCAAAAACAACTTATCAGGAATCTATCTTCATGGATCGCTTGCGATGAATGGATTCAATAAAGAGGCAAGCGATGTGGATATTCTGACTGTTGTGAAGAGCTCAATGAAAATAGAGGAAAAACGAATGCTGTTGAACGGGCTCCAAACATTGAAATCCGAGTTGCCGGCTAAAGGGATAGAGCTCAGCGTCGTAACAAAAGACAGCATCCATCATTTTGACTATCCAACTCCTTATGAGTTTCATTTTTCAAAGGAGTATAAAGAACTTGATGCAGGGTTCGATTATGACTTAGCAGCCCATATGATGGTTGTCTTTCATAGAGGAAAATGTCTGTACGGAATGGGAATACAAAATCAATTTAAGCCAATGGATGAAAAGTATTATACAGATTCAATTTTACGTGATGTTTTAAATGCACCTATTAACGAAAATCCCTTATATTACACATTAAATCTTTGCCGCGTTCTCGCTTATTTAAAAGAAAAGAGAATCATGTCAAAAAAAGAGGGAGGGGAATGGGGTCTGGAGAATCTACCTGAACCGCATCGTGCCGCGGTTGATTTTTATTTGAAATTGTATACTAATAAGCAGACAGATCCGTGGCTGAAACCGTCCAATCAGGATATGATCATGTTTGCTGCGTTTATGGAAAGAGCGATAAATGGGTCAGGCATCCTTGAATCAGACAAGGTGCCTGTTTTTTTCTTGGATAGATAGAAACATGGTGAGAAAATAAATGAAATTTTCATATGTATCACATTCAAACTTCTCTAAGAAACTCTGCAGCTGTCCCTCACTGATCGAATCCAGTATTCCTGATATTTCAATCGGATAACGGTGACTTTGAAAAAAATCTCCAGCTCCGAATTCTTTAAAAATCTCTTCCATTATTATCATCCTTTCCAGCTACCAGTATGAAGAAAATACTCATTTTCTAAACATTAAAGTTTATGCTGGGCTTTTTAGTGGAAAGGTCTAAGAGATTCATGACGAAATGTGTTAATTTTTCAATCAGTAGGAAACCATAAAATTAAGAAGGGCAGCAGGCTCTTTTTTAAACATTGGTCTGCCTGATTCACCTGCTTATATAGTTTGATGCTCGCAGAAAATGGATACTCATATTACTTACACAGAAAGGAAATCATCATGATCGGTATACTTCTTGCATTAATTCCTGCTGTTGCCTGGGGAAGCCTTGTGCTTGTCAGTGTAAAGCTTGGAGGAAGTGCTTACAGTCAGACACTCGGCATAACCATTGGAGCTTTTTTATTCTCTCTGGTCATGTACTTTTTTTCAAACCCTGATTTAACACCTCTCGTCTGGTCTATCGGGATAGTCTCAGGGATTTTCTGGACCATTGGGCAATTAAATCAGCTTGCAAGCGTCAAACACATCGGCGTCTCTAAAACAGTGCCTATTTCTACAGGCATGCAGCTGATGGGCACAACTTTATTCGGTGTTCTTCTATTTAAAGAATGGGATACCAAAATGACAGTTATTCTTGGAATCATCGCTATTCTTTTAATTATTGGCGGTGTTGTTTTTACTTCAATCGGGCAAAAAGACGATAAAGATGCAGGCAAAAGCCTCAAAAAAGGATTACTGATTTTATTTATTTCTTCAATAGGATACATAGGATATGTCATAATCATCAGATATTTTGAAATTGACGGCTGGGCGGCTATTTTGCCCCAGGCAATCGGGATGGTTGCAGCTTCAGCAGCTTTAACAACGAGACATAAACCTTTTAATAAATTTGCATTCCGCAATATTTTGACGGGGTTAATGTGGGCTGCAGGAAATTTAGGATTGCTTCTCTCTCTTCAGAAAATCGGAGTGGCGACAAGCTTCTCCCTTTCGCAGACAGGAATCATTATTTCAACACTCGGAGGAATTTTCCTGCTTGGCGAAAAGAAAACAAAAAAACAAATTATTTTTGTCATAATCGGCTGTGTATTGATTATCGCAGGCGGAGTCTTACTTGGTTTTACAAAACGTTAGGAGGAATTAAACATGTATCCAAGTTTAAAAGGGAAAGTTGTGGCTGTTACAGGGGCTTCTTCAGGTCTTGGAAAAGCCATTGCACAGCGCTTTGCAGAAGAAGGTGCAAAGGTAGTGGTTAATTATTTAACAGAGGATGACAAACCGGAACTGGTCATTGATGAAATAAAAACAAAAGGAGGAGAGGCTTCTAAAATACAGGGAGATGTTTCACAAGAAGACGATGTAAAAAGGATCGTTCAGTTTGCTGTTGAAACCTACGGAACGCTTGATGTGATGGTGAACAATGCAGGTATTCAAGCTGAAATCCCGACTGAAGAGCTTTCACTAGATAACTGGAATAAAGTCATACAGACCAATTTAACCGGTGCTTTTCTGGGCAGCAGGGAAGCGATTAAACATATGCTGGACCACAATATTAAAGGTTGTGTTATTAACATGTCATCTGTCCATCAGCAGATTCCCTGGCCCCACTTCGCCCATTATGCTGCAAGCAAAGGAGGAATCAAGCTGCTGACTGAAACGCTGGCACTCGAGTACGCTTCTTCCGGAATTCGCGTAAATAATATCGCACCTGGAGCCATTGATACTCCAATCAATGCAGAGAAGTTTGCAGATCCTGAAGCAAAAAAAGATGTCATTGATCTTATCCCTATGGGGTATGTCGGAAAGCCTGAAGAGATTGCTGCGTGCGTAGCGTGGCTTGCATCATCAGAGGCAAGCTATGTAACGGGAATCACCCTGTATGCAGATGGCGGAATGACGAAATATCCAAGCTTCCAGGCCGGTAAAGGCTAAAAGCGAAAACCCGCATCTCAATGGATCTGCGGGTTTTCTGTGCTTTTTTCATTTCAGGTATTTCATACTGGGTGCAGAATCTATTTTTGCCGGACTGAATCCAAAGCTAGTGCAGCATATTACCTTAAACAGCTTTGCCCTTAAGTCCACACGTTTAAATCATTTAAACAGGGCATCTTATATGGAAAGAAAAAGAATATCACCTGCAAAAAATCAGCGATTAACAGAAAACGGCTAGTCTTTTTTTGCATAAATCCTTCATTTCAGCAAAAGATAATGGAAATGAATGGAGGTATGAAATTATGCAAAAAAGAAAGCTGTTAACTGGAGCGGGCCTTGCCATTTCCTTTTTGATAAGTGCAGGATGCGGAATGGATAACAATGCCCGTGAAAACGATAATCTCATGAACAATGACCTGAAAAATGTCACGTATGATGAACAAACAAATGAGCAGAATCAAATGGATATAGCGGATGATGCCGCAAAAAAGGTGGCTGATTTAGAAGAAATAAAATATGCGAACGTCATCGTTACAAACAATAATGCATATGCAGCAGTGGTGCTGGAAGGAGATCCTAAAGGGAAGCTTTCAAATGAAGTGAAGGATAAAGTAGCAGATCAAGTCAGATCAACAGACCGGGATATTAACAACGTATATGTCTCTGAAAACCCGGACTTTTTTGATCGTATGAAAGATTATGGGGACAAAATCCGAAGCGGAGAGCCGGTTGCCGGTCTTGGAGATGAATTTAACGAAATGATTAAGCGTGTTTTCCCGCAAGCAAAATAGTCAGAAGAAAACAGACCGGAGGATTGAATCAGGTCTGTTTTTTTTGGTTTAAAAAGGTTTTTCCTCACTTTAATTAGGGCATATAATGAAAGCTATGATCTATTTTTAGGAGGAGTCTTTTTGTCAGGTTTTCGTGTTTTAAGGCTGAAAAACAAACGGCCGCTGCTTATATTGCTTATTATTATTATTTTAACGGGCACGGTTATTTACCAGAGCTATAAACCTCTTCCGGAGAATATCTCCTATGAAGGAGATATTCACAAAGTAGAAGATGTGAAATTCTTATATGATTTAACTTACAAAATAGAAGGACGGGTAGAAGCGGATCAAATGATCTTTGATGCCGTTTTTAAAGCCATTGATGAAGCAGAAGAATTTATCGTCATCGATTTGTTCTTATTTAACGGTTACTATGATCGGGGGGAGACATACCCTAAAATCAGCAAAGAACTCTCGGATAGACTGCTGAAAAAGAAAAAAGCAAATCCGGAAATGGATATTGTTTTCATCACAGATGATATTAATACATCATATGGATCACATGCCTCCAAAGAATTAGAAGCTTTTAAAGATGCCGGCATTGATGTTGTCATGTCTGACATGGACGCACTGCGTGACTCAAACCCGCTATATTCCAGTGTTTGGCGAACCTTTTTCCAATGGTTTGGCCAGGCTGGTCCAGGCTGGCTTTCAAATCCTTTTGGCGATACGGCACCAGATATCCATATCAGATCTTATTTAAAGCTTTTCAATGTCAAGGCTAATCACAGGAAAGCAGTAGCAACCGAAAAAACTGCGATCGTTTCATCAGCTAACCCTCACGATGCGAGCGGTTATCATTCCAATGTGGCTTTTCAGGTGAACGGAAATGTCATTGCGGATGTGCTCGAATCAGAACAGGCAGTCTCTGATTATTCCGGAGGACCCAATCTGCCGGTGTATGAGAAAAAGAACGCTGAAAAGGGCAATATTAAGGTACAGGTGTTAACAGAAGGAAAAATTTATAAACATCTGCTCGAATCGATAAGAAATACAGAGAAAGACGATGAAATCTGGATCGGTATGTTTTACTTGGCAGACCGAAAAGTCATTGATTCCCTGGTTGCCGCGTCCAATCGCGGAGCAGAAATCAAAATGATTCTTGATCCGAATCAAAATGCTTTCGGCCAGGAGAAAATCGGTCTCCCGAACCGGCCTGTCGCAGAAGAACTCTTAGAAGATACAAATCAAAAAATAGAGGTTAGATGGTACAATACAACAAAAGAGCAGTATCATCCTAAAATGCTCTTTATAAAAAGCAAAGAAGAATCGACCATTATCAGCGGATCTGCCAACTTTACGAAACGGAACCTGGATGACCTGAATCTTGAAAATGATCTTAAGATTGCAGCGCCAGCTGATGAACCAGTCATGAAGGAAGTAGAAGGTTATTTTATCAAATTATGGACAAATGACGGTGCTGATTATACTCTGGATTTCGAAAAGTACAGAGATGACATGCCATTTATTAAGCGTGGGATCTATGCTATTCAAAAATTTTTCAGATTTACAACCTTTTAACTCCGGCAAAAAAGCCGGAGTTTTTTATTTTTTTTGCAGAGGAATTTCTAAAGCTGAAAGCTAATTATATAGCAGAGGTGAAATCAGATGAAACTGACAGAATACAGAGATAGAAGTCGATTTATTGAAATAGCGGAACCTTTTCTATTGAAAAAAGAAGCAGAAAATAACCTTATGCTGGGACTTATAGGAGCTTTTAAACGGACGATTCCTGCTGCAGATGTATATACTGCTGCGGTGGTTGAAGACGGAGAGCCAGCAATAACGATGCTGATGACACCTCCCCATAATTTGATCCTGTCTTTTAATGAGGATGGAATGACTGAGACAATTCTCTTAGAAACAGTACGCGCATTAGTTAAGAAAGGTTTACATATACCAGGTGTGGTCGGAGAGCGGAAATGGACAGAGGCATTCGCGAAAATTTGGTCGATCGAAACAGAGGGCAGAGCTGAAATTGTAATGGAACAAAAGATTTATCGTCTTCATGAAGTGGCTCAACGAAAACGCGGTGAAGGCAAATTTATTTTGGCAGAACTAGCCCATCTACCCCTCCTGACAGAATGGATGGTGGATTTTATGAATTATACAAACGAGCCTCCGATTACAGCGCTGCAGGCGGCAGGAAGAATGAAGCAGTTTATTGCAGAGAAATCAGTCTTCCTTTGGATGGCAGAAGGTAAACCTGTATCAATGGCAAAGAAATCGAGGACCACGAAAAATGGAATTTGCGTTTCGCTCGTCTATACTCCAGATGAATTCAGGGGCAATGGGTACGCAAGCAGCTGCGTTGCTGAGCTTAGCGAGCACTTGTTAAAAGATTTTTCCTTTTGCACGCTCTATACTGACCTCTCTAATCCAACATCAAACAGCATTTATCAAAAAATAGGGTATCAGCCAATTCAAGATTCGATCATGATTAGTTTTTCTTCGTAAAACAGGCGCTTTCTTTAGGAAAGCGTTTTTTATTGCCTTTTTATGAGAAAGCCTCCCATGCAAATTTGGGATTCAATTATTGCTGCAGACGATTAACTTTCACATAATTAGAGAGTTCTGCGGTTTCATTCTTTAACAGAAGTGGAAATGAAAGGGCAAAGGCGGTGAGTAGATGAAAACACAAGTTTTGGTTATCGGCGGCGGAGTAGGCGGTTTAACGGCTGCTTTGAAGCTTGCTAAATGCGGTATAGATGTATGTGTTGTTGAGCAGACAAAAGGTTCGGCGCACATGTATAAGGGAGAATTGCTGCAGCCGAAAAGCCTTGAAATTTTTCATCAGCTTGGAATTAATAAGCCGATTTTGAAAGCCGGGCATCAAATAAACGAAATTGAAATGAATGAAATGAAACGGAAAAACGGCAAGTATGTAAAGCTTGGAACAGCCACAATGCGATACAGCATCATTGAGAGCGAATACAATTATGCCCTCATGATTCCCCATGAAAGGCTTAAAGAAGTCCTGCTTGAAAAAGCGAAGGAATTTCCCGCTTTTCATTATATACAGCCGGCAAAATTTAAAGAATTCAAAAATCAGGCAGCGGTCGTTAGTAGCAATAAAGAAGAGTTTATCATTGAGGCCGATTATTATATTGGGGCTGAGGGACGGAGATCAAACGTCAGAAATGCCATGAATGTAAAATTAAATGAACACGAATATGATCATCATTTCTTAACAGTTACGTTTGAAAGGCCAGTGTCTATGACAGAGGGGAAAATCATATCTACACCGCATGCATTTCTCGGACTTTTTCCTCTTCCGAACAATGAAGTAAGAACGGTTTATCTCATTCAGTCAGGAGAATATCAATCGTTAAAAGAACGCGGCATTGAACACTTTCATAAGAAGTATATTGATTTGTGTCCGGAACTTGACGGATACGTAACAAATCTTAAGGAATGGAAAAAAATTCAGCTGATGATTCCGGTTCATTTTCATGCTGAGACCTATGTAAAAGGTAACATGGCCATAATTGGGGATTCTGCACACAGTGTTCATCCAATGGCAGGAGAGGGAATGAACCTTGCCATACAGGATGGAGATGTACTCGGTGAACTGCTTTGCTGGATGTACAAACATGATGAACACAGTCCTGTCAATTTAAAATGGTACGAAAAGGTCCGCAAATCCAGAGTGGATTTCATTTTAAATTTAAGCCATTTATCAGCACTTGCTTACTCCAAGCCGTTTCGTTATTTCGGATCGCTTAGAAATAGAAGCCTCAAACAGATGACAGAGGATGAAAAGCTTCACACAAAACAAATGCTGAATATTTCAGGACTAGGCATTTGGAAAGAGTCATTTTACGATCGTCTCGTCCAAATTGGCATGCTGCCTCCGAGAACCCTGCAGAATATTGAACTGCTGCATACAAGGTATATGTTTACGTATGAAAATGATTATCCATGGGAAGTGAAAGGGAGGTTTGGATAATGATCATTGATGAATACGTCCGCTTATTTAAAGCAAGAAGCTGGATGAAGCGCAATATGCCTTTTTTATACAGCTGGCACGCATATGTAGGGTATGAACTGGACTTGTTTGAAATCTTTAAATCACCTAAAACCATCGATGAAGTGGCGGCTAAACATTCATTAGAACTGGAGCTGCTCGAACGATGGGTTGAAGTGGGAATATCAATCAAATATTTAAAAGAAGTGTCCAAAAATCGTTTTAAGACTTCAAAAAGCTTCATGCTTCCTGACAGCAAAAGGGATCCTAAATCGGTCGGAATCCTCCTGAAGGAAATGATGGAGCTTCACATCCCGGCTCTATTAACCTACCCTTCGATCATGAAAACAGATGAAAGGCAAACATTTGACCATGAGCAGCACGGAACAACAGTAGCCCAGACATCTACTTTGCTTGAGCAGCTGGCTTATCCTAAGCTGATTCAGCTCGTGAAAAAGAATAAAGTACAGTCGATTGTCGACGCAGGGTGCGGGCATGGAGGCTACCTTCAAAAACTGTCGCATGCACTGCCAGATATAAAACTGACCGGGATCGAAATCAATGAAGAAGTAGCAATTGAGGCGGACAGGAGATGCAGATTAATTCCTAACATTTCAATCACATGTATGGATGTTGAAGAGTGGAGAGCAGCTGCTTCAGTGGATTTAATCATGATGAATAATTTACTGCATTATATATCTCCAGAAAAAAGAGTCAATGTGATTCGGAATTTAAGCATTTGCCTTTCCGGATGCGGGGTGATATCCATCATTACCCCGATAAGGAAACCTAAGCACGGCAAACAGTTTTCAAGTGTATTCAATAGTTTCTTTACTGCATTTGATAATCTTTATGCTTTACCTACAAAACAGGAGCTTTCTTCGATAGCGGATCAATCCAATATGAAACTGAAAAGCTTAAAACCCATCATTCGTGAAGGAGGCTGGTATTTTTGTACTTTCGTTAAGAAGAAGTGAAGCCTTCTGGCAGAAGGCAGAAGGCTTTTTTCAGAAATAATGAAAAGCAGGCTAAAATTAAAGCTTATCAATCAAGCATTCCTCTGCAGCGAATTTGGACTGCCGGGACATTGCGAGGATAGCCGCGTTTAAAAATAGACCCCTTATATAAGCTGGTCTATTTTTTCTTTTATTTGTAAAAAGAAGCGCTTTGTTTCGGAGTTATTATAAAATTTTGCCTGTGCCTGCTTTTCGCTTCCTCCGCCTTTTCCATCGAAGTCAGCAAGATTGGTTTTAAATAAGGTGCCAGCATGAACAGTGCCTTTCTGTGAGAAAAGAACACAGTTTTCGCTGATTGATGCAAGAAGAGCATAATCTTTTCCGTTTTCTAATAAACGGGCTGCAATCAATTGCAGCTCTTTTATAGTTTTCCTTTCAAATAGCCCATGACCCAACAGACCATTTTGTTCAAGTTCCATTTTTTCTGCAGTAAATGCTGCATTTTCTGCTCTCAGCTGCTCTGCTTCTTTTTGAATCAGCTTTGTTTCCTGATCCATTGCCTTTAATCTTGCAGCAATTTCATTCGTAGACGTTTGAAAAAACTGTCCTGCAAATTGAACGGTTTCTTGCATGTTCTGATAGTCCGAAAGAGCACGGAAACCGCATTTAAAATGCAGACGGATCATCCCTTTCTGTTTTTCGGTCTTAATAAGCTTAAGCATTCCGATTTCACCCGTGCGCTCAACATGTGTCCCGCAGCAGGCAGACGTATCAATTCCTTCTATTTGAACAATCCTGATCTTTTCTTTAACATCAGGCAGTTTTCTCAGCGGCAAATCGCGCAATTTATTTTCTTCAGCGAAAAACGTATGTATTTTTCGATTTTCAAAGATATATTGATTGCTTTTTTTCTCTATGAGCTTTATTTGCTCAGATGATAATAGAGGCGTCCTTAAATCAATTGTTACGGTGTCAGCTCCTAAGTGGAAGCTTTCTGTTTGATAATCAAATAATTCAAGACAGACAGCAGATAAGAGGTGCTGACCTGAATGATGCTGCATATGATCGATTCTCCGTTTGCTGTTTACTTTACAAGTGACTTCTTTTTCAGATGGAAAGCGAGAGACAATATGATAGATTTCTTCTCCGTCTTCTACAAGGCCTTCAATTGAAATAGATTCTATCCAGCCATGATCAGCAGGCTGTCCGCCGCCTTCGGGGTAAAAGGCGGTTTCCTTTAACTTTAACAGCTTTAAGCCGTTGCGTTCTTCTGTTTCCGTAATTGTTGTTTTCCACTCAAATGTTTTAGGGGAGGAATAAAATAATTTCTCATTCATTTAAAGCATCCTTTCCAAATCTTCTCTTATTTATTGTATCAAACTCTGGCTTTTCTCATAAGAGGGACAGGTTCAGGGGAATTTTTGAAATATTCGGCCTATGTATGAATATTTGTATCTAGTTGTCTAGTTATGTGTTACCCTTAAACTATAATGCCATTTACCGCACATTCTCTCTTGACAGCTGTTTTTGGGTAGATGAAAAGATGAAAACGATTGGTTGGTGATTTCTATGAATCCTGTTAAAGAGTTGAGTCAATTGTTTATCGATGGCGAACACATTCTTTCATGGAACTACTTAAACAGTATGATTAAAGAAGATACCACCAGTACTCAAGTGTATGGATTTCTATCAGATACCATGGACAATGTTTTACAATTGTGGGAAATGAATCGTGCGACTGTGGCGGATGAATATGTAGCAGCGGCTGTCTGCAAATCTATGATCACAAGTTATTACTATTTAAAAGTGGAACAATTACATAATGAACCTAATATACTATTGCCTGCAACAATGAAACCGCGCGTACTGCTGCTTTCTATGAAAAATGAAGAACATACGATAGGAATGATGATGACTTCTTTCTTATTTAAAGAGTATGGCTGGGAAGCAAGCTGTATCGAGTCAAATGTTTCAATGGATAATATTTGTCAGTATGCTGAGAAATGGAAGCCGGATGTGGTTGCTTTCTCGACTAGTGTAATTTTTAACATCCCGACTGTTATTCAATATATGGATGAACTGCAAAAACTGAATTACTCACCGACGATTATGCTTGGGGGTAATCTGACAAGCGATTTTGATCTCGATTATTACTGCCCTCCCAACACCGTGGTGATACAAAACATTGATCAGCTAGGCAGCTGGATTGAAAAATCTAACTCAAGGAATGATCGCCATGGAAATGCAATTAATCGCAAGTAAATATGACAAAATACCATTTCCTTATTTTCTGGTCGATCGAAAGCTTAAGATCGTATCAGTTTCAAAATGCACGTTTAATATCTTTGATGAGGAAAGCCATTTCCTCGATATAGTAGGAATTGGAAGCAAGAAAAAAGCAGCTAAGTTCATTTTGGACACGCCGTCCATTACTAAAATTGAACTGAATTTAAAAACGAAATCAAATCCGATGACATTATTTGATGTCTATATTCAATATGAGGGCAAAAACTTTATTCATATCTTTTGCATTGATAAAGAAGAAAGTGTTGATCAAATTTACCAGGCCGTTAAAACGCTTGAAGATGATTTGCTTTATGCCAACCATAATTTGCTTGAAAAGCAGGAGCAGCTCGAGAAATTACTTCAGCAGATGAAGGAGATGGCCATAAAGCAGGACAGCCTGGCAACGGTTGGACAAATTGCCGCAAGCATTGCCCATGAAATCAGTAATCCGCTTACTAGCGTAAAGGGTTTTCTGCAGCTGCTGAAGCCTCATTTAATCGAAATCGGAAAAGGTCATTATGCTGATGTAGCTTTAGAAGAATTAAATCGTGCAAACGATATCATCTATGAGTTTTTAAATACCTCTAAAGAGAAGAATAAAGACAGACAGCCCATTTTACTCAGAAAACTGATAAATGACATTATTCTGATTTTTAAAAGTGAAGCTATACTATCAAATTGTGAGCTGACTTACACTGTTAATGACCCTGAACTTATGATTACGGTTGATGTTAAGCAAATGAAACAAGTGCTGCTGAATATTGTTAAAAATGCGATGGAAGCCATTCAAATCAGTCATAAAAAAGATAATGGAATGATTGCAATTACAACCAGAATAGAAGACGGCCATGTTGTTATTCAGATTACAGACAATGGAATAGGAATGGGAAAGGAGACGGTAGATTCTCTCTTTAAACCATTCTTCACAACAAAGGAACAAGGAACAGGCATAGGTCTTGCTGTTTGTTTTGAAATCGTTAAGTCGAATAATGGCAGGATTGAAGTTGCAAGCGCAGAAGGTCAAGGGTCTGCCTTCAGCATTTCATTGCCTATTCATAAATAGTGCTAAAGCCGGATTGAATCATTCAATCCGGTTTTTTTATATGACTAAATCAGTATTAATTATGGCATAAATACTCCTGAAAAAGAAGCTGAAAATGCTAAGTAACCTGAAAAACATCAAATGATTGAATCGAAGATCATGAATCAAATTGCTTAGATGCACGGATGGAAATATGATTTCAGAGACATATTTCTAATAAGTTTCGATTCCAATTGAAAAAAGAAAAATGACATAAATATTTTTTAATTAAAAGGCGTATACTAAATAAAAAAAGGAGTTATGCTCATGTACTTTGCGAAAAAGGGTGCTGAAGAACCCGTTACAATTATTGAAGACACAACAGTATACGCTTGTGAATCGGAAGCTTGTAATGGCTGGATGAGAAAAGATTTTTCAACGGAAGATCTGGCATGCCCGATGTGCGGAAGTCAAATGTCAGAAGAAGTGCGTGAGCTGCCGCAGATAAAAATGGACTACAATCCTTTCAGTAAATAGAACAAAGGCTGCCGATTTAACCGGCAGCCTTCAGACTTTTTCTGTAAGTGATCCATAAAGAAAGAATGAAGATAAGTTCAAACGCATTAGTAGCTGCGGAGCTTGGTATGGGTAGAGATACGGCACTGCCAATCAGCATAATGACGACGCCATTCAGTATAATCGGCCATTTCGTTTTTCTCCAAATACTAAAGCTTGCAGCCAGAAGATACACAATCAAAACCAAAACCATAATTGGCGGTCCTGAACTATGTGCTGATGAGTAACGAAGGACACCATATTCATAGACAGGAGTTAAATTCAGAGAAAGTGTTTCTGTCACAATTTCAATAATCATAAGCAGTAAGGTAAGAACAAGAGCAAAATGATGGGATAAGCGTGATTCAGCCCACTTCACACCGAATGAATACGCCATATGCCAGCCGAAAAGAGCAAGTGCAGGGGTGAAAAGGGCGTGCGTCCAAAAACGAATCATACTGACCGATTTTAACAGTCCTCCTTCTCCAATTAATGATCCTAATGCAATAATCGCATTATCAATGATTAAACCGAGAGTAACGAGAAGCAAAATAATTCCCGGGATTGATGTATTTCTCCTAATTAAAAAGAATCCAAAGCCAAATAATATGAAGTATGCGAGTGTAAAGATCAGATATAAAATTGTGTCCATGATTTGCACTTCCTGAAACAATCTTAATTCATGGAGTCGATTCTCAGCAAATAGGAACATCTATTGACAAATGCAGTAAAAACGTATAAAATAATCAAGCAGTATTGCATTTAAATTCACTATTTATAAAGAGTCATCACACAAATGGGTACTTTTTATAATTGGTGAATTTTTTTCTTCCAGTTAACGTTTATGATTTTTCTAAAACTGTTTCAAGCTATATTCATTAATCAGAACCTGAGAGGAGAGTCATGAATGTATAGAAAAAAACCAGAAGATATCGTAACAGAGGAAACGAAAGTATGGATTTGCACGTCTGAGGAATGCAAAGGATGGGTTCGCGATAACTTTAAAAGCAGTGAAAGCGAAACACCTGTATGTCCGCTCTGCAAAAGTGAAATGAAAGCAAGCACTAAAGTGCTTGAGGTTATAAATAATCATAAAAAGTATTAAAAAACTCTATTTTAGAGTTTTTTTTATTTATACAAAATTCGATTTCAGCAAGAGGTATAGCTAATTTATGTCCGCGCATGTAAAATTGGATTACAGTTATTTTTCAGGAGGGATATTATTTTGTTACAACAAGCGAAAGAGCATTTGCAGCACTATTTTGGTTATTCATCATTCCGTCCGGGACAGGAAGAAATTATCAGCAGCGTTTTGAATGGAAATCATTCAGCAGGCATTATGCCGACTGGAGGCGGAAAGTCCATCTGCTATCAAATACCCGCACTCTTATTTTCTGGCATTACCCTCGTCATTTCTCCCCTTATTTCACTCATGAAAGATCAGGTGGACTCTCTTGATCAAGCAGGAATCCCTGCTACCTTCCTCAATAGCACACTCTCTCAAACAGAAACAAGTGCCAGGCTATTAGATTTAGCAGCAGGAAAGTATCGAATTTTATATGTTGCGCCTGAAAGATTGGAATCATCTTTGTTTTTAGAGCAGCTGCAAAAAATGAATGTTTCAATGGTTGCTGTTGATGAAGCCCACTGTATCTCCCAATGGGGTCATGATTTCCGGCCGAGCTATTTAAGAATAAAAGATTTAAAAACGGAGCTTAAATCAAATCCCGTTTTTCTGGCATTGACAGCTACAGCGACTCCAATTGTTAAAGAAGATATATGCACCTCACTTGGAATCCAAGAGCAATACACAACTGTAACAGGATTTGAGAGGGGAAATTTGTCATTCAATATAAGCAAAGGTGAAAACAGATACGACTTTATTGAAAGATACATAGCTAATAACAGCACCGAGTCAGGAATAATATACGCTGCTACAAGAAAAGAAGCAGATCACATATATGAGCGGCTTATTAAAAAAGGAATTCAAGCAGGGAGATATCACGGGGGGATGAGTGATGTGCAGCGCGGTCTGCAGCAGGACCTGTTCTTGAAGGATGATATTCTTGTAATGGTAGCTACCAATGCATTCGGCATGGGAATTGATAAATCAAATGTCAGATATGTCATTCACTATCAGCTTCCTAAAAATATGGAAAGCTATTACCAGGAGGCGGGGAGAGCGGGAAGAGATGGTTTAGACAGTGAATGCTTTCTGTTGTATTCCCCGCAGGATATTCAAATACAGCGTTATTTAATCGAACAATCTACCTTCCAGAAAGAAAGACAGCAGGCCGAGCTTGTTAAACTGCATCAAATGCGCGATTATTGTCATACAGAAGGGTGTCTTCAAGCATTTATTCTGAATTATTTTGGTGACAGTGAAGCTGAACCGTGCGGCAAATGCAGCAATTGCAGAGACGAGCGCATGCATGAGGATGTAACAAAAGAAGCGCAGATGGTTCTCTCATGTATGATCAGAATGGGGCAAAGATTCGGTAAAACCATGATCAGTCAGGTGCTGACGGGTTCTTCAAACAAAAAAGTGATCGATTTTAAATTTAATGAGCTTTCAACTTATGGCATCTTAAAACACCAGACAGCAAAAGAAGTCAGCGAATTTATTGATTTTCTTACATCTGAGCAGTATATTTCAATAACTGGCGGTCAATTCCCCGTTCTTGTAGTCGAAGAGAAGGGACTAGAGGTTCTAAAGGGCCATTTAGAAGTGCACCGAAAGGAAAAAATGCGTATTGTTGAAGCTGCAGCGAATGACGGGCTGTTCATGCAGCTTAAAGAACTGAGAAAGCAGCTTGCAACAGAGGAAAATGTTCCGCCATTTGTTATTTTCTCAGATAAATCCTTAAAGGATATGAGTGCCAAAATGCCGAAGTCACTGGAAGAATTTCTTGCAGTTCAGGGGGTTGGAGAAGCTAAACAGCAAAAGTATGGTGAAATTTTTATTGGGAAAATAACAGCATATGTTAACGAGAACCCTAATATTGAGCAGCCGGCTCAAACGCTGGTTCCTGTTAAAAAAGAGCGAAAAGAATCATCTCATCTGGACTCCCTGCAATTGTACAAAGAAGGTCTGAATGTAAATGAAATTGCTGAAAAAAGAGATTTGTCGGTGATTACAATTGAAAATCATTTACTTCGCTGTGCCAAAGAGGGACTTGACATTGATTTTGATGCCTGGATCCCAGCCAAGTATGAAATGCAAATCGAAGAGGCGATCCGGACACACGGCTATGGCCTGCTGAAGCCGCTGAAAGAAAGCCTTCCTGATGAGGTGACCTATTTTATGATTAAAGCGGCCATTGTAAGAAGAGAGCTGGTTCATTAAGGGAAGAACGATTTAGAGAAATAAGAAGACCAGCTGGAATTCCAGCTGGTCTTTATTTAAAAGTCAAAACTATATTACGAACTCCTAAATCAGGAATCAGTCTGCCTGCACTGACCAGTCGGTTCTGCTTTTCACTGTCCAGCTCCACCTCCTAGCCCCTCGGCCAGAACAAATCCCCCCCAAAAGTCAAGCCCGGACGTTTCGGGTGAATTCTTATCTGTCTTTCGGGTCTGATCAGTCGGTTCCGCTTTTCACTGTCCAGCTCCACCTCCTAGCCCCTCGGCCAGAACAAATCCCCCCAAAAAGTCAAACCCGGACTTTTCGGGTGAATTCTTATCTGTCTTTCGGGTCTGATCAGTCGGTTCCGCTTTTCTAGTTATTCATAACTTTTCTCCAGCTCATCAACAAGCGTGCCGACATATGCGACGGCTGTTCTGATGGCTTCAGGATTTGTCATATCCACGCCTGCATCTTTCAATAGATCCACTGGTTTTTTGGTTCCTCCAGCTTTTAACACCTCGATCCAGCGGTCTACTGCAGGTTTTCCTTCTTCATCTATCAATTGCGAGACCAAGGTTGATGCTGTCAGTCCAGCTGAGTACGTGTAAGGGTAGAGACCCATATAATAATGAGGCTGTCTCATCCAGGTTAATGAGGCTCCCTCATCAAATGTTACCGTGTCACCCCAAAAAGAGGAGAGAACATTCCCTTTAAGATCACAGAGCATTTTAGCTGTAATCGGCTGGCCTGTTTCGGCTGCTTCATAGACCCGGCGCTGGAATTCTCCTTCGAGTAAATGTGTAACAAAGTTATGATAATACGTTCCGAGGAGCTGAAGAATGACCCAGCGTCTCATTCGTTTATCCTCGGTCTTCTTAAGTAAATGCCTGCCAAGCAGCATTTCGTTTAATGTTGAAGGGGCCTCAACGAAATATGTTGAAGGTCTTGTATTCATAATGCGCTGATTTTTGTTTGCCAAATAGAAATGTCCTGCATGGCCAAGTTCATGTGCAAGTACAAATGCACCCCTCATCGTATCTTGCCACGTGATTAAAATATATGGATGCACACCGTAAGGGCTTGAACAGAATGCACCTGTTGATTTCCCTACATTATCCGCCAGATCAACCCATCGGTCTTCTAACGCTTTTTTCATAATTTCCGTATATTCAGGGCCCATTACTTCAAGTGCTTCCAGGATCACACTGCAAGCATCATTATAGGTCGTTTTAGGATTAAACTCTGTATCAAGCGGTGCCTTTAAATCACAAAAATGCAATTCTTCAAGCTGCAGGACTCTTTTTTTCAAGGCTGCAAACCTTCGCATATGGGGCGCTAGTTCCTTTTGAATAATAGAAAGCTGATTATGATACATCTCCTTTGTCACATGCTGGGGCTTAAGCAGCATGTCTGTTACTGAATTATACTTTCTCAATCGTGAAACCGTAATCTGTTTTTTCACCTCAGTAGCATAAGTGGCTGCAAAAGTGTTTTTATATTTTTTCAGTGTCATAACGAAAGAATCATATGCTTTTCTTCTTACAAATGTATTCGGCGTAAATTCATAGCGGTCTTCATAAAGTGCAAATGAATTCGGCAGCACATTCCCATTTTCGTCTTCAATTGTACCAAAATCCATATCAGCAGATTTACTTGTTTGATAGACTCGGTAAGGTGAACCGTGGACTTCTCCCAATGCTGCCAATACTTCTTCTGTTTCTTCTGACAGCTGATGAACTTTCGACTGGAGCAATTCATTTAATTTTATGCTGAATGCTGCTAATCCGCTTTGTTCCTTTATGTATGCATCAATGGTTCCGTCAGGAAGAGACAATAGTTCAGATTCTATAAAAGATAAATCTGCATTTGCTTTTGAATGAACGGCAGCAAACCTAGAGTAATTTCCTTGATGCTCGGGATTTGTTCCGTCTGCAGATTGCTGCAGGCTGATGTATGTTCCGGCTCTCACTATTTTTTTTGATAAATTTTCTTCGGCTTGAAGGCATTCCAATAGAGAGTTTGCACCGTCACCGAGCTTCCCTCTATATTTTCTGATTTGTGCGGCGTCCCGTTCAATGGTCGTTAATTCTGACTCCCAATCCTGATGTGTTTCAAACAAATCTTCTAAATTCCATGTCAGTTCTGCAGGCACTTCACTGCGATATAAACGTTTTTCAATCGTTTTTTCCAATGGACATTCCCTCCAAAACGAATATTGGTCTTTCGTGTTCCTAAGTAATTATACATCTTCTAAGAAAATATGAACAGATTATTCCAAATTATTAAAAATATTAAAAAAGATGTTAAATTAATAGGTTTCATTTTAGCAGGAAGGTGGGTATGTATGGAGTATGACATTAACTAAACAGGAGGATTAATACAATGACAATCTATAATTCGAACCAAAACAATACACTGGGATCAGAACCAGCACCAGCAGAAATTTCGAAGACTGAAATTAGTATTGCAAAAAAAGACAAAGATAAAAATAACAGCAAGCTTGTAAAGGGAATTTTAGCAGGTGCAGTTATAGGCGGACTAGTCACCCTATTTGACCGTAAAACCCGAAATCAAGTGAAAGACTCAGCTGTTAATTTGAAGGATTCATCTGTTGATGTTTTTACACAGGTAAAAGAAAATCCAGGTGAAGTCAAAAATCAAATGGTATCACAATTTAAAAGTGCAGCAGATTCATTAAAAGATGCAATCAATGAGGCAAAAAAACTCTATGACCGTTTAAATGAAGATGTTATGGATAACGTGAATGACGTCGTTCAAATTTCAAATGATACACTTTCTACAGCTAAAGACGCACAAAAAGATCTGGCATCAATCGGCTCAAAGGTAAAAGAAGCTGGCAGTGAGTTAACTGGAGGATCTGAAACAAATCGTTCTGCTTCTGAAAAAGCACCAAAAACACCAACAACTCATACTTCCATTCCAGGAAGCAATGTTGGAAAATTTTAATAGCATTAAGAGCGGACAAATGTCTGCTCTTTTTTTGTTTTTTAAAATCAGCAATTTTCTATTGAAAGAGTTACTTTATTAAACAGAAAAATCGGAACTTTATGATAAAATAAGAGATATTTCATTGAAAGCAGGGATTAGCATGTATTTACCATCATTTCACTTGAAAAACAAACTTGCCGTTATAACAGGAGCAGGACGGGGAATTGGAAGAGCATTAGCCATTGGATATGCAGAAGCTGGAGCAGATGTTGTACTGCTTTCCAGAACAGAAGCAGATCTTCTTGAAGTTGCAGGCGAAATTAAAGCAATGGGGCAAAAAGCTTTTCCGATTGTCACCGACGTGACGGATAAAGACAGTATAAATCAGGCATTTGAGCAAATAAAAAAGATCAATCCAGCCATAGATATTTTAATCAATAATGCCGGAATGAATATTCGGTCTAAAGCATTTGATGTAACAGAGGAAGAATGGGAAACGATTATGAATACAAATTTGAAATCTGCTTTTTTTATGTCACAGAAAGCGGGAGAGCTGATGAAACAACAGGGAAATGGCGGCAGAATCATTAATATTTCTTCCGTTGCAGGACATACTGCCTTGCGTACAGGTGTCGTCTATGCCCAGACAAAAGCGGCGATGATTCAAATGACTAAAGTATTGGCTTTTGAATGGGGGCAGCATAATATTGCCGTTAACTCTGTTGGTCCATGGTATTTTGAAACACCTCTAACCGAAAAAATATTGAGCGACGAAAAATATGTATCTGACATTTTAGCTGTCACCCCGTTAAAAAGAATTGGCCAGCTGCCTGAACTTGTCGGACCAGCTGTATTTTTGGGATCTGATGCTGCAAGTTACATTACAGGCCAAACGTTATTTGTTGATGGCGGCATGACCATACAAGGTTTTTAGAAAGGAGTTATAAACTTTGGATACATATGCAGTTATTTTCACATCACAGCGATCGGATAAGGATGCTGCCGGTTATGAAAAAATGGCTGAAGCCATGGAAGAATATGCCAAAAAACAGCCTGGTTTTCTTCACATGGAGAGTGTGAGAGGGCCCGATGGATTCGGAATCACCATTTCCTATTGGCATTCTCTTGATGCCATAAAAGAATGGAAGCAGCACACCCAGCATCAGAGTGCACAGAAAGCTGGAAAAGAAAAATGGTACTCAGATTATAAAGTGGAAATTTGTAAAATCGAGAAAGAATACTCCATGCAAAAAGAGTAATTATTAAAATCCTGATAAGCAGAAAATGCCGAAAAACGCATGAATACATAGGATGATGACTTTATTTTAGAACCTTTGTCGACTTGCAGGAATCCTCTTATGTCCGCCTCGAATGATATAGCAACAAAAAATTAGAAAAGGCGGGGTTTTAAGTGGGGAAAACATTAAATATTTCAAAGGTTGCTTCATTGCTTGGGGAATCTTCTTATATTTTAAAAATGTGGGAACTGGAATTCTCAGCATTTCTGGAAATCGAGAGGGATCATAAAAATGCACGTGTGTATTCACCGGAAAATATTGAGGTGCTCCGTAAAATTAAGCACTTAAAAGACAGTCAGCTTGACCACGAAACAATTATCCAAATGCTGAACATGAACGGGAAATCTGAGGCTGCTGCAGCAAAGGCTGATACTGATATGGAACTTTCAGCAAAGAAAAATATAAAAGTTGCGCTTGAGGAAATCTTTAACTTAATCGAAGAAAAAGGGAAACAGGATATGTCTATTTTGGAGCTGAAAATGGATCAGCTGGAGCTGACGCTGATTGATGAAATGAAGAGAACGGTCAAGCAGGAGCTTGATGCGCATTCCAAAACTCAGCTGAGTGCAGCAAAAGGACAATTCTCGGCGCTTCATAATAAGCTCAATGAACAATCTAAAGTTCAGCTGAGTACTGCAAAGGGACAATTTTCAGCCCTTCATAATAAGCTTAATGAACAATCTAAAGTTCAGCTGAGTGCTGCAAAAGGACAATTCTCCGCGCTTCATGATAAGCTTGATGTGATCCATGAAACGTCAAGCAATGAAAGGAATATGTATCAAGAAGAAATCAGATACGAACGGGAGCTTGCCAAAAAGCATATTGAAATTCGCGAGCAAAAGTTTCTTGCGTTTGTTCAGCAGCATCAAAAATCGAGAGATGAACGCAAATACGGTCTTTCTATGCTGAAGCAGTTCATGGGATTTGCTAAATAACTTGCCGGAGGCCATTTAATGAATTCAAAATTAATCAACCATTTTCTATCACACCGAGCTGTAACACTGGAATTAATATCAAAAATGCAGCATGATAACCCTGAATTTAAACCTGCAGAAACATCCATGACGACAGAAAAACTGATTACGCACATGCTGACTTCGATGTACAAATTTACAGCTGTAGTGAAAGCAGGAAATGCACAGCCGCTCATGCAGGAAGCTGAAATAACGGAAACGAACCTGCTGAAACTTGCGGAACTCTATACGGAACAAACGGTGCAGATCCTTGAATCGTTAACAGAGGAAGAGTTAAATCAAGTCATTGATTTAACAGATGTATTCGGATTCAAAATTCCAGGGACCGCTCTAATTAAAATGGGAATTGAGCATGAAGTAAATCATAAAGGAAATCTATTTGTTTATGCTCGCTTGCTTGGACATACAGAACTGCCGATGTATATTAAGAAAAATTAAAGAAAAGCATTCGATGTCCCTGAACATCGAATGCTTTTTAATTAAATAAATAAAGGTAAATCAGACCTATTAACGTGACCCTGTCAAATTAGCATTTATTTAATGTACTCATTATTTCAACTAACTCTTTTTTGGATTTAGGATAATTTTTGTGTGAAAGAATTTTTGTTTCAGCAAGGTTTTCAAAAATCTCCATTACCCAAGGCTTTTCTAAATGACTTTGTTGGATTGCTTCTGCATTTTGAAATACTTCTGCAGGAGAACCATGCGCAATAATCTTTCCGTTATTTAAGATAATGACTTCATCGGCCCATTCATAAGCAAGATCAACATTATGAGTAGATAGTAATATCGTACGGTTTTTATTGTTCCAATTTTGCAATAACTCCATAATTTTCATAGAATAATAGGGATCAAGTCCTGCAGTTGGCTCGTCCAATATCATTAACTCTGGATTCATTGCAATAATTCCTGCAAATGCAACCCGTTTCTTCTGACCAATACTTAAAAAATGAGGTGGTTTATCTTTTAAAGTTTCCGTTTCAGTTAAAACCATTGCCTCGTTAACTGTTTTTTCTAGCTCTTCAGGATTTAGCCCTAAATTCTTAGGGCCAAATTTAATATCTTCATAAACACTTGATGAAAAAAGCTGTGTCTCAGGATTTTGAAAAACGATTCCTGCCTGTTTACGAATTTGCCGGATCTCTTTGCGTGTATATGTTATTTTTTTATCTTTAAATTTAATGGAACCGGCCGTTGGTTTTAAAATTCCATTAAGAAGCAAGAATAATGTTGATTTTCCAGCTCCATTATTGCCTATTAAGGCAATCTTTTTCCCATGTTCAATGGAAAATGAAATATCTTTTAAGGCAATAGTTCCATCTGGATATTTATATGTAACATTTTCAAATGAAAGAATTGGTGATCTCACTGGTGTAGCCCCTTTTACATTTTCATTCAATAATCTGTGTTATAAAGGTTATTGCCAAAAGTGCTGCAATGGAAACAGTAATTCCTGCGCAGTGAAATCGATTATACGTCACATTCAATTCCACTTCATACAAACCCTCATCTCCGCCGCGGCTGTCTATTGCTATTTGCAATTCTCTGGCAGAACGTATCGATTTAATAAAGAGACTAACGATAAGTTGTGCGATAGAAGTGATCCAAACTCTATAACTTTGATAACCAAGCCTGCTGGATTGGGAAAGATAGATTTCATGCATCTTATCCAACAGTACAAAGATAAAACGATAAGTCAATCCCACTAATTCTATAAAAAGAGTCGGCAGGTTTACTTTTTTTAATACCCATATCAACTGGGGAAGAGTTGTTGTCAAAATCAGGAAGTACAAACAGCTCACACTTGCTAAGGCAGTTGCAGCGAGATGATAGGCCTGATTGATGCTATATGGGCTAACATATAGTTGCCATGATCCCATTTGAATACTCCATATTGCATTTATTCTTTCACCATTCGCAGGAGCAATTGAAACTAAAATGGCAATTATGCTGGAAAACAGAAAAAAAGAAGGAAACAGAAGAAGCTTTATATAATGATAAAAAGGTATTTTCGCACCAAAAACAATACCTACACTCATCAAAATAAATGTTAGACAAGCAATACATATATTCTTTGTAATGATCGTAAATAGTAAATAAGCAAAAGCAAACCCAACTTTCTCAACTGGATGAACATCTTTTAATGCACTAGTATAAGCATAATCATCGATTTTCAACATTAGGATCCCTTGTTTCTGCCATTTATTTAGAGGAATATTTTTTCCTGGCCCGGCCAAATCCGATTACATAACCAATGACAATCGCACCAGCAGCAGCCTGTAAAGAAAATAGTAAACTTTCAATTTCACCGCTTGGCGGCTCCCAAATTGTACTGAACCAAGGCTCATAAGCAGGTGCAATTTCCTCAATTAATTCTTCTGCTTGACCGTCAGCCCCGCTAAATTCAGCATCTTTTTGGAGATATAAAGGAATAATTGCCAACACAATAACGAATAAAAACAAAATGAAATTTTTCATTTACCTAACCTCCTTAACAGCAGGCAGTTGATTTAATTCGGGCATATTATATTTTTGTAGCAAATTCATAACAATAACCGTTAATAATCCTTCACTAATTGCTAACGGAATTTGAGTAAAGGCAAAGATGGCTGCAAATTTTGAAAAAGATGCTGTAAATCCGCCCACTTCAGCTGGAAATGCTAGAGCTAATTGGACTGAAGTAACTAAGTATGTACCTAAATCTCCCAGCATAGCTGCCAGAAAAACAGCAACCGCAAACGATATCTTCCCTTTAATGCTGATCTTAAAGATTGCATATGCTAACAACGGACCTGCGACTGCCATCGAAAAAGCATTTGCACCTAAGGTTGTCAAACCGCCGTGCGCTAATAACAATGACTGAAATAATAGCACGATCGTACCCAATACACTCATTGCTGCAGGTCCAAACAATATGGCTCCTAAACCTGCTCCAGTTGGGTGAGAGCAACTGCCTGTTACTGAGGGAATCTTTAAGGCAGATAATACAAACGCAAAAGCAGCAGACAGGCCAAGCATTGTTTTCAATTCAGGGTTTTCTTTAAGCTTCTTACGTATAGAACGCAAGCCGGCAAGTATGAAGGGAAGTGTTGCAGCCCACCAAAAAACCGCCCAGCCAAAAGGCAAAAAACCTTCCATGATATGCATAGCATAAGCATCTTCGTACGAATTCAGCCAAAAATAACTTGTTAATCCCAGCACCATGATTAGTGACACCTGCCATGATTTTTTATTCATCTTCAATCTCCCTTAAAATTAGTAGCGTTCAAATAAAAAAAGCATTTAAACCCACTAGAGTTTAAATGCTTACAAGACAATTGTCAGCCCGTCACACAGACACAGCAATATCCTTTCGCACACACCTCCCTATTTCCCGTAGGTCACATTATGTTCTTTATACAGGCAGGTCTCCTGACTCATCTTCATTGTTTCCTGCGTCTTCCCGCTTTTTATAAAAAGCAGTGACAATATGCAGGTCACTCAGACTTACAGTGGCGGGAACCGTGTCGGACTTACACCGAGCTTCCCTTTTAAGCTATACATTCTCAATGTACAGCACCTGTTAAGATTGATTAATTTGTCTATACCTTACTATAAGGTTTAGCAGTTGTCTATTTATTTTTCTATGATTTAGCATGATCAAAAGAGGTATTTATGTCCTTTTTTATCCAACTATATGCATAAATAGGTTTCATATTTTTATAATAAATGTTTTTTCATACACGAGAAGGATCTTAATATATCTAATTCTGTCTCGATCATTAATTTTAGGAGTGTCCACCTCAACTCACAGAATAATAATGTAGAGGCGCTGAGTTTCATAAATTTAGTATTAAAGTTTCTTTTGCTTCAAGGGAATGGTGAAACGAATAGCAGGGGAAATGGCTTATTTTAATGTGATTTAGCGCTTCCGTTTTATCCGCCAAAATAATTGGACGGATTTTTTTGTTGTCCGATTTTTTAAAAAGTAGTTTGCTAATTTCTGAATTCTTGTTTAATATGAATATCGAAATAGACAAATTTATGAAATAATAACATTAAGAATAATAATTAAATAATTAAAAGATAGGTTCAAAAATCTTACCAAGATTTTGATTAAAAGGGAAGTACGGTGAAAAGCCGTCGCGGTACCCGCCACTGTAATGGGGAGCTTATTGCAAATGTCACTGATAATATTCGGGAAGACGCAATAAAGCAATGAACCTTAGTCAGGAGACCTGCCTATCTTTTACGCATACCCACGGGCTTATGGGTAGATGTGTAGTAGAAAATGCTATGTTCTTTTGCTATGTATTTTTTGTGCACCTCTATCTATTAGGGGTGCATTTTTATTTTTCAAAAAATAATGGACTGGAAGTGCTAAAATGACAACTTGGAATTTGAGGGAAACGAAACATCATGTATTAATTTGCAATGGCAGCAGCTGTATGAGGAAAGGAGGCGAGGAGGTTACGCAGGCGATTAGGGAGGAAGTCACAAATATGAATCTTGATACCTTGATACATACGACACGAACCCGCTGTAACGGAAGATGCAAGGATGCTTGTGTTGTAATTGTGTATCCTGAAGGAACATGGTACAAGGCGATTACTCCGGAAATTGGAAGTAAAATCGTACAGAAACATTTGGCTGGAAAAGAAATTTTAGAAGAAGCCGTTATTTACAAATATGATCAACAAGGTTTTGCTGCTCCGGAAAACACAGAGTGTGTAGCCGGAATATCCAAACCAATAAAATAAAGCCGTTAATTTGTCATCCTTTGAGATTCCTGAATAGCAGCATGAATTTGATGGGGAATTAGCATAGATAGAGTATCAGGTATACCTTGGGAACTTATGCTGGATAAAAAATTCTCAAACAACTTTACATAAACGGGTACTCGTTGTTGGTTCACTTATTATATTTAAAATTTTTCGTCAACACGAAGAACAAATCAATTGAAAAAAGGTTATGAATCCGGAATTGTCCTGCTGCGGCAAGAATGCCATTTATGTCTGGATATGATCGAAACTGATTAATCTTGGAAACGTTTAGTTTAGAGTCAGGCAGTTTATGTTGGCTGATAGTTTGAAAGGAGGAGCAAACGTGCGGGGAAAGTTACTTGTAATTGGTTTTGGACCTGGAAGTTTTGAACATATGACAAATAGAGCTCAGGAAGCCATACAAGAGAGCGATTATATCATTGGTTATAAAACATATGTTGAGTTAATAGAAAATCTCTTGACCGATCAGAAAATTATTAGTACAGGAATGTCCGAGGAAGTAAGTCGTGCTCAAGCGGCTGTCCGTCTTGCTGAAGAAGGATATAAAGTTGCAGTCATTTCCAGTGGTGATGCAGGTGTTTATGGGATGGCAGGCCTGGTCTATGAAGTATTAATTGATAAAGGGTGGAAAGAAGAAACAGGTGTAAGTGTCGAGGTGATCCCTGGTATATCAGCCATTAATTCCTGTGCTTCTCTTCTTGGTGCACCAATCATGCATGATGCATGCACGATTAGTTTAAGTGATCATTTAACTCCATGGGATCTAATTGAAAAACGAATTGAAGCGGCCGCACAAGCTGATTTTGTTGTAGCTCTGTATAACCCAAAGAGTGGACGCCGCACAAGACAAATTCAAGAGGCACAAAGGATATTATTACAATATCGATCACCCGATACACCAGTTGGGCTGGTGAAGAGTGCATATCGTGAGAGCGAAAAGATTGTGACAACCGATCTTGCACATATGCTTGATTACGATATCGGTATGCTGACGACTGTAGTTATTGGGAATTCATCTACGTTTTTTTATGATAATAAAATGATTACACCAAGGGGGTATCAAAGGAAGTATACATTAAATACAACTGAACAAAGATTAAAACCGCATGAACGCTTAAGACATGAAAATGAACCATGGGCACTCCATAAAGGCAAGAATGAAACTGATCATAGTACTGAAGTAAAAACTATAGACGGTATTGCTGCTTCCTTACAATTAGCTCTAGAAGCTCTTAGTAAAGTTGAAGGTGAACCTAAAAGGATTCTGGAAAACGAGACTGTTAATAATCCAGTAGTATCGATTTTTGAATTAGCCGTAAGTCCAGGAATCGCAAATAAGAAGTTTACACCAGACCAAATGATAACTCTCGCTGAGGTAGTCGGAGATGAGGGGACAATGGAATACACCCCGCACCATCAAATATATTTAAAAATTCCAACTGCGAGTCCTGAGGTCATTACTCAAAAATTAAGAAGTGTAGGTTTCCTATTAGAACCTATTGGTGATGTTTTTCAGCTGAAAGCTTGTGATTTCTGCGAAGGCGAGAAAAAGGATTCCATCCCTCATGCTGAAGAGTTACATCAAAAGCTAAGCGGACTTGAATTGCCTAAAGAGCTGAAGCTTGGCTTCAATGGCTGCGGTATGGCGTGCTTTGGTGCAGTAAACGAGGACATTGGAATTGTTTATAGAAAAGGAAAGTTTGATTTGTTTTTGGGAGCGAAAACGGTAGGAAGAACAGCTCATGCAGGACAGCCTGTGGCGGAAGGTATTGAGCCAGATAAACTAGTGGAGATTATTGAAAATATTATATACGAGTATAAAGAGAAAGGTCATCCGAATGAAAGGTTCTTTAAGTACTTTAAACGTGTCGGGAAAATTCAGGGCTATACCTATAGAGACATGACACCGAAGATAGAAATTGAACCAGCTCCATGCGGAGACTAATTAGAGGATAGGGGAGAAATATATGAAAGCTGTTTTACTAGTTGGACACGGAAGCCGGGATTCAGAAGGAAATGAGCAGGTAAGAAAAACAATAGAAGATTTAAAGCCGCAGCTCGACCGGGAGCTATTAATTGAAACGTGCTTCTTAGAGTTTGAAACACCTACAATTGAACAAGGCATTCAAACATGTATTGAAAAAGGGGCAACAAGTGTTTTTATTATTCCAATGATGTTATTAGCAGCTGGACATTCAAAGATTCATATACCAGCAGCCATTGATGAAGCAAAAGTAAAATATCCAGAGGTTCACTTTACATACGGAAGACCATTCGGAATTCACGAGGAAACGGTAGAAATTTGTAAAGATCGTTTAGAAGAAGCGGACGGGAACATAACCGAACCTGAACACAACACGGCAGTAATTTTGCTGGGTCGAGGCGGCAGCGATCCAGATGCGAATAGTGATTTATATAAAATTGCTCGCTTACTATGGGAAAAATTAAATTATAGGTTAGTAGAGCCGGCATTTATGGGTGTAACGGATCCATTAATTAAAGAAGGTGTAGAGCGCTGCATTAAATTAGGTGCGAAAAAAATTATTATACTACCATACTTTTTGTTCACCGGTATATTAATTAAGCGTCTTGAAAATATGATGGAAGAATTCGGAAATGAACATCCGGGTATTGATTTTAAGCTTGCGGGATATTTCGGGTTTCACTCTAGATTAAAAACAATTTTAAAAGACAGAATTGAAGAATCATTACAAGGTGACGTGAAAATGAATTGTGATACGTGTTTATACCGCATTGAAGCGATGGAGCATATTGATCATCACCACCACCACCATCACGACCACGATCATGATCATGACCATCATCAGCATGAGCACCACAACCATCATCATGAGGCACAAAAACTATGATTCTATTTTTAGCTGGAACCAGTGATGCAAGAGCGTTAGCCATAAAGATAAAAGAGGCTGGATACAGACTGCTGACAACTGTAGTTACTGAAAATGCCGGAATGGAAATGAGGAAGGCTGGACTAGATGTTTATGTTGGCCGTCTAACCAGTGAGGATTTTGTGAGAGTTATTAGAGAACAAGGATTTAATGCGGTTGTCGATGCGAGCCACCCATTTGCGGAAGAAGCAAGTAAAAATGCTCTATTAGGAGCGAAAGAAGCTGATATACCATACATCCGCTATGAACGTGAATCACAATCCTATGAAAATAACGGAATAACATTGGTCGACAGCTATGAGGAAGCAGCAGAAATAGCAGCTGAAAAAAAGGGAGTTATTATGCTCACTACAGGAAGCAAGACCTTGCAGACATTTACTCAGAAACTTCTAAATCAGCCTGACACTCGTGTGATTGCCCGGATGCTGCCAAGAAAAGATAATATGGAGAAATGTGAGCAGTTGGGACTGCCGCAAAAAGACATCGTTGCCATACAAGGTCCTTTTACAAAGGAGTTTAATCTTGCGCTTTACAAGCAATATGGAGTTACAACAATGATTACAAAGGAAAGCGGAAAAGCAGGGTCTGTTGATGAAAAATTAGAAGCTGCAATCGAACTTGGCATTGAAACGATCATGATAAAGAGACCAAAGATTAATTATGGAAATGCTTATTCGGATTTTTCGGATATCCTGGCACATATAAATAAAATTCTAAATAACCCAAAAATAAATGGAGACATTGGAGGAAATGAAGATGGATTTTCGTACGGAATTTAAGCCTTTAACTGTACAGCCTCAAGAAATTGAGGGATTGAGTTTTAACATGATAGATTCAGAGTTTGGTGAACATGCTTTTACAGAACAGCAGTACAAGATTGTTCAGCGGGTTGTTCATGCTTCTGCTGATTTCGAATTGGGACATAGTATGCTTTTTCATGACGACGCCATCAAAGCAGGGATAAATGCCATCCGAAATGGGGAACAGGTTTATGCGGATGTTCAAATGATATTAAGTGGAGTCAGTAAAGGGAGAATTGAAAAACATGGCGGAAGCGTGAATGTTTATATTTCCGATCAAGATGTAATGGAAGAAGCAAAACGATTAAATACAACTCGTGCAATCATTTCAGTGCGGAAAGCAATTAAGCAATTTGATGGCGGGATTTTTGCAATCGGGAATGCTCCAACTGCATTATTGGAATTAATTCGACTTATTAAAGAAGGAGAAGCAAAACCAAGTTTAGTCATCGGGCTTCCAGTAGGATTTGTTTCAGCTCCTGAATCAAAAGAAGAGTTAGCAAAATTAGATGTACCTTTTATTACAAATATAGGCAGAAAAGGCGGTAGTACGATTACAGTTGCGGCTCTAAATGCAATCTCTCTTCTAGCTGAAAAGGATTAAACGATGGATGGAAAAGCAAAAAAGAAAGATAAAAAGGAGATGCGCTCTGGATATACAACGGGCGCATGCGCAACGGCTACAACGAAAGCTGCATTAATTGCATTAATTACAGGTGAACCCCAGGCTGAAGCAACGATTTTTTTGCCAGTCGGGAAATTTGCAACCTTTGAAATGGAAAGCTGCATCGTTGAGCCTGGTCTAGCTGAAGCCGGAACAATTAAAGATGCTGGTGATGATCCAGATGCGACACATGGTGCTTTAATTAAAGCTGCTGTTTCTTGGTGTGAAAAACCTGGTATCACCCTTGATGGCGGTGTTGGTGTTGGCCGAGTTACAAAAGAAGGACTCCCAGTACCGGTCGGTGAAGCTGCAATAAACCCGGTACCGCGGAAAATGATTTACGAAACTGCTGAAGAAGTACTATCCTCCCATGGACTAATAAGAGGGATCAAAATTATTATTTCTGTTCCTGATGGTGAAAAAATGGCAGAAAAAACGCTCAATAAGCGACTTGGAATAATCGGCGGGATTTCAATATTAGGGACTAGAGGAACTGTTATACCATTTTCTAGTTCTGCATATATGGCAAGCATCGTGCAAGCCATAAGTGTGGCACGGGCAAGTAAGTGTGATCACGCAGTAATAACCACTGGAGGCCGAAGTGAAAAATTCGGGATCAAACAATATCCTGACCTTGCAGAAGAGGCATTTGTTGAAATGGGTGATTTCGTAGGCTTTACCTTAAAACAATGTAAACGTCAGGGGATTAAGAAAGTATCTTTGGTTGGAATGATGGGAAAATTCTCAAAAGTAGCACAAGGTGTCATGATGGTTCATTCCAAAAGTGCACCCGTTGATTTTAACTTTTTAGCAAATGTGGCTTCTGAAGCAGGTGTTAAAGATCAACAGCTGATCCAAACAATTCGACAAGCTAATACTGCGTCACAAGTAGGTGATCTCATGCTTGAGCTTGGTTATCATGACTTTTTTACGATTCTTTGTGACTATTGCTGCACAGCTGGATTAAAAGAAGTTGGCGGCGGAATTTCGATTGAAACAAGTTTGTACTCCATGAAGGGGACGTTACTTGGAAAGGCAGGGAAAAATGACAAAGAAGGTTAAGCTAATTGGAATAGGTGATGATGGAAAACAGAGTCTTCTTCCTATCTATGAAAAATGGATTTATGAGAGTGAAATACTAGTAGGAGGGGAAAGGCAGTTATCTTTCTTCAAAGATTATCAAGGTGAAAAAGTTACCATCAAAGGTAGTTTACCTTCGCTAGTTGCATATTTGAGCAAAGAAACTAAGAGAATTGTCGTTTTAGCATCTGGTGATCCTTTATTTTATGGAATTGGCAGTTATTTAGCCAAGAAGCTTGATGTCGAAATTTATCCTTATATAAGCTCGGTCCAGCTGGCATTTGCAAGAATGAATGAAAGCTGGCAGGATGCCTATGTATTAAGCGTTCATGGGAGAAGCATGAAAGGACTGGTCCAACGAATACATGGGCGTAAAAAAGTAGCGCTGCTTACTGATGCTAAAAATACCCCTTCTGAAATTGCCCGATATTTACTTTCATTTAATATGAATGAGTACAGGGCATTTGTGGCTGAAAATCTGGGTGGTGAAAATGAACGCTGTGCTTTTTACGAACTTGAAGAAATGGAGAACCTTGAATTTTCGCCGCTTAACGTGGTCGTTCTGCAAAAGATTTCTGAGAGTAAAACGTGGCAGTTTGGGATTGATGATGATGAGTTTTATCAAAGAAAGCCAGAAAAGGGATTACTGACAAAAAAAGAAATCCGGACCATCAGCCTAAGTGAATTAAAGCTAACAGAAAGCAGCATTGTTTGGGATATTGGAACATGTACTGGTTCTGTTGCAATTGAAGCTTGTTTAATTGCAAAAGAAGGACAGGTTTTTGCGATTGAAAAAAATGAACATGACCTTGAAAATTGCCGGTTAAATATGGCGAAATTCCATACAGATTTTACTGTAATTCAAGGAAAAGCACCAAATCATCTAGAGGAATTTCCAGATCCTGATGCGATCTTTATTGGCGGAACTGCTGGGAGTATGGAGGATATTTTGACTGTTTGTTGTTCGCGTTTAAAAAAAGGCGGACGAATTGTGTTAAATGCAGTAACAATTGAAAATTTAATGCAAGCTGTTGATGGATTTAAAAGCAAAGGGTTTGAAACAAAAATTACACTTGCTCAGATTTCCAGGAGTAAACCGATTTTAAACCTCACACGATTTGATGCATTAAATCCGATCTATATTATTACCGCACAGCATACGGAAGGGGAACAACCATGATAGGAACATTATACGGTTTAGGTGTAGGTCCTGGTGATCCGGAGCTTCTGACAGTAAAAGCTTTTCGAAAGCTTAAGGAATCTCCAGTGATCGCATACCCTAAAAAAAGAAAAGGCAGCAAAAGCTATGCCCAGCGAATTATTGATGTGTACATAACGCCAGGAGAAAAAGAGATGTTAGGTCTTGTTTTTCCAATGACAAAGGACCCTGACATACTTGAACGTGAATGGTCAAAAACAGTGGATCTTGTCTGGGAAAAGCTAAAGGCAGGCAAAGATGTCGCGTTTGTTACCGAGGGTGATCCCCTTTTATACAGTACATTTATTCATATGATGAACCTTGTAAAGGTCCGCTATCCCGAAGTGAACATTCAAACGGTGCCTGGGATTTCATCCATTAATGGTGCAGCTTCAAGACTTGGTATTGCACTTGCAGAAGGGGATGACCATGTCGCGATCATTCCTGCAAGAGATGACTATGAAGCTATGAAAAAAGCAATCATTGAAAACGACTGCATCATTTTTATCAAGGTCGCGAAAGTCATGGATCTCATGCTAAAGATCCTGCGGGAACTGGATTTACTGAACAAAGCTTCTGTTGTGACAAAGGTAACTTCCGATGAGGAAATTATATGGGACATTCAGGAGCTGGATCGAGCAGAATTGGAATATTTAACATTAATGGTGGTGAGAAAATAATGCAAATAACAATTATAGGTGCAGGCCCGGGCGACCCGGAATTAATTACTGTAAAAGGATTAAAGTTACTTCAAGAAGCCGATGTTGTACTGTATGCTGATTCATTGGTAAGCACGGACCTGATAGAACAGGCAAAACCTGAAGCTGAGATTATCAAGACTGCAGGAATGCATCTGGATGAAATGGTTGAGATCATGGTGGATCGAGTTCAAGAAGGAAAAAAGGTAGTGCGCGTCCATACTGGAGACCCAGCCGTTTACGGAGCAATCATGGAGCAAATTGCCATTTTAAACAAGAAAGACGTAAGAGTTGAAATTATCCCGGGAGTCAGCTCAGTCTTTGCCTCTGCAGCAGCCTTAGGTGCTGAACTGACGATCCCTGAACTGACCCAAACAGTGATTCTCACACGAGCTGAAGGACGTACACCTGTACCTGAAGCTGAGAAGCTGAGAGATTTAGCGAAACACCATTGTACAGTTGCTTTGTTTTTAAGTGCTACGCTTACAAAGAAGATTGTCAAAGAATTTCTCGATGCAGGCTGGAGAAAGGATACACCAGTCGGGGTGGTCTATAAAGCATCATGGCCGGATCAAAAAATAGTAAGATCAACCCTCGAACACCTTGATGAAGATATGCGTGCCAACGGAATACGAAAACAAGCGATGATTTTAGCGGGGTGGGCACTAGATAAGGATATTCATCAAAAAGATTTTAGGTCAAAGCTCTATGACAAAGCCTTCACACATGGATTTCGAAAAGGAGTGAAAGAATGACACTCGTCTTGGAAGAGGGAAGAAACGTATCGCTTGAACAAAAAGGAACATATGCCATTGTAGCGATTACAAAGCACGGTGTTGAACTGGCTCGCAACTTGCATACGAAATTTCATCAGACAGATTTATTTTATATGAGTAAATTTGAGAGAGGTGATGAAGATCGAAGAAATATTTCTCTTTTCGAAGGGAATGTGCGGCTTCTTCTTCCATCACTCTTTCAATCATATAAAGGAATCATCATGATCATTTCATTAGGTGCTGTCGTACGTATGATTGCACCTCTTTTAAAAGATAAAAAAACAGATCCGGCTGTTGTCGTTATTGATGACAAAGGGAAGCATGCTATCAGTGTGTTATCCGGGCATCTGGGAGGGGCAAACGAGTTAACTAAGGAAGTCGCTGATTTACTAGGTGCAGCACCTGTAATTACAACCGCATCTGACGTTCAAAAAACGATTCCTGTCGATCTATTTGGGAGTAAGTTTGGCTGGGTTTGGGAAAGTGCCGAAAAATTAACTCCTGTCAGTGCATCAGTCGTAAATGAAGAACATGTTGCTGTTATTCAGGAATCCGGAGAAAAAGAATGGTGGAATTACGATAGCCCTCTTCCGGAAACAATTAAAGTCTATCAATCGATTGAAGAAGCAATTCATGCTAAACCGAATGCGGCACTCGTTGTTACTCATAGAAAATTAAACAAGAATGAAGAAGCAATCTTACATAACGGTGTTCTTTACCGCCCTAAAGTCATTGTTCTTGGTATTGGCTGTAATAGAGGTACTTCAATGGAAGAAATCGATCAAGTCATTCATGAAACACTAAATGAGCTGCATTTTTCGATTAAAAGTGTTAAAGCTATTTGCTCTATTGATCTTAAAAAAGATGAAGAAGGGATAATCGCTGTATCTCAAAAAAATAACTGGGAATTTAAATGTTATTCATCAGAAGAATTAAATCGTGTTCAAATTGCAGAACCTTCTGAGACAGTGTTTAAATTTACTGGCGCCTATGGAGTTAGTGAGCCTGCTGCCCGTTTGTACAGCGGTGCAGAATCTCTGTCGATTTGCAAGAAGAAATCAGGCAATGTAACAATCTCCGTAGCAGTCATTTCCTTTTAGAGAGGTGGATTTTAGGTGGCAGAACGAAGAATCGTGATTGCTGGTACCGGAAGCGGTGTCGGCAAAACAACCTTAACAATTGGGTTAATGTCCGCATTAATTAAAAGAGGGTTGACTGTTCAAGGATTCAAATGCGGACCAGATTATATTGATCCATCCTATCATACCGCTGTAACAAATCGGGTTGCCCGTAATTTGGATAGTTGGATGTTATCAAAAGATACAGTTGTTGATATTTTTACACATGGAAGCCGTGGAGCGGACATTTCAATTATAGAAGGAGTTATGGGCTTTTTTGACGGAAAAAACCCGAAAACGAATCAAGGAAGTACTGCAGAGATTAGTATGATAACGGGAACGCCTGTTTTGCTGGTTGTAAATTGTGCCAGTATGGCCAGAAGTGCAGCTGCCATTGTCAAGGGATTCCAACTGTTCGCTGATGGCCCTAGGATTGAAGGAGTTATAGCCAACAAAGTTGGAAGCGAAGGACACTTTAAACTGGTAAAGACTGCAATAGAACAAGAATGTCAGGTTCCTGTTATCGGCTATTTAGGGCGTGAGCTTGATATTGAAATACCAGAGAGACATCTTGGACTTATTCCTTCTATTGAAAGAGGAGATCTTGATCCTTTTTTTGATAGATTAGGAGAGCTTGTTCTTGAAACTGTTGACATTGATAAATTACTTGAAATATCTTTAGCTTCGCCGCTGAATAAAAACGAAGCATCTGCGCTTTTTGAAAAAAAAGCAGAAAAAACGGTTAAAATTGCGGTAGCAAAAGATGCAGCTTTTAATTTTTATTATCCTGAGAACTTAGAAATCCTGGAGTCTTACGGTGCTGAAATTGTTTATTTCTCGCCATTGTCTGACGAAGCATTGCCAGCTGGTGTCAATGGACTTTATCTAGGCGGAGGTTTTCCTGAAGAATTCGCTCCTGCTCTCTCAAATAATCATATCGCAAAAGACTCCATAAAACAGGCGATTGAGCAAGGATTACCAACACTTGCCGAATGTGGAGGCTTTATGTACCTGACAGATTCAATCGAAGCAACCAATAGAATCAGCTACCCAATGGCAGGAGTTATTTCCGGCGATGTAAAAATGCAATCAAAACGAGCTGCATTAGGCTACAGAGAAATTAACGGTCGAAAAAATAATTTTCTAATCGGTGAGAATGAAAAAGCAAAAGGTCATGAATTTCATTATTCAACCTTCCATTCTGAAAATGAAATAGAGTATGCATATGAAACCAAAGGGATGCGCGGTACGAAGAAAGAAGGTTATTTAAAACATAACCTGGTAGCAGGGTATACCCATTTTCATTTTGCTTCTTGTTCTGAAATGGTAATGAATTGGATAGAGAAGTGCAAGGAAATTAAAGCCATGAGTAAAGGTGCTCAATCATTTTAAAATAGGTTACGGCAATACCAACCATCAGAAGGAAAAAGATCGCGTCATCCTGTATCCAAAAATATCGAAATTTACATAGAAAGAGAAGCTCCAGTTTCTACGTCACCCATTCCATGTAAAAGGTTACTGGATTCATATGGGGAATCAAAGCTTTATATCAATCTTGCTCCACTCAATTTAGAATGTCGAAAAGGAAGAGTTCTAATAAAGGACTATGACTATAGAGAAAAAAGAAAGAAGTGAGAAATGATCATGACAAAAGGATATGTTTATCTTGTCGGGGCAGGACCGGGAGATCCGAAATTAATTACAGTTTATGGTTTGGAGTGCATCCAAAAATCTGACGTGATTTTATATGATCGATTAGTAAATAAAGAGCTATTAAATCATGCCAAAAACGATGCGGAATTTATTTTTTGCGGAAAGCTTCCCGGAAAACATGAACTTATACAAGAACAAATTCATGAGCTTTTAGTTCAGTACGCCCTGAAAGGGAAAACGGTGACACGTTTAAAAGGAGGAGACCCATGTGTATTTGGACGTGTTGGGGAAGAAGCTGAGGTCCTGGCTGCAAATGGTATAAAATATGAAATTGTGCCTGGCATTACATCAGGCATCGCCGCGCCTGCCTACGCTGGAATTCCGGTTACTCACAGGGACCATGCCTCTTCCTTTGCAATTGTTACAGGTCATGGCCGCGCTGAAAAGGAAGAGGACCATCTGAATTGGCCAGCCCTTGCTCAGGGAATTGATACAATTGCTTTTTACATGGGAGTAGGAAACTTGCCTTATATTTGCAAAAAGTTAATCGAAAATGGAAAAAGTCAGGAAACCCCGGTAGCCGTTATCCAATGGGGGACAACTGAAAAACAGAAAACAGTCACAGGGAGCCTGAATACGATTGAAAAAGAGGCGGAGCTTGCACAAATAAAGCATCCTGCAATCATCCTTGTCGGTGGTGTGGTGAAGTTAAGGGAGAAAATAAAGTGGTTTGAAGAGCTGGAATTATTAAAAGACAATGATAAAAAAAAGGAGGGGGCAGCGTGTCAATCATAACGGAATTAAAAAGCCGCAGGGCAATACGCGACTATCGTGATCAAGCCGTAGAAGACGAAAAGATTAAGGAATTACTGGAAATAGCAACTTGGGCTCCAAACGATCGGATGAGAGAGCCGTGGGGTTTTTATGTCATAAGAGGTGAAGCTAAAAAAAGGTATGAGAAGCTGGCAGAAGAGTTTTTGCAAGAACGTTTTCCAACAAAACCGAATTTAGTACTAAGTTCCCTCAAAGTATTAAAGAACACACCGGTACATATCGTTGTTACTTCTGACATCGTTCCTGAGGATGAAGAAGCGTCCCGAGATAATGAATATGCGGTATGCTGTGCGATTCATTCAATGTGGCTGGCCGCGAAGGATCTGGGATTAGGATTTGTGTGGCGGACAAGAGGCGTGGGGCTTGTTCATGATAAACGGATGTATCAGTTCATTGGTGCGCCTGAGAATAAGAAGATAATAGGGAATATATTTATTGGGTATCCAGATGAAGAGGCTTTAAAGAAGATGAAGACTTCCGCAAGAACATCCTTTGAAGAAAAAACGGTTTGGTTATAGAAAGAAGAGACAATTTTAAGGAAGAACCAACAGGCTGAACCCAATTCTACAATAAGGCAGTCTCTTGTTAGGGAGAAAATAGAGCAAAACCTCCCATCTATTTAAGCGATGTAGATATGTATTTTTGTATCCTTTAATAGTTTGGCTGATGGGAAAAAGGGGTTTTTGGCATGAAGGTGGGAATAGGAAGGTGCAATGGTACGTTTGGCGAACTTGTTCAAGGCGTTTTATGTGAACGCCCATTTTTAATATCGCTGCCTATACCAATTTTAAAGAGCAACGCTGTTTTTATTCCTCATAACAAGATGGGTGAGATTACTGGATCACTCTCAAATACAAAAGCGGTAGAGGCATGCAAAAAGGTGTTTCAATGGTTTGATTTAAAAGGCGGAGGGCATTTGGAGGTTAACTCGAATATTCCGAGGGGTAAAGGATTGGCCAGTAGTTCAGCTGATGTTGTTGCGGCAATGAAGGCTGTTGCGGATAGTTATTCCATACCCTTGTCAGAAGAGGTCATCTCACGGATTTCCAGTGAGATTGAGCCTACTGATGGTGTTATGTATAAAGAGGTGGTTGCATACGACTACATTCATGGACAATTAATAGAGACGCTAGGTCCTTTACCATCCTTCGTTTTGATCGGAATGGATTTAGGAGGAACAATTAATACGCTTGAATTTAACAGACAGCCCAAACGATATAGCAAGGAGGATCAAGCCGTTTTCTCAAAGGCATATGATTTGGTTAAATTAGGAATAGAATTTCAGGATTTGTCTTTTGTTTGTCAAGCAGCGACACTAAGCGCCAGTATAAACCAAAAAATATTGCCAAAACGTTATTTTAGTGAATTTAAAAGCTTTGCTTTAAAGTACGATGGAGGACTTATCATCGCTCACAGCGGCACTGTTCTAGGGGTTTTATTGAATCCGTCTTTTGAGAATATTGGCGAAATTGCAGAAACAATTTCTAAACGTATTATCCAGTTGAGCAATCAGCCTAACATGAAACCTTTCTATTATTTTCATAGATCAGACTGATTAGACTGACTTAATAATTGACAATGAAGTTTTGCGGGATTCCGGAAAATGTAAGATAGTGAAAACTTTTTAGAAAATAGAGGAGAGAAATTTTATGTTTTCTAAAGAAGAAAAAGAATCTGTTTATAAAGTGATTTACAAGAGAAGAGATATTCGAAGCTTTCTGTCTGTCCCTATTTCTAAAGATATTATACATAGAATATTAAACGCTGCTCACCATGCACCTTCAGTTGGATTTATGCAGCCTTGGAATTTCATAATCATTTCATCTGAAAAAATAAAAGAAAAATTAGCTTGGGCAGCAGACAAGGAAAGACGAGCATTAGCTATTCATTATGATGGAGAAAGAGAAACAAGATTTCTTGGTTTAAAAGTAGAAGGTATAAAAGAAGCTCCAATCACAATATGTGTAACTTGCGACCCAGCAAGAGGAGGTTCACATGTATTAGGGAGAAATTCAATTCCTGAAACAGATATTCTTTCAACAGCCTGTGCCATTCAAAATATGTGGCTGGCAGCTTGTGCTGAAGGGCTTGCCTTAGGGTGGGTAAGTTTTTATAAAAAGAATGATATTCGTGACATTTTAGATATCCCTCTTCATATAGATCCTATCGCTCTTCTATCTATTGGTTATACGGATGAATATCCGGAGAAACCTATTTTAGAATTAGCTAATTGGGAAAAAAGGCATCCTTTAGAACAGCTTATCTATGAAAATAAATGGGGGGAAAACAAACATCAGGGTGATTGAAACAATAATTATTTAGAAGTGAAGGTGTCCTAAGGTGGACTTAATAGGGAAATGTGGTGTGAATCCAGAACTTCCCCGCGCACTGTTAAATGGTTTTATTTTATAGGAAGTGCTTAAAGCAGGGTGATGCATAAGTCAGGAGATCTGCCTTTATTATTACTGCGGGAATGGAGAGAGTGCTTTTAAGTGTATCCTTTTTCTCGTTTTAGTTTAAGTTCGCTCATGGTTTAGGTGGGCGTTTTTTATTTGTCTTAATTTCTGCATTTCGAATCAGAGGAGCGTTTTTTGAAGAATGGAGTTGATTTCTATTAATAGTCATAAGCAGGAAGCCATTGGGGGTTACAAACATATAAGCATTGTTATGCTCTTAGTCATTGCTCTTATCACAGTAGTAACGATTGCAGTGATGGTTGGTCCTGTTTCAATTCATCCGGCAACATTTTGGAAAATCATAGCTTATAAAATTCCAATTTTACAAGAATGGATTCCTGTCACATGGTCTAAAGCAGAAGAGAATATCATTTGGAACATTCGTTTTCCAAGAGTGATATTAGGAGTAATTGTAGGCGCCGGGTTAACTATCGCTGGTACAACAATACAAGCTTTGGTTCGGAATTCGTTAGCGGATCCCTATATACTAGGAGTTTCATCGGGTGCATCTGTTGGGGCTACACTAGTCATTATCTTTGGTGCGTTTTCAATGTTTGGACAATATGCATTATCACTTGCTGCATTTTTAGGCTCGCTTCTTTCAGTTGTTCTGGTTTTTCTACTGTCGCAAGTCGGGGGAAGAATTTCAACTGAACGTCTCCTATTAGCTGGAATTTCAGTTTCTATGATTCTATCTGCATTTACAAGCTTCATCGTCATTTCTGCACCTCGTCAAGAAGGGATAAGGGATGCGTTGTTTTGGATGATGGGAAGCTTGGCAGGAGCAAACTGGAAGCACATACCTATACCTTTTGTAATAACAGTTATTGTTTTTATTTTCATTTGGAGCCAGTATCGCTATATGAATTTGCTCTTAATGGGGGAAGAGGCAGCTGTTACTTTAGGGTTGAACGTAGAAGTATTTCGAAAAATATTAATTTTAGTTACTGCACTACTAACAGGGGTTTTAGTTGCTGTCAGTGGAGCCATTGGTTTTATCGGATTAATGATTCCTCATATTGTTCGTCTCATCCTTGGATCTGACCATAAAATGCATATCCCCATCAGTGCTTTAATGGGGTCTGTATTTCTTGTGATGGCTGATTTATTTGCAAGACTTATCATTGCTCCCGAGGAAATGCCAATTGGGATCGTAACAGCTCTTTGCGGTGCTCCATTTTTTATTTGGCTTTTACGCAAGAGTTCATATTCATTTGGAGGAGGGGGCTAAGCATGGATGTTTCAATAAAAGATATTTCAGCTTCTATTGGAAAACGAAAAGTACTTAAAGAAGTTAATCTGAATATTCATTCTGGTGAAGTAGCAGGTATTATTGGTCCAAACGGAAGCGGTAAATCCACTTTATTAAAAAATATGTCTCGTGTGATAAGACCAGATGCTGGTGTTATCACTCTTTCAGGTGAATATATAGATAAAATGTCTTCCCGTAAGTTATCACAGCACCTCGCTATTGTCAGTCAGGAATCACCTGTCACATTTGATTTCACAGTAAGAGAAATTGTATTGATGGGCCGTTCCCCTCACAAAGGCTTTCTTAAAGCAGATACAAAACATGATGAAGACATTATAGACCTGGCCTTAGAAAAGGTTGGAATGCAGGAATTCAAACAGCGGAGTTTTTCTTCATTATCTGGCGGTGAAAAACAACGGGTCATGATTGCAAGAGCTCTTGCACAAGAAGCCAAGGTACTCTTACTTGATGAACCAACCAATCATTTAGATGTACATCATCAAATACAAATTATGGATTTAGTTCAGAAGCTGAAAAACATTACTGTTATTGCAGCATTACATGATTTAAATCTAGCTGCTTATTACTGTGATCGTATATTTGTTATGCACCAAGGAGAAATTGCAGCTTACGGCTCCCCAGAAGAAGTACTGACAAAACAATTATTAAAGGAAATCTTCAGAGTTAATGCAGATATCAATATACATCCATTAACAAAAAAGACACATATTACTTTTTTGTCGGAGAGTCTTTTATATGACTAGATTTCAGAAAAAACATTGTTATAGGAAAAGGAGAGGAAAAAATGAAATTTAAAATAGATAAAATACGAATGGGATTAATGGTTTGTATGCTTCTTTTTATTTCTGGCTGCAATCAACAAACGGAAGTGATCGGAGAACAAGAGAACACCGATATAGCACAAGAAGAAACTGAAAATGAAGTTATAGAAATTAATAATCTGGATCGTAAAATTCAGTTTAGAGAAGCTCCAAAAAGAGCTGTAAGTTTAAATCAGCATATTACTGAAATTATGCTGGCACTTGGACTCGAAGATTCAATGGCAGGAACTGCATATTTAGATGATGAAATTTTACCGGAGCTGAAGGAAAAATACGAAAAGGTTCCTATCCTTGCTGATGAATATCCGAGTCAGGAAGTTTTATTAAAAGCAGAACCTGATTTTGTATATGCAGGCTGGGAAAGTGCATATAAAGAAGAAGCGGTTGGTTCTATAGAGGAACTAGAGAGTTTTGGTATTAAAGCATATCTTCATGAATCGTCAAATATAGTAGCACCTACCATGGATGATGTATTTTCTGACATCAGCAATATAGGAAAAATCTTTCGAGTGGAAGACAGAGCTGAAGAATTAATCACTGCCATTAAGACCGATATGAACGATATCGAAACGAAATTAGGCAACATCGAAGATCCAGTTAACGTATTTGTTTATGATAGCGGTGAAAAAGAGCCATTTACTTCTGCTCAAAACTTTTTAAATAATATTATCACTCTTGCTGGGGGACACAATATTTTTAGCGATATTGAAAAAGGCTGGGCAAGCGTAACTTGGGAAGAGGTTGTGAAACGAAATCCTGAAGTGATTGTCATTATGGACTATGGAAATACGACAGTGGAACAAAAGAAAGCTTATTTGTTAGCACATCCTGCTCTTCAAGATGTATCAGCTATCAAAAACAAGCGTTTTGTGGTTCTTCCGCTAACTGCAGGTGCAGAGGGAATTCGCGGCCCTCAAGCACTTAATACATTAGCAAGGGCATTTTATCCTGAGAAATTTGAGTAAAAAAGGGAGTAAATGATTGTTGGATAATAAACAATGTGGCGTGCCATGGTATTGTCATCCTCTTTCTTTTTCCTATTTATAAGTATATACTGAGAGTATGAAAAGGAGGTGAATGCAGCAGATGATCTTAGAATTTACACATGATTTGGCGCCATATTTATCGCTGTTAAGCTTATTCTTTACTGTAGCAGCCATGTTTGCTTTCGGCTACTTGCTGAATCAATCATTAAAGAAGCATCCTTCTTTAAAGGCGGTCATGAAAAAAGAGCAGGAGAATCAATTTTCCCCGCAGCGGATGCAAAATGAAACAAATGCTATTTCACTTTGGATTACCATGCAAATGAGGCAGTATGATTCAGGTGATGATGTACCATCTACTATCTTTCTTGGAAGTTTAGCTCAAAATGGAAAACACCAAGGAGGATTTAAATGGAAAAGAAAGCTGCATTCATTTCACGGAAAACATTACTCATACTGTTAGGAATTACACTGCTGATTTTACTGAGCGGCTGCCAGCAGGCAAATGGAAACATTCAGGATATTACAGGCCAGACACCTGGTTTTTTTAATCACTATTTTGTGTATCCCTTCTCTGTATTGCTTACAACATTTGCGGACTGGTTTCAAGGAAGCTACGGATTTTCAATTATCCTTGTCACGCTGCTGATCCGATTCGTGCTTCTGCCTTTTGCTTTAAAGCAGTCAAAAGATCAGATGCATATGAAAGGCAAGATGGAAAAAGCACAGCCTGAATTAAAAGCACTGCAGGAAAAAATGAAAAAAGCAAAAGATGCTGAAACAAAGTCGAAGCTTCAGCAGGAAACGATGAAGATTTATCAAAAGCATAATATTAACCCGCTGGCTACTTTGGGAGGGTGCTTGCCGCTTCTCATACAGCTGCCGTTTCTGACAGGCTTTTATTATGCCATTCAAAGAACTCCTGAAATCGCAGAGCATTCGTTTTTATGGTTCAATCTGGGCAGTCCTGATTTAACATTGACCCTTCTAGCTGCCGGGATCTATTTTTTACAGTCAAGGGTTTCATTAATTGGTCTTGATGAGGCGCAGAGAAAGCAAATGGCGATGTTCAGCTATCTGTCGCCAATCATGATTGGCGTATTTTCTCTGACAGCACCTGCTGCACTGCCCCTATACTGGACGATCGGCGGAATCTTTGTCATCCTTCAAACATTGCTTACAAAGAAGCTATTTCAAGCAGAACCAAGCTCATTATCAATGGCTAAATCATAACACCCAGGGCCAATTCCAAGTGAATTGGCCTTTTTTGCTGCTTAAAAAAAGGGTTTGCTGCTTATCAGGCAGAATGTAATAGAGGATATAAATGAAAACTACTAAAGGAGTAACAAGATGAAGTCAGATGTGTTTCAAAAAACAATCACAAAAGTAATAGATGTCAATCTGTCCTACCTTTTAAAACTTCCAGCTGGATATGAAAAAGGAACGGGAGAGGTACCTCTTGTTTTATTTCTTCACGGAGCCGGTGAACGGGGAACAGATCCAAAGCTTGTAAAAAAAATAGGACTGCCGGAAGTCGTTGATAAAGGAGACTTTCCGTTTATTCTCCTTGCACCTCAGTGTCCAATTTCCACTGCAGGGAGAGCAAATTGGATCATGGAATTAGATGGTGTGTCTGCACTTTTAAAAGAGGTTATTGAAACGCATCGCGTCGACCTCAAGCGAATATATTTAACAGGTATGAGCATGGGAGCTTATGGGGCTTTTGAGCTTGCATCAAGGATGCCTGATCTATTTGCTGCACTAGCGCCTATTTGCGGGGGAGGCTGCCCTGAAAAAGCAGATCGGTTAAAAGAAATTCCAACATGGATCTTTCATGGGGAAAGAGACGATGTTATCCCAATCAGGGAAAGCTTGGATATGGTGAATGCTATTAAAACTGCGGGAGGGAATGTAATGTTTACTTCTTATCCTGAAGCAGGTCATGACTCATGGACAGCTGCCTACAATGATCCTGAGTTTTTTTCATGGCTTCTGAAGCAAAGTAAATAAAAAAGGAGACGCTGTAAAAACAGTCGTCTCCTTGCGTTTTGAGGCGAAAAACCACATGACCACATTCATGTGTGCGGAAAACCGCATGTCCTTCGGCTTACACAAATCAGCTCATCGCTCTAGTAATATACCATTTAAACCATCTGTACACAAGCTTTTTTTATGAAAATAAATGCTGATTGGAGGTAAAGCTTTATGAATTTAAAAAAATTCACGAAAGATTTTAAAGAATTCTCATTGGAACATGGCTGGAAAGTCGTGATGCATAAGGAACACGAGCTTTTCAGAAGCAAGGATAAATATGCGATTATTGATGCCGAAGATGATGTGCTCTTAAAGTTTTACCTTGAAAATGAGGATGTCGTTTGCTTTAAAAAAACCATTTGGAATTTGGACTGTAAGATAAATAGCGCTACAAAAGTAATTACCGTTTTTAATGAACCGGAAGTTTTTGATGAATAGTATCCCTTCATTGATTGGATTCTTTTCTGCGAAACAGCAGCTGAAAAGTCGATTATCCTTTTTTAAAAATACAATTTATGTTGACAAGCGCAATCTCAGATGTTTAAATTATCTATAAATTAATGGAACGTAACGTTGATGGGAAGCAAAGTAATCTTATTGTCACTGTTTTAGAGAGCTGATGGTTGGTGGGAATCAGTACATACAAAAAAGATGAATTTCGGTCCCTGAGTTTTAATTTCGACCTATTGGAAGGGATTAACGGGTTGTCCCGATATAGACTTCAGAGCCGGAGAATAATTTTATTCTCAACTAGGGTGGTACCGCGATGAATAGTCGCCCCTATATTTTTATAGGGGCGGCTTTTTTGCGTTTTCATTAATAATACAGAAATTTTAAAGAGGTGCAACATGAAGGAAAATCAGCAGTGGTCATCAAAACTAGGATTTATTTTATCTGCAGCAGGATCTGCAATCGGACTTGGAGCGATTTGGAAATTCCCTTATATCGCAGGGGTAAGCGGCGGGGGTGCTTTCTTTTTCATTTTCCTGTTGTTCACGATCCTGCTTGGATTGCCTTTACTGCTTGCAGAGTTTGCAATCGGGCGAAGCACACAAAGTGATGCGATTGAATCTTATAAAAAAATTGCACCGGATTCAAAATGGTATTCTATTGGATACCTGGGCATGATAACATGCTTTGTTTTGCTCTCCTTTTATAGTGTCATTGGCGGATGGATCATTTTATATTTAGTTAAAGCGATATCAGGAGAACTGAATGGACTTAATCAGCAGCAGTTTGGGGAGTTATTTGGTGCTACGATTTCTAATCCGCTGCTTAGCGTTGGAGCTCACCTTGTATTTATGATCATAACCATTGCCGTTGTTGCAAAGGGTGTGCAAAATGGGATTGAACGTACAAGCAAATTTATGATGCCGGCCTTATTTCTATTATTTATAGTGCTGATATTCCGTTCCATTACACTAGAAGGTGCAATGGAAGGTGTACAATTTTTATTTTATCCTGACTTTTCAAAATTAACTTCTGAGGCCATTCTTGCAGCACTTGGACAATCCTTTTTCACACTAAGTGTGGGTGTTTCAGTAATGCTTACCTATAGTTCATACTTGCCGAAGGATTCAAATTTGCCGCAATCAGCGATTTCGATTGTAGGTATGAATATCTTTATAGTTGTTATGGCAGGATTAGCTATTTTCCCGGGAGTTTTTACATTTGGACTGAAGCCCGATGCTGGGCCTGTCTTGTTATTTAATGTTCTGCCGACCGTTTTTAATCAAATGGCATTTGGAATGATATTCTTTGTTGCCTTCCTGCTGCTTTTCTTATTTGCTTCATTAACATCAGCGTTTTCCATGCTTGAAATTATCGTTTCTGTAATTGCTAAAGGTGATGCTAATAAACGGATTAAGTGGTCCTGGATCATTGGACTGACTATATTCGCAGTTGGAGTGCCATCTGCCTTATCATTCGGAATCTGGAGTGACGTAAGCATTTTCGGAAAATCAATTTTTGATGCAGCCGATTATTTGGTCAGCAACATTTTGATGCCGATTGGCGCTCTGCTGATCTCCATCTTTGTTCCTTTGAAAATGAAAAAATCCATGCTTTACTCAGAACTTGCTAACGGTTCGTCTTTATCTAAAGGGCTCTTTAACACTTGGTTCTTTTTAATGAGATATGTAGCTCCAATTGCTATTTTCCTTGTTTTGCTGGATGTTTTAGGAATCTGGAAACTGCTTTCCCGTTAAATTAGGCTCTATCAAGCTTTCCCTCCATATGTTAAAATAGGTAAAATTCAGAATGGAGGGTGATAAGCTTGGAGCACTTATCATTATTTATCATCATGTCGATCTTATTAATTTTATTGCCTGGACCTGATACAGCCATCGCTACTAAGAATACAATCACTGGCGGGCGGGCAGGAGGAATGAAAACAGTGTTCGGGGCTTTGACAGCACTTTTAATTCATACTTTTGCAGCTGTGTTAGGTTTATCAGCACTTATTGTCAAATCAGCTTTTCTCTTTTCAATCCTGAAGTACGCGGGAGCTTGCTACCTCATTTATTTAGGCCTTAAATCTTTATGGACTTTAAAAAAACCGGGCAGAATACAAGATAGAGAAGAACAAAAGCCTGAAGCAAAGCAAGTCAGCTGTTATCAGCAGGGATTTTTGACAAATCTCCTAAACCCTAAGGTAGCTGTTTTCTTTTTAACCTTTTTGCCTCAATTTTTGGAGCCGGGATCAAATACTTTTACACAGTTTATGATCATGGGATTAACATACACCTTTCTTACTTTTATTTGGTTTATTATTTATATTTATTTGATTCATCAATTGAGTGCTTTCATGAAGAAGCCAGCTGTACAAAATTGGATGGAAGGCATTACCGGTGCAGTACTCATTGGATTTGGCATAAAATTAGCATTGGAAAGAAAGTAAAGACATCAGATATGATGTCTTTTTTATTTTGGCTGCTGATCTTGCCTACTTTGAAAAATACTATTAGCACAAATAGGAATCAATAAACCAGGAAAGCTGGGTTCTTATTATTTGATTCACATAAATGAACCTGGAAAGGAATAATAATCCATTCCTGACAAATCGGCTCTAAAATTGAGGAAATAAAAATGATAATACAGTCTAATGTCTGAATCACAAGAAGCTTATGAGAAAAGAACTTGGTGATTGCCCGTTTTGAGTGCCTCATAGATTTTCTCCGAGTATGATTCCTGCATATAAAAATTGGACTTGAAATTGTGCCTTTATACATTCATTTGCCATTTCAGTTTGGGATTCCAATCATACTTATTTTCATTTTATTGATAAAAACAAAAGTGATGGAGAAAAAAAACAGCTGCTTAATGGTTGCAAATCCAGTGTCAGAAGAGTAGACTTTGAATCATAAAATAAAATAATGAAAACGGGAGCTTGTGGAATCAGGCTGAGAGTACGGCTATCTGCCGTAGACCGAATGAACCTGTTGGATAATGCCAGCGCAGGGATGTGATTCAGGGATACATATGAGCACTTTGCCGCGGCAGAGTGCTCTTTATTATGGGGAGGAAAAAATATGATAGAGCCTAAAACGATTTATGCGATTCTAGAAAAAGTAAGAAAAGAAAAACCTCTGGTGCACAATATTACAAACGTTGTGGTAACGAATTTTACAGCAAATGGCCTGTTAGCAATCGGAGCATCGCCGGTCATGGCTTACGCCAAGGAAGAAGTGGCGGATATGGCGAAAATTGCTGGGGCACTCGTATTAAATATTGGCACCTTAAACGAAGAAAATGTAGAAGCGATGCTGCTTGCAGGGAAATCTGCCAATAAGCATGGCGTGCCAGTCATTTTTGATCCGGTTGGTGCAGGCGCAACAAAATACCGTACTGAAACAGCACAAAAAATCGTAAAGGAACTGGAGATCACTGCAGTTAGAGGGAATGCTGCTGAAGTGGCAAATGTCGTTGGGGAGAGCTGGTCGATAAAAGGAGTCGACTCCGGTGACGGCGAAGGTGACATAATCGAACTTGCTGTAAAAGCTGCAAAGCAGTTAAACACTATTGCGGTCATTACAGGAAAACAGGATATTGTTTCAGATGGAGAAACAACATATATATGCAAAAATGGTCATTCTCTATTAACTAAAGTAACAGGTGCAGGCTGCTTGCTCACCTCTGTTATCGGCGCATTTTGCGCTGTTGAAAAAGATTATGTTCGTGCTTCTGCTGCAGCATTAGCGGTTTACGGGAGTGCTGCAGAACTTGCAGCTGAAGGAATTGAAGGTCCCGGAAGCTTTCAAATCGAGTTTTTAAACAATCTTTATACCATTTCAGCTGATAATATTCAAAAACTTTCTGCGCTTGAGGAGGTCAGCCATGTCAATCTCTAAAGCACTGACAATTGCAGGCTCTGACAGCGGAGGCGGAGCAGGAATTCAGGCGGATTTAAAAACGTTTCAGGAATTGAATGTATACGGAATGTCTGCCATTACAGCGGTTACCGCTCAAAACACACTAGGTGTACATGGTGTGTTTCCATTAACAGCGGACGCGGTTGTGCAGCAGATTGAAGCGATTGGCTCAGACATTGGAGCTGATGCCATTAAAACCGGAATGCTTTTTAATAGTGAAATTATTGAAGCTGTTTCTGAACAAATAAAGAGGTTCAATTGGAGCAAAGTGATTGTAGATCCCGTCATGATAGCCAAAGGCGGTGCTTCATTATTGCAGGATGAAGCAGTAGAAGCATTGAAAAATCATTTGCTTCCGCTTGCTTTGGTCGTTACTCCCAACATTCCAGAAGCTGAAGTGCTGACGGGTTTGAACATTCTCAATCTTGATGATCGTCAGACTGCTGCCAAAATCCTGCATTCTTTTGGCGTGAAAAATGTTGTGATTAAGGGAGGTCATGCTGAAAACGAGGAACAGTTAGTAGATTTGTTATTTGATGGAACAGAGTTCAGCTATTTTACAAGTGAACGTATTCATACAAAAAATACACACGGAACCGGCTGTACCTTCGCAGCTGCCATTACAGCCGAGATCGCAAAAGGAAAGTCAATTTATCATTCGGCAGAAACCGCCGTTGCGTTCATCCGGGAAGCGATAAAAGAAGATCTTAAATTAGGACAGGGCCATGGACCTACAAATCATTGGGCTTATCAAAAGAAAAAGAGGGGACCTTTGCATGTGGAATGAGGAAGTGCGCGCGAAACTCCAGCTTTATTTTATTATGGGCAGCACAAACTGTACGGAAGACCCTGAAAAAGTCCTGTTCCAAGCAATTAGCGGAGGCATATCTATGTTTCAGTTCCGGGAAAAAGGAACGGATGCTTTAACAGGCAGCGAAAAAAAGAACCTGGCAAGAAAACTGCAGCAGCTTTGTAAGGACCATGGAATACCATTTATCATAAATGATGACATTGAACTAGCTCTTGCACTAAATGCAGATGGAGTTCATATCGGACAGGATGATGAAGATGCCGGAGCAGTAAGAAAGATTTTAGGCGAGGGGAAAATTGTAGGTGTCTCAGCCCATACCCTTGCAGAGGTAGAGAAGGCAATCGAGGATGGAGCCGATTATATCGGAGCAGGGCCTATTTACCCTACGCGTACAAAAACAGATGCAAAGCCTGTTAAGGGGACTTCTCTTCTTGAAGAAGTAAGAAACTGCGGCATTTTGATTCCAATCGTAGGAATTGGTGGCATTACAGCTGAAAATGCGCGTGCAGTTATTGAAGCAGGTGCCGACGGGGTCTCGGTAATTACATCGATAAGTCTTGCAGAAGATGTCTATAAAAGTGCGGCTGCTTTGAAGAAATCTGTATCTTGAATAGGAGAATAAAAGAAAACGTGCAAATCTTGATGATCATTTGCACGTTTTCTTAATGTTTGGATTTTTTAACGGCGATCCAGCTCAATTTTTTTTTGGTTCTTCTGTAAATCTCTCATGAATACTAGATTACTGGCAAAAATAAGGCGGTTCAGAAGGATTCAGAGAAAATACATAGAATAAAAGATGATGAAGTTCCCTGAATTTAATATAATAATATTATGTAAACTATAGCGGGTAAAATGATTAAGTACTTAAACCATAAAGAATACTGCACAGCAGAAAAGAGGACAGATTAAATTCTGTTCTTTTTTTATGAATAAAAGTATAGGTATGATGTGCTAGAATTTATTCTTATTTCAAAAAAATGCATAGGCAGGAATGACTGATTTTTCAGAAGTCATTGACATTGATAATCATTTTCAATTAATATTCATGTGTACTCACTGACAAGACAGTAAGGAGCTGAATCATATAGAAAACGTATATGAATTTGAAGCCATCATAGAAGACGGAGAGTTAAACCAAACTATTTCTCTTCGGCAGGTCAAAATAACAGATTTTCAGATTTTATTCAGCTGGATGCATCAGCCGCATATCGCGCCGTTCTGGAAGCTGAATGTAAGTGAAGAAGAGTTTAAGGCTTATTTAGAACGCACCGTTAAAGCAGAGCACAAACGGGTTTTTCTATGTTTTTTAGATGACAGGCCAGCTGGCTATTTGATTGCGTATTCTATCCAGCATGATTCAATAAGGAACTATTATCAAGCTGAAACAGGTGATCTTGGAATGCATTTATTAATTGGGCCAAGGGAGCTTTTGAATAAAGAGCATGGCTTAATGATTGTGAGGGCAATGACTGCATTTCTTATGAAAAAATACGGATCAAGCAGAATCATTGGCGAACCTGATATAAGAAACAGGATCGTCATTCCAATTTTAAAAGAAATTGGCGGATATGTTGCGGATACCATTTTGCTTCCTCATAAAAGAGCGGCACTCGTTATTGGTGAAAAGACTCGTTTTAATGATTATATGTCAAACAAGAATGTAAACTTTATTAAGCTTCCAAGTGAAGATAAGGATCTATTAAATGAAAAGGCAGGAGCGTTATGTGAAAACCCATCTCCCAATTGATGAAGATATGAAAGAGCTGCTGGATAAAATAGGTGCTAGAATGGCTGAACTCAAACATCCTCCATTAAGCGACTTATCTGCTGAGCAGTCACGGTATTTTTATAAAGAAGCACGAACATTCTTTCAAAAGATAGAAATGAATGACATGATGATTTACAACGAAAAAATCGAATCAGCTGATCATCAAATTCCTGTAAGGATTTATCAGCCTGCATCAGCGGAAATGCTGCCAGTATTGGTATTTATGCATGGCGGCGGGTGGGTTTTTGGAGATCTCGACAGTGCCGATTCTATGTGCAGGTATCTTGCAAAGCACGCGAATTGTCTGATTGTATCCGTCGGTTACCGGCTTGCACCAGAGCACCCGTTTCCTGCGGCGCTTATGGATGTTCTTGCCGTTTCAGAGTGGGCGCCTCAAAACATATCTAAATGGAATGGTGATCCAGCCCAACTTGCAATTGGGGGAGAATCTTCCGGGGCAAACCTTGCAGCTGCAGCTGTACATTGGCTGAAGGATCAAGGAAAGCAAGCATTTACAATGCAGTGTTTACTCACTCCTGTATTGAATCACAATTTTTACACGGAATCTTATCAATCGGGCTATTCATTTAATCTGACGAAAGAGAAAATGGAATGGTTTTGGAATCATTATTTAAGCAATCAGGAACAGGGGAAAAATCCATATGCATCGCCGCTGCTTGCAATAAATTCTGCCGATTTGCCTCCCGCAATGATTGTGACTGTTGAATACGATCCGTTAAGAGATGAAGGGAAACAATATGCTGAAAAACTTGAAAATTCAGGAGTTCCTGTCACATATTTGTACTATGAACAGTTAGTACACAGCTTTCCAAATATGATTGGACAAGTAAACAGGGCGGATCTTGCGATGATAGATTTGACAAACCAGCTTAAAATTTTGCTGAGAAAAAATTTTTAATTTTTTTAAATGAGAATGATAATTATTTTCAAATAAGAAAGGTGATTATTTATGCTAACAAATGAATTTTATTTAAGCAGCCAGCGCAAGAGAGAATCAAATGCAAGATCTTATCCGCGCAGAATTCCAATTGCGATCAGTGAGGCAGAAGGGATTTATGTGAAGGATGTTGAGAATAAAACCTACATAGATTGCTTGGCAGGAGCAGGTACTCTTGCACTTGGACATAATCATCCTGTTGTTATAGAAGCGATGGAAAATGTGATAAAAGGCAAGCGTCCGCTTCATACGCTGGATATTACTACTCCAATGAAAGAGGAGTTTGTAGAGGAGCTGTTTGACGCTCTTCCGAAAAAATTTGCTGAACATGCAAAAATCCAATTTTGCGGACCATCAGGATCAGATGCTGTTGAGGCAGCTATGAAACTTGTGAAAACAGCAACCGGCAGAGGAGGCATGCTTTCTTTCCAAGGCGGATATCACGGCATGACAAATGGCTCTCTTAGTCTGATGGGCAACCTTGGTCCTAAAAGCAAAATACCCAATTTAATGTCAGACGTGCACTTCCTGCCTTATCCCTACTCATACCGCTGCCCATTTGGTATTGGTGGAGAAGAAGGGGCAGCAATCGGCTCTACATTTATTGAGCGCACTCTGAACGATCCTGAATCCGGTATTGTGAAACCCGCAGGCATGATGATGGAAATCGTGCAAGGTGAGGGAGGAGCCATTCCAGCTCCTGATGAATGGGTAAGACAAGTACGGAATATTACAAAAGAACAGCAAATTCCTCTCATCATCGATGAAGTGCAGACAGGATTTGGACGCACCGGAAAAATGTTTGCCTTTGAACATGCAGACATCAATCCTGATGTTGTTGTTCTTTCAAAAGCAATCGGCGGAACCCTTCCTTTAGCGGTTGTTGTCTATCATAAAGATCTTGATCAATGGGAACCGGGAGCACATTCAGGCACATTCCGCGGAAATCAGATCGCGATTGCAGCCGGAACAGCAACAATGAAATTTATTAAGCAGGAAAAGCTTGATGAACAGGCAGCTCTGCTTGGAGAATTTTTAATGCTACGTTTAAAACAGATGAAGCAAGAAGTATCGTCTATTGGAGATGTTCGTGGATTAGGACTGATGGTTGGCGCTGAAATTGTAGATAAAACAGCATCTGCAGATTCCATAGGAAGTTATCCTTCTCATCCGAAGCTCGCAAAGCTTATTCAGCAGGAATGCTTCAAACGGGGTCTTATCCTTGAGCTTGGCGGACGCTTCGGCAGCGTGGTCCGTTTCTTGCCGCCGCTGATTATTACAAGAGAACAGCTTGACACAGTTTGTGACATATTCTTCGATTCTGTTAAAGCTGCAGAAAGAACGCTCAGCCCAAGTTTAGTTTAGGATGTGGATCATTTGACAGCCATTCAGGAAAAAACAGCCTTTGAGCATTTGTTTTTATCAAATTATGAATCAAGTTTAAAAAATTATGAATCTCAAATGACTTATGCGATGAACTGCGTTAAAAGGATAATGATGTCACAAAATCCCTACAGCGGGATGACTCCTTTGGATGTGAAGAAAGAATTAGATCAACACTTTCCGGTCTTTCATCCTAAAATGAATCAAAATCAGCAAGCAGTATTTGAAAAACTTACGGATATCACTTCAAATACCATTCATGTCAGCCATCCGTTAACTGCTGCTCATCTTCACTGCCCGCCAATGATTCCCGGGTTAGCGGCTGAAGCCGTTATTTCCGGATTAAATCAATCGATGGATTCATGGGATCAAAGCGGTGCAGCTACAATGGTTGAGCAGTATGTAATGAATGGACTGTGCGGGATGTTCCAGCTGCCGGACGGAGACGGTGTGATGACAAGCGGGGGAACGCAGTCCAATTTAATGGGCCTCCTGCTTGCAAGGGAACGCGCTGCCTTAAAGTTTTGGGGATGGAATATTAAAAAGCAGGGTCTTCCGAAAGAACTGCATCGTCTGAAAATTCTATGCTCCGAAGCAGCTCATTTTTCTGTCCAGCAGGCAGCCTCGATATTAGGCTTAGGCGAAGATTCTGTTGTATTAGTTAAAGCGGATGAAAAGTACCGCATGTGTATGGAAGACTTGGCTGCATGCCTGTACAATCTGAAAGAAAATGGAGAATTGCCTTTTGCGCTGATCGGCACTGCAGGTACAACAGACTTTGGCAGCATCGATCCGCTGGAGGAAATGAGCAGCCTGGCTAAAGATTATGACCTGTGGTTTCATGCAGATGCTGCTTATGGAGGCGGGCTTGTCTTAACAGATACCCATAAGCATAAACTCGCAGGTTTAGAGAAAGCAGATTCCATTACAGTAGATTTTCATAAAATGTTTTATCAGCCAATCAGCTGCGGAGCTTTTCTTGTGAAAAATCGGGAGTCATTTTCGTTTATCAGGCATCATGCTGATTATTTGAATCCAATTGAAGACGAGGAAGATGACATCCCGAATTTAGTCTTCAAATCCATTCAGACAACCAGACGCTTTGATGCACTAAAGCCGTTTCTCTCTTTTCAATTAGTCGGAAAAGAGGAATGGGCAGAAATGATTGATCATACGCTGCTTCTAGCACAGGAAACGTTTGAGCTCCTGAAAAAAGAGCGTGAGTTCAGCGTCTATCATCAGCCCGAACTGAGCACAGTTGTTTTCAGATACATGGGGACAGGCATTCTCACGCATGAGAAGCTCAATCAGCTAAACTATCAAATTCGGGAAATTCTACTGAAAAATGGAGAAGTGATCATAGCCCGGACAAAGGTGGACGGCGATGCCTGCCTGAAATTCACCTTTTTGAATCCATTAACAAAAATGGCTGAAGTTAAAAAAATCATAAGAAGAATGAAAGAAATTGGCGAAGATGAAACAAGGAGGCTGCAGTATGAACAAACTTGAAGCAATGGCTCTTGCTGAAAAAGCAACTCTTCAAAGCTATTTAAATTGCTTTCTGCGGGAGACAAACAGCGGGAATCTAAGTGCGGATGCACCTGAAGAATTAAGAAAGAAGCACAGCGGCAATTGGATTCATGTTATTTTACAACATCAAAATTCCTGTCTTTATATCCCGGCAGGCTATCTATCTGAGACAGGACGTCACTTGTTAGACTGCCCAGTGTACTGTGATAATGAGGAAATCAATTACATAACATGCATTGAAAAAACGCTGAAAGAACTGGGTGAAAATGCTTCATCAGCTGAAAAAAATGAAGAATTGCTTTTGCGTGTCAAACAAAGCTGTGAATCCATGGCTCAATTTCTTGAAGAGCGTTCAGATGATGAAGAAGAACTTTATCAAACCTCATTTGATTTTATTGCAGCAGAGCAGTCCCTTTTATTTGGACATTTGCTTCATCCGACACCAAAAAGCAGACAGGGAATGACAGAATCAGATATTAAGGTGTATTCACCAGAATTAAAAGGAGCATTTCCGCTGCATTATTTTAGAGCTCATGCTGAATCCATTTATTCAAAGTCAACAATGCCAAAGTCGGCAATTGAACTTATAAAGCAGCTTGTCAAGGATGACCCGGAGATCAGTGCTGAGTTTAAAGAGAAGTACGCAGGAAAGGATGAATACGCACTTCTTCCAATTCATCCGTGGCAAGCTGAGTATTTGCTGAAAGACTCAGCTGTTCAAGAATTCATTCAAGAAGGCATGCTTGAAAATTTAGGTCAGCATGGACAGGCATTTTATGCAACTTCATCCTTGCGAACGGTCTATCATCCAGATGTTGCCTTTATGCTGAAGTTTTCACTTAACATTAAAATCACAAATTCTGTCCGGGTGAACCTATTAAAAGAACTTGAACGCGGAGCTGAAGTGAAAGAATTGATGGACACACAGCTTGGAAGTGAGTTATCTGAACAATTTCCTGATTTTAATATCATTCACGATCCTGCATTTATTACATTAAAGCTGCACGATCAGAAAGAGTCAGGTTTTGAAGTCATTCTCAGGGAAAATCCTTTTTATAAAAGGAGTGCGGAACAAGCAACCGCTCTTGTTGCCCTCTGTCAGGACGGAATGCTGCCGCAATCTTCAAGACTTGCAAGCATCGTTCGTGACCTTTCAAAAAAGGAAAAACGAACAACTGAAGAAATAAGCGCAGACTGGCTGAAACGCTATTTGGCGATTTCATTAAAGCCGATTCTTTGGCTTTATTTTGAAAAGGGCATTGCGCTTGAAGCACATCAGCAAAACAGTGTCGTTCAGCTGGAAAATGGATATCCAGCGCGATTTTTTTATAGAGACAATCAGGGATTTTACTTTTGCGAATCCAAAAAGAATGAATTAAATTCGTATCTTCCGGGAATCGGTTTAAAAAGTGAAACGGTATGTTCAGATGCAGTTGCAGATGAACGGCTGCGCTACTATTTCTTTTTCAATCATTTATTCGGACTTGTGAATGCCTTTGGAACGGCAAACCTGGCAGATGAGAAAAATCTTCTTCAACTTATTCGGGAGGAATTGGAAAAGCAGTCCATTCCTGCAGCTCATCCATCGCTTTTGCTTAAAACCCTGCTGGAAAACAAGACCTTGCCCTGCAAAGCGAATCTATTAACTAGATTTCATGATTTAGATGAACTGGTTGGGCCGCTTGAAACACAGTCTGTTTATGTTCAAGTGCATAATCCTTTATTTACAAAGAAGGAGGTCTTTGCATCAAAATGAGTCAGCTAGAGACCGGTTTATCTATAACATTTCGAAAGGCAGACTTTGAAAAAGATGCTGCCATGCTTCATAAGTGGCATCACGAACCGCACGTTATTCCTTATTGGAATCAAGATTATCCTTTCAGCCAATATACGAAGCATCTGAAAAAACTTTTGGCGGATGATCATCAAACGCTGTGGATCGGGCATCTGAACGGTGAGGCAATGAGCTATTGGGAAACGTATTGGGCAAGTGCTGACATCATTGGAGATTATTATGCAGCAGAGCCTTATGATCAGGGTGTTCATTTGCTGATTGGTGATCCTTTTTACCTTGGTAAAGGTCTTTCTCTGCCAATGCTCCGTGAAATCATGAAACAGATGTTTACTGACGAGCGGACACAGAGGATAGTCGCCGAGCCTGACAGCCGAAACAAGAAAATGATTCATGTTTTCAAAAAATGCGGATTCTTTCCGCAAAAGGAAATTCAGCTGCCTGATAAAAAAGCACTTTTCATGATATGTGAAAGAGAAGATTTTGAATGGGGGCTAAAGAATGATTTATGACGTAATAGGAGTAGGCCTTGGACCATTTAATCTTGGAATGGCAGCATTGCTTGAGGATGTAAAAGATGTGGACGCGCTCTTTTTTGATCAAAAGCCCCAGTTTAATTGGCATGAGGGACTTTTAATGGAAGGGACCACCTTGCAGGTGCCATTTTTGGCAGACGCAGTTTCAATGGTCAATCCAATAAGCAAATACAGCTTTCTGAATTATCTTCATCATCAAAAAAGACTTTACCATTTCTACTTCCTGGAATCGTTCCATATTCCGCGCAGAGAGTATAATCACTATCTGCAATGGGTGGCTGAAGAACTTGAAAGCTGCAGATTCGGAAAAAGAGTTGCCGATGTTCTGCAGCATGCTGAAGGTTATGAAGTCCTTGTAGAAGATGTTCTCACAGGGGAAATGGAACGCTTTACTGCCCGGCATGTAGTCCTTGGCATGGGAAGTGCTCCAAATATTCCAGATTGGTCAGCGAAAGGAAAATCTGAAAGCCTTTTTCACTCTGCTCAATTTTTGCATAAGAAAAAAGAGTGTTTAAATGCTGATGCTGTCACCGTCATTGGTTCTGGTCAAAGTGCGGCGGAAATTTTTCTGGAGATGCTGAAGGAACAAAATGAACAAGGCTATCAATTAAATTGGCTCACACGAACAGACGGATTTTTCCCGATGGAGTATTCAAAGCTTGGACTTGAGCATTTTTCGCCTGACTATACGGAGTACTTTTACAGACTTCCACAGGCATTAAAGGATACGGTCGTGCCAAAACAGGACTCCTTATATAAAGGAATAAGTGCTGATACAATTGCTGAAATCTATGATCTTTTATATGAAAGAACGATTGCGGGACAAAGACCTGATGTTCATCTCCTGGCCAAAACGGCAGTTATTGATATTGAGATTACTTGTTCAGACTTAAACCTGCAATGCCATCAATGGGAGCAGGGAGAAGCATTTAATCTGCATTCGGATATCGTCATCGCAGCAACCGGCTATAAAACAGTTTGGCCAAGCGCTTTTGAAAACTTATCAAATCTTATGAAATGGGACAGCAGCAATCGTCCTGTTATATCAAAAGACTATGAAATAGAGCTGCAGGAAAAAAGGGAAAACAAAATCTTTATTCAAAACGGAGAAATGCATACTCATGGGGTAGGTGCACCGGATCTTGGACTAGGTGCTTACCGGAATGCAAAGATTATCAATCAGCTTGCTCACAGAAAAGTGTTTGACCTTCCAGAAAAAAATGTCTTTCAGCATTTTGGTGCAGGCCATCTTGTCCGCAGCAAACAAACAGTTTAGGAGAGTGATTGAGATGACGGTTGAACAAAAGTGGAATGCAGATCATTGGAAGAAAGCGAGCAGACGGCTGCTTGCTAAAATGATATCTGAGTTTTTATACGAAGAAATGATTCATGCCGAAAAAAAGGATGGCAAACATATTCTGTGCTTTGACAGCGGAATATCCTACCGGTTTCTTGCTGAAGAAAGGCTGATGGACAGTTATTGGGTTGATGAGCATTCGATCGAAACAAATAAACATGGCTCATGGGCAGAAGCTGTGAACCCCATTGAGTTTTTATTGGAACTGCAAAAGGAAATTAAAATAAAACCTTTTACAGCTGCCTATTTAATAGAAGAATATAAACGCACGTTACTTGCTGATACCCACATAATAGCCAATCAGCAAAACAGGTCAACAGCGGATTTAACGGATCTGGACTATGCAGAGCTTGAAGGGGAGATGACAGGTCATCCCTGGATTACCTACAACAAAGGGCGTATTGGATTCTCCTATTCGGACTATTTGCAATATGCGCCCGAACAAAAGCAGCAGACAACGCTTGTCTGGATTGCCGTCTCAAAGGAGTGGGGGACGTTCCATTCAACCAAAGAAGTAGAGTATGAACGTTTAATAGAAAGTGAGATCGGGGAATCAGCAATAAGAGAATTTAATTTGAAACTAATAAATGAAGGACAGCAGCCTCAAAACTTTTTCTTTATGCCAGTCCACGAGTGGCAATGGAATCACGTTATTGTTCCGCTGTTTTCTGAAGAACTATTTGAGCAGCGCATCATCTGCCTTGGCAGAGGAGAGGATCAATACCTGCCGCAGCAGTCTATCAGGACATTTGTCAATATGAATCATAAGAAGAAGCATCATGTAAAGCTGCCAATGAGTATTTTGAATACACTAGTCTACAGGGGACTGCCGTCTGAGCGGGTGGTGCTGGCACCGGAGATTACAGCTCATATTCAAGGAATCCGGGATAACGATTCATTTCTGAGAGATCGATGCCGGGTCATTCTTCCTGGAGAAGTGGCGAGCATGAATTACCATCATCCTGATTACGTTAAACTTGAAGGTGCACCCTATCAATTTATGGAGATGCTTGGAGTCATTTGGCGAGAAAGCATGTATTCATTCTTAGACGAAGGCGAACAGGCCATTACTCTTGCCGCCCTATTATATGAAGGGGAGGACGGGAAATCGTATACACTGGAATTGATAGAAAAGTCCGGGCTCAGCGTGGAAGAATGGACAAAGCAGCTGTTTGATGTCCTCTTGCCGCCGCTTCTTCATTATCTTTATCAATACGGAACCGTATTTTCTCCCCATGGACAAAATACAGTTGTCATTTTAAAAGACTGCATACCCCACAGACTGGCTGTTAAAGACTTTGTGGATGATGTAAATATCAGCGACCAGCCGCTTCCTGAGCTGAATGCCATTTCGGCAGAGCTTAAAAACGTACTGAGAAGCGAAGCGCCTGAAGGGTTATGCCAATTTATTTTCACTGGATTATTTGTCTGCCATTTCAGGTATTTAGCTGATATCCTGCATAGGAAAGCAGACTTTGATGAAACGAAGTTTTGGAATAAGCTAAGGGAATCGATCCTCTCGTATCAAGCTCAGTTTCCAGAGCTGAAAGAACGGTTTCTGCTCTTTGACCTCCTGCGGCCAACGTTTAAAAAGCTCTGTCTTAACCGCAATCGGATGATTGAGTATGGATACGGAGACGGAGATGACCGGCCGCATGCTTCAGAGTTTGGAAAAGTGAGAAACCCGTTAGCAATCGAAGAAAGAGTCATTGTATAGAAGAGGCCAAAGCGGTCTCTTCTTTTTTTATGCATAATACTTATAAACCGGCATAAAATACTTACATATCATTATAAAAACTTGAATAGTAAGTGAATATCGATTATAATCACTTATAACAACTTATATCCCATGTTATTGTAGAAACATTTCTGAAAGTTAGGTGGGCATTTTGTACCAAGAAGAACGCTTAATCTCTATTCTTGACTATTTAAAAGAAAACAAACGAATTACGGCAGATCAAATATGTTCGCTTTATGATGTATCCAAAGATACTGCCAGGCGTGATCTCGTAAAGCTTGAAGAACAAAAACTGATTATTAGAACAAGAGGCGGGGCCATTTTGCCAAGCTCGCACACCGAAATCAAAGACTATCAAAACCGCCTGCAAACGGTGTCTTATGAAAAAGAATTAATCGGCAAAAAAGCTGCCAGTCTGATCCGGGAAGGAGACAGAATCATTTTAGACGCCTCCACTACTGTTCAGGCTTGTGCAGAATTTATAGATGTTAAAAATGCAGCCATTATTACGAATTCCATTAATCAGGCCGATATTTTATCAACAAAGCCTGGCATTCATATTCATCTTCTTGGGGGAGAACTTCAAAAGGAGCATCGTTTTTTATATGGATCATCAGTGGTGGAAAAACTATCAAAATATCAGGTTGATAAAGTGTTTATTGGGGTTGTTGGCATTTCTGAGAGAGGGCTGTCCATCGCTCATGAAGAAGATGGAATGGTTAAGCGGAAAATGATCAGCCAGGCAAATCAAGTTATCGCACTTGCTGATCATTCAAAGCTCGGACTTACTGATTTTTTCCTTTATGCAGATCTTCACGAAATCGATTTGCTTATAACAGATAAAGAACCGGATAAAGCATTCAGAGACTTGCTTGATAAACATAATGTGGAATTGCTTGTGGCAGAGGAGGAAATGGAATGATCAAATTAATCGCAATAGATCTTGATGGAACGCTATTAAACAGTGCAAATAAAATCAGCGCAGAAAATTTGAAAGCAATTAAATCTGCTCAAAAAGAGGGCATAGAAGTGGTCGTTGCTACTGGCAGAGCACATTTTGATGTAGTAGAAATTTTTAAGGATACAGGTGTAAAAACATGGATTATAGCTGCAAATGGAGCTACGATTCATAATCCTGAGGGGGTATTATTTCATTCACAGCCAATGGAAAATGAAACAGCAGCTGCTGCGCTTCAATTTTTGGAACAGAATCATTACTACTATGAGGTGTTTGGCTGTGATGCCATCTATACTCCTCAAAGCGGAAGAGAGCTAATAAATATTGAGATTGACCGGGTCGAAAGTGCAAATCCGGATGCGGACCGCGCTCTGCTTCTGCAGGCTGCTGCAAAACAATACAGCCAGACAGGTTTTAAGTTCGTTGAATCGTATAAGGACATTCTAAATCAAACTTTGGATATCTATAATATTCTCGCTTTTTCTTTTCATCAGGAAAAGCTTGATGCAGGCTGGGAGAAATTTAAAGACATAGATAATATCACTTTGGTTACATCAGCTGCACACAACTTTGAAATTGAGCATAAGCTTGCATCTAAAGGGATTGCTCTTCAAAAACTGTCTGCCCATCTTGGCTTTGAACTGATTGACACTGCAGCCATCGGTGACAGCATGAATGACAAATCGATGCTTGAAATAGCAGGAAAAAGTATTGCAATGGGGAATGCCCGTCCGGAAATTAAAGCCATCTGCAAGGATATTACTCTTACAAATGATCAAGACGGGGTAGAGCTTGCGATTAAACGGATGATGGATGCGAAGCAGCAAGTGTGAAAGAAAAGGCCGGTCTCAACTTTGAGACCGGCCTTTTCTATGCCATGAAATGATCATTATTTATAAAATAAACAAGATGATCTGTCCATTCGTTATTTTCATAAAGAAACCCTTTGCGCAGGCACTCAAACTCCATCCCCACACTTTCGGCCAGCTTTACAGATGGGTGGTTATCAAGATTGATGTGCGCCTCAATACGGTGATAGTTCAATTGATCAAACGCAAGACCGATGGCCGCTTTAACAGCTTCTTTTCCGTAACCCATTCTCCAGAATTGATTATGAATGGTATAACCCATGCGGGCCCATTGAAAATCATCACGGAGCAATGTTGAGAAATCGACATATCCGACATGCATTCCATCTGCTAACCTGAATACACCGAAAACATATGCTTTGTCTTCATTGATGAGCTGTTGATGTTTGCCGGTGAACGCAGCAAACCACTCTTCCGTGCAAACACTCATATCAAGTCTGCCTTCGTCGTATTTGTGCTGTTTAGGCCACCTGTTTATATATGCTGAAAGCCATGTTCGATAATCAGATGCCTGATAAGGGCGGATGATCAGGCGGACTGATTTTGTATAATAGTTGGCCAACGAATATCCCTCTCTCTTTTTTATGACCTGAAAATTTGATTCAGCTGTATTATTTTTCTATCTTTAAATGATCAGGTTGTACTAATCGTCTTAGGAGAATGGTATGAAACGAGATAATGAGCTTTTAATCCGAATATGCAGAAAGAAACCGCAGCACTTACTCTAAAAAACTCATTCAACACATTCTCTGCAAAAATAGAATTGCTGCCGGCCGAATCAATAACTCTCAGCACCAGGAATTCAGATTTTCTGTACATTTTACCCCGGGCCTGTTTGCAGGGAGTCAGTACTGCTGGCTAACGCTCAGTTTCAAATAGATAGGCAGAAAAATTGTAAATGATGTACCGGCACCAGGCTGGCTTTTCACATAAATATGGCCGTTCATTGCTTTAATAATGCTGAAAGATACCATCATACCAAGGCCGGTTCCATTCGATTTAGTAGAGAAATAGGGTTCCCCAAGCCTCAGAACCTGATCATCCGTCATTCCTTTACCATAGTCAGATATCACGATTTTGATATGAGCGTCTTCCTTTATAGTTGAAATTTCTATTAAACCGCCAGCAGAATAAGATTCTATACCATTTTTAAGAATATTTATCAGTGATTGCTTAAGCTTTAAAGGATCTCCAAGAACTAAGATGTCATCAGAACTGAAGTTTTCATTAAACTGCACATTTTCCATTTGTGCAAGAGGTGACATGACGTTGATGCAGTTCCTAAGTTCAGTATGGATCTCAATTGGATGATTATTTTCAGCTTCAGGTCTTGCAAATGTCAGATAATCTTTGATAATGTTAGTCGCTCGATCCAACTCGTTTAACGAAATTTCTATGTATTCTTCCTTTTTTTCCTGGCTGATATCTTCTTCTCGAAGCAGCTGCAGAAAGCCTTTTGTCGTCGTCAGCGGATTGCGGACTTCATGTGATATGCTTGCCGCTAAGTGACTGACCACTTCAAGTTTTTCTGCTTTAATCACACGTTTCAGCAAATAAAAGTTTTGGACAATTGTTTCAAAAAGAATCGTTCCTATGACAGCTGCAAATATATGGAGGATAATAAGTTCAATATAAGATTCCAGTTGAAAAAAAGCTCCATAAATCATTTCAATGTGAAGGATTGAAAAAATCAAAGACGTCAGCACGATGGCTGCAACAAGAATTAATTTCTTTCTGAGTCTGCTTTTTAAATAATAGGATGAAAGCATTGGCACGAAAAGAACAAGAATGCCAGCCATCACAATAGTCGGATAGATGCCGTTTCCCCCAATAAGCAGCCGGGTCACAGCGGTAACGGCAAATAAAAAGAATCCGAGAGGATATCCTCCGTACAACAGTCCCATTACATAGGGTATTCGCCTGAAGTCAAAGAAAAAATCATCTTCAATCATAAACGGGTACAGCATGCTTAAAATAATCGCAAGTGCCGGCAAAATAGCAAAAAGCCACTTATTTCTTTTTTTATTCGTTTCTTTTCTCATATATAACAGCTGTATAATCAACAGCGGGGAAAAAACGAGTAAAAAATTCAGTAAAACATCCTTCATTCCCATGCAGTTCTCACCTTATCCGCAAAAGTATTAAAAAACTTCACTATTAAAATATATATCAAATTTACTAGTGAATGTTAGAATATTCTAAAAGACTTTAAATTTTTTTGTCAGGAGAAAAGTAATGAGCAAACAACAAATGCAAATTAAGTTAATGGTTAAAAAAGAATACGATCTGGCAGCAGAATTTTTGCGGACCGATTTGGAATTGAATGCCCTAATCATTGAGGACTTGACCGAAGAACATATGATGGTTTACGGAGGTTATCTTAATACGCATTTGAACGCCATTTTAATGATTTATCCTGAAAAAATTTATTACTACAGCCCCGATATTAATTTCCCATTAGGAGAATTTGCATTGATCATACGGGAAACCGGCATCAGGAAAATTGTCGGAAAAAAAGAATTGGTCGAAGAGTTTAAATGTCACTTTCAAATGGATCTCGAAAGTGATTCGTTTATGCTCAGATATGAAGGAAGCAAAGATTTTCAGGCAAGCAAGGGTGTTAAAATGATTACTAGTCTTGAAGAATGCCGAAAACTATACGATTTGTTCATGAATGTCGATGAGTATAAAATGATTGGACCAAATGAAGACTTTTTTGCAAATGATCACTTTCAAAACATAGAATCAGGAAAGCTGAATGTATTCTACAAGGCAGTAGAAGGAACAATGGTTTCAACCGCAGGAGTGTTTATTGAAAGCTCCCGCACTGCCATTATAGTTGGTGTAGCTACACCGCCGGTTCATCGTCGGAAAGGATATGCTTCTGAAGTGATTCGTGCCATATGCCAGAAGCTTGCAAATGAAGAAAAGGCCATTTATTTGTTTTATAATAATCCAGATGCAGGAAAGCTATATAAACAGCTTGGATTTTATGAGGCTGCAAAATGGAAAGTCCTTGGAATCTCAGCACACTCTTAATATTATGCTTGCATGAAAACGAAACTTCAGCTATGCTTAGAAACAATTGTTAATGAATTTTAAAAATTTAATATTTTTACAAGCGATAGGTGCTAATTACAAGAGTACATTTCTGTATTAGCTTAAAAGGGAAGCTCGGTGAAAATCCGACGCGGTCGCGCCACTGTAATGGGGAGAATTCTATAAAAGTCCACTGTTTTTCTACTGAAAAATGGGAAGGGAATAGAATACAATGAACCTGAGTCAGGAGACCTGCCTATCGTATGCACTTCATGCCTACGCGGAATAGGGAGGGTGATGCGATATGTTGAAACCGGTCTTGTGTCTCAACTCAAGTTAGCTTAGTCCATCAAACTCTCTTCTTTCAAGAGAGTTTTTTTCATGCACCGAAAGTTGAGAAACGATAAGAAACGGGGGAGAGGCAATGAGCATTAAGAATTCAAACTTAGGTTATCCGAGAATCGGAGAAAAAAGAGAGTGGAAAAAGACGTTAGAATCATTCTGGAAAGGCGATTTAACTGAACAGCAATTTGAACAGAAGATGAAAGAGATCAGGCTTTCACATTTGCAGAAGCAGTTGGACAAAGGTATTGATCTAATCCCGATTGGTGACTTCACCTATTATGATCATATACTGGATACAGCTATTATGTTTGGTCTTCTTCCGGAGAGGTTCCGGACTCAAGATGCAAATTCCCTCCAGACCTACTTTAATATTGCAAGAGGCAGCAGTGAGCAAGTGGCGGCTGAAATGACAAAATGGTTTAACACGAATTATCATTATATTGTACCGGAACTGGGTCAGGCAGAGCCAAGACTGACCGAAAACCGTCTTTTGCATCTTTATCTTGAAGCAAAAGAAGAGCTCGGCATAAACGGTAAGCCTGTTATTGTCGGTCCGCTTACCTTAGTTGCTTTATCAAAAGGCGAAAATAAAGACCAAGTAATTCAGAAATTAATTCCTTTATACGTTCAGGTGCTTCAGGAGCTTGCAGATGCCGGCGCTGAGTGGATACAGATTGATGAACCGGTGTTTGTGACATCGAATGCAAATGGTGCATTATTTTCAAAAGCTAAAGAAATTTACGGAACAATCAGAAGAGAGACGGAAAATACAAAGCTGCTGATTCAAACTTATTTTGAAAGTGTTGAGCAATACGAGGATCTGGTCAGCCTCCCCGTTGATGGCATTGGACTCGATTTTGTTCATGACAGCGGTGTATCGCTTAGAAAGTTGAAAACGGCAGGATTTCCAAAGGACAAAGTTCTGGCTGCAGGGGTCATTGATGGACGTAATGTGTGGAAGGCAAGTCTGCAAAAGACCGTGAAGCTTGTCCACACTATTTTGGAAGCTGTTGACCGGGACCGGCTGATTCTTCAGCCTTCATGCAGTCTAATTCATGTGCCGGTGACTGCAGAAAATGAACAGCAGTTAGATCCTCTTGTAAAAGATGCCTTATCTTTTGCGGATGAGAAGCTTTACGAACTGAGTGTATTAACGAATTTTATTAACTTTGAAACTGAAGCAGAGGTGCTTAAAGAATATGATTCAGCTACTGATCAGTTATCATCATCAAAGCTGAGAAACCAAAGTGCTGTTCAGGATGCGATGAATCAGCTGGATTCCTTTTCAACAGAGAGAGCGGAAGCTGGTCTGCGGAGAAAACAGCAAAACAAACGGTTCAGCCTTCCATTGCTGCCAACAACAACAATCGGCAGCTTTCCGCAAACAAAAGAGGTTCGGGCACAGCGCCTTAAATGGAAAAAAGGCGAACTGACTGAAGAGCAATACAGTATTTATATAGAAGAAGAAATAAGAAAATGGATTGAAATTCAGGAAAATCTTGAGCTGGACGTTCTGGTGCATGGAGAATTTGAAAGGACGGACATGGTGGAGTTCTTTGGAGAAAAATTATCAGGTATAGCAATTACGACTTTTGGCTGGGTGCAATCCTATGGCTCGCGCTGCGTCAGACCGCCAGTTATATATGGAGATGTTTTACTTGAAGAGCCAATGACAGTAAAAGAAACCGTTTTTGCTCAAAGTCTTTCTGAAAAACCTGTAAAAGGGATGCTGACAGGTCCTGTCACGATTTTAAACTGGTCATTTGTTCGAAATGATCTCCCGAAATCAAGTGTCCTTAATCAATTATCACTCTGCATCCGAAAAGAAGTTGAGGCACTTGAACAAGCTGGTATTGCGATGATACAAGTAGATGAGCCGGCACTCCGGGAAGGCCTGCCTCTTAAATCGGAGAAATGGGATAAGTATATAAAAGATACGGTGACGGCATTTAAGCGGTCTACAGCTTCCGTCCAGCCGGATACACAAATTCATACACATATGTGCTATTCGAATTTTGAAGATATTATCGAAGCGATTGATGCATTAGATGCAGATGTCATTTCAATTGAAACTTCAAGAAGTCATGGTGAACTCATCCATTCATTTGAGAAATATTCATATGAGAAAGGGATTGGATTAGGCGTATACGATATTCACAGCCCAAGGGTCCCTGCAGAAAAAGAGCTCGTTATGAATATTGAAAGAGCCCTGCAGGTTTTAGATCCGGAACTTTTTTGGGTCAATCCTGACTGCGGGCTGAAGACAAGAGGAGTCACGGAAACGATTGCAGCATTAAAAGTGATGGTGTCAGCCGCAAAAAGCTGCAGAGAAAAAGCAAGCGAGGCTGCGACTGTATAATTTTCACCAGTTTAATCAAAAAACAAGCCTGTTCCTAAATAGGGAACAGGCTTGTTCGTAATCTTAGCGGACACCTTTCATGTAGCTTTGAATTTTAGGAGAAAGAATTAGCATCAAAAATCCTAAAAGTACAGCTATACCGCCAATGATACCAAAATAGAGAATTTCAGTTTCGGGTTTATAGAATTTAACAATTTGAGCGTTAATAGCTTGAGCAGATGCACTTGTCAGGAACCAAAGACTCATTGTCTGTGCTGAGAATGCAGCCGGAGCAAGCTTTGTTGTTGTAGATAAACCAACAGGTGACAGGCAAAGCTCTCCGAGTACAACCAGGAAGAAGCTGAGTATTAGCCAAATCGGGTTAGCAAGTGAATCTGTTCCGTTCACGTAAGCAGGAATTATCATGATCAAAAATGATAAACCTGCAAAAAACAAACCAAATGCAAATTTTTTCGATGTAGATGGCTGACGATTGCCAAGTTTAATCCAAAGCCATGCAAACACCGGCGCCAAGAAGACAACGAATAATGGATTTAACGATTGAAATAATGATGATGGAATTTCAAAACCGCCAAATTTTAATTGTGTTCGAGTATCAGCGTATGCTCCAAGAATCGTAGCTCCTTGTTCCTGTATCGCCCAGAAAACCATTGCCGCGATGAACAGTGGAATATAAGCAATAAGGCGAGAGCGTTCAACATCTGTTGACTTAGGACTGCGGTACATCACAATGAAGTAAACCGTTGGAATTAATATACCTAAAATACTGATTAAGAAAGTAAATCTTTCTATCGTCAGATAGCCGGTTGAAATGGATATAGCTCCTAAAATTCCGATAACAGCTATACCAATAGCCAATCTTCCGAAAACTTTATTTCTTTCAGAAGGAGTAAGCGGGTTTGGAACTGCTGATCCAGCCAATCCAAGATTTTTCTTTTTAGTCAGCAAGAAGACGATTAATCCTAAGGCCATACCAATTGCAGCAAATCCAAAACCTAAGTGGAAATTGTATTTTTGACCTACAGTACCAACAATAATTGGAGCCAGCAGACCGCCTAAGTTGATTCCCATGTAGAAAATGCTGAATCCTGAATCGCGGCGATTATCATCTTTGCTGTATAGATCACCCACAATATTCGAAATATTCGGTTTAAGCAACCCGGTACCGATTACAATGAAGAACATTGACACGAAAAATGCAGCAATGCTTCCAGGGAAAGCAAGAATAATATGACCAAGCATAATAAGGACTCCGCCATAAAAAACGGTACGTGTATTTCCAAGTAACCTGTCGGATATCCAGCCTCCGATGATTCCGGACATATAAACAAGAGATCCGTAGATGGACATAATGGAAAGAGCAGTAGTCTGATCAAGTCCAAGTCCGCCATCTTTCATGGAATAATACATATAATACAGAAGAATAGCTCTCATCCCATAATAAGAAAAGCGCTCCCAAAATTCTGTGAAGAATAGCGTGAACAATCCTTTAGGATGACCGAAAAAACCTTTTTGCGGTACACTTTGTACAATTTTGTCTTTATCAATCGATGACATGATACAAGAATCCTCCTTTTTACCATGTATAATAATACTACTATTAAAATTGAATTGTCAAAAAAAATCGGCAAAAATGCTAGATGAATTATTTTTTTAATATAATTTTACAAAAATGACATGAAAAAACAGGGCTTGCGTGCAGCTCTGTTTTTTCTGTCTATTTCTTTAAGTTCTATAATTAAAGAAAAAAATTACCTTGGGTCTATGCATTTCGTATGATCAGAGATAGCTGCTGACATTAATTGCGTTAATCAGTCTTCAATCAGCAAAAGGAGACTTAATTCTACTTTACAAACCACCGGTCTGTTTTTAAAATGTAGAAAGGAGGCGTCGAATTATGAAGCAATTTGAAAGAAGAGTGCGCTCAGAGAAGGCATTGCTTGAAGCTGCATCTGCATTGATTAAGGAAGTGGGCTGCGCCAAAACCACCCTTTCAGAAATCATGGAGAGAACAGGCCTGTCAAAGGGAGCCATCTATCATTATATTAAAAGCAAAGATGAGCTATTCGCTAAAGTGCTTGAAGCGAGGATTCATGAAACAAATGAAAAATTCTTTGAAAAAATGGGGAAGAGCAAAGAGGATATGACGGACCCTATCGATGTTTTATCAGAGAGTTTCGAAGCAATCAATCATCCAAAAGATGTCGTGAATCAAATCCTGTTATACTTTATCGGCAGGAATGAACAAAAAAAAGCAAAGGAAGCTCTCCGTGAATTTGATCAATGGATGTTTGAGTTTTCAAAGCTCTGGATTGTATCAGGTCAAAAGAACGGAGTGATCAGCGAGCAGATTGATGCCAATCAGACAGCTGAACTTTTTGTCCTGATGTCTTCAGGGTTTAGAATGAGAAACGTCCACAGCGGATCAAATTATGAGTTTAATACCTGTCAGTTTACAGCTATGATGAAGGATTTGTTTAGGAAAGACCCTGTTCTTTTGAAATAATCTTTATATTGAAATTATTTTACGCTTTTGGATTATAAGAATCGGTACGTCCATCAAATCTTATAAAATCAAAAAAAAAGAGAACACATTGTTCTCTTTTTTTGATTCTATTAATCTAATACTTCGACTTTTACCGTTTTACGGCCCCATTTCCTGGCTTCTGCACTAGTAGGCATCAAAACATCTATTTTATGATTGACGATTGCACCGCCTGTATCACCTGCAATAGCAACTCCATAACCTTCAACCCAGACTTTCTTGCCCAGAGGAATGATTTTTGGATCAACAGCAATGAGTTTCATATTTGGATTTTCTTTAATATTTATTCCAATGGCCGTATAGTCGCTGGCCGTATCTTCATGGCTGTAAGCAGTAGCAGTTACATAGAAGATTTTGCTTTCATCTTTTTCTTCTTTTGGAGGCTCGTTGGCAGCGGGTTTACCAGCAGATACAGGTTTGGCTGCTGCAGCTTCTTTCTTTTTCACTGCTGCAGCTTTGGCAATTGCCGCTTCCTTTGCTTTTGCCGCTTCTGCACGGGCGTTAGCTTCAGCAAGAAGAGCTGCCTGCTCTTTCTTTTTCGCTGCGGCAATACTTGCGGCCCGTGCAATTGCCGCTTCCTGTTCTTTTTTAATGCTTGCTTCAATTGATTTCATTTGAGCCTGTAGAGCTGATTTTTCCTGTTCAGCAAGGGTCACTTCTGTTGAAATTTTTTGATATTCAGCTTGAAGGGCAGTCATTTTCTTTTGTCTGTTCAGCATTGCTTCTTCAAGCTTGGCACCGCTTGATGCTAATGTTTGCTTCTGTTCAGTCAGCAGAACCTCTTGTCTGTCAATCTCTTTTTTATCTTCTTCGATTTTCTTTAAATCAGCCTGCTGCTGCTCTAAAATGTCATTATCAGCATTTAGGAGAGTGGCAACTGCTCCAATTCTCTCAAATAAGTTCGAAACACTTTCCGCATTAACTAATGTATGAATGACAATATCAGCGTGATCATTCTCCTGAAGGGCTACAAGCCTTGCATGCATGATTTCCTCACGGCTTAATACCTTGTCCTGAAGTGCAACAATTTCTATTTTCTTTTCATCGATTAATTGATTTGTCTTTTTAATCTTTTCTTGAATGGAGGCGTATTCTTTTTCATTTTTTACAACAAGAGCTTCCATGTTCTGAAGTTCGTTTTCCATTTTCTGTACAGCGGTATGTACTGCTTGCTTTTGTTTTTCTTTTTGATTCAGCACTTCCTGATTTTGGTCAAGCTGCTTCTCAGCTTTATGCAAGGTGTCCTGATTCGTTTGCGCTAGGGCAGTGTTATAGCTTGATAGAGTAACAAAACCAACAGAAAGCGCGGCAATCATACGCATTGAAAATCTCATAAAACAACCCCTTTCTTGTAGTTTAGTTATACCACAAAAGAGGGGCCTTTTAGATTACAAATCTGTTAAATCATTCAATATGCGACAAATTAATGAAAATAATCCATGACAAATCGTCAAAGGCTGTCGGTTATTGCTGCCACTCTTTTAAGGTTTGATCTGTGGGGAGCAGGTAAGCAAGTGCTCCTAAAATCGGCAGACAAGCGATGCCTGTCATTACAGATGTTAATCCAAAAGCGTCAATCAATGAGCCTAAAGCAACAGAACCAATTGCCCCCATTCCAAATGCGAGCCCGACTGTCAAACCGGACATTGTGCCAATCTTTCCCGGAATGAGCTCTTGGGCATAAACAACAGTTACAGAAAAGCTTGAACTTAATATAAAACCAATTGCAGCGATCAGCGGATATGCCGCTATTGGACCTGCAAACGGCAAAATGAGGGCAAAAGGCGCTGTAGCAAGCAGGGAATAAAGGATAATCGTACGTTTGCCGAAACGGTCTGCCAAAGGCCCCCCTGCAAAGGTTCCAAGTGCACCCATGACAAGAAAGATAAAGATATAAACCTGTGACTGGGCAATACTTAAATCATACTTTTCAATCACATAGAACGTGTAAAAATTTGAAATGGCACTTCCATACCATGAACGTGCAAAAACGAGAAATACGATAACGGCTAATGCAGAAAAAATGGCTTTCGTCAGTTTTACCTCTTTTTTCTTAGTGCCATTTTTCTTTTCTTCTCTTCTAATATCTGAAAGTTTTAATGTGTACCAGTTTGCTATATAAATAAGGAAAATAACTGCAAGAGCTGCTGCAATAGTGAACCAAATCGCGCCAAACTGCCCGAATGGAACGAGAATGAGCGCTGTAATCAGCGGAGCAGATGAAGATCCTGTATTTCCTCCGACTTGATAAATTGACTGCGCGAGGCCGCGTCTTTCTCCAGCTGCTAAATATGCCACTCTTGACCCTTCAGGATGAAAGACCGCAGAACCTAGTCCAATGAAAAAGACACTTAATAAGATCATTGAAAAAGAAGGAGCAAATGAAAGGCCGACAATTCCGATTAAGCTGCTCGTAAGCCCGATAGGCAGGGCATAGGGCATTGGTTTTTTATCTGTATACCAGCCGACAACCGGCTGCAGGACAGAGGAAACCATATTGAGCGTAAAGGCAATAAGGCCAAGCTGGGTAAACGTGAGCCCCATCGTATTTTCAAGAATCGGAAACATCGCAGGGATAACGGATTGAATTGAATCGTTTAATAAATGACATAAACCAATGATGAAAAGGATGTTGTAAATAGTCGGAGACGGTTTTGAAACCGGTTTTTTTAATGAAGCTGCGTTTTCCATTTTATGAGTCCTTTCTCAACTGAATATTTCGATAGACGAAAAGTATTTTACCACAAAATGAGTGGTAAGAAATCAAAAAATTCAAATAAAAAATGCTTTTGCACAAGAAAGCCTTGAATGTTCATGTAAAAAGAGTAAAATAGACTTTAAAATTTACCTGAAAATTTAATTATTAGGGGTTGTTCGCATGAAAGTGGTTAAGTTTGGAGGAAGTTCGTTAGCATCGGGAAATCAGGTTAAAAAGGTATTTGATATCGTCACATCTGACCCTGATCGAAAAGTGGTCGTTGTGTCAGCGCCCGGCAAACGGTATGCAGAAGATCGCAAGGTGACGGATCTTTTAATTGAACTTGGCGAAAGGTCTTTGCGAGGGGAAAGAGCACCCGAATATTTGACTGCTGTTATTGCCCGGTATTCTCAAGTGGCAGAAGAGCTGAAATTGCCGGCTGAAATCGTTTCCAAAATCGAAAATGATCTTATTGAACTGCTTGATGCAGATAAGACTCGGCAAGACCGATACATAGACGCAATAAAAGCAAGCGGAGAAGACAGCAATGCAAAGCTGATTGCTGAATATTTTAAAAGCAGAGGCATTGAAGCATCTTATATAAATCCAAAAGATGCAGGGCTGTTTGTAGAAGAAACTTGCGGAACAGCACAAGTTCTGAAAAAATCTTACGAAAATCTGAAAGCTTTAAGGGAACTTCCCGGCATTCTTATTTTTCCAGGATTCTTTGGCTACAACGAAGCAGGAGAAGTTGTGACGTTTTCGCGAAGCGGCTCAGATATTACCGGATCCATCCTTGCAAATGGAACAGGAGCAGACCTATACGAAAATTTCACGGATGTGGATGCGGTTTATTCAGTTAATCCTAATGTGGTTCCAAATCCAAAAGAAATCCGCGAGCTTACCTACCGGGAAATGCGTGAGCTTTCTTATGCCGGATTCTCTGTTTTTCACGATGAAGCGCTGATTCCTGCTTTTGAGGCCGGTATTCCTGTTCACATTAAGAATACAAATAATCCGGAAGCTGCAGGCACCAGAATTGTGAACGAAAGAAAAAATACGAATGGACCTGTTATCGGCATTGCCAGCGATGATGATTTCTGCAGTATCTATGTAAATAGATATTTAATGAATAAAGAAATTGGATTCGGACGAAAATTGCTCTCAATTTTAGAGGATTTCGGGTTAACCTATGAGCACAGTCCATCTGGAATCGATGATCTAAGCATTATTCTGAGGCAAAAACAAATGAATGCTGAGACTGAAGAGCTTATTTTAGAGCGGATCCGCACAGACCTGAAGCCGGATGAGGTGACAGTGGAACATAATCTGTCTCTAATTATGATGGTGGGGGAAGGCATGCGCCATAATATCGGCACAGCAGCCCGTGCTTCAAAAGCTCTCGCAGAAGCAGGCGTCAATATCGAAATGATCAACCAGGGATCATCAGAAGTCAGCATGATGTTTGGTGTAAAAGAAGCTCAGGAAAAAAAAGCTGTTCAGGCACTTTATGAGGAATTTTTTGTAAGCGTTTATGCATAATTAAAGGGAGCACTGCTGGATTAGAGGCAGTGCTTTTTTATTGATTTGGAGCTGAAGTCTCTGCGGGTTATTTATTACTGGAAATAATCATATCGAAATCCCTCCATTTTTTATCGAAAACTCTCATTTGTCGAGCAAACCCTCTAATGGTGACATCAGTACTTAACTGACAATTTTTATCGAACTGCGATATAATGATGGAATATACCGATAATTCGGAAATAAGGAGGAAGCTGAGTTTGATTAAGAAGGTTGCTGTTATTGGATCTGGAACAATGGGGCACGGCATTGCCCAGTTATTTGCTGCTGCTCACTGTCCGGTGACGATTTATGATTTAAGAGCAGAATTATTAACGAAAGCTCGACGAATGATTATTCAGAATTTAGAGGTAATGAAAAAGGAATCTTACATAAACAGTGATGAACAAAAAGCAACGCTGGAAATGCTCTCTTATTCAACGGACCTTAGCGAAGCTGTTCATGACGCTGATCTGATTATTGAAGCAATTCCTGAGGTGCTTGAGTTTAAGCTGCAGTTATTTAAATTGCTCGAACCGATGATAAGTTCAACTGCAATTGTCGCATCCAACACTTCTACATTTCCGATTACAAAACTTGCTGAAGAGTGCCCTTTTTCTGAGCGCTTGCTCATCACCCATTTCTTTAATCCTGCTCATTTAGTCAAACTGGTTGAAGTAGTTAAACATGAGCACACTCTGCCATGGGCAGTAGAAGAAGTTAGCCATCTTTTAAAAGCTGCAGGCAAGAAAGTTGTCATTCTTAATAAGGACATTCCGGGTTTTATTGCGAACCGCCTGCAGGCTGCAGTAGTCAGGGAAGCTTTTTATCTGCTTGAAGAAGGCATCGCGGATGCAGATGACATTGATAAGGTCATGTCTGAAGGACCCGGCATGAGATGGGCCTTGAACGGACCTCTGCGGATTGCAGACATGGGAGGGCTTGATATTTGGGAAAAGGTAACCGGAAATTTGTTCCCGGAACTCGACTGCAGCACGGAAGCTCCGCGGTTTATTGTGGAAAGCGTCAAGCAGGGGAATCTGGGTTCAAAAACCGGCAAGGGTATTTATGAATATAGCGGCACAGGAGAAGGGAACTTAGACATCAGGGATAAACAGCTGATTCACTTGCTTAAAATGTAAGCGTTTTACAGAATGGAGAAAGATCAGATTGAATTCATTTGCTGGTACTTGCGGCAAATGGCGGGTATATCGGGATTATTTTGGAGGCAAAAAAATAGCCGTGCATCCCCCCGGTTCCTTTGATTGCGATTACGACTACAGCAGGTTCAGGCTCTGAAGCAACAGACGTAACCATCATAGTTGAAAATTATATAATGGAGAACGAGGAAAAAAGTGGTCATACAGCGCTGGTTCAATTAACATGACGGCAAGGTGAAAATATTGTATAGTTAAAAGCTCAGACAGGCAGGCTCAGGATATACGGGCTTGCCTCTTTCATTGAACGGAGCAGATTACCTTGATTACAACGAAAACCTATATAAAAGAATGGCAGCAGGCCCTTCAAATTGAAATCGGCTATTTAAAGAAATATGGGAGCACGAAATACCGTGTTGCAAATGGACATCTATTATCAGCTGGGTTTACTTACTATTTTGAGAGCAGCGGCAGTCTGAAAATTCCCGTTGGATCCTCAGTCAAATTAGAATGGGACGGAGTAAAGCACAAAGGAAGAGTCCTCTCTTCAGAAGGACAAAGCATCATTCTATCTTTTGAAAGATCGTTTGGAGATCTCATTCATGAGGCTTTTCTTTTCCACGACCCGTGGGAACTGCTTGAGGAACTAATTGCAAGGCTTGATGACATGAAAAAAAGCAAGATTAAGAGGGCCAGAATCAAAAAGCTGATGGATCCCTCGATGCCTCCAAAACATCCGTCAGAGAAAGGGAAAAGCTCAGTCCATGAATTGTTTATAAGGTCAAAATACAATCCGGTCACTTTCGTTTGGGGACCTCCCGGCACGGGGAAAACCTATACTCTTGCAAGAACAGCAGCCAATCATTATTTTAAAGGAAAACGTGTGCTGATTCTGTCACACAGCAACAGTGCTGTGGATGTATTAATGAAGGAAATCGCAGTTTTTATTCATAAAAAGGAGAAATTTATTGAAGGGGAACTGCTGCGCTATGGTACTGGGAGCGCTGACACGGCCTTTCCTGTACCCCTTACAACAAGTGAACTCCTTCTGCAGAAAGACCCTGCATTATCAAAGGACAGATATCAGCTTCTCGATGAAAGAAAGCTCTTAAAAAAGGATTTATCGGATTCATTCAGCAAGCGGGATTCCAATCAGCTGCTTGATCTTGAAACAAGAATCAGCAGAGTCCTTGAGAAAATACGCAAGCAGGAATCTGAATTTGTAAAAGAAGCATTTATAGTTGGAACAACACTTGCTAAAGCAGCAAGTGATTCAAACATATATGAAGACGAATTTGACGTTGTTATTGTCGATGAGACAAGCATGGCTTACGTACCGCAGGCAGCGTTTGCTGCATCGCTTGGCCGGCGGGTGATTCTGTGCGGGGACTTTAAACAGCTGCCGCCTATTGCCTCTTCTCGTCATGAACTCGTTGAAAAATGGCTGAAAGAAGATATTTTCATCCGCTCAGGTGTTTCAGACATCAAACAAGATTTACATCCGCAAATGCTTCTCTTGAAAGAACAGCGAAGAATGCATCCGGAAATCTCTGCATTTACCAATCAATATGTTTATCAAAATCAAGTAGGCGACCATGAAAGTGTCAAAAAAAGCAGAAATCAGCTTGTAATAAGAACTCCTTTTCCCAACAGAGCATCCATTTTGCTGGATGCAAGTTATACTGGCGAGCATTGTATAAAAGAAAGGACGTCGCATTCCAAGTTTAATTTGTGGCATCTGCTGCTTTCATTTCAAAGCATCCACGAATCCTATCTCTCTGGTGTAAGATCAATCGGCTATGTGACACCATACCGGGCACAGGCTTCTCTGATGCAGCAGCTTTTAGGTGATTTATATGAAGAAGAACTCCTGAATGCAGATATTCTTGCAGCAACCGTCCATAAATTTCAGGGCAGCGAGCGGGATGTGATGATTTTTGACAGTGTTGACAGTTTTCCGGAGAATCGTGCCGGAATGCTGACTGCGGGTAAGGACAGTGAAAGACTTATCAATGTTGCCATTACAAGGACTAAGGGAAAATTCATACATGTCAGCAATACAGACTTTATCCGTAAAAACGTATACCGCAGCAAAGCACTCAGACAGCTAGTGGATCATCAGGAGAAAAATCATCAGTCCGTCACTCATCAGCATATTGGAAAATGGATTCAGCACCATCATCCAAAATTGAAATGGATGCACGCTCTAAAACAGGAACCACTATTTGAAGACATCTGTTCTGCCAAGCGACGGATCATTCTTTCACTGCCGAAATCTATGAGTCTTGAAAAGGATTTGACCAATGTCCTGAAGAATGCTGGGCATGGAATCACTCTTTCGGTTATATCTGACAGTAAGCCGGTGTTTAAATGTACTTGGATTCAAGAAAATCTGCCATTCCCATTTGTTATCATTGATGACCAAATATTATGGCTCGGACAGCCATTTGAAGGAGCAAACAGAGTGCAGCCTCCGTATGTAGCTGCGAGGCTGTATTCCCCAAAAACCGTTCAGCATTTTCTGACACAGCTCTCCTTTTCATAAAAAGAGGAAGATCGGCCATTTTCTCGAATAAGTAGTGTTGATAAAAGAATGAAGAAGGGGGAACAGAATGGAGTACAGGTTATTTCCCGCTGCTGATTCAGATAAGGCAATCGAAAATTTAGTGCAATGTTACATCTATGATTTCACTGAATTTAACAATGACAAAGTTAACGGACAAGGCAGATTCAATGATTATCCTTATTTCGAAAACTACTGAACTGAAGAAGGGCGATTTCCTTATCTGATCAATGTAAAGGATGGTATGCAGGTTTTGTCTATGTAAGGTACGATGCATCTGAAGAGCATTTTTCGATGGCGGAGTTTTTCATCATGAAAAAATTTCGGCGATCAGGTCTCGGTAAAAAAATTGCCAACAATGTTTTTCAGATGTATAGCAGGAAATGGGAAATATTTCAAATTGAAAGGAATAAACCTGCTCAAAGCTTTTGGAGAAAGGTAATTGAAGAATATACAGCAGGGGATTATACAGAGCGTATGGTAAATGAACCGTGTCATTCAAACTTTTTGTTCCAAAGAACTGGAGGGAGCTTTGTGAAAACGTTCAGATCACCCAATAAAATTGTAACTGGTGAAGGATCTATTCAAAATCTTCTTCACCTTATTAATGAATATCACGCTTCTAAAGTTTTTATTTTTGCCGATCCAATTTTAATCCAACTTGGAGTTCTTTCTCCAATCGAACAGACGCTTGAAGAAAATAAAATCCAAATCGAATGCTATACAGAAATTCAGCCTGAACCGCAAGTTTCTATTGGTGATGGTGCAGTCAAAGCTCTCAGGAACTCAGGAGCTGATCTTGTCATTGGCATAGGCGGCGGCAGCTGTCTTGATATAGCTAAAGCTGCATCCGTTCTTGCAAAAAATGAAGGCACAATTGCGGATTTTTTAAATTTATCAGGAACAAAAATACTGTCAGAACGGGGATTGCCTAAAATCATGATCCCGACAACATCAGGCACCGGTGCAGAAATGACGGATATAGCCGTTTTTTCATTAGAAGAAACAAAGGATGTCATTACTCATGACTATTTGCTAGCAGATGCCGTCATCATAGATCCGGAATTAACTTATTCTCTGCCGCCGCGAGTAACGGCTGCAAGCGGGATTGATGCACTGACACATGCGATTGAATCCTTTTTATCCATTAATGCCACGGTTATTACAGATACTCTGGCATTAGAAGCAATAGAAAAAATTGCTTCTAGTATCGGCACAGCAGTCTGGCAGGGCGCAAACCGCGAAGCCCGGAGCAGTATGTCATGGGGAAGTATGCTTGCGGGACTCAGTTTTTTTAATGCGGGTGTCGCCGGTGTACATGCTTTAGCTTACCCGCTAGGGGGCTTATTTAAAGTTTCACATGGAGAATCAAATGCTGTGCTGCTTCCATATGTCCTTGACTATATTTTGCCGTCCTGCTTACATAAAATGACGATTCTTGCTTCTTCGCTGGGTATTGAGAGAAACGGCAAAAGCGATCGTGAGTTCGCGCAGTCAGCCGTTTTAGAAATTAGAAATCTGATGGAAGATGTTGGCCTGCCCCATACTCTTCAAGAATATGGCATTACTGAAGAGGATATTGAAAAATTAGCGGCGGGCGGCATCAAGCAAACAAGACTGCTTGCAAGAAGTCCAAGAGCCTTTCAGCTCAAGGATGTGAAACAAGTCTACCATGCAGCCCTATACGGAACGTTAAAGGCAGAGGGAGTGATGAAGCATGTTCCATACAACAATTGAACCGCGAGTTTCCGAAACAGATGGGGTCGGCCATATCAACAATACAACAGTGCCAGTCTGGTTTGAAGCAGGAAGAAATCAGCTCTTTGCTTTATTCAATCCTGAATGGTCTTTTAAGGACTGGAAAATGATTATTTTAAACATGAATGTCGATTTTATCAGCCAAATTTATTACGGCAAAGAAGTCGAAGTCTATTCCTGGGTGAAAAGAATCGGAAACACAAGCTTAGAGCTTTATGAAGAAATTCATCAGGGCGGGGAATTATGCGCAAAAGGGACAGCTATCTATGTGCATTATAATGTTCATGAAAAAAAATCAGAACGCATTCCGGACGCCATTAGACTGGAATTACAGAACCATCTCTATACAAACATGTAAGTTTTCAAAATTAAAGCTTGTTTTTTCTGAAATTTCAAAATACACTAGTAACATACCAACTGGTTAGTATTTTAAAGGATGGAGTGAATGTTATGCATTTGCGTTTAACAGATGAGCAGAGAATGGTTCAAAAAACAATCCGTAAATTTGTTGAAAATGAATTAATGCCACTTGAAAATACCGTTCTTAGAAATGAATTAGAAGGAAAGCCAAGTCTTTCAAAAGAAAAAATGCACGAGCTTCAGCAAAAGGCGAAGCAGTCCGGCTTTTGGGGCATTAACACACCTGAAGAATACGGCGGTGCAGATATCGGGCAGATGATGCTTGCCATTGTGCAAATGGAAGTATCCAAAACATTCGTTCCGTTCCGCTTTGGCGGCTCAGCAGACAACATTCTCTATTATGCAAATGAAGAACAAAAGGAAAAGTATTTAATTCCTACAATTAATGGCGACAAAAAATCCTGTTTTGCAATGACAGAACCGGCAGCAGGATCTGATACAAGAAATATTCAGATGACAGCAGTAAAAGACGGCAGCGAATGGGTCCTAAATGGTGAAAAAACGTTTATTACAGGCGGAAATGAAGCTGATTTTGTTATGGTTATTGCGATAACAGATAAAGAAAAGCACAGGTCAACAGGCCGTGACGGCGTCACATGTTTCATCGTTGACCGGGATATGGGATGGACGTCTGAATATATTCATACAATGGGCGAGTGGGGACCGGCCAGCTTATTTTTCGATGGAGTCCGCGTGCCTGAAGAAAACATTCTCGGTGAATTGCACGGCGGGTATAAACTCGGGCTCGAATGGATCGGTTTTGCAAGATGGATCGTTGGGGCAACAGCTGTCGGAGCAGCCGAACGCCTGCTGCAGATGGCCATTGATTATTCAAAAGAACGCGAAACATTCGGAAGGCCGATCGCTGACCGTCAAGCCATTCAATGGCAAATTGCAGACTCAGCAACTGAAATTGAAGCTGCAAAATGGCTTGTCCTAAATGCTGCGTTCACGCTTGATCAAGGTGAGGACAACCGCCACTTGGCATCAATGGCCAAACTATACGGCTCTAATATGGGGAATCGTGTTGTTGACCGCGTTCTCCAAATCCATGGCGGAATGGGCTATACAAGAGAACTTCCGATTGAACGCTGGTATCGTGAGGCCCGCCTCTGGAGAATTTATGACGGAACAGATGAAATTCAGCGCTTAATTCTTTCCCGCAATCTTTTAAAAGGAAATGTCAAAATCGGACAATTCATCTAAAAAAGGAGGCGAAACCCATGTTCAAACACTTAATTGGAAGCGCTTCCGGAAAAGTAAAGAACTCTATTGAGAAGGGAACAGTCAGAAAATTTGCTGTAGCGATCGGAGATGAGAACCCTCTTTTCATAGATGAGGCAGCCGGAGCCCGTTCAAAATACAAGCGGAATCTGGCACCGCCAACCTTTCCCGTTACCCTGAGCTACGGCACAATTGAAGGATTGAAGCTGCCGTCTAAAGGTCTGATACATGGTGAACAGTCGTTTCATTATGAAAAACCGCTTTTAGTAGGCGATACCGTCTATTGCTCTTCTAAACTTGTAAACTACAGGGAGAGAAAAGGGAGCGGGGGAAGCATGGGCATGCTCACTATTGAGAGACTGGGAGAGACAGAAGAAGGAGATTTGATTTTTTCAATGAAACAAGTCGTTATTATAAATGAAGCAGTCAGAAAGGTGATGAACGTATGACAATTGCTGATTTTCGGTTGGGTGATCCCTTAAAGGACATCACACTTCCGCCTGTCTCAAAACTGGATCTCATCAAATATGCTGGAGCTTCAGGCGACTACAACCCAATTCACACCATTGACGAAGAAGCAGAAAAAGCAGGTCTGCCGGGCATCATTGCACACGGCATGTGGACAATGGGCAGCCTGTCTAAACTCTTTTCTCCGTTCTATGAGGAAGGCTTTATAGAAGCTTATACGATCCGGTTTAAAGGAATGGTTTTCCTGGGTGATGTGCTGACTCATCAGGCGGATCTTTATGAGATGAACGATGAATCTGCAAAGTTTCATGTGAGGGCTGTTAATCAGGATGGGACAGAGGTTGCTAAGGGGGATGTTGTATTTAGAAGGATATAATAAATAAGCCTCTTATCCTGAGGATGAGAGGTCTTCTTTATTAGAACTGAAGAAAACATGTTTTATTTGGAACCATGAGTCTTATCATCAATAATAAATTCAGATATCTGTTTTTTTCCATGTTTCCACTTTTTGAATTTGGCATATTCCTGAAAATTTTTAAATTCCTCTTTACTTAGTCCATCCGCAATTGCTTTGTTCAATAACTCCCGCCATTCATCATCAATGTTTTCATTAAAATGATCCCTTTCATACCCCAGAAGATATTCTAAATCAACCTCCAGAGTCATTGAAATTTTCTGCAAAAACTGCAGCGACGGGTTTTTTTGGATGTTTCGTTCAATATAACTTAAATAAGATTTGGAAACTCCAGCAAGCTCAGCAAGCTCACTAATTGAATACCCCTTTTCCTGTCTTAACTCCCGTAAGCGATCACCAACCATTTCTTGTCTCCTTAATCAGCCAATTCTGATAAAATAGTAACTTGCTCTTTCATTATAAGGAACATATCGTTCTTTATAAAATATCAAAATTGTGTGATTAAGCGAGTATTAGTGAGTAATCAAGAGATTTTTGTTCTTTTTAACGAAAAAACAAAGAATTTTGACGGTTTTTACAATTAGGTAAAATAGCATACATTAATAACAGCTCATATTATCGAAAACAAGATAATTGTCAGTATAAGAAGAAAACAAAAATAGAATGATAGAATATATTTGAAGAATTCATAATAATATAGAACTATCTGCTTGACACGTTCTTTATAAAGAACTAAAATAAAGAACATATTAGAAAATCGAATCTCTTTTTATTTACTATCAATGTTCTTTATGAAGAACTCTTATTTTGAAAGGTGGAACCTATGAAAAATCATAATTTTCATGATGACCCTTTGATCTCTGGAAAAGAAAAGGAAATCGATCTTAAAGAAATTTTTACAGTAATTAAAAGGCGTTTTTGGATGATTGCAGTGATTACGCTGCTGACCACTATGTTTGCAGGTTTTTACAGTTATTTTTATACGAACCCTTTGTTTGCCACCTCTACCCGCATTACAATCAATACTACTGCAGAAACAATAAACACACTGAACGTCATTATAAAGGATCCAGCTGTTCTTGAGAAAGTGGCAGCAAAACTGGATTTGAAACGTTCAGGGGAAGCACTCAGCGGCCAGATCAATGCTGAAACAATAGGAAGCTCACAAGTTATCAATATTTCAGTGATAGACTCAGATCCTGTGCTGGCGGCTAAAATTGCTAATACCACAGCTGAAATCTTTAAAGATGAAATTCCTGGGTTTATCGTCATTGATGGCATGGAGATATTAGCTAAGGCCAAGCCGAACTATTACCCTATCAATGAAAATCATTCCAGATACATTATGATGGGGGTTATCGCAGGAATCATCATTGGAGTCGGCCTTGTTTTCTTGCTTGATTCACTGGATGACAGTATCCGCAGCAAGAGAGAGGTAGAAGAGATTTTTGATGCGCCAATTCTGGGTGCTGTTTCAAAAATGTCAAAGCGGAATACAACAAAAGGAAATGTAAAAAAGAAACAGCACTTAAGGAGTGAAACTTTTGGTTCAAAATCCATTTAACACGGTTCCGCCAAGAAAAAAAAGCTTAATTTCTTACTTCAATCCAAACAGCCTGATTTCAGATCAGTATCGGACGATTTTGACAAATCTGCAATTTGCTTCTATTGATCAAAAGTATCGCTCCCTTCTCATTACCTCTCCGGGATATGGAGAAGGTAAGTCCACCACTGTCACCAATCTTGCGGTTTCATTTGCCCTTCAGGGAGAAAAAGTACTGCTGATTGACGGTGATTTAAGAAAGCCTGCCATACATAATGCATTTAAACTTGAAAATACCGTTGGACTAACAAATGTTTTAATCGGAAATGCCGTTTTAAGTGAAGCGATTCACCAAACAGAGATAGGAAGGCTGGCTATTTTAACAAGCGGATCGATTCCGCATAATCCTTCCGAAATCATAGCATCTCAGGCAATGAGAGACTTGATGGCCAAACTGCATGATCAATACGATTTGATCTTGTTTGACTGTCCGCCCGTTCTTGATGTGGTTGATACGAAAATCTTAGCCAATGAATGTGATGGAATAGTACTGGTCGTTAATAACGGCAAAACAGATAAAGAAGAAGCGCTGGAAGCAAACAAAATCCTGTCAGCCTCAAGAGCATCACTGCTTGGTATCGTGCTCAACGAATATAAATAAAAAAATTTACAAAATTCGTTCTTGATTAAGAATATCTGGTAATGTCTCCTATCCATTATCAATGGAGGCACTCGATCATGCTGTGGGCCTTGAAAGCCTTAGACGCGAGTCGTCGGTAGTGTGATGTGAGGAGGGGTTAAATGCCCCAATTCATATAAATTTTAACTTTATGTTTTTTCAAAAGAGCATAAAGTTAAGATTTATATCAAAGAAAAGGGAGTGCTATTCTTGAATCCATTTGATCATTACCCGAAATCATTGAAGAAAATGGTTCGCTATATTAAGCAGGATGCAAGCTTAGAGCAGCTGAATGAAATAAAAAAACTCATCGATGTTTCCATTTATAAAAGATCGCTGATTCTTTCAAAAGGGACCGAAAGAAAAAAAGAGTTCGCAGGAGGCTGAGCTGATGACCTACAATCGAAGGCTGTCATTATTAATAATAGTTGATTCAATTATCGTTCTTTCTGCCATCTTCTTCAGCCGCTTCCTTCTAGAGGCAGATCTGCATGTTCTTACAATCCCATTAGTCATCAGCTCACTCACCTTATTAATCAGTCATCATATTTTTTCTTTCATATATAAGCTTTATAACAAGGCCTGGGAATACGCGAGCATCGGGGAACTACTTATTATTTTTAAAGCCATAACTTACTCAATCGCTGCAACTGCTGTCATGCAGCAGCTGGTTGAAACTGAAATTCATTTCAGACTGCTGGCAGTAACCTGGATGATTCATATGCTTTTGATAGGAGGCTCTCGTTTTTGCTGGAGAATGATCCGTGATACATACATAAGCAAATCAAGCAACAAGAAAAGAACCTTAATAATTGGTGCAGGCTCAGCTGGAACTATGGTCGCAAGACAGCTGAAAAAAAGTGCAGATACAGATATGTATCCAGTTGCTTTTATTGATGATAATGTCCACAAACAGAAACTTGATATTCTTGGCATTCCGGTTATAGGCGGGGTAAGTGCAATTGAAGAAAAAGTACGTGAGTTTGAAATTGATAATATTATCATAGCCATTCCATCTTTAAGCAAAAAAGGATTACAGAATATTTTTAATGAATGTCTTAAGACAAAAGCGAAAACGCAAATCATTCCCATGCTTGAAGATTTAATTACCGGAAAAGTTTCTGTCAATCAAATCCGGGAAGTCCGTGTAGAGGATCTTTTAGGACGCAAGCCTGTTGAACTTGACATTGAAAGCATTTCTGAAAACATTTCAGGAAAAACCGTTCTCGTAACAGGGGCTGGAGGATCCATCGGCTCCGAAATATGCAGACAGATTACAAAGTTTAAACCAAACAAGCTGATTCTTTTGGGTCACGGGGAAAATAGCATTTACTCCATCGAAATGGAGCTGAGAGCAGAAGCAGAAAAATATCAAATCGAACTTGTAACCGAAATTGCGGATCTTCAGGATGAGAAAAAAATGTTTGAAGTCATGGGCAGACATCAGCCCTACATTGTGTACCATGCAGCCGCCCATAAACATGTACCGCTGATGGAACGAAATCCAGAAGAAGCTGTAAAAAACAATGTTATTGGCACACGTAATGCTGCCAGTGCTGCGAGATGGGCCAACGTTGAGATCTTTGTCATGGTTTCAACGGATAAAGCTGTAAATCCCACTAGCGTCATGGGTGCAACTAAAAAACTTGCTGAAATGCTGGTTCAGCACTTTGACCAAATTAGCAAGACAAAATTTGTAGCTGTCCGCTTTGGAAATGTTTTAGGAAGCAGAGGCAGCGTGATACCGCTTTTTAAGAAGCAAATTGAAAAAGGCGGTCCCGTAACAATTACGCATCCGGATATGGTCCGTTATTTTATGACCATTCCAGAAGCTTCAAGGCTTGTCTTGCAAGCCGGAGCACTCGCACGGGGAGGAGAGATCTTTGTTCTTGATATGGGCGAACCTGTCAAAATTATTGATCTTGCTAAAAATCTAATAAAAATGTCTGGGCACTCTCTTGACGACATTGAAATAGAAGTCACTGGCATGAGGCCTGGCGAAAAACTGTTTGAAGAATTGCTTAAAGATGATGAAGTACATGAACAGCAAGTGTATCCGAAAATTTACGTAGGGAAAACAGCTACTCTTTATATAGAAGAAATCCAACATATCATCGATACATTTTCTGAAATGGAGAAAAACGAATTGCGCGAACAGCTGTTAGATCTCGCCAATCATCGTGTTCCTGTTAGCGAGCTATTGTCGATACCTAGTTAAAAGGAGATTACTTATGAAAGTCAAAAAGGCTATTATTCCAGCAGCAGGACTTGGCACAAGATTTCTGCCAGCCACAAAAGCGATGCCGAAAGAAATGCTTCCGATAGTAGATAAACCAACGATTCAGTACATTGTCGAAGAAGCAGTAGAATCAGGCATTGAAGACATTATCATTGTAACAGGTAAAGGAAAAAGAGCGATTGAAGACCACTTTGACAACTCATTTGAACTCGAACAAAACCTTTTAGAGAAGGGTAAACTAGAGTTATTAAATGAAGTTCAAAAGTCTTCCAAACTCGTGGATATTCATTATATTCGTCAAAAAGAGCCAAAAGGACTTGGGCACGCGATCTGGTGTGCACGCAAATTTATCGGAAATGAACCATTCGCTGTGTTACTCGGTGATGATATTGTCGCAGCAGAAAAACCTTGTCTAAAACAAATGATCGAACAATATGAACGCTATAATGCCTCAATTATTGGCGTGCAGCATGTATCTGACGAAGAGGTATCCAGATATGGAATCGTAGATGGCGCGAAAATAAGTGACCGCTTTTACAATGTGAACCATTTAGTAGAAAAGCCGAAGATGGAAGAAGCACCTTCTAATTTAGCCATCCTGGGCAGATATATTTTAAGTCCAAGAATCTTTGATCTATTAAACAATCAAAAGCCAGGAGCAGGCGGAGAAATCCAGCTTACAGATGCCATCGCCGCTCTTAATCAGATAGAAGCCGTTTTTGCCTATGACTTTGAAGGCATCCGCTATGATGTAGGTGAAAAACTCGGCTTCATCAAAACAACCATTGAATTCGCTCTTAAACATAGCGAACTGAAATACGATTTGCTTCATTACTTATCAAATCTAATGGAAAAAGAATTCTCCAAAAAATAATGAACGAAAACACTCGTGCAATTGAGTGTTTTTTGTTCGAGCAGGGTGATAAAAATGCCTGACAAAGTGCTTTTTACGGCAACAGTTGATTACCACTTTAAAAGCTTTCATCTACCAATACTAAAATGGTTTAAAGAACAGGGCTGGGAAGTTCATGTAGCTGCACTTGGGAATATTGAACTTCCATACGTTGACCAGAAATACAACCTGCCCATTCAACGGTCACCATTTAATAGTAGAAACTCGGTTGCATACAGTCGATTAAAAGACATCATTAATGAAAATAACTACGGTATCATTCACTGCCATACACCTGTTGGAGGAGTTCTTACCCGGCTGGCTGCAAGAAAAGCAAGAACAAAAGGCACAAAAGTCATCTATACGGCACACGGCTTTCACTTTTGCAAAGGTGCGCCGCTTCAAAATTGGCTGACTTTTTACCCAATCGAAAAATGGCTTTCAGCTTATACGGATTGTCTGATTACGATTAATGAAGAAGATTATCTTCTGGCAATGGATCGGCGATTTGCAGCTGGAAAAGTTGAACACGTTCATGGAGTAGGGGTAGACACTGAAAAGTTCAAACCGATTTCGGAAAATGAAAAAATGAAAAGAAGAAAAACATTCGGAATGGAGCAAGATGACTTCATTTTGTTCTACGCAGCAGAGTTTAACAAGAATAAGAACCAGCAATTTTTGCTGCATGCCATGTCTCGATTAAAAGATAATCTCCCAAACGCTAAACTTCTCCTGGCTGGGGAAGGAGCTCTTTTAGAAGAATGTAAACAGCTTGCTAAAACGCTCAGTATCGAGCAAATGGTTCATTTCTTGGGATTCAGAAAAGATATTGATTCCATCTTGCCAATGTGTGATTTAGCAGTAGGATCTAGTCTTCGTGAAGGACTGCCGGTCAATATTATGGAGGCTATGGCCTGCGGGCTGCCTGTTGTTGCTACTGAGAACCGTGGGCATAGGGAGCTTGTGGTGGATGGGGTGAATGGATATCTTATTAAAAATCAAGAAGTTGAACTGTTATCAAGAAAAATCAATGACGTCGCCAAATCAAAAAGATTACTCGGGAATTTAGGATTAATGAGTATTAAAAAAATAAAAAAATATGAATTATTAAGTGTCAATTATGAACTTTCAGAAATCTACTCCAGATACATGTTGAGGGATACCAATGAAACCAAAGATCAGTATAATCGTGCCTATATATAATGTAGAAAAATATTTATCCAGATGCTTGGATAGTCTTCTTTTTCAGACATTTAAAGATTTTGAGATTATAGCCATCAATGATGGTTCAACAGATTCAAGCGGAAGTATTTTAGATGAATATGCTAAAAAACATAATGAAATTGTTGCTATACACAAAAAAAATAATGGAGTATCTTCAGCACGAAATGATGGATTGCAAAAGGCAAAGGGAGCATATATAGGATTTGTTGATCCGGATGATTGGATTGAAGAAAGAATGTACGAAGTCCTTTATCTAACTGCAGAACAAGAACAAGCTGACATCGTCATGTGTTCGTACATTCGTGAATTTGAAACACATTCAAGAGAGAAGAATTTTAATGAAGCTGACAAAAGTAAATATATAGATGAGGAATTGAAAACGAAAATACTAAGAAGATTAATTGGACCGATTGAAAAAGAGGTATCAAATCCAGAATATCTGGATGCCTGGGGGACAGTTTGGTCGAAGCTTTATAAATCTGAACTGATTAAACAAAATAAACTGGAATTTGTAGATCTAAAAGAAATAGGAAGCAATGAAGACACATTGTTCAATATTCAAGTTTTTTATCATGCAAATTCTTTTGTATTTCTTAATCAGCCTCTATATCACTACTGGCGCGTGAACGAGACATCTGTTACATCAACATATAATAAGAAATTGGTTCATCAATTTGGAACACTTTATACTAAAATGGAAGACTTCCTTCAAGAAAAAAAACTCAGCGGAGAGTTTCAAACAGCATTAGCGAACAGAATCAGCATAAATACACTTGGATTAGGATTGAATACCATCAGCAGAGGAAACTCAAACTCAATCATAAAAAAAATAATCGAATTAAATCAAGTTTTAAAAAGCAAGCATATAAAACGTTCATTGAACCAATTCGACATGCAGCACTGTCCAATTGTTTGGAAAACGTTTTTTTTCTTTGCAAAAAACCGCATTGCATTAGGATTATTTATGATGTTAACATCCATAGAATTTCTAAGAAAAACGGTGCGTTAGGAGGGAATAAGATGAAACCGATGCGTGTTTTGCAGGTAGTTACTATCATGAATCGCGGTGGTCTTGAGACGATGCTGATGAATTATTACAGGCAAATGGACAGGAACAAGATTCAATTCGATTTTATGGTGCACCGTGTGGAAAGAGGCCATTATGACGATGAAATTGAAAGTTTAGGCGGACATATATATCGAATGCCACCAATACGTCCTGGAAATTATAGAAAATACTTTCATTCATTAAAAGATTTCTTTGCAAAGAATAGAGATTATAAAGTTGTCCATGCTCACAACAATGAAAACAGCAGTTTTGTTTTAAGAGAAGCAAAAAAGGCAGGGGTACCAAGCAGAATTGCTCATAGTCATTTAAGTGATTTAGGAATTGATCTGAAACTGCCATTTCGCCTTTATGCCCGATATTATATGAAAGATAATCCAACACAATTTTTTGCCTGCTCTAAAAAAGCGGGTCAATGGCTTTTCGGAAAGAGGAATGATATTACGGTTCTCAACAACGCAGTAAACGTGAATGACTTTAGTTTTAATCAAGAAGTAAGATCTGAAATACGAAAGGATCTAAACATTGATGATCAGTTAGTAATAGGTCATATAGGAAGATTCAATAAACAAAAAAACCATGATTTTTTAATCGAAGTGTTTAAATCTATCCACGACAGAATGCCTAACTCTCTTCTGCTTTTAGCAGGTGAAGGCCATTTACGTCTTTCCATAGAAGATAAAGTGAAAAGACTTGGTCTTTCAGAAAATGTCCATTTCCTTGGAGTTCGCAAAGATGTACAAAAACTGATGCAGGCTATGGACGTATTTCTTTTTCCATCATTATTCGAAGGTTTGCCGGTTGTTTTAGTAGAAGCACAAGCAGCAGGCCTAAAGTCGTTTGTTTCAAATACGGTTACAGAAGAAACAAATGTTACTGGACAGCTAGAGTTTTTAAGTCTTAAAGATCCATCTGAAAGCTGGGCAAATAAGATTTTATCAGCCACATATGAACATAAAAACACTTTAAAAATCTTACGTGAAAAGGGTTATGATACTTCAACCATGTCACATTGGCTAACAGAATTCTACTTTAATCAATCTAGTAAAGAAGTGGAGGTATAATCTTTGAAACCAACCTTAACAGTCTTTACACCTACTTATAATCGCGCCTACACTCTGCATCTATGTTATGAAAGTCTAATGAGACAAACAAGCAAAGATTTTGTTTGGCTCATCATTGACGATGGATCTTCAGACGGTACAAGCGAATTAGTAAAAAAGTGGCAGAATATAAACGCAGTTCCCATCATTTACCACTATCAAGAAAATCAAGGAATGCATGGAGCACATAATGCAGCATACGAAAGAATCGATACAGAATTAAACGTGTGTATTGATTCTGATGATTACATGGCAGATGAAGCGGTTGAAAAAATCGTTCAATTCTGGAAAAAATACGGAAGTGAAAAATTTGCAGGAATTGTTGGTCTTGATGCCACTCCACTAGGAGAAATTATTGGCACAAAAATGCCTGATCATTTGAATGAGTCTACACTTTCTGGCCTCTATGCAAAGCATAAGGTAAAAGGAGATAAGAAATTAGTATACAGAACAGAACTTACAACAAAAACACCTCCTTATCCAATCTTCCCAGGTGAAAAATATTGCCCTTTAAGCTACAAGTATCTTCTCATTGACCAAATGAATCCATTACTTATCATGAATGAAATTTTGTGTCATGTGGAGTACTTACCTGATGGCTCGAGTTTGAATATGATTAATCAATACAAAAGAAATCCTAATGGATTTGCATTTTTCAGGAGAATTGGCATTCAATTTTCACCGACCTGGAAAGATAGGTTCAGAGAATCGGTACATTATGTTTCAAGCAGTCTAATGATTAAGAATAAACGATTTTTATTTGACTCACCTAAAAAATGTTTAACTTTACTGGCAACACCATTAGGAATACTATTATATTTTTATTTAACTAATACAGATAAAAGAACAGTAATAAATAATAGGTATCCTGGTTGTTGAAAGGAATTTATTTATGACAATAATGTGGATAAACCTAACAGTGGTATATGTGCTTTCGTTTCTAGCTAGATATTTTTCAAGACCGATTTATTATGAATTTCATTATGTAAGACATAATAAAATATTAATATTTTTAGCTATTACTTCATTAGTACTGGTTTCAGGACTTAGAAATAATATTGGTGATACCTACTTTTACTTAGACAGTTATTCGAATAGCGATTTCACCTGGGAAGATATCAAATCTAAAAAAGACCCTGGATTTAATGTTTTACAAATGATTTTAAAAATCATATCAGAAGATCCTCAATTCCTTTTATTGGTAACAGCGCTAATAACTAATTTATTAATTGGCATCACATTATATAAATATTCAAGAATGGTAGAATTGAGTTTTTATGTCTATATTACATACGGAATGTATATTGTTTCAATGAATGGAATTAGACAGTTTTTAGCTGCCTCGTTAATTTTTATAGCAACAAAATATCTATTAGATGGTAATTTTAGAAAGTATGCTATTTTTGTAATAATTTCTTCTACAATTCATCAAAGTGCATTGGTACTTCTACCAATTTATTTTATAGTGCGAAGAGAAGCTTGGACAAAGATTACATTTATTTTATTAGGACTTGCAATTTTTATTGTAGTTGGATTTAATCAGTTTTCTGAAATGCTTTTTGCATCCTTAGAAAATACTCAGTACAGTCACTATAGTTCTTTTGAAGAGGGGGGTGCAAATAAAATAAGAGTAATTGTAGATTCTGTCCCTGTTATTATAGCTTTTTTAGGACGTGAAAAATTAAAAAGGCTTTGGCCGAAAAGTGACATAATAGTAAATTTATCAATTATTAATTTAATTTTCATGATTATAGCTACTCAAAATTGGATATTTGCTAGATTTAATATTTATTTTAGTTTGTACAATCTGATTTTAATATCTTGGATTATTTATTTATTTAATGCCAGTAACAGAAAATTTGTTTACTATTCCTTAATTATTAGTTATTTAATTTATTTTTATTATGAACATGTGATTTCATTAAATATACTCTATCAAAGTGATTATATTTTCTTTTTTTAAGTAATACATGTTTATAATCTATCCCGTTAATTCTTTTATAAAATAATTGTTGACATAGTATAATTGATTTGAAAATGTATATAGAAATTTCAATAAAAACATTCTATTTTATTAATTAAGTAGAAGAGGTGTCACAGTGAAACGTATTTTTGATTTTTTAATATCATTCATTCTTTTTATTCTAATTTTTCCAATTTTACTTACCATTGCAATTCTTATTAGAATTAAATTAGGTTCGCCAATATTTTTTATACAACAACGTCCTGGCTTACATGGAAAGCCTTTTTATTTCTATAAATTTAGAACCATGACAGATGAAAAAAATGATCAGGGTGAATTGTTACCTGATATATTTAGGTTAACTAATTTTGGTAAGTTTTTAAGAAAATATAGTTTAGATGAATTTCCTCAACTTATAAATGTCATAAAAGGCGATATTAGTTTAGTAGGTCCAAGACCATTATTAATGGAATATTTACCTTTATACTCAAAAGAACAATTAAAACGCCACCTTGTAAGACCTGGTATAACAGGGTGGGCACAAGTAAACGGAAGAAATAGTGTTACTTGGGAAACGAAATTCGAACTAGATGTTTGGTATGTCAATAATCGTTCATTCTTAATAGATATAAAGATACTATATTTAACTATAATCAAGGTAATAAAGTCACAAGATATTAATCAGGAAGGTTATGCAACTGTAGAAAAATTCAAGGGATCACAAATTAGCGAGCGTTCCTCATGAATATAGTGATTATTGGTGAAGGTGGGCATAGTAAAGTAGTAAAAGACATCATTCTTTCCATTGGAAAATTTAATATTTTGGCATTCTTAGATGATAAATATGATCAAATGTTAATATCTGATCATATTTTTTATGGTCCAATATCCGCTTACAAATACTTAATCAAAAATTATATGGATATTAAATTCATAATAGCGATAGGAAATAATGAAATAAGAAAAAAAATCACAACACAACTGGATGTTGATGATGATTTTTATACTTCCTTTATTCATCCTTCAGCTATTGTGAGTTCAAGTGTAAAGCTTGGAATAGGTACCGTCGTAATGGCAAATGCAGTTATTAATGCTGAATCAAATATTGGTGATCATGTCATCATTAACACAGGAGCAATAATAGAGCATGAAAATCAAATAGGAAAATTCTCTCATGTTTCTCCTAGAGGAACTTTAACTGGTAATGTGAAAATTGGTGAAGGAGTTCATATCGGAGCGGGAGCTACTATAATTCCAAATGTTTTTATCGGTGAGTGGTCTGTCATTGGGGCAGGTGCAACAGTTGTGAAGTCCATTCCCTCATATAAAACTGCAATTGGAGTACCTGCGAAATATTAAAAACTCAGGAGGTGTACAATGATCCAAGATACTTTACAAAAAAGAATATACCTTTCTCCTCCACATATGAGTGGAAATGAAATGAAATATATTAATGACGCGTTTGAAACTAATTGGATTGCACCATTAGGCCCAAATGTAGATGCTTTCGAAAAAGAGATAGCAAAATATGTAGGAGTCAGTGAAGCTGTTGCCGTAAGTTCAGGTACTGCAGCTATTCATCTGGCTCTTTCTTTATTAGATGTACAAAAAGGAGATTATGTGTTTTGTTCCACTTTAACATTTGTAGCAAGTGCTAATCCAATTCTTTATCAAGGTGCAATCCCGGTTTTTATAGATTCTGAGCCGGAAACTTGGAATATGTCACCTCAAGCACTTAAAAGAGCATTAGTTGCATCATCGGTTGACGGAAAGTTGCCTAAAGCAGTAATTGTGGTAAATCTATATGGGCAAATTGCAAAAATGGATGAAATAATTTCCTTATGTAACCATTATAAAGTACCAATAATTGAAGATGCAGCTGAATCACTTGGCTCAATTTATAAAGGTAAGGCTAGTGGGTCATTTGGAAAGTTTGGGGTTTTTTCATTTAATGGAAACAAAATTATCACTACTTCTGGCGGGGGAATGCTTGTTTCTGATGATGTTGAAGCTATAAAAAAAGCTAGATTTTTGGCAACACAAGCAAAAGATCCTGCACCTCATTACGAACATAGTTCAATCGGGTTTAATTATAGAATGAGTAATATACTTGCTGGTATTGGAAGGGCGCAATTAGAAGTATTGGAAGAAAGAGTGCAAACAAGAAGGATTCTATTTGATAGATACAAAAAAGAATTAAGTTCAATACCAGGTATTCAATTTATGTCTGAATTAGAACAAACAGTATCTAATCGCTGGCTTTCGGTATTTACTATTAAAGGGAAAGAAACACTTCATTCAATACAATATATAATAAGTAGTCTTTCAGAAAAGAATATTGAAGCGCGTAATGTATGGAAACCGCTGCATAGGCAGCCTCTTTTTAAAGGAAATAAATATTTTCCACATAATGAAAATGATAGCATTTCTGATCGTTTATTTAAATTTGGGATTTGTTTACCATCTGGATCTAACATGTTAGAAGAAGAACAAGATAGAGTTATTAATTGTTTGAAAAAAGCATTGATGGAGACCATAATATGAGAAATAATCAAAGGATTCCCAAAATAATTCATTATTGTTGGTTTGGAGGAAATGAAAAACCACACTTTGTAAAGAAATGTTTAAAAAGCTGGCACGAAAGGTTACCTGGCTATGAAATTAAAGAGTGGAATGAACAAAACTTTGATATGCAAAGCAATACATATCTAAGAGAAGCATATGAATCGAAAAAGTTTGCTTTTGTAAGTGATTATGTGAGAGTCCATGTTTTATATCATTTTGGAGGTATATACTTAGACACTGATGTTGAAGTTTTTAAATCTTTCGATGATCTTTTACATCATGAATCGTTTTGGGGATTTGAGCAAGAAAATTATATTGCTACCAGTACAATAGGCACTGCTAAGAATAATCAGTTAATAAAGGTATTTCTGGATTCATACAGTGGTAAAAAGTTTAAAAATGAAGATGGAACATTCGATCAACTAACAAACGTTGCTATCGTTTCAAAACTATTAAAAAATAAGGGATTGATGTTAAATGGACACTATCAAGAATTAGAAGATTTAGGTGTGTTTTACCCTCAAACCTATTTTTCTCCATTTGATTATATAAATTACAGAAAGATTATTACAGAAAATACTTATGCAATGCATCATTTCTATAAAAGTTGGTTGCCTTTAAGAGTTAGATTAAAAAGTAATATAAAAAAACTAGTTGCAAATATCATCGGTGGAGAAAATATACTGAAATTGAGGAAATTATTATCATTATTATAAGGAGGAAAAACAATGAATTTAAACGTTGTGTATTCAAGCGATAATAACTATGCACAGCATGTAGGAGTATCTATGCTATCTCTATTTGAAAATAATAGAGATTTCAATAATATTAATATTTATCTTATTGATAATAACATTTTGTTAGATAATAAAAAAAAACTTATGGAAATTTGTGAAAATTATAAGAGAAATATTATATTTATTGATTTTAATAATGTTTCAAAAAAATTAAACCTAGATATAGGAAACTCAATTTCAATAAATTCTTACGCTAGATTGTTTATTCCGAGCCTTATTAATTTTAATATAGATAAAATTTTATATTTAGACTGCGACTCTATTGTTAATACTTGTTTAAAACAATTATGGAATATTGATATTAATGATTATTACGTTGCTGGTGTATGTGACACTGTAAGTAATTCTACTAAAACAAGAATTAACTTGGAAATAAATAAACCATATATTAATGCTGGTATGCTATTAATTAATTTAAAGAAATGGAAGGAAGATTTTGTTGAAAGAAAATTTATAGATTTTATAGCTTCATACAATGGTCAAGTATTTCATCATGATCAAGGAACGATCAACGGTGTGTTAAACGAAAATATCTTAATTTTACATCCAAAGTATAATGCTATGACTACTTTCTTTACTATGGCTAGAAATGAAATAATGCAATTCTACGGTTTAAAAGAATATTACAGTGAGTCCGAGCTAAATGAAGCGAAAGAAAATCCTGTATTCGTGCATTATACTCCTGCATTTGTAAATAGACCTTGGATTAAAGGCTGTAAACATCCTCTAGTATTTAAATATAAAAAATATTTAGATATGACTCCTTGGAGGGGTTCTTCTAATATCAAAGATAATAGAAGTATAATAGACAAAATAATTGCTTTTATATACAATAATCTTCCATTTAAAATGGCTAATGGCATATGCAATTTAATTTTAAAGTAAAAGGTTGGGTATAGGAGATGTTTTATGAAACGAAAAATTCTTATTAGTATGTATTCATTAAATATCGGCGGGGCAGAAAGAAGTCTAATTGGATTACTCGAAAGCATTAATTATAATAAGTTTGAAGTTGATTTATTCCTTTATCGACATGAGGGTGAATTCATAAAATTCTTACCGAATGAAGTTAACTTATTGCCCGAAATTAAGCAATATTCCACTTTCGAAAGACCAATTAAGGACATAATTCTAGAAGGGCATATCTATTTAGGTATGGCAAGGGTTTTAGCAAAGCTAAAAGCTAAAATCAAAAACAGAGGGGTAAAGAAAGATCAAAAAACATATAAACAAATGCAGTATGTTTGGCACTATTCCATGCTAATGTTGCCACATTTAAAAGAAGTATATGATGTTGGAATAAGTTTTCTTGGACCACATAATTTCATGGTACAAAAAGTATTTGCGAAAGTGAAATTAGGCTGGAATCATACAGATTATTTTACCACTGTAAACCCTGATATAAAAATGGATGAAAGAATTTGGCAAGGGTTAGATTGTATTGTGAATGTTTCCAAAGATTGTGAAGGATCTTTCCTAAAAGTATTTCCTAATCTATCTCATAAAACAACTTTTTTAGAAAATATTATTTCACCAACATTTGTAAAAGAACAATCAAAATTAAACAGTGGAAATGAAATGCCAAATGAAGATATTTTTAAAATTTGCTCAGTAGGCAGGTTTTCTAAAGCAAAAGGGTTCGATATGGCTGTATTAGCTTGTAAAAACCTAGTAGAATTAGGCATAAACATAAAATGGTATATAGTAGGATACGGTGGGGAAGAAGAAAATATTAGAAAGTTAGTAAAAAAATATAACTTAGAAGACAAATTCATCTTACTAGGTAAAAAAATAAATCCGTACCCATATATAAAACGATGTGATATTTATTGTCAACCTTCTAGGTATGAGGGTAAGGCTGTGACAGTAAGGGAAGCTCAAATACTTGGAAAACCAGTTCTTATTACTAATTATCCTACAGCTAAAAGCCAACTTGATAATGGATTTGATGGGGTTATTTGTGAATTATCTATTCAAGGTATAGTGGATGGGATTAGAAAATTATATATGGATTCAAAATTAAGGGATGAGCTATCAAAAAATTGTCTCAAAAATGATTACGGCAATATGGCAGAAGTAAATAAATTATATAATTTAATAGATCAATATGAAAAAAGTTTTGATAAGAAGGTGATAGTATGAAAATTTGTACTATAACATGTCACGATGTTTATAACCACGGTGCATCTTTACAGGCTTATGGTTTAATGACATATTTACAAAATTCTGGATATCAAACAGAAATTATTGATTACAAACCAGAATATTTAAGTAATCATTATAATTTATTGCATATTAGTAATCCAAAGTTTAATAAAAATATTATTACAAAATTAATTTACCTGACTATTAAACTACCAGGCAGAATTAATGGATTGAAAAGAAAAAAGAAATTTGATCTGTTTACTTCTAAATATTTGAATATTACAAAAAAAGATTTACTAGTAATGAAGAAATAAGAAAAGAATTACCTGTAGCGGACGCTTATATTTGTGGTAGTGATCAAATTTGGAATTGCTTACACTTAAATGGAAAAGATCCTGCGTTTTATTTAGACTTTGCTCCCAATAATAAAATTAAGTTTTCTTATGCAGCAAGTTTTGCAACTGACTCAATACCAGATAAATATAAGTCCTATATTAAGTCAAGAATTGAAGTCTTCGATGGTATTGGTATTAGAGAAAAAAGTGGTGTTGAGATAGTAAAGAAAATGGGTATAAAAAATGCTGTAAATGTTGTTGATCCAGTTTTCTTATTAAATGAAGAGGATTGGAATAAAGTTGGAATTAAAGAAATTCAAGATAAATATATACTTATTTATGATTTTGATAACAGTAAATTAATTAAGAAGATAGCAAAACAAATAAGTGAAGAAAGAGGTTATAAAATTTATTCGATAAATCAAAGTAGACTTAAATATGCTGATAAGTACTTTGTTTTTGAAGGCCCGGAAATGTTTGTTTCTCTTATAAAAAATGCACAATATGTAATATCAAATTCATTTCATGCAGCTGTTTTTTCTATAATTTACGAAAAGGATTTTGTTATTGTTAATAGAAAAGAAGATATAAATACAAGAATGAGAGATTTATTAGAAGATTTAAACCTTAATGAAAGATTAGTGGGTGAAACTTTTTCACTAAATAAGTTACTTGAAAAAATTGATTACACAGAAAGTAAAGAAATACTATTTAGAAAGATACATTTTTCTAAAAGCTATTTGAATGACATATTAACTAAAAACACAAAGGTGAAGAACATATTATGAGAAAGATTTTATTTGTAATTGATTCTTTAAATAGTGGAGGGGCCGAAAAAAGTCTAATATCACTGTTATCAATACTTAACTTTAAAAAGTTCAAAGTTGATTTACTAATGTTCAAACCTGAAGGTCTTTATTTACCGCTTTTACCAAAAGATGTTAATGTTTTATCCCCTTCAGAAATTTATAGTAGTCAAGCAAGAGGTATTAAAACCTTAATTAAAGGTGGTAATTTTAAAGAACTATTTATAAAAATAAAAACTTCTGTTTTCCTTAGAAATCCATATTTCAAAAAAAAATACCATACCTCTCAGATAAGTTGGAAATCTCACTCAAAAAGCATTTTTCAAATTGATCAAAGATACGATGTCGCTATTGCGTATAGTCAAGGGATTCCAACTTATTTCGTTGCAGAAAAAGTAAAAGCAGATAAAAAAGTATGCTGGATAAATACTGATTATAAAGTAGCTAAATATAACAAAAAATTTGATGAAAAATACTATGTACAATATGAAAATATTGTAGCTGTTTCTGATATTAATAAAAAGGTTTTTACAGATGAGATGCCCGCTTTAAAGGGGAAAACTTGCGTAATATATGACATCTTATCACCAAACTTAATAAAAACAATGGCTTTAGAGGAGGGAGGTTTTCAAGACAATTTCGACGGTTTAAGAATTTTAACAATTGGAAGATTAGTTGATCTTAAAGGCTTTGATTTAGCAATAGAAGCTTCCTATAGATTGAAAAAACAAGGATACAATTTTAAATGGTATGTAATAGGTGAAGGAAGTCTAAAATCTAAACTAAATAAAATGGTTAAAGAATTTAATCTAGAAGATACCTTTATATTCTTAGGCACCTACCAAAATCCTTACGTTTTTTTAAAGCAATGCGATATTTATGTACAACCATCTAGATTTGAAGGGTTTGGATTAGCGATAGCAGAGGCTAGAATTTTAGAAAAACCGATAGTAGCCACTAATTTTACCGTAGTTCACAATCAGCTTGTAGATGGTGAAAATGGATTGATTGTTAATATGAATTCAGAAGACATATCCAATGGAATAATAAATATAATTGAAGATAAATGCTTAAGAAATAAATTATATTTAAGATTAAAGTGTGAGAGTGTAGGCACGGAAAATGAAATTCTAAAAGTATACTCATTAATAGAATCATGATAAAAAAGAAGGTGTATTAAAATTAGGGAGAGAAAGGCAACAATAAATGTACTAGTTAATATTCTAACTGTTATATTAGGATTTTTACCTGCATTCATAGTTAGAAAGTCATTTCTGGATGAGCTAGGGAATGAATTTTTAGGTTTAAGTTCTCTCTATACTAATATAATTGGTATATTATCTATTGTTGAATTAGGTATTGGCACGGCTATAATTTATTCTCTATATAAACCTTTTGCTGATAATGATAGAAATAAAGTAAAAGGTTATTTAAATTATTTTTCAAAATTTTATAAAACCGTAGGAATTATTATTTTTATATTAGGGTTAATGATTATCCCGTTTTTGAATACATTTATTAAAAATGATATAGATATAAATGATGCAAGAATGTTTTTTTTACTATTAATAATTGATACAGTTATTGGATACTTTCTATCCTATAAACTATGTATTATTAATGTGGCACAAGAAGGCTATAAAATTTCAATTGCTGCCACGCTATCAAAACTGATGATATCAGGATTACAATATTTAATGCTAGAATTTTTTCCAAGCTACTATTTATACTTATTAATTCAGCTCACTATTAATTTTATTTATCTGGTATTAATGAATTATTATGTGAATAATAAATATAATTGGCTAAAAACAACTAATGGAGTTATTAATATTGAAGAAAAAAAATTGTTAACTAAAAATATTAAAGCTCTATTCCTGCACAAAATTGGTGGAGTTTTAGTAATGGGTACGGACAATATTATTATTTCTTACTATATAAGTTTGAGTATAGTAGGTATTATAAATAGTTATTTTATGGTTATAGGTGCTCTTCAAACAATTATTTCTTCAGCAATTTCTGGGGTAACTGCAAGTATTGGAAATTTATTGACCGAAGGTAAAACGGAAAATAGTTACAATGTCCATAAAAAATTATTTTTTATGAGTTTTTGGGTTGTATCATTTGTAACTATTTCTCTATCAAATACGATTTTACAATTTGTTCAATTATGGTTAGGAGAAGATCAAAAAATAGATAATTTCACTCTAAGCATAATATTAATTAATTTTTATTTTATTTTAATGAGAGGATCTGTAGAGAGATTTAAAGAAGGTGGAGGTATTTACTATCAAGATAGGTATGCACCACTATTTGAATTAACCATAAACCTTCTAGCATCTGTAACACTTGTTAATATAATAGGTTTACCTGGTGTATTTATTGGAACATTGCTAAGTAATTTACTTGTGATTTTTTGGGTTAAACCTAAAATGGTTTATAAATATGTGTTTAATAAGAAATTAAGTAAATATTTTTTAATGTATTTTAAATACTTATTTATTGGTATATTTCCATTAATTATTACTCACATAATTACCAGTTCTTTAAAAGAAATAATTAATATTTATGCATTTTTAGCTAATTGCTTTATTAATGTATTGATAATAAATTTATTTTATCTCCTTTTATTTAGAAAAAGTGATGAATTTTTATATTTTAAGAAGTTAACTATAGAAGTTTTAAATAGGATAAAGGTTTTTATTTGTAATAAAAAAACTAAAATCAATCTCACTATAAGATAATTGATTTTAGTTTTTATTTAATGTTATATATTATTTTTCTATAAATAAACATTAAAATTTTATATTAATATATACGGTATGATACTTGAATCTTGCTGATAGTCTTTAGTAAATTAACTAATATTAATGTTAGTACCGAAAACGGGTTTTGATAATTGAGAAGTAAATGTAACATTCTCTTTTAAAGTGAAATTATTAATAATATTATCATTAATAACAGCTGTTAATGGTGGTACTGTATTATTATTGTTACTGTCCCTTAGTGCACCAAACAAGTCTAATCTTGCATTTGTACCACTATCACAGTTGAAATAATTTCCATTTACAATTAACTGTTTCTCAGCATAAATAGTAAATCCTCTCAATAAGACTATTGCTCGAGGTATATTTATTACGTTATTTTGAAAAAATACTTTGTCAAAAAGTGTTAACCTTAAAAATTCCGACCTATCCAAGCCTGATACGGTAGAGTTTTTATCAATAAGGACTCTATTGTTCGTTATTACAGCAGTTGAATTAATTCCTTTCCCTTCTATTCTAAAATAAACATCCCGGACATTATTATTTGTCATAGAGAACTTATTAGCTTTAGCCCAAAAACCATAATAATTTGTTTTATCTTGCCTTCCCACAAAGGTGTTATTTTCTAGTATTAATTCATTAACTTCGTAAACTGATTCTCCTAAACTGACCTTTGTATTAAATGTATTGTTAACAAATACTAATTTATTTTTAGACCAATCGCCAGCATGAGCTTCACTTCTAAAGTAATACCATTTACAATTAACATTAAATTCACATGAATCAAAAATAAGTGACCCTTTTCTTAATAACCAAGACCATCCTTCATCTATTTTATTAAAATTAAATCTGCAATTTCTAAATTGAGTTGTTAAATAGTTATCTGACTGCAATATAAAATTCATATTATCAAAAATAGAATTTTCATAAATAGAATTCCCTGAAAGATAGGCTTGAGATTCTGAGAAATGATCATAGCGGAAAGCTACAAATGTTCCATCTCCTCCAGCAAGAGAACTGCCAGTACCCTGAGCTCCATTGTATTCATTATATTGCGAGATATAGTTTTCACCTCTAGCACCACCAAAACTAACTGTATTATTAAATTTGTTCATTTCTACAAGGACATTTCTTGCGCTAATAACCACAATATCACCGTTTTTATTATCATGAAAATAGTTGTTTCTAATTGTTATGTTTTGATTTAAATTGTAGCCATCTTCAAGGTCAATACCATATCCAGGAGCAGCGCCACCAATTCTTGAAATTTCGCAATTCTCAATGTTTATATATTGACCACCACCTACAATACCTAATGTTCTGCAATCATGAATAAAGCAATTAATTATGTTTACACCACTAGAAAAAGCATCTGAACGAATAGTGGTTGTGCTTGTACCTATTGTACTGATATCTTCCATATATGATAATTTAAATTTTGACGCACCTTCTGGAATAGAAGTTAAATAAAAAGGTTCAAAAGTTCTTCGATTAATTTTACCTAAAAAGAAATTTTTATTATCAAAGAAATAAGCTGAAACCATCTTTTTTGTTAAGTCAATACCATTACCATAATCACCATAACCATTACCACATATCATAAAATATCCTTGCTGCTGAATAAGGCTATTAGATAATTGATAGAACTTGTTACTCCTCACCCAGTTGTTGTTTGTAATAGGATTACCAGAGGCATCAAAGGTACCAGATTCTAATTCGGATAGATATACCCAATATGCGTGATGGTATTTTGATCCAACAGAGATTCCATATCCAGTAGTTTCTTTAATTTCAACACTATCAATTTTTATATTTTTACTATAGCCAATATTAATTCCTGTTCCCCATTCATGCGTACCCGGAATTGTTTGATAATCATGTGTACTCTTATCCCCCTCAATTATTCCACCAATAAGGGTAACATTTCTCTTGTTTTCAATATTTAAGATAAGATATTTTTGATATCCGTTAGTTTCTTTCTTTATTAAACATCCAAATAAATCCAAAGTAAAATCATTAACCAGTTCAATCTTATTATCTTTATCTATTAAGTATTGGCCACTTGGTAATTTGCAATGGTTAAAACCATTATCTTTAGCCCACAAAAGTGCACTATTAATACCTTTTGTTGAATTAATAGCATCTGTACCATTATTTTTAATACCCCAACGATCAAGTTCAATAACATAAATTGCGTCTGAATTTATCATAGTATTTTTCCTTCCCATTAATAATATAAACAGTTATTTATTACTATATTAAATTCAGTTATTTATCTAATTGCTTGGACGAAATGGTAAGAGTATAAAATTTTTATAATACTGATTGATTATAGATAATAAGAAGTGTAAAATAATATTTGTTCATTATTAAGAACTATCGTAGGTTGGATGATATAGATTTATTATCAGCTTTTTTATATTTATTATAAAAATCGTAATGCTCTAAACTAAAAATGTTCTTTATTGAGAATTCACCATTTTTTAATAGATAGGGAGTTGAAAGAAATGGCAATCTTAGTTACAGGCGGTTCAGGCTATATAGGGTCTCATACATGTGTTGAATTGTTGAACGCAGGATATGACATTATTATTATTGATAATTTATCTAATTCAAATAAAATCTCACTAAGCAGAATCAAAGAAATTACTGGAAAAGATTTTAAATTTTATTACTTAGATTTATTAGACAGAGATGCATTACAATCTGTTTTTATTGAAAATCATATTGAAGCTGTAATTCATTTAGCTGGGCTTAAAGCTGTAGGAGAATCAGTAGAAATGCCGCTGCATTATTATCACAACAATATTACAGGTTCTGTTATTCTATTTGAATTGATGGAAAAGTTCGGAGTAAGAAATCTGGTATTCAGTTCATCAGCAACCGTGTACGGTACGCAAGAACATGTTCCACTTACAGAGAAATTACCTCTTGCAGCAACCAATCCATATGGCAGAACCAAATTGATGATTGAGGAGATATTGAGAGATATATATGTGTCAAACAATAAATGGAGCATAGCACTCCTGCGGTACTTTAATCCTGTTGGTGCTCATCCAAGTGGCCAAATAGGTGAAGATCCAAATGGTATTCCAAATAATTTAGTTCCTTACATTACACAAGTTGCAATAGGAAAGAGGAAAGAGATAAACGTCTTTGGTAATGATTATGATACCCATGATGGAACAGGAATAAGAGATTTTATACATGTTGTTGATCTTGCAGCAGGTCATATAAAAGCCCTTGAAAAGGTAATGTCATCTGTAGGTGTAAGTGCCTATAATCTTGGAACTGGTAAAGGTTATAGTGTATTGGAAATGATCCACGCATTTGAAAAAGTAACAGGTAAGAATATACCATACAAAATAATTGACCGGAGACCAGGAGATATCGGAATTAGTTATGCGGATTCTACAAAAGCACAAAAGGAGTTAGATTGGGTTGCCAAAAAAGGAATTGAAGAAATGTGTTCTGATTCATGGCGTTGGCAGCTCAATAATCCAAACGGATATGAGGTAGAAAACAAAAAACAGATAGTGGTTTTAACATCGATGCCCGTTCCTGTTAAGTAGTTTATAAATACCATAAAATCACTGTAATAAAATGGTGAAATTTATTCCAAATAATTAGCTATAAAGTTATTGCTTTTAGTAAAAAAGTAATGTAATGTTCTTAATATAGAATGCAATTAGTTTATTCGTTCTTTAATGAGAAAGTATGTTACTAATGAAATGATCTGTAGGAGAGGGAAATATGAGTGCAATAGTTGGAGTTTATCATTTTGACGGTGAACCAATAAGAATTGAAGAATGTAAGAATGTAATGAAAACTATGCAAAAGTTTCCCGCAGATGATGTTCAGACATGGACTAATAGGAATTTATTTCTTGGCTGCCACGCACAATGGATCACACCTGAATCAGTTGGCGAAGTATTGCCTTACTATGATTATGAGTTGAAAATGGCCATTACTGCGGATGTCATTATCGACAACCGCGTGGAATTATTTGACAGATTACAGGTTGGTAAATTTTTGAGAAAAGATATTACCGATAGCAAGTTAATATTGCTTGCATATGAAAAATGGGGAGAAGAAGCCCCAAAGTATTTAGTTGGTGATTTTGCCTTTATGATCTGGGATGAAAAGCGTCAATTGCTCTTCGGTGCTAGAGACTTTTCAGGTACTAGAACCCTTTATTACTACAATGATGGTTCAAAATTTGCGTTTAGTACAATTATTGAACCACTTTTCTCCATCTCTAATATTAGTAAAAAACTAAATGATCAGTGGCTTGCCGAATTTATTGCAATACCTGTTACAACGGATTCCATTTCCACTGAGACGACTGTTTATAACAATATTAAGCAACTGCCGCCTTCACATACAATTAAAGTAGAAAATGGACGTATAAACATAAGGCAATATTCTAAATTTGATTATTCGGTTAAATTGAAATTGAAATCTAATGGAGAATATGAAGAAGCTTTTAAAGAAGTATTTAATACAGCAGTTGTTGATAGACTTCGGACTCATCGAAGTGTCGGTGCTCACCTAAGCGGAGGGCTAGATTCTGGCTCAGTTGTTAGCTTTGCTGCTAAAGCTTTGAAAGAGAAAAAGAAGAGATTACATACATTTAGCTATGTTCCAGTGGATGACTTTGTGGATTGGACACATAGATATAGAGTGGCTAATGAGAGGCCATTAATTGAATCGACGGTTAACTTTGTAGGTAACATTAATGATAAGTATTTAAGCTTTTCGGATACTAATCCATATTCTGAAATCGATGATTGGCTGCAAACTTTGGAGATGCCTTATAAGTTTTTTGAAAACTCTTTTTGGCTAAAAGGAATTTATGAGCAAGCAAGTAGTCAGGGAGTTGGATTACTGCTAAATGGCCAAAGAGGCAATTGGACGATTTCTTTTGGTCCAGCTTTGGATTACTATGGCCGCTTGTTAAGGCAATTCAAATTATCGAGCTTATATAAAGAAGTAAACTTATATAGTAAAAATATAGGTGTGAAAAAATCAAGAATTATGAAATTTGTAAGTAGGAAAGCGTTTCCTGAAATTGCAAGGCTTTCTAACTCGAAAAATCAAGAAAGTTTTCCTATTTGGATAAATCCTGAATTTGCATCTCGAACTAAAGTTTTTGAAAAACTGGAAGAGCAAGAAATCGATATAAGCGGAACTAATACGACTGATGCTTATCACATAAAAGATAATCAGTTTAAACAATTACATTTTTGGGGATTAAATGGGACCATCGGCACCAAATTATCATTAAGACATTCATTATGGGAGCGCGATCCTACAAACGATATAAGGGTAGTTCAATTTTGTCTATCTGTTCCAGATGAACAATTCGTCCAGAGTGGACTTGATCGGGCACTTGTCCGCAGAGCTACTAACGGACTATTGCCAGATGATATAAGACTTAATCAGAAATCCCGTGGTGTACAAGGGGCTGATGGAGTCTATAGAATGATAGGCTCTTGGAAAGTATTTATAGATGAACTCTACAACCTACTTAAAGATCCTAAACTTTCATCTTTTGTAAATAACGAACTATTGGCGAAGTACATTAAGAGAATTGAAACGGACTACACACCTAGGCTTATCTTTGAATTTGAATTTAGAATTTTAATGCGAAGTTTAATATTATATAGATTTTTAAATAAAATTGAAGGGAGGTGATTACATGAAATCTTGGCAAACACCAGAACTAGAAGTATTGGATGTAAGTTTGACAATGGCTGGACCAGGAATTAAAACACCAGACGCAGTTCAGCCTGATGTAGATGAGGTAGTCCATTATAGTTAATTATTTTAATAAATTTAAATCGTACCCTTATACTTTTATAGTATAAGGGTACTTACTGATAATCTTATCTACATGATTTTAATATAAATTCGGGGGATGTTTTCTTGAATAATGTTCGTTTGAATACACAGCTGTACCATGCTTTTGGATTTAATATACAGTCGGACATAGATTTGCTGGAACTGCCTCTCAATAATATAGAAGAGAATGAACCTCAAATCATAGTAGAAAAATCAGATTTAAGTTCGTTTTGGAGAGAACTATCAGTTGAAAACAAATCTTTTGTTATTAAAAAGGAAATTATTTTGTTCAAAATTCAAGCAGTTGGAATTTTTTCGGTGCAAAAAGGAAGAGAAATTCTCTATTCTCCTTTTGCTGATGCTGATGATGATCTAATTCGTCTTTACCTGCTTGGAACATGTATGGGTGCAATATTAATGCAAAGAAGAGTTTTACCATTGCATGGCAGTGCTGTCGCAATCGACGGTAAAGCATACGCCATTATAGGTGACTCAGGAGCAGGCAAATCAACTCTGGCTTCATCTTTAATAAATATGGGGTATCAGCTTATCAGTGATGATGTCATTCCCGTAACTCTAAATGAAGAAAAACTTCCCTTAATAACTCCGGCTTATCCTCAGCAAAAACTTTGGTTAGAAAGTCTAAATGAGTTTGGAATGGATGCAAATGGTTATAAACAGATTTTTAATAGAGAAACTAAATATGCAGTTCCAGTAAAAAATCAATTCGTTACTCAGAAGCTTCAGCTCTCGGGAATTTTTGAGTTAGTTAAAACAGACAATACAGAGATAATAGTAAAACCAATCCATAAACTAAACAGTCTTCATACTTTGTTTAAACATACATATCGTAATTTCTTTATTGCACAAATGGGTTTGACGGAATGGCATTTTAATACAACTGTAGCAATGGCTGAGAAAATCAATTTATACCAGCTTAGCAGGCCAACTAACCGTTTCACTGCACATGAACTGGCTGAAGAAATAATAAATGCTATCAAAGAGGAGGAAATTTTGTATGGTTAACGCACTAATGTCTTCGACAAATTTTATTGTAAGCCAAGGAGAAGGAAACATTGTAAGTGATATGAACGGGGAAAAAGTGATGCTCAGTATAAGTAATGGAAAATACTATAATCTAGGTGAAATGGGCGGTGTAATTTGGGATCTTATAGAAAGTCCTATAACCTTTAATCAATTAATCGAAAGTTTGCTATCACAATATCAAGTTGAAAGAGAAGAATGCCAGAAACAGGTTCTTACTTTTTTAGAGTCCTTAAATAAAGAAAAATTAATTAAATTAGAAAAAGATATTTAGTTTATTGTGCGATCTATTTTAAGTAAGGGATAGTGAGATCTTGAATAAATTAGTACTGCTTCATTCAATGGATATGAAGACTAAATTACTTTTGGCAGAATCTTTTTTTTACTTAGGACTTGGTCGATATCTTAAAAGCATACCTTTTTCAAAAGTAGCTCCTTCTTTAGGACACTATATGGAAGAGACAGCCTATGAAACTATTAATCTCAACAAAAAAACGATAGCCAGTGTTTCTCAAGCAATTAATATAATGAGCAAATATACATTTTGGGAAAGCCAATGTCTTGTAAAAGCTATTGCAGCAATGAAAATGCTGGAGAAGCGTAACATCGAAAGTACTTTATATTTGGGAACAGCAAGAGATGAGACAGGAGAGCTTGTAGCTCATGCTTGGCTGCGCAGTGGACCATATTTTGTCACGGGCTCAGAAGGTAAGGAGAAATATACGGTTGTAGGTAAATTTGCTAAGAAAATTGGAGGATTTGAAAATGAGACTTAATTTAGCAAAGGTGCCTAGAGAATTAAAGATCATTTTCGAACTTTTAAAGGATGAAAGTGTTGAAAACTTAGTCGAAAAAGGAAGGTATTTGTTTACTAAGATTGATTGGACTTTATTTTTAAAACTATGTACACATCATCGTGTTTATACAATGATTTATCCCCGTTTAAAACAGCTGCCTGAAGGCATGATCCCATCAAAAGTTATTCAATATCTGGCTGACAAATACAGGAATAATACATTCAAAATGCTTTTCTTAAGTGCAGAAATGGAGCAGCTGAGCAAGAAATTGACAGAAGACCAGATACGTGTTCTTTTTTTAAAAGGGCCAGTAATTGCCCTCGATTTATACGGAGATATTTCTCTCCGGACTTCTAGTGATCTGGACTTTCTCGTTCCATTTGAAAAACTTGAAAGAACAGAAGAACTTTTGAAAAGCCTTGGGTATGAAAAAGATGAATATATACAGTCTGTACTTGGCGATTGGAAGTGGAGACATCATCATTTTACTTATTTTCATCCTGTCAAAAAAACTAAAGCAGAAGTTCATTGGCGAATGAATCCTGGACCTGGCCCTGAACCTCATTTTGATGATCTATGGAAGGAAAGACGTAAAAGTGAACTGACAACTTCACCAATCTACTTTTTAGGAAAAGAAGATTTATTTTTGTTTCTCGTGTCGCACGGAGCAAGGCATGGATGGTCAAGATTAAGGTGGCTGACAGATATTCAGCATATGATGGGGCAGGATATAGACTGGAATAAATTACAGGTATTGCTAAAAAAGTACTATTTCATAAATCAGGGTTCACAGGCTTTGGTTTTAGCATCGGACTTGTTAAATGCAAAAGTTAATACCGATATGACACATATGGTGGAAAATAAAAAATCAAGAGGACTCGCTCAGGAGGCAATTTTTTATTTTGAAAGAATGGTTAACTTACATACTGATCCTGTGCCTGATGACATCTGTAAATATCATGCAAAACATTTATTTAGTTTAATGTCTCCAAAACAAAAAATACTCTTTCTACTAAGCTGTATTCATCCTTTGCCAGAAGACGCCGAAACACTCCCGTTGCCAAATCAGCTTCATTTTTTGTATTTCCCATTCCGCCCCTTTTTATGGGCATGGAGGAAAACGAAAAAAGAAACAAGATACCTTAGGGGGCAAAAATCTTGAATCTAATCTTGTATTTTCTGAAGCAAATACAATCTTATGCTGGGAAAAGACTATATATAAACTTATTAGGTACTGTGTTTATAAGTTTATTAGATGGTGTAGGTATTTTATTGCTTATTCCCATGATAAGCATTACTGGCATTATCGATTTTAATGTGGGGAATACCCCTTTTAACGAGATTTTCTCTTTTTTTGACCGTATTCCAAGCAGTGTCGGTCTGCCATTCATTCTATTAATTTTTGTTCTTATCGTGATCTTACAAAATTTTTTACATCGTCACATAACGATTCAGAACATAAAAATCCAGCATGGTTTTTTTCGCCACTTGCGAGTAAACACATATCATTCTTTGCTCCACGCGAACTGGGCTTTTTTTATAAAAAATAGAAAATCAGACTTAATCAATTTGTTAACAACCGAAGTTGCCCGTTCTAGCGCTGGAACGCATTCGCTGCTGCAGTTTTTGGCATTTCTTATTTTTACTGTTATTCAAATCGGTCTAGCCTTTTTTCTTTCTCCCAGTATAACGTTTTTCTTATTGCTTTGCGGGGCTCTTATTGTCTTTCTAAACAGGAAATTTTTAAAAATGTCACTAGCTTTAGGGAAAAAAAATTATTCTCTAGGGAAAGAATACCTTGCTGGTATTACCGATCAAATGAATGGTATTAAGGATATTAAAAGTAATACCCTTGAAAAATCCAAAATGAATTGGTTTCTAACCGTTACTAAAGGAATGCAAGATGAACAGATTGAATACACCACATTAAGGACCATGTCCCAACTCTATTACAAAGTGGCTTCTTCTATACTTATAGCTGTGTTTATTTACATTGCAGTAAACATGTTTCATGCACAGGCGGGGGAATTAATGCTGATCATTGTGATTTTTTCAAGGTTATGGCCAAGAGTTGCAGGTATTCAGAGTTCTTTAGAGCAAATTGCTACTATGCTTCCTTCATTCCATGCTGTGAAGAATCTACAAAATGAATCCAGAATAGCTGTTGAATTCAAAGAATTTGAGAACCTTTCAATTAGTCCTATTCAAATCAAGAAAGAAATTGAATGTAAAAATGTTTATTTCCGCTATTCTCAGAATTCAGATTCATATGCTTTAGAAGGTATAAATGTTGTTATTCCTTCAAATAAAATGACAGCGTTTGTCGGGAAATCTGGCGCAGGAAAAAGTACATTAATAGATATTTTAATGGGCTTAAATCTACCAGAAAAAGGTCAAGTTTTAATTGACGGCACACTTCTGACAAGTGAAAACCTTCTTTCAATGCGCAAAGCAGTTAGTTACGTGCCGCAAGATCCATTTTTATTCAATGCGAGTATCAAAGAAAACCTTCTAATGGTTGAATCTGAAGCTACGGATGAAGAAATATGGAAAGCATTAGAGTTCTCCTCAGCTGCTGAATTTGTTAAAAAACTGCCCAAGGGATTAGACACATTAGTTGGAGATAGGGGTATCCGTCTATCAGGTGGGGAGAGACAACGAATTGTCCTTGCGAGAGCAATATTACGAAAGCCATCCATTCTAGTTTTAGATGAAGCTACAAGTGCACTAGATACCGAAAATGAAGCAAATATTCAAAAAGCATTGGAAAGGCTTAAAGGAAGCATTACAATCATTGTTATAGCCCATCGACTGTCAACAATAAGAAACGCAGATCAGGTAATTGTCTTAGAACAAGGGAATGTCATTCAAAAAGGTGAGTTTGGTCAGCTGGCGAAAGACAAGAAAAATCTTTTTGGGAAATTATTAAACAATCAAAAAGATGCAAGTCTTTAAATAGTTGAAAGATAACGTTAAAAGCCACTATAAATCTTTCATAGTGGCTTTTATTTATATTCTGTTATCAACACTAAACAATAAGTAATCCACAAAGTCCAAATAAACCCTCAAACTCCGATACTCCCGATCCCTGATTTTTTCATATTCCCACCACTTGCCGTAATTCTTTTGTATTGATAGTTGTTCAGGATATTTTATTTCTCCAAACACCCTATAAACGATTTTTAACGTTCTCTGAACTCTTTTCAAAGTTTTATCTTTCTTTGCCTGGTTAAACAGAGATTCAAAGCAAATCTTATTTTCCAATATAGACACCGTTTGAATCACATCAATAAAGTGTCTCAGTGAATCTAAATTATGACGCCATGCATGAAGCACAATCATATAAAAAGCATGCTGGTGGGAGAGTTCTTTAATATGCTGATAAGCCATTATAGGAACCGCATCATTCCAAAACTCAATAATGTCCAGCTCTGAGGTATTTTCTTTTAATAGGTTCCAATGTATTTCGACTCTTAATGGAATGGAGGAACCAAGAAAATCCAATCTGTAGCTGCAGTGAAAGTGATCTTTAGGACCCTCATCTTCATAGATGAATCCTCGGTTTCTAAGTATTCCATCAACCGTTTGTCTGTCTTTTTGATGGATCAGTAAGTCAATATCTGAAGTAGATCTTGCAGCGATATGTCCAAAGTATTTTTCCGCAAAATAGACACCTTTTAAAGGGATGGTGTCTATTTTTTGAGTTTCAAATAATTTTAATATCTTTTCCATTTGCACTTTAATAAAAAGGTTTTGAAGCAAGATTTGATCTGTTGCTTTCTTTAAGTAGTCAGTGAAAAAAGCAGGTGTTTCATTCAGACGGTCATGTTGTTTTAATAGATGATAAACTTGAGGTTCAATTGAAAAGTGATGAATATCTTCTATTAAATTTTGATAATCGCTTTCTTTTTCTGGTAATTTAGTTTGATTAAATAATGATTGTAAAAAGTGTATGATCATCTTTCATCCATCCCTTATTGAGAGATTGCTTGTAATGAAGGCAGCTTTTCTTTTGCTTTAAATGTCAGGTGTGATAATTTCCTATATAGACCTTCTTGAGTAATCAATTCCTCATGTCTCCCCATCTGAACAATTTTCCCTTCATCCATTACTACAATTAGGTCTGCATGCTGAATCGTCGATAAACGATGGGCGATAATGAGTGTCGTTTTGTTTTTGATTGCGGCTAATGCTTCTTTGACAAATAGCTCACTTTCACTGTCGAGTGCGGATGTTGCTTCATCTAATAACAGGATAGGTGCATTTTTTAAGATGGCTCTTGCAATGGAGAGTCTTTGTTTTTGTCCTCCTGATAGGCGAACGCCTCTTTCGCCGACTTCTGTGTCATACTGATTTGGCAATGTCATGATGAAATTATGAATGTTTGCTTGTTTTGCTGCAGTAACGAGCTCTTGATTTGAAATGTTTGGCCGTGCGAGCAGGAGGTTATCTTTGATTGTTCCAGAGAAAAGAAAGGTTTCTTGCGCAACATATGCGAAAGAACTTCTTACAACAGATGGGGGAAGGAGTTCTGCTGGATTGTGATCCAGTGTAACCATTCCGCTGTCTGGCTGATAGAAGCCTTGGATGAGGTGAAAGAGTGTTGATTTTCCTGCACCGCTTGGCCCGACAATCGCAACTGTTTGGCCTGCTGGTATATCTAATGTCATGTTATCTATCGATTTTTTTTGCTGATCGTAACTAAAGGTAATGTTCTTCAGTTGAATAGAGCCTTTGATTTTTGATGGAATGTATTCAGGAAGATGGTTTAGTTCAACTTCTTCATTTAATACGTTTGATAGTCTTTCAACTGCTGATGCTGAACTTTGGAAGCTGCCCCAAATTCCTGCTAAACCGGTAAGCGGGGAGATCAAATGCTGCATCAGAGTAACGAAGGTGAGCAGCGAACCAACTGTAATCATGGATTTAGAAACAAAATAAGCTCCCAGGCAAAGTCCCGTTATATAAGTGATGGAAGTAATGGCTTCTCCGCCAATATAAAAAAAACCGCGAAGTTTAGTATTTTTCATTTCTAATGTAAAGAGATCCTGGTTTTGACTGTTTTGCTTTTGAGACATTTTTTTCTCTAAAAGAAAAGATCGAATAACGGATAAACCCTGAAACATTTCATTAAGTGTACTGTTTATATCACTGATTTGAGTAAACATTTTTCTGCTGTTGTTTCTTAGCAGAATGCCAAAAACAGCCCCAATAGCAATGGCAAGAGGGATCACAGAAAAACCTATTAAAGCCATCTGCCAATTGATGATAAACATGTAAACAGAAACAGCAGCAAATGTTAAAGGGAGCTGAATGAGATAAAGCAGATTACTGCCGATGACTCCTTCGATGCAGTTGACATCGTTTATGAAATGAGTCATTAAATCTCCAGTTCGCATGTTTGATGTTTTTTTCACTGGCAGAAGAAGAAGATGCTTTAAAACTTGCTCTTTGAGTTCTAGTTTTACTTTATTGATTGTTACGGACTCTAAATAAGTGTAAAAGTACGTCGTTGCCAAGCTTATACTTAGTAAACCAAGGCCAAACGGCAGCAGCCATTTTAGTTTATCCGTTTCATTTTGAACGGCAGCATCTGTGATCGTTCCAAAGAACCAGGCAAAACCGATCGTTAATAAAATTTGTGAGAGCATAGTAAAAAAAAGAGATATGTAGGATCTTTTGTACTTTAATAGATAGGGACCCAGCAAAGCGAATGTCCTGCGGATATCTTCTATTAAAAACATGTTCTTGAATGTGTTCCATTTCTTTTTTATCATAGCGCTTCACCGAGTCTTCTTTTTAAATAGAAGCGGAACAGCCGTGCAGAGAAGGGAGAAGAAACGACCGCTTGACTGTATAGAAATGGAAAAGGCTTATGCATCATGATCATGCCTTTCTTTTTTTGAACTGATTCCAGGCAGCCAATCACTTGAGCAGGTGATACTGGCTCATCCAGGCATTCGTTTGTATCTCCTTTTAGGATGTAATGCCCCTTTTCATAGCGGTATAATCTGTGGGCAATCAGCTTCCCTGATTTGGAATAAAAGAGAAGGATCTGTCCTTTTTTAAGGTTTCTATGATCGAATTTTATAAATCGGCAAATTTCACCTTTTTGAATAAAGGGATACATGCTGAAGCCTTCAGCCGGCAAGTCAATCCATCCGTGTTTTTCAATGGTCGCTTTCAATAGATTGACTGTATTCTGATCAAACCGCATGTTCAATCAATCCGTATTGTTCCAATTCTTTTAGAAAGCACTGAAGCTCATGTTTTGTTTCCTGATTGTCTTTATTAAACTGAGTTTGAAAAGACAGAACCAGTTCGTCTACAGTGTGCGCATCTTTTAGCAATGACCAGCAGAATCCGCCCGTTTCATTTAACTTCGTAATGGTGAATTGACCGGAGTGGAGAATCATCCATTCTCCATCGATTTCTACTGTTTCGCAATCAGGTGCCTGTTTATAATATGTCATGAAATCATCTCCCAAAATCGATTATTTTTTTGAAAATAAAGATCATAAATGTCAACATGCTCTACGAGAAAGCGCAGCATAGTAAGAATTCTTTTCGTTTCTTCTTTATTGCTGGGCCAATAGAATACTTTATCCAATAACGCTAAAAGGGCAGATGGTTTATCAACCCGGTTTCTTTCTATTGAAAGAGATTGATGGAGAAGGTCAATGCTCAGCAGTTTTATATTAGAAACAGGTGCATGTCCATGCAATTCACTTCTGAATGGCGAGTCAAAGGCCAGAATTCCCTCTTTATCGATTTTTATGATTGTTGCTTCGTCAGACAATAATGGGCGGGGAGCAGAGAGTTTGGCTGCTGTGGATTTTCCTGCTCCAGAATGTCCTGTGAAAATGTGTGCACCATTTGTCTCAAGGACGCAAGAAGAATGTAGAAGAATCCCCCAGTTTCTGTGAACGATAAAAGAACTGTAAAGGTTCATTAAAGCGTGTTTTAGTGCGAGTTCATTGTGAACGTGCACTTCCGCTTGCGTGTAATTTGGGTCAACTGTAATTTTGTAATCTGCTCTTTTAAATGTGATGGAAGTTAGAGTTTCAGAAACGTCTACATCATAATTCTTAAAGGGCTGACCGTAGCCTTTCTCAATTAATATCGATAAATCTATTTTTCTGCCATGATCTCTTATTAGGAATTGGTGAGTTAAAAAATTTACTAGTTTCTTATTTTCGCAAACCAGTCTTATATTATGCTCACCAATTTTAGTATTTATATTGGTCATATCGTTCTCCTCAATCATCATATAAAGAAGGCCATAAGACTTATGGACCTTCTTTATTGTTGATATTAATTTCCTTTTCCCTTTCCTCCTCCATTATCATGGCGGGGACCGGTATATGGCGGATTAGGATAATGAATTCCGCCGTTCCCTTTACCAGGGTGATCCACATTACCATGGCCTTTATTCCAGCTCTGAGCTGTCTCAAACCGAACCGGCTGGTGACTTAAAACCATAGGACGTGATACATTTCCATCATATTCATTCTTCATAGTAGGCCTCATTTCTTAATTTAATTCTTTATAAAGAACAAAAAGGTTGTATATAAAATGTTTCAGAATAGCAAATAAGATTTTTGTTCTTTATAAAATAAATTATAGTTCTTATTAACGTACATTGGTAGTTTTATTTTTCGACAAACAGTACTATTTTCACATATTTAAAGAAAATAATGATTATTCGTCTAAATAGCAGCACATTGTAAAAGTTTGACTATATAATCGAATTATTGATATATTTGATAATATAATCGAATTTCTAGGAGGTTTCATGAAATGCCCCAACACCCAGCCTCAATTTTCATCATGGACATCCAAAATTCCTCAGCAGAGGGAATGGGAGAAGAATTATCAGCCTATTTAGAAAAAATGGTAAAATGGATTAAGACTTGGACAAATGATGAAGTGATTGTGAAACACCGCAGGGGAGATGAAATCATCTTGATTGCAAATGGGTATTCAACTGCATATGAAATTGCCCATTTCATCAGCGTCATATGGAACCTGCCAGACAATCCTCCATATTTCGGAGTTACCTTTGGAGACATCAGTAGAGAATTAAAAGAGATTGATATCGAAACGTGGATTCATCCCATGATCAAGCTTGCGAGGGAAGCCAATGAATCTCTGAAAAAAGAGGGAGATGAAAGATCTCAGTTCAAGTTTTATATAAAAGAAAACCGGGCTGAAGTTCAGCTATTGATGAATTCCCTGCTGATGATGCATCAAAAGCTTGTGAATGAACAAACAGATCTGCAGAAGATGGTGTTTTCCTTATTTGAGATTTTTAATCAGCAGAGAAAAGTGGCAAAGATTTTAGGCAAATCCCCATCCACGATATCAAGTCACTTTAAGAAAGGGAGCGGGGAAGAATTAAGAATGATTTTCATTAATTTGAACATTGTTTTGAACTCGCTTCAGCAAAAAGAATTCCCTGATTCACATCCAGCTCTGCCAAAATTGCAGCAGTCCATCCGCACTTATTTACAGCAGCACATCAGCGAATGGTATTCAAAAGAGGAAGGAAAGGGGAACCTATGATTTTATTAAGTCTCATTCTGGCTCATTTAATTGCTGATTTTTTTCTCCAATCGGATGAGATGGTGAGAGAAAAGCTGAAGAATTTGAAAAAGCATATGCTGCATCACTTTATTGTCCTTTTACCGGCAACGCTTTTGTTCTGGGGGTTGTCCTTTGATTTTGCAAAGCCACTGAAATATGTCGTTTTGCCGATTTTGTTTTTATTAGGCACTCATTTTCTGATCGATTTTCTAAAAATAAAGCTGCTGGACAAAACAGTCGGCAAGCAAAACATGAAAAAGCTTTTCTATTTTATTGCAGATCAGATCATCCATCTGGCAATGATTATCACTGCTTCTCATTTGTTTTTTAAGGTAACTTTTTCTGGACTGCTGGAAAAAGGAATTGAGCTCTTAACAGAGAATTCTTCTTTAAGTATACTGAATTCCGTCCTTTTTATTATCATTATTGTGATTTTAGTGACAAGTGTAAGCGGGCATATAATCCGGATTTTGCTCGGGACGCTGCCTGATCAGCTGCTTTCGTTTGAGGGCAGGTATTCTTTTAAGAATGAGCGGAAAGAGGAGCAGATGAATTCAGCCGGCGGACTTGTAGAAGAGTACACTTATTATACTTTTAATAAGCATGATCTATCACGGGGAAAGCTGATCGGATACATCGAGAGGCTGCTTGTCATCATTTTAACTTTTTATAGTGCTTATCCTGCGATTGCATTCATTGTGACGGCTAAGTCAATTGCGCGATTTAAACAGATGGACGACCGGAATTGGGCTGAGTATTTTCTTCTTGGGACATTAACATCCATGTTTCTTGGCATTTTCTTTGGCTTGCTGCTGAGGGAAGTTTTAATTTAAAAGAAGGAGATGTTGTCAGTGAGGCAGATTATTGCGATGGGGGGCGGAGGATTTTCAATGGAGCCTGAAAATCCGCTGCTTGATCAATACATATTAAAGCAAAGTATGAAGGATCTTCCGAAAGTTTGTTTTGTACCGACTGCAAGCGGGGATCAGAATCAATATATAGAAAAGTTTTATGATGCCTTTCATTCCCATTCATGTGTTCCTGATCATCTAGCTTTGTTTGATCCTCATTTTTATGATTTGGAGGATTTTGTCATGTCGCAGGATATTCTTTATGTTGGAGGCGGAAGTACGAGAAACTTGCTTGTTTTATGGAAAGAGTGGGGGTTGGATTTGATTATTAGAAAGGCTTATGAGAACGGGACCATACTTGCAGGTTTGAGTGCGGGAGCTATTTGCTGGTTTGAAGAGGGGCTTACAGATCCCATGAACGCTCCGCTGTATAAATTAAACGGACTTGGCTTCCTGCATGGCAGCTGCTGCCCTCATTATGATGGGGAGGAGAAACGCAGACCTGCATATCAGGAACACATTTTATCCGGTAAAATGAAAGCAGGATACGGCCTTGATGATGGTGCTGGGATTCACTTTATAGATGAAAAACTTTATAAAATTGTCAGCTCAAGACAGAATGCCAGAACTTTTTTTGTCAAAAAATCAGAAGATTCCATACACGAAGAAGAAAAATTCCCCTTATACTTGGGTGATCAGTAATGCAGCTGTTTTTTCAATACAATTGGCGTGTAAGAGAAGAGTGGTTTGAATGGTGCAAAAATCTGACTGACGAAGAATTGCAGCAAAAACGGTCAGGAGGAGTCGGCTCCATAATTGAAACTCTGCTCCATATCATTGATGTGGAATACAGCTGGATCAATGTGCTTAAGGGTGAAAAGATCATCGATTTTACGATCAGGGAATACCACTCACTTGAAAAGATTATCCGATTATCGGGAGAACTGCAGTCAGAAATGATCACGTATCTGCAAAATTGGAACATTGCATGGGAAAATGAAAATGTAACTCCGCCTTGGATGGACGGCACCTATAAAAAAGGGGAAATCATCCGCCATGTCATTGCCCATGAAATTCATCACGCAGGACAGCTGTCCGTCTGGGCAAGAGACATGGGGAGAGAACCTGTTGGAGCAAGTTTTATTGGCAGAGGGTTCATTCCAGAAAAAAAAGCTGGATATCCAGCTTTTTAAAAAGACTCATTCACTTCCCAAGCTTCTACTAATTGATAGGCAGCATTGTAATCATATCCTTTTCCGAGCAGATAGGACATGGCGGCTACTTCCATTAGAGCATGCTGGTACGACGTGAAATGTGCTTCTTTTAAACCATGCTGTACAAATGGGTGAACAGCATTTAATGTGGATGATTTTAGTTTTTGCATGACTGGCTTAGGATAGCGTGCGTATGGATATGGCATGTAATGATACAATTTAAAACCTCCTCAAGATGATCATCATTAGCATATGCAGGCTTATCGGCTAAGTTCCTGCAAAATTCCGTATTATTTTTATTGATAAGAGCAGATACTATCAAAAAAATGATAAGGATGTTGAAGATGGAAAAAACGATGATCAAAGGGCTGTTTGCACTATGTGCAGTATTGTTCCCTTTTGTAATACGGAAGCCAAATGTAAAGGAAATGCTTATTGTCTTCTTTTCCAAAGGTATATTGTCTACCCTTATTGATGCTTATGTTGTCAATACTAAAAGAGTCAAGTATCCTGTTAGGCCATTTTCAAAAATTTTCAATACAAATATTCTTTTTGATTTGGTGTTTTTTCCGTTATTAAGTGTCATTTGGGTCCGTCAATCTTACAAAGATAAATTACCGGGGATCCTGTTGAAAAGCTTAACCTGGAGTGTGCCGATGTCCATTGCTCAGTGGTATATGGAAAAAACGACCCGTTTATTTAAATGGAAGAAGTGGTCTGTCTTTCATACCTTTGCAAGTATCAGCTTTACGCTTTTAACGATAAGAGGACTTGCTGCAGTTGTGAAAAGGACAGATAAAAATGCAGATACATATCAGGACTATTAATAGGAAATGGGACCTTAAGCAGATCTCATTTCTTGTTTTCGGTCAATTCTCAAATTAAAGACTAGACCAAATAATACAAGCAATCCTCCAAGTATTTTCCCTTGAGACAATTCACCAAGTGTAAAGTAGTCAATGACAATCCCCGTAAATAACTGACCTATGAAAATAAAAAGAGTTAAATAAAATGCAGATACTTTCGGCGTGAGATAGCTTGAAAGAAAGATGACTATGACTCCTGCTGCACCGCCTAAGTAAGCCCAGCTTGGAACTTGTGTAAAGTCTAAGGTCGAAAAGGAAACTGCCTCGCTGCTGAATAAAAGAAAAACCAAGGATAACATCAGGCCTGTCACAAAATTGATGAGCGTACCTTCAAGTAAACCAATTTTGTCTGCAAGGTTGGAATTGATGATTCTTGCGATAACAATTGAAACTCCTGCTAAAATAGAAATAATCAAGTAGATCATTGTAAATACCTCCTTAATAAAATGTCATAACAGCACTGCCCAGCAGAATAAATGCCAGACCTATGCATTTTGTTTTGTTGAATTTTACGGTTTTCATACCCAGCAGCCCGTAGTGATCGATGATAATGGCAGCCAGGGACTGCCCTAACAATCCAAGGGCTATCGTGACAGATACCCCAAGTGACATGAAGCTGATATTTGAAAAAAGGACGGTAAGCACTCCAATGGCGCCAGCGCTGTACAAATAAAGCGGCAGTCCTTTTTGGAAATGAATAGGTTTTTTTATAAATAAGAAAACGGCGCAAATAGCAAGAAGACCGACGAGATGAATGGCAACGCTAGAGGTGTAATTTCCTATGCCATTTGAGAGTTCTCCGTTCAATACAATCATAATGGCAATAAAAGCGCCAACAGCAGCAGAAATCAGGTTGTACAAAAATATTCACTCCTTTTATAGATGTCTTGTTTCATTATCCATATATAAAAGAGATATAATGATGACATATGTCACATTGCGCGAGGTTTTTTATGAAAAAATTACAAAATCAGAAATTGTTTGAAGAGTATATAGCGGTGAACAAAATAGCCGGCTATTTTTCCGAGGATATGAAAGCATGGATGGAACTGTACGTCTTTTCAAAAAATGAATATTTATGCCGGGAAGGAGCAGAAATGGATTATCTCTATTTTTTTGTAGATGGACGTGCAAAGGTTTACACGACATTAAGCAACGGGAAATCACTGCTGCTCTCATTTTATGAGGGATTTAAAGTGCTGGGAGATGTAGAACTATTCCAAGTGCGGGGAGCAGCATCAAGTGTTCAGGCTATTGACGATACATATTGTATTGGCATTTATTTGCCGCAAGTAAGAGAAAAATTGCTTCGGGATCCTGTTTTTTTAACCTTTATGGGATATTCTCTATCCGACAAGCTGAACAGGCTTTCAAAAAATAGCTCCATCAATTTGTATTATCCGCTTGAACATAGACTTTCAAGCTATATTTTAGCTACTGGTGTGAAAAAGGAGAGCATCCTATTTAAAGAAAATCTGACGTACCTCTCTGAAATGCTCGGCACAAGCTATCGTCATCTTCTGCGGACTCTGGATATGCTTTGTAAAAGAGGTACAATCCTCAAAAGAGAGAATGCTTATGAAGTGATGAATGAGAGTGAATTGCGAAAGCTTGCAGGGGATATTTATAGGTAGGCAAGAAAAGAAAGAATGAATTGACATCCAGTAAATGTTTCGAATGATGCGGGCTGACATTTTCTGAGGACTTCAGTTAAGTGAGCTTCTTTATTTTGCCTATTTTAAATCGGCACGGAAAACGGGGTTTCAATATTAGACTAATTTATAAAGTCAGGCTTATAAATTGAAAAGTTTGTAAAGCGATTACAAAAGCGAAGCTTATTTAACTTTCAACAAAACCTGCAGGGGATATTAATAAATAGTAAAGACCCAAAAAAATATTTTGGGTCTGCTTTCATCTGCTTATCACTATTTTCCTATCATCTTATGAATGGATTTAACCATGATTTCAATGTTCTCTTTAGTAATTTTATCAAGCATTGCTGCTTCTGCTTCAATTGCGATTTGAACTAAAGATTGTTTTGCTTAGAGAACAAAGTGGCATTGCTGACTTAAAGCGGGTATGCTTTAATCAGAAAATACCTGGTACAGATCATGTTCTTCCTCCGAATGCAGCAGGATGCAATGAAGAAGATTTTTCAGTGTGAAAAATGCAGGGGCAGCCTCTGCATTTTACTTTTTCTCAGGATAGAGCAAATAGTTTAAAACGATATTTAAAAGTAAAATCAAAATGATAAATGCAATTCCCGGGCCTAATACAATCCAGGGCGCCGTCATCAAATCAAATTTGCTTTGGCCGATCATGCCTGCCCATTCCCCTGACTGAGAAAGAGAGCGTTCGTCATCTCCAAAAACCCCGCCAGGTTTATCTCCGCCAATAAAAATTTCAAATATCCCTAAATAAATGAGCAGCAAAAGGGTTTGAATCATCTGCTGGAAAAAGATGATCAGAATTCGTTTATTCAGAACGGGTAATATGTGTTTAAAAATAACATGTCTATTGTTCGCCCCTAAATGATAGGAAACTTCAATATACGGTTCTTTAAGGATTTGCTTAATTTCGCCTGACATCAGCAGCATGACCGGTGAAATTCCAACGATGAAAATAACTAAAAATTGGAAGGTGATCATAGGTGTATATCCTATTTCATCTTTAATAATATTCAGTGGCCAGATTAAGATAAAAACCAGAATGAACGAAGGTATGTATTGATATGGAATTAAAAAGCACTTTGCCAATGATTGGATGGACCTGGGCAAAAAGGCAAAAACAGATCCCGCAGCCACAGCAGCCAGTGTTCTTAGAATCGAAACGCCAAGAGCGAAAGTAATAGTGTATTTTGCTCCTTCCAATAATCTGAGTCCTAAATCATTTCCATTTCTGTCAGTCCCAAATGGCTGCTTAAGAGATGGAGGAAAAGGAGCTGTGCCCGCAATATCGCCATTTTCATCGTATTTTATTATCACAGAACTTGTCTGGCTTTTAAATCCAAACTCATAAATAAAACTCATAAGGAGAAGCAGCCCAATAAGTATGCAGGGAAAAAAGACAAATAATAGCTTCTTTTTATTCATGCTGAGTACCTCTCATTAATAAAGAATACCATTTTTTAAAAATCCACTGCAGTAACCCGAATGGAATCAGGATAAGCAGAATGCCAATTGCGATTACTTTCTGTTCCATATATCCAAATAAAAATCCAGTGATGCCATTCATTTGAAAAAGAAATTCAACCGCCACTAAGCTGGAAAGCATAAACCAGTAAATAGAGGAAATGTGATGGTGCAAAGAAATAAATACATTTCGCAGAACATGTTTAATGAAAATATGTAAATTGGATACTCCTTTGGCTTTTGCAAACTGGACGTATAGCTTTGCATGTTCCTCTTCTAAAATATTGATAAGTGAACGGATCATCAGGGCGATCGGTACAAAACTTAGACATAGTATCGGAAATAGGTAAACTTTATCTTCTAAACCATAAATCTGAAGCACTTTTATTCCCGTGCTTTTGAAAAATGAGATAACGCCGTATTGAAAAGCCAATATCAAAATGACATCTGGTATTGATTCAAAGATCATCAGGATGCCGCGAGCGATTTTTCGCATATGGGCTGAAGCAAGTATATACAAGGCTGAAAATAAAAATGCTGAAGTCAGTGAAATCAAAAATGAAAGGAATAATATGCTGATGGAATAAAAATAGGCATTGAAAATAAAAGGAAACAATTCAAGCTTATCTCCATAGCTTACAAACGTTAAATCAAATGGAGTAAGAATCTCAGCAGTAATTTGCCCAATTGCATTTAGATAGGATACTGGGAAAAATCCAAATTCAACAGGAAAACCATCTTTTTCCAAGAAGACTAAAGAAGGTAATGCTGCAATGCTGCAGCTGCCCAGAATGATTAGGATTATTTTTAATAATAGGGTAACGAATTGTTTCAGTCTAATATTTACCATATATGTCAGGCACATCCTTTCGCACATTCTATTGTACCAAAAGTGAAAAGGGAAATACCGTAATAATTCATATTATGATAGAATGTTAATTGTATAGTTTTGCAGGAATATTCCAAACTTTAGCCCTATTAATTATTCCTCATCTAAACAAGAATAGAAATACATATGATTTTTCTGCAAGAATTAGGGGTGCTTTTACTTATGACAGCTTCAGATGAGTTAATTCGGTTTTTAGATGAAAATATTTCTACTTTTATCGCTGCATGGCGGCAAAATATTACGATTTCAGAAGACGATCTTCATCAGGAAGAAGTAGAGAAAAACGGGATGAGGATGTATGGATTGGTGAAAAAAACGATTCAGCAGCCGTTAAGCTCAGATGAAATTGATATTCTGGCTAGTAAGGTAGCTCTAGAAAGAGTAGAAGCAAATGTAAACATCGGTGATTTCATAAATAATGTGAATCTTGGAAGACGTGCAGTGATTAGTTATATTGTCAGTTCTGGAATTCCGCGAAATGATCTGCAGCCTTATATTGAAGAAATCAATGCACTTTTTGATCAGTTTTCTTATTTTGCTGTAAAGAAATACACTGAGGTTAAAGAAGAAATATTACAGGAAAAAATTTCATTCATTGATCAAAGCCATAAAGAGAGGCTGACCATATTGGGTCAAA